>NZ_AVFL01000016.1 GCF_000576635.1 Skermanella stibiiresistens SB22
ACCGCCCGCGGCGCCCCGTCAGGTCGCCGAGCGACCCGCGCCGGCTCCGGCGCCGTCGGCCCGGGAGGTCTGTGCCGAAGGCGCTGGTGGCAGGGCGGCGCCCGACGCGTCGTTGTCCGGCTTCGCCCAAGGCTTCATGTCCGACCTGCGCAATCTCGGCCGCTGCCTGGGTAGTCTCGCCAACTAGAGGATTTTTTGGGGTGCCCGCTGCCGTCAGGAGGTCGACTGGGGTTCGACGGGTCAGACGACCTCGAGCGCCACGATCGCCTTGGCGAAATCGGCGGCGAAGTCCTCGCCCTTGCGGACCACCAGCATGCGGTCGCCCTGGTGGCCCAACCGCGCGCTGACCGGTTCGGCGTCCAGTTTGGACGCCACCACGATCAGGGGAATCGCCTGTGTGACCTCGCACACCCGGATCATATGGGCGACATCGACACCGTCCAGGATATCGATGATGTTGCTGATCAGGATCAGGTCGGGACGGGTCCGGATCGCGCTCTCGATGCCTTGGAACGAGTTGGACAACGCCACCAGTCGAAAACCCGTGGCGCGGATCTCCGGCTCCATCAGGCGCAGTTGTATGTTGCGCGGTCCGATGAACAGCACTGTCCGCTGGCTCGCACTGCGGCGCTGGGCGGGCGAGGGATGGAAATCGGGCAGCGATTGCAGCACCCGGCGCCCTTCCTCGCTGCCCGGATCGCGACGCGTGTCGACGATCGAGCCGATCGCCCTGAGATGCTCGATGATCCCATCGACCGCCGTCTCGCGGAAGTTGCCAGTCGCGATGATGTAGTCTTCGAGGTGATGGGAGATCATCGCGATGGTGGGAAAGCCAAAACTGGCGGCGGACCCCTTGATGCTGTGGACGTTTCGCAACAGCTCGAATGAGTCCGGCTTGGTACCTGGATCATTCGAGAACCGAAGAACCATTTCCTCGACGTTTCCGAGCCTTTCGATCACATCGTCGATGAAGAAAGGCAACAACTCGGCAACCAGATCAGCGTCGATGTTTTGGTTGCTCGGCATAATCGGCCCCAGGGAACAATAGTCCATTATTATACGATGTCCCCTTCCCAAGAGCATTCCGATCTTCATGGCGCATGAAAATGCCGCACCAAGGACTGCATATGCAGTTATGCTTTAGCTATGATTTCTAAGCTACTTCAACCCTGTCAGGAAAGCCGGAGCGGCGCGCCGTTTTGCGGTGACGGCCAAACTAGGCTATAGGAGGGGCGGCGGCGCCGGTTGCGCCGCCACGGTACGGCGGTGTGATCCGATCAAGCGACGCGGTGGAGAGGTCAAGGGTTGATGAATGTCAGCATCGACATGGGTTCGACGCAAGGAGGCACTCCGGCGACGCTGAATCTCGAGGAACTGCTGGCGACCCGGCTGCTGGTCCAGGGCAATTCGGGTTCCGGCAAGTCGCACCTCCTGCGCCGTCTGGTCGAGCAGAGCGCCACCTGGGTCCAGCAAGCGATCCTCGATCCGGAAGGCGACTTCGTGACCCTGGCCGACCGTTTCGGCCATGTGGTGGTCGATGCCTCCGCCCATTCCGAAGGCGCCCTGCAACGGATCGCGGCCCGGGTGCGCGAGCATCGCGTCTCGGTCGTGGTCAACCTGGAAGGGCTCGACGTCGAACAGCAGATGCGCCACGCCGCGGCGTTCCTGGGCGGCCTGTTCGACGCCGACCGCGACTTCTGGTATCCCATGCTGGTCGTGGTGGACGAGGCCCAGCTGTTCGCGCCCGCCGCCGCCGGCGAGGTGTCGGACGACGCCCGAAAGGTGTCGCTCGGCGCCATGACCAACCTGATGTGCCGCGGCCGCAAGCGCGGGTTGGCCGGCGTGATCGCGACCCAGCGGCTGGCCAAGCTCGCCAAGAACGTCGCCGCCGAGGCGTCCAACTTCCTGATGGGCCGCACCTTCCTGGACATCGACATGGCGCGGGCCGCCGACCTGCTGGGCATGGAGCGGCGGCAGGCCGAGATGTTCCGCGACCTGGAGCGCGGCCATTTCGTGGCGCTCGGCCCGGCGCTGTCCCGACGTCCGCTGGCGTTGCGGATCGGCTCGGTCGAGACCACGGGAAGGACGGGCAGCCCCAAGCTCACCCCCCTGCCGACCACGGCGCCGCTCGACGCCCGCGAGTTGATCCTGCAGCCCGGCGAACCCGACCTGCCGGTCAGGGCGCCGATGCGCCGGCCGGTGCCCGCGGCTCCGCCCAACATGGACATCCTGTTCCAGCTGGCCCAGTCGCGGCCCGTCCTGACCCCGCCGCCCGAGGAGGCGGAGGAGCAGGGGCCGGCGATCGACCGCGAACCGCTGCTGGACGACATCCTGCGGAAGATCCTGACCGATCCCGAGGCGGCGTTCCGCTCGGTCGCGGTGTTGTACCAGGACTTCCTGGTGCGCTGCAGGATCCACAAGGTGCCGGGAGCCCCGCTGGACCTCGTCGCCTTCAAGCGGCGCCTGTCGGCCGCCAGGGCCGGTGTCGGCGAGCAGACCGCCGACGGTCCGGAATGGGATCAGGCGAGCGCCATCGCGGCCGAACTGCCGGAAGACATCCAGGGCGTCTTCCTGCTGATCGCCCGCGCCGCGATCGAGCGGGCGCCCTGCCCGTCCGACGCCGAACTGGCCCGCGCGGTCGGCAGCCGATCGCCCGGCCGTGCCCGCCGGCTGCTGACCTACATGGACCAGCGCGGCTTCGTGGTGACCCGCAACGACGGCGGCGGTTTCCGCATCATCGCCCTGCCCGGCCTGGGATGGGAGACCGCTCCCGGCGATCCCAACGCCGCGGCGAACACTGGCGACGACCCGGCACCGCCGCAGGCCGGCCTGTTCGACGTGGCCTGAGCGGCGGCCACGAGGGCGGCGGATCGAGGAACGCCGAACTTCTTTGACCCCAACGGATGTATTGGCTTTCCGAACCCCCATATGCGAGGGACCCATAGGGTTCGTGGTTCCTCCACGGGACCGCATGAAAGCCCCCGATGACCCAGCGCGTCTTGAACACCACGATCGAGTTCAGCCAGCCGTTCCAGTTGAAGGGTATGGAAGAGCCGCTGCCTGCGGGAACCTACAAGATCGAGACCCACGAGGAACTGATCGAGGGGCTCTCCTTCCCGGCTTACCGGCGCACCGAGACGCTGCTGTTCCTCCGCCCGCCTCCCGGCCAGCCCAGCCTGATCCAAATCGCCGTGGTCGATCCGATCGACCTGGAGGAAGCCCGGCAACGCGACGAGGCGGCGCGGGAATCCTTGAAAGGAAGCACATGACCGAAGGTCCGATCGAACTCGACTCCCACAGGGGCATGGCCGCTCTGAAAGCCACCGAGGACCGTCGGCACACCGCCGCCGTCGAGGCCGATCAGGCCCAGGTCAGCCAGCACCTGGAGGAGATGACGGACGCGCTGTCAGCCAGCCCGGCCGCCACCTGGGACGAGGCGGCCAAGAAGATGCTCCACCTCCTCACCCTGTTCGCCGGGACGGTCGAGGCGCGCGATCACCGACACCAGAAGCTGATCGCCAGCGCCCGCGAGGACATCGAACGCCTGTCGTCCCAGGACTCAGCCCCGCTCCCAGGCTAGCCGCCCCTGGACGTAGGTGGCGGCGACGGCCCGGTCGTCGCCCAACGTCATCAGGACGAACAGCTCCTCGTCCAGATCGCCGTCGATGGTCTCCATCCGGTGCGCCATGGCGGGCGTCGCCCGCGAGTCCAGCACCACCAGATCGGCGAAGCGGCCCGGCTCGATCACGCCGATCTCGTCACCCATCCCAAGGCTCAGCGCGTTGCCGCGCGTCATCATGTGGAACGCGGCCAGCGCGGGCAGGTTCTGTCCGCCCAGTTGAAGCACCTTGTAGCCCTCGGCGGCGGTGCGCAGCATGGAATAGCTGGTGCCGCCCCCGACATCGGTCGCCAGCGACACGCGGACGGGTGCTGCACCGCGTGACAGCCGATCCAGGTCGAACAGCCCGCTGCCGATGAACAGGTTGGAGGTCGGGCAGAATACCGCGACCGACCGGCTCTCCGACAGGCGCCGAACCTCGTCCTCCTCCAGGTGGATGCAGTGGCCGAACAGCGACCGCTCGCCCAGCAGGCCGTAGCGGTCGTAGACGTCGGTGTAGTGCCGAGCATCCGGGAACAGGCCGCGCACGGTCTCGATCTCCCGCAGGTTCTCGGAAAGGTGCGTCTGCATGTAGACGCCTTCGACCTCGCGGACCAAGGCGCCCGCCGCCTCCAACTGCTCCTCGGTCGAGGTGATGGCGAAGCGCGGCGTCACGGCGTAGCGCTGCCGGCCCTTGCCATGCCATCGCCCGATCAGGTCCAGGCTCTCGTCGTGGCCGGATCGCGGCGTGTCGCGTAGGCCCGGTGGCGCGTTGCGGTCCATCATGACCTTGCCGGCGATCATGGCGGTGCCGCGCCGCTCGGACTCGGCGAAGAAGGCGTCGACCGAGCCGGGATGGACCGTGGCGTAGACCACCGCTGTGGTCGTGCCGTTCCGCAGCAACTCGTCCAGGAAGAACGTCGCGTTGCGCTCGGCGTGGCCGGCGTCGGCGAAGCGCTGCTCCTCGACGAAGGTGTATTTGTTCAACCATTCCAGCAGCTGCGCGCCGTAGGACGCGATCACCTGGGTCTGCGGGAAGTGGATGTGGGTGTCGATCAGGCCGGGCGTGATCAGGCCGTTCGGGTGGTGGTCCACCGGAGTGCCCTCCGGCAAGCCCCGGAGCAGGTCCGCCGCCTCGCCCACCTCGGTGATGCGGCCATCGCGCACCACGACCAAGCCGTCCTCGATCAGGCGGTAGCTGGAAGTGTCGCCCGGCCCCGCCGGTTCGGCGACGAAGCTCAATAACCGCCCCCTGATCGCTTTGATCGCCTGGATCGCCTTCGTTTCCGTCATGTCAGTTGACCTTTCCAGCGCTCCAGGCGCCCAGCAATCCGCGCTCCTCCGGCGTGATCATCGAGATGTTGCCCGGCGGCATCGCGGTGGACAGGACGGCCTGCAGGCGGATCTCGGGCGCGTGGCGCCGGATGTCCTCGGGGGTTTCAAGGCGCACGCCCTTGGGCGCCGTCGGCAAGCCTGGCCAAGCGGGGACCTCGGCGTGGCACATCCCACAGCGGCTCAGGATGACCTCCTCGACCTGGGCGAAGTCGACCGGCTGCGCGGCGTTGGCGGCGGTGGTCACGGCGTCGTCGTTTGGTCCCCGCGCGCTGAGCCAGACGATGCCGGCGACACCGACGACCGCGACGCCCCAGGTCCACCACGGCGTCGGCTTGCCGGCGTGGCGGCTATTGAAGAAATGCCGGATGGTGGCGCCGACGACCAGCACGATGGCCACGATGGCCGGGACGTGGCCGGTGCCGAAGGCCAGCGGATAGTGGTTGCTGACCATCAGGAACAGGACGGGCAGTGTCAGGTAGTTGTTGTGCATCGAGCGCTGCTTGGCTTCCTTGCCAAGGGCGGGGTCCGGCGTGCGGCCGGCCAGCAGGTCGGCCACGACCTTCTTCTGGTTGGGGATGATGGTGTGGGCGACGTTGGCCGCCATCATGGTGCCGATCAGGGCACCGACCTGGAGCATGGCGCCACGCCCGCTGAACACGACCGAGAAGCCCCAGGCCGCCAGCACCAGCAGGACGAAGCCGGTCACGATCAGGGAGGTGTCGTTGCGCCCGACCGGCGATTTGCACAGCCGATCATAGACGACCCAGCCCAGCACCAGGGTGACGGCGCTGATGGCGATGGCTTGCCATTGCTCCAGCTCCATCACGGTCTGGTCGATCAGGAAGAGTTCGGCGCCGCGATAGTACAGGACGACCAGCAGGAAGAAGCCGCTGATCCAAGTGGCGTATGCCTCCCATTTGAACCAGGTCAGTTCCTCGGGCAAGTTGGCTGGGGCCACGTTATACTTGACCATGTGGTAGAAGCCACCGCCATGGATCTGCCACGCCTCGCCGCTGGTTCCCTTCGGAAGGCCGTCCACGCGGCGGAGGCTGGCGTCGAGATGCACGAAGTAGAAGGATGAGCCGATCCAGGCGATCGCCGTGATGACATGGAGCCACCGCAGCATGAAGTTGACCCATTCCCAAACGATGGCGTCCATCTCGACCTCTCCACTGTTCCCCGCCCCCACCCTTGTTGGATGCGGTGCGGTATGATTGGTAAACGTGTTCCGGCAAGCCGGGAAGCGGGAGCGTGCCGCAGGACCTTCAAACAATCCCAAAAAGTGACATGCTAGATTTTTGAAAGGGTAGTGGATTTGTCGTTGCTCGAAAACATGCGCACGTTCGTCCGCGTCGTCGACATGGGGAACCTGTCGGCGGCCGGGCGTAGCCTGCGCATGTCACCAGCCGTCGTCAGCCACCGCATCCAGCAGTTGGAGCAGCATCTGGGCGTGCGCCTGCTCAACCGGACGACCCGCCAGCTCCAGCCTACCGAGCACGGCCATATCTTCTATCGCGATTGCCTGGAGGTGTTGGACGCGGTCGAGCGCGCGCAAACCAACCTGGCGTCGGCCACCGGCGTCCCCTCCGGCAGCCTGCGGGTGACGGCCCCACTGGGGTTCGGCCGACGCGTGCTGGGGCCGATGATCCCCAAGTTCCGCGAGGCGCACCCGCTGGTTGACGTCCGCCTCCGTCTGTCCGACCACCTGATCGACCTGCTGCATGAGGCGGTCGATGTGGCGATCCGCATGGCGGTGCTGCGCGACAGCACCTTCGTGGTCCGCAAGATCGCCGACTGCCCGCGCGTGCTGTGCGCCGCCCCGGCCTATCTGGATGCCGTCGGCGTGCCGGAGCGGCCGGAGGACCTTGCCGGCCACAACTGCCTGCTGCTACGCTTTCCAGGCTCCCAGCAATACCAGTGGACCCTCGACACGCCCGACGGACCGACCAAGGTCGCGGTGACGGGCAGCTTCGACGCCGATTATGGCGACGTGCTGACCGACTGGCTGCTGACCGGCCAAGGCATCGCCATGAAGCCGGTCTGGGAAATCGCCGAACACCTGCGGAGCGGCGCGCTCCGCGTCGTCCTGCCCGACTTTCCCCCGGAACCCGCCGTGCTGGCGGTGCTCTATCCCCACCGCACCCTGCTGCCCGCCAAGGCCCGCGTCTTCGCCGACTTCGTTGTCGCCGAGACGCGGGCGGTGCTCAGCGCCGTGCTGGACTATGATCCGAGGCGGTGAACACCTCGACCAGCCGTGCCGCCGCGTGGTCCACCTCGGCTTCGGTGGTGAAGCGGCCCAGGCCGATGCGGATGCTGGCGTGGGCTTCGGCGGGGGTGCGGCCCATGGCGAGGAGGACGTGGGATGGGCCGGTGTCGCCGCTGGCGCAGGCGGAGCCGGTCGAGAGAGCCAAGTCGGGGAGATCGAGCAGGCTGTCGGCGGCATCCATACCAGGGATGGTCAGGTGGAGGCAACCGGGCAGCCCGCCTTCGGCTGGGCTGTTTCGACGCAGGGTCGGGATGCCGGCGGCCAAGGCGGCGACCAAGCGCTCCCGCAGCAGGGTCAGGCGGGCGGCGTCGGTTTGGCGGCGCTCCCGGGCGATCCGGCAGGCGGCACCCAACCCGACGCAGAGCGCCGTGGGCAGCGTGCCCGGACGCTTGCCGCCCTGCTGGCCGCCTCCGAACAGCAAGGGCCGGAGCGCCACACCTTGGCGGACGAACAGCGCACCGATGCCCATGGGACCGTGGAGCTTGTGACCGGATAGGCTGAGCAGATCGATGCCGAGCGCCGTGACGTCGATCTCTCCGGTGGCGAGCCGCTGGACCGCGTCGGTGTGGAACAGCCCGCCCCGCTGGCGGCAACGCCGCGCCAGTTCGGCGATCGGCTGGACCGTGCCGACCTCGTTGTTGGCGGCCATGACCGAGACCAGCGCCGGCCCCGTCAGCGCCAGCGAATCGGGATCGACCCCGCCGGCGTCGTCCACCGGAAGCCGACTGGCGGGATGCCCGCGCCTTTCCAACTCGGCGACGCAGGCCAGCACGCTGGGATGCTCGATCGCGGAGGCGACGACCGGCCAGCCGTCCGGCGTTCCGCCCAGCAGGGCCAGCGCGTTGGCCTCGGTGGCACCGGAGGTGAAGACGATCTCGCCCGGCCGGGCATTGATCAGCGTCGCGACCTCCGCCCTCGCCCGCTCGATCGCCTCGGCGGCGCGCCAGCCGGCGCGGTGTCCAGAGGCGTGCGGGTTGCCGACGGCGCCCGCCGACAGCCAGGGCAGCATTTCATCGAGGACGGCTGGATCGAGCGGCGTGGACGCCATGTGATCCAGGTAGATCGATCCGTCCATTCCCCGATCCAACCCGCGTTCAGTCCTCGTCGTCATCCCCTTGGTCAGGTTGATAACCGTCTTTCGACGCCGAATTTCGACCCCGGAAGCCCACGGCCACCACATAGGTTTCCGCCGAGTCCGCTCTGCTGGCCGGCGGCTTGGCGTGCTTGACCGAGGCGAAGTCGCGCTTCAGCCGGTCCAGCAACTCGCGCTCCGTCCCGCCCTGGAAGACCTTGGCGATGAAGGCGCCGCCCGGAGCCAGCACCTGCGCCGCGAAGTCGTAGGCCAGTTCGGCCAGCCCCATGATGCGGATGTGGTCGGTTTGAGGGTGCCCGGTGGTGGGGGCGGCCATGTCGCTCAGCACGATGTCGGCCGGGCCGTCCATCTTCTCGCGCAGGCGGTCGGGCGCGTCCTCGTCGTTGAAGTCGCACTGGAAGGTGATGGCGCCCTCGACCGGCTCCATCTCCAGGATGTCCAGCCCGACGATCTTGCCCTTGCTCTCGTGCGGCTTGACCCGCTCGACCGCGACCTGGGTCCAGCCACCCGGCGCCGCCCCAAGATCGACCACCCGCTTGCCGGGAGCCAGCAGGTGGAACCTGTCGTCCAGCTGAAGCAGCTTGAACGCGGCCCGGCTGCGGTAGCCGCGCTTCTGCGCCTCGGCCACATAGGGGTCGTTGAGTTGCCGCTGAAGCCACAGGGTGGACGACAGCGACCGCTTCTTGGCGGTCTTGACGCGAACACCGAAGTTGCGGCCGCTGGGCTTGTTCGGTCCGGAGGATTTACTGGTCATGCCGTGTGATATAGGAAATACCGGCCGGTTTCACCCGGCAAAATCGCGGATGAGCCTTGATCCGGCAAAATGCCGCTCAAAACATCGGGTTTCGGCCAGCGGTTCTCAGACACCATTCGCGGCGATCAGATCGACCAGTATGCCCTCCCGCAGGCCGCGGTCGGCGATCCGCAGCCGCGTGACCGGCCAGGTGTCGCAGATCGCCTCCAGCACGGCGCAGCCCGCCACCACCAGATCGGCCCGCTCCCGTCCGATGCACGGGTAGGCGGCGCGGCCGGCGAAGTCCAATTCCAGCAGGCGGCGGCTGACCGCCCGCGCGTGGTCGATCTGAAGATAGCTGCCATCGACCACCGAACGCTCGTAGCGCTGGAGCCCGAGATGGATGCCGGCGAGCGTCGTCACCGTGCCCGACGTGCCGAGCATCTGAACCTGGCCATTCTCGACCGCGCGGCGGATGCCGTTCCGCGCCTCGAAGGCGGCTAGCGCCTCGGTGATCTCGTCGACCATGCGGACATATGTGGCCGCCGAGACCCGGTCGCCGCCATAGCTCTCGGTCAGCCCGACGACGCCTTGGGGCACGGAGATCTGGTCGATCATGCGCGGCCGCCCGCCCTTGCCGATCTCCAGCCACATCAGCTCGGTCGAGCCGCCGCCGATGTCGAACACTAGGGCGTTGCGGATGGCGGGGTCGAGCAGCGGCGCGCATCCCGCCAGCGCCAGCCGCGCCTCCTCGTGGGTCGTGATGATGTCGAGCGGGATGCCGGTCTCGCGCTCCACCAGATCGATGAAGTCGTCGCAGTTCTCGGCCCGGCGGCACGCCTCGGTCGCGACCGCGCGCACGGCGGTGACCCCACGCCGCTCCAGCTTGGCGGCGCAGATCCGCAGGGCCGACAGCGACCGATCCATCGCGGCGTCCGATAGCCGCCGGGTCCGGCTGACACCCTCGCCCAACCGGACGATCCGCGAGAACGCGTCGATCACGCGGAAGCCGCCGCCAACCAGGGGCTTGGCCACCAGCAGGCGGCAGTTGTTGGTGCCAAGATCGAGCGCGGCGAAAACCGGCCGCATGTACGAAGTCGGGCGCATGCCCGCCGCCGTCCCCTGCCGATCCATGCCAAGCTCGATGTTCACGATACCCCCAAAAATCCAGGCCGCTGGCCTCATCGCCATCCGGACTGGTGATCGTAGCCTAACCTTCCCCAAGGATGAAAGGACGCCTTTCGGCGGTGCGGTGCCGTACGACCATCGGCACCGAAAAAAATGTTCGATTAGGTCTTTCCCGTCCGACCACCCTTTGCTATAAGGCGGCCTCCGAGCACGGAGCGACGCCAACACGAAGCGCGCCGCACCAGCTTGATGGGGGATCGTCTAGTGGTAGGACAGCGGACTCTGACTCCGCCAGCCTAGGTTCGAATCCTAGTCCCCCAACCAACCTCTCCAAAACTGAATGTCGCTTCAGCCGGTGCCAGGATTTTCCTCACCGGCTTAAACCGTTTCCAGCGTCTTCGACGCCCGGTGCGCTTGCGCGGCCGGGGTCGGTGGGAATTCGCTGATCAGTCGCTCGGGCTCGCGGATGATCCCGCCCTGTATCATTTTCGGCGTGGCGGTCGAGGTTGGTGCCAGGGTGCCGGTCAGTGTCGGCTGGGCCGGAAAATCCTCCGAAGGGTCATCATAGGTCATCATTCCGGTGCTGGGGTCATCCTCCGCAGTGGCCATCGCGGTGGGTGTCGGGACGGACGCGGCGGCGTAGCCGGGGCGGAAGCGGAGGGGGTCCAGCTCCTCGTCCGGATCGCCAGGCAGGTTCTCCAGATCGGCGTCGGGATGGGGTTTGCTATACAGCGCGCCGTGGTGATGGTGGGCGATGCGCTTGTCCTGGATGACGCCGCGCAGCTTCAAGCGGAACTCGATGGCGCGGAGAGCCAGCGCAGGACGCTTGCTTTCAAACGCGTCCTCGATCACCCAGCCAACCTGCTCGTCCGCCTCGTCCAGATGGGCTTGATGAGCGGCCCGGCGCTCGGCCCTGATCTCGTCGATCCGGACGCGGATTTCCGGCTGGCGCATCAGGAAGGCACCGCGCTGCTTGGCGCCACTGGCCGAGTACCCCGCCCGCCTCGCCGCCTCCGCCCCGCCGACGCCGAACGACATGGCCTCGCAGAACTCTTCCTGACGGGAGGTCAGCGAGGGACGGTTGGCGGTGGGTTTGGGAGTGGATGTGTTGCTGGAGTGGGAGGAAGCCGGGGTCTTCATGGCGGGTGCCTTTGCCTTGCATAGGATGTGATAGGGATTTAGATCCTATACTACCTCTTTCGACAAGACAAAGGTCTTCTGTGCGGATCACAGCTCGCGATCGCCATTGTGCCCCCCGATTGTGCGGGGCCTTGAACGACAAACCGCAAGCGACCAGCTTGAGGGCGCCGACAATGGCACCTGGGATCAACAACTCAAGCGGTTTGGCCGCGAGACCAGTTGGGTCGGGCGTCCTATTCCCGACCGCCTCTGCCCTAATGTCATCTTTTTCTTTTAACACGCGCTTTGAGACCGGCTCTTCGTGGCGCTGACCGCTCGAGACAGCGCGGAGATGGCGCAACTTCAGGACGTCGTGGCCCGGCACCTCCTCCGCTTCGCGCTTCTGGAGCAGTTAGCGATCCATTCGTGGGTGGCCTGAACCAAGCGGGAAGGATCTGATGATCGACGGGATGGCGGAAGTCGCGCGGGCGACCGGCTCATCACGATGGAGTTGCGGGCTCGAAGACGGACCATGTTCGTGAAATGGCGGCCTGGGGCAGGTCTTGCCGGATGACCGAGGCTTTCGCCGTCAGTTCACCAAAGGCGGCTTCGGCACACCGCCCATCGGCTGGCTTGGCATTGGGGCCGACGGATGGAGGGCGGCGAATTCCTGCGGCGACATCGCTGGCTCAAGGATTTCCCGGTAGTCCGTCGCGGAGGTGCCGACAGGATGGAAGACATAAGCCTCCACCGACCTGCCGTCCTTGAGGAAGCACGTCGTCAGGCTGGCGAGGTAATCGCCGCCCGGCGACAAGGGGGCGTATTCACGCATATGGAGGGCGACATCCCGGTTCGGGACCCAGGTTCCCCGCCGCTTGACCTCGTTGGCTATGTCGATCGAGGTGAAATGCGCCTTGCGGTCCATGTACTCCCGCAGAACGGTATCGACTTCCCGCATCAGGTTCTCCCGAGTTGGATCGGATGGATGATCGTTGCTAGAGGCGGATTGTAGGCGGTTTGGGTGTTGGTCAACAATCCACTTGGATGCCCTCCCTGGAAGCGATTAGACAACAGGGCGGCACCGTCGCACAAAAGCATGACAGGTTGTCTTTGGGAGGTCGGATAAAACGAAGCGGCTCCGACGGCCGCGCGCCTGCTTGTCGGATGCCGCTTCGCTTTATCGGACCTACGGCGAGCGTTCGCCTCCCATCGGTGAATACCAGCGGCCGCTGCCATACGGCTTCAGGGCGGCGCCGATTTCCCAGATAACTCCACGGGGCTGGCCAAGGTGGGTTCCCGTGGGGTCGTGTCGGGGCATATAAAAAACCCGGCGCGGGAAGTGCGCCCGGTTTGGCTGGAGGCTCTAAACCGCCCGGTACGTCTCCGTCTCGAAGCGCGTGAAGGTGTCGATCGCGTTGGGTTCCACGAAGGGCAGCATCTGCATCAGGATGACTCCGGTTACCTTCCGGGTGGGGTCGATCCAGAAGAAGGTGTTGGCCAAGCCGGCCCAGGCTAGGCTGTTGGGGCTCCGGCCCGTGGGCGCGCGCTCGGTGTTGAGCATGAAGGCCGTGCTCCACTTCTTGACCATGCCGGGGAAGAACTCGGCGTCGGCCGATAGGTTCGGGGCGTGGGTCGGCAGCAGGCGGACGTTCAGGTCGCCCATCTGGTTCCTGCCCATGGCGGCCACGGTTTCGGGGCGCAGCACCTGTTGGCCATTGGAGGATTGCCCGTTGTGCAGGAACATCTGGCAGAATTTGAGATAGTCGCCGGCCGTGGAATAGAGACCGCCGCCGCCCGCCTCGAACTCGGGGTCCTGCTTGATCTCGAACTCGATCGGCTTCAGCGAACCGTCGGACTGGCGGGCGTGCACCTTGACCAGTCGGCCACGTTGGCTCGGGGTCAGCTTGAAGCTGGTGCTGGTCATGCCCAGCGGTTGGAAGATGTGTTGCTGGAAGTAGTCGCCCAGTTTTTGGCCGCTGACCCGCTCGACCGCCTGCCCCGCCCAGTCGATGTTGATGCCGTATTCCCAGCGTTCGCCCGGATCGAACAGCAGCGGTATGTTGAGGGATTCTTTCAGGCCGGTGTCGGTGGCCGGATGGCCGGTCGCCTCATAATAGCGGGCGAGGTCGGCGTTCCAGATGGAATAGACGAAACCCGCGGTGTGGGTCAGCAGGTGGCGCAGGGTGATCGGGCGCTTGGCCGGGCGGTACCGGGGTTTGCCGGCCTTGTCGAAGCCGGTGAGGACGCGGGGGGATCTCAGCTCGGGCAGGATGTCGCCGATCGGGGCATCGAGCGACAACCTGCCCTGCTCCACCATCCGCATCGCGGCGGTGCTGGTGATCGGCTTGGTCATGGAAGCGATCCAGAAGACCGAATCCATCGTCATGTCGGCTTGGCCGCCCACCTCGCGCTTGCCATAGGCCGCCTCGTAGAAGGTGCCCTGGTCGGTCGCCGCCAGGGCCACAAGACCGGCGACCTTGTTGGGGCCGACCGCCTGACGCAGGACTTGATCGATCGCGGCGGTGTTGGTGGCCGCGGCGTTGCTGGCGGTGGCGCCGGGAGACATGAGGCCGGCTGGGCCTCGGGCGGCGCAGCCCGCCGTCAGGGCCGCGGCACCGAACAAGACCGAGCGCCTGCTGATATCCCGCATGATGCGTTTCCTCGTGATCTTTATCATCGTGGGCGCCGGTTGTTTCCAGCGTCGTTAACTAATGTCGTTTTGTAAGCTTCGGTTGCAGGTAAAAAGAACAAGCCAGGGATGCGAACCGGTTTCCGACATGGGTGTGGTTGGGCGTTGACAGCGCGCGGATTTCGCTGGCGAATGCTTGGGCACGTGGCCAGCGGGCCAGGCCTTGATGGGTTAGCGACCGATGCCGACGCCCTTGCTGTTCCAACAGATCGTTCCCGTGGATGACGCGCAGCTGGCGCTGACCGAAAAGCACCTGATCGCGCTGGGACCGGCGCTGGAGGCGTATTTCCTGGAGTTGCGCCGGGAGACGGACGTGGAATTGGTCTCACTTCCGCCCGCCGTGGCCGGCAGCCCGTATCCCTATGGCCGCTGCGAGGAGATCACGGGCGACCTGCACAAGCGCCTGACGAAGCGGCTGGAAAACCCCGGCTGCGAGGTGGAGCGCGCGATCCGGCGGCTGATGGCGGAGGGAGGGGCGTTTCGGCGGGTCTGGGGCGTCCTGCGCGACCAGTATTTCCAGAACGCCCTGCAGCTGGGCGGCCTGTATGTCGACGTGTCCAACGACACGGTGGTGGTGACCAAGCCCAAGGTGGAGATCCTGCCGATGGAGGGGTCGGGGTTGGTCTCCGTTCGCGACCTCGCCCATTTCCGCCAAACGGCGGAGCGGTATTGGAAGGCGTCGATCTACGCCAACCATCTGGTGCCGTCGCTGGCGCCGGTGCTTCCCATGATCTCGGCCAGTCTGGGGCGGTTGGCGCCGGGTTTGCAATCGGCCTGCAACTACATGATCGAGCTGATGTGCCTGGATGGCTTCCGGCAGGCCGAGGCGTGGCTGCGGGATGGGCCGGCGCCGCCTCCGGAGGTGGCGGAGGCGGTGCTGGCGGGAGTGCCAGCCGGCATGCGGCCGGCGTTCATGCCGGAGGGGAGGTCGGAGGCTGTCGCCGCCTGCCAGCGGGCCCGCGCCGCCAATGTCCACGCCGATCCCGCTTGGCGGCGGGAGCGGATCATGGACTATCTCGGCATGATGGAGTTCCGCCGAACTCAGCTGGGCGCGAAGACGTAGAAGGAGTGGACGAAACCAAAGGCCAGGGCAGTGTACCAGCCGAGGACGCAGCACAGCATGACGACGCACAGCACCCGGGCGCCGGCGCCCATCTGGGGAGCCTCGACGAAGGTGCGCTGGGGATAGGCGCCGAATCCCCGCGATTCCATCGACATCACCATGGTCGAGGCCTTGCGCAGCGCTCCGACCAGCAGCGGCATGGCGTAGCGCTTGGTCTCGCGGATCCTGCCCATCAGGCCGCGCTGCCGGTCGACGCCACGGACGGCCTGCGCGGAGCGGATGATCTTGATCTCCTCCTCGATGGTCGGGACGATCCGCAGGGCGATGAAGAAGGCGTAGGCGATGCGGTACGGCACCCGCATCTGGGTCACCAGCGCGATGGCGAGTTCGCGCGGGTCGGTGGCGCGGACGAAGACCAGCGAGCCGAGGATGATGGTGTAGATCCGCAGCGCCGAGGCCAGGGCGTAGTCGGCGCTTTCCATGTAGATCGGCTTGTCGAGGATGCGGAGGATTTCGGTCGATCCCGGCAGGGTCAGCGTCTGGATGAAGAAGAAGCTGACGCAGGCGATCAGGAACAACCAAGTCCCGCGCAGGATCTCGCGCGGCGACAGCTTGGCGAAGACCAGCGCGGTGATCAGCACGATGGCGGTGATGATGATCTGGACCCAGGCGATATAGGCGCCGAACGCCAGGAACGAGATCGTCAGCACCCAGGCGAACTTGGTCAGCGGGTCGAGCCGGTGGAAGATGCTGTCGCCCGCGCGGAACTGGAAAGCGGTGGTGCGCGCCATGTCTCAAATCATCCTAGGATCGATTGAACGAGGCCCGAGACCGACAGCGTGGCGGCCGGGACTTTGGCGGGGTGACGCCGGGCCAACGCGCGGCTGACCTCGAACACCGGCGGCGGCATCAAGCTGCTGCCCTCCAAGATCTCCGGCAGACCGAACAACTCGGTGGGACTGCCGTCGAAGGCGATCCTGCCGCCGCTGAGCGCCACGGCGCGGTCGGCCCATTGAGCCACCAGCCGCATGTCGTGGGTGATCATGACGATGGTTGTACCGTAGCGCTCGCGCAGCCTGGCCATCAGCCCCATCAGGTGCTGGGCGCGCTCGTGATCCTGGCCGATGGTCGGCTCGTCCAGCAGGAGCAGGTGTGGCTCCAGGACCAGCATGGTCGCGACGCTGAGGCGCCGGCGCTCGCCCAGGCTGAGGTTGAACGGCGAGCGGGCGCGGTAGCGGGCGAGGTCGACGATCTCCAGCACCTCGTCGACCCGCTCCGCGATGGCGGCATCGGAGTAGCCGCGGACCTTGAGGCCATAGGCGACCTCCTCGTCGACCTGATCGGTGACGAACTGGTGGTCCGGGTTTTGGAAGACATAGCCGACCTCCGCCGAGATGTCCTTCGGCCCCAGGTCGGAGATGTCCTTGCCATTGAGGTAGATCGAGTTCTTCGGAGCCGGATTGATGCCGATCAGGCATTTGGCGAGCGTGGTCTTGCCCGAGCCGTTCTGGCCGAGCAGGGCGACGATGCTGCGGGATTCCAGTTCCAGCGAGATGTCGCGGAGGATCGGCGTGTCCTTGTCGTAGCCGAACGACATGTGGCGGATGGACAGGAGCGGCTTGCGCGTCTCGGGAGGGGGTGGTGCGGGGGCTGGTTCCACCGTTCCGGTCGGGACCATGCTGGGTGCGGCGATGAGACGTTCGGCCAGGGCCACGGCCTCGGCGACGTTCAAGGGCACCTGGTCCGGTGCGAGGTCCGTTCCGGCGGCGGCCGCCAATTCCAGCGCGAACTCGCTGACCTGGGGGAACCAGGCGCTGATGGAGACGGCTTCGGCTTCCTCGGAATGGGCGTCGCGCCGGCGAGCGAAGGCCTCGCGCGGCGTGCCGTCGAAGATGATGGTTCCCCGGTCCATCATGACGACCCGGCTGATCAGGTCGGCCAACTCGTCGACCCGGTGCTCGACCATGATCACGGTGGTGCCGTGGTCGCGGTTGAGGCGGTGCAAGACGGCGAAGACCTCCGCCATGCCGGCCGGGTCGAGGTTGGCGGTCGGCTCGTCCAGCACCAGTAGGCGCGGGCGGGCCGCCAAGACGGCGGCGATGCTGACGCGCTGCTTCTGCCCGCCGGACATGTCGAAGATCGACATGTCGCCGGCGTTGGACAAGCCGACGAAGGCCAGCGCCTCCGCCTGCCGGAGCATGATCTCCGGCGCCGGGCGGCACAGGTTCTCCAGGCCGAAGCAGACCTCGTCACGCACCCGCGTGTTGATGATCTGGGCGTCGGGGTCCTGGAAGACCATGCCGACCTCGGTGGCGAAGACCGCCACCTTGGTTTCATGAACGGATTTGCCGCAGACGAACGCCGTGCCCTTGAGGTCACCCTTGAGCGTATGCGGAATGGTGCCGTTGAGCACGTTCAGGAACGTGCTCTTGCCGCAGCCGCTCGGCCCCAGGATCAGGACGAACTCGCCCTCCCGGACCTTGAGGGAGACGCCGTTGATCACCGGCTTGATCTCTCCCTCGTAGCTGTAGGTCAGGTTCTCGATCTCGACCAGGAGTTCGGCGGGCTTGGGAGCCGCCGCCTCGCCAGACGGGGGAGTGGGCGCGGGCGTCAAGGTCACGGTGTCCATCTTCATGCTCACGCGACCTGGCCGGCCAGACGGGTCTTGCCTTCCTCGTCGGCGATGGCGGTGCCGCGCAGCACGCCGGCCTTGGCGAGGCCGCGGGCGATCGGGCGGACCAGGACGATGGCGTAGACGGCACCGCTGACCATGCGGATCGCCAGCGCCAGCAGGTTGTAGCCGAGACCCATGTCACCGACGCCGAAGAAGTAGACCTCCGGGATCTGCTGGAGCAGCGGGGCGAGCGCGCCCGACAGCGCCACGACGCCAAGGGTCCAGCGCTTGTAGCCGTAGAAGGCGAAGGCCAGGTCGGACATGAAGCCCTGGAGGAACCCGGCGCCCAGCACCATGACGCCGTTCGGGTTGCCGGAGAGCACCTGGGCCACGCCGTTCATGGTCTCGGCGATGGTGGCGGCTCCGGGCTTGCGGATGATGTAGGCGCAGAGTGGACCGGAGATGTAGAAGCCGCCGCAGATCGCGGCGAAGGCGAGGAAGCCGTAGCTGCCGGAGAACGTCATGAACAGACGACCCAGCATGGCGTTGGGAGTGCCCAGCACACCGTTGATGACGCCGATGATCGCCATGATGACGATCTCCATCAGCGTGAAGCCGATGACGACGGTTCCGGTGCCCCTGTTCCGCATGTAGGCGAACAGGGCGAGGATGGCCCCGATGACGACGACGATCCCGTAAAGCGTTCCAACGTTCATTTCCGACGCTCCTGACATGAGGCCGATAGCGGCTGGTCGAAGCGTCTGCATCGCGTATGCCAATAAAGCGGAAGCTGTCGGGATTACTCCGACTGGGTGGGGGAGACGACGAGCTGCGCCCGCAGGACGTCGGCCTTGCCCGGCAGGTGGAGGCGCAGGATCTGGCCGAGACGGCGGCCGTCGCGATTGATCAGCGCGATCAGGATGTTCTCGTGGTCCATCACCGATTTCCGCCAGCTGTCGACCCGGATATTGACCGCGAAGCGATAGGGCCGGACCCAGGCGTTGAGGCGCTCCAGTTCCTGGACCAGGACCTTGTTCTCCGACGCCTCCCAGATGGCGTGGTGGATGGCTTGGTTGAGCTGGTAGTAGCCGGCGATATCGCCGCCCTGGAAGGCCGCGACCATCCGCTGGTGGAGGTCGCCGATATGGCTGATCCCGGCGTCGGAAATGCGGGCCGCCGCGTGCTCCCCGGCCATCGCGTCGAGCGTGCCGATCACGCTGAAGGTCTGGAGAATCTCATCGATGCCGGGCTGCCGGACCCGGACGCCGCGGTTGGGCAGCGGCTCGGTCAGGCCCTCCGACGTCAGGACGCGGATCGCCTCGCGGATGGGGCCGCGCGAGCGGTTGAAGGTGCGGCACAGCTCCACCTCGGTCAGCCGCGTTCCGGGAGCGACGGCGCCACTGACGATCAGGTCGCGGAGCACGTCGGCCACGGGCCGCCGGTTCTCGGGGCTGCAGGGTGTATGCGGGATCATGCCGATGATTGGATGGAGCCTCGACCAAGGGTGGAACACACCATACCGATGGACGCGGCAGAAGTCTTGTAGGACAGAACAGGTCCGAACAGGGTAATCGACCAGACACGGCGAGCCGGTTTCATGGGCAGATTTCCAGTCATCATGCCAATTATCACGCCATTTGATAAAGTGTTCACCCTGTTGAGGCGAAGAGATGAAGGGATTATCATTCGCCCGCCCTGCCATGTCGGTTCAGGAGCACTATTTTCAAGAGGTCTGACCTCTGTCGCCATTTGGATGAGGACGCCATGCCGTGGACTCCGATCATCAGGCGCCTGGAAGAGGCGCGTCTCCATCGTGGCGACATCGTCCACCACCTGCTGGCTGGCCTGCGCGAGCAGATCTTCCTGGGGAAGCTGCCCAGCGGCAGCCGTCTTCCGGGAGAGAAGAAGCTGGCGGACATGCTCCACCTGAGCCGCCCGACCCTGCGGGAGGCGCTGAGGATCCTGGCGCATGAGGGGCTGGTGGTCAGCCGCTGGGGCGATGGCACCTTCATCACCGACCAACTGCCGCGGATCGTCGATGGCCGGCTGTCGGCCCGCACCGCCGTTTCCCCGTCGTCGTGGATCGAGCCGGATTGGAACGGGCACGACGAAAGTCCGATGATGACGGCGGCGCCGGACTCCGTGGCGGAGGCGCTGGGGATCGCACCCGGAAGCACCGTGCTGATGCTGCGCCGGCACTATGCCGCGGCGGAGCGGTTCATGGCGCGCGTCGATGTCTTCCACCGGGTTGGAAGCCCCGCCGCGGTCACAAGTGGAACCCCGCCCGCCGCGCGCTCCGCCGTCCGGATCGGCACCGTCAGCGAGAATGGCGAGGCGCTGTTCCAGATCGTCGAGACCGTGTTCGACCCCGCCGGGGGCGTCTCCCATGTCGTGGTGGTGTCGCGGACCACCAGCGTGCCGCTCCGTCTGGCGACGCGCTGAGCGGCGGGGCTGGCCCGTTTCCTGCACAACGGGACGTTCACATCTGATGGAGGAACGCCCATGAAACTCGACTTCACCAACCAAACCGTCATCGTCACCGGAGCCGGTAGCGGGATCGGCAAGGCCGCGGCGATCGACTTCGCCAAGGCGGGAGCCACCGTGATCTGCGTCGACGTGGTCGGCGCCGAGGAGGCCGCGGCCGAGATCAAGGCTAGTGGCGGGTCCGCCGAGGCGGCGTTCCTGGATGTCCGCGACGCGGCGGGCTGGACCACACTGGTGGGCGGCCTGATCGAGCGGTACGGCCAAATCGACGCCTTGGTCAACAACGCGGGCGTCGCTGTTCCCGGAGACACCGCGATCGACGTGACCGAGGAGATCTGGGACAAGATCCTGGACGTCAACGCCAAGGGCGTCTGGCTGGGGATGCGCGCCGTCCTGCCCGGCATGGTCGAGCGCCGCAAGGGCAAGATCTGCAACGTGGCCTCCACGGCGGCCCATATCGGGTTGCGCGACGCGGCGGCCTATTGCGCGTCGAAGGGCGCGGTGCTGGCCCTGACCCGTCAGGCGGGAGTCCAGTACGCGCCGCTGAACATCCAGATCAATTCGGTGTCGCCCGGCACCACCATGACCGGCCTGCAGCGCGACGTGACCGAGGCCCAGCGGGCGGTGTTCCGCACCCTGACGCCGATCGACCGCTTCGCCGAATCCGAGGAGGTCTCCGCCGCCATCCTGTTCCTCTGCTCGCATGGCTCGTCCTTCATCACCGCCAGCGATCTCAGCATCGATGGCGGCATGGTGGCGCTCTGACATCATGCCGAAAACGCACCGAAAGGCTTCCCGATGAACATCTTGGTGACCGGCGGCGCCGGACTGATCGGCATGCCGTTGCGCCGGGCGCTGGCGGCGCGGGGACATGGGGTCGCCGCGATCGACGTGACCGATTTCGGCCGCGACGATCCGGACCTGACGCTGATGTCGATCAACGACGCCGCCGCGCTGCGCGGGCTGTTCGAGGACCGCGGGATCACGGCGGTCGCCCATTGCGGCGCGTTGTCCGGCCCGATGATGGCGCGGGACGAGCCATTGAAGATGGTCGAGGTCAACATCAACGGGACCGCTCTGCTGCTGGAACAGGCGCGGCTGGCCAAGGCAACCCGCTTCGTCTTCTGCTCGTCCATCAGCGTCTATGGCGATGTCGGCGAGGCGCCGATCGACGAGGCGACGCCGCTCCAGCCGACCTCCGTCTATGGCGCCAGCAAGGTGGCCGGGGAACAACTGATCCGGGGCTACGCGGCGCAGTTCGGGCTCGACGGGGTCAGCCTGCGGATCGCCCGCGTCCATGGCCCCTATCGGCGCGGCAATTGCCACATTGGCTCGCTGATCCGCGACGCCGCCGAGGGCAAGGTCACGGAGATCCCGTGCGATCCGGAGTTCCGCTATCACTACGTCTATGTCGATGACGTGGTGGACGCCATCATCACGGCGCTGGAGGCCGATCGGTTGGGGCACCGGGAATACAATGTCGGCTCCGGCGAGGTCGTGACGATGCCGGTCCTGGTGGAACAGGCGGAACGGGTGATCCCCAGCGCCAAGGCGCTGCTGGTGCCGGGCGCCGACGACGTGCCTGACGTCCAGGCGTCGTTCGACATCTCCCGCATCGCCAAGGATCTGGGCTGGCGGCCGAAGCACACCCTCGCCCAGGGGATGGCGGCGCAGCTGGCCGCAGGGCTGGCGCCGTCCTAGACGAGCGGAACGGGCGGCGCGTTCTTGACGACATCCAGCACGATGGTCGAGCGGACATCCTTGACGCCCGGCAGCCGCAAAAGCCGCCGCAGCACGGACTCGCCCAAATCGTCCAGGTCGCGCGCCACCACCCGCAGCAGATAGTCGAAGTCTCCCGTCACCGCGTAGCATTCGGTGACCTCGCTCAACCGGCCCAGCGCCTCGGTGAAGCGCTCGACGGAATCGTCGGTGTGCTGGGACAGGTTGATCTGGACGAAGGCCAGGACGCCGAACCCCAGCGCCCGCCGGTTGAGCCGCGCGCTGTAGCCCTCGATCACGCCGTCGGCCTCCAGCGCCTTGACGTGGCGCAGGCAGGGGGATGGCGCCATGCCGATCCTCTCCGCCAAGTCGATGTTGGTGACGCGACCCTCGCCCTGGAGGATCGAGAGTATCTTGCGGTCCACGGTCGAAATCCGCTTCTGGTCCCGGTCGGTCATATCCTCCCCGCTTTTGGCTTTTGACGGTCATATCATGACCGAAATGGCACCGTTTGGCTCGGGAATAGGCGACAGATGCCCCGACGGCGGGATTATGCTGGTTGCAACGAATAATCAGCGCCGACAGGTGGGGGAGGACGCCGTGAAGTCCGAGAAACATGGTGCCGCGGCGGGCGATGGCGGAAAGCCCGACAATCCGGACTGGACCATCGACCAAGGCTGGGATGGCTACACCGCCGCCGAACATCACGTCTGGAAGACCCTGTTCGAGCGGCAGGGCAAGCTGCTGCCCGGCCGCGCCTGCGACGAGTTCATCAAGGGCCTTGGCAGTCTGACCCTGGATGCCGACCGCATTCCCGATTTCCGGCGCTTGAGCGACGTCCTGGCGAAGCGGACCGGCTGGCAGGTGGTCGCGGTGCCGGGGCTGGTGCCGGACGAGGTCTTCTTCGACCATCTCGCCAACCGCAGGTTTCCAGCGGGCCAGTTCATCCGGCGGCCGGACCAGCTGGACTATCTGGAGGAGCCGGACGTCTTTCACGATGTCTTCGGCCATGTGCCGATGCTGATGCACCCCGTCTTCGCCGATTACATGCAGGCCTATGGCGTCGGCGGCCTGCGTGCCGGCAAGCTCGGCGTGCTGGCGAACCTCGCCCGCGTCTATTGGTATACGGTCGAATTCGGCCTGATCGAACAGGATGGGATCGAGCAGGCCGACGGATTGCGGATCTACGGCTCCGGCATCGCCTCGTCCCATGCCGAGACGCTGTTCGCGCTCGACGACACCTCGCCCAACCGGGTCCGGTTCGACGTGGAGCGGGTGATGCGGACCCGGTACCGAATCGACGATTTCCAGGAGACCTATTTCGTCATCCAGGGGTTCGACGAGCTGCTGGATCTGGCGTGGATCGACTTCGGCCCGATCTATGACCGCGTCAAGGGACAGCGGGAGATCGAACCCGGCGTCGTGCTGGCGACGGACCGGGCGATCACCCGCGGAACCGGTGCCTATCATCACGGCGGCAAGCGCGCGGGCTGAATGGTACCGCGGAAAGGAACGGACATGGGTTTTAAGGGCAAGACGATCCTCGTCACGGGCGCCTCGGGCAATCTGGGGCGGGCGGTCGCGGCGGGTTTCGCGGCGGAGGGGGCCACGCTGGTGCTGGTGGGCTCCAGCCTGCCCCACCTGGAGCGGGCGTTTGGGGCGACCGGCGAGCGCCAGATCCTCGTCCCGGCCGATCTGCTCGACCAAGCCTCGGTGACGCGGGCGGTGGAGGTGGCGATCGGCCAGACCGGGCGGATCGACGTGCTGTGCGCCCTGGCGGGCGGCTTCCGCATGGGCGAGCCGGTCCACGAGACCTCCACCGAGACCTGGGACTACCTGCTCGACCTCAACGCGCGCGGCCTCGTCCATACCGCCAAGGCTGTGGTGCCGCACATGCTGGCCGCCGGGGGAGGCAAGATCGTCACGGTGGGAGCCGCCGCCGCGCAGCGGGGCGCCGCCGGCATGGGGGCCTACAGCGCGTCGAAGGCCGCGGTGATCCGGCTGACCGAGGCCATGTCGGCCGAGTTGCGCGACCACGGCATCAACGTCAACTGCGTGCTGCCGACCATCATCGACACGCCGGAGAACCGCGCCGCGATGCCGAAGGCCAACCCGGCGAAGTGGGTGGCGCCGGAAGATCTCGCCAGCGTCATCCTGTTCCTCGCCTCCGACGCGGCGCGGGCGGTCCACGGCGCGGCGCTGCCCGTCACCGGCCTGAGCTGAACCGATACGAGAAAAGGGAGTCACGTCATGGGACCTTACCCGCACGACGCCCCTCGGGCGGAAATCTCGGAAGACAACCCGATGGGGACCGACGGTTTCGAGTTCGTGGAATACGCCTCGACCGAGCCGGAGAAGCTGCACGCGCTGTTCGAGACCATGGGCTTCACGGCGGTCGCCAAGCACCGCTCGCGCGCCGTGACGCTGCACCGCCAGGGTGACGTCAATTTCGTGGTCAACGCCGAACCCGACAGCTTCGCCCGCCGGTTCGCCGAACAGCATGGCCCCTGCGCCTGCGCCATGGCGTTCCGCGTGGCGGACGCGCGGCACGCCTTCGAGCGCGCGGTCAGGCTGGGCGCCAAGCCGGTGGAAACCCGCGTCGGGCCGATGGAGCTGAACATTCCGGCGATCGAGGGGATCGGCGGCAGCCTGCTGTACTTCGTCGACCGCTATGGCGACCGGGGTTCGATCTATGACGTCGATTTCGTCTGGACCGGCGAGCGCGAGCCGAAACCCGAGGGCGCCGGGCTGTATTACATCGACCACCTGACGCACAATGTCCGGCGCGGCAACATGGGCAAATGGGCCGACTTCTACCAGCGGCTGTTCAATTTCCGGCAGATCCGATTCTTCGATATCGAGGGCAAGATGACCGGGCTGTTCTCCAAGGCGCTGACCAGCCCCGACGGCAAGATCCGCATCCCGATCAACGAGAGCGCCGACGAGCGGAGCCAGATCGAGGAATACTTGCGCGACTACAAGGGCGAGGGCATCCAGCACGTCGCCACCGGCTGCCGCGACATCTACCAAACCGTCGCGACCCTGCGCGAGCGCGGGTTGGATTTCATGCCGGCGCCCCCGAGCGCCTATTACGACAAGATCGACCAGCGCCTGCCCAACCATGGCGAGCCGCTGGACGCGTTGCGGCGGCTGGGATTGCTGATCGACGGCGAGGGTGTGGTCGAGGGAGACGGCACCAAGCTGCTGCTGCAAATCTTCTCGAAGACCGTGATCGGGCCGATCTTCTTCGAGTTCATCCAGCGGAAGGGCGACGACGGATTCGGCGAGGGCAACTTCCGCGCCCTGTTCGAGAGCATCGAGGAAGACCAGATCCGCCGCGGTGTGATCAAGGCGAGCGCCTGAGGGGGAAGCCGCATGATTGGGACGGAAATGGAAAAGCTGGCGTACCAGACCGGCTTTGGCAACGAGTTCGCGACCGAGGCCCTGCCCGGCGCGCTGCCGGTCGGCCGCAACTCGCCCCAGCGCCCGGCCTATGGCCTGTACGCCGAGCAGATCTCCGGGACGGCCTTCACGGCACCCCGGGCGGAGAACCGCAGGTCGTGGACCTATCGCATCCGCCCCGCCGTGGCGCATCCGCCGTTCGAGCGGATCGACGCCGGCTTGATCCGGAGCCGGTTCGACGAGGTGCCGACACCGCCCAACCAGCTGCGCTGGGACCCTCCCCCGCCGCCGGTCGAGCCGACCGACTTCGTCCAGGGGCTGGTGACGATGGGCGGCAATGGCGGGCCGGAGGCGCAGGCCGGCTGCGCCATCCACCTCTACGCCGCCAACCAGGCGATGGGGAACCGGTACTTTTACAACGCCGACGGCGAGATGCTGATCGTGCCGCAGCGGGGCCGCGTCCGCTTCGCGACCGAGTTCGGGCTGATCGACGCGGAGCCGCGCGAGATCGTGGTGATCCCGCGGGGCGTGCGCTTCCGCGTCGAGCCGCTGGACGGCGTGATCGGCGGCTATGTCTGCGAGAACTTCGGCGCGCTGTTCCGGCTGCCCGACCTGGGGCCGATCGGCGCCAACGGGCTCGCCAATCCGCGCGACTTCCAGACGCCGGTGGCGTGGTACGAGGACCGCGACGAGCCCGCCGAATTGGTCGCCAAGTTCCTGGGAAACCTGTGGTCCACCCGGATCGGCCATTCGCCGCTGGATGTGGTGGCGTGGCACGGCAATTACGCGCCGTACAAATACGACCTGCGCCGGTTCAACACGATCGGGTCGATCAGCTTCGACCATCCCGATCCGTCGATCTTCCTGGTGCTCCAGTCGGTCAGCGACACGCCGGGCGTCGACAACATCGACTTCGTCTGCTTTCCGCCGCGCTGGCTGGTGGCGGAGGACACGTTTCGGCCGCCCTGGTTCCACCGCAACGTCGCCAGCGAGTTCATGGGCCTGATCCACGGCGTCTATGACGCCAAGCAGGAAGGCTTCATGCCGGGCGGATGCAGCCTGCACAATTGCATGAGCGGCCATGGCCCCGACGCCGAGACGGTCGAGAAGGCCAGCGCCGCCGACACGTCGAAGCCGCAGCCGGTGACCGACACCATGGCCTTCATGGTCGAAACCCGCGCGGTGATCCGCCCGACCCGCTTCGCGATCGAGACCGCCCAGCTTCAGCATGAGTATTTCCGCTGCTGGGAGGGGTTGAGGAAGCGCTTCACGCCGGATCGGCCGTGAGGGGGTTGGGTGGGTTGGATGAGCCGATGGGAACGGTGATGAACCCCAATGATCCCGGTCTGAGGAGCTTCGTGGATGTCGCGGCGGACAGCCATTTTCCGATCCAGAACTTGCCGTTCGGCGTGTTCTCGATGGAGGCGGAGCCGCGGCCGAGGGTGGGCGTCGCGATCGGGGAGTGGGTGCTGGATCTGGCGGTGCTGGAGCGGGAGGGGTTGCTGACGGCGGGGGACTCGCCGGTGTTCGATGGTCGCAGCCTCAACCGTTTCATGACGAGGGGTCGGGAGGTGTGGCGTCGGGTGCGGGCCGATGTCAGCGGGTTGCTGCGCCACGACAACCCGCGCCTGCGGGACGATCGGGCGCTGCGGGAGCGGGCCTTGGTGCCGGTGGCGGGGGTCAGGCTTCACCTGCCGGTGGAGATCGGCGGGTATACCGACTTCTATTCGTCGCGCGAGCACGCGACCAATGTGGGGTCGATGTTCCGCGATCCGGCCAACGCCCTGTTGCCGAACTGGCTGCATCTGCCGGTCGGGTATAACGGTCGGGCGAGTTCGGTCGTGGTGAGTGGGACGCCGATCCGGCGGCCCAACGGGCAGACCAAGCCGCCGGGCGCGGAGCTTCCCGCCTTCGGCCCGAGCCGCAAGCTGGATTTCGAGCTTGAGACGGCTTTCATCATCGGCGAGGGCAACCCGCTGGGGGAGCCGATCCCGGTCGGCGACGCGGAGCGCCACATCTTCGGCATGGTGCTGATGAACGACTGGAGCGCTCGGGATATCCAGCAGTGGGAATATGTGCCGCTGGGTCCGTTCAACGCCAAGAGCTTCGGCACCTCGATCTCGCCCTGGGTGGTGACGCTGGACGCGCTGGAACCCTTCCGCGTCGCCGGCCCGGCGCAGGAGCCGGAGCCCCTGCCCTATCTGCGGCATGGCGGGGGTGCGGCTGCGTTGGATATCCGGTTGGAGGTGGGGTTGAGGCCGGCGGGTGGTGATGGGGTCACGGTGGTCTGCCGGACGAACTTCCGGCATCTGTACTGGAGCATGGCGCAGCAACTGGCCCATCACACCGTCTCCGGCTGCGACACGCAGGCGGGCGACTTGATGGGGTCGGGCACGATCAGCGGCCATGAGGCGGACTCGTTCGGCAGCCTGTTGGAACTGACCTGGAACGGGCGGGACCCGCTGGTTTTGGCGGGCGGCGCGCGGCGGACTTTCCTGGAGGATGGCGACGAGGTGATCATGACAGGATGGTGCCAGGGGATCGGCTATCGCGTGGGGTTCGGTGAGGTGGCCGGACGGGTGCTGCCGACGCTGGAGGTTGGATAGGGCTCGGGGTTTGGACGGTGCTTGTTTGGAGGATGTGGCGTTGATCACCCCCCCTAATGCGGCCAAAATGTCATCATTCGTGATCATCGGGGCGCCGGAAGTCATCATTCGCGGGCGCCTTCGGTGATGGGTTGGCCGGGGTTGGCGGGGCTACGAGTTTCCGGAATATTATCCTAGTGTCCGGGTGGAGGCAAGACCAGAGAGGAGATCTCCAGCGCGATCAGGACCAGCGATCCGGAAATGACATCCCGGTCGGACAGTCACGGTAACAGGATCAAGATAGACTGGATCGTTGATATGGTGGGATGCATATCTGTCGTAACCGGCACCGACGTCGGAGCGGACGAGTTAGCCGAGCGCTACATCAAGACTATCGGACCGGGCCTCCAGTTCATACCATCTGACGTCCAGCTTACGGAGTTCATCAAGGCCCCATACACCAATGACTCGGATCTCTTCACCGCATGGCGCGAAGCCAATGCCCGCGTCCAGGCGGTGAAGCAATGACCTCCCGCATCAGCTTCCATCACTAATCTTGATCATCACCTCTCTGGTCCTTCAGATTTTGGAAAGTACTTATAAACTGTGCTATGTCCAATATTAAGAAGGTCTGCGACTTTTCCCTTCATGATACCATAATCTAAAACCATTCTACGCATTACCCGCATTCCTAGTTCATTGAGAACTGGGCGCCTCCCATGCGATCTGTGAGATCCGTCGCTTAGAAGAAGACGAATATCCGGAGATATGCCTCCATTACTAAGGATCTCATTGATAATGTCATCTTCGGTCATCGGCTTTTCAGGATCTTTTTCTTCCTCCTCAAGCCAGAGAACCCAACTCCGTAGAGATCCACCAATTTTGTGCTTAGACCCACCCGTCCAGCTTGTGATGCCAAACTTCTTTGCGACTGAATCACCTATGCTCTTAGGTGATACGAGAGGGTCCTCACGTATCAGTGGCCTCACAAATTCTATAACTTCGTGACGAGACGCAGCACCCCGAACAATGCTCTTAGCATTCGTGCTGTTACTCCAGAGAGGTATCTGTGGCTGTCCGTCGAAATCGATCAGGCGAAAGCGCAATAAAACAGAGACATTCTTCTCTCCATACTGCTTCTGAAGCTCTGCAATTGAGACCTTTTCTTGGAGGGAATGTGAGTAAGCATCAACGATCGGGTGTGGATTGCAATTCAGTAAGAATATACTCTGAGTCAGTTGGTGCTCATACTCACTTTCAAGTGAGTTGAATGTTCCTTCAGTAAGCTCAGTAAGCTGAGTAGCGACGTTGGTTTTATCCAGCTTAGTTTTGGGCGGTTTTTTCTCGACTTTCCCTTTTACACTTGATGTATGGATTCCCACTGGCTCTTCATCGCTGGTCGACACCGAAATTATTTCCAAAATATTATCGAAAACTGTCTTAAAATTCTGGAAAGCTCGCTCTGGTAGGGTAGGCACAACGTGCTCGGCAAAACCCATTTTTGAGTCACTATCGACCTTCATGAACTGAAGCTGATCCGATAAGGAGGATTCTACCGTTATGCTGCCAAATTTCATTATGAGCAATCCTGGCTTGAGGACAAGACCATAATCATCAATCTTTGTTTTTAGAAACTCTTCATCAAACATGAACTCTATTGACAAGTTCTCCGCCTCAACCCAATCCTGCTTCTCTGGAATAGGCGGTAGTAGCAGGGCATAAGCTCTGCGATTTTTATGCACCTTTATCCAATCTTTTTCAGGAAATATCTCAAAGTTTCTGTCTAGTTGGAAGGCTTTTTTGCCATCTCCGTCGTTGTCAAAGATGCCGATTTTTAACGTAGAGACAGAAGGGATCACCGAACACAAATGCTTGGTTAGGGTTCCCACACCAGCGCTGCCGCCGGTGGATATGTTTTCAGGAGTAGTATCACACGATGTTATATCGAATGGAGCATTTTGGTTCGGAAAAAGCTTACTCCATGCAGTTGATAATATCATGACATCCGTTTTTCCTTCGGTGATTACAACAGGCTTTGAAAACCGCTTGATCCTCTCCTCAAGCTCAGCCGCTTGAGCTTCGAACTGCTTGGTATAAACCTTTGCCTCCTCAGCTTCTGCTATTTTGCGATGCATCAGATTACGCAGCTGCGACATAAGAGATATGTGTCCAAGCTCCTCGGCTAATGTAAGGTCATCAATGTCCGTAGCGTGAGGATGAGCTACATTAGTAATCGTTGTAGTACCTCCAGCTTTAATTGCTCGATATAATGAACAGCGGGGATCGTCAACGGAGATAAACGCGGGACTATGGGTAGTGATAAATATTTGGGAGCTTTTCCTGTATTCATCTGCGCACCTTTGGAACATCTGACTTGCTATGCGGAATTCCATTGAATTTTCCGGTTCTTCAAACCCCCAAAGGAACCGATGCTTTGATTTTTTTGCGATATAATCCAAAATAGTTGGAATCATCCGTAAACGCAATCCATCTCCCAAAGCATCTATGTTCATTGAAGTTCCTACCTGCTCAGCTTGCATCGTTGTGATAAGTATAGATTGAAAAAGGTCAGGTAAGCTGCGGGGCAATGAAAAGTTCAAAGAAATATCGGTGGCTAATGAAAAATCCTTCCTCAGAGACTCAGTCGTGACCTTAAGGTATCTGTTAAATCCTTCTACTTCATTGTCAAAGCTTTTATGAATTTTCTCGTCTAGTTCAAATATTGATCTATGCAGATGCTTCATAAGACCTTGAAAAACGTTCAGGTCTTTTATGGCAGGTATGTATACATATCGATGTCTGCTGAGAAATATCTCTACAATTTGCAATATGTATGCCGATTCCAAGCTAAACTTACTCTCTGGATCTTGACGCCCGCTATAAATGGAGATTTTCTCTTTATGATCTCCATCAAACCAAGTTTTCGTGACAGTAAATGTTGCTGGAAGTGCGTCTTCAAAAAAATCGCCTCGAGAAAATGTGACCGCTATCGAAATCGAAGGCCGCGTTTTAGGGTTACGTCGCTTCGCCTCATTGCTTCTCTGGTTGGAATAATCGCGCAAGAAATTTAAGGCTTCTTGCCATTCAGTTTCACCGTTGAAAAAAAGATTGAGAGCTTTGAGCAAATTTGACTTTCCGGCGTTGTTTGAACCAGTGATGATATTCAAATTGCCGTTAAAATCCAGTCTGGCTTTGTATAACGATCTGAAATATCTGATCTGAACGCTCTTAATGTATGGCAACGACATTACATCATTCATTTGGTGCTTGGCCTTTTTATCAGGTTCTTTAGTTTTTGTGCAATATCAATTTGTGAACTAGGTACAGCGCAAAAAAATACCGTCTTGTTGAACTCTCAGTCAAGCACTTAGTTGTACGATCGACTCTGAGCCGGCACAACACAAATCTATAATATCTATGGTTGTGCATTTTGCTATGATGCAAAAATAGATTTAGTAAAAATTATTGAGATTTGCTTGAAACGCGATAAATCACTGGCTAGGTGAATCAGATTAAGAGCGGAAAGCAAAGCCTATATCAGAGCAGGACAGTCAATGGCCTCGACGTTGCTAGCCGGATTTGTGACAGCTACACTAAGCAATAACTCGTGGATCTCCCCTGCATCCTTGCTCGCCATTCCGCAAACTACCCCCTCCTCGCACGCGTTTTCCAAGTTACTTGCAATCTTCGCTAGCCAATTAGAAACAGCTACAAAAATCATTATAACGTAGAGAAATTAACGACTTAGGTATTAATGTTCGGGTTGTGTTAACAGGTCGACAAATGAAGTGATCGGTAGTGAGGTCAAAGAAGGTTGAAATCGGACCATGTCGGGGTTGATTGTAAAATTCCAAATGCAACTTTTAATCTTGTTAAATGTGAGTCGATGGAGGCTTGCATGAACACGGTGACACTCTCGATCGCTTCCCGCGAGGATGTGACGCGGCGGGCTCTGTCGGCTTTCGGCGGTGAGCGGCAAGGTGCCCATATCTCGTTCGAGTCAGTCGAACTCCTGTGGCAGACCTTGAGTAAGCGCCCGAGGAACGCCCGTCAGCAGATCTCTGGATCGAAGCTCATGACCCAGGGCAGGAGCTTGTCGTAGTCGGTGAGATCGCGGTCGCGGCCGATGGTCTCCAGCACGCGGGTCAGCCAGATGCGGGGATTGACGCCGTTGGCCTTGGCGGTTTCTATCAGGGTGTAGTAGACGGCGGCGGCGTCGCCGCCGGCATCGGATCCGGCGAACAGCCAGTTCTTGCGGCCGATGGCGACAGTGCGCATCGAGCGTTCGGCGATGTTGTTGTCTATTTCCAGCCGCCCGTCGGCAAGGTAGCGGGTCAGCGCCGCCCAGCGGGTCAGCGCGTAACGGATCGCCTCGGCGAGAGCCGACTTGCCGGAGACTTGACCGAGCAGTCGCTCCAGGCAGCGGCGCAGGTCCGCGATTTCCGGCGCGGCATCGGTTTGACGCGCGGCTTCCCGCCGCGCCGGCGGCTTGCCGCGCACCCGGTCCTCGACCGCATACAGCGAGCCGATGCGCTCCAGCACCTCCGCCGCCGCCGGGCTGGCGTGGGCATGGTGGATGTCGAAGAACTTGCGGCGGACATGCGCCCAGCAGGCCACCTCGACCGCGACGGGCGGGTCGGTTCCCCTGGCCTCGTACAGCGCGTTGAACCCGGCGTAGCCGTCGGCCTGCAAGGCGCCGCTCCATCCGGCCAGGTGCGCCTTCGGTCGCTCCGCCTTGCGGTCGGGAGCGTAGCGGTAGAGCACCGCCGGGGCGGTGGCGTCGCCGCTGGCGCGGTCGTCACGTACATAGACCCACAGCCGGCCGGTGCGGGTCTTGCCGGCGCCGGGCGCCAGCACCGGGACCGGCGTATCGTCCGCATGCAGCTTGAACGACCGCACCACGTGCTCGGCGATGCGCGTGGCCAGCGGCTTCAGCAGGGCGGCGGTCCGGCCGAGCCAGTCGGTCAGGGTCGAGCGCGGCAGGTCGACACCGTCGCGCGCGAAGCGTTCGGCCTGACGGTAGGCCGGCAGATGGTCGTCGTACTTGGACAGCACGATGTCGGTCAACAGGCTGGCCCCGGCGTTGCTCTTGGGCAGCGGCACGGGCGGCGGCGGCGCCTCGCTGATGTCGCCGCAGCACCGGCAGGCCATCACCAGGCGGACGTACCGGCGCACCCGCAGCCGGGCCGGAACCACCTCCAGCACCTCGCTCACGTCCTCGCCGATCCGCCGCAGATCCCCGCCGCAGCCGGGGCAGGCCGCGTAGGGCGGCGGCAGTTCCTCCTCCTCGCGCGGCAGGTGGGCTGGCAGGGGCTTGCGCACCGGATGCCGCCGCTCCGCCGTCGGCGACGCGGGGCAAGGCGCCAAACCGGCGTCGCGTTCCGCCTGTTCCTGCTCGAGATCCTCGATCTGCAACTCGAGTTGGTCGGCGGCGCGGTCGAGCTTCTCGGAGCTCTGCCCGAACCGCCGCCGCCGAAGGGCCGCGAGCTGGTCCTTCAGCGTCTCGATGATCCGGTCGCGCGCCGTCACCGCCCGGTCCCGCTCGGCCAGCCGGACCGTCAGGTCGGCAATCAGCGCCTGGAGCGCCGTGACGTCGTCGGGTAAGGGGATCGGGGCGGAGCGGGTGACCATGTCCCGAGTATACCCCGCCTGCCGGCCGCGGGCATCGGACCTTGCCGGGATGAGTCATCGCGCCGCGGGGCTTCAGGCCGCCCGTGTCGGAGCCGGTTCGTCGGTCCGGCGCAAGGCGCGCCAGTCGATGCCCTCGAGCAGCATCGCCAGTTCCGCCGGCGTCAGCCGGACCTGCTCCGCGGCCGGGCTGGGCCAGACGAACCGGCCCTTCTCCAGCCGCTTGGCGAAAAGGCACAGCCCCTGGCCGTCCCACGCCAGGATCTTCAGCAGGTCGCCCCGTCGGCCCCGGAACAGGAAGAGATGGCCGGAGAACGGGTCCTTGCTCAGCTGTTCCTGGACGACCGCGGCCAGTCCGTCGAACCCCTTCCTCATGTCAACCGGCTTGGCCGCCAGCCAGACCTTCATGCCCTGCGGGACCGCGATCATGGCCGGCTCCCCAGGGCGGCGACCAGGGCCAGGAGTGCCGGCACGGGATAGCCGGCTCCGGCTTCCAGGCGCGTTCCGTCGGGCAGCGTGACGGCCACCCGATCCGACCCGATCCGTTCGCCCTCGACGACCGAAGCTGGCAGTTCGGACAGCTTGACCGGAATCAGAAGGGGCGCGTCGTCGCCAGCCCCGTTCCTGCCGGTGGATAGCCGCTTGCGCCACGCATAGAGGCAGCTCTCGGCAACCTCATGGCGGCGCGCCACGTGCGAGATGATCGCTCCCGGCGCGAACGCTTCCTCGACCAGCCGCGCCTTCTCCTCCAAACTCCAGCGTCGGCGCCGCTCCCGTCCGGTGATGATCTCGACACGTTGCATCCTTGTGAGCCTCCGTACGGACTCCGATGGAGCCTCCGAAAACCCTCTCTTCCAACATCATGGCACGGATGAAAAGGCGGCGTTCCCCGGACGCTTACGACCTTGACTCGGAAGCGCTGGGAACTGCTGAGGTCGATGACTGGCGAGGGTGCGATGACCATTCGCGAGGCCGCCCGGCGCGTTGGCCGCGACGTCAAGGCGGTCCATGGGAATGTGCGGGCGCTTCTCAACGCCGGCATTCTCTACCGTACCGCCGAGGGCCACATCGTCTTCCCCTACGACGCGGTTCATGTCGACTTCACTTTGACCAAGGCGGCATGACGGAAGCTCGGCCCACCGGGAGGCCGAGCGCCCCAGCTCCGACCCTCTAGAACCCAAAAACCACTTGATTGGTATGTTCGACCGCCGGCGGTCCGTCGAAGCAGTGGGAGACGAGGGCGCGCCATTTCTGGAAGTCTTCGGAGCCGCGGAAGTGAACCGTGTGGTCCTCCAGGGTCTCCCACTGGACGACGAGGCGATAGCCAGAGGGGGTCTCGATCGACCGCTGCAACTCCATCCCAAGGCATCCCTTGGCGTTGCGGAAAAGCGGGACCGCCTGGGTGGCGCCTTCCTCGAAGGCTTGCTCCATACCGGGTTTGACGGTGATGCGGGCGATTTCCCAAACCATTGAGTTCTTCCTTTGAAGCGATCGAGTGCCGGTCGGCGCGGGCGATCATGAACGATGCGCGGGTGGTCGTCAGCATTTTAGCGCAAGGCGTGCGGGAGAAATCGTCGGGAAATTTCGGGGTGGGGAAATTTTCTGACCGGAAGAGAGCCGGGAGGTGTGAGCGGGTTCACAAGAGGTTTGGCGGCAGCCGGGTAGTTTCGGCTCCAGGTCACCCCAGGGATCGGAGCGTGTGTCGGAAATGGCGGCGCGTGTCCGGCGGGTGGTCCCAGTCAGACCCTATGGGAATCGAAATGAAGATCGAATATTTTTGCTTCGTCGCCGCCGCGGCGGCGGCTCTGACCGGCATGTCCGTGGGGCTTTACATGGGCTTGGCGCATGATTTCACGCTGGCACCGGCGCACGCCCATCTGAACCTTCTGGGCTGGGTGACGATGAGCCTGTATGGGCTCTATCACCGGGGGCGGGACAAACGGCCGGCGGCGCTGGCGTGGACGCAGGTCGGCACGGGCGTCGTTGGGTTCATCGGGATGAGCGGCGGTCTGGCGGTGACGCTGACCATCGGCGGGCCGGTGGCGCTGGGCGTCACGCTGGCGGGCGCCGCGATGGCGATCCTCTCCATGACGCTGTTCATGGCCGTGGTGATCGGGGATGGCTTGCTGAGCGGCCGGGATGCTCGGCTCTCGGGCGTGAGGCGCGTGGGGGAAATCACGGCTTTCGGCGAAGGAACGAGTTTCACCCGTTCCTGAAGAGGTTGGGCCGTCCGGCGCGGTTGCGGTCGCGCCGGGCGGCTCGGCCGCTATCAGGTTCTGGCGTCGTCGATGATCTGGCGGGTCAGGTCGTCGAATTCGGAATTCGCGCGGTGGACATAGATGCCGGTCAGCAGGAAGGCCGTCACGATGATGAAGAGGCCGACCGGGAGCCCAAGGGTTATCACACCATAGACGGGGATGCCGAGCACGCTGGGGGCGAACGCCACGACCAGGACGAAGCCGTAGTAGATCACGAGCATCAGGACCGAAAGCTGAATGCCGAGCTTCGTCCTTTTATGGATCAGCTCGGCGAATTTGGGATTGGCTCTGATCCTGCTGGTCAATTCCGGGCGCATTTCAAGAATTCCTTGGAAGGCTGATTTCTCGTCCGCCTTCGTGCGACGCTGTATTTATTTATCGTGGATTTAGCGTACTCCCTTTTTCGTCTGGGGTTGGGAAATTCTCATGGAAATAAAGGGACGTTGAGGCTGGTTTCGGGAGCCGGCGGACCGCGCTCGTCGGAGGGGTGCCGGGGAAGTCTTCGCTGTTCCGACTGCGATGGCCGTGTGATGATGGCCGCCACGAACAAGTTCCGAAGGGTAACGGCGGGCACGGCGGGATTCACTGGGGAGTTCGCGCGACGTCATGAAGGGCCGCTCCGCGTTTTACTGGCTCTCGGTCGGGGTTCGGCGAACCCTGTTGGCTTTGGCGGTTCTGTTCTTGGGGATGGACTTCGCCATGATGGGAGCCGGGCCTGTCGCCGCCCAAACCGCGGCGGTGGCCGAGGACGGCGGAGGCGAGGTTCCCGGGCGGGTGCGCGAGTTGATCGACCTGCTCGACGATCCGACAGTTCGCGGCTGGATCGAACAACGGCGGTCCGGCCCACCCGCTCCGGCGCCTGTCATGGCGGCCGACGATCCGGGGCTGGTGTCGATGTACGCGACAGCGCGGCTGATGACGGTCAAGCGGCACCTGCTTGGTCTTTCGAGCGCGCTGCCGCGGGTTCCCGACGAACTCCACCGCGCGGGATCGGTCCTGATGCTGGAACAGCGGGATCGGGGCTTGGTTCGGCTTAGCCCGCTGATCGCCGGTTTCGCGCTGCTCGGGTTGGGGTGCGAACTGCTGGTCTGGCGGGCAACGGGGCGTGTCCGGACGAGGCTGATCGATGCCCGGCCGGAAACGGTGAACGATCGCCTGCGGCTGATCTGGCGGCGTTTCATGCTGGCCGCAGGGCTGGTGCTCGCCTTCGCGCTGGGCAGCGTCGGCTCGTTCCTGGCGTTCGACTGGCCGCCCCTGCTGCGGACCCTCGTGCTTGGATACCTGATCGCCTTCCTGGCGGTGCGGCTGGCGCTGGTCCTCGGCCGGTTCCTGCTGGCGCCGAAGGTCGAGCGGTTTCGCATCGTTCCCGTGACGACGTCGCTGGCGCGGTTCTGGTACCGCAGGCTGGCGCTGATCGTCGGATGGTTCGCGTTCGGCTACATCACCGTGGAACAGCTGGAAGTCCTGGGCGTTTCGCTCGAAGCCCGGCAGATCATCGGCTACGCGCTGGGATTGGGACTGCTTGCCCTTGGGCTGGAAAGCGTCTGGCGAAGCCCGCGTTCGGAGGATGAGCCGGGGGGCCATGGCGGTGCTTGGCTGCTGTCCGGCTGTTTGGTGGGGCTCTGGCTGCTCTGGGTCGCGCAAGCCATGGCGGTGTTCTGGCTGGTCGTGGTGGGGGTGGCACTGCCCAAGGCGATGGAACTGACGCGGCGGTCGGTCCGGCATGTGCTGCGCCCGTCAGATACCGGCGATACGGCGGAGGCCCCCTCCCCTGGCGTTCCCGGCGTCACGGCGGTCATCCTGGAACGGGGAGCCCGGGCCGTCGTCCTCATCGGTGCCGCCCTTCTGCTGAGCCGCGCCTGGAACATCGACCTGATCGAGCTTTCCAGCCGCGACACCACGCCGACCCGGCTTCTGCGCGGTGTCCTGAACGCCTCGCTGATCGTGCTGGTGGCGGATCTCGCGTGGCATGTCGCCAAGGCGGTGATCGACGGCAAACTGGCCCAGCCGCGGGAATTGGGTGATCCCGACGGCGAGGAGGCGCGGCGGCTGTCGCGGTTGCGCACACTGCTGCCGATCCTGCGGAACATGCTGTTCATCACCGTCGTGGTCGTCGCGGGCCTGATGGTGCTTTCGGCGATGGGGGTGGAGATCGCGCCGCTGATCGCCGGGGCGGGAGTGGTCGGCGTCGCGATCGGGTTCGGCGCGCAGACGCTGGTCAAGGACATCATCAGCGGCATGTTCTATCTTCTCGACGACGCCTTCCGCGTTGGCGAGTACATCCAGAGCGGCAGCTACAAGGGAACGGTGGAATCGTTCAGCCTCCGCTCGGTCAAGCTGAGGCACCATCGCGGCCCCCTCTACACCGTGCCCTTCGGGGACCTTGGCGCCGTCCAGAACATGAGCCGGGACTGGGTGATCGACAAGCTGTCCATCAACGTCCCCTATGACACGGACCTCGCGGCGGTGAAGAAGATCATCAAGCGCATCGGGGCGGAACTAGCCAGCGATCCCGAGTTCGCGCCGCATGTCATCGAGACCCTGAAGATGCAGGGGGTCGAGCAGTTCGGCGACTTCGCGATCCAGATCCGCATGAAGATGATGACGAAGCCGGGCGAACAATTCGTCATCCGCCGGCGGGCCTACGCGTCGATCAAGACCGCCTTCGAGCAAAACGGCATCCACTTCGCCTTCCCGACGGTGCATGTCTCCGGCGGTTCCCCTGGCGCTCCGGCGGAAGTCGAGAACGCCGTGGGGCATGTGGGCTTGGAACTGGTGAGGCCGCCGGCCGCCGCCCCTTAGCACTGGGCGATCGGAACATGGTCGATGTTCGCCATCGCCCAGCCACGGGCCGCGATGAGGAATTTCCAGCAATCGGCGCTCAAGGCCTCCAGGTCCGCGAGCCGGGCGGGAAACGTCTGCTTCAGGGAAGCGCCACGAAGCTGTCCGCGGGCCTTGGCGACGTCCAGCCCCGCGCGATCGATCGTCTCCGGGATTTCGACGGTGGTCCCGACACCCACTATCAGCCGGCAAAGCCAGTCCGTTTCCGTCTTCCAGACGAATTTATAGCCGAGTTCCGGTCCGGGCATGCCGACGCCGAGCAACCTCAACACCTCGCGGTTCGACTCGATCTCGGAGTTGGTGTTCAGCAAGGTCCAGGCGTAGGAGGTGTGAAACACCAGCAGGGCGCAGGAGAACGGGAGCATCGTTTCAGCGAGGCGGGTTCGCTCGGCGACCGAGATCCCGGCGGATAGCCGCTCGAACGCCTCCAGGCCGACCACCGCGTTGTATGCCGGCATGCCCCCCATGATCCGGCGAAAACCGGCGATCCGACTGACATCCGGCCGGGTCTTCAGGGCCGCCACGTGGTCGATGGCGGCCTGCTGGTGCCTTGGCGCGATCGCCCATTTGTGGCGTGAGAGTTCGGCCACGTGAGCGCGGTTGTTGGACGCCACTCCCGTCGCGGCGCAGGCGATGTCGTAGGCCCAGCGTATCGCTTGGTCCTCCGGTTCCTCCGGGCGGGGGGATTTCATCCGCATCTTTGGAACACCCCCTCAACCACCGGTGGGACCAAGGGATGACGGGTTGGGATCAAACCTCATCGCCCGCGCCAGCACGTTGTCGGCGTCATCGGCCTCCAGATCGGAAAGGCTGAAGACCCGCAACGCGGTCGCGACCAGCAACGCCTCATCCGTGGTGGCGCCGCCCAGGTCGACCAGTGCCGCCTGGAAAGCCGGGACGATGCGCTGGTCGCCACCCCGCTCCGCCACCCAAGCCTCAAGCCGGGACCACCGTCGCCAAAGCTCATCCAGCGCCGCGTCGGCCGTGACCCGGGAGGCGCCGCGTGGGCCACTCCTGGTCAGGGCGTGGCTGATCGAGACGATCTGCCGGGTCACGTCGTTCTCGAGCCCCGCCCCCATCTTTCCGAAGCCGGGCTCGGCGATGCCGCCCGCCGCCGCCCCGGCGACATCCTGGATCAGGATGTCGTAGAACGCGTCGAGCAGGTCCCGCTCCTCCGGCGCGATTGCGGCCACCACCCTCAGTGCCAAGTCCCGCGTGAGATCAGGCATGGATCGGTTCCTTTCATCACAGTCCGGCTCATCCCAGTCCGGCTCATCCCAGTCCGGCTCATCCTCGGCCCGCGTCGTGGCGGACCTGCCACCATCGGGCGGCGTAGACCAGGGTCACGGCGGCCCCTAGCACGAGCGCGTCCTTCGCCACCGCGATCAAGCCGCCCTCGGGGGGGTTGCCCAGCGCGTGATCGAGATGTTCCTTGAAGTTGGGATCGAGCGACTGACCGTCGCCCATCACGCCGATCCAGCCAATGGCGTGGAACAGGTAGACGATGAACGGAATGCCACCGATCAGGAGGGCGCCTTCCAGGAGGACGGCGCGCAGCATCAGCCTGAAGTGATCGCCACCGGTATCTTTCCAGGTGAAGCTGTTGTAGGCGCTGGTCACCATCAGGAGTGCCGCGACGGCCGTGGCGCAAAGATCGATGGTGTGAGGCATTTTCGCGGTAACTGCCGCTCCCCCGACAATGAGGATCATGATCAGCGCCATCACCAGCAGGATCGCCAGCGACAGGCTCCGGCCCGAGGTTCTGGTGAGGTCCAGCGCGAGCTTTCGGATCACCGGATTGCCCTCGTGACGCGCCGGATCACCATGCCCGCCACGAAGACGAAGGCGAGGACGGCGGGTGCCGTGGGGAGGGCGATCACGAAGTGGACCCAGGTCCAATCGGCGGTACCCGAGGTTCCGGCCGGCAGGTTGGTCAGGATGAAGCCCAGCCAGAGCGGAGCCATGACGAAGAAGACCACGAGGGGAAGCGTGGCGGCGATCCATGTGGAGGGCGGCGGATCGGATGTCCCCAGGCGCCATGCCGTCCGAATGAAGGGAATCACGCAGGCCGCCAGCAGCAGGTCGATGACGAGGATGGCCGCGATGGTCACCGGCGCCCACGTGGCGACGATCATGGCGACCGTCCTGATCAGCGCCCATTTCACCAGCATGGCGGACAGCAGGGCCACCGGCTGGTCGGCCCGCTCGCTCTCGATGAAGATTCGGCGCTGGTACGCGGCCGGTCCCTCCTCGAACAGGCTGGCGGATCCCACCACGCCGTCACCGGCGAACAGCTCGGATGGCGTGATCGGAGTCTTCGCGGCGGCGAAGCCATCCGCCAGCTGTTCCTTGAAGTAGATGAAGCGACCGGTATCGTATTTGAACAGCCGGTGCATGACGGAGAACCCGACCAGGGCCAGCAGAACCATGGCGAGCCCGGAGACGACGGGCCACGCGTGGAGCGGGCCCAAGGGCACAATGAACGGGATGACGATGGCTCCAAAATACACCGCGAGGAACACGGCGGAGACGTCGCTGAGGAAACGCGCGAAGGGAACCCAAGTGGTATCTCCCGATTTATGGTGAAACCACTCGTGCTGTAGGAAGAAGAAGAAGTAGACGAGGTTCGTCTTGATGAAGCGGGCGCTGTCGATGCCGATATATATCTTCTTGCGACTGATGGCGCTGCGGTTGGACAGCACCAGTTCCCGACCGGCTAGGTTCTCGGGGACCGTCACGCCCGGTTGATATTCGGACAAAGGTGTTCCCGAACGCGGTTTGCGCGTCCTCAGCTTCTTGATCACCCCAAGAACGGCGACGCCGGAAAACACGATGAGGAACAGCGGCCATTCGATGTTCCAATGGGCGCGGATCTCCCCGGCGTTGTTGATCAGATACGCCATGAACCGTTCCTGGCCCTCGGGCGTCGCCATCATCTCCTTGACCACTGGCAGTTCCATCGTCAGCCCGGCTCCCGCCAGGAGCATGACGAACGAGATCATGTCCGCCGCCGCCTTGGTGGAGACCAGGAAGAGGAACGCCTGGACCACGGCGAACAGGATGGTCAGGCGCTTGGCTCGCGCGATCAGGCGCGCCGGCTTGTCCTGTGAAAGGTCTATCTCAACGGTGGTCATGGACACCAGCCTTGCAACTTTCCACAGCCGAAATTGACGCGGAAGCTCCGCGCTCTTCAAGCGCATTTTATGAAATTGCGTTGATATACCAGAGCCGCATCGCCACTGGATTCCACCAACCAATATCGGGGAAGAGCTCGACTGTCGTGTCAGACGGGGATTAGCCCTCCCTGGGGATGGTATCGGGCGCGATCAAGGACAGGTGGGACGGTGCGGCCCCTTTCCGAGAAGAGGACCGTTGGAAGAAAAGAGGAGAGGAGAGGAAACGAGAATGACCATCATCAGCACCGTCACGCGCGCGAACGGGCGTCCGCGTCCTCCCCGACGGAGCTGAGGCGATGTCGGGTGCGTATCTCATCATCGTCGCCGCGGCGGGCATTTCCGCCCTGCTCTTCCTCGTCATCAAGGTCAGGCTCCACGCCTTCGTGACCCTGCTGCTGGTCAGCCTGCTGGTCGGCGTCGCCGCCGGCATGCCGCTGGATGGCGTGATCAAGTCGATCGAGAAAGGCATGGGCGGGACGCTGGGCTTCGTCGCCGTCGTGGTCGGCCTCGGCGCCATGTTCGGCCAGATGCTGGAGGTTTCCGGCGGTGCCGAGCGGCTGGCCCGCACCATGGTCCGGAGGTTCGGTGACGACAAGGTGCAGTGGGCGCTGGGCCTGACCGGCTTCATCGTCTCGATCCCGGTCTTCCTGGACGTCGCCATCGTCATCCTGGTGCCGATCCTGTACCGGCTGGCGCGCGACAGCGGCAGGCCGTTGCTATACTACGGCATTCCCCTGGCGGCGGGCGGCGCCGTGACCCACGCCTTCATCCCGCCGACCCCTGGCCCGATCGCGGTCGCCGACCTGCTGGGCGCCGATCTGGGCTGGGTGATCCTGTTCGGGACGATCTGCGGCCTGCCGGCCATGATCCTGGCCGGGCCCGTCTGGGGCTCCTACATCTCGCGCCGCATCACCAAGGGTGTTCCGGACTACGTGACGCTGGGCGAGATCGACGAGAGCAGGGAGCTGCCGAGCTTCGCCCAGGTGCTGGCGATCATCCTGACGCCGCTGCTCCTGATCCTGCTGAGCACGACCTCCGCCATCCTGCTGGACGAGGGCAACCCGCTGCGCTCGACCCTGGTGTTCATCGGCCATCCCTACGCGGCGCTGCTGATCGCGACGCTGCTGGCGATGTTCATGCTCGGCTCGCGCCGGGGCTATAGCCGGGAGGACATCCAGAACATCGTCAACAAATCGCTGGAACCCGCGGGCATCATCATCCTGGTGACCGGGGCTGGCGGCGTGTTCAAGCAGATCCTGATCGACAGCGGCGTCGGCCAAGTGCTGGGCGACATGATGTCGGCCTCCGGTCTGCCTTATCTGGTGCTGGCCTTCGTCGTCGCGGCGCTGATCCGGGTGGCGCAAGGGTCCGCGACGGTCGCCATGGTGACGGCGGCCGGGCTGGTCGCGCCGATCCTGCAGCAGAACAACGTCGAGGGCCCGCAGCTGGCGCTGGCGACCATCGCCATCGCGGCGGGCGGCACGATCCTGAGCCACGTCAACGACAGCGGCTTCTGGCTGATCAACCGTTTCTTCGGCCTGACCGAAAAGGAAACGCTTCAGTCCTGGACCGTGGCCGTCACCATCGTGTCGCTGGTGGGTTTCGCCATGGTGCTGCTGCTCGGCGCGTTCATCGGCTGAGGGCTTCAGCCGGTGGCGGGAGGTCGGGCGGCCCGGCCTTCGATGAAGGATCGGACCGCTTGGCGATGGTCCTCGGTCGAGGTCACCAGGGCGTAGTGGGACGAGATCAGGTCCAGATTGGTCCGGAGGTCGTTCCGCAAGCCCTGGGTGATCGAGCGCTTGAGCAGGCGCAGTGTCAGCGAGGGCGTCCGCGTCATCCGGCGCGCGATCTTGTCGACCTCGGCGGCCAGTTGGTCGTCGGGGAAGACCTTGTTGACGATGCCGACGCGCAGGGCCTCCTCGGCGTCGATGAACTCCCCCGTCAGGAACAGCTCCAGCGCCTTGGAGACGCCGACCAGCCGCGGCAGGTAGTGGGCGCCTCCCGCACCCGGCACGAGGCCGATCCGTACATAGGTTTCGGCGAACCGGGCGCCGGCGGCGGCGTAGCGGATGTCGCACATCAGCGCCAAATCCATCCCGGCGCCCGTGGCGGAGCCGTTGACCGCCGCGATCACCGGCTTGTCGAGGTCCTCCAGGGCGAGGGCTATCCGCTGGACGCGGTTGAACAGCTCGTCCTTCCGCTGGACGGGAGCCTGCTCCAGCCGGTCACCCATCTCGACGATGTCGCCGCCGCTGCAGAAGGCGGCGCCGGTGCCGGTCACGACCACGACCTTGACCCCGTCGTCGGTCCGCCACTCCCGCAGGGCCTCGGCCCAGGCGTCGATCATGTCGAAGGTGAAGGCGTTCATGCGCTCGGGGCGGTTGAGCGTGATCCGGCCGATGCCATCGTCGACGCGGATATCCAGGTCAGCCATCAGGCGGTCTCCCGTTTCATGATGATCGCGATGTCGGATTCGGAGACGCCGACCTCTCTTAAAACCTCGACCGTGTCCTGGCCCTGGCGTGGGGCGTGCCGCCGGATCCGGAAGCGGCTGCCGCTGAACGAGGTCGGCCGCCGCAGGGTGCGATAGCGCCCCTCGGTGGGATGCTCGGCGAAGCCGAACAGGCCGACCGCCGCGACATGGGGATCGTCGGGCAAGTCCTCCAGCGCGATCACCGGCATGCAGGGAATGCTGACCCGGTCGCAGAAGGCGACCCATTCGGCGGTGGTCCGCTTCGACGCCTCCTCCTCGACCAGCTCGTAGAGCGTGCCGATGTTCAGGACCCGCTCGTGCAGGGTTCGGAAACGGGGGTCGTCGGCCAATTCCAGACGGCCGGTGAAGGCGAAGAAGTCGGTCCAGTTGCGGTCGGAATACGGCAGGATGCAGGCGTGGCCGTCGCTGGTGGCGTAGGGACGGCGGCGCGGGTTGAGCACCCGCGGGAAGCCCGGCTTGTCCAGCGGCGGATCGAAGGCGAAGCCGAACATGTGCTCGACGAGATTGAACTCGATCGTCGTTTCGAACATGGGGACCTCGACCGCTTGGCCGCCGCCGCCCATCGCCCGCTGGAAGAGCGCCGCGATGACGGCGTAGGCCATGGCCTGACCGGTCAGCTTGTCGCACAGCACCGTCGGCAGATAGGCTGGCCGGCCGCCGGCCTTGGCGGCCAGCCCGGCGAGGCCGGAGCCCGCCTGGATCAGGTCGTCATAGGCGGCCTTGTCGGCGTAGGGACCGTCGGCCCCGAAGCCATAGGCGCCGCAATAGACCACGTCGGGCCTGATCGCCCGCACGTCCTCGTAGGCGCAGCCGAGCCGGGCGATGGCCTTGGGCCGCATGGTGTGCATGAAGACGTCGGATTCCGCGATCAAACGGTCGAGCGCCGCGCGATCCGCCGGCTGTTTGAGGTCGAGCTGGACGGCGCGCTTGTTGCGGTGGAGGTTGAGGAAACTGCCCGACATGCCGTGATTGCGCAGCGGCCTGTAGTTGCGGAACGAGTCCCCCTCCGGCCCCTCGACCTTGACGACGTCGGCCCCCAAGTCGGCCAGGATGTGGGTCGCCATCGGACCCATGATGACGCTGGTCAGATCGAGCACCCGGACCCCCGTGAGGGGTCCGTCGCGGAAGCGTTCCGTCATGTCGCCAACCGTTCCCAAAGTGCCGCACCTCCCCGTGAGCAGACGAGGCGGCCGATTTCCGCCTGCCAGTGGCTTTCGCCGCCGAACTCGTCGCGCCAGGACCACAGCCGGCGGGTCGAATAGTGCAGCGGATGCTCCTGCGTGAAACCCATGGCGCCATGGACCTGATGGACGATCGCCGCCACGATGCCGGCGGCCTCGCCGGTCCGCGCCTTGGCGACGGCGATCGGGAACGCCAGTTCGGCGACGGCCTCGGCGCCCGCCTCCAGCCCGCCGGCGGCCGACCACTCGGCCGCCGCCAGATCGGCCGCAGCCGTCGCGGCGGCGAAATGACCGGCGGCCTCGGCCAGCATATGCTGGACCGCCTGGAACTTGGACAGCGACCGACCGAACTGGCGCCGCTCCCCGGCGTGGAGCAAGGCGTGATCCAGCGCCCGCTCCAACGCGCCGACCATCTGCTGCGACCGGATCAGGGCGCCCAGCGGCAGGAAGCCGTCGCGGCACGCGGCGGGTGCTGGATGGACCGCGTCCCAGCGAACGTCCAGACCGCTCAGCGACAGGCGGTCGCGCGGCTCGTCGGCGAGGTTGCGGCGGCTCGCCCAGTCGAGCGTGTCGGAGGGCACCAAGGCGACCAAGGGTTCGCCGTCGGTCGAGACGGCGTGCAACAGCACGTTCCCGGCGGCACTTCCCCAGGGAATCCGGCGGACCCGCCCATCGAGCCGCCAGCCACCGGCGCGGCGCTCGGCGGTGATGGCGTCCGCTTGGTTGACAGGGCCGAGGGTCAGGCTGCCCTCCGGCACGTCGCCGCCGGTCAGGCTCCACAGGCCCGCCGCCACCATGGTTTCCGCCAGGGGGATCGGGGCGGCGGCCCAGGCGGATCGCCGGATGACGCGGAGCGCGTCGTCGGGCGGCAGCCCGAAGCCGCCTGCGTGTTCCGGCACCAGGGCGAGGGTGAGCCCCGCCTCCTCGACGGCGCGCCAGAGGTCGGTTGGCCAGACACTCCGGTCCGCGTCGGCCTGGACCGCTGGCGTGACATGTTCATGGAACAGGCGGTCGGCCTGTTCGAGCACGATGGCGGAGATGTCCGGCTCGGCCTCGGGGGCTGGCCTGGACTGGGCGTCGATCGAGTTCACTTCGCTCTCCATCAGCGAAGCCCCAGGCCGCGCGCGATGACACCGCGCATGACCTCGCGGGTGCCGCCCCGCAGGGTATAGGCCGGCGCGTCGAGCACGGTGTGCGCCAGCGCGTCGGCGAAGCGATCGGCGGCATCGTCATCGCCGGAGTCCATCTCCGCCTCGACCGGGACCAAGCGGCGGGCCACCTCGGGCACCTCGCGCTCGAAGGCGGTGCCGACGTCCTTGACCAGCGCCGCCTCGACCTCGGGGGATTGTCCCTGGTGCAGGAGACCGGCGACCGAGCGGGACATGCGCATCAGGGGGGCCAGATGGGCGATCAAACGGCCGATCTCGACCGCTTGGCGCGCGTCGGGGGTCGGGCCGACGCGGTCGATCAGCTCGACCAGCAGCGGATAGTCGGACAGGAAGCGGTCGGGACCGGAACGCTCGAAGGCCAGTTCGGAAGTGACGATCTCCCAGCCCTGCCCCTCCGCACCCAGCACCATGTCGTCGGGCACCAGATAGTCGCTGAAGAACACCTCATTGAACTCGTGGTGTCCGGCCATGTTGAGGATCGGACGGACCGTGACGCCCGGCTTGGACAGGTCGACGATGACCTGGGTCAGACCCCCGTGGCGGTTCTCCCCGGCATCCCCCGTCCGCACCAATGCTATCAGGTAATGGACGCGGTGGGCGTTGGAGGTCCAGATCTTGGAGCCGGTCACCAGCCAGCCGCCGTCGGTCCGCACCGCCCGTGTCCGCACCGCGGCCAGATCGGACCCGGCGTCCGGCTCGCTCATGCCGATGCCGAAGAAGCATTCGCCTCTGGCGATCGGCGGCAGGATCTCGCGCCGGGCCCGCTCGCTGCCGTGGCGCAGGATCTGGGGCGCCGATTGCCGGTCGGCGACCCAGTGGGCGAAGCAGGGCGCCCCGGCGGCCAGCAATTCCGCCGTGACGACGAACCGCGCCAGATCGGATTGCTCCTGGCCGCCGTAGCGGGTCGGAAGGGTCATGCCGATCAGCCCGGCGGCCCCGGCGCGGCGGCTGAAGCCGGCGTCGAACGTCGTCCAGGACGACCGGTGCGGCGCGTAGGTGCCGGCTTCGAGTTCGCCGGCCAGGAACCGGCGCACCCGCGTCCGCGCGGCCTCGGCCTCCGGCGGCAAGGCCGTCGGGTTGAAGCGGAATCCCTGCATGTCGTCCTCTTATCGGGAGCGGCTCTTGGTCGGCTCGCGTCTCACATCATGACGGGTGAGGATGCCTTGGCTCCGGCTTGGCCGCCCTTCTGCTGGACCTCGAAGACCGAGATGTAGCCACCGGACCAGTCGGGCGGCACCAGGCAAGGCCGGGTGTCGTGGCGGGCCCAGCGGGTCCGCTCGCCCCGGATGACCGCGCCGGCGTGGCTGCTGGGGATCGGGTTCGGGGTATAGGGGAAGGCGTCCGCCGCCGAATATGTGTGCAGCAGCAAGGGGCGGCCGACCGGCGAGTTGTTGGGCAGCGAGGCGTGGACGGTGCGGCAGTTGTGGATCGTCACCGATCCCGCCGGACCGGACAGTGCTCGCGCCTTCTCCGTCGCGACCCGGGGCAAGTCGCGGTCCAGGATGTAGCCGGCCCAGGAGCCGTCCTCGGCGTACTGGTCGAACAGCTCACCGTCCTGGCTGCCGGGAACGCACAGCAGTGGCCCCATATCGTCGGTGACATCGTGCAGATAGGTGCCGATCGTCAGGGGCGAGTAGTTGGTGTGCGGCCAGGATTGGATGTCCTGGTGCCATTTGACCTCCTGACCGCCCTTCGCCCATTTGAAGTTCAGCTTGGAGTGATGGAACTTCACGTTGGGGCCGATGAGGTCCTCCATCAGGTCGGCGACGACGCCGCTGGAGGCGAAGTCCCAATAGGCGGGATGCTGGTCCACCGGGCTCGACAGCCGCCTGAGGCGGGGTTCCGCGGCGCTGTGGCCCGGCTCGATGTCGAAAACGGAGTTGGACGCGGTCACCTCGCGGCTTCGCTCGATGAACGAGCCGGTCACGTCCAGAAGCCGTTCCACGATGGCGGCGGGGATCACCGACTCGACCAGGATGTAGCCATCCCGAAAGTAGTCCTCGCGCTGCTTCTGGGTCAGGATCTTGGGCCGGTGCGAAAGTACCTCTTCGGGTGTCATGCCGTCTCCTCCCATGGGCGCCAACCTCTTGCTGGGGGCGCGATTTCCACGATACATGAGTAATATATCGTCGCTCATTATCCACCGGAGAATCCGAATTGCAAGAATTTTATATCACTCTTATACTGGCAATATATTGCACGCATGCCGCCGCCGGCCGATGCCTTCGGGCACGGCTCGGATAAGAACGCTGGTTAGAACAGGCAAGCAGGGAGGATACAGGAATGAAGGTCATGACAGGTGCGCTCAGGGTGACGACCCCCGTCGGGATGGCGCTCGGGGTGGCGCTGGGTCTCGGCGCCGTTTCGATGGCGACCGCGCGGGCGGAGATCAGCGATGGGGTCGTCCGCTTCGGCGTGCTCAACGACCAGTCCGGCGTCTACTCGGATTTCGGCGGGCGCGGGTCGGTGATCGCGGCGGAGATGGCGGTCGAGGACCATGGCGGCAAGGTCGCCGGCGTGCCGATCGAGATCCTCAGCGCCGACCACCAGAACAAGCCCGACATCGCGTCCAACACGGCGCGCGAGTGGATGGACAACAAGGGTGTCGACGCGATCTTGGAATTGACCACGTCGGCGGTGACGCTGGCGGTCCAGGAGCTTGGCAAGGCCAAGAACCGCGCCATCCTGGTGACCTCGGCGTCCAGTCCCGACCTGACCGGGAAGAGCTGCACGCCGGTCACCGTTCATTGGGGATTCGACAGCTATGGTCTGACGACCGTGGCGGCCAAGGCGACGGTCGACAATGGCGGGGATAGCTGGTTCTTCCTGACCGGCGACAATGTCGGCAGCCACGCGCAGGAAGCGCAGGGCATCCGGTTCGTCACCGAGCAGGGCGGCAAGGTGCTGGGCACCGTCCGCCACCCGCTCAACTCGACCGATTTCTCCTCGTTCCTGCTGCAGGCGCAGGGGTCCGGCGCCAAGGTGATCGCGCTGGCGAACGCCGGCGGCGACACGGTCAACGCGATGAAGCAGGCGGGCGAGTTCGCGATCACCTCGGGCGGACAAAGCATCGTGCCTATGCTGGCCTTCATCACCGACATCCACTCGATCGGCCCCAAGGCCGCCCAGGGGATCAAGCTGGCGACCGCGTTCTATTGGGATCGCGACGACAGCACGCGGACCTGGAGCGAGCGTTTCATGGCGCGTAATGGTGGCCGGGCGCCGACCATGGCGCAGGCCGGCGTCTATTCCATGGTCACCCACTTCCTGAAGGCGGTGGAGGCGACCGGCTCCGACAAGGGCGATGTGGCGGTGGCGCAGATGAAGAAGACGCCGGTCAACGACCCCCTGTGGCAGGACGTCCGGATCCGCGAGGATGGCCGCAGCCTGAACGACATCTACCTTGTCGAGGTGAAGAAGCCGGAGGAGATGCGGGGCACGTGGGACTACTACAAGATCATCTCGACATATCCGGGGGACAAGGCGTTCCGTCCGATGTCGGAGGGCGGCTGCCCGATGGTGAAGCCGTGACGGATCGTCCCGTGATCCAGGGCCGATGACACGCGAGACCGCTGGCGCCTCGGGGTCAAGATGCTACAAGTCGGGAGTGTCTTCGGATGCTCCCCGGAGCCCGAATTGTTGAAAGGCGTCGGCGATGAGAGCGAGTGATGAAGGTGCCGCCGGCACGGCGGGCCGGTCGAGCGCGCGGAACACCGCGAAGCGGAAACCCGCCGCGCGGGCGGCGGCGCGGAAGCGTGGCGACGCGGCGGGATCGGCTGAACGGAAGGCGCCTTCGGTCACGCAGTCGGAGCAGGCCTACCAGATCATCGAGGAGATGATCACCACGTTGAAGCTGCCGCCCGGCGCCACCATGACGGAGGGCTGGCTGGCCGAGACCACCCAGTTCGGCCGCACCCCCGTGCGGGAGGCGCTGTTGCGGCTGGCCGAGGACGGTCTGGTCAAGATCGTGCCCCACCGGGGCTTGGTGGTGACTGACGTCAATGTCCGCGACCAACTGCTGTTGCTGGAGGTCCGCCGCGAGCTGGAGCGGCTGATCGCCGGCCGCGCCGCCCGCCGCAGCACTCCGGAACAGCGCCAGCGGTTCGCGGAGCTGGCCGACGCCATGCGGACGGCGACCGCCACCAACGATTACCTGCTGTTCCTGCGCAGCGACAACGAGTTCAACCGCTTCGTCGCGGCCTGCTCCGCCAACCCCTTCGCCATCAAGGCGATCGCCTCGATCCACGCCATGTCCAGGCGCTATTGGTCGGTCTTCGCCAAGCCCCAGGACATCAGCATCGCGGCCCCCCTGCACGCGGTCGTGATGGACGCGATCGTCGCCGGCGACGAGGCCGCCGCCGAGAAGGCGTCCGACGCGCTGATGGACTATGTCGAGGCCTTCACCAAAGCCAGCGTCAACGTCTGACCGGTCGAGACCTCCAGCGCCCCAAATCACACTCCGCCCCGTAAGTTGTTGCTCGGCACCGGCCGGGCGGCCATATGTACTTGCGTGTTTGACGGGATGACACACAGTGCTCACACGTCGAGACACGATATGGGGAGTTCAGCCGATACCGGGGACAACACCGTCACGGCTGGACCAAATGGGGAGTGAAATATGCGCACCGTTCTTGTTGCCGGCCTTCTTGCCGGAACCGCCACCTTGGCCCTCGCCGCCAGTCCGGCGCACGCCCAATTCTCCGACAACCTGATCAAGATCGGCGTCTTGACCGATCGCTCGGGCATCTATTCCGACATCAATGGCGAGGGCTCGGTCGTGGCGGCGCGTCTGGCGGCCGAGGAATTCGGCGGCAAGATCGGGGAAACGCCGATCGAGATCATCACCGGCGACCACCAGAACAAGGCCGACATCGCCGCGAACCTGGCCCGGGGATGGATCGACAACGACAAGGTCGACGTCGTGGCCGATGTGCCGAATTCAGCCGCCGCGCTGGCGGTGCAGGGAATCACGCGGGACAACAAGCGGATCTTCCTGATGTCCGGTCCGGGATCGACCGACCTGACCGGCAAGCAGTGCAGCCCCTACGGGTTCCACTGGACCTGGGACAATCACGCCTTGGCGGCGGGAACCGCCCGCGCGCTGGTCGAGCAGGGCAAGAAGAGCTGGTACTTCGTCACGGCGGACTACGCCTTCGGCCATTCGCTGGAGACGGAAGGCGCCAATGTCGTCAAGCAGCTTGGCGGCACCGTGGTGGGCAGCGTGCGCCATCCCCTCGGCACGTCGGACTTCTCGTCCTTCCTGCTCCAGGCCCAAGGCTCGGGCGCGCAGGTCATCGCCTTCGCCAATGCGGGCGGCGACACCATCAACGCGGTCAAGCAGGCGGCCGAGTTCGGCATCACCCAGTCCGGCCAGAACCTCGCCGGCATGCTGCTGAACGTCAACGACATCCACGCGCTCGGCCTGGAGGCGGCTCAGGGACTGGTGCTGACCAACGCCTTCTACTGGGACATGAACGACGAGACTCGCGCCTGGTCGAAGAAGTTCGAGGACAGGACCGGCCGCAAGCCGTCGATGAACCAAGCCGGCGTCTACTCCGCGACGCGGCATTACCTGATGACGGTGCAGGCGCTCGGCACCGACGACGCGGACAAGGTCGCCGCCAAGATGCGCGAGACGCCGGTCAACGACATGATGATGAAGAACGCCAAGATCGCCGAGAACGGCCGCGTGTTCGACGACATGTACCTGTTCCAGGTCAAGACGCCGAGTGAGACCAAAGGACCCTGGGACTACTTCAACCTGGTGGAGACCATCCCGGCGGCGCAGGCCTACATCGACCCGAAGGACAGCGGCTGCCCGTTGGTGAAGTGATCGGGGGGAATTGTTGAGCGGATCAAGGCGCTGCGGCGCGCAGTCCGGGAGTTGCGCCTTGCGAACGAGATCCTTCGCAAGGCGTCGGCGTATTTCGTCCAGGCGGAACTCGACCGCCCGTTCAGGAAATGATCGCTTTAATCGACGAGCATCGCGCCGTCCACGGGGCCGGGCCGATCCGCGAGGTTCCGCCGATGACCCCGCAAACTTATCACGCCCATGCGGCCCGGCCGAGGAACCCATCGGCAACACTCCACCCGCCGAGGCCGAAGCACGCCACCATGCTCAAACCGAGGGTGTCGCCAAGGCGGCATGACTCAACCAAATCGGCTTCCGGGAATCCCGGTGCGGTTCAATCAGGCGCGGAAGGGATTGACGATGCGCAGGCGACCGTCGATGACCATGCCATCCCGCATGTCCTCTGACCAAAGTATCCCGCATCCACCGCGAAGGGCCGACGCGATCATGAGGGAGTCGAAGATGCTAAAACCGTATCGCTCCGCGATGGCGAGAGCGTCGTTGTGGACTTGAAGGTCCATGGGCAGAACAGTCGGGCAGACGATCTGGATGGAGGAAAGCGCTTCACGTAGTTCCTCCCATGTCATGCCCAGCTTGCGACGCGCGACGTTGGCGAATTCGTTCAATACCTGCACGCCGATGACGCAGCCCTTGCCGAGCAGTTCCTGCGCCTTGCGACTACGAGGATCATCGGTGAAAGCATAGATCAGGATATTGGTGTCGAGAAACTCACCCGCCATCGAGGTCATCACGCATTGGCGTCGTCGCGATCGAACTTCCAATCCGGAGGTAACTTCTTGCGGAATGAGCGGATGCGTTCCAAGGCTCTCTCACGGCTCCGGTCGCGCTCGATATCGAAGCTTCGCTCGCCGACGACATGAATTTCAATCTCGTCGCCTTCTTTCAGTTCCAATGCTTCGACGACAGCGGCAGGCAAGCGTACGGCGAGACTGTTACCCCATCTGGCTACCTGCATGATCGTCTCCATAGATATACATGGCGAATGTCTATCTTAGAGGCCGATTAGTCAAGGTATACAGAGAGCTGGCTTTGTGCGGGGACAGGGCGTCGATGACGTGGGGAGCCTCTCCTTCCTACTGTGGCGCCTAAACCGGCCTGCGTCTGGCGGCCACAATAGAGTGCGAGAGTTTCCGCAAAAAGGCTGAAGCGCCGGAGGCGGGGTGGCAGCGGTGCTATGTTCACTTCATGCGCAACGCCATGGCGCACGCCGGCAAGAGCGGGCGCCGGGTCGTGGCCGCGTTCGTCGGAACCGCCTTCGCCCAGGATGACGAGGCCGCTGCCCGGGCCCAGTGCCGCCAGGTCGCCGACCAGATCCGTCCGAAGCTGCCCAAGCTGGCGGCACTGCTGGACGAGGCCGAACCGGATGTCCTGGCCTACATGACCTTCCCCAAGGAGCACAGGGTCAAGATCCACTAGACAAACTCCATCGAGCGGCTCAATGGCGAGGTCAAGCGCCGCACCGAGGTCGTCGGCATCTTTCCGAACGAGCCGGCCATCACCCGCCTCTTCGGCGCGGTCCTCCTCGGACAGAACGACGAATGGGTCGTCGAAAGAGCGCGTTACATGACGCTGGAAACGATCGCGACACTCGGCGATGATGACACCATCATGCTGCCCATGACCGGCTCATGATCCGACAGACCAGACGACCAAGAGAGCCGCGGAACTGATCCCGCTGTTACACCACGTCCTGGGACATGATCGCACCGCGCACCACAGACCAAACGTTGGCGCCCCCGGTTCTTTACCCTTATAACCGATCGAGAGATGCCGTCCAACTCGCGCACGGGCTGCCTAAACACATTCAAAGTTCGCTGAAGCTTTCCCGGTTGTAGAAACCTTCGCCGCCGGTCTCCATCAATACCACCCGGCGGTCAAGGCCGTCGCTACACTGTCATGAAGGAATGTCCAAGCGCCCTACGCTCACCGCTTTACGACCCAGATTCCCTTTTTCTGCGCCCACACCGCCTTGGCGTGCGCTCGACTAGTCCTGTCGTCAAGAAAGGTCATGCCAAGCGCCACACCCCTCTCCGGCATGAGTGCCCTCAGGCGCCGCAAACGCCCAGCCGCAACCACCGGATGAGGGTTTCGGCCGCCATCCACCACGGGCCGAGGTCGGACGGGATGGCACCCACTTCGCCCCGGCGGCGTGATGCCAGACGATCGTCTCCACGGTCCGACACACATCGTGCGGCGCCGTCTTGCCGGCACGGGCGGACATCCTCGATTAGGAACTCCAGGAACACCCAAGGCGCGCCGCAAACCATGCGGTAGTCGCACAGCCGAAGGCCAGGGGTCCGCTCGCATCGCTTACGTTTGAGCGGGCGGTTACGGTCTCCGATGGCGGCGGCCAACCGCACGCGGTCCTTGAGGCTGCTAATGACGCTGAATGTCTGGGCCATGCACCCAGATCCGCACAACGCTGCTCATCTCTGAATTCCCTGTCAGCATCAATGCACTAGAAGACGACTCTACACCACAACCAATCGATTCCGCTGGTCGAGTAATGTCCTACGGCGTAGTAGCCTTAGCACTCTTGACAAATTCGTTAAATCGCTCATGCATTATTCGGTATCGCCCGCCGATACTCGCTTGATCATTGCTCGTCCGCGCCATGAGCTCAAAATCGGTAAGGAAAGGATCCCTTTCCTGATGGCCTACGGGCAACGACCTATTCCTTGCCCGTGCCTGTTCAAAATGAGCTAGAAAGGGCCGGACATGCCGCAGCAAATCTCCGCTAAGGCTACGCACCAGCCAGTAAACGACGGGAACTTGTGCCTGCTGATTAAGAAGTGGATCGCTAACGATGAATAACGGAGTCATCCGGTCTAGGACCTGCCAAACTCGCCTTGAGGCATGCTTAACATCTGACTCTTCGGCTTCAATCACGGCCTCCGCGACGTCATCATCAGTGACTGGCGACTCATCCACTGACTCGTCGGGAGGTTGGTTCTCAAGAACCTCCTCATGAATGAGTGGAGCCATCACCTCATCGGGCTTACTAGTTGCAACTTCGGCAACTAAACGGTCAAGCTGGCGTTTTTTTGTATCAACGAAGGTGCCCATGTGCTCAAGCAACAAGAGCTTTGCCGCCGCATTTTTATCTTGTCCACGTAACTTGCTGAAACGTGTTTTCGTCCAAAACTCATGTGTGACGAGGTCCCTGATTACCCTTGGAACCTCACCAACCATAGCATTGCGAATTTCAGCACCTGCAAGGGGCTTGCTTGTGTTTAGCCTTACGAACAGTTCGCTTATTTTCGCCTCATCATCGGTCACAACGCTCATAACAGTCAGAGAGAAATTATCGAACCTCCTTGATACTCTAGGGAAATTCTGCACAAGATCTCTATAAGTCAAACCGCCCAATCTCAAAGAGTAATCGTCAAAGTACACGAAATTACTAGCTAAAGGAAATTCTCCTTCGAAGAAGGATATTACGGTGAGAAGTCTCTGCTTGCCATCAATTACAGCGTATTTTTTCTTATTTTCATTGAGATGGCTATTCAGGAGTGTAAAATCAGCCAAATACAATTTTGGTATATCGAAGCCATTGATAATACTATCTATCAATCCCTGTTTTTGCCCCAAAGACCATATGTTACCTTTCCTCTGGTAGCTTGGGTCAAAATCTAGTTCTTCCTTATCGTCCCACCAAGTTGTTAAAGTTTGGGGAGGCATTTGAATAACTCGAAAGCTCATAATTAGAAACCCTTCCGGTTCTTGATCTCTCGCCCAAGCCCATCAAGGTCAGGGTATACAACCGAGTCCGAAATCCCAATATTAGACAGATCTTTGCGCATCTGCCACCTACTTTCAGCCTTGATCAGGATTTTGTGGACTACCCCATCAGGTCCACTTAGATCACTATTTAGGTCCAGCGCCGTCGTGTCCCTGCCGAACATGACGAAGGCGCCACGTTGCGCCACTATGCGGGGGCTGTTATGGATACCAAAAATTCCTAATGGCAGCCTCATTGCAACCCGTCTACCATCCGCACTCGGTTCATAGCCCGCTAACTCGGGAGCATAAGCTCCGAAGATGCCAGTATTTGTAACGCGATAGGATGTCGACCGCCTGTTCAGTGATACAGGGTCAAGAATCCAGACTGCAGCATCGTAGGCATCAACAGGATTTGGCATCGCGTTCTCAAGAGCAAAGAAAAGCGCGATAAATGGATTTTCACTCCAATCTAATAATCGTGTAGGAACTCCAAAATGTTGCATCAGAAATAGTAGCTCGAGATTTGCGTCAGGCAACTTGCCAGCAAAAGGCGGAGCTTGATGCCGAAACTCTGATAATAGCTCCCACTCTAACTCAATAAGATCGTTAGCCCCCTTCATGGTAGGATGTCGGTACAAGCTCGGAACAAGACTGTGTGTTGACCTACTAGTCCCACGGAACCATCGCACCCCTCTGTTGTTTGATGCGAGATCACTCACGGAAGCGGCGAATTCGGTAAGGTTATTGACAACGGTTAGCGTCGGCGCTTGGGTACCGGCTTCCCCCAGCAAATCTTCGGTTGGATTGCTCACTCTTCCGCTCCAAGAAAATCCCATGACTAATCACAGAAGCATGTGGCCGCATACCTCGACATTCTACATGCCCACTTTGTTCTGCCGCGTAGATCACAACAGCATCGAATTCTCTTCTGCGAACTGCTGTAGAGTGGCAAATGATAAAAGCAGATCAGTTCCCACTCCGCACCCGTTGTCACCATTTAGTTAACCTACTACTTCTACACAAACAGAAGTTCTCAGCTTCGACTCGACGCATCGGGCATCGCATGTCAGAAATAAGCAGACAGGCGCTTGATAGGATTAGATGCTGATATTTGGGACATATGTTTCAATCTCAACGAGCATTTGTTCCGATGATTTAGGATGGTCGGCACATCGGAAGGCCCATGCGCGCCCTGGATGCACTGTATCCCATGGCGATCGCCTCTGATTATAGCGTCCCGATCCAGGATCGTGGTTTCCAAAGCCATCCAGCACTTGATTCCATATCGGTCTAAAGTGTCGGAGAAGAAGACCCTCACCGTGACCGATCCATGTGTCATCGACGACAAGAAATCTTGCCCAGAAGTCGCTGATACTTAGATTGCTAACGCTGCGAATAGTATCAGAATGTTCAGTCAACCGACTCCAGAGTGCAAACCCTAGACTGCCGTCTGTATCAATTGTTCCCCGGCGTCCGCCTGCAGGTACTGCTTTACCAGCATAGATCGGATGCGTAAACGCGTTGTTACGATTGAGATCAGCAATTCGATCATAGGGGGCAAATGGCTTATTCTCACCTGAGTAGTAGATCAGGTACAAGCCCGCTCCGTTGAAACGTGGAATCCCTTGGAGAGGGACAACCGTTTGCCGCAGCAGAGCGTTCACCACGCTCTCGGACAAATGCGTTTTGTCCAATGGATTGTAAGGCTTCTCGCTTGTCATCGGATGTTCTCAATATGGCTCCAAGGTCTGCATTGGTACACGTTTTCGTACACGAGAGTCGAGATGCTACGCCACTCAAAACAACGCGGGCGAGTTCGACAGGAACAGCGTTTCCAAGCTGTCGCATCTGCTCAGACCATGCACCACCGAACATGTAAGTATCGGGAAAAGTTTGTATTCTAGCCGCCTCTCTCACCGTAAAATAGCGAACCGAGCGGTCGTCCTTGACCATCATGTTTTCACCACCGGGAACGCCATGATCGCCAGCCTTGAGCGCTTTTGCTGGCTGATCTAAAGGGCTTCCAGTGTGCCCCACATACACTCTGGCACCAGGTTGGAATCTATGATTCGCGAATCGGTGATCGGCATTTTCCGGATCAGGCAGACCTATCAACGCATCTCGCACCGTCCTCCATGGCTTGACTGGAAGCTCATCAGCAAGGCGCAGTTTGGGGGAGGAGACATCGATGATCGGAACCCGAATGCCATGACGTTCCCAGTACTGACCAGTTCGTTTTTGCTCATCAAGCGCCCACTTGGAATGTGTTGGCACAGGAAATTTATAATCAATATCAAGATCGTCCCGAAATCCAACAATGAACAGGCGGCGGCGACGTTGCGGCACTCCAAAATTAGCAGCATCGAGCACATCTTTTCTCACCGAGTATCTGAGGATAGATCGTGATTTGTCCTTCATCTGTATTGCAAGGCGCTTTGCGTGGTCGTCCCATTTTTCATCAACGCGCCGCACTATCTCAGGAAATGTTAGCTGAGCAAGGACATATCCCAGATACTCTGCAAAGGCTGGACGCGCTAAGCCAAACACGTTCTCGAACACGAACGCACGTGGTCTGGTTTCTCGCACAGCTCTGACCGCCTCAGGCCACATGTCCCGGGCATCATTGAAGGCCTTATGCTTCCCGCCAATCGAGAAAGGTTGACAGGGGGGCCCACCAGTAACTAAGTCGACTTCAGCATTGATCATCTTGTAGTTGAAAAATCTAACGTCTTTATGCTGAATGTTCCATTTGGAAGCCGGAGCCACTTGGGCGTTTTTATTGAGAAGAAGCGTCGCGGCGCAATGGTTATCCCATTCCACAACAGCTTCTGGCTCGAAACCGGCACCGCAAGCGCCGAGCGCTAATCCTCCCGCGCCGGCAAATAGTTCTATCGATCTCACCCCAAGAACCCCCTTATACGTTTATCTAGACCGGTGCGGTCGCTCAGTTCGCATTCTCAAATGGTAAGCACCTCCCATCCAAGCCGCTGTAGCTCACCTAAGTTTCTCTGGTCCCTTTCTACATTCTTACTCAACTGCGTTTCCCAAAACTCAATGCGGCTCTTCGGCAATCGTGCCAGTCGGCGCCTTATATGTCGATGCCAGAAGCAGTCATGAACCAATATGATGCGTCGACGTCCAGAGAAAACTAGATCAGGCCGGCTAGGCAGATCGCTTTGGTGAAGACGATATCGGTAACCCATGGAATGAACCATACGTCGAACGACCATTTCGGGCTTAGTGTCGCGGTTTCGGATCCGGGACATGCGATCGCTGCGTTGTCGTCGCGTGCGAGTGTCCATGGTGTATCTAACCCACCAGCATTTTCTATCAGCCAGCCGCCTGGTTAATAGGCAATTAACATGGCTCAGCTCGGAGCTATAAGGGCCGATTGAACATACTGAGGTGAGGACTCTCGTAATCTTCGTTGGACTGGGACCCTGCTCTCCCGCCGTTCGTCTATGAAGACCGCGCTCCGAGTTCCCCACCGATGTTGTGGAAAGCGTCGATGACGTCGTTGAAGCCGGGTCACACGGTCACGCCACGGAGCGCCTCACCGTCAATCATGCCTTCATTCCAAGAGACGCATGCCTTGAGGAATTGGCCAGCGGACGTCGTGATCTGCTTTGGAGCATTCTGCAGATGGCGGCAAATAGCTTTAGCATAGGGAAGCGCGAGTCCGTCGAGTCGGATCAGGTCGCCCGATGCGGTGCCAGCGCTGAGGAGCGCCTCACCCAGCGCGAACTTGAACGAAGCCGTGTTTCGCCCGAACAGGATGATCGCTCGCCATCGATTCTCGGTCGTGGGCTCAACGTTGAAAAAGCCATTCATGTTGGCACGCAGCCGCAAGAGGGATAGTTTACGGAGCTCGGCGGCACAGGTTCATGCCCGCTGACAACGGGATACCCAACCACGAACAGGCATGCACCTAGCCGAACAGTGACGGCGCGACCCAGTCTATGTCGTACATTTGCCGTACGAACTTGAAGCAGCTGCTAAGCGCTTGATGTGAGTGGCGTCCCCTACGGGATTCGAACCCGTGTCGCCGCCGTGAAAGGGCGGTGTCCTAGGCCTCTAGACGAAGGGGACGAGGCGCTGAAGTGAGTGGATGGATAGCCGGGCGACGGGGGTAAATCAAGGCGGAATTCGCTGCGGCGGCGAAGTTTCTGTGGGAAGACTCTCCGCTCGCCGCGGCTTGGGATCAGGCGCCGCTCCAGACCGGGGCGGCGTCGTCGATGAACAGTTGGACGTCGTTGCGGCCCTGCCAGTTGTCGGGGCGGAGGTGGCCGGCGACGTGCAGGGGGGCGCCGCCGCTCTTCAGCAGGCCCTTGCCCAGATCGCTGTCCAGGGCCCGGAAGGCGATGGCCTTGAGGCGCTCGCCACCGGCGCTGGTCAGGATGCAGCGGACATGGTTCTCGCCAACCACCGAGGCATGGGCGATGCGGGCGTCGGCCAGGGCGAAGCGGGGTTCCGAGTTGCCGGTGCCGAACGGGCCGAGCTTGGCCAGCGTGCCGACCAGGGTGGGCGTGGCGCCGCCGACCGAGAGCACGCCGTCGAGTTCCAAGGTGGGGGCTGGCGGGCCGTCCTCCTGCTGGGCGGCAATTCGGTCGGACAGGAAGCGTTTCAGCTCGGGCAGGCGATCGGCCGCCACCGAGAATCCAGCCGCCATGCGGTGGCCACCCCCGGCGATCAGCAGGCCGGCGTGGCGGGCCGCGATCACGGCGGAGCCGAGGTCGATGCCGCGCACCGAGCGGCCCGACGCCTTTCCGATGCCGCCGTCCAGCGCGACGACGCAGGCGGCGCGGTTGTAGCGCTCCTTCAGCCGGGCGGCGACGATGCCAATGACTCCCGGGTGCCACCCCTCGCCGACCGCGAAGACCAGCCCGCCCAAGTCCTCCAGCGTCGATTCCACCTGGGCCAGCGCCTCGTCCAGCACGCCGGCCTCGATCGAGCGGCGTTCGGAATTGTGCTGATCGAGGATGCGGGCGATGTCTGCGGCCTCGCCGGGATCGTCGGTCGAGAGGAGCCGCGCGCCGAGGTCGGAGGCCCCCACCCTGCCGCCGGCGTTGACCCGCGGTCCGAGGATGTAGCCGGCGTGGAAGGCGTCGGGCTTCTCCGCCAGCTTGCACAAGTCGGACAGCGCCGTGATGCCGGGATTGGAGCGCCGCGCCATCACCTTGAGACCTTGGGTGACCAGGGCCCGGTTCAGCCCGACCAGCGGGACGACATCGCAGACGGTGCCGAGCGCCACGAGGTCAAGCCAGCCCATCAGGTCCGGCTGCGGGCGGGCTGTCGTCCACCAGCCGGCCGCGCGGAGCTGCCGGTTGAGCGCCACGACGAGCAGGAAGGTGACGCCGACGGCGGCCAGCGTCTTGTGGGGAGAGGCGTCGTCGACCCGGTTCGGATTGACCACCGCGACGGCCTGGGGCAGGCGCGGTTCGGCCGCGTGGTGGTCGACCACAACGACCTCAAGGCCGGCGGCGGCCGCGGCGGCGAGCGGGTCGAAGGCGGTGACGCCGCAATCGACCGTCACGACCAGGGAGAAGCCCGCCTCCTTGAGGCGGACCAGGGCCGGGGCGTTGGGGCCGTAGCCCTCGGCGATGCGGTCGGGGATGTAGATGGTCAGGTCGCTGCCGGCCGCGTGGAAGAATCGGCGCAGCAGAGCCGACGAGGTGGCGCCGTCGACGTCGTAGTCGCCGAACACCGCCACCCGCTCGCCGGCCATGATGGCGCGCGCGATCCGGTCGGCCGCGGCGTCCATGTCCTTGAGGTGGCTGGGGTCGGGCAGCAGGGAGCGGAGCGTCGGCGCCAGGAAGTTCTCCGCCGTGGACAGGTCGATGCCGCGCGCCGAGAGCACGCGGCCGACCAGTTCCGGCAAGCCATGGCCTTGGGCCAGAGCCAGCGCCATCCGCTCGTCGGTTGGCCTGGCGATCCAGCGCCGGCCACCGAACGAGCGGCTTACCTTAAGAAAAGCCGGGTCCGAACTCACTTATCGAAGGGACCGAAGCCAGTCTTGCGGCGAAAGTTGTGGTGGGCCTCGACGATCCGGACCGTGCCGCTCTTCGACCGCATGACGATCGAGTGGGTGACGGCGCCGCCGGCGAAACGGCGTACGCCGCGCAGCATCGTGCCGGTGGTGACGCCGGTGGCGGCGAACATCACGTTGCCACTGGCGAGGTCGTTCAGCAGGTACTTGCGGGTCAGGTCGGTGACACCCCAGCGGGCGGCGCGGGCCTTCTCGTCGTCGTTGCGGAACAGTAGCCGGCCCTGGAACTGGCCGCCGATGCAACGCAGCGCCGCAGCCGCCAGGACGCCTTCCGGCGCGCCGCCGCTACCCATGTACAGGTCGACGCCGCTCTCGGGCTGCGAGGTGGCGATCACGCCGGACACGTCGCCGTCGGTGATCAGCATGATCCGGGCGCCGGCCTCGCGGACCTTGGCGATCAGCTCGGAGTGGCGCGGACGGTCCAGGATGCAGACCAGCAGCTCGGAGACCTCGGCGCCCTTGGCCTTGGCGAGGTTCTTGAGGTTGTTGGCGACCGTCTCGTCCAGATCGACGACGTTGTCGGGCAGGTTGCCGCCGACCGCGATCTTGTCCATGTAGACGTCGGGAGCGTTCAGGAAGCCGCCCTCCTCCGCCATCGCGATGACGGCCAGGGCGTTCGGTCCGCCGGTCGCGGTGATGGTGGTGCCTTCGAGCGGGTCAAGGGCGATGTCGATCTTGGGACCGCCGGTCCCGACCTTCTCACCGATATACAGCATCGGCGCCTCGTCCCGCTCACCCTCGCCGATGACGACGGTGCCCTCGATCGCCAAGCTGTTCAGCGCCTGACGCATCGCGTCGACTGCTGCCTGGTCGGCCAGCTTCTCGTCGCCGCGGCCGATCAACAGCGAGGCCGACAGGGCGGCCGCCTCGGTGACGCGGACGACCTCGAGGGCCAGGTTGCGGTCCATCTGACGCGCTGCTTGCTCTAACATCGTTTTCCCCCTGGGGTTCTTCCCCAATAACTCGAATATTTACCGAACGTCCGCCAGCTCGACAGCCAGAGGCCGCGCCGGCTCCCATCCCTAGACCTAGAACCGCTCGATCCGTATCAGGCGCGGCGCCTCCAGTATCGCCTCCAACCGCGACAGCGACGCCAGCGCCCGTTGCATGGACGCCTCGTCGGTGTCGTGGGTCGTCAGCACGACCGGCACGGCCTCGCCCGGCGCGCGGCCGCGTTGCAGGAACGACTCCATGGAAACGTTCTCGTCGCGCAGCGCCGCCGCCACCTCTGCTATCACGCCAGGGCGGTCGACCACCATGAGGCGCAGGTAGTACGCACCCCGGCGTTCCTCCGGCGGGGCGGCCCGGACGCTTTCAAGCCGCCCGGATGGGACACCGAAAGCGTGGCTGACCCGCCCCCGCGCGATGTCGACCAGATCGGCGACCACGGCCGAGGCGGTCGGACCGGCGCCCGCGCCGCGGCCGACGAAGGTCACCCGCTCGACGAAATCACCCTCGGCGACCACGGCGTTGAACACGCCATCGACCGTCGCGATCGGGGATGAGACCGGCACCATGGCGGGGTGGACCCGCTGCTCGACACCGCCGTCGCTTCGCCGGGCGATGCCCAGCAGCTTGATCCGGAAACCCAGCTCGCTGGCGTATTCGATGTCGAGCGCCGAGATGTGCCGGATGCCCTCGATGTGGACCGCGTCGAAATCGACGGCGCAGCCGAACGCGACGGAGGTCAGGATCGCCAGCTTGTGGGCGGCGTCGACACCGTCGATGTCGAAGCTGGGATCCGCCTCGGCGTAGCCCAGCTTCTGCGCCTCCGCCAGCACGTCGCCGAACTCCCGCCCGGTCTCGCGCATCTCGGTCAGGATGTAGTTGCAGGTGCCGTTGAGGATGCCGTGGACCTCGGTGACGCAATTGGCCGCCAGACCCTCGCGCAGCCCCTTGATGACCGGGATGCCGCCGGCGACCGCCGCCTCGAAGCTCAGCGCGACGCCGTTCTCCTCGGCCAGCCGCGCCAGCCCGGTGCCGTGGATGGCCAGCAGGGCCTTGTTGGCGGTGACGACATGCTTGCCGCGCGACAGGGCCGTCTCACAGACCTCGCGGGCGACGCCCTCGGAGCCACCGATCAGTTCCACCACCACGTCGACGTCGGGATCGGCGGCCAGCGCGACCGCGTCCTCGTACCAGCGTGCGGCGCTGAGATCGACGCCGCGATCGCGGCTCCGCGTGCGGGCGCTGACGGCGGTCACCACCATGCGGCGACCGGTCCGGCCGGCCAGCAGCTCGGCGTGGCGTTCCAGGACCTTGAGCACGCCGCCACCGACGGTGCCCAATCCGGCGATGCCGATCCTCAGCGGCGCGGTCACGACGCCGCCCGCTGTTTGGAGCCGGCCACCGGGGCGGCGCCGGCGGGAGCGGAGGCGGCGGCCGTCGGGGCGCGCCGGACGGTGGGAAGCGGCGCGATGCCGGCCTCCTGGAAGAACTGCTTGATGTTGCGGCAAGCCTGCCGGATGCGGTGCTGGTTCTCGACCAACGCCAGACGGACATGGCCGTCGCCGTACTCACCGAAGCCGATGCCGGGCGCCACCGCGACCTTGGCCTCCTGGAGCAGCAGCTTGCTGAACTCCAGGCTGCCGAGATGGGCGAACTGTTCCGGGATCGGCGCCCAGGCGAACATGCTGGCCGGCGGGCTCGGCACCTGCCAGCCGGCGGAGGCGAGGCCATCGATCAGCACGTCGCGGCGGGCCTTGTAGATCGCGCGGGCCTCGGCGACGCAGTCCTGAGGGCCATTGAGCGCCGCGGCGGCCGCCACCTGGATCGGGGTGAAGGCGCCGTAGTCCAAATAGGATTTGATCCGCGCCAGCGCCGTGATCAGCTTCTTGTTGCCGGTCGCGAAACCGATGCGCCAGCCGGGCATGGAGTAGGTCTTGCTCATCGACGTGAACTCGACCGCGATCTCCCGCGCCTCGGGGATCTCCAGGATGGAGGGCGGCGGCACGTCGTCGAAATAGATCTCGGAATAGGCCAGATCCGACAGGATGTAGATGCCGTGCTTGCGGCAGAACTCCACGATCGGCCGGTAGAAATCCAGGTCCACGACCTCGGCGGTCGGGTTGGACGGATAGTTCAGGACGACCGCCAGCGGCTTGGGCACGCTGTGCTTGACCGCCCGCTCCAGCGACTCCATGAAGCTGAAGCCCTGCCCGATCGGCAAATGCCGGATCGCGGCCCCGGCCAGGATGAAGCCGAAGGGGTGGATCGGGTAGCTGGGGTTGGGCACCAGCATGATGTCGCCGGGGCTGGTGATCGCCTGCGCCAGATTGGCGAGGCCCTCCTTGGAGCCGATCGTGACGATCGCCTCGCTCTCGGGGTCGAGCGTGACGTTGAACCGCGTCTTGTAATAGGAGCAGATCGCCCGGCGCAGGCCGGGGATGCCGCGCGAGTTGGAATAGCGGTGGGTCTTGGGGTCCCGCACCGCCTCGATCAGCTTCTCGACGATGTGCGGCGGAGTCGGCAGATCCGGATTGCCCATGCCGAAATCGATGATGTCCTCGCCGGCGGCTCGGGCTCGCGCCTTCATGGCGTTCACTTCCGCGAACACGTATGGCGGTAATCTCTTGATTCGGTGGAATTCGCTATCCGTCATGGGTGCCCCAAAAACCTGGAGAGTCAGGCGCCTTCAAAAACGCGCTCCGCCCTGGTCCAACACGGTCCTTCGGCCGGATTGGATCGGGGAGCCAGTATGTACCGCCACGCCGCTCCGGAATCGAGATTTTTCGGAGGTCGGCCAATGTGTGGCAAGCGATGTGTGGCGGGTGATCGGGGCGGAGGGCGCTCAGGGACTGGCCGGGGGCGCGTCCGGGATGGTGATGGCGCTGACCGGCGGCGGCGCGTCGGTGCCCATGGACGGCAGCGTCGGCGGCGCCTGTCGGGCCGGGGCGACGGGAGCCCTGGCTTCCAGCTCGGCGCCGGAGGCCAGATCCTCGCCCCGCTCGACCTTGAGCCGGTCCATCAGCGCTTGGCGCTCGGCCGGCTTGCTGAAGACGGTCGGCCGCGGCGGCACGCTGGCGAGGTTGGGCCAAACCTTGTCCTCGTCCCGGGCGCGCTGGATCAGCCCCTCCTCCGCTCCCGCCGGCGGCAGGTCGGCGCCGCCGCCCAGCAGGTCGAGGACGGGACTGTTGGCGCATCCGGCGGTGCCGGACGATAGCAGGGCCGCGAGGGTGAGCGCCCGCCAAATCCGGAGGCGCTTCGATGCCGAGGCGTTCATGTCGCCGCCTTCTTGTCGTCTCTGTCACCCATGGCCGTCACCGTCTCCCAGTCGCGGAGGAATCCCATGCGTCGTTTGGGCGCAGATGCAACGCCCGGGAATCGGCCGCCGCCGCATCCCGACACTGAAAAAATCGCGCCGATGTTGTATCAAAGTGTCCAGTCCATCAAGCCCGGTAATCCGCGTTCGGCTTATGCGCAGTCCAGACGGCCGACGCCAGATCATTTTAGAGTCGCAGGGGACCGAAAGACATGGCTGAAACGCATGTGGCTGGAGAGCGGGAGACAAAGATGCCGGGAACCGCGATGCCGGGAACCGCGGCGCGGGGTCCCGACGTGAAGTTTCCCGATCCGGTCGAACTGAGCCGGGCGATGGCCCGGATCGCCGAGCACAGCCAGCATCTGGTGTCCGAGTTCCTGGCGCGGCAGGCGGCCCGTCCATCCCATGACGGCGTCGCCCCGGGCGCCGCCGACCCGCTGAACATCGGCCACGCCTTCATCGAGATGACCACGCGGATGATGTCCGATCCGGTCAAGCTGATGCAGGCCCAGATGTCCCTGTGGAACGACTACATGACGCTGTGGCAGAGGACCACCCAGCGGTTCCTGGGACAGGAGGCCGATCCCGTCATCCTGCCGGCCAAGGACGACCGGCGCTTCAAGGACAGCGCCTGGGACGAGAACACGCTGTTCGACTTCATCAAGCAGTCCTACCTGCTGACCGCCCGCTTCATGCAGTCCAGCGTCCGCGGCGTGGACGGCATGGACGACAAGACGGCGATGAAGGTCGATTTCTACACCCGCCAGTTCGTCGACGCGATGGCGCCCAGCAACTTCGTCATGACCAACCCCGAGGTGCTGCGCGCCACCATGGAGTCGGGCGGCGAGAACCTGGTCAAGGGGCTGGAGCACCTGCTGGACGACCTGGAGCGTGGCAAGGGCCAGCTCAGCATAAAGATGACCGACTACGACGCGTTCAAGGTCGGCGAAAACATCGCCTCGACGCCCGGCAAGGTCGTGTACCAGAACGACCTGATGCAGCTGATCCAGTACTCCCCGACGACGGAGAAGGTGCTGCGCCGGCCGCTGCTGATCGTTCCGCCTTGGATCAACAAGTACTACATCCTCGACCTGCGGCCGAAGAACTCGTTCATCAAATGGGCGGTCGACCAGGGCATCACCGTCTTCATCGTCTCCTGGGTCAATCCGGACGAGGAGCTGTCGGCCAAGAGCTTCGAGGACTACATGCTCGAGGGTCCGCTGGCGGCGCTGGACCAGATCAAGCTGGCGACCGGCGAGACGGAGGTCAACGCGGTCGGCTATTGCCTGGGCGGCACGCTGCTGGCGTCCACCCTGGCCCATATGGCGGCAAAGGGCGACCAGCGCGTCATCAGCGCCACCTTCCTCACCACCATGACCGACTTCTCCGAGGCGGGCGAGCTGTCGGTCTTCATCGACGAGGAGCAGCTCCAGCTCCTGGAGGAGAGGATGAACGAGAAGGGCTATCTGGACGGCGGCACGATGGCCACCAGCTTCAACATGCTGCGGGCCAACGACCTGATCTGGTCCTTCGTGGTCAACAACTACCTGTTGGGCAAGGACCCGTTTCCGTTCGACCTGCTGTACTGGAACTCGGATTCGACCCGCATGCCAGCGCGCATGCACAGCTTCTACCTGCGCAACATGTACCAGAACAACCTGCTGATCGAGCCGGGCGGCATCACCCTCGGGGGCGAGCCGATCGACCTGCACCGGATCACGGTTCCGGTGTTCATGCTGTCGACGCGCGAGGATCACATAGCGCCGTGGAAATCGACCTATGCCGGGACCCAGATCTTCGGCGGTCCGATCAAGTTCGTCCTGTCGGCGTCCGGTCACATCGCCGGTGTGGTCAACCCGCCGGCCGCCGGCAAATATTGCCACTGGACCAACACCAAGCTGCCCAAGACTCCCGACGCGTGGCTGGAGACCGCCAAGCAGAACGAGGGGTCGTGGTGGACCGAATGGTACCGCTGGCTGGCCAAACAGGGCGGCGGCACCGTGGCGGCGCGGGTGCCGGGAGAGGGTGGCCTGCCGGCGATCGAGGATGCCCCAGGATCCTATGTCGCGGTGCGCATCAGCTGACCCTTGGCGGCGGTTGACCGCCGACGTTCAGGGCCGCTGGTAGGTGGCGGCCAGATCGACATATTGACGGGCGGACTGGAAGAAGAAGTCACGCTCGTCGGGCGCCACGTCGCGCATGGGACGGGCCGGCGTCCCAGCCCAGAGCTCCCCGGATGCGACCAGCTTGCCGGGAGTCAGCAAGGCGCCGGCGGCCACCATGCCGCCGGTCTCGACCCGCGAGCCGTCCATCAGGCACGCCTTCATGCCGACGAAGCTGCCGCTTTCCAGGGTGCAGGCGTGGAGCAGCGCCATGTGTCCGATGGTGATGTCGTCGCCGATGAAGGTCCCCTGCCCGCGCGCCGCGACGTGGATGACGACGCCGTCCTGGATGTTGGTGCGGGCGCCGACGCGGACGATATTGACGTCGCCCCGGATCACGCAGCCGAACCAGACGCTGGAGTTGGGACCAATCTCGACATCGCCGATGATCACCGCGTTGTCCGCGATGAAGGCGCTGTCATGGATGATGGGAGTCTTGCCGTGGTGCGGCAGGATCAGGGCGGGCATGGTGTCTTCCTCGGTCGCGGTCGTCCGTCGGGACGGCGACACTTAGCCACCGCGATGGGTGTCGTCCAGGCCCGTGATGTTCGAAACCGCCGCCCCGACCTTTCCCACGACTCGGGTGAGCCTCAGCGGAATAGGCTGTAGCTCGACATCATCTGGGACAGCATCTGCTGCCGGACCTTGGGGTCCTTGCTCATCAGGGCCGCCGTCGGGTCGGACTGCTGGGCCGCTTGCGCCGAGGATGAGGAAGCCTTGCCGCCCTGGAGCTGCGCCCGCAGATCGTCCAACGGGCCGGTGTCGCCGTTGCGGAAAGCCTGCAGCGCGCTGCTGGTCTGCGACACCTTGGAGAGGGCCGTGCGGGCCTTCTGGAGCGCGGCGGTGCCGGCGTCGGTCGCGGCGGTCGGCAGTTCCGCCGTGGTCGAGTAGGCGCCTTTCGCCAGCCCGGAGGCGACTTCCTTGGTCGAGAGGTTGGTGTTCTTGCCCTGGTAGTCGAGCACGGTGGTGTCGCCGGCGGCGACCTTGCCATTGCGGACGAGGCCGACTTCGACCCCGATCGCCTTGACGCTCGACGCCGAGCCGTAGCTGGTGCTGACCGAACCGATGCGGATCTCCACGCCCTTGACGTCCTTGGACGACGCCGCCTTGTCGATCTGGCTGGACAGCGACTTCAACGATTCCTCGGTCGCGGCGGCGCGCTGATCCTTGTCCTTGTAGATGCCGCCCAGCACGTCGTTCAGCTTGGTCCTGACTTGGTCGCGCAGGCTGTCGGCGGTCCGGGGCTTCTTGTCGTCGAAGGTCAGCTTGATGGCGGAGGCGTCGCCGCTGGACCGGGACGTCGACGCGGCCGCCTGGGTCGTCGCCGAGGATGAGCTGGTATCGGAGGTGGCGCTGGTGTTGGAGGTCTTGGCCGCGCCGCTGGTCGCCGACGCGGGCTTCGCGTAGTGGTCGGACACGAAACTGGATATCGTCACCATGGCCGCGACTCCCTTTTGGAGCTCGATCGCCGCCATGCGCGATAGCGCCCTCGGCGACGGAAGGTCTGAATACCCCTAAAGATTATCACGTCATCGTGCCGGAGGATAGAAAAACAACTGCCGCTGATGGTGATTATTTCCGTTGCCACGCGCCCGACGCGGTCATGACGAATTGTCCCGCCGGCGTGCGGTCGATCAGCCGCCGTCCGGCGACGGCCCGGACGCTGTCGACGGAGGTGCCGTTGGTCTTCGCGATCTCGGCGTAGCGCTCCAGGCGGCCGGCGTTGATCTGACCGACCAGCGCGCCGACATCGGCGGGCACCGTGCCGGCGACGAAGCCGATCAGCCCGTCCGGCTTCTCGCCGACCAGACCCGCCTGTTTGGCGGCGTCCAGCGGCGCCTGGGCCAAGGCCGGTGACGCGAACCCCGGAGCCGCGGCCGCAGTCCACAGGGACAGGGCGAGAATCATCAGCCAGCGCGTCATTTCGTGCCCTTCCCTTTGACACCGGAACCGGAGGGCACCCCGAACAATTCGGGATCCTCGGCGAAAACCTGCTCCAGGTCGCGCTCGACCCGGATGCGGACCTCCTGCTCGATCCGGATGTTCAGGTTGATCTCGATCGGCTTGTCCGGGGCCTCGACCTTGACGGTCGGGCTGCACGCGGCGAGGGCCGGAATGAGGCAAGCCGCCCCTAAGGCCAGTACCGCGTGGCGCCGCGGGATCGACATGTCCATCATTTTCGCTGGGCCTGGAAATCCATGATCCGGTCGCGGACCGCGTCCGGAATGTTATAGGTGCTGATGCCGCGCCGCAGGATGGTGTCGAGCGCGCCCCCGACGTTTAGATTAAGCGCCACTGGATAGCCATCATAGAATCCGGGATTGGAGCCGCGGATCGCGAAGGAGATCGCCATCTCGCCGCCGGCCGTGCCATTGACGGTCAGGTCCAGCGCTTCGTAATGGAAGTCGGTCAAGGCTTTGAGCAGCATGTCGGTCCCGCTGCCGGGGTCACCCGACAGGAAGGACGGCGGCTCGTCGGGATTGTAGCGCAGGGTGCCGGGGCCGGTCGTCTCCAGCTTGCCGCCATCGATCGTCACGGCGCCTCCCGACCCCAGGTGAACCGGAAGCCGGCCGCGCAGCGACCCCGTGGCCTCCAAGCCATCGACGCCGGCGACCGACAGCAGTTGGCGCAGATCGACCCCTTCCGCCTCCAGTTCGATCGTGCGGGCCTGATCGGTCAGGCGGGTTTCGAACGGATGGGTCCGGACCAAGCCGCCGGCCCAGCGCCACTCCGCCCGGGCGATCGAGAGCTTGTCGCCCACCACGCCGAAATCGATGACGGCGTCGGTCAGCGGCAGGCCGACATCCATCAGGCCGATCGAGACGATCTGGCCGGGCGGCAGGCGGAGCGGGGACAGCCGATCTGCCGCGACCACGGCGTTGATGCCGCGCGCGGTGAAGCCGCCGGTGTCGACCGCGGCGTCCTCAGCCATGACCGAGGCGCGCCCCGGACCGGCGCCCTCGCCCCACTCGTACCGGCCATCCAGCCCAAAGGTGCCGGTGATGGACTTGGCCCAGCCTCCCACGATCGGGAACAGGGTGGTGAATGACGGCTCGCCGGGCGGGAACGCGATCCGCGCCGCCTTGGCCTCCAGCCAGCCGGCGCCCACCTGCCCGTCGTGCTGGCCCGTGACGTCGACCGCCACGGCGTTGGTAGGATCGGCGATGCGGGCCTTGAACCGGGTCACGCCGGCCGGGTCCCCTTCGGCCTGACCCTTCAAGCCCACCGGGGCGAAGGCGGGAACCCGTTGATCGTGGTGGATCGTTTCGAAGGCGTAATTTGTGGAGAGCGGTTGTTCCCGATCCGGGTCGAAGAACAGCTCGCCCTTGAAGCCGTCGCCGGTCAGCGACTGCCTGGGCAGCGTGAGCGAGCCCTGGCGCCAGTTGACCGCCACCTTGAGCGGCGCTCCCGTCGCGGCCAAGGCGGCGATGACCGAGATCGCGGGTGATCGGCCGGCGACGGGCGTTCCCGCCACGGCGAGCTTGAGCGCGGCCGGCTTGATCCCAAAAGCCAGGGTCAGGCCATCGGCTAGATCGTATGTCAGGAAGTGCTCGCCGGGGCTCGCCTCCAGGCAGACCGACCGGGGCTCGTTCACGACGACGTCGCCGACCTCGACGCCATTGGCGGCGATGGTGACGCAGCCTTCGGGGTCGTAGATCCAGCGGCCATCGACCGACCGGACGGCACCAGCGGTCCGCAGCGCGGCACCCGGCATCGCGATCCCGTCGCCGGCCAAGCCGGCCAAGGGCAGGTCCATGTCCACCCGTCCGCTTATTCCGGTGGTGAAACCATAGTCCAGATCGATCCGGCCGATCCTTCTGTCTGTGCCGGCCCCCTGCCAAACGTCGATCGCGGCGTTCGACCAGCCCAGCCGAGTCACCTCGACACGCGAGTCCGGCATGCCGGCATCGGCGAGCAGCCGGTCGCCCTGCCATGCGATCAGCGTTGGCAGCCCCAGCACGCCAGCGGCACCCAGCCCCGTGCCCAGCCCTGTGACTGTCAACAAACCCCAAATCCAGCGACGCGGCATCGCGTCCCTACCCCCTCTAACGGACATGAACCAATCCAGGAGCCTAGCACGCCACGGTGTCAGAAAAAGGACATCCGAGAATGTTCGTTTGCGAAAATCGTGGACCGGCATTATGTTCGTATTCGAACATATCAAGTTGAACTCGGCTCAGACCCGAACGCGGCGGTGGGCCACTCCGGAGGTGGTGATGGATCGGCAGGATGGGATGGTGGATCTGCTGGTGATCGGTGGCGGCATCAACGGCGCCGGCATCGCGCGCGACGCGGCCGGGCGCGGGTTGTCCGTCGTCCTGTGCGAACAGGCCGACCTCGCCAGCGCCACGTCGTCGTCCAGCAGCAAGCTGATCCATGGCGGGTTGCGCTACCTGGAGCAGTACGAGTTCCGGCTGGTCCGCGAGGCGCTGGCCGAACGCGAGGTCCTGCTGCGGATAGCGCCACACATCATCTGGCCGATGCGATTCGTGCTGCCCCACAACAAGCTGCTGCGTCCCGCCTGGATGATCCGGCTTGGCCTGTTCCTGTACGACCACATCGGCGGCAAGCGCAGCCTGCCCGGCACCAAGAGCCTGGATTTCCGCACCGACACCGTGTCGGGCGGCCCGCTCAAGCCAGAGCTGACCAAGGGCTTCGCCTATTCCGACTGCTGGGTCGAGGACTCGCGGCTGGTCGTGCTGAACGCCATGGACGCGCGCCAGCGCGGCGCCGAGATCCTGCCGCGTACCCGCTGCGTCGAGGCCAGGCGCGAGGGCGATCATTGGACCGCCCGGCTCCGGGACCTCGCCACGGGCGCCGAGCGGGAGGTCACCGCCCGCATCCTGGTCAACGCCGCGGGGCCGTGGGTCGAGCGCTTCCTGCATGGCGTGGCGGGGCAGAAGGGTTCCGCCCACATGCGGCTGGTCAAGGGCAGCCACATCGTGGTGCCGCGCCTGTACGAGGGCGATCACGCCTACATCCTCCAGAACACCGACCGCAGGGTGATCTTCGCGATCCCCTACGAGCACCGTTTCACCCTGATCGGCACGACCGACATCCCGTTCCAAGGCGACGCGTCCGATGTGCGGATCGATCCGGAGGAGACGGCTTACCTGTGCGACGCGGTGAACCGCTATTTTCGCACCGCCGTCGGGCCGACGGATGTCGTGCGCAGCTATTCGGGCGTCCGGCCGCTGTATGACGACGACACCGCGGCGAACCCGTCGACCGTCACCCGCGACTATGTGTTCGACCTTTCCGGCGGCGCCGGGGAGGCTCCCCTGCTGTCGATCTATGGCGGCAAGATCACGACCTACCGCCGGCTGGCCGAGCACGCCATGGACAAGCTGGCGGGCTTCATTCCCGGCTTGGCCCCGGCCTGGACGGCCGATGCCCGGCTGCCGGGCGGCGACATGCCGGGTTCGCGGTTCGAGCCGTTCGCGGCCGATTTCAAGGCACGGCATCCCTGGCTGCCCGCCGCGGTGGCCCTGCGGCTGTGCCGGCTGTACGGCACCCTGGCGGCGCGGATCGTCGGCGACGCCGCGACCCTGGCGGACATGGGCGCCGATTTCGGCGGCGGGCTGTACGAGCGCGAGGCGGCGTGGCTGGTCGACCAGGAATGGGCGCGCACCGCCGACGACATCCTGTGGCGCCGGACCAAGCTCGGCCTGCACGTTCCGGCCGAAGGGGCCGAACGGCTGGCGCGCTGGCTGGAGGCTTCCCGGCCGATGGCCCAGGCGAGCTGACTGGGACGAGCCGCGACTTTCATCCCGACGGCGCTTCCACTATGGTCGCCCGGTCACCGACCCGCACTATGTGGATATGAACGATGCGCTGGTTGAAGACCCTAATCATGGCGACCCTGATGGGCGCCTTTCTCTGGAGTGGGGAGGCTTTTGCCTTGGATCCTGAAAACACACTATATCTCGACCTGAAGGATGGCCGAGTCGTGATCGAGCTGAAGCCCGATCTCGCTCCCAACCACGTCGCCCGGATTAAGGAACTGGTCCGCGAGGGCTTCTATGACGGCTTGGTGTTCCACCGCGTCATCGACGGCTTCATGGCCCAGACCGGCGATCCGCGCGGCGACGGCACCGGCGGTTCCGGCAAGAAGCTGAAGTCCGAGTTCTCGAACTACAAGCACGTCCGCGGCACCGTCTCGATGGCGCGCGCCCAGGACCCGAACAGCGGCGACAGCCAGTTCTACATCATGTTCGGCACCTCGCCGCACCTGGATGGCCAGTACACCGTGTGGGGCCAGGTGGTCGAGGGCATGGAGCATGTCGACAACATCAAGAAGGGGTCGTCCATGCGCAATGGCTCGGTGACCGATCCCGATCGCATCGTCAAGATGCAGGTCGCCGCCGACGCCAAGTAAGGCGTGTCTCCGCCCTCTCCCGGCCGCGGGAGGGGGCGTCGATCCAACCATCCACCCTGTTGGGCCTCTTTAGATCGTCGGTCGGAATAATTGATTTGACCTCCGCCGCATGGCATCGTTCCATCGAGACGGAACGCGGCCGGGTGATCAAGTCGCGGCGTCTGGTGGCCCGGACGTTGTGAACGGTTGGTCACCAAACAATCGCCACGGTACAAGCCGGGCCAACAAGAACCAACTCCTAGGGGAGGCGAAACTCAATGAACACACTCAAGCAGACCCTGCTGGGCGCCGTGCTCGCGCTGGGTGCCACGACGGCGCTGTCGACCGCGGCGCTGGCCCAGAAGGTCGTCGTCGGCGTCAGCTGGTCGAACTTCCAGGAAGAGCGTTGGAAGACGGACGAGGCCGCGATCAAGGCCCGCCTGACGCAGCTGGGCGCCGATTACATCAGCGCCGACGCGCAAAGCTCGCCCTCGAAGCAGCTGGCGGACGTCGAGAGCCTGATCTCGCGCGGGGCCACCGCGCTGATCGTGCTGGCCCAGGACAACAACGCGATCATGCCGGCCATCGCCAAGGCGACCGCCGAGGGCATTCCGGTGGTGGGCTACGACCGCCTGATCGAGGCGCCCGGCGTCTTCTACCTGACCTTCGACAACAAGGAAGTGGGTCGCATCCAGGCGCGCTCGATCCTGAAGGTGCAGCCCAAGGGCAATTATGTCTTCATCAAGGGCAGCGCCGCCGATCCCAACGCCAATTTCCTGCACGCCGGACAGCTCGATGTCCTTAAGCCCTCGATCGACAAGGGCGACATCAAGGTCGTCGGCGAGCAGTACACCGACGGCTGGCTTCCGGAGAACGCCCAGCGGAACATGGAGCAGATCCTGACCGCCAACAACAACAAGGTCGACGCGGTCGTCGCCTCCAACGACGGCACCGCCGGCGGCGCCATCGCGGCGCTGTCCGCCCAGGGCCTGCAGGGTATCCCCGTGTCCGGCCAGGACGCCGACCAGGCCGCGCTGAACCGGGTCGCGCGCGGCACCCAGACCGTCAGCGTCTGGAAGGACGCCCGCGAGCTTGGCAAGAACGCGGCCGAGATCGCCGTCGAGATGGCCAAGGGGACGGAGCCGGCGAAGATCAAGGGCGCCACCAAGTGGAAGGAGGGCGCCAAGGGCATCGAGCTGGACACCATCTTCCTGACGCCGGTCCCGATCACCCAGGACAACCTGAACCTCGTCATCGACGCGGGTTGGATCACCAAGGCCGTCGCCTGCCAGGGCGTCGACAAGACCAAGGGTCCCAAAGCCTGCATGTGAGACGGGCCTGCATGTGAGACACGACGTCTTCGTCCGTTGAGTGGGACGGGCGGGCTCGCCGGGAACTTTCCGGCGAGCCCGCCCGCCGCGCATGAGGGTATCCAAGAATGACGACTGCCGTTGAAAATCCCGGCGCGACGCGGCCGCGAGGCGCCCGAGACCTGATCGCGGCCCTCGAGATCGACACCCGGCTGCTCGCCATGGCGGCGGCCCTGGTGGTCATCTGGGTCGGCCTCGACATCCTGACCGGCGGCATCTTCCTGACGGCGCGCAACCTGTGGAACCTGTCGGTCCAGACCAGCGTCGTCGGCATCATGGCCACCGGCATGGTCCTGGTGATCGTCGCCCGCCACATCGACCTGTCGGTCGGCTCCCTGCTGGGCTTCGTCGGAATGATCATGGCCGTGCTCCAGGTCGAGATCCTGCCGATCGGCACATCCTGGACCTGGCTGGTCTCGCTGGCCGCCGGTCTGATCGCCGGTTGCCTGATCGGCGCGTTCCAGGGCTGGTGGGTGGCCTATCGGGCCGTCCCCGCCTTCATCGTCACGCTGGGCGGATTGCTGATTTTCCGCGGCTTGGCGTGGTGGATCACGCAGGGCCGCACGGTCGCCCCGATGGACCCGACCTTCCAGCTGATGGGCGGGGGATTGGATGGCTCGATCGGCGCGTTCTGGAGCTGGGTGGTCGGCGCGGTGTTCATCGCCGCGGCGCTGTTCAAGACCGTCCGCACCCGCCAGCGGCGCAACCGCTTCAACTTCCCGGTCCGGCCGCTGTGGGCGGAAGCCCTGATCCTGGCGGTCTCGATCGGCCTGATCGTCAGCTTCGTGCTGGTGATGAACTCGTATTACCGGCCGCGCACCCAGATCCCGCAGGGCATTCCGATCCCGGTGCTGATCCTGATCGTCGTCGCGGTCGCCATGTCGGCCCTGACCAAGGTCACCAAGTTCGGCCGCTACGTCTTCGCGATCGGCGGCAATCCGGAGGCGGCGGAACTGGGCGGCATCAACGTGCGCAAGGTCACCGTGATGATCTTCGTGCTGATGGGCTTCCTGGCCGCGATCTCCGGCGCCATCCAGACCGCCCGGCTGAACGCTGGTCTCAATTCGACCGGCTCGCTGCTGGAACTGTCGGTGATCGCGGCGGCCGTGATCGGCGGAACCTCGCTGGCCGGCGGCGTCGGCACCATCGCCGGCGCCATCCTGGGCGCGCTGATCATGCAGAGCCTGCAGAGCGGCATGATCCTGCTGGACATCGCGACGCCGATGCAGCCGGTCGTGATCGGGCTGGTGCTGATCGTCGCGGTCTGGCTCGACACCGTCTATCAGAAACGCCGCCGCTAGGAGGGCACCCACATGACAGGAAGCGTTCCCCTGGTCGAGATGCGCGACATTTCCATCCAGTTCGGTGGCATCAAGGCGGTCGACGGCGTCACCGTCACGCTCCACCCCGGCGAGGTCGTGGGTCTGCTGGGCCACAACGGCGCCGGCAAGTCGACGCTGATCAAGATCCTCTCGGGAGCCTATCAGGCCAACACGGGCTCGATCCTGATCAACGGCCAGCCGGTCGACATCCGCAGCCCACGCGACGCCAAGGCGCTGGGGATCGAGACGATCTACCAGACGCTGGCGCTGGCCGACAACATCGACGCGCCCGGCAACCTGTTCCTGGGGCGGGAGCTGATGACGCCCTGGGGCACGCTGGATGACGACGCGATGGAGCGGGCGACGCGCGACGTCATGGGCAGGCTCAACCCGAACTTCCGCAAGATCAAGGAGCCGGTCAAGAACCTGTCCGGCGGCCAGCGCCAGTCGGTCGCCATCGCCCGGGCGCTGCACTTCAACGCCAAGATCCTGATCATGGACGAGCCGACGGCCGCCCTGGGACCGCAGGAGACCAAGCAGGTCGCGGAGTTGATCAAGCAGCTCAAGAAGGAGGGCATCGGCATCTTCCTGATCAGCCACGACCTGCACGACGTCTTCGACCTGTCGGACCGGGTCAGCGTCATGAAGAACGGCAAGCTGGTCGGCACCTGCCGCACCTCGGAGGTCACCAAGGACGAGGTCTTGGGCATGATCATCCTGGGCAAGCTGCCCGGCCAGCAAACCGCCGCCGAGCTTGAGGAGATGCACTAGGTCGGAACCGGAGCCTTGGGCCCAATCACAAGGGATCCCTTGCCATAACGGTAAAGGCTTTTTGCTATCGCTTGACCATCCGCACGAATATCCTGTGGAAAGTATACAACATCCGACACGGGATATTCGCCATGGATGACGATCTGAGAGCCGCCAGCATCAATACCGCCATCCGCAACGCCCGCCTGATCTGCTACGAGACCGGCTGCAGGCCGAACTACGACAATCCGGCCTTCAGGATGGCGATGGACGTGGCGTACCGGATCGACGACCTGCTGTGCGGTTCGGAGATGCCACGCGTCGTCCGGTGATCGGGCCCTCGGATCAGCCCGGCTAGATCAGAACGGCCAGAACAGGGGAATCAGGAAGGTCGCCGCGATCCAGAAGATCACGTTGAGCGGCAGGCCGACCTTGACGAAATCCATGTATTTGTAGCCACCGGCGCCATAGACGAAGGTGTTCGTCTGGTAGCCTATCGGTGTCGCGAAGCTGGCCGAGGCGCCGAACATCACCGCGACCACGAACGGCCTGGGATCGACGCCCAATTGATGGGCGATCCCGATGCCGATGGGGGTCAGCAGCACGGCCACCGCGTTGTTGCTGACGATCTCCGTCAGGGCGGACGCCAGCAGATAGACCAGCGACAGCATGATCAGCGGCTCGTGCCGTCCGATCGCGTCGACGGCGGCGCCCGCCACCAATTCGACCGCTCCCGTCTTCTCCATCGCGGTGCCCAGGGTCAGCATGCCGAGGATCAGGAACAGGATCCGCCACTCGATCGAGCGATAGGCCTCGTCGCGGTCCAGGCAGCCGGTCAGGACGACGCCCACCGCCGCGATCAGCGCCAGCCCGGCTATCGGCATCACGTCGAGGGCGGCGAGGATGACGACGGCCAGGACCGCGCCGATCGCGATCGGCGCCTTGGCGTGGCGCATCGGGCTATGGATGGCCTCGGTCAGGTTGATCAGGTCGCCGCTGTCGACCAGCCGGCGGATACCGTCCTCCGGCCCCTCCAGGATCACCATGTCGCCCACCTCGAGGCTGACTTCCTCGAACTTGCCGCGAAGATTGACGCCTTGCCGGTGGACCGCGATCATGTAGAGGCCATAGCGTCGGCGCAGGTTGAATTCCGCCAGCTTGTGATCCACGAAGCTGGAGCGCGGGCCGATGATGCCCTCGACCACGCGGGTTCGACGGGTCGACATCTCCTGCAGGTCGACCTCGGGGTCGAACGAGAACCCGACATGATCGCGCAGCCCCATGACGCCTTCCATCCCGCTCTTCATCAGGATGCGGTCACCAGCGCCCAATACCACCTTGTCCAGTTCCCGGCGCAGCGATTCGTCCTGGCGGACCACGTCGATGACGCGGGCGTTGGTCAGGTTGACGAGCTTCGCCTCCCTCAGGCTGAGGCCGATCACCGGGCTGCCCGGCGGCACCACCACCTCGGTCAGGTATTGGCGCTGCGGCTGGCTGGACAGAAGCTCGCTGGTGGTTTCGCGGTCGGGCAGCAGGCGATAGCCGATCAGGACCAGATAGGTGATTCCGATCAGCGCCATGATGATGCCGAAACCGGTGATCTCGAAGATCGAGAAGGCTGGCATGCCCATCCGCTGGGCCACGCCGTCGACCAGCAGGTTGGTCGAGGTGCCGATCAGCGTGCAAGTGCCACCGAAGATCGCGGCGAAGGACAGGGGGATCAGCAGCTTGCTCGGCGCCATGCCGAGGTGGAGGCACAGGCGGACCGCGACCGGTGTCAGGATCACCACGACCGGCGTGTTGTTGATGAAGGCGGAGGTGACGACCGCCAAGCCGACCAGCATCACGAAGGCAAGCATCTTATCCCGCCCCACCATCCGCATGGCGGCGGTTCCCATCGCCTCGACGACGCCGGTGCGCTCCAGCGCGGCGCTCAGCACGAACATCGCGGCCACCGTCGCGACGGCGCTGTTGCTGAACACGGCCAACACCTCGCTGGTGTCCAGCACCCCGGTCAGGAGCAGGATCGCGGCGGTCGACAGCGCGACGATGTCGGGGGGAACCCACTCGCGCACGAAAGCGACGAAAACGCCGATCAACAGCGCGAACACCACGATGGTCTGAAAGGAGATGGAGGACATCGTGCTCCGGACGGCGCTGGCGGGGTCGTCCGGCCCGGGGGCTGAACGGAATATGGAGCCAGCTTCGCTATCACCAGCCGCAGGCGGCGACAAGCCGCAAATTGGCCTTAAATATCCCTTATCAAGCTAATGCTGTGATGGGGTGCCGAAAGCCCCTATATAGATCCGCAGGGTTACACAGGATGGTGATGGGCGTGGCGGGGGTGAATGTGTTATCGACCGTCACGGGAAGCAGCACCATCACCGAGACCGCAACCACTCAACCGGAAATGACCGGCGTCGCCGGGCCGGACGGGAGATCAAGATCATGGGTTCCTTCAGCCTCTTCCATTGGATCGTCGTTCTGGCGGCGGTCATGCTGCTGTTCGGCACCAAGCGGATTCCGCAGGCCATGGGCGACATCGCCCGCGGCATGAAACAATTCCGCAGCGGGTTGCGGGAGGAAGAGACCCCCGAGGTCGCCACCGCCCCCGTCAACCGCGCTCCCGAACTGCCGCGGGACACCGTGTCGCGCGGCTGATGACTCGCTAGCCGCTGCCGGCGGCCGGCAAGTGAAAACCGGATGACCGGAACGACCATCGCCCCCGCCAGTCGGGGGCGATTTTTCCAGGACGCCGCCGGAATATGGGCGCGGTGATTTACGCGACGTTAACATATCGGCGGCTACTTCATCGTATGATGGGGAATACGTTCAATAAGCCGGAACGGCGCGGCGCCTCCGGCCCGGATCGCGTCCGATGAGACTCAAATCCACCGCGATGGCGCTTGGTCTGGTGCTGACCTTCGCCGCCGGAGCTTGGCTGAGCACCGTGATGCTGGCGCCACCCCGCCGCGCGATGACGGTGCCGGTGGAAGTGGCGCAGGCTCCCATCCAGCCAGCCGAAATCACGTCCAAGGCTCCCCCCGCCCCAGTCCAGCCACCGGCGGCCAGCACCGTGCTGCCCCCTTTGCCTCCCACCCCGGCGCCTGCCCCCGAGCCCGAGCCTGCTCCCATGGCCGAGCCTGCTCCCATGGCTCAGCCAGCGCCTCCGGAACCGCTTCCCGCTCCGGAGGCGATCCCCGTCCCCGAGATGCCCGCCGTTCCCGAACCGACAGCGGCCGTGCCCATCCCCGAGCCAACGGCCGCCGCTCCCGGTTCCGCTCCCTCTGCCCCGGCCGAAGCGCCGGAACCGGCGCCCGCCGCCGCTCCCACGCCGACCCCGCCACCTCCCGCCGTCGCCGAACCCGATCGCGCGCCGGTGATCGATCCGGGTTTGTCCGCGCTGAGCGATCTCGTGGCGAAACGGCCCGCACCACCGCCACCACCGCCCGAGGTCAAGGCGGCACAACCACCCGAGGTCAAGGCGGCACAACCGCCTCCAGCATCCCCGCGAGCCCTGGCGAGCCGCTATTTCACCGTCCAGGTCGGCAGCTTCCAGGATCCCGCCAACGCGGCGAGCCTCGTCCGGGAGTTGTCGGCGAAGGGGTGGGAGGCATTCGCCGCCGACTGGACCAACAGCGCGGGCAAGACCTGGAAGGTCGTCCGCGTCGGACGTTATCAGACGGAGAAGGAGGCGACCGACGCCTCGGCGGAGCTGCGGAGTGCGGCAAATCTTCGCGGTAATGTCCTGAACATCCGGTAAATCACAATTTCCTTATGGTCACTGTTGATTGGACGAAGGCGGACTGGGTAGATTGGACGCCACTGGTGTAGGCCACAACCAATAATAATCAGCCCCTGCCGCGGGGTTGGGCGCCGGAGGAAACGCCATCCATGACCCAATCCGTCCTAGTCGCCGATGACGAGCCGAGCATCCTGCTCTCGCTCCAGTTCATGCTCCGGAAGGCGGGGTTCGAAGTCCGTCTGGCCCGGACCGGCGAGGAGGTGCTCGAGGCCGTCGCCCAATCGGCTCCCGACCTGATCCTGCTCGACGCCATGATGCCAAAGCGCGACGGCTTCGACGTCTGCCAGACGATCCGGGCCAATCCCGAGCATCGCGACCTGCCGATCATCATGCTGACGGCCAAGAGTCGCGATGTCGAACGGCAGAAGGGCATGGCGATGGGCGCCACCGACTACGTCACCAAGCCGTTCTCGACCCGCGATCTGGTCGAGACGGTGCGGAAGCACCTCGCCACCGCCTCGACCCCCGTGCTGGAGCGATAGATCCATGAACGGACGCCGCGGACTGGCCTCCCTCTTCGTGGCGGCTGGCGGGGGTGCGGCATCGCTGATCATCCTGCTGGCGGTGGCGCTATCCCAGGGCGACGGTGTCGGAAATCCCATGGTCACCCAGACCGTCGCCGCCGTCGCCATCGCCGTGGGCGCGGTGTTCGCGCTGTGGCTGCTGGTGGATGGCAAGGTGCTGCGTCCCCTGCTGGCGTTGGCGGGCGAGACCCGGGTGATCAGCCATGGCACCACCGCCGCCCGCGTCCCGCCGGAGCGCTACGCCGGGTTGGCCCCCCTGCCCCAGGCGATCAACGAGCTTGGCGAGAAGCTGGCCGCCGCCCGGTCGGACATCGACCGCGCCGTGGAGTCCTCGACCGCCGTGGTCCAGGAGCAGAAGAGCCGGCTGTCCACCCTGCTGCGCGACCTGCACGAGGGCGTTCTGGTCTGCAACCACCAGCATCAGATCCTGCTGTACAATCAGGCCGCGCTGACGCTGCTGCACCTGACCGGCGATCTCGGCATCGGCCGCAACCTGCTTCAGGTCGTGACCCGGGCGCCGGTGCTCCACACGCTGGAGCGCCTGACCCTGCGCGTCAAGGCCGGGCGGCACCTCAGCCACCCGATGGGCGTCACGGCCGAGTTCGTCGCCGCGACCACCGATGGCCGCTACCTGCTGGAAGGCAGGATGAGCCTGATCCTCCAAGACGACGACGTGATCACCGGCTATGTCGTGACCTTCGACGATGTCACCGCCGAGCTTGCGGTGCTGGGCAAGCGCGACGCCGTGCTGCGCGCCGCGACCGAGGGCTTCCGGCCGCCGGTCGCCAACCTGCTCGCGGCGGCGGAGACGCTGTCGGACAATCCCGACCTGGACGCCGCGTCACGCCGGGCGTTCGAGCAGGTGATCCTGGACGAATGCGCCGCCCTGTCGCGGCGGCTGGAAAGCGTCACGGACGATTACCGGAGCATCATCACCGGCGCGTGGCCGATGAGCGATGTCCACACCGGCAACCTGATCAACCTCGTGATCGCGCGGACCACGGCGGCGGGCGGCCCGACCATCACTCTGACGGGCCTGCCGCTCTGGCTGCATGGCGACAGCTATAGCCTCGTCGTGCTGCTGGACCATCTGGTGCGCCGGCTGGGCGAGGTCACCGGGGTCGGCGATTTCGATCTCGCGGCGGAAACCGACGGGCGGTGGGTCTATATCGACATCACGTGGAGCGGCACCCCCGTCGGTTCCTCCACGGTCGACAGCTGGATGGACCAGCCGCTGCCCGACGCCTTGGGCGGCTTGACCGTCAGCGACGCGCTCCAGCACCACCGCAGCGAGCTGTGGTGCGACGCGCCGCGGCCGGGCATCGCCCGCATGCGGGTGCCGCTGCCGCCAACCGTGGAACTGCATGGCCACTCCGACCGCTCGGCCCCGTCCGCCCGGCCCGAGTTCTTCGACTTCTCGCTGCTGCGGCAGCCGATCGCCACGACCGAACTGGGGCGGACGCCGCTCGACCAGCTGACCTTCGTGGTGTTCGACACCGAGACCACCGGGCTGCGCCCGTCCGATGGCGACGAGATCATCCAGATCGCCGGCGTCCGGATCGTCAACGGTCGCATCCTGACCGGCGAGACCTTCAGCCAGCTGGTCGACCCCGGACGCCCGATTCCGCCGGAGACGATCCAGTTCCACGGCGTCACCAACGACATGGTGCGTGGCAAGCCCAAGGCTTCGGTCGTGCTGCCGCAGTTCCACCTGTTCGTGTCGGGCGCCGTGCTGATCGCGCACAACGCCGCCTTCGACCTCAAGTTCCTGAAAATGAAGGAGAAGGTCAGCGGCGTCAAATTCGACCATCCGGTGCTGGATACCATGCTGCTGTCGCGCCAGCTCCAGGGACAGGACGCCGACCACACGCTCGACGGCATCGCCAAGCGGCTCGGAATCCAGGTGGTCGACCGCCACACGGCGCTGGGCGACAGCCTGCTGACCGCCGCCATATTCCTGAGCTTCGTCGACATGCTGCGCGAGCAGAACGTCGTCACGCTGGACGACGCGATCCGGAGCGCTAACATCCTGGTCGAGCTGCACGCGCGGGAACGGGCGTTTTGAGTGGGCGCCGCCCCCCGGAGCCGTATGGGCGAGCGGGTGGCGACCGCCTGATCGCGCTGTTCCTGCTGGCGCTGGTGCTGTTCAACCCTCCCCTGCTGGCGGCGTTCGGAGCACCGGCGACGCTGTTCGGCTGGCCATCCTTGCCGATCTACATCTTCGGGGTGTGGCTGGCCATCATAGCGCTGATCGCCCTGGCGATGGAGCGCAAAGGGCGCGACGGGGACGACAGGGGATGATCCCGGCGCCGCTGATCGCGGCGGCGTCCTTCGCCTATCTGTTCCTGCTGTTCGCGATCGCCTGGGCGGCCGACCGCAAGGCCGACAAGCGCGCCGAACGCCGGGCCGAGGGCGGCTGGAGCGCCGTCGCCAGTCCCTATGTCTACGCCCTGTCGCTCGGCGTGTTCTGCACGACTTGGACCTTCTACGGCAGCGTCGGGCGCGCGGCGACCCAGGGCATCGGTTTCCTACCGGTCTATCTCGGCCCGACGCTGGTCATGGTCCTGGCGCCACTGGTCATCGCCAAGATCCTGCGGATCGCGCGCAAGCAGCGCAGCACCTCGATCGCGGATTTCATCGCGTCGCGCTATGGCAAGAGCCACCTGCTGGGCGGGTTGGTCGCCGGCATCGCCGTGTTTGGCGTGACACCCTACATAGCGCTTCAGCTGAAGGCGGTCTCCGTCAGCTTCGACGTGCTGGCCGGAACCGACCCATCCGGATTCGGCGCTGGGCCGCAAGTGACATTCCTGGCGGACAAGGCTTTCCACGTGGCCTTGCTGATGGCGGCCTTCGCGATCGTCTTCGGCACCCGCAACATCGACGCCACCGAGCACCACCGCGGCATGGTCGCCGCCATCGCGTTCGAGAGCGTGGTCAAGCTGGTGTCCTTCCTGGCGGTCGGCGTGATGGTGGTGTGGGGCATCCATGACGGTTTCGGCGATCTGGCCGAGCGCGTCGCCGCCGCCCCGGCCATAGCCCGCCTGCTGACGGCGGAGCCCGCGCTGGCCGATGGCGGCTGGATTACCGTCACGCTGCTGTCGATGGCCGCGATCATCTGCCTGCCGCGCCAGTTCCAGGTGATGGTGGTGGAGAACATGCGCGAGTCGCATCTGCGCCGCGCCATGTGGCTGTTCCCGCTCTATATGCTGCTGATCAACCTGTTCGTGCTGCCTGTGGCCGTGACCGGGCTGCTGCTGTTCCCCGACGGCAAGGTCGATCCCGACATGTTCGTGCTGGCGCTTCCCCTGTCGGAGGGCTGGCGCGGACTGGCGCTGCTGGCCTTCCTGGGTGGGCTATCGGCCGCCACCAGCATGATCATCGTGGAGACGGTGGCGCTCAGCACCATGGTATCCAACGACCTCGTCATCCCGGCGCTGCTGGGATTGCGGGTGCTGAAACTGGAGCGCCATCCCGACCTGACCCGGCTGATCCTGGCGATCCGCCGGATCGCCATCGTGGTCATCCTGCTGCTGGGCTACGCCTATTTCCGGTTCGCCGGCAGCGCCTACGCGCTGGGAGCGATCGGGCTGATCTCCTTCGCGGCCGTTGCGCAATTCGCGCCGGCCTTGCTGGGCGGGATCTTCTGGAGCCGGGCGACGCGGCTCGGCGCCATCGCTGGGCTCGTGGCCGGCATCGCGGCTTGGACCTACACGCTGCTGCTGCCGTCCTTCGCCCGTTCCGGCTGGCTGGACCCGTCGTTCCTGTCGGAGGGGCCCGGCGGCGTCACCTTGCTGCGCCCCTACGCGCTATTCGGCCTGGAAGGTCTGGACCCGCTGTCGCACGCGCTGTTCTGGAGCATGGTCGCCAATGTCGGGCTGTTCGTCGGCATCTCGCTGTTCACCAAACCCAGCGTGGGCGAGCGGGTCCAGGCCCTCGCCTTCGTCGATGTCTTCCGGCAGAACGAACGGTCGGTCGAAACCGGGACATGGCGCGGCGACACCACCGTCGGCGAGCTGATCGCCCTGGTCAGCCGCTTCCTGGGCCCGGCGCGGGCGGAACAGGCCTTCGTCGGTTTCGCGCGCGGCCGCAACATGGACCTGCGGCGCGATCGCAAGGCGACCGCCGAACTGATGCGCCTGGGCGAACGGCTGATGGCCGGCGCGATCGGCGCCGCGTCGGCGCGGGTGGCGCTCGCCTCCGCCGTGAAGGGCGGCGAGGTCACCATGGCCGAGCTGCTGCGGATGCTGGACGAGACCAGCCAGGTGCTGGAATACAGCCGCCAGCTCGAACAGAAGTCCGCCGAATTGGAGCGCACCTCGGCGGCGCTCCGTGCCGCCAACGAGAAGCTGCTGGAGGTCGACCGCCTGAAGGACGACTTCCTATCGACCGTCACGCACGAGTTGCGCACACCGCTGACCTCCGTCCGCGCCTTCGCGGAGATCCTGCACGACAACCCCGATATCGACCCCGAGCAGTCGCGCGAGTTCCTGAGCGTGATCATCCGCGAGAGCGAGCGGCTGACCCGGCTGATCAACCAAGTGCTGGACATGGCGAAGATAGAGGCTGGCGAGGTCGATTGGACGATCGGGCCGGTCGACCTCGCCGCCATCATGCGCAACGCGGCCGCGACGACGGCCCAAGTCTTCAAGGACAAGGATGTGGCCCTGGAGGTCGCCATCCCGGCGCAGGTGCCGATCGTCCAGGGCGATCACGACCGGCTGACCCAGGTGGCGATGAACCTGCTGTCGAACGCCGCCAAGTTCACCCCGTCCGGCACGGGCCGGGTCGTGGTCTCGGTCGCGCCGGTCGCCGAGGGCGTCAAGGTCGCGGTCACCGACAACGGACCGGGCATCGCGGCGAAGGACGCGGAGATCGTGTTCGACCGGTTCCGACAGGTGGGAGACACAATGACGGACAAGCCACAAGGCACCGGGCTGGGTCTCGCCATCTGCAAGAGCATCGTCGAGCATCTGGGCGGCAGGATCTGGGTGGACACCGCTCCCGGACAGGGAGCCACCTTCGCCTTCGTCATTCCGTATCCGAAACAGATGACCGTGTGATCATCCGCGCCGGGCGCTGTTGGGGAAAGGGCAACAGGACGGAGGATCACCATGGCCGAACGGCAGCACCCAACCTCGAAGGACCTCGAGGACAGGCCCAAGACACCGAACATCCCCCGTCCGCCTTCCAAGGAGGAGGTCGACGAGATCAGCGAGGCGCAAGCCATGATCACCGACGACTGGACCGGCGAGGGCGGCAAGCCCGCCGACAAATAGACAGCCGGATCGGCCCTTGGCATAATTCGGAACGAAAAAGGCCGGCGGGAGATTGGATCTCCCGCCGGCCTTTTTCGTCGTCTCGATGGGGCGGACTCAGCCTTCCAGGAAGGTCTTCAGCACGCGGGCGTGCTTGGCCCGGCCCAGCCGCTGCAACGCCTTCGCCTCGACCTGACGGATGCGCTCGCGCGTCACGTTGTAGTCGCGACCAATGTCCTCCAGCGTCTCCTCGGTCCCGGCGAGACCGAAGCGGCGGCGGATGATGTCGGCCTCACGCGGGGTGAGGTCGTCCAGGATCTCCGACAGCTTCTCGCGCAGCGAACCGGCGGCGATGGCGTCGAACGCGCCGGTCGTGGCGCTGTCCTCAAGGAAGTCACCTAACCGGGCGCCGTCATCGTCGTCACCGACGGGGGCGTCCAGGCTGACGGCGTCGGCCGCCATGCGCAGAAGCTCCGCCACCTTCTCCACCGGCATGGCCAACGCGGTCGCGATGTCCTCGTTGGTCGGCTCGATGCCACGGCGCAGGCGAAGCTGGACCGCGCAGCGGCGGATCTTCGTCAGCGCCTCGCAGGCGTGGGCCGGCATGCGGATGGTGCGGCCCTGGTCGGCCAGCGCCCGCGTCATCGACTGCCGGATCCACCACGTGGCGTAGGTCGAGAACTTGTAGCCACGCCGCCAATCGAATTTCTCGATCGCCGTCATCAGGCCGATGTTGCCCTCCTGGACGAGGTCCAGGAACGGCAGGCCACGGTTGAGGTGCTTCCGAGCCAGGGCGGCCACGAGCCGCAGATTGGCCTTGGCGAAGGCCTCCTTGGTGCGGATCTGGTCGTTCTGGGACCGCTGCAGGCGGGCGGACAGTTCGCGGAACTCGCCGATCGACAGACCGACGGTCTGACCGATTTCGGCAAGCTCGGCGAACAGCGCGTCGACCTCGGCGCCCTTGCGCTCCGCCAGCTTGGCCCAGGCTCCCCCCTTGGCGGCCCGCTTGGCCAGCCAGTCGGGCTGACCCTCGGAGCCAAGATAGGCCTCCAGGAACACCTCGCGCTTGACCCCGGCCGTCGTCACGACCCGCGCCAGCCGGCCGTCGACGCCAACGATGCGACGGTTGACGTCGCGCATGGCGTTGATCAGCTCGGTCCGCAGGTCGACCGACAGCGGCAGTTCGCGGACCAGCACGGCGGCAGCCGCGGCGTCCGTCGCATCGGCGGCCACGATCCTCTCCAGCGCCTCGATGACCTTCTCCGCCAGTTCGGCGGCCGAGATCACCGGAAGGGCGGCGGGCTCGGCCACGTCGGCGTCGTCGACGACCGCTTCCAGGTCCTCGTCCAGAACCTCGTCACCGGATTTGGCCTCGCCGGCGGCGGCCTCGGCGTCCGCCTCGGCGCCGATCCGGGTGAACCGCTCGACATCCACGATGTTACCGACGTTGACCGAGCCCTCACGCAGGCCTTGGAGACACTGGACCAGCCGGGTCCGGGTGAACGGGCTGACGGCGATCACGTCATCGATGGCGGACCGGGCGGCCTCCATGCGCTGGGCGAGCGTCACCTCCTGCTCACGCGTCAGCAGCGGGTGCTGCGCCACGTCGCGCAGGTAGAGGCGGACCGGGTCGGTCGAGTGCTCGGCGAACGCGATGTTGCCACGGGCACCGGTGGTCTCATTACGCACCGCGGGGGCGCGATCTGTGTCGGCGACAGGCTGCGCCGTTACTTCAAGGGCGGTCATAACGATTGTCCTCGGATTTCCAACTCAGTCCCACCAACCCCTGCCGAGGCGGAGGAATAGAAATTCACTCGGTTCGGAAATCAATGAAGCGGCACCGCCTGCGTGGTGCGGCACCGCTCACGTTACCAAATTCTGACACTGCTATTTCCGATCGGTGAACGGCGGGCCATTTCGGTCTTTACGCAGGTTTTGTCAAGGGCTAAACGACGAGTTTCAGACAACACCATGTGGTCCGATTCGTCGCGGGCGCTACTCCGCCGCCTGAAAAATCTCACGCTCGGGAACAATCCTCGACAACGCCGCCTCGACAACCTCAGGCCCGGCACCGCTTTTGTGCGCAAATTCACTCAAATGCCGCCGCCATGCCCGACCGCCGCGTTGCCCCTGGAACAGACCTGTCATGTGCCGGGTGATGGCATGCAGAGGCACACCTTCGAGGCATCTCGCCTCGATATAAGGCAGCATCCGGTCGATGATCTCGCGGCGCGTCGGCCCCGAGTCGGAAACGCCATGGAACCGCCGGTCGACATCAGCCAGGACGTAGGGCGTCTTGTACGCGGCCCGGCCCAGCATGACGCCATCGACCACCTCTAGATGCCGGGCGGCCTCGTCCAAGTCGATTATGCCACCGTTGATCGTGATGTCCAGGTCGGGGTTCTCGGCTTTCAACCGATGGACCAGATCGTATCGGAGCGGCGGTATGTCCCGGTTCTGCTGGGGGCTCAAACCTTTCAACCAAGCCTTGCGGGCATGGACGATGATCCGGCCGCAGCCGGCGGCCCTGATCCGGGCGACGAAGCCTTCCAGGGTCGACCACTCCTCCATCTCGTCGATGGCGATGCGGCACTTGACGGTGACTGGGATGGAGACGGTGGAGCGCATGGCGGAGACCAGGTCGGCGACGAGGTCCGGCTCGGCCATCAGGCACGCGCCGAACCGGCCGGACTGGACGCGGTCGCTGGGGCAGCCGCAGTTCAGGTTGACCTCGTCATAGCCGTACTCCTCCGCGATCCGGGCGCAGGCCGCCAGATCGGCGGGATCGCTGCCGCCCAGTTGGAGCGCCACCGGATGTTCGTCGGGATGGAAGGCCAGCAGGCGGTCGCGTGGGCCGTGCAGGATGGCGCCGGTCGTCACCATCTCGGTGTAGAGCAAGGCGTGCCGGCTGATCTGGCGGAGGAAGTACCGGCAATGGCGGTCCGTCCAGTCCATCATGGGGGCGACCGAAATAGGATGGCTCGACATCGTCACGACAGGGGTTCCAGGCAGCGATCCGGGATCAACAGCCGGACACTATAGCGGGACGGCGCCGAATCACCAGACGCGGCGAGCGCTTTATTGGCGCCACGGCATGATCGGGACGCTCGACACCGCGTTCATCGGCGACCCGTCGACCATCTTGGTGCTGTAGCTGAGGTAGACCAGGGTATTGCGCTTCTTGTCGAACATCCGGACGACGCGCGTCTCCTTGAACAGGATGGACGTGTCGGCGGTGAAGACCTCCTCGTTGTCGCGCAGCTTTTCCGGCATCGTGATGGGTCCCACCTGACGGCAGGCGATGGAGAAGCGCGACGGGTCCTCCGCGAAGCCCAGGCTACCGGACACCCCGCCGGTCCGCGCTTGGCTGAGATGGCAGGCGACACCGGGGATCTTGGGATCGTCGAAGGCCTCGACGCAGACCCTGTGGTTGGCGCCAAGCAGTTTCCAGGCGGTCGTGACGCAACCGACCTCCTCCGCCCTGGCGGCGGTGGGCGTCATGGAGCCGAATGCCAGGGCGAGCCCCACCAGTGCCGAAGCGAAACCGTAGCGGCCCATATCCATATCTCCGTGGAAGCGTTTACCCGGCACAGACACGCGCAACGCGGGACGAAGTCAAGCGTCCGGCAGGGCGATATGACACAGGTTGAAAGATCGCGTAAAATGTTAACAAAACCGTCATGCGGCGGCCATGAATGTCGCGGCATCTTGCGGCTCCGGTGAATGGGGCCGCCGATAAAAAGGCCCAAGGGGATGGATATGGATACGACCGTGGACGCCGCCAGCCAGAAGAAGGCCAACCAGCCGAGGAAGCCGGAACCCGTGGCGCTGCCGCCCGACCGCTTCATCAATCGCGAACTGTCGTGGCTGGCCTTCAACGACAGGGTCCTGGGCGAGGCGCTCAACATCCACCACCCCCTGCTGGAACGCCTTCGCTTCCTGTCGATCTCGGCCGCCAACCTGGACGAGTTCATCATGGTCCGCGTCGCGGCGCTGAAGGCGCAGGAACGGGCCGGCGTCAAGGCTTTGACTCCGGACAATCTCCTGCCCGAGCAGCAGCTGACCCTGATCAACCAGGCCATCATCAAGCTGGACGAGCAGCAGCAGAGCTGCGCCAACCTGCTGTGGAACGAGTTGCGCGACGCCGGCATCCAGGTGCTGACGCCCCAGGACCTGGGCGACGAGGACCGAGCCTGGGCCGAGGCCCGGTTCCTGCGCGAGATCTTTCCGGTGCTGACCCCCATCGCGGTCGATCCGGCGCACCCCTTCCCGTTCATCGCCAATCGCGGCGTGGCGCTGGTGCTCCAATTGAAGGACCCCGAGAAGGTCGAGCCGCTCGACGCGCTGATACCGCTGCCCAACCAGTTGGAGCGATTCGTCCGCCTGCCCGGCGCCGGCACGCGCTTCCTGCTGCTGGAGGACTTGGTTCTGATGTTCCTGGACCGGCTGTTCCCGCCGCCTTTGAAGCTGTCCGGCCAGGGCCTGTTCCGCGTGCTGCGCGACAGCGAGATCGACATCGACGAGGAGTCGGAGGATCTCGTCCGCACCTTCGAGAGCGCCTTGAAGCGCCGCCGCCGCGGCAAGGTGATCAGCCTCGCGGTCGAGGCGGAGACCAGCCAGGACCTGCGCGAGTTCCTGGTCAGCGAGTTGAGGGTCGCCCCCAGCGAGGTCTTCGTGCAGAACGGCCTGATCGCGCTGACCGATGTCAAGCAGCTGATCCTGGACGAGCGGACCGACCTGCTGTTCCCGCCCTTCACCGCGCGCTTTCCCGAGCGCATCCGCGATTTCGGCGGCAACTGCTTCGCGGCGATCCGGCACAAGGACATCGTGGTCCACCACCCCTACGAGAGCTTCGACGTGGTGGTGCAGTTCCTGCTCCAGGCGGCGCACGATCCGGCGGTCGTGGCGATCAAGCAGACGCTGTACCGGACCAGCAAGAACTCGCCGATCGTCGCGGCGCTGATCGAGGCCGCCGAGGCCGGCAAATCGGTGACCGCGATGGTCGAGCTGAAGGCCCGGTTCGACGAGGCGGCCAACATCCAATGGGCGCGCGACCTGGAGCGGGCCGGTGTCCACGTCGTCTATGGCTTCGTCGACCTGAAGACCCACGCCAAGGTGTCGCTGGTCATGCGGCGCGAGGCCGACGGCCTGCACAGCTATGTCCATTTCGGCACCGGCAACTATCACCCGATCACCGCCAAGGTCTACACCGACCTGTCGTTCTTCACCTGCGACCCGGCGCTGTGCCATGACGCGTCGGTGATGTTCAACTACATGACCGGCTACGCCAAGCCACAGCAGTTGGAGAAGCTGGCGATAGCGCCGCTGACCCTGCGCTCGCGTCTGGTCGAGATGATCGACCGCGAGATCGCCCACGCCAAGGCCGGCCGCAAGGCGGCGATCTGGGTCAAGCTGAACTCGCTGGTCGATCCGGACATCATCGACAAGCTGTACGAGGCCTCCGGCGCCGGGGTCCAGATCGACCTGATCATCCGCGGCATCTGCTGCCTGCGGCCGGGCGTGCCGGCATTGTCGGAGAACATCCGGGTCAAGAGCATCGTCGGCCGCTTCCTGGAGCACAGCCGGATCATGTGCTTCGGCGACGGCCATGGGCTGCCATCGGCCAAGGCGAAGGTCTTCATCTCGTCGGCGGATTGGATGCCGCGCAACCTCGACCGCCGCATCGAGACGCTGGTGCCGATCGAGAACGCCACGGTCCACGAGCAGATTGTCGAGCAGATCATGGGCACCAACCTGCGGGACACGGCGCAGAGCTGGGTCATGAACCCCGAGGGCGAGTTCATCCGCATGAAGGCCGACCCCAAGGCGCCGAACGCGCACACCTATTTCATGAACAACCCAAGCCTGTCCGGCCGGGGCAGCGCCAGGACGCACGGCCGGGGCTAGACGCCCCTGGTTGCCATGGTATCACCATGTCGCCATGTAGAGTGCCGATGATGTTCATCAGCACTCCACACGGTCGGGGGAACCACCATGGCACCGATCCGCACCTGCCTCGCCGCGGCCCTGTGCGTTCTTCCGCTTCAGGCCTGGGCCGACGCGCCGGCCATGAAGCTTGATTACGACGTCTATGCCGGCGGAATTTTCCTCGTCAGCGGCGGCATGACGCTGGATCTCGACAGCGACCGCTACAAGGCGTCGGTCGAGGCCAAGGGTGGCCGGCTGATCGACCTGCTGTCGCGCTGGTCCTATCGGGCGAGCGCCGATGGCCGGGTCGAGGGCGGCGCCAAGGTCGAGCCGGAACGGTTCCAGTCCGACCGGCAGACGCGCAGCCGGCACCGCAAGCTGAGCATGGGGTATGACAAGGCTGGCAAGGTCTCGGTCACGGCGGAGCCGCCGCAGTCCGACCTGTCGGCCAACGCCGTGTCGCCGGAGTTCCGGCCGAACACGCTCGACCCAGTCAGCGCCGCGGTGGGCGTGATCGCGGCCAGCGGCCAGACGGGGTGTTCCGGCACCTTCCCGGTGTTCGACGGGCGGCGGCGCTACGACGTGATCGTCACCTCCAACGGTCCGGACACGCTCCAGAAGTCGTCGCGCAACATGCACCAGGGTGCGGCCGAAAAATGCACCATCCGCATCCATCCCGTGGCCGGTTTCGAACGTGACCGCGAGGATGGCGAGTTCTTCCAGTACGGGGTAGATCGCACGGCGACGGCTTGGTTCGCGGAACCGATGCCTGGCCAAGCGCGCGTGCCGGTGCGGATCCAGGTCGATCTCGACTGGATCAACGTCGTGATGAACCTGGTGTCGGCCAGCAAAGCCTGAGATCGACCGCGGCGAGGGTTCGAAGCGCGCGTCTCGTGTCGAGGCCAACCCCGATCAGGGCGGGGATCTGGCTGGGCCGGCGCGCCACGCTCCGGATCACGGCGGGCAGATCGACCCGGCCATCGGCGCCCATGCCGATCAGGGCGGCGGGGGGAAGCTCCCGCCCGGCGGGATCGGCGATGGCCCGGATGACGGCGAACGGAACTCCCGCCTCGGCGCAGAGGCGCGCCACCTCGCCACTTTCGAGATCGACGGCGGCGGCACCGGTGCCCCGGTGAAGCGCCCGCTTGTCGGCGACGCGCCAGACGATCGCCGGCGCCGCCGCGATGGGCGCGATGATGGCTTCGCGGCACTCGACCGGGCGGGCGGGCAGCCGGGTTCCATCGGTCAGAACCACCTCGCTCGCTACGACGAGGGTTCCGGCGAGCAGTCCGGGCGCCAAGCCTCCCGCGATTCCGAAACTGATCAATCCGCTGGCGCCTTCGGCCAGCAAACCGGCGGCACCGGCCAGCAGGGAGACGGGCATACCCGACCCGCAGGCGATCCTGGCCTCCATCTCCATGCCGACGACGATCGCGGGTGTCATGCCCCGATATTCCGCCTATTAATTAGGCTAAAATTGGAATATGAATAAAAAGCGATCACATTGAACTCCCAAAGCGTCAATACGGCGGGCATCCTAGCCGAGGCCATCGCCGTGGCACCCAAATTGCTCAACATTGAACGGCCGATCAATGTCGGCGCGTCAAGACAGGGTGGAGTGAAGGCGAATGGCCGGACCGGCGGATATCGAACTGGCTGCGGTCACCAAGATGTATGGGCCGGTGACGGCGGTCGACGCGATCGACCTGCGCATCCCGGCCGGAACCTATTGCTGTTTGCTGGGGCCCAGCGGCTGCGGCAAGACATCGACCCTGCGGATGATCGCCGGGCATGAATCCGTCTCCGACGGCGACATCCTGCTCGGCAACACGCATATCAACGACCTGCCTCCCGCCCGGCGCGGGACGGCGATGATGTTCCAGAGCTACGCGCTGTTCCCGCACCTCACCTGCGTCGACAACGTCGCTTTCAGCCTCAAGTTGAAAGGCGTCGCGAAGCCGGAGCGCCGCGCCAAGGCGATGGAATTGCTGAACCTCGTCCAGATGGACAAGTACGCCGAACGCCTGCCCGCCCAGCTTTCCGGCGGCCAGCAACAGCGCGTGGCGCTGGCCCGGGCGCTGATCACCAACCCCAGCGCCCTGCTGCTGGACGAGCCGCTGTCAGCCCTCGATCCATTCCTGCGGGTCAAGATGCGGGAGGAGCTGAAGCGCCTGCAACGCGAGCTTGGCATCAGCTTCATCCATGTCACCCACGGGCAGGAGGAGGCCCTGGCGCTGGCGGATCTGGTCGTCGTGATGAACAACGGCAAGATCGCCCAGGCCGGAACCCCGCGCGAGGTCTTCAATCAGCCGCGTGACGCCTTCGTCGCCCGTTTCATCGGCGGCCACAACGTCCTGGCGCCGCGCGACGGCACCGGCGGCAGGCAGGTCGCCGTCCGCACCGACCGCATCCGCATCCTTCCGGATGGCTCCAGTGGCGGCACCAACACCTTCACGGGGACTGTCAGGCTGGTCGAGTACCAAGGCCCGATGGTGCATCTGAGGCTGTCGGCGCCGGGCGTCGAGGAGTTCGCGATCACCATCACGGAACACGCCTTCTTCGCGGCGCCGCACGATGTCGGCGACACCGTGACCGCGACGTGGGCGGCGGAGGACATGCACCCGCTGGCCGCCTGAGGAAGCGGGACCAGAAACGAAGAACCCGCCATCCAAATCCAATAAACCGACAAGCAAAAAACGAGAGGCTTCAGAGATGAGCAGCGATTCGACCAATCCGCCGAAGGCCAAGACTCCTGGGACCAAAACACTGGGCATTTCCCGCCGCCAGGCGCTGAAGGGCACGGCGGCGGCCGCCGGCCTCGCGGTGGGCAGCGGCGCCATCACCGGCTTTCCCACGATCTGGGCGCAGAACATCAAGAACGTGACGCTGCGCCAGTTCGGCACCGGCGTGTCGAACCTCAATGCCGTGGCCGAGAAGGTCAAGGAGGACCTGGGCTTCACGCTTCAGATGACGGCGCTCGACAGCGACGCGGTTTCGCAGCGCGCGGTGACCCAGCCCAAGTCCTATGACATCGCCGACATCGAATACTGGATCTGCAAGAAGGTCTTCCCGGCGGGCGTCATGCAGCCGATGGATGTCGGCAAGATCAAGAACTTCGACAAGATCGTCCCGCTGTTCATCACCGGCAAGCTGACGCCGGAATCGACGATCGCGCAGGGCACGGCGCCCCACACCGTCGGCTTCGTCGAGGGCAAGGACTCGGTCAAGTTCGCCAAGTCGCAGACCCAGTGGATGACGCTGATCCCGACCATTTACAACGCCGACACGCTGGGCATCCGGCCCGACCTGATCGGCCGCCCGATCACCCAGTGGAAGGACCTGCTCGACCCCGCGTTCAAGGGCAAGGCGTCGATCCTGAACATCCCGTCGATCGGCATCATGGATGCCGCCATGGTCGCCGAGTCCATGGGCGAGATGAAGTACGGCGACAAGGGCAACATGACGAAGGAGGAGATCGACAAGACGATCGCCCTGCTGATCGAGGCCAAGAAGGCCGGCCAGTTCCGCGCCTTCTGGAAGACCTTCGACGAGAGCGTCAACCTGATGGCCTCGGGCGAGGTCGTGATCCAGTCGATGTGGTCGCCCGCCGTGGCCGCCGTCCGCGCCAAGGGCATCAACTGCGTCTACCAGCCGCTGAAGGAGGGCTATCGCGCCTGGGGCGGCGGGCTTGGCATCGCCAAGCATGTCAGCGGCTTGGAGTTGGAGGCGGCGTACGAGTACATCAACTGGTACCTGTCCGGCTGGGTCGGCGCCTATCTGAACCGCCAGGGCTATTACAGCGCCGTGCTCGACACCGCCAAGCAGCACATGAGCCCCGAGGAATGGGCGTTCTGGATGGAGGGCAAGCCGGCGGCCGCCGATATCCTCAGCCCCGAGGGCAAGGTGATGGAGAAGGCCGGCGCCGTCCGCGACGGCGGATCGTTCAACGAGCGGATGGGCGCCGTCGCCTGCTGGAACGCCGTGATGGACGAGGACCGCTACATGCTCCGCAAGTGGAACGAGTTCATCGCCGCATGACCGATCGAGCCGAATCCCTCCCGGCCCAGCGCCGGGAGGGGGCGGTGCCCCGCCGCCTGGACAAGCGCCTCGACAGGGGCCGTCTGGCGGCGGCGATCGCCCCCTATCTCCAGGTGGCGCCGCTCACGCTCACCTTCGCCATCTTCCTGCTGATCCCGATCGCCACCATCATCGTGGTCAGCTTCTGGGACTATGATTCGATCCGGGTCATCCCGGATTTCATGATGCTGAACTACGAGGAGCTGCTGACCTCTTCGGTCACCTGGCAGATCTACCTCAACACCTTGAAATACGCGGTGCTGACCTGGGCGCTGACCCTGGGCATCGGGTTCACCGTGGCCTATTTCGTGGCTTTCCACGTCCGGTCGCTGACATGGCAGATCACACTCTTCATGATCTGCACCATCCCGTTCTGGACGTCGAACATCATCCGCATGATCTCGTGGATCCCGTTCCTGGGCCGCAACGGGCTGCTCAACTCGACGCTGCTCGCCATGGGGGTGATCGACCAGCCGCTGGAGTTCCTGCTGTTCTCGGACTTCTCGGTCGTGCTGGCCTTCGTCCACCTCTACGTGCTGTTCATGGTCGTGCCGATCTTCAATTCGATGATGCGGATCGACCGCGCGCTGGTCGAGGCGGCGGTGGACGCCGGGGCCACCGGATGGCAGGTCCTGACCAACGTGATCATCCCGCTGAGCAAGCCGGGCATCGCGATCGGCTCGATCTTCGTGGTGACGCTGGTCATGGGCGACTTCATCACCGTCCGCCTGATGAGCGGCGGGCAGAGCGCGTCGGTCGGCCTGATGATGGCGAACCAGATCTCCCTGCTGCAATACCCCGCCGCGGCGGCCAACGCGGTCGTCCTGCTGTTCGTGGTCCTGATGATGGTGGCGCTGATGCTGAGGATCGTCGATATCCGGAAGGAGCTTTGAGCCATGGCCAAACCCGCCAAGGGCCGTGAGCCACGCCCGCTCAGCTTCTACCTGCTGGCGGCGTTCTTCGGGCTGTTCGTGCTGTTCCTGTATGGCCCGATCGCGACCATCGTGATCCTGTCGTTCCAAGGGCCGAACGGCGGGCTGACCTTCCCGATGAACGGCGTCTCGACCCACTGGTTCCACAACCTGTTCCAGCAGCAGGCGGTCGGCGATTTCGGTGGTGCTCTGACCCGCTCGGTCAGCCTGGGCCTGATCGTGATGGTCGTGACGGTGCTGTTCTCGGTGGCGGCGGGCCTGGGGTTCCGGCACCGCTTCCGGGGCTCGGGCGTGATCTTCTACATCGCGGTCGCCAGCCTGATCGTGCCGTCGATCCTGGTCAGCCTGGGCATCGGCCTGATGTTCAACATCGTGGGCGTCGAGCCCAACTGGTTCAGCTCTGGCCTCGGCGCGCACCTGACCTGGACGCTTCCGTTCGGCCTGCTGATCATGTTCGCCATCTTCAACCGCTTCAACCGGGCCTACGAGGAGGCCGCCCGCGACTTGGGCGCCACACCTTGGCAGACGATCCGCTTCGTCGTGCTGCCAATCATCGCCCCCAGCGTGATCGGCATCGCCCTGTTCGGCTTCACGCTGTCCTATGACGAGTTCGCCCGCACCCTGATGACGGCCGGCAGCTTCAACACACTGCCGCTGGAGATCTACGGCATGACCACCAACGTCACCACGCCGGTGCTCTACGCGCTGGGCACCCTGACGACGGCGCTCTCATTCCTGGTGATCCTGGCGGCCCTGGGCGGCGTGCTGCTGGTCCAGCGCCGGCGGGCGAGGCTCGGGTCGGACGCGGGGGTGGGAGTCTAGCCCAATTCGAACGTCGTGATGCCGAAGACGCGGGCGAGGTCGATGTCGGGTGGCGGGCCGGCGTACATGCGGGCGGTCTCGAAGGCCGGGGTCAGCCCAAAGCGCGCCGCCAGGGCAAGGGCGGCGCGGTTTGGTTCCGGGACGTCCAGGATCACCGTCTCGTTGGCGGGCAAGCGGGTGGCGATGCCGCGGAACAGGGCGTCGGCGGTGGCGGGATCGTCGGCGAACAGGGGGCCGATCTTCCAGCCGACGCGGCAGGGGCGCGCCACGGCGTAGCCCTGGAAGCTTTCCGCCGACGCTCCCGCCGCCAGGGCGATCACGCCGGGCATGCCGATCCAGGCGGACAGGAAGGCCGCGCGTGGGGCCCCGAACAGGGGCAGGTCGTAGTCCAGCAAGGTGTCGAACGGCATGTCGGTCAGGCTGGTCAGGCCGTCCGGCGCCTCGACCGGGGGGACGACGCCCTGGTGGCGGATGTTGCGGTGGGCCAGCGCGAAGCCGGACTTTCGGTAGTTCTCCTGCTGGGCCACCACGCCATCGAGACCGACCGTGCGGCCCGCCAGATACTCCATGCCGGATCGCCAGATCGTCATGCCATGGCCGCGCGCCCGATATCCCGGACGGGCGATGTAGAGGCCGAGGAAGCCGAATCGCTCGCCATAGCGGATGACGGAGATCGCGGCGGCCGGCTGGCCGTCGTCAGCCTCGACGATGTGGAAGCCGGTGGGATCGGCAAGGTGGAAGGCGGCGGCGTCGCCGAGGCCGGGGTTCCATCCCTCGTCCGCCGCCCATTGGATCACCCGGTCCAACTCGCCCCGGCTCATGGTCCTGATCGTCACGTTGGCATCCCTCTCCACTCATCACGTCGATCGGGATTGAAGCATGACACGGGACTTGCGACAACGGCGCGCCCGCGGCTAAGTCCGCCATCCCATCCCGCGTAACGAGGGCGCTCCTTGCGGCCAGACATCCTGTTCCCCCTGTTCGCCCCGGTCACGACGCTGAAGGGGCTCGGGCCGAAGCTCGGCAAGCTGACCGAGAAGCTGGTCGGACCGCATGTGGCGGACCTGCTGTGGCACTTGCCAACCGGCATCATCGACCGCCGCTTCGCGCCGGAGGTGGCGAACGCTCCCGACAACGCCATCGCCACCTTGACGGTCCGGGTCGAGCACCATTCCGCCCCCATGAACCCGCGCCACCCCTACAAGGTGCGATGCCGGGACGACAGCGGCGAGATCGACCTCGTGTTCTTCCACGCGCGGGGCGACTGGCTGTTGAAGCAGTTGCCGATCGGGCAGCAGGTCGTCGTCAGCGGCAAGGTCGAGTGGTTCAACGGCATGCCGCAGATGGCGCATCCGGACCACATCGTCCCGGCCGATGCCAAGGGCGAGTTCGAGCCAGTGGAGCCGGTCTATCCCATGACGGCCGGGCTCGCCTCGAAAGTATTGCGGAAAGCGGTCGCCTCGGCGTTGGCCGCCGCCAAGGACCTGCCGGAGTGGCAGGACGCGGCTTGGCTCGCCCGGCGCGGCTGGCCGTCCTGGCGGGCCGCCCTCGCCACCGTCCACAATCCCCAGGACGAGGCGGATCTCTCCGGCATGACGCCGCCGCGTGGCCGATTGGCCTTCGACGAGTTGCTGTCCAACCAGTTGGCGCTGGCCCTGATCCGCCAGCACCAGCGGAAGCTGTCGGGCCGCTCCGTGGTCGGCGACGGCAGGCTGCGCCAGCGGGTGACCGCCGCCCTGCCCTTCGCGTTGACCGGCGCGCAGGCGGGCGCGCTGGAGGAGATCTACGACGACATGCGGGCGGACCGGCGCATGCTGCGGCTGCTGCAAGGCGATGTCGGCAGCGGCAAGACGGTCGTGGCCCTGCTCGCCATGCTCAACGCGGTCGAGGCCGGGGCGCAGGCGGCCCTGATGGCGCCGACCGAGATCCTGGCGCGCCAGCATTTCGAGACGCTGACGCCGCTGGCGGAGGCCGCCGGGGTACGGCTGGCCGTGCTGACCGGCCGCGACAAGGGCAAGGCTCGGGCCGCCATCCACGAGCGGCTGGCCGCCGGGGAGATCGACATCATCGTCGGGACCCACGCGCTGTTCCAGGAGGACGTCGCCTTCCGCGACTTGGCGGTCGCGGTGATCGACGAGCAGCACCGCTTCGGTGTCCATCAGCGGCTCCAGCTATCGTCCAAGGGCCGGGCGGTCGACGTGCTGGTCATGACCGCGACGCCGATCCCGCGCACGCTGACCTTGACCGCCTATGGCGACATGGACGTGTCGCGCCTGACCGAGAAGCCGCCGGGCCGCAAGCCGATCACGACCATCACGATCCCGATCGACCGGCTGGAGGAGGTGATCGCCGGCGTCCAGCGCAAGATCGCCGAGGGCGCCCGCGTCTATTGGGTCTGCCCCCTGGTCGAGGAGTCGGAACTGGTCGATCTGGCGGCGGCCACCGACCGACACGCGCTGCTGCGCGGCATGATCGGCGAACGGGTCGGGCTGGTCCATGGCAAGATGAAGCCGACCGACAAGGATGCCGTGATGACCGCCTTCGCGGGCGGCGGGCTGGACGTGCTGGTCGCCACCACCGTGATCGAGGTCGGCGTCAACGTGCCGGAGGCCTCCGTCATGGTGATCGAGCACGCCGAGCGCTTCGGCCTCGCCCAGTTGCACCAGCTGCGTGGACGGATCGGCCGCGGCACGGCGGCGTCGACCTGCCTGCTGCTGTATGACAACCCGTTGAGCGAGACGTCGAAGGCACGACTGACGATCATGAAGAACACCGAGGACGGCTTCCTGATCGCGGAGGAGGACTTGCGCCTGCGGGGGGCTGGCGAGGTGCTGGGCACCCGCCAGAGCGGGTTGCCGGAGTTCCGCATGGCCGACTTGGCTGTTCACGGCGATTTACTGGCGGTGGCGCGAGACGACGCCCGGCTGATCCTGGACCGCGATCCCGAGCTTCAATCGGAGCGCGGGCGGGCGCTGCGCGTTCTGCTGTACCTGTTCGAACGGGAGCAGGCGGTCAAATACCTGCGGTCCGGCTGACCGGGGCGGCCTCAGTCCGAGCCGTAGAGGTTCTTCATGCCCAATTCGTCGCTGCGCTGCTTCTCGAGTTCCTGATTGTAGCGCCGCAGGGCGTAGGCTTCGGTCAGGTAGCCCACCACCTTGCGGCTGGTCGGGCTGTCCAGGACGGGAAGGGTTTCCTCCTCCGCCTCGCTGAAATGCTTGAGCGCGGTCCTGACATTGGTGCGCGGCAGCAGGAAATAGCGGACACCCCGGACCAGGGTGGCCACCTGGGTCTTGTCCGCCGTCTCGTCCAAATCGGGGTTGTGGACCATCGCCATATCGATCAGGCCGCGGTATTGGGCCGCCTCGTCGACCACGAACACCTGCTTGACGCTGCCCAGCGGATAGATCCGGCGCAACGCGGCGATGTTCATGTCCTCCTCGACCACCTTCTGGTCGCGGCGCATCAGGCGGCCGACCGTCAGGTCCTCGATCCAGCCGACGTCATGAGCACCCCGGATCGGGACGCCGCGCAGGTGGAAGCGCCACGTCGCGAAGGAGTAGCCGAAGACCTTGCGGACCACGACGCTGGCGACCACGACGCCGGTCAACACGCCGACCGTGGCGGGGAAGTCGGCGGTGCTTTCCAGCACCAGCATCACCATGGTGATCGGCGCCCCGATGATCGCCGCCGCGACGGAGCCCATGCCGACCAGCATGAACGATGTGTCGCTGACCGAGAGTTCCGGATAGACCCGGTCGGCGACTTGGGCCAGCACGCCGCCAAACAGGCTGCCGAGGAACAGCGACGAGCTGAACAACCCTCCCCGGAAACCGGAACCCAGCGAAACCGCCGACGCCAGGATCTTGACCGTCAGCACCGTGAGCAGCACCGGCAGGGTGTAACCGGCGTCCAGGCTCATCTGGAGGGCGCCGTGGCCGCTGCCCAGCACTTGGGGAACCCACATCGCCATCAGGCCGACGCAGAGCCCTCCAAGCGCCGGCCTGATCCAGATCTGGGGCGCCAGCCTGCGGAAGAAGCGTTCGCAGACGGTCACCGCCTGCATGGTCAGGATGCCGAGCCAGCCGGACGCGAATCCCACCAGCGCGAAGGCGGCGTAGTCGACCGCGCCCGCCCCGACCCTGGTGACATCGACCATGAAGATCGGCGCGGTCCCGATGGTGAGGCGGGCGACCAGCGTCGCCACCACGGCCGCGACCGCGACGGGCGCCAGCGCCGCCAGCGTATAGCTGCCGATCACCAGTTCGAAGGCGTAGAAGGCGCCGGCCAGCGGCGCGTTGAAGGCGGCGGCGATGGCGGCGGCCGCCCCGCAGCCGGTCAGGATGCGAAGGTCGCCCCGGCGCAGGCGGATCACCTGCCCGACGGCGGAGGACAAGCCGGAGCCGGTCTGGGTATAGGCCGCCTCCATCCCGACCGATGCGCCGCAACCGTTGGAGATCAGCGTCGAGATGGTCAGCCGGAAACTATCGATCAACGACATCTTGCCGCCGAACAACGCGTTGGCCTCGATCGGGTCGACGATCTCGCCGGGTCGTATCTTGCGGACGAAGAAGATCAGCGTGCCGACCAGAAGGCCACCGAGCGTCGGCCCCAGCACCATGGCGGCGGGTGCTATGTCGACACCCTCGCTGAGATAGCGCCCTTCGGCGATTCCGAAGACCAGTCGGTGCAGCAGGCCCACGAGGTCGTGGAGCAGGACCACGCCCAAGCCGATCACGCCGCCCAGCACGCCGCTGATCAGGATCAGCACCATCTCGCTGTTGCGCAGCTTCCGCGTCGGGATCGCCATGCTCAGGCGGCGGATCGACCACGTCTCGGTGTGCTTCGGGACGGCCGCGGGCTCGGCCGGCGCGTCGCGGGGAGTGTCCGAAGGATTTCGGGTAGCTTCCGACATGATGGTGCTTGGCGCTTCGCTCGAATGATCCGGCGGAGCCGGTTTGGGCGTCCCTTGCCTAACACCTCGGAGGGCGAAGCGGCACCGCCGCCGGTTATTCCACCGTTTCCCGCGTCCTCTCGCGCTCCAGCGGCATGCCCCGGCTCTCGACCGGGCGGCGGTCGGGCGGCGCCACGATGCCACCGGACACCACCATCTTGATCCCCTCCTCGACCGTCATCTCCAGCACGCGGAGGTCGGTGCGCGGGACGAACAGCAGGAAGCCGGAGGTCGGGTTGGGCGTGGTCGGGACGAACACGTTGACCACCTCCTCGCCGGTCAGGTCCCTGACCTCGCCTTGGGTGGTGCCGCTGATGAAACCGATCGTCCAGATGCCCCGCCGGGGATATTCCAGCAGCACGACCTCGCGGAAGGCGGCGGACTGGTTGGCCAGCACCGTCTCCATGATCTGCTTGGTGGCGGCGTAGACGCCGCGCACCACCGGCATGCGCGCCAGCACGGACTCGCCAGCGCGAACCACCAGACGGCCGATCACGCCGGCCGTCAAGGCGCCCGTCAGGGTCAAGGCCACCAGGACGATCACGACACCCAGGCCGGGAACGCTGAACGGCAAGTAGTTTTCCGGATTGTAGGTCGCCGGGATCAGCTGCGAGACGGCGGTGTCGATCAGGTTGATCACCGCCCAGGCCAGGTAGAGCGTGATGGCGACCGGCGCCGTGACGAGGATGCCGGCCAGGAAATAGGCCCGCAGGCGGCCCATCATGCCGATCCTGAGTGGCTTGGCGGCTTTTCCGGACGCGGCGGCCTGTGTGTCGGCTGGCTTGATGGTTTTTTCGGGGAGCACGGGCTTAACCTGACCTGGGAGGTTGATCGATGATGGGCCGGACGCCCCGATGGCACAATGTTTTGTTGGGCGGCCCATTGGACGTTAGGTGGGCTTGATTGGCCGCTCTTGATAAAATTGGTTCAACTTGCAAGCATACAATGGGTCTCCCCATCAAGGGGAGGGGTCGCGGGCCGCGACGGGGTGCGCTATCCTTCATAGACCGTCATATGCCCGGAGAGTTCAGCCGTGTCCGAAACGCAGGTCGCATCGCTCGACCGGATCGATCTGCTGGCGTCGCTGACGCCGGACGAAAGGTCGGCCATCGTCCGCCAGTGCGGCTGGCGCCGCTACAAGGCGGACGAACAGATCATCGACCACCTCAGCGAGACGCGGGACGCCTGCTTGGTTGTCGAGGGCCGGGTGCGCGTCGTGATGTTCTCCATGTCGGGGCGCGAGATCAGCTTCGACGACGTTTCCGCCGGCGGCTATATCGGCGAGTTGTCGGCGGTGGACGGCGAGCCCCGGTCGGCGACGGTGGTGGCGCTGACCGACACGCTGATCGCCTTCGTACCTCCTCGGCTGTTCCAGGAGATCGTCACCACCCATCCCAAGGTGGCGCTGCTGTTCATGCGGCGGCTGGCGGCGATCATCCGCCGCGCCACCGGCCGGATCATGGACCTCAGCACACTGGGCGCCAACAACAGGGTCCACGCGGAACTGGTGCGTCTCGCCAAGCCCGGACTGAAAGCGGACAACACGGCGGAGATCTCGCCGATCCCGGTCCATGGCGACATCGCCAGCCGGGTCAGCACGACGCGCGAGACTGTGGCCCGGGTCTTGAGCGATCTGTCGCGGAGCGGCATCGTCGAGCGGCGCAGCCACGCGCTCGTCGTTAAGGATTATACGCGATTGGTCGATATGGTGGAGGAAGTCCGGGGCGAGTGATACGCGTCCGCCACAGTCCGTCGCCACCGAGCCGCGCATGCACGCCAATCAAAGCCTTCAAGACGTCCTGATCATCCTCGCCGCCGCCGTCCTGGTGGTTCCCATCTTCCAAAGGCTGCGGTCCAGCCCCGTGCTGGGCTATCTGGTCGCTGGAACCCTGATCGGACCCGCCGGCATGGCGATCGTGTCCGATGTCCACGGCGTCACGGTGCTGGCGAATTTCGGCGTCGTGTTCCTGCTGTTCACGATCGGGCTTGAACTGTCGATCGAGCGGCTCAAGGCGATTCGGCTCCATGTCTTCGGCTTGGGCGGCTTGCAGGTCATCCTCACCGCCGCGCTGTTCTATCTGGGCGCCCGCTGGCTCGGCCAGCCACGGGAGGCGGCCGCCATCCTGGCCGGTGGGCTGGCTCTGTCGTCCACCGCCATCGTGCTGCAGATCCTGGTCGAGCGGGGCGAGCTGTCGACCCGGCATGGCCGGCTGTCGTTCGCCGTGCTGCTGCTCCAGGACTTGGCGGTCGTCCCGCTGCTGACGCTGGTGCCCCTGCTGGCCGCCGGCGGGACCCGGCTGGCCGGCGCGCTGGGCATAGCGGCGCTGAAGGCGATCGGTGTGCTGGTCATCATCGTGGTGGTGGGGCGTCTGATCCTGCGGCCGGCGCTGCGCGTGGTCGCGGCCGCCAAATCACCCGAACTGTTCACCAGCGTCACGCTGCTGGTGGTGCTCAGCGTCGGTTACCTGACCGAGTTGGCGGGACTGTCGATGGCGCTCGGAGCGTTCCTCGCCGGCCTGCTGATCGCGGAGACGGAGTTCCGACATCAGGTCGAGGGCGACATACAGCCCTTCCGCGGCATCCTGCTGGCCCTGTTCTTCATGACTGTCGGCATGACCATCGACCTGGGGCTGATCGTCGGGCAGGCGCCCTTGGTGCTGGCGCTGGTCGCGGCGCTGGTTTTGGGCAAGGCCGTCGTGACCGGCCTGCTGTGCCGCGCTTTCGGCTTTCCCTTCGCGGTCGCGGCGCATGTCGGCCTGAGCCTGGGACAGGGCGGCGAATTCGCCTTCGTGTTGTTCAGCCTCGCGATGACGGTGGGCGTCCTGTCACCGGCGACCGGCCAGCTGATGCTGGCGGTGGTGGCGCTGAGCATGGCGCTGACGCCATTCCTGATGGCGGCGGGGCGGCTGCTCGCCAAGGCGCTGTCACCCCGGATCGTGCCGGCGGAACTCCGTCGGCTGGAGGGCGACGCCCGCGACTTCAAGGGACACGTGATCATCGCGGGCTTCGGCCGGGTCGGCCAGACCATCGCCCGGCTGCTCGACGCGCAAAGACTGCCTTACATGGCGTTCGATCTGGAGCCGTCGCGGGTCGCGGAAGGACGGGCGCGCGGGCTGCCGATCTACTATGGCGACGCCAGCCGGGCGGAGGTGCTGCGGGCCGCCGGGATCGACCGCGCCCGCGCGGCGGTGGTGACGCTGGACCAGCCACAGGCGGCGGAGCGGGCGGTCGAGGCGATCCGCAGGCTATGCCCGATGTTGGACATCCACGCCCGGGCGCGCGATCACGAACATCAGGTCCATCTGCGCGCGTCCGGCGCCACCCATGTGGTGCCGGAGATGATGGAGGGAAGCCTGCGGCTTGGCGGCCTGCTGCTCCGCTCGCTCGGCAGGTCGTCCGAAGAGGTGGCCGAGGTGCTGGAGGAGTTCCGTGTCGAAGCCTACGCCAAGCTGACCAACCTGATCCCACCCAAGCCGGATCCAGCGCCGACCACCTCACCCGAGGAGAGGAAACGCGGAGCAAGGTAAGCTCACCCGATCACTTGGAACAGGACGGATCACGGGGTCATGAAGCCTTCGAAGGACGTCGCTCCAAAGGGGTAGTTCTTCTGAAGACGCTTGGCGAATGCCAGCATTTACGGGTCATTAACCGGGAATCAGCTTAATGGGGACACGTTCAACATGAGCCGAAGGGCCAGCCGCCATGCGTACTCCGATCATCGCCTCCGAACTCCGTTCCGCCTGCCGAGTGCATGCGCGCCTGTTGGACAGCTTCATCGAACTGACCCGCGCCGAACTCGATCGGCAGTCCTGCTCGTTCGCGCAGGAGAGTCTTCGGGAGACGCTTGAACTGATGCGCTCGGACCGCAAGGCCTATGGCGCCTTGGGCGGGCTGATCGCGGTCAACGACGCGGCGTGACCCCGACGACGCCCGGCCCTTTCGACGGTTATCGGTTTGAAGCCTTTCCCCCGACCGGCCCTATTCCTTGGCCTTCTTCCGGGCGCGCGCCGGTTTGGACGCCTCCGGAGCGCTAGACCCAGCGGGTTCCGGCTCTCCCGCTGGGGCGGTCTTGGCGGCGGGCGCACGGCGGGCACGTGTTTTCTTAGGCAGTGGCTGCTCTTCCGACTGGTTGGTCGGACCGCCGGTATCCTCCCCCAGAGTCTCCGCGGCGAGCAGCGGCTCGACCGGCTCGGAATGAACCACGGTGTCGTCGCCGCCCTGTGACGGGTTTGGCATCAGAGCCTGGCTCTGGTTGTCCTCGATCGCGATCTCCTCCTTGGCAAGCACCCAATGGTCCGCGTCGCGGCCCTCGGGGCATCCCTCGCGCCGCCAAATCTCGTAGGCGCGTTGCTCCACCCGCTTTTCAACGTCGTCGATCAAGCTCATTTGAGGCAGCTCTCCCTTGGCCGGTTTCCGGCAATCCTGACAATTCCATCGCTAGGTCCCCCGGGGCAGCGCGCCACGAACGCTTCGCGCCGAACCAGTCGGTTGTCCGACGCTAACGGACAGGGAAAGCCCCGGTTCCCTCACCATCCCGCGGTTGATTCCACTTCGGCGCCGGAACCCTGACCGGCGCCATCCTCCCCATCGCGGGCGCTGGTCAGGCGCGCGATGATCTCGCCCAGTTGACGCCAGTCCACCGGCTTGGTCAGGCAGGCGTCGAAGCCAATGGCCTGGATCCGCTCGGACCGTGGCGGCATGGCGTCGGCGGTGAGCGCCACCAAGGGCAGGTCGCGCCAAGGCACTTCCATAGCCCGAACGCGCAATGCCGCCTCCTCGCCGGTCATCATCGGCATGTGAAGGTCCATGATCACGATGTCGTGGACGCCGCGGCCGATCTCCTCGATGACGCGCAGGCCGTTCTCCACCGCCATGACATCATGACCCATGCGCCGCAACATGGTGGTCACCAGCAGCCGGTTGAGGTCGTTGTCCTCCGCCAGCAGGACGCGCCTGGGCGTGGCGGTCACCGGCACCTCCTCGGCGGGCGGCGCCGTGTCCCGGGAGGCCGGGTCCCGCGACGTCGCGCGCCCCAGCCGGACGGTGAACCAGAACGTCGATCCGACATCCGGCACGCTGGTGACGCCGATGGCGCCGCCCATGCCCTCCACCAGCCGCTTGCAGATCGCGAGACCGAGGCCGGTCCCCCCGAAACGCCGGGTGGTCGAGGCGTCCGCCTGGGAGAACGGCTCGAACAGGTGCTCCCGCTGCTCCTCGCCGATGCCGATGCCGGTATCGGAAACCTCGAACATCACGCGGAGGACCTCGGCGCCGGGATCCGCCACGGTGACGCGGATCCCGATGCGTCCATGCTGGGTGAACTTGACGGCGTTGCCGACCAGGTTCCACAGCACCTGCCGCAGCCGGACCGGATCGCCGCGGACATCGTCCAGGTTCCGGCGCTCCAAGTCATCCGAGACGACGGCGAATTCCAGCCGCTTGCCCTCCGTCAGCCTCGCGAAGAGCGAGGCCACCTCGTGGGTCACCGAGCTCAGCTTGAAATCCACCTCCTCGAAATGGAGTTGCCCCGCCTCGATCTTGGAGAAGTCCAGAATGTCGTTCAGCACCGTCATCAGGGTCTCGGCCGAGCCGCGCATGATGCCTAGCCATTGGTTCTGCTCGTCCGTCAGGCCCGTGTCGGCCAGGAGATCCATGGTGCCGAGCACGCCGGTCATGGGGGTGCGGAGTTCATGGCTCATGATCGCCAGGAACTGCGACTTGGCGAGGTTCGCCGACTCGGCGGCGGCGCGCGCGCGCCGCATCTCCAGCTCGGCCTCGACCTCGCCGGTGACGTCGCGGCCGACGCCGCGATAGCCGACGAAGACGCCCGCGTCGTCGAACACCGGCTTGCCACTGCTGGCGAGGTGGCGGACCGATCCGTCCGGCGCCACGATCCTATACGTGAAGTCGCGGATCGGCCGGCGCGCCGCTATGTCGGCGGCGTAGGTCTCCCAGCCGGGCAGCTCGGTCGGATCGACCTCCGCGGCGCGCAATTCCTCCCGGCTGGCACCGATGAACATCTCCGGACCGGCGCCCGTCAGCGCGATCCCCTTGGAGATGTAGGTGAAGCGATTGTCCGGACCGGTTTCCCAGAACCAGTCGCTGGACACCTCGGCCATGTCGCGGAAGCGGGCCTCGCTGTCGCGGTGGCTCTTTTCCCGCCGCTCGATGCTGTCGGCCATGTCGTTGAAGGCGACGGCCAGCTCCCGCAACTCGGCTTCGGGAGGCACGTGGGCGCGCACCGACAAATCGCCGCGCCCCAGCCGCGCCGCCACCTCCCGCAGCCGGTCCAGCCGGCGCACGATGAGCACCTCCCCCGCGACGATGGCGGCGATCAGCGACGCCACCGTCGCCAGGACCAGGGTGACGAGACTGACGACGCGTTGCCGGTCGACCCGCGCCAGGACCGTCGCCCGCTCCAGCCCGACCGCCAAGCGCGCGTTGGTACCGGGCAGCGGCACATGGGCGTACAAGCGCTGGACACCGGAGTCGTCCACCGTCTCGAAGCGGCCTTCCGCCGTCCCCAGCATCGCGGCGACCAGGGGGTTTCCGCCGGCTGGCTGGCCGACCGGCGCCGGGCCGGGGGGGACCTCCGCGAGCAGCGTGCCCTTGCCATCGATCAGGACGAGGCTCAAGCCCGTTCCGCCGACCGTCCGCTCCGCCATCCGGTGGAGCCAGTCGATGTCGACCGCCGCCATCGCGATACCCGCGATCGGCCCGTCCGGCCCCCGGAACGCCAACGCGGTGGCGAGGACGGGCCGGCGGCTGACGCGGCCGATCAGATAGTCGCTGACGACGAACTCGCCACCCGCCAAGGCTCGCTGAAAATAATCGCGCTCCGCCATGCTGAGATTGTGACCGGAGGGTTGGTCGCTGCAAGGCACCCGGCCGTCCGGAGTGGCGAACCAGATGGAGGTGACGCCGGGATAGTGATCGCGGATCTGGCCCAGCATCTCGTCGCAAGCACCCGCCTGGAACTCCCTCAGCGTGGGAATGGCGCTCAACACCTCCAGCAGGCCCCGCACCTGCCCCAGCACCTCGGCCTGCCTGACGGCGGCCTGACGCGCCACCGCCCTGATCCCTTCATGGGCCTCGGCCAGGACGTCGTCCCGCTGGCGCCCCAGCTGGGTGAGCACCAGGATGGACAGGGGGATCAATCCGCAGGCGACGAGAAGCACCAGACGCACCCGCAGCCCGAACAAAACTCCCCATATCAGATCGGCTTTGATCGGCATTCCTGCGCCTTCAGCGTTCTGGAACCGGTGCCCCAAGACCGAGTTGACTGGTTTTATGACATATTTCAGACGACTTAGGCTACCTCAGATGTCTAGAGACAAAAAGACTTCCATCATGATGTCCACCTCACATCCTGATAAGAAGTGTTGATGACCATTGCGAATGTCGGAGGATGGTTGCGATCAAGTCCACAAGCCATGTCTTGGCAATGTCGTGGCGCAATCGAGATCAATAAAACGAAATATTGAGGATAATCACGGAACCTTAGTAAATAGAATTTAGATCGAATACTCATTCATGGGTCATAACTCGCCATAACTATGGATTTTCAAATCTCGCGAGATCGTCCACACCATTGATCATCAGTCCGCATTACCCTGGGACTCGAGCGCTCCGGTGATCCTGGCGCGACCCAGCCAAGTCCACAGCCACGCCAGCATCGCCAAACCGGCGCCGATGGCCAGCGGTAGCCGAAGCCCCAGGTGTTCCGACGCGACCCCCATGACCAGGGCACCGATCGCCGGGCCGCCGCGGAAGATCACGCCATAGAGGCTGAGCACCCTGCCCCGCATCTCGGTGGCGACGGAGAGTTGAAGGAGGGTCTGGGTCCCGACGCCGGTGACCACCATGCAGGCCCCGAGCACCGCCAGCGCTGGCAACGCGATCCACCAGCGATCGGTCGCGACGAAGGCCAGCAAGGCCAGCGCCAGCACCAGCGTGTTGCCCAAGGCGATGTTCGTCAGGCCGGCGGGGTCGCTCCGGCGGACCAGCCAGAGGCCGCCAAGGACCGCTCCCGCTCCCACGGTGGAGGTCAGCACCGCCAATCCGTCGGCGCCCGACGCGAAGACCGCCGCGGCGAAGCCCGGCAGCAGTTCCACAACGGGTCGGACACACATGCAAACGATGATGAGCAGGAGCATCATCGGCGCTATTCCCGGATGGGAAGCGGTATAGCGGATGCCATCGCCGACATCGCCGAGCAGCGACCGGCGCGCCGCCGGAAACTCCTGCCGCTCTCCCGTGACGCGGATGAAGGACAGCGAGACCAGGAACAGCGCGAAGCTGACGGCGTTGGCCGCGAACGCGGCGGAGATGCCGCCGGCCACGATCATCACCCCCGCGACCGCCGGCCCAACGAAGCGCGCGGAGTTGAAGATGATCGAGTTGATCGCGACCGCGGCCGAGAGGTCCTCGCGCTTGACCAGGCTGGGGATCAGGGCCAGCCGCGCCGGCTGATTGAACCCCGCGATCACGCCGAGCGCCACCGTCAGAGCGAAGAGCGAGGCGATGTCGATGAGATCCAAGTATGTCAGGATGAAGAGCACGATCGACTGGAGCATCGCCAGCGTTTGGCTGACCTTGGTCACCCGCAGCCTGTCCCACCGGTCCGCTACCGCGCCCGCGAAGGGACCGACGAGGACGGTCGGAAACAGATCGGCGAAAGCCATGGCGCCAAGCCAGGCGCCCGATCCGGTCAGCTGCCAGGTCAGCCAGCCAACGGCTATCCTCTGCATCCAGGTGCCGATCAGCGACACCGCGTTACCGGCGGTGTAGATGCCATAGTTCGGATTGCGGAGGGCTCTGACGACGCCGCCAAAACCGGCAGGGGATTTGGTCGGGGGAGTTATCGGTCGCAAGGGCTGTCTGGCTCCGGGGCGGCGGGGCGGGAAGCGTCCCAGGGGAAGTTCGAGGGCGCCCATCATTCCTACACCCCCTTCAACAAGCCGGTGCCGCCAAACGCTCCGATCCACGGTCCGGGATGGTCGGTTGGCCCGCTACCGGAACTTGGCGATCCCGATGGATTTCGTCGAACAAACCGCGGCTGGAAATATGAGAAGGATCATCTTGAGATCCGATGCATTCCTTGGCACGTTCGACCAACAAGTTCAGCAACTCGGAGGACGCAATCGAACAATCGTGAGCCTATCTTTTTGTCATCTCCAAATGGCACCACGACGAATCGGACAAGTTGCCGCCCCCAGCGGCAGTCGGTCCCAATGCGTTAAGGAAGCGCGAAAAAAAGAAACTTCTTCATCGATTGTGAACTACTTCACTGTCTCACGGATCAGGCCGTGGTCTTGTGGCGTCAGGTTCCCGCGATGGAGAATTCAGATGACCTCGACGCTGCTGATCGACCCGCACCGCCTGTTCCGCCAAGGGCTGACGCGTCTGCTGGAGGGATCGCGTTACCATGTGGTCGCGGAGCACGCGACCATCGAGGAGGCGTTGGCCCACCCGCTGTCGGATTTGACGGAAGAGCCGCGGCTGATCGTCCTCGACCCCGGTTCCGACAAACCGCGCTCGATCCAGGCGCTCCGCGCCGCCTTGCCGAACGCCCGGCTGGTGATGCTGACCTCGAACCTTCAAGCCGACCACCTGCGTCAGGCGGTCGAGGCCCAGGCCCATGGCTACCTGACCAAGGACCATGGACCGGAGGAACTCATCTCGGCGCTCGACAAGGTGATGGATGGCCAGTTGCTGTTCCCCGCCGGCCTCACTCCCTTCAAGATCCCCGTGCCGAAGCCGGCGCCGCCGCGCGGCCTGACGGCGCGGGAGGCCGAGATCCTGCGGCGGCTCGTCAACGGCGACAGCAACAGGATGATCGCCAACCACCTGTCGCTCAGCGAGATGGTGGTCAAAGCCTCGGTCAAGCAGTTGCTGCGCAAGATCAAGGCGGCCAACCGGACGCAGGCGGCCTTGTGGGCGATCCACCAGGGCTTCGACCAGCCGCGCATGCTCAGCGCCTGAGGTTGGATCGAATGTGTCTCTTGGGAACCCGACGCCGGGACCGCGCCATATGGCATGGTTCCGGCCGTTCCCGACGTTCCCCAGTGTCCAGGGCCGATGATGGCGTTTTGCCGCAGCGCAATAAAGACGCGGCGAAAGGTAATGATCTTGTCATGGTTCCGCCCTAGGGTGATGTCGCCGAATCGAGATTGAACCGCCGTCGAGCGTGGAGGGTGGTACACAGTCGCCGTGTTCGGCAACCTCAACTCCACGGCCGCTTCGGCGGCCGACGTGATTTCCAGGGGATCCATGGCACGCAACCGGACTTTCAACGAGATCTCCGTCGGAGACACGGCGACGATCCGCAGGGTCTGCACGGCGAACGACCTGGTGATTTTCGCGCACGCGTCAGGCAATCGAAATCCTTTGTCCTTGCCGCGCGACCGGGACAACGACGGCGTCACCGATCCGGACACGATCGCCCCCAGCATGTGGGTGGGATCGCAGATCTCGGCGCTGCTGGGCAATTCGCTGCCGGGTGCCGGCACGCGCTACCGGGGACAGACCCTGGTCTTCCACGAACGGGTCCATGTCGGCGACGAACTGGCGATCACCGTGGTCGTGACCGACAAGCGCGAGCCCAACACCATCATCCTGGACTGCAAGCTGTTCAACCAGAAGGGTGAGCTGGTCGCCGAGGGCATCGCCGACGTGCTGGCCCCGCCCGAGAGCGTCGACACGCCGGACGCCGACCTGCCAAAGCTGGTGGTGGAGCGGCACGAGAAGTTCACCCGGATGATCAGGGCGTGCCAGTCGCTGCCGCCACTGGCCACCGCCGTCGTGTTCCCGACCGACCGGACCTCGCTGAGCGGCGCGGTCCTCGCGGCCGAGGCCAACCTGATCGAGCCGATCCTGATCGGTCCCGGCGACAAGATCCGCGCCCTCGCCAAGGATCTCGGCGTGGACATCTCACGCTTTCCCATCATCGAGATCGCGCGGTCGGAGGCGGCGGCCATCCACTCGGTCGAACTGGTCCACCAGGGCAAGGTCGGGGCGATCATGAAGGGCAACCTTCACTCCGACGAGCTGCTGCACGAGGTGACCAAGGCCGGCACCGGGTTGCGCACCGCGCGCAGGATCAGCCATGTCTTCGTGCTGGACGTGCCGGGAATGGATCACCTGCTGCTGATCAGCGACGCCGCCATCAACATCCTACCCAACCTGGAGACCAAGGTCGACATCGTCCAGAACGCCATCGACATGGGGCTGGCCCTGGGCATCAGCCAGCCGCGGGTCGGCATCCTGTCGGCTGTCGAGACGGTCAACCCCAAGATACCCTCGACCTTGGACGCGGCGATCCTGTCCAAGATGGCGGAGCGCGGCCAGATCAAGGGCGGCATCGTTGACGGCCCGCTGGCGATGGACAACGCCGTCGACCTGGAGGCCGCCCGCACCAAGGGAATAGTCTCGCTGGTGGCGGGGCGGGCGGACGTGCTGATCGTGCCCAACCTGGAGGCCGGCAACATGCTGGCGAAGGAACTGACCTTCATCGCCCACGCGGACGCCGCCGGGCTGGTGCTCGGCGCGCAGGTTCCGGTGATCCTCACCAGCAGGGCGGACGACGAGAGATCCAGGCTCGCCTCCTGCGCGCTGGCTCAGCTCCATCAAGTCTTCGCCAAGACCGGCAAGCCGCTGGCTGGCCTCAACACCCAGGAGGATCGGCGATGATCGACAGCATCCTCGTCCTCAACGCCGGATCGAGCAGCATCAAGTTCTCGGTCGAGGCGCCCGCCGGTGCCGCCGCCGTTCGCATGCTGGCGGTCGGCCAGATCGAGGGTATCGGCAACCACGTGCATTTCATCGCCAAGGACGCCGACGGAGCGGTCCTGGCGGAAACACGCTGGGCCGACGGTGACGGCCCGATGGACCACGACTCGGCATTGCGCGTGATCAGCGAATGGCTCGATGGCTTCCTGGGCGACGCGCGTGTCCTGGCGGTCGGTCATCGGGTCGTCCATGGCGGGTTGGATTTCTCCGGCCCGGTGAGGATCGACGCCGCCGTCCGGGCCAAGCTCCAGGAACTTGTCCCCTTGGCGCCGCTTCACCAGCCACACAATCTGGCGCCGATCGACGCGGTCGAGGCTCGCTATCCGGGCGTGCTTCAGGTCGCGTGCTTCGACACGTCCTTCCATCGCGGGCATGCCTTCGCGGCGGAGGCCTTCGCGATACCGTTGAAGTATTACGAACAGGGCATCCGCCGCTACGGCTTCCATGGCCTGTCGTATGAATATGTGGCGCGCCGCCTGAGGGAGGTGGCACCCGACGTGGCGCTGGGCCGGGTCGTTGTCGCCCATCTTGGCAATGGCGCCAGCATGTGCGGGCTTCGTGAGGGCAAAAGCGTCGAGAGCAGCATGGGTTTCACGGCGCTCGATGGCCTCGCCATGGGCACCCGAAGCGGCCAGATCGATCCCGGCGTCCTGCTTCACCTGATCGGCGCGGCCGGAATGACGGTTCCGGAAGTCACCCGCATGCTCTACCACGACTCGGGGTTGAAGGGTCTTTCGGGCATCAGTTCGGATATGCGGGACTTGGAGCGAAGCGACGATCCGCGCGCCGTCAGGGCGATCGACTACTTCATCCACGCGATCCAGCGCCAGCTGGGATCGCTGGTGGCCTCGGTCGGCGGTCTGGACGCGCTGGTCTTCACGGCCGGCATCGGCGAGAACTCGGCCATGGTCAGGCGCCGGGTGTGCGAGAAGATGGGCTGGCTCGGCATCGTCCTGGACCCCGCCGCCAACGAGGCCAACGCCGGCGTGATCTCCGCGCCGGGGTCGCCGGTGAAGGTCCTCGTCGTCAGGACCAGCGAGGAGACCATGATCGGCCTCCACGTGCTGGAGGCGCTGGCGGAACAGGCGGTCGCCTGACGCCATTCCCCGCCACCGGCCTCCAGCGGCGCTCCCGCGAACGGGACTTGGTCAGTTCAACATGCCCTCGCCCGGGATGCTGCCCGGGCGGGTCATGTCGCCGCTCGACGGGCTGGTCGTGGCTCCCCGCTCGGCATCGTCGACACCGCTTCCGGAACTGGGGCCGGTACCGGGGGCACCGGTCGCGGGACCGTAGCTACCCCGGCTGCCCAGGGTCGAACCGCCCGACGTGGTCGACCTGCCGTCCGGCATGGTGTTGTTTCCCGGTCCGGTCAGGTTCTCGCACGCCGATGTCGCGAGCAGGGCTAGGCCGAGGGCCGCCATGGCTAATCGTGTCATATCGTTCTCCGAGGTTCGGTGGACGCTGGCGGAGGCTTGATGCCCCGGTTCACGCCACCCTAACTTGGTAAACACCCAGAGACGGCTTCCGTCCCAATCGGTGGGGCGATGGAGGGAATTGAACCGGGAACAATCGCATGCACATGACGTTGGGCCATGGCTTGGACGGGCCATGACGCCCACCACCCAGACATCCCGGAAGGATGCGGTCATGATCATGCGCAAAACAACCATCGCGGCGGTCGCCGCCCTTTCCCTTGGCCTTGGCGCCTGCGAGGGAATGAACACCGGTCAGACGGTCGGAACCCTCGGGGGAGCGGCCGGCGGCGCGCTGCTCGGCTCGCAAATCGGCGGCGGGACCGGGCAGCTGGCGGCGACCGCGATCGGAACCCTGGTCGGAGCCCTGGCGGGTCGGGAACTGGGTGGCCGCCTGCAAGGCAACGATCGGGATACGGCTGTCCAGGCGGAACAGAGGGCCGTCTCCCAGAACGAGCCGATCCAGTGGTCGAACACCAACACCGGCAATCGGGGTACGATCGAGCCGATCCGGACCTATCAGAATGAAACCGGCCGAACCTGCCGGGAATATCAGCACACCGTCTATATCGGCGGTCAGCCGGAGCGGGCCAGCGGTACCGCTTGCCAACAACCCGACGGGTCATGGCGGATCGTGAGCTGAGCGCGCGACGCTCCCATGTCCGTGTTTCCCCTGCCCGTCCTGCTGGCGCTCGCCCTGACGACGGCGGATGCCGGTGCCACCACCCGCTACGAGGACGGGCTCGCGGCGTTCAACCGGGGAGATCCCGTGACGGCGGCGCGAGTGTTCGAACCGCTCGCGCGCGCCGGTGATCCCGACGCCGAATATTGGCTCGGCAGGATCTTCGCCGATGGCCGTGGCCGGCCGGCGGATTTGGTGGTGGCCTATGGTTGGTTCGACCGGGCCGCCGCCCGGGGCCACCAGGACGCGGAGGGCGAGCGGGCGAGGCTGGCGAAGATCCTGACCACCGCCCAGATCGCCGAGGCCCGGCGGCTGACCGCAACCGCGGCCGAGCCGACGCTGGGCAAAAGGCCCGATTTGATCACCGGAGTACAGATCGAGCTGGAGCGGCTCGGTTACGACCCCGGCCCGGCCGACGGGGTTTCCGGAGCGCGGACGCGGGACGCGATCGAACGTTTTCAACGCGACGCGGCGATCGAGATCACGGGGGCCGCGTCGCCGGACCTTCTGGAGCGCCTGCGTGTCCAAGCCGCGCGCACGAAAAAGGGCGGTGGATGAACCACCGCCCTTTTCCTTATCCTTGATCCCTTTCCGGTGAGGGACCCGGACCAGCCGGGTCCCTCGTCGGATTAGAAGTTCAGGCGGGTGCTGAGCACGGCGACGTAGCCTTCGTTGTCAGCGGTGCCGGTGGTGGTGCCGGCGGCGTTGACGTTGCTCAGTTCCTCGTCGACGAACATCAGGTCGGCCTGGACCACGAAGCCCGGAGCGAGGGTGTAGGCGACACCGCCGCCGTAGGTCTTGTAGTCGCTGGCGTAGGTGGCCGGGATGCCGGTCGTGACGTTCGGGCCGCCCTTGTAGCCTTCCGCGTCGGCATAGGTCAGGCCGACGGCGAACGGACCAGCCGTGTAGCTGGCACCGACGTGCCAAGCCTTGCTGTCCTCGGAGCTGCCGGGAGCGCCGGAAACACCGTTGTAGTCATCGCCGTCGTAGTAGCCGCCGCCGAACTTGAAGCCGGCGTAGCCGACCTGGGCGCCAGCCTGCCAAGCGAAGAAGTCCTCGAGCTGCGGACCACCGATGGTGCCGAGGTCCTGGCCGGTCGCCGTCGTGCCGGTGGCGCCCAGGGCGAGCGAGAAGCCCGAGAAGCTGCCGGTGTAGTTGGCGCCGAACTCCCAGAAGTCCTTGTAGCCGCCAACGGTCTTGAAGCCGACGACGCTCTGGGCGCTGTCACCGCTGTTGCCGCTCTGCGTGGCATAGCTGACACCAGCCTGCACGCCAGCGAAGCGCGGGGTCAGGTACATGACCTTGGTCGCGTCGCTGCTGTCCGGAACCTTGACGAGGCTGCCGCCCGGAACGTTGCCGAACGAGAAGCCGCCCGAGCTCACCGCCAGGAAGTCGTAGGCGTCGCCGTCGATCTGCTCGATGCCGACCAGCGGAGCGTAGATCGCCAGGGTGTCGGCGGCGCCGTCGAAGTCGCCCAACTCGATACGGCCCCAGGTGCCGCCCAAGTAGACCGACGCCTCGTCGGTGCCGACCGAGGAGGTCGAACCGTTCTGCAGCTCGATCTTGGCACCATAGAGCAGGCCATTGTCGGCCTTGCCGTCGGCGCGGACGACGATTTCCGTCTCGATCTGGAATTCGCGGCTGGTGCGGTTGCCGACATCGTCATCGTAGTAGGCACCGAAGAACTCGGTGTAGCCACCCAAGGACACGGTGATCTGCGCTTGAGCGGCCTGTGCGTACAGAGCGGCGGCGGCGATCGCGGTGGTCCCCAAAAGGATCTTTTTCATTTAAGCTACCCCTATCGAGTATTTAATCAACCGACGCAGCCACGATCTTGTCGTCCCCGCTGTCGTCTTGGACGTATAGATACCTGAATGCCGACGAAGCTGAAGTTCTTTCTGCCTCATGGTGTGAGCTTTGGGCACATATGTGTTTCATCGGTAACATCATCCAATACGCCTATAACTACCACTTTTGTGCAACTACTTGTTCGATGCTGGATGATGAACCGATGACTGAAACCTGCTTTTGCCCTGATGATTGGTGGCACGTCCCGTAAGCTGTCGTTGACACCGAACGTCATAACCACAGCTGAAACTTCGACGGACACCGAACACCCAGGGAGGTCGCCTGGCGGCCTCGGATGACATATAAAACGCGGCCCGTCCCGCCCCGCGGCCGCGTCCAGGATGCCTTATGGAACTGATCAACCTAATCATTCTCGTCGCGGCCATACTGCTCCTGGTCAGTATCTTCACGAGCCTGATCTCCTTCCGCATCGGCGCGCCGCTGCTCCTGATCTTCCTGGGGGTTGGGTTGGCCGCGGGCGAGGAGGGCATAGGCGGGATCGCCTTCGACAACACGCCGGCGGCGTTCCTGATCGGCAGCGTGGCGCTCGCCATCATCCTGTTCGACAGCGGTTTCGACACCCGCTTCTCCAGCTACAGGGCGGCGGCGTGGCCCGCCTTGACGGTGGCGACGCTGGGAGTCGTCATCACGACGTCGCTGGTGGGAGTCGCGGCACGCTACGCTCTGGGGCTGTCCTGGCTGGAGGCCTTGCTGGTTGGCGCGATCGTCAGTTCCACCGACGCGGCCGCGGTCTTCTTCCTGTTGCGGGTCGGCGGAATCACCTTGCGCGACCGCGTGCGATCGACCTTGGAGATCGAATCGGGGACCAACGATCCGATGTCGATCTTCCTGACGATCTCGCTGGTCGAGTTGATCGCGTCTGGCGGAACCGGATCTCCTTGGCACTTGGCGCTGTTGTTCATTTGGCAGATCGGCGGCGGCCTCCTGTTCGGCGTGGCGGGCGGCGGCATTCTGATCCTTACGATCAACAGGATCAGGCTGGAGCCGGGCCTCTACCCCGTCGTCTCGATCTCGCTGGCGCTGTTCATCTTCGCCCTGGCCGCCACGCTGGGCGGCAGCGGTTTTCTGGCGGTCTATGTCGCCGGCCTGATCGCGGGCAACGCCAAGCTGCGGGGCGGCCAGAGCCTCCGGCGTTTCCACACCGGCATCACCTGGCTGAGCCAGATCGTCATGTTCGTGATGCTGGGATTGCTGGCGACCCCGTCGCGTTTCCTCGATCTGTTCGTGCCTGCGGCGCTGCTGGCGCTGGTGCTGATCCTGGTGGCGCGGCCCTTGGCGATCTGGCTGTGCCTGGCGCCGTTTCGGTTCACCGCCAACGAGACGACCTTCATCGCATGGGTCGGCCTACGGGGCGCCGTGTCGATCCTGCTCGCGATCGTGCCGACCCTATTCGATCTGCCCAATGGCCAACTCTACTTCAACATCGCCTTCCTGATCGTGCTGATGTCGCTGCTGGTCCAGGGTTGGACGATCCGGCCACTGGCGCACTGGCTGAAGTTGATCGTGCCGCCCCGAATCGGACCGGTGGACAGGGTGGAGTTGGAACTGCCGGGTCAAGCCGACTACGAGCTGGTCGCCTACACGATCCGCGAACACAGTCCGGTCGTCAGCGGCCATCGGCTGCCGCGCTGGGCCAGGCCGTCGCTGATCATCCGGGACGGGCACGTGCAGACGGTCCACAGCGTCCGGCAACTCCAGGCTGGCGATCTGGTGTATCTGTTCACGGCACCGTCGCGGGTGGCCCTGCTCGACCGCCTATTCGGCGAGACGCGCGAACTGGTCGAGGACGACCGGCAGTTCTTCGGTGACCTGACCTTGAAGGCGGACATCACGGTGGGGGCGCTAGCCGAGCTTTACGGCTTGCCACTGTCGGTGCGGAACGCGCGCCTGACGCTGGCCGACTTGTTCCGGCAGGAGTTCCGCGATGCGGTCGAGGTCGGCGACCGCCTGAGGATGGGCGCCGTCGAACTGATCGCGCGCGACATGGAGGATGGCGAACTGCTGACGGTCGGCTTGGCGTTGGAACCCGCGACACCGGCGGCGGGGTTCCGCATCCCGGTCATCCCGAGGCCGAGCGACTTGATCCAGGCGATCAAGGCATCGCGCAGCCGCTTCCAATTCCGGCTTTGGCAGCGCCGCCAGCGCCGCGCCGACCGAATCGCCCGCCGTCAGTTGGAGGCGGATGCGAAGAAACGGGAGTGATCGGCCGGCAACGGATGGGCTTCGCAATGGTTTGTTACCGCGACCGCAAAAATCCGCGGGTTGAGACAATGGCAGGTTGGAATAATGATTGACTGGATCACCGGTCTGATGAACTCGCTGGGCTACGCCGGCATCGCCCTGCTGATGTTCCTGGAGAACGTCTTCCCACCGATCCCCTCGGAGGCGGTGATGCCCCTGGCCGGCTTCACGGCGGCGGAGGGTCCCCTGACGCTGATCGGCGTCATCATCGCGGGCACGGTGGGATCCCTGCTGGGCGCCCTGCCCTGGTACTACGCGGGCAGGATCTATGGCGCCAACCGGATGCGCCAACTGGCCGACAAATACGGCCGCTGGATCACCGTGTCCCCCGAGGACATCGACCGCGCGACCCATTGGTTCGAACGGCACGGCCGGTCGGCGGTCCTGATCGGGCGCCTGGTGCCGGCGGTGCGGACCCTGATCTCGGTTCCCGCCGGCATCAGCGGCATGTCCCTGTTCCCCTTCCTTCTCTATTCGACGATCGGAACAGTTGTGTGGACCACGGCGCTGGCGCTGTGCGGCTATTGGCTCCGCGAGCAGTGGCAGGTCGTCGAAGCCTATATCGGACCGATCAGCACGATCATCGTCGCGGCCCTGGTCGTGTGGTTCGCTATGCGCGTCGTCCGGCAATGGAAGGACCGGCGTGGCGAGGAAGCCGCACGTCAGGAAGGAGAATAACGCGCGGCCCGAAGGCGCCATTGCACCGTCCACCCCGTTCCTTTAAAAGCTCGCCGAACCTTTGTTAACCATAAGTTGCGACTGTTTTTGGAGGCGACAATGCTTTGGTGTTTCGCGCGTTCGCCGTCCCGGTCGAAGGGCTTGACGGCCACGCTGGCTGGCATTGGCCTGATGGGCGGCTTTCTCGGCATCGTCGCCGCCGGAAGCGCCGAAGCCGCCCCGGTCAGCGCCGTCTACACGTTCGGCGACAGCCTGTCCGACACCGGCAACATCGCGGCGGCCACGTTCGGCACCATGCCGCTCCCGGAGTTCTATTATCAGGGACGTTTTTCCAACGGGCCAGTCTGGGTCGATCATGTCGCGGCCGCCTTCGGAACCGAGTCGAAGGCATCGCTGCTGGGCGGGACCAACCACGCCTTCGGTGGTGCCACGACCGGCGGGACGGTACCGCCCGGCGTCACTTTCCAGACGCTCGACTTCTTGTCCAAGGTGCCGACCACCGGCGCCGATCCCAACGCGCTGTACATCGTCTATGGCGGTGGCAACGATGTGCGGAACGAGCTGACGTCCAACTTGCCGGGCGAGACGCTGGCGGCGGCGGCCACGGCCAATGTCAGTCAGGCGGTCACCAATCTGGCGTTGGCCGGCGCCCGCCACATCATGGTGCCGAACCTGAGCGATCTCGCCTTGACGCCCGAGGCGATCATGGCGGGCGGCGAGTTCGCCGAGCGCGCCACGTCGCTATCGGCGGCCTTCAACACCGCTTTGACCTCGGTGATGGTTGGGCTGGAGGCGGTCCTGCCTGTCGATCTGATCCCGCTGGATGTCCGCAGCCTGTTCAACGACGTCGCGGCCAATCCGGGAAACTACGGCTTGACCAACGTCAACACGCCCTGCTTCAGCGGTGCCGTCGACCGGCCGGGAACGGTGTGCTCCAATCCCGACGAATACCTGTTTTGGGACAGCCTGCATCCGACCGCCGCCGCGCACCGGATCCTGGCCGACTACGCGCTGGCCGCCTTGAGGGGCTCGGGGGTGGGTGGATCGGATGGCGATCCGACCGATGTGCCGGAGCCAGCGACACTCGTGCTGGTCGCGGGCGGCTTGCTGGGCATGGGTCTGCTGCGTCGGCGCCAGTCCAGCGTCCCGGCCTGAACGTTCGGCATCGATCTCCGGTTCGAAGAAAAGAAAAAGCCCGCCGCCACATGACGTGGCGGCGGGCTTTTTCGTTAATCCCGATATCAGCGGCCAGTGCGGCGGCGGGACGGATTGCCTTGCGCTGGGCGGGCCTGCTGACCCTGCCCGGAGGGGCGACCCTGGCCTTGTCCGGCGGGACGCCCCTGGCCTTGGCCGTGCCCTTGACCGTGACCCTGTCCATGGTTCTGGCGGGCCTGATCCGGCCGGGCTTGGCCCTGCGCGCCCTGGGGCGGACGGCCGTGGCGCTGTGGGCGGCGCTCCTGGGGCGGGCGATCGGTCGGATCGGCCTGCCGGACGCTGCCATCCGAATGCCAAGGATGATCGTCGACCACCGGGATGCGGATCTTGATCAGCTTCTCGATGTCCTTGAGGAACGACCGCTCCTCGGCGTCGCAGAACGAGATCGCGATGCCGCTGGTCCCCGCCCGCGCCGTGCGGCCGATGCGGTGGACGTAGCTTTCCGGCACGTTCGGCAGGTCATAGTTGATGACATGCGTGATGCCGTCGATGTCGATGCCGCGAGCCGCGATGTCGGTGGCGACCAGCACGCGGATCTCGCCGCTGCGGAAGTTCTCCAGCGCCCGCTGGCGCGCGGTCTGGGACTTGTTGCCGTGGATGGCCTCGGCCCGCACGGCGACCTGTCCAAGCTGCTCTACCACCCGGTTGGCGCCGTGTTTGGTCCGCGTGAAGACCAGGGCGCGCCCGATCTCCGGCCGCTTCAGCACTTGGCCCAGCAAGGGACGCTTGTCCGCCTTCTCGACGAACATGACGTGCTGCTCGATGCGCTCCGCCGTGCTGGAGACGGGGGTGACCTCGACCCGCACGGGGTTGCTGAGGATGTTGTCGGCCAGCTTCGCGATCTCCGGCGGCATGGTGGCCGAGAAGAACAGCGTGTGGCGTTTGGCCGGCAGGACCTTGATGATCCGACGCACGTCATGGATGAAGCCCATGTCGAGCATGCGGTCGGCCTCGTCCAGCACGAACACCTCGAGGCGGTCGAGCTTGACCAGCCCCTGCCCGATCAGGTCGAGCAAACGGCCCGGCGTGGCGACCAGGATGTCGACACCGCGCGCCATGGCCTGGACCTGCGGGTTCTGGCCGACGCCGCCGAAGATGACGGTGCGGGTCAGCGGCAGGTTGCGGCCATAGGTGGCGAAGCTCTCGCCGATCTGGATCGCGAGTTCGCGGGTCGGGGTGAGGACCAGCACCCGGGCGCCTTGCGGCTGCGGCCGGTTCCGGTTCTCGGAGAGACGATGCAGGATCGGCAGCGCGAAGGCCGCCGTCTTGCCGGTACCCGTCTGGGCGACGCCCAACAAGTCGCGGCCCACGATCAGGTGGGGAACGGCCTGCGCCTGGATCGGCGTCGGAGTGGAGTAGTTTTCGGCGCTGATGGCGCGCAGGATCGGCTCGCTCAAGCCGAGGTCACTGAAAGACGTCACTGGAAAGGGATCTTTCGGGGCCTGCCCCGCGCGCTGCCGGGTCGCCCTAGGTGCTGATGCTGGTCCACCCGATGCAGCGGCGATGCCGCTTCGCGCGATCAGGTGGTACGTTTGTTCGAGATCAATAGTTGCTCTTTCGCAAGTGCGAAGTCAAGGCCCGATGTCCTTGCCGTTCCGGCGGACGGGTGAAACAGGCCGGGACGGCCCGGCCGATTTCACCATCACCCTCAACCCTTCGTGCGCAGGCTGCTGCGTCCGCCGTCCACGCCATAGACTTGGCCGGTGATCCAGGCGCTGTCGGGACCCAGCAGGAAATCCGCCAGCGCCGCGATGTCTTCCGCCTCGCCGATCCGTCCCAGCGCGTGCAGCCCGGCGATGCTCTGGAGCATCTGCTCGTTGGCGGTCAGGGTGTGGGCCAGCGGTGTCCGGGTCAGGCTGGGCGCCACGACGTTGACCCTGACATGCGGCGCGTACTCGGCCGCCAGCGACCGGCCCAGACCTTCGACCGCCCCCTTGGCCGTGGCGATCAGGGCGTGGTTGGCGAAGCCCTGCTGAACCGCCACGGTGGAGAACAGGACGACCGAGCCCTTGGCCGCCTTCAGCCCCTTCTCCGCCGCCCGGATGGCGTCGGTGGCTCCCAGCACGTTCAGCCGGTAGGTTTGGATGAAATCCTCCGGCTTGGTCGCCTTCAGCGGCTTGATGTCGATCGAACCAACGCAATAGGCGAGGCCGGCGATGCCCTCGCCGGTGTCGGCCTCCGCCACGGCGGCGGCGACGGAGCCGGGGTCCAGGACGTCGCAGACCGCGTGACGCGCCTTCAACTCGTCGGCCAGGGCGCCGACCTTCTCGGGCGAACGGCCCGTGAGGAACAGCTCCGCTCCACGCGCCGACAGGCGTCGCGCCAGGGCCTCGCCGATGCCGCCATTGGCTCCGAGGATGATGATGGGTGCGGCCATGGGGAATCTCGCCTCTCGATGATCGATGGAATGAGCGTGTGTCGAGCCAATGAACTAGCCCTCGCCAGCCACGCGTCCACTAGGCACCCACCGGGCGCCGATCCCAACTTTGGTCCGGTGGGATTTAACCGTGCCGTCATCCAAGGGTCACCGAAGTGTCATGCAGGCGCACTATGGTCCGCCGCAACAAACCCGGCACACCGGGGAAATCAGGCATCGGATCAGGTGGAGAGAGCCATGGACAACCGCGACATTTCCCAATTCTCGAGCAAGGCGGAAGCCTTCGAGGCCTCCGAGGACATCGGCCGCAATCCGTCCGAAGGTCCGACCCTGGGCGACATCATCGCCAAGCGTTTCGACCGGCGCGACGTGCTGCGCGGATCGCTCGCCGTGGCCGCCATCACCGCGACGTTCGGCCCGCTGGCCCTGGCGACCGCCGAGAAGGCCAAGGCCGCCGCCGGCGACAAGAAGGCCAGCTTCAGCTTCGACGAACTGACCCGCGGCGTCGACCGCACCCACCACGTCGCCGAGGGCTACAAGGCCGACATCCTGATCCGCTGGGGCGATCCCGTCATTCCGGGTGCCCCCGCCTTCGATCCGATGAAGCAGACGGCGGCCGCGCAGAAGATGCAGTTCGGCTACAACAACGACTACGTCGGCTATATCGGCCTGCCCTACGGCTCCAACAATCCGGAGCGCGGCCTGCTCTGCGTCAACCACGAATACACCGACGAGGAGGTCATGTTCCCCGGCGTCGGGGTCGACCAGCAGGACAAGACCGTCAACTTCTCCGCCATGACCAAGGACTTGGTCGACATCGAGATGGCGGCCCATGGCGGCACCGTGATCGAGGTCGTCAAGACCGGCGGCAAGTGGTCGGTGGTCGCCGACAGCAAGTACAACCGCCGAATCACCACCTCCGACACCGCGATGGAGCTGACCGGCCCCGCCGCCGGCGACGACCGCCTGAAGACCAAGGCCGACCCGTCGGGGCGCCGCGTCATCGGCATGGTCAATAACTGCGCCGGCGGCATCACCCCGTGGGGCACCTATCTGTCGGCCGAGGAGAACATCAACGGCAACTTCTGGGGCAAGGTCCCCGAGGGCCATCCGGAAACCGAGAACCACAAGCGGATGGGCGTTCCCGGCAACTGGTACAATTGGGGTGCCTATCACGACCGCTTCGACGTGTCGAAGGAGCCGAACGAGGCCAACCGGTTCGGCTGGATCGTCGAGATCGACCCGCTCGACCCGACCTCGACCCCGAAGAAGCGCACGGCGCTCGGCCGCTTCAAGCACGAGGGCGCCGAGAGCATCGTCAACAAGGATGGCCGCGTCGTCCTGTATGTCGGCGACGACGAGCGGTTCGAATATGTCTACAAGTTCGTGACCGCCGGCAAGTTCAACCCGAGCGACCGCGCCGCGAACATGAACCTGCTGGACGAAGGCACGCTGTACGTCGCCCGCTATGACGAGAGCGGCAAGGGCGAGTGGCTGCCCCTCGTCCACGGCCAGGGCAAGCTGACCGCCGAGAACGGGTTCAAGAGCCAGGCCGACGTGGTGATCCAGGCGCGCAAGGCCGGCGATTTGGTGGGCGCCACCAAGATGGACCGCCCGGAGGACGTCGAGCCCAATCCGAAGACCAACAAGGTCTATGTGATGCTGACGAACAACACCAACCGCAAGGCGGAGGATGTCAGCGCCGCCAACCCACGGGCCAAGAACGCCTTCGGCCACATCGTCGAGATGACCCCGCCCGACGGCGACCACGCGGCGACCGCCTTCACTTGGGACATCCTGGTCAAGTGCGGCGACCCGAGCGTCGCGGAGGTCGGGGCCAGCTTCAACCCGGCGACCTCGCCGAACGGCTGGTTCGGCATGCCGGACAACTGCTCGGTCGACAACCAGGGACGCCTGTGGGTCACGACCGATGGCAACAGTTTCAAGGCCACCAAGACGACCGACGGCGTTTGGGCGATGGAGACCGACGGCGACCTGCGCGGCACCAGCAAGCTGTTCTTCCGGGTGCCGGTCGGCGCCGAGATGTGCGGCCCGCGCTTCACGCCCGATGACAAGACGCTGTTCGTCGCGGTCCAGCATCCGGCGACCGACAACGTCAAGGATTGGCCGGAATTCGGCAAGTCGTCCAGCTTCGAGGACCCGGCGACCCGCTGGCCGGACTTCAAGGATGACATGCCGCCGCGCCCGTCGATCGTCGTCATCACCAAGGACGACGGCGGCGTGATCGGCGTCTGATCCCGTCCATGGCCGAACAGGGGAGAGGGGCGGCTTAGGCCGCCCTTTTCTTTTTCGGGCATTCCGGCCGCGGTGTTGTTATATGATTACATATCCCCCGACGCCCAACCGGGAGCCGCAATGCCCACGACGCCGCAGACCACGATCCATCACGACCATGACACCTGCGTTTCCGGTGCCCTGACCCGTGCCGAGGCCCTATGCGCGTCGCGGGGAACCAAGCTGACCCCCATCCGCCGGCAGGTCCTGGAACTGGTGTGGAGCGGTCATCGGCCGCGCGGAGCCTACGCGATCCTGGACGACATGAAGGTGGACGGCAAGCGGGTGGCACCGCTGACCGTCTACCGCGCGCTGGATTTCCTGGTGGAGAACGGGTTGGTCCACCGGTTGGAAAGCCTGAACGCCTATATCGGCTGTCCCTCGCCCGATCACGCCCATCCCGGCCAATTCCTGGTCTGCCGCGATTGCGGCGACGCGATCGAATTGAACGACCAGCGTGTCAGCGCCGCCATCGCCGACAGCGCCCGCGCGCGGGGCTTCCAGATCGACCGGCCGACGGTGGAGGTCCGGGGGCTTTGTCCCGTTTGCCAGAACCGCCCGCACCCATCCCATTCACCAGCCGACACAGAGCGCCCGGAAGCTCGTCAGCCCGTAACCCGTCAAAAGGCCGAATCGTGACAACAGTCGTCGCCGCCAACCCCACCCGTCTGCCCGTCTCCGTCCTCACCGGCTTCCTGGGCAGCGGCAAGACCACGCTGCTATCCAACCTCGTCCGTCATCCCGGCATGGCGAACACGGCGGTGATCATCAACGAATTCGGGGAGATCGGCCTGGATCACCTTCTGGTCGCCAAAAGCTCGGAGAACACGGTCCTGCTCAACAGCGGGTGCCTGTGCTGCACCGTGCGCGGCGACCTGATCGACACGCTGCGCGACCTTTTCCTGAAGCGCGTCAAGGGCGAGGTCAACCAGTTCGACCGGGTCGTGATCGAGACCACGGGCTTGGCCGACCCGGCTCCCGTGCTCCACACCCTGATGAACGATCCGCTGATCGCCGCCCGCTTCCGCCTGGACGGCGTCATCACGACGGTGGACGCGGTCAACGGCACCGACCAGTTGAACCGGCATCAGGAGAGCCTGAAGCAAGCCGCCGTCGCCGACCGCATCGTGCTGACCAAGACCGACATCGCGACGCCCGAGGCGATCGCGGATCTGGAGGGCCGCCTCAAGGCGCTGAACCCGGCGGCGCCGATCCTGCGCGCGGTCCAGGGTGGGATCGACCCCGCCGGCCTGTTCGACGCGGGGCTGTACAACCCCACCACCAAGAGCCCCGACGTGGAGCGCTGGCTGCGTGCCGAAGCGTACGAGGAGGCCCATGACCATGGTCACGGCGACCATGGGCATGACCACCATGGACACGACCACGGGGATGGTCATGGTCACGATCATCATGGCCATGGCCAGCACGCCCACGATCGCAACCGGCATGACGATCACATCACCGCGTTCTGCATGACGATCGACGAGCCGTTGGCCTGGGAAGGCTTCGCGACCTGGATCGAGACGCTGATCACGCTGCGCGGCCCGGACCTGCTGAGGATCAAGGGCATCCTGAACGTCCGGGAATCCGACACGCCGATCGTGGTCCACGGCGTGCAGCACGTGTTCCACCCTCCGGTGCGGCTCGAGGCTTGGCCATCCGACGACCACCGCTCGCGCATAGTCTTCATCACCCGCGATGTCGGCCGCGAAACGATCGAGGAGATGTTCAACGCCTATCGGAACGCGTCGGACTGACCGTCGCGACGGCGGAGGTCCAAATAGAAAACGGCGGGTTGTGGACCCGCCGTTAAAACTCTCTAACCCCTAACTGTTTTCGCACCTGGCCCGTCCCCACGCTTGGCGCGGTGGACATTTTCGTGACGGAGGCGAAGCCCCCGGTGCGGCCAAGTCGACCCCCATCGAATGGAAGCGGTCACTGGTGCGTTGCTTTCCTCAACCTTGCGCCCCGCTCTTGAGCGAGCGGGATCATTTATTGTCGGCCACGCCCTCCCCCGACGCGCGCCATTTTCGTGTGGGTTGGGCTTTTTTTGTTTCCCTCTTCCCACATCGTTGGACTGACCATATCCCAATTCCCACATTTGGCAAAGGGCTTTGTTCAAGAATTCACATCGAAACCAAAATTCATAGGGGGAACCCACTCCGTCCGGAAGTAATCTGGAATAGTGGATCACAATCATTCAGTATCAATCGATCATGGAGATCGGTTTCTCTTCGCAGGTGCGAAATAACGCCATCTCGCCCATCGTTCCACCCGTCAACGAAGTGGCATGAGTCCGGTGCCCCATAGCCAGACACAGGCGAAGGCCAAGGAAATCAACGTCATGGGAACACCGCACCGGGCATGCTCCAGAAAGCCCAGGCGGACGCCGACTGCGTGGGCCCGTTCCACGACGATGATGTTGGCAAGGCTGCCGGGAATGATCAGGTTGCCAGCCAGCGTCGACAGCAGCGCCAAGCCATGGAGCGCCCCCTCCGGCGGCTGGTGCCAAACCGCCAGCAACATGATCACGGCCGGTACGTTGCCGATGGTGTTGCTGGCGATGACCGACAAGGGAGCCAGGACCGCCAGCCGATCCGGCAGCAGGCCGGAGGCGGCCAGCCAGTCGACCGCCTGTCCCGGCAGGCCGGTGCGGCCCAGCGCGAAGTTGATGGCGAACAGGCAGGCGAACAGCAGCAGCAGCGGCCAGTCCACCATGGCGATCATGCGGCGGCTCTCAAGGTGACGGCTGATCAGCAGCGCGCCGGCGATTAACAGCACGCCGACCTCGTGCGGGATGCTGGTCGCGAACATCGCCAGGAGCGCCACCGTCGCCAAGGCGGCCTTGCCCAGTTGCCAACGGTCCAATTCCGGCTCGGGCAGTTCGGCAAAGGCCTTCGACGCGCCGTCGGTCAGCTTGCCACGCCAGACGACCGTGACGGTGACGAACACCAGGACCAGCGCCACGAGCGCCGGGATGCCGCAGGCCGCGATGAACCGCCAGAAATCCAGCCCGCCAACTTGCCCGATCACGATATTCTGCGGATTGCCGATCAAGGTCGCGGCCGACCCGGCGTTCGCCGCTCCCGCCAAGGCGATCAGGTAAGGGCGCGGATCGAGTCCCCTGCCCTTCAGGCCGGCGCATAGCATCGGCGTCATGGCGAACACCACGACATCGTTCGCCAGCACGGCGGACAGGCCGCCACCGACCGCCACCGTCACGGCCAGAAGCGCGGTGGGAGACCGGCCGGCCCTGGCGATGCGCAGCGCGCACCAGTCATAGAAGCCGGCGGAGGCGAACTGCGCCGACAGGATCATCAAGCCGAACAGGATGAAAAGCGTCGGGAAGTCGATGGCTCCGGTCACGGCGGCGCTGTCGAGGACGCCGGATGCCAGCATCAGGATGGCGGCCACCAGGGCGATGCCGGTGCGGTCGATCCGCAAGCCGGGCAAGCGCCCGAACGCCATGCCGACATAGGTCACGACGAAAACGGCGAGAACGAACAGGGTCACGGTTGGAGGGTCCGGCTAAGCACCGCGTCGAACGGGGGCGTCGAACGGCGGGATTGAGGGAAGCCCGCGCTGGGCGGGTTTCCCTTAACACCCGAACCGTGGTTCCGTCGCCATGAACATGGTCGGTAATCAGGCCGTGACGCCGATCAAGGCGCCCGACGCGCGCCCGGTGACGCCAAGGCCGCCCAGACCCGACGCCTCGCGGTAGGCGCGGGCGGCGGCGGTGATCAGGGAACCGGCCGACCGGGCGTCGTCTCCGCGATCCGTCCTCTCCGGATCGGCCGGCTTTCCGGCCGTCGGATCCTCGTCCGCCGCATGGCTCCCGCCTTCCGGCCCCGCATGGTCATGACCCGCCCCATCGTCCCTGGCGCCACCAGCCTTCAGATTTTCTTGCGCGTTCTTGTTCAACTCGCTCTGGGCGTCCAGCAGCATCTGGTTGGCGGCGGCCGCGACCTTGAAGTCTTGCGGCGAAGGCTCTGCGGGAGCGGTCGCGGCGCTCTTGACGCGCTCCATCTTGGCGACGGTGGCGGCGGGGTCCTTCTCGGGGCTGACGTCGATCGACACCTCGCCGCCAATGGCGTAGCGCCTGCCGTCCGGACCGCTTTGATAGGTGTAGGTCGGCGATCCGGCGAACTGGCCGCCGGCCGACTGGTGCGCGCGTTCGTGCGTCCGCACCTCGACATCCCGCTTCCTGAGTTCCTTGACCTGCTCGCGCTCGGCCTCGGTCAGGCCGGACGCGTCACGCTTGACGCCATCCTCGCCGGTCTTGGTGCCATCGGGTCCGATCGATCCCTCGGCGGGCCCGGCGCCGCCGTCTCCGGAGCCGTCATCTCCGGAGCCGTCCTTTCCCTTGACGATGTCCTTGACCTTGACGCCATCCCTGACCTTGGCGCCGTCCTTGACATCGACCTTGTCGACGACCCCCGCCCTCGACTTGCTGGCCTCCGCCGCCTCCACCGTCTGGACGTGGTTGCAAGCCTGCCCCTCGGCGCAGCCGCACGGCTTGACCCGGTTGAACCTGGGTCCAACCGTCGACGTGGGGGCCTGCTGGCCGGAAGCGGCGCTGATGTTCATGGACCGAGCCTCGCGGTGTCCAATGAAACGGGGTACGGGAAAGGCTTGACCAAGCCCCAGTCTCCGCCAACCTGATTGATTTTCCGTAAAAGCCGGGGCGCGGGAGCCCGCGCCCGGGGCGCGGGAGCCCGCGCTTTGCTGAATCCGACGTGCTATACACGCCGCCGTCCCCTTGCCCCGACCTCAGCGCACCGTGATCTTGTCCAGACCGTCGACCTCTTTTCCAACCCTGCCGATCGACCCCGTGCTGCCCGACATCGTCGCGGCGCTGCGCGCGGGACCGAACGCCGTGCTGCGAGCGCCGCCCGGCGCCGGCAAGACGACGCGGGTACCGCTCGCCTTGCTGGATGAGGGCTGGCTGGGCGGCGGCAAGGTGATCATGCTGGAGCCCCGGCGGATCGCCGCCCGCGCGGCGGCGCGCCGGATGGCGGATATGCTGGAGGAAGCGGTCGGCGAGACGATCGGCTACCGCGTCCGGATGGACAGCAAGATCGGGCCGCGCACCCGCGTGGAGGTGGTCACCGAGGGCATCCTGATCCGCCTGCTCCAGCGCGATCCCGCCTTGGAAGGAGTCGGCGCGGTGGTGTTCGACGAGTTCCACGAGCGCAGCCTGGACGCCGACCTGGGGCTGGCGCTGTGCCTGCAATCGCAGTCGCTGCTGCGCGACGACCTGCGCCTGCTGGTCATGTCGGCCACGCTGGATGGCGTTGGAGTGGCCCACCTGCTGGACGGCGCTCCCGTGATCACCAGCGAGGGCCGGGCGTTCCCGGTCGAGACACGCCACCTCGATCCCTCCGCCAGCCGGCGGATCGAGGACGCCGTCGCCGCCACCGTGCTGCGGGCGCTGGACGAGGAGAAGGGCAACATCCTGGTCTTTCTGCCCGGCGTCGCCGAGATCCGCCGGGTCGAGCGCCAATTACGCGACGCGGCACTCGGGACCAATGTCCTGGTGGCTCCGCTGTACGGCGACCTGTCCCAGGAGGCGCAGGATCAGGCGATCGGGCGCACGCCGCCGGGCTCGCGGAAGGTCGTGCTGGCCACCTCCATCGCCGAGACCAGCCTGACGATCGAGGGCATTCGGGTTGTCGTGGACAGCGGGCTGATGCGGGTCGCCCGTTTCGATCCCGGCACCGGCATGACCCGGCTGGAGACGGTCAAGGTCAGCCAGGCCTCGGCGGAACAGCGCCGGGGCCGCGGCGGCAGGCTGGAGCCGGGTGTTTGCTACCGGCTGTGGCCGGCGGGGCAGCACGGCGCGCTGGCCGCGCGCACCGCGCCCGAGATGCTGGCGGCCGATCTGGCGCCGCTCGTGTTGGAACTGGCGCAATGGGGCGTCCTGGATCCCGGCGAGCTGCGTTGGATGGACACGCCTCCCGCGGCCGCCTACGCTCAGGCGCGCGACTTGCTGGGCAAGCTGGGCGCCCTGGACGGAACCGGCAGGATCACCCCGCACGGCCAGCGCATGGCCTCGCTCGGCATGCATCCACGGCTCGCCCACATGGTATTGGTGGCGGATCGGCAAGGACGCGGCGCGCTGGGGTGCGAGATCGCGGCCCTGCTGGGCGAGCGCGATATCCTGCGCGGCCAGCCGGGCGAACAGCATGACAGCGATCTGCGGCACCGGGTCGAGGCGCTGCGCGCGTCCGAGAGCGGAGCCCAGCGGGGCAACTGGATCGTCAAGCAGGTGCTGGCGCAGGCCCGGCAATGGCGGCGGCAGCTCGGCATCGCGGCGGGAACCGGCACCGTCGCCGACACCGGCCGCGTGCTGGCGCTGGCCTATCCCGACCGGATCGCCCAGCGGCGGCCGGGCGGCGGCGCCCAATTCCGCCTGAGCAACGGCAGCGGCGCCTTCTTCCAGAGGATGGAGCCGCTGGCGGCCGAGGACTATCTGGCCGTCGCCGATCTGGACGGCGCCAAGCGCGAGGCCCGCATCTTCGTGGCGGCGCCGCTGACCCTGGCCGATCTGGAGGAGGACTTTCCCGACGCGGTCGAGACGGTCGAATTCGTCGGTTGGGACAGCCGGGAGGAGGCCGTGCTGGCCCGGCGCCAGCGCCGGTTCGGCGAGCTGGTCCTGAAGGACGAACCGCTGCCCGATCCGGGCGGCGGGCGGAGCGCCGAAGCCTTCTGCCAAGGCGTCCGCGAATTGGGTCTGGCCGTCCTGCCCTGGACGAAGGAGCTGGAGAACCTCCGCGCCCGCGTCCAGTTCCTGCGCCGGGTCGACGGCGACGGGAACGGATGGCCGGACATGTCGGACGAAGCCCTGCTCGACACGCTGGAGGATTGGCTGGCCCCGTTCCTGACCGGCATGACCCGCCGGGCGCATCTGAGGCGGCTGGACCTCGCGGCGGCGGTCCGGTCGCTCCTGACATGGCAGAGGCAGCGCGAGTTGGATGAGGCGGCGCCGACCCATGTCACGGTGCCGAGCGGCTCCCACATTCCACTGGACTACACCAGCGGCGAGGTGCCGGTGCTGGCGGTGCGGTTGCAGGAGATGTTCGGGCTGGCCAAAACTCCCGCGCTGGCGCGTGGCCGCGTGCCTCTGGTGCTTCACCTGCTGTCGCCGGCCCATCGTCCGATGCAGGTGACCAGCGATCTGGCCAGCTTCTGGGCGAATACCTACCGCCATGTCAAAGCCGACCTGAAGGGTCAGTATCCCAAGCACCACTGGCCCGACGATCCCCTGCGGGCCGAACCGACCAACCGCGCCAAGCGGCGTGGCACCTGATCCGGAAGCCATATCGATGTCCGAAGTTTCCCGTTTCGACGTGATCGTCATCGGCGCCGGCGCCGCCGGGCTGATGTGCGCCCTGTCCGCCGGCGGCCGGGGCCGGCGCGTGCTGGTGATCGACCACGCGGAGAAGGCCGGGAAGAAGATCCTGATCTCGGGCGGCGGGCGGTGCAATTTCACCAACCTGCACACCGCACCCGACCGCTTCATTTCGGCCAACCGGCACTTCTGCATCTCGGCGCTCAAACGCCACACCCAGCATGACTTCGTGGCGTTGGTCCGCCGCCATGGCATCGCGTTTCACGAGAAGAAGCTGGGGCAACTGTTCTGCGACGACAGCGCCCGCGACATCGTCGGCATGCTGCTGAAGGAGTGCGACGAGGCCGGTGTCGTCATCCAGTTGGACACCGGCGTCACGCGGATCGAGCGGGACGAGGCGTTCCACATTGGGACGACGCGCGGCGCGTTCGAGTCGGAAAGCCTGGTGGTGGCGACCGGCGGGTTGTCGATCCCCAAGATGGGCGCCACCGGGTTCGGTTATCGGGTGGCCGCGCAATTCGGCGTCAAGGTGCTGCCGACGCGGGCTGGCCTGGTGCCCTTCACCTTCGCCGACGCCGATCCGCGCAACTTCAAGGATCTCGCCGGTGTCGCCTGCGAGGCAAGGGTCCGGTGCGGCGGCGCCAGCTTCGACGAGGCGATCCTGTTCACCCACCGGGGCCTGAGCGGCCCTGCCATCCTCCAGGTCTCGTCGTTCTGGAACGACGGCGATGGGGTCGAGATCGACATGCTGCCAGGCACCGACGCCCTGGCGCGCCTGAGGGAACTGGTGGCGGAGCGGCCCAAGGCGGAGGTGAAGACGGTGCTGGCCGACCTGCTGCCGCGCCGTCTGGCCCAGCGCGTGACGCCGCCGGCGCTGGAAGGCCGGCCGGCCGGGAGCGTCGCCGAGCGCGACTGGCGCGCTCTCGCCGACGACCTCCAGCGTTGGCGGATCACGCCGGCCGGCACCGAGGGATACCGCACGGCGGAGGTGACGCTGGGAGGCGTCGACACGTCCGAACTGTCATCGAAGACGATGGAGGCCCGCAAGGTCCCTGGCCTTTTCTTCATCGGCGAGGTGGTCGACGTCACCGGCTGGCTGGGCGGCTACAATTTCCAATGGGCGTGGTCATCGGGTTTCTGCGCCGGACAATTCGCCTGATGCGTGCATCGATTGCCTTTCATTCACCAACGCCCAATAATCTCCCTGGAATGTCCTGTTCCAAAAAATAGAACAACACCGAGGTAGACGGGCGGCATGGGTAATCCACTCTTCACGGGCACCATGGACTCCGGCGCCGGTTGCTCGACAGCCCCGGATCAGATTACCGCCCTGCTAGCCGACTGGCGCGCCTTCGCCGCTTTTCAGTCGCGCTGCCTGGATCATCTGCGGAGCGAGATCCGGCGAACCAACGGCATCGTTGAACGGAGCACGCTGGAGATCAGCAGCGGCTTCCGCGAACTGGCCGCTTCCGCCGAGGAACAGGGCGTGCGGGTGCAGGAGATCATCGCCAGTGCCAATGTCGTGGAATTGGAGGGCGAGCGGGTCCCGATCGACCGCGTCATGGCGCTGATGCAGCAGGTCCTGGTCGATATGGTCAACAACATCGTCTCGCTGTCCATGCAGGCGATGAAGATGGTCTATCTGCTGGACGACGTGGTGCAGGACGTCGATGTCGTCGGCAAGTTCATCGGTGAGATCGAGGAGATCAACCAGCAGACCAGCTTCCTGGCGCTGAACGCCAGCATCGAGGCGGCGCGCGCGGGCGCCGCCGGCACGACCTTCCACGTGGTCGCCGGCGAGGTGCGGCAATTATCCGCCGGGACCGCCGCGTTAGCCGAGCGGATGCGCCAGACGGTCGGCGCGGTGTCCCGGGGAGTGGCGCGCGGCTATGACATCCTGCGCACCATCGCCGAAACCGACTTGGCGCCGCAGCTCCTGGCGAAGGAGCGGATAGACCTCGCCATGTCCGGCCTGATCCTGCAGGCCGACCATTTCACCTCCGTCCTGGGTTCCGCCGTCGACGCGTCCACCGACATGGGCCGCAACATCGGCCAGATCGTGGTCCGGCTGCAATTCCAGGACCTCGCCAAACAGCGCTTCGACCACATCATGGACGGCATGATGGTGATGAAGGCGGGGATCGGCGATCTCGACGCCGCCACCGGCCTGGGCCTGCCGCCAACCCTGGAGGTGCCGGATCGCTCCGGCTGGCTGGCGACGCTGATCCCGTCATCCCTCCGGGACGAGTCCGGTGCCGGGTCGATGAGGGAACAAAGCCTTCGCCGGTTGCTGCTGGGCGGCACCGGGCTGGACGGGATCGGCGCCCTGGATGCGGCCTCCCCGGAGCCGGACGACGTGGAGCTTTTCTGACTCCCGCCTCAACCCCAGATCTGGCGCCAATATTCCGGCAGCTTCTCGGCCGATCGGCCGCGCTCGCGCTGGAAGGGAACGGGCGGCCCGAGGATTTGGCCATCGCGGTCGACCTCGGCGCGGATGCCCCAGAATCCCAGATCCCCACTGCCCCACATGCCATAGCGGTAATCGACCGCCTCGACCATGGCGCCGGTCGGTGTCTCGGTGACGGTCCAGAACACCTTGCCCATGGCGAACCAGGTGAAGATGCCGGCCTCTTGGGTCATGGCCACCCGGTCGATCAAGGGATCGCGCTGGTAAGGATGGCTCTCCCACGTGATCGGACGATCGCTCCAGATGGAGTGGTAGCCCACCAGCAGCCCGTCGGGCGCCTCCGCGACGACGCGGCGGAACCAGGGTTGCAGCAGCTGCGGATAGGCCACGACATGGATGCCGGGGCGCCCCTCCCGCTCCAATTGGGCGCGCGCGGTCGCCCGCGTGTCGTCGTTGATCACCCAGCCCATCAGTGAGTAGGCGGTGATGAACAACAGCGCCCCCGCCGCCGAGTTGACGGCCAATGCCGGCCGCCGCTTCGCGGCGAATCCGATGATCAGGGCCGTGATCAGCGCCAGGCTGTAGATCGGATCGATGATCGGCAGCGCGTCCAGCGCGAAGCGGTGCTTGGACAGGGGCGCCAGCAGCTGCGTGCCGTAGCTGGTGAACAGGTCGATGATCGGATGGGTGAACAGCGCCAGGATCGCCAGCCAGATCCAGGCCCGCAGCACCTCGGGCCTGTCATACGCGTCGGTCGAGCCGCGCCGCGCCGCCCGCCACCGATAGAATCGCCAGATGGCCCAGCCGAACAGCGGCCCCACGACGGGACCGAAGAAGATCGAGTGGGTGATGCCGCGATGGTAAAGCCAGTTGGCGTAGGGTCCGAGCAGACTGGCGACCACGTCCAGATCGGGCACCGTCCCGAGCAAGGCGCCCGCGACCATGGCTTTCCGGCCCAGGGTGCGCCGAAATCCCACCTGCCCGACCACGGCGCCAAGCAGGCCTTGTGTTATGCTGTCCATGTCTTCCTTGAAAGTCTTCCGGGAGCGCCGATCAAACAAAACACCAAGATGCGTCGTCGCGGCGCGGAAACAATCCGTCTATTTCCCGATCAGCCCGGCCAGGATTTCCAGACCGCGCGGCCAGTCCCCAAAGCCGGATTCCGTGTTGATGTGCCCGCACGGCCCGATATCGATGAATTCGGAACCCCATCCGGACGCGAAGGCACGGGTGCGACCCAACTCGGCATAGGGATCGTCGGAGCTGGCGACGACCACGCTTGGGAAGGGCAAGGGGTCCAGCGGCATCGGCCCGAACCCGGCGGCCTCCACCGGCACGCGGTCGGCGGAATCCAGATCGGGCGGCGCCACGAGCATGGCGCCCCGGACGGCCGCGACCGTGCCATGCTTCGCCCAGAGCGCCACCAAGGGGCAGGCGAGACTGTGGGCCACCAGCACGATCGGACCCTCGGCGGCGCGCGCGGCGGTTTCCAGGTTGGCGATCCAGGCGGCGCGGTCGGGGTTGTCCCAGTCGGCCTGCTCGACCCGCTGGAACGAGGGCTCCGCGTCCTGCCACAAGCTTTGCCAATGCTGGGGGCCGGAGCCGCCCAATCCCGGCAGGATCAGCACCGTGACTGGTGCCGAATGTTGGTCTTCCATGTTGTCTTCCCGTGGTGACGCGGACCGACAGCCTGCCATCACTTCAGCTGGCGGCGCAACACCATGCCACCCCTCCGGGTCAGTCCGCCCCGCGCGGTGGCGGTCCCGCCGCTTCGAGTTCGGCGGCCTCGGCGTCGGTGAAGACGCGGCTCCGGGTGAGGAAGCGCACTCCCTCGGGAGCCTCCAGCGAGAAGCCGGAGCCGCGGCCCGGGACCACGTCGATGATCAACTGGGTGTGCGACCAGTATTCGAACTGGGCGGCGCCGATGAAGAAGTCGCAATCCTCGATCCGGCCGAGATAAATGTCTTGCGCGCCGGTCTTGAACTCGCCCGCCGGAAAGCACATCGGGGCGCTGCCGTCGCAGCAGCCGCCCGACTGGTGGAACGCCAGGGCACCGTGGAGGGCTTTCAGCTTCCCGATGACGGCGACCGCTTCCGGCGTGACCGTGACACGATCCACCATGACTATTCTCCTCCCTATTCCCATTTTTCGCCCGACTCGCCGGAACGACGAAAACCTCTCTCCCCGTCGCCGGGGAGAGAGGCCAAGTTCAGCGAGGATAGTCCGGATACATTCCCGCGGTCAGAAGAAGCCCAGCGCCTTCGGGCTGTAGCTGACCAGCAGGTTCTTGGTCTGCTGATAGTGGTCGAGCATCATCTTGTGGTTCTCACGTCCGATGCCGGACTGCTTGTAGCCGCCGAACGCCGCGTGGGCGGGGTACAGGTGGTAGCAGTTGGTCCAGACGCGGCCGGCCTGGATGCCGCGGCCCATGCGATAGGCGCGGTTGCCGTCACGGCTCCACACGCCGGCGCCCAGCCCGTACAGGCTGTCGTTGGCGATGGCGAGCGCCTCCTCCTCGGTCTTGAAGGTCGTCACGGACACGACCGGCCCGAAGATCTCCTCCTGGAAGACGCGCATGGCGTTGTTGCCTTCCAGCACGGTCGGCTGGACGTAGTAGCCGTCGGCCAGCTCGCCTTCCAGGATGGCGCGGTTGCCGCCGGTCAGCACCTTGGCGCCTTCGGCCTTGCCGATCTCGATGTAGGACAGGATCTTGTGGAGCTGGTCGTTGGACGCCTGGGCGCCGATCATGGTGGAGCTGTCGAGCGGGTTGCCCTGCTTCACCATGTTGACGCGGGCGATCGCCTTCTCCATGAAGCGGTCGTAGATGCTCTCTTGGATCAGCACGCGGCTCGGGCAGGTGCAGACCTCGCCTTGGTTGAGCGCGAACATCGCGAAGCCTTCGAGCGACTTGTCGAAGAAATCATCCTCCTCGGCCATCACGTCGGAGAAGAAGATGTTCGGCGATTTGCCGCCCAGTTCCAGCGTGCAGGGGATGATGTTCTCGGACGCGTACTGCATGATCAGGCGGCCGGTCGTCGTCTCGCCGGTGAAGGCGATCTTCGAGATCCGCTTGTTCTGCGCCAGCGGCTTGCCGGCCTCGACGCCGAAGCCGTTGACGACGTTCAGCACGCCCGGCGGCAGCAGGTCGGCGATCAGCTCGACCAGCACCATGATCGCCAGGGGCGTCTGCTCGGCCGGCTTCAGCACGATGCAGTTGCCAGCGGCCAGGGCGGGAGCCAGCTTCCACACGGCCATCAGCAGCGGGAAGTTCCAGGGGATGATCTGGCCGACGACGCCCAGCGGCTCGTGGAAGTGGTAGGCCACCGTCGTGCTGTCCAGCTCGCAGGCGGAGCCTTCTTGGGCGCGGATGCAGGCGGCGAAATAGCGGAAGTGGTCGACCGCCAGCGGCAGGTCGGCGTGGGTCGTCTCGCGGATCGGCTTGCCGTTGTCGATCGTCTCGACCAAGGCCAGGAGATCGAGGTTCTCCTCCATCCGGTCGGCGATGCGGTTCAGCACCTTGGCGCGCTCGGCCGGAGAGGTCAGGCCCCACTTGTCCTTGGCCTTGTGGGCGGCATCCAGCGCCAGCTCGATGTCCTCGGCGGTCGAACGGGCGATATCACCAACCGGCTTTCCGGTAATCGGGGTAATGTTGCTGAAGTATTGTCCGCGAACCGGAGCGACCCATTGTCCACCGATGAAGTTATCATACTTCGGACGGATCGCGATCTTCTGACTGAATTTGTCGAGAGCCTGGTGAATCATTGTTTCCCCCTTGTACGACTGTCTGGTTTTCCTGATGCGGCCTATTGAATGCCGGAAAACCGGGGGCGCTGTATATGATACCTTAGACGCACTGCGACAGATTGTCCTGACGGACGGTTTTTCGCCGGAGCGCTTGTCGCGCCCCGGCGGCATTGATCCTGCGAGCGGGGAACCGACCGCCTCAGGTCGGCGGGCACATGTCGATGTCGTCGATCCGGCAGATCCCCAGCACCGTCACGTGCGGTCGGCTGCGCATCTTGAAGTCCCGCACCTCCGCCCTGCCGTTCCGCTCCAGCCAGGCGACCGCGCGGGGCACCAGCCGCGGATCGATGCCAAGCTGTTCGCTGATATGGTTGAACGAGACGGCGGCGGCTTTCCGTTCCAGCAGGCGATTACGGCAGGCGTCCGCGACCCGCTCGGCCAGTTCGGGTATTCCCCGTTCCGGTTCGGCTTCAGGACCAAACCCCTTGCCGAGTTCGATGACGATCCCCATCACAGGCTTCCTTCCCCAGGGTGCCCTCCATCTTCTTTTTTCTTGGTTCGAATTCCGCTGGGCATGCCGCCGTCACGTCGGCCGGAGGGCTTGGAACCGGTGGGCGATGCCCGGGTCTGGGCTTGCTTGACACCTCCCGTGTGAGGTTTCTGGAACCATGTTTCGTCCCACTATGCACGCCCGGTTATGCATGCGACATAGTGTCGCTAGAGATAGGCCGCTTCGGTGGGGTCAACAAGACCGGCGTTTTTCCTCATTCGGGTGATTCTGCCGGGTACCGCGATGCCGCATTGCGGGATATGATGTTAGGCTGAGACAGGACGCCCGGGATGTCGACCGGCGGCCGGACCTTTCCCGCGTGGCGAACGGCGCGCCGCGCACCAAGAATTTCGAGGCAAGTTCATGGCGATCCACGTCGCACTCAACCACAAGACCTTTTACAAGTACGACCGGCTCGTGTCCCTGGGGCCGCAGACCGTCAGGCTGAGGCCAGCCCCCCATTGCAGGACGCCGATCCTCAGCTATTCGCTCAAGGTCGAGCCGAAGCAGCATTTCCTGAACTGGCAGCAGGATCCGCAGTCCAATTACCTGGCGCGTTTCGTCTTTCCGGAAAAGACCGACGTGCTGTCGATCGAGGTCGATCTGGTCGCCGAGATCTCGGTCATCAACCCGTTCGACTTCTTCCTGGAGCCCAGCGCCGAGCAGTGGCCGCTGGAATACGAGCCGTGGCTGCTGCGCGAGCTGCGGCCCTACCTGGAGACGGAGGAACTTGGGCCGAAATTGGCGGCCTGGGTCGCCTCCGTCCCGCGCGAGCCGATGCAGTCGGTCAACTTCGTGGTGGCGGTCAACCAGCGCCTCCAGCAGGAGATCGGCTATGTCATCCGGATGGAGCCCGGTATCCAGACGCCGGAGGAGACGCTGACGCTTGGTACCGGGTCATGCCGCGACAGCGCGTGGCTGATGGTCCAGATCCTCCGCAACCTGGGACTGGCCGCCCGCTTCGTGTCCGGGTACCTGATCCAGCTGACCGCCGACCAGAAGTCGATCGACGGCCCGAGCGGCACCGAGGTGGACTTCACCGACCTGCACGCCTGGACCGAGGTCTACCTGCCGGGTGCCGGATGGATCGGCCTCGACCCGACCTCCGGGCTGCTGGCCGGCGAGGGACACATCCCGCTGGCCTGTACCCCTGACGCGTCGAGCGCCGCGCCCATCACCGGCGCCGTTGACGAGTGCGAGGTTGAGTTCGGCCACGAGATGACGATCCAGCGCATCTACGAGGCGCCTCGGGTCACCAAGCCCTATACCGATACCCAATGGGGCGCCATCCAGGCGCTCGGCCACAAGATCGACCTCGAACTGACGGAGGGCGACGTCCGCCTGACGATGGGCGGCGAGCCGACCTTCGTCGCGATCGACGACATGGAGGGGTCGGAGTGGAACGCCGCCGCCGTCGGGCCGACCAAGCGGAAATACGCCGCCACCTTGCTCGACCGCCTGATGCGCCGCTTCGCGCCGGGCGGGCTGGTGCATTACGGCCAGGGCAAGTGGTATCCGGGCGAGAGCCTGCCGCGCTGGGCGCTGAGCATCTACTGGCGGCGCGACGGCGACGCGCTGTGGGCCAACTCCGACCTGCTCGGCAAGGAGACGGTGGACTACGGCTTCGGCACCGAGGAGGCCGGGCTGTTCCTGGTGACGCTGGCCAAGCGGCTGGGCATCGACGCCAGCCTGGTGCTGGCGGCCTACGAGGATCCCTGGCACTACCTGCGCAAGGAGTCGCAGCTTCCGATCAACGTCGATCCGCTGGAAAGCAAGCTGGAGGACAAGGAGGAGCGCGCGAGGCTCGCCAAGGTCTTCCAGCGCGGCCTGAACGAGCCGGTGGGATTCGCCCTGCCGATCAACCGCCGGATAGACCAGAAAGGACCGGTCTGGCTGTCCAGCACGTGGCCGCTGCGCCAGGAGCGGCTGCTGCTGGCGCCGGGCGACAGCGCGCTGGGCTATCGCCTGCCGCTGGGCTCGCTGCCCTGGGTCGACATGCGGGACTACCCGTTCTCGTGGGAGCAGGACCCGTTCGACGACCGGGCCCCCCTGCCCCCCAACACGGTGCCGCTGCGCCAGCGCACGATCGAGCCGCCGAAGCCCGAGGCGTTGCGCCGCCAAGCCTATCAGGCCATGGCGGAGGTGCGGACGGAGGTGCCGGAAGCCGGCAAGTCGGCGTGGTGGGTGGTCCGCACCGCGCTGTGCTGCGAAGCGCGCGACGGCAAGCTCTACATCTTCATGCCGCCCATGAGCATGCTGGAGGATTATCTGGCGCTGGTCTCGGAGATCGAGGCGACGGCGGTGGAACTGAACATGCCGGTGATCCTGGAGGGCTATCAGCCGCCCCGCGATCCGCGCCTCAACAGCATGGCCGTCACCCCGGACCCCGGCGTGATCGAGGTCAACATCCATCCCTCGCACACCTGGGACGAGCTGGTCCGCAACAACGTCGCCCTCTACGAGGAGGCGCGGCTGGCGCGGCTGGGGACCGAGAAGTTCATGCTGGACGGGCGGCATGTCGGCACCGGCGGTGGCAACCACGTGGTGGTCGGCGGGGCCACGCCCAACGACAGCCCGTTCCTGCGCCGGCCCGACCTGCTGCGCAGCCTGATCACCTACTGGCAGAACCACCCGTCGCTGTCCTATGTCTTCTCCGGCCTCTTCATCGGCCCGACCAGCCAAGCGCCGCGGATCGACGAGGCGCGGAACGATTCTCTATACGAGCTGGAAATCGCCTTCAATCAGATCGACCACGCCGCCGATGGTGGATTCTGCCCGCCCTGGCTGGTCGACCGGGTGCTGCGCCATCTGCTGACCGACATGCAGGGCAACACCCACCGGGCGGAGTTCTGCATCGACAAGCTGTATTCTCCGGACAGCAGCAGCGGACGGCTGGGGCTGGTCGAGTTCCGCGCCTTCGAGATGCCGCCGCACGCCCAGATGAGCCTGACGCAGCAGCTCCTGATCCGCGCCATGATCGCCCGCTTCTGGAAGACGCCCTACAAGAACAAGCTGGTGCGCTGGGGCACCGAGCTGGCCGATCGGTTCATGCTGCCGCACTTCATCCAGCAGGACCTGTCGGACGTGCTGTCCGACATGCGGCAGCATGGCTATCCGATCCAGGACGAGTGGTTCGCCCCACACGTTAACTTCCGCTTCGCGCTGTGCGGCGAAGTGGCGCATCGCGGCATGGTGATGGAGATCCGCCAAGCGCTCGAACCTTGGCACGTGCTGGGCGAGGAGCCGGGCGGCGGCGGCACGGTGCGATACGTGGACAGTTCGGTCGAACGGGTCCAGGTCAAGATCGGCGGCATGACCGGGTCGCGTCACGCCGTCGTCTGCAACGGACGCCGGGTTCCGCTCCATCCCACGGGTGTGGAGGGTGAATTCGTCGCTGGGGTGCGCTACCGGGCTTGGCAGCCGCCCTCCTGCCTGCACCCGACCATCCCGGTCCACAGCCCGCTGGTGTTCGACATCCTGGACACGTGGTCGGGCCGTTCGGTCGGCGGCTGCTCGTACCATGTCTCCCATCCCGGCGGCCGGAATCACGAGACATTCCCGGTTAACGCCCACGAGGCCGAAGGACGGCGGCTTGCCCGCTTCTTCCCATTCGGTCACACTCCGGGTCCTATGGAGACGCCGCCCGAGCGGCGGAACCTGGAGTTTCCCTTGACCCTCGACCTGCGCCTTGGCTGATATTGAAGCGTTAGCATCCGAAGAAGACCGCACCGTCACCGGACAGGGTTCCCTGTTCGGTGACGCCCACGCGCTCCACTATGGCACCGGCCCGGTCTATGACGAGATGGTCACCGGGGGTGGACGGCTGCGCGCGCACTGGCAGAAGTTCATGGGTGGCCTGGGAGCGCTCGAACCGTCGCTGATGGCCGAGCGGTGGGAGGCGGCACGCCGGCTCCTCCACCAGAACGGCGTAACCTATAACATCTACGGCGACCCGCAGGGCATGGAACGGCCCTGGCCGCTCGACATGATCCCCCTGCTTGTCCCGGCGGACGAGTGGGACGCCATCGAGGCGGGGCTGACCCAGCGCGCCTCCCTGCTCAACGCCATCCTGACCGACCTATATGGTCCCCAGGACCTGATAAGGTCCGGCCGCCTGCCGCCCTCGCTGCTGTTCTCCGACCGGGGGTTCCAGCGGGCCTGTCACGGCGCCACGCCGACCAATGGCATCTTCCTGCATCTCTACGCCGCCGATCTGGCGCGGGCGCCCGACGGGCGGTGGTGGGTGCTGGCCGACCGCACCCAGACACCCAGCGGCGCCGGATACGCGCTGGAGAACCGGGCCGTGGTCAGCCGGGTGCTGACCGACGCCTTCAAGGACTGCAATGTCCGCACGCTGGCGCCCTTCTTCACCACGCTCCGCGAGATGCTGGTCAAGCTGGCGCCCCGCCCGACCGACGACCCGCGCATCGTCCTCCTGACGCCCGGTCCCTACAACGAAACCTATTTCGAGCACGCTTATCTGGCGCGCCACCTGGGCATCACGCTGGCCGAGGGCGGCGACCTGACCGTGCGCGACCGGCAGGTGTTCCTGAAGACGCTGAGCGGGCTGGAGCCGGTCGACGTGATCCTGCGCCGCCTGGACGACGACTATTGCGACCCGCTGGAACTGCGCGCCGACAGTTCGCTGGGCGTCGCGGGGCTGGTCCAGGCGGTGCGGGCCGGCACCGTCACGGTCGCCAACGCGCTCGGCAGCGGGTTGGTGGAGTCGCTGTCGTTCAAGCCGTTCCTGCCGATGCTGTGCCGCCACCTGATGGGCGAGCAGTTGAAGCTGCCCGGTGTCGCCATGTGGTGGTGCGGGCAGGAGGAGGAACGGACCTATGTGATCGAGCACCTCGATCGTCTGGTGATCAAGCCCGCCTTCGCCCATCTCGGCTCCAACCCGGTGTTCGGATCGTCGCTGACGCGGCTGGAACGCCAGGAGATGGTCGCCAACATAAAAGCCCGGCCGGGCGATTTCATCGGCCAGGAGCAGCTGGGCCTCTCGACCGTGCCGACCTGGATCGACGGCGGGTTGCAGCCCCGCCCACTGGTGATGCGGGTCTATCTGGCCGCCAAGCCCGGTGGCGGATACACGGTGATGCCCGGCGGCCTGACCCGGATGTCGGCGACTCCCGGCCGGCTGATCGTCTCGATGCAGCACGGGGGTGGCAGCAAGGACACCTGGGTACTGGCCAAGGGCCCCGCCGAGGGGCGGGCGGCGGCGCCGCGCGTCCAAGGCGTTCCATCCGAGGTCCGCAACACGGCGCCGCGCACCGTGGCGTCCCGTGATGTCGAGTTCAAATCACAAAGCGGCGACCTGCCGTCGCGGGTCGCGGACGGACTGTTCTGGCTGGGGCGCTACGCCGAGCGGTCGGAAAGCACGCTGAGGATCCTGCGCGGGGTCTACACCCGGCTGTCCGACGGAACGCGGCCTGGCGCCGGCGACGAGCTGGTGCCGCTGATGCGGCTGATGGACTGGAGCGGCATGGTGCCCCGTGATCTCGCCGACATGGCGGAACGGGGGACGGGACGCGGCTTGCGCCAGGCGCTCCAGGGCGCCGTGTTCGATGGCGGCCATCCCAACAGCCTGCGCGCCAACATCCAGCGCCTGCACCGCACGGCGGCCGGCGTCCGCGACCGGCTCTCGCTCGACATGTGGCGGGTGATCTCGCAGTTGGATCGGCAGTGCGAACCGGCGCCGGCGCGGGCGCGGATCGACACCGCCATGCTGCTGCGGCTGGATGACATGATCACCACGCTGGCGGCGTTGGCCGGCCTGGAGCAGGAGAGCATGACGCGCGGTCCGGGCTGGCGATTCCTCGACATCGGCAGGCGCCTGGAGCGCGGCATCAACTGCGTCGCGCTGATGCGCGGCTCCCGGATCAGCGACGGCGCGTCTGACGAGGCCGCCGTGCTGGAGATCCTGCTGGAACTGGGCGAGAGCTTCATGACCTACCGGGAGCGCTATTACACGACCGCGCAGCGCACGCCGGTGCTGTACCTGCTGCTGTGCGACGAGTCGAACCCGCGCGCGCTGGCCTATCAGCTGTCCCATCTGGCGCGCCATCTGGCGGCGCTGCCGCGTCCGCCGGTGGTCAACCTGCGGGTCAACCAGAGCCCGATCACGGCGGCGATCCGCCTGATCGAGGACACGCGCGAGATGCTGCGCGAACCCGACATCATCCGCGACCGCTTCGCGCTGCGCGGCGCGCTCAATAGTCTGGCCGACCGGCTGCCGGAAATCTCCAACCTGTTGGCCCATGCCTATTTCAGCCATGCCTTCTCCCGCCCCGCCTGACCCCGTCACCGCGGCGGAGTCGCCCGACCTTCCCGAGCCGACGCCGGATGCGCCGGCCGTCACCGAGGCCGCGCCAGAAACCGCGGCGGAGGCGGAGCTTGACGCTGGGGCGGAGCTTGAAGCGGGCGCGGAGCCCGAGGTTGAGGCCGGGAAGCCGACCGCCGCGGCGGCGATGCGCTACCGGACAAGGCACACCACCAGCTATCACTATGGTGACGGCGTATCGGTGTCGCAGCACATCGTCCACCTGCTCCCGCGCGAGCATCTGCGGCAAACCTGCTCGTCCATCAGCCTGACGATCAAACCGGAACCGGCGGTGCGGAACGCCTGGACGGATTATTTCGGCAACCCGTCCGAATACTTCGCGGTCCAGGCTCCCCATCGGTCCCTGGTCATCGAGTCGGTCATCGAATTGGAGGTGAAGCCGCCGACCGGGCTGGACGCGGCCGCCTCGCCCACATGGGAGAAGGTCCGCGACACCGCCCGAGCGCCGCGCGGCCTGGAGGCGATCGAGGCCAACGAGTTCCTGTTCGACAGCGTCATGGTCAAGGCGTCGGCCGATCTGGCGGCCTACGCGGCGCCCTCGTTCCCGGCGGATCGTCCCGTGGCCGAAGCGGCGCTCGATCTGATGCACAGGATATACGAGGACTTCACCTTCGATTCGACCGCGACCTCAGTCGCGACGCCCCTGGCCGAGGTGCTGGCCCACAAACGCGGTGTTTGCCAGGATTTCGCCCATCTCGGTGTCGGCTGCCTGCGCTCGCTTGGACTGCCCGGCCGCTATGTCAGCGGCTATCTGCGGACATACCCGCCGCCGGGCCGCGAGCGGCTGATCGGCGCCGACGCGTCGCATGCCTGGTTCTCGGTCTGGTGCGGCGCCGAGGTAGGTTGGGTCGATCTCGACCCGACCAACGACAAGCCGGCCGACACGGACTACATCACGCTCGCGTGGGGTCGCGATTATGACGATGTCAGTCCCGTCAGAGGCGTGATTCTGGGTGGCTGGGGCCACTCCCTGGATGTGGAGGTGGATGTAGAGCCGCTGTCCGATTGAAAAACCCTACCAATGTAGGGCTTATTTTAGTATAATCCCGCAAAATAGACCAAGGCCTTGCGGGCGAAGGCGTGAAACAAAAACTCTCCAAACTCCTGGTCCAGATCGCCGACAAAACTTTGGCGAACATCGATGGCGACATCTCCCTGGCGCAGGTTCACGACCTGATCGAACCGAGGAGACACTCGCCGGTGATCCAACGGCGGCGCGCCGCGCTGATCGTCTCGCGAGCCCGGATCGTCGCGGGGGTCTTCTCGATCCTGACTCCGATCTGGATCGCCATCGACATGTATCTGTTCGCTTGGCCGCAGTGGGGTTATCTCGCCGCGCTCCGGATCACCGCCAGCATCGCCTTCGGCACTCTGGCGCTGTGGTACAAGGGTGGTGACGGCATCAGGCACGCCTGGACGGCGCTGGGCTGGCTGCTGTCGGTGCCCACCCTGTTCTTCATCGCGTCGCATCCGATGGTCAACGAGTTCGACCCCACCAGCGCGGCGGCGGCCATCGCGGCGGGCTACGCGTTCCTGCCCTTCGTCATGTGCGCCGGGCTCAGCGTCTTCCCGATCACCGCGATCGAGGGGGTGGTCTTCGCGACGCCGCTGCTGCTCGCCCATCTGACCGCCGGTGTCTACGGCTCGGCGATCTTCCCGTTCAATTCCTATCTCGGCGCCATGTGGCTTCTGCTGCTGCTCTCGTCGGTCGCGACGCTGGCGGCGATGAGCCAGCTTCACTTCCTGATGGCGCTGGTCAGCCAGTCCTCGCACGACAAGCTCACCGGCGCCTATGCCCGCCGGATCGGCGAGGAAATGCTGAATCTCCAGTTCGGCAACGCGCGGCGCAACCAGCGCCCGTTGTCGCTGGTCTTCATCGACCTGGATGATTTCAAGAAGGTCAACGATCGCTTCGGCCACGAGGGGGGCGACCGGGTGCTGCGCGACGCGGCCCAAGCCTTGCTGACCGGCCTGCGGCAGGGCGATTTGGTGATCCGCTGGGGTGGGGAGGAGTTCCTGGTCGTGATGCCGGATACCGACACCCCCGGCGCCTTATCGGCGCTGAGGCGCCTGCGGTCGTTCGGCCTGGGAATGCGACCCGATGGCAAGCCTCAAACCGCCAGCATCGGAGTCGCCGAAGCCCTGGCGGAAGATCCCCTGACAGCCGACCATCTGGTGGAAATCGCGGACCATCGGATGTACGTGGCCAAACAAGCGGGAAAAGACCGCGTCTGCAGTGGTGAGCAGGCGTCGATCGAGGAGAAGTTGGAAGCCCTGGAAGCGGTGTGAGCAGGCGGCCGAGGATCGCGGCCCGATAAAGCGGCCCGATGACGCTGAGGGGCCGCCGCGCCTATTGCGCGGCGGCTTGCTGTACGATCCGGTTCTGCTCGCGAGTCTTGAGGAACTGCACCTTGGGGAAGTCCTCCTGGGTGCGGTTCATGTGCCACGTGTTGCGCGACAGGAAGACCAGCGCACCGTCGTGGTCCTCGGCGAGATTGGCGCGGTTCGAGTCGACGAACCGCTTCATCTCGACCGGGTCCTCGCATTCGATCCACCGGGCGGCGTCGACCGACGCTGTTTCGAAACGGGCGGCGATGCCGTATTCCGCCTCTATCCGCGCGGCCAAGACCTCGAACTGAAGCTGACCGACCACGCCAACCAGCCAATCCGAGCCCAGCATTGGCTTGAAGACTTGGCTGGCCCCCTCCTCCGCGAAATGCTCCAGCGCCTTCCGCAGATGCTTGACCCGCATGGGATCATCCAGCCGCACGCGCTGCAGAAGTTCCGGCGCGAAACTCGGCACGCCGGTGAACCGCAGATCCTCACCCTCGGTCAGCGTGTCGCCGATCCGAAGCGAGCCATGGTTCGGGATGCCGATGATGTCGCCCGGCCAGGCGTCCTCCGCCAGTTCCCGGTCGCGCGCCAGGAATAGGACGGCGTTGTTGACGGCGAGCAGCTTGCCCGACCGCATGTGCTTCAGCTTGACGCCGCGGCGGAAATGGCCGGAGCACAGACGGAAGAAGGCGATGCGGTCGCGGTGGTTCGGGTCCATGTTGGCTTGGACCTTGAACACGAAGCCGGTAACCTTCGGCTCGTCCGGCTCGACCATCCGTCCGTCGGCCGGCTGCGGCCGCGGCGGCGGGGCAAGTTCGCCCAGGCCCTTCAACAGTTCCTGAACGCCGAAATTATTGATGGCGCTGCCGAAGAACACCGGCGTCAGGTGGCCGGCGCGGTAGGATTCGAGATCGAATTCCGGGCACAAGCCGCGCGCCATCTCGACCTCCTCGCGGAGGGTCGCGACGGCGTGGGCCGGCAGCAACTCGTCCAGCTTGGGATCGTCCAAGCCCTCGCACTTGACGCCCTGGCTCGCGACATCGCCCTGACGCTTGTCCATCAGGATCAATTGGTCGCGCAACAGATCGTAGCAGCCCAGGAAGTCCCGGCCCGATCCGATCGGCCAACTGGCCGGCGTCACGTCGATCGCCAGCGTCTCCTCGATCTCGCTGATCAACTCGAACGGATCGCGGGCCTCGCGGTCCATCTTGTTGACGAACGTGATGATCGGAACGTCGCGCAGTCGGCAGACCTCGAACAGCTTGCGGGTCTGGGTCTCAATGCCCTTGGCGGCGTCGATCACCATGACGGCGCTGTCGACGGCTGTCAGCGTGCGGTAGGTGTCTTCGGAAAAATCCTCGTGGCCTGGCGTGTCCACCAGGTTGAAGGTCCGGTCGTCGTAGTCGAAGTTCATCACGGAGGCGGTCACCGAAATGCCGCGCTCGCGCTCCACCTTCATCCAATCCGACCGGGCGCGCCGTTGCTCGCCACGCGCCTTGACGGCGCCGGCGAGCTGGATCGCACCACCGAACAGCAACAGCTTTTCGGTCAGGGTCGTCTTACCGGCGTCGGGGTGCGCGATGATCGCGAACGTCCGGCGCCGGGAGACGGCATCCTGCAGATCACTCATGAGATGCCTCTCCTGGCTTACCAACCGTACCGGATCGTCCTACCAGCCTTAGCTGGCCGACGAGTACCCGCGACGGCCGCCACCAGCCGAATGGTCGCGGTCGCGACGCACCGGGTTGTAGCCGCCGCGCTCGCCATGCGGACGATCGCCACCGGCGTTGCGGTGCTCGGCGTGCGGCCGGTCACCGTGACCGCCACGCTCGGCATGGCCATGCGCGCGCTCACCCGGAGCGCCGTCCGGACGGCGTTGGCCGCCGAAGCCGCCGCGGCCGCCCGGAGCGCCGGCACCCTGGCCGCCACCACGATACGGACGCTTGGCGTAGCCGCCGGGAGCGCTGGCGCCACGCGGACGCTCGGTCGGCTCGAGGCCGGCGATGACATGGTTGGTCAGCGGCTTGCCGATGAAGTGCTCAATCGCCTTGACCTGCTTCCAATCGTTCCGGGTGAAGAACGAGAAGGCGTTGCCGGTGGCGCCGGCCCGGCCGGTGCGGCCGATCCGGTGGACGTAATCCTCCGCGATCTTCGGCAGGTCGAAGTTGATGACCTGCGTGATGTCGGAGATGTCGATGCCCCGCGCGGCCACGTCGGTCGCGATCAGCAGGCGGATGCGGCCGCGGCGCAGGTCTTCGATCGTGCGGTTGCGCTGATGCTGCTTCATGTCGCCATGAAGCGCGCCGGCGGCGTGACCCTTGGCGCAAAGCTCCTCCGCCAGACGATCGGCGTCGCGCTTGGTCGCGGCGAAGACGATGGTCTTGCCAGCGGCGTCGGCGGTGACGAGATGGTCGAGCAGGCGATGCTTGTGGCCCAGGTCGTCGGCGCGCAGCAGACGCTGGTCGATCGTGTCATGGCTGACGTTGCGGCCAGCGATGTCGATCCGCTCCGGGTTCTTCAGCAGGCGGGCGGCCAGACGCTCCATCGGACCATCGCAGGTCGCGGTGAACATCAGGGTCTGGCGGGTCGCCGGGCAGGCGGCGGCGATCTGCTCGACCGGCTCGATGAAGCCCATGTCCAGCATGCGGTCGGCTTCGTCCAGGACGAGCAGTTCCAGGCCCGACAGGTTGACGCGGCCGCGCTCCAGATGGTCGATCAGACGGCCCGGAGTGGCGACGATCAGGTCGACGCGCCGCTCGAGCATGCGGAGCTGCTCGCGGTACGGCATGCCGCCCAGGATCACGCCGGTCTGGACCCGGTCGAACTTGGAATACTTGCGGACGGCGTCCAGGATCTGGGTCGCCAGTTCACGGGTGGGCGACAGCACCAGGACGCGGGGTCCGAAGCTGCCGGCCGGGCGCGGCGTCTTCAGCTTCTGAAGGGCCGGAAGAACGAACGCGGCGGTCTTGCCGGTTCCGGTATTGGCCGACGCGACCAGATCCCGACCACTCAGCGCCAGGGGAATAGCCTTCTCCTGGATTGGCGTGGGCTCGTTGTAGCCAGCGGCTTCAACGGCCTGAAGGAGGGTCGGGTGCAGGTCGAGCTCAGCGAAAGTCATGGTCAAAAACGTAATCCTCGATACGTGCGTCCACAGAGCGGAGGCACATGCCACCACTTTGGGACAAGACAAAAGCGGCGCTCCCGTCGGCGTATCCGGCGGGGAGGCGTCGCGCGCAACGAGCGGCTGCTTTCGGAGAATGAGGGAGCGGGGCGATCGGGCGAAAAGTCGCGGCCGATGGTCCAGCAATACAATATCCGCAAGGCACGAGGGGCCGAAATGCGGATACGGCACCATGCCGACCGTCGGGGGCCCAAGCCACTCAACACGGGTGTAGATAGCACCTTTTCCGGAAATTACCAGAGGCGATTTCAATGTTACGCCCCCTGCGGCATGCTGTCATGGCAGGGTTGCGCGCCCAGGCTATCCGAAAAGCGAAAGCCCGCCCGCGGTGGTTGACACCGCGGGCGGGCTTGCTCACCCCAACGAAATGCGGCACCCCTTGGACGCGGAGCGCCGGGGGTGTCGCGCTCAGTCCTCCGGCAGGACCGGGACGGCGTCCCAGATGTCCTTGGCGTATTCGCCGATGGTCCGGTCGCTGGAGAACCAGCCCATCGACGCCGTGTTGATCACCGCCTTGCGGGTCCACTGGTCGGCGTTGCGGTACAGGTCGGCGACCGCCTCGTGCGCCTCGCGGTAAGCTTGGAAATCGGCGGTGACGAGGAACGGATCGCCGCCGTCGGTCAAGGCCTGGATCAGCGGGCGATACCGGTGGGGATCATCCGGCGAGAAGACGCCGCTGGCGATCATGTCCAGTGCCCGCTTGAGCGGCGGGTTCGCCGCGATGACGTCACGCGCGTTGTAATTGCCGTGGCGCAGCGAGCCGGCCTCCTCGGCGTTGAGACCGAAGATGAAGATGTTCTCGGGGCCGACGGCCTCGCGGATCTCCACGTTGGCGCCGTCCAGCGTGCCGATCGTCAGCGCGCCGTTCAGCGCCAGCTTCATGTTGCCGGTGCCCGACGCCTCCATGCCCGCCGTCGAGATCTGCTCCGACAGGTCGGCCGCCGGCATGATCACCTCGGCCAGGGTGACGTTGTAGTTCGGCAGCAGGGCGATCTTCAGCAGGCCGCGGACGGACGGATCCTGGTTGACCACCTTGGCGACGTCGTTGATCAGCTTCAGGGTCAGCTTCGCCATGTGATATGAGGGAGCCGCCTTGCCGGCGAAGATCTTGGTGACGGGCACCCAGTTGACCGTCTGGCTGTCGCGCATGTCGTTGTACAGCGCGATCGTCTGAAGCACGTTCAGAAGCTGGCGCTTGTATTCGTGGATGCGCTTGACCTGGACGTCGAACATGCTGTCGACGGAGATCTCGATGTTGAGTTCCCGGCCGATAAGCGCCGCCAGACGCTTCTTGTTCTGCCGCTTGGCCCGGCGGAACTCCTCGCGGAAGACCTCGTCCTCGGCGCGGGGCTTCAGGGCCTCCAACTCCTCCAGGTTCCGGATCCAGCCGCTGCCGATCCGGCTGGTGATCAGGTCTGACAGGGGCTTGTTGGACTGGTGCAGCCAGCGGCGCGGCGTGATGCCGTTGGTCTTGTTGTTGATGCGGTCCGGGAATTCCTTGTGCAGGTCCGCGAACACGGTCTGCTTCATCAGTTCGGTGTGCAGGCCGGCGACGCCGTTGACCTTGTGGCTGCCGATGAACGCCAAGTTGCCCATCCGCACCCTGCGATCGCCGTTCTCGTCGATCAGCGAGACGCGCGACAGGGTGCCGCTGTCGACGGTCTTGCGGGCCTGGATCTTCTGGAGGAAGCGGCCATTGATCTCGTAGATGATCTGCATGTGCCGCGGCAGGACACGCTCGATCAGCCGCACCGGCCACGCCTCCAGCGCTTCCGGCAACAGGGTGTGGTTGGTGTAGGAGAAGGTGCGCTGGGTGATGTCCCAGGCGTGGTCCCAGTTGAGCGCGTGCTTATCGACCAGCAGACGCATCAGCTCGGCGATGCCGATGGCGGGATGCGTGTCGTTGATCTGGATCGCCGCCTTGGCCGGCAGCTCGTCGAAGCCGCTGTGGTGCTGGGTGTAGCGGCGCAGGATGTCCTGCAGCGAGGCGCTGGTGAAGAAGTATTCCTGCTTGAAGCGCAACTCGCGGCCGGCGTCGGTCGCGTCGTTCGGGTACAGCACGCGGCTGAGGTTCTCGGACAGGATCTTCTGCTCGACGGCCTTCATGTAGTCGCCGTCGTTGAAATGCCCGAAATGGAAGTCGGCGGTCGCCCGCGCCGACCAGAGCCGGAGCGTGTTGATGGTCTTGCCGCCATAGCCGACGACCGGGGTGTCGAACGCCATCGCGAGCACGCGCTCGGTATCGACCCACTTGTAGGCGCGCTCGCCCATGCTGTCGCGGGTCTCCTCGACCCGGCCGTAGAACTCGATCGGGTACAGCACCTCGGGACGCGGGAACTCCCACGGATTGCCGAACTGGAGCCAGTGCTCCGGATGCTCCACCTGCCAGCCGTGCTCGAACCGCTGCTCGAACAGGCCGAACTCGTAGCGGATGCCATAGCCATAGCCGGGGAGACCCAGCGTCGCCATGCTGTCCAGGAAGCAGGCGGCCAGACGGCCCAGGCCGCCATTGCCCAGCGCCGCGTCGGGCTCGACGTCGACGATGTCGTCCAGGCGCATGCCCAATCCGTCCAGCGCCTCGCCGACCTCGCGCATCACGCCCAGGTTGGCGAGGCTGTTGGTCATCAGGCGGCCGATCAGGAACTCGAGCGAGAGGTAGTACACCCGCTTGGCGTCGGCTTGATAATAGTTCCGGGTCGTCTCCATCCAGCGGTCGACAAGGCGATCCCGCACGGCGAACGCCGAAGTGGTGAACCAGTCGCGGCGGGTCGCCGAACGACTGTCCTTACCAACCGTGTAAACCAAGCCCTCGAGGAAGGATCGCTTGAAGGCTTCGGTGTCCAGGCCCCGGTGTTCCAGGTTTCGCGGATTGTAGCGTGCGTCCATGGATACGCGACTTTCTGCTGCAAACTTCATGAATCGGACCGCGCGTCGGTGTTGTCGCGCGAATGACTACCCGTGTACCGCTATTTCAGTTAAGACTTCCTAAGCGTTGCTATCCGGATCTATGCGCCCGGTTATTTTCGCCGCATCTTCCCTGTCGCCGGGAAGGGAGTAGGATGGAGGGGCCACCGGGTTGCCATTGGGCCGCCGGTGTCCATCCCGAAGGGCAAGATGCAGGACGATACCACGGATACAACAGTAGTTCAGCAAAACGGGCCGGCAAAGAGGATCAGACGCGCTACCGTTTCGGATATCACGGCGCTTTTGGAGGTCGAGAACCGCTCCTTCGAGCAGGATCGCTTGACGCGGCGCAACCTCAACTATCTGCTCAAGCGTGGCAATGCCGTTTGTCTTTTGGAAAGCCATGCCACGGCCACGCCCGGCATTCCCTCCGAACGCGTCGCCGGCTACGTGCTGCTGCTGTTCAACGCCGGAACCTCGCTGGCGCGGCTCTACTCCTTCGCGGTCGATCCCGACTTCCGGCGCCAGGGCGTCGCCCAGCGCCTGCTGGACGAGGCCGAGCGCGAGGCGAGGGACCACGAATGCGTCTATCTCCGTCTGGAGGTGCGGCGCGACAACGAGGCGGCGATCTCGCTCTACCGGCGCTCGGGGTTCCGCGAGTTCGGTATCTACCGGGACTACTACGCCGACCACATGGAGGCGCTGCGCCTGGAGAAGCGCCTGACCAACGCGGCCGGACCGCGGGGCATCAAGGTGCCCTATTATGAACAAACATTGGATTTCACCTGTGGTCCATCGGCCCTGATGATGGCGATGAAGGCCCTGGACCCGGCGCTGGACCTGAACCGCGCGCTGGAACTGCGGATCTGGCGGGAGTCCACCACCATCTTCATGACCTCGGGCCATGGCGGCTGCGGTCCATACGGGCTGGCGCTGTCGGCGTGGCGGCGCGGTTTCGAGGTTGAACTGATCCTCAACGACGACCGCGCGCTGTTCCTGGACAGCGTCCGGAGCGAGGAGAAGAAGGAGGTGCTGAGGCTGGTCCAGGAGGACATGCAGAAGGACATCGCGGAGACCGACATCACGGTCAGCTATCGGGCGTTCGGCGCCGGTGAACTGACCGAGTTGCTGGCGTCCGGGGCGATCCCGGTGGTGCTGATCAGCTCCTACCGGATCTACCGCGAGAAGTTTCCGCACTGGGTCGTCGTCGCCGGCTGCGACGAGCGGTTCTATTATGTCCACGATCCCCTGGTCGAGACGGCCAAGCACACCAGCGACACCGATCGCGTCAACATGCCGATCCTCAAGAAGGACTTCGAGCGCATGGCCCGCTACGGCAAGGCGCAGTTGAAGGCCATGGTCGTCCTACGCTCCCGGCGGCAAGGCTCCGTCCGGGGTCACAATCGCCAGGATATTCATTGAATGTCGTCCCACCTGATCATCGTCGACAAAGCCTCCACCTTCAAATTCGACCGCTCCGACCTGGAGATCATCACCACCAAGGACTACATCGCCCGACCGGAGACGATCCGGACGCGGGCACCCAAGATCGTCAACCTCAGCCGCGCCTACAGCTATCTGGGCGCCGGCTACTACTGCTCGCTGCTGGCGGAGGCGCGGTCGCACAAGGTGATCCCGTCGGTCAAGACGATCCTCGATCTCAGCCAGAAGAGCATCTACCGCTTCGCGCTGCCCGAGCTGGAGGAACTCCTGCGCCGGCGGGCCAAGCGCATGGCGCAGCCGCCGGAAGCCTCGTTCACCCTGTACAGCTTCTTCGGCAGCGCCGACGACCGCCGGTTCCAGGACCTGACGCGGCGCGCCTTCGACGTGTTCCGCTGCCCGATGCTGAAGATCCAGATCCGCCTGAAGGACGACTGGCACATCCATTCGCTCCAGCCGCTGGCGCTGGACGACCTCCGGCCCGACCAGGAGGATCACTTCCGCGCCGCGCTGGACGCCTACACCAAGGCCACGTGGCGCGAACCGACCGAGAAGGCCCCACCCCGCTACACCATGGCGCTGCTGCACGACCCGAAGGACGAGCTGCCGCCCAGCAGCGCCAAGACACTCCAGAAGTTCATCAAGGCCGGCGAGGGCCTGGGCATCGCGATCGACCTCATCGAGAAGAAGGACTATCTGCGGCTGGCGGAATATGACGCGCTGTTCATCCGCGACACCACCGCCCTGGACGACCACACCTACCGCTTCGCCAAAAAGGCGGAGAAGGAGGGGATGGCGGTGATCGACGACCCCAACTCGATCCTGAAATGCACCAACAAGGTCTACTTGGCCGAACTGCTCCGGGCCAACAAGGTGCCGGCACCCAAGACCATCATCGTGGACAAGGCCAAGGTCGCCACGATCGAGCGGGACATCCCCTACCCCATCGTCCTGAAGATCCCGGACGGCTCGTTCTCGCGCGGGGTCTACAAGGTGCAGAACCGGGGCGAGCTGGAGGCGACCGCCGCGACGCTGTTCGAGCAATCCGATGTGATCCTGGCACAGGAGTTCATGTACACGGAATTCGACTGGCGGGTTGGCGTGCTGAACCGGCAGCCGATCTTCGTCTGCCAATACTTGATGGCGAAGAAACACTGGCAAATCGTCAAGCATGGCAGCGATGGCCGGTTCGAGCAGGGGTCGTTCAAGACGATGCTGGTGGACGAGGCGCCGCGCGCCGTGGTGGAGATCGCGGTCAAGGCGGCGGGCCTGATCGGTAACGGTCTTTATGGAGTTGATCTGAAGCAGAACGACCGTGGGATCTTCGTCATCGAGATCAATGACAACCCCAATATTGATACAGGCGTTGAGGATCTCAGATTAAAGGATGAATTATATAAAATTATCATTCGCGAGTTCATACGACGTTTGGACGGCAGGTCAAACGGGGAAGCCGGACGCGGCTGATCGATATACCGCTTAGTTGCACTTTCAAGACTTATTTCTTTGTAGGTCCCGATTGGAACATTCGTAAACGGCTTGCGTTGAAATCGCACAACACCGGAGCAACCGGCCGGCACCCAGATAAGGTGCCACCTGGACACGCTCCGGATCGATGAGGCGCCCGACACCGATGCCGACCGTGACCGTATGGACTGTTCACGAAGTGACCGAGAATACGGAACCGACCGACGCGCTCCCACCGGCGCGGAGTCCGGGGAGGGCCGGCTGCCACCGGCACTCCAAGGTGGATCTCCCGCCGACGAGCGGAAGGAGACGTTCTCCACCAACCAAGACCCGGTGAGATATCGAAGCGGTTTGGACTTGCCAGTCCCTCCCGCCCAGACCTCACCCACTCCCGATCGCTTGAGGGTGTGGCGCCATTTCCCCGGAGCCGCCCTCGAAGAACAAGAGACCACTGGAGCGCACTATGGCTTACTCGTTCGACATGGAACTAGTCAACTGCATTCCCAATCTGCAGCGTTACGCATGTAAGCTTACCCGGGACGCGTCGAGCGCCGAGGACCTGACCCAAGACTGCCTCGCGCGCGCCCTGTCCCGCTCCCACCGCTTCGAGCCGGGCACCAACATGCAGGCGTGGCTCACCACCATGCTGAAGAACCTCCACTTCAACAATCTGCAGCGCGACAAGCATGTGACCAAGGTGGAACTTTGGGATCACGCCATGTCGGTCGAACCGTCCCAGCTTTCCCGCCTCGTGTTCCGCGACGTCGACCGCGCCTTCGATAGCTTGACACCCTGCCAGCGGAAGGTCGTCCGGTTGGTCGCGATCGAAGGTAGGCCCTACCAGGAAGCCGCCGAGAAGTTGAACGTTTCCATCGGGACCATCCGGTCACGCTTGTGCCGGGCCCGCGAACGGCTCAACACCCTGATGGCCGCCTGACCCCGGCCTCGCGCGGGAACAGGCTCCAGTGGACTCCAGGTGCCGATGACCGGAGGCGCGCCCGCCGCGCCTCCGGTCCCAAGCTTCCGGTAGGAACAAGGAGAGGGGCAATCTTGTTTAGCACCCGACGCCACGATTGCTGCCGGTTCAACCCTTTTTCATGCTTGCCGGGAGGTCGCGATCCGCTAACCCGTTGCGGATATCCGGTTGTTTAGCGTAAATGGCATGAAAGTGCTCGACCGTCTCAAGAGTGCCCACGGATCACAGGAGACCGCCTGCTTCGGTTTGTTCCCGTTGCGGGGTGAACCGCCCCTAGTAGCGCCGGGATGTACATCAATGAAGCGACTGACGATGAGCGACATCAACGCCTATCTTGATGGCGCGCTGAACGACGAGGAGAAGAAGGAGGTGGAGTTGGTCATCAAGACCGATGTCGAGGCCGCCGCCCTGCTCCAGCAATATCGTCAGCATGTTCAGGAACTTCACCGCATCTATGACGGCGTCTTGAACGAGCCGGTTCCCGAGAGGATGCTTGATCTACTTCGCCGCCGCCGATCCGAGTCCGACTGATCCGACGTTCGCCGGCCTAGGGCAAATCATGGGTCCGACCATCCGCGCGGAGGAACCCGCGCTGGCGCGCCGCGTTGTTGTTCCTTGATCCACCACCCAGGAACGACAGGCGCCTTGAATGCCGTTGCCGCCAAAGAAGAAAGAACGCCGGGAACTGATCGGCCCCGTCCTGCATTTCCGGGGCGTCCAAGGTGACCGCTGGCGGATCTCCGCCCTATTCGTCCTCACGGGAGCCGCCGAACCGCCCGACATGGAGGTGGACGGCGTGTTGCTTCCCGCTCCCGCTCGACACATCGCGACACTCGATGACCGGCATGTCTGGCGCTGGGAGTTCGCCGTTCCTCGTGCTGCCGCCGAGAGCCGCGTCGGCTTCGGGTTCGCTGGCGGTGACCACTGGTACATGACGGTGCCGGGGACCGACGAGGCACCCAGGATCGCCTATACGGCGTGCAATGGCACTGAGGACGAATCAGTCTTCAGCCAAGGCAATCCCCCCCGCAACGCGCGCTGGGGCGACCTCAACGCCCGGCACCGCTCCCTGCCTTTCCATCTGCTGCTCCATGGCGGCGACCAGCTCTACGCCGACGCCGTTTGGACGGACTGTCCAACCCTGGAGGCCTGGCGATCCCTGTCGTCGCAGGACCAGCTGGAGGCACCCTTCACCGAGGAGATGGCGGGGCAAGCCGAGAGGTTCTACTTCGACCTGTATTGTCGCCAATGGAGTCAGGCCGAGGCGGCGGCCCTGCTCTCCACCGTGCCCTCCATCATGATGTGGGATGATCACGACATCTTCGACGGGTGGGGCTCGCATCCGGACGACCAACGGAACTGCGCCGTGTTCCAGGGACTCCACGATGTGGCGCGGCGCGCTTTCGCCTTGTTCCAACTGGGCTGCGCGGTGGAGGATCCCGCCGACTGCGTCTGGGGCGCCGCCACCGGCACCTTCACCCAGGGGTTCCGGATCGGAAATCTCGGTATCTTCGCGCCCGACCTACGGACGGAACGTAGTCAGAGCCGCGTGATGGGCGAGGACACCTGGGGTTTGCTGCCGGGCTGGCTGGATCGATTCACCGGGTGCGACCACCTGCTGTTCATGTCGAGCGTGCCGATGGTGTTCGCCAACCTCCACATGGTCGAACGCCTGGTCAACCTGCTGCCCGGCCAAGCGTCGATGGAGGACGATCTGCGCGACCAATGGCGCAGCTACGTCCATGAAAAGGAGTACCATCGCCTTATCACGCTACTGGGAGACATCGCCCGGGAGCGCGGCATGCGGATCACCTTCCTCTCGGGTGAGATCCATCTGGGCGCCTGTGGTGTGATCCGCGGCTCCGGCTACGATCTTTGGCAGCTGACATCGTCCGGCATCGTGCATCCCGCCCCGTCCAAGCTCTACGCGGGGATCCTCGAACGCCTCAGCCGGGGACGGGAGACGATCGCCACGGGGACGACATTGGAAATGCTCCCCTTCCCCGAAACCGGACGGCGCTATATCAGGGCCCGCAACTGGCTCGCGCTTCACTTCGATGAGGATCGGCGGCTGAACGCGCGGTGGCACGTGGAAGGCGCCGCGGAAGCCCTGACCCGCGTCGTCCAGGTCTAGAGGGTCTAAGCCGGGAGAGTCTAAGCCGGGAGGCGCGCCGCGAAAACCAAACCGGGGACCGGCTGGCCCTTTTCCCAGCGGGGCACGGCGTCCTCCATCACGATGATCTCCAACCCGGCCTCCACCGCCATGCGTCTGAGATAGGCCGGGCTATGGGCGAACCGGCGCGATGGGCCCAAGGCGAAGCCGTCGCCGTCGCACCGCTCCGTCGAGGCGCAGAACAGGCCACCCGGCTTCAACGCGGCGGCGGCGGCGATCATGACCGGGCCGAGTTCCCCCACATAGACGAGGACATCGGCCGCGATGACGAGATCCCAGGCGTGGGCCTCGCGCGCGAGGACAGCCGTCAACTCGCCGACCTGGAGATCGTCGTAGACGCCGCGGCGCCGGGCCTTCTCCACCATGCGCGGGGCCAGATCGGAGCCATGCAGGCGCCCCGCCATCGACCGGAAGGCGACGCCCGCCAGCCCCGTGCCACAACCGACATCGAGCACGTCCAAGCCGGCGGCGTCCGCGCCGAGGAGTTGGTCGACCATGGCGCGCAGTGTCTGGGGCGCCTGATACTTGAGTCGGATCGTGAGATCCTCGTCGAACCGCTCGGCATACCGATCGAACAGGGCGCGGACATAGGCCTGCGACATCGTCTCGGTCGTATCGCCCTCCACGCTGGCGATCAGGACGGCCACGCCGCGCCGATCGTCGGGGTCGGCGTCGAGACAGCGGCGCCACGCGCCGAGCGCCTTGTCCCGCTCTCCCAGGTCGAGCCACGCCTTGCCGAGCGTGAACACCCCCGCGGCGTAATCGGGTAGACGGCGCAGAATGGGCTGGAGCGTCTCGACGGCGGCGAGCGGATCGCCGGAGACCACCAGCGCCTCGGCCAGTTCGACGGCGGTATCCGGGTCGCCGGCATCCAGGAACAAAGCCTCGCGGAAATTATCGAGGGCTTCCAGGGGTTGCCCGACGGCGACGCGCAACCGAGCCATCGCCCTGTGCGCCGCCGCGCTGTCAGGCCGCCGCTCCAGCAGTTCCCGCCACACCTCGATCGCCGCGTCGGCGTCGCCCGAGCGGACCAGCGCGTCGGACAGGCTGACCCGCCATTCCATGCGACCCTGTTCGATCGCCAGCGCGGCGCGGAAGGCCTCGGCCGCCTCGGCCCAGCGACCGGCGTCGGCGAGCAGGTCGGCCAAGGCCCCGCGCGCGTCAGCGGCCAGCGGATCGATATCCAATGCCGCACGGAAGCTGGCCTCAGCCGTGGCGGCGTCGCCAGCGTCCCGAAAGGCGAGTCCCGACGCCAGCGCCATCTCGACGGCCGTGACGATGGCGACATCGATGTCGCCCTGAGCAAGCTGATCGGGCAAGATTGGTAAACCCATGAAAGGCCAGGAGCCATGTATCCAAATGGATATGCCGCACATTCACCGATGGGTCAATCCGGCTTTTTCACCACCACTATTTAGCTTTGATTCCATCGCGGCTTGTGCGGCCCGGTTTCTCCCGCTTTACGGGTCCGAGTTACATAGGAGTTGACGTTTCGAGGAAAATCTGTGAAACATCCTTACGAATGCCGCGTGTCGCATTCGAAACTCAAGCCAGGAGGCGGTCGCCGTACCGGTATCGGCGGCCGGTGAATAAATCCGTGCAAGGGGCACGGTGCCAGCGCGCAAGCTGGTGCGACGAGGGGGAAGATGGACAATGCGGGCACTTGGCCGGCTATCGAGCATCCGGTGCATGGGTCTTTTCGCCACCATGATGGCGGCGGGACTGAGCTTCATCCCCTTGGGCACGGCGCGAGCGGACAGTTGCACCGGTCATGTCCTTGAAGCGGAACAGGAACTCGGCATTCCCCGGGGGTTGCTCCTGTCGATCGCCTTGGTCGAAAGCGGCCAGGATGGCATTCCCCAACCTTTCGCGATGAACCTGGACGGCAAATCCGTCTATTCCGACACGGCTGACGAAGCCAAGGGCCACCTGATCGACCGGCAAGGGCGGGTACGCCAAAACGCCACCGTCGGCTGCATGCAGCTCTCCGTCCAGCATCACCGGGCCAATTTCCGCCCGGTCGAGCGCATCCTCGACCCCGCCGCCAATGTTTGGTACGCCGCCCGCTACCTCAAGCGCCTGCGCGCCGACAGCGGCAGCTGGAGCGTGGCCGTCGCCCGGTACAATGGTGGCAGCCGGTCGCAGCAGCGCGACTACACCTGCAAGATCCACCAGAACCTGGAAAGCCTCGACCGGAACAGCGCCGCCTTGCTGGATGGCGCCCGCTGCGCCCGCCAGGGCGATCCCGCCATCGCTCCGGAGACGCGCCGTGCCTTCCGCCGCGCCCAGGTCGCCGACCAAGGCTAGGCAGGTCCGCCCATCGAGGGCGGCCGGTTCTAAAAGGCTAGTCTGGCGTCGCTCCAGGCGCTAGATGATCGTCCCATGAACTACCGCCACATCTACCACGCGGGCAGCTTCACCGATGTGATGAAGCACGCCGTCGTCGCCATGATCCTGAGCCGGCTCGGCTCCAAGGAAACTCCCTATTGCGTGCTCGACACCCATGCCGGGATCGGGCGCTACGACCTGACCTCGGCGCAAGCAAGCAAGACCGGTGAGCACCTGGGTGGCATCACCCGCGTCATGGCTGGAGCGGAGACGTTGCCGGCGGCACTGGAGCCCTACCTCAAAGCGATCCGCGATCTCAACCTAGGGTCAGGCGGTGCTTTGCGCTGGTATCCGGGTTCGCCGAGGTTGGCCCGGATGCTGATGCGCCCGTCCGACCGCCTGCTGCTGGCGGAGTTGCACCCCGAGGATGTCGAAACCTTGCGGGCGGAGTTCTCGCGCGACCGCAACACCAGCGTCCAGCACATCGATGGCTATCGCGCCATCAGGGCCCATCTACCGCTCAAGGAGCGGCGGGGCTTGGTGCTGATCGATCCACCCTTCGAGGTGACCGACGAGTTCGAGCGGATGGCCGACGCGCTGCTGATGGGCCATGGCAAATGGCCCACCGGCATCTTCGCGCTATGGTACCCGATCAAGGAACGACCCGCCGTGTGGCGCTTCCATGAGGCGATCGAACGGTCCGGCATCCGCAAGGTGCTGATCGCCGAACTGACGGTCCACGATGAGGACACGCATATGCGGCTCAACGGCTGCGGCATGCTGATCGTCAACCCGCCTTGGCAACTCGACAAGGATCTGGAGACGGTGCTGCCGGCGCTCCACGCGGCGCTGGGCGCCCGCGCCGGTGGCGGCAAGATCGAGTGGCTGGTGCCGGAATAAGGCGCGCACGGCAAAACGCCGGGGCTCCCAGCGGAACCCCGGCGCTCGCCAGTCCGGACGAAGGTAAGCGGGTTGTCAGGCGCTCTTGAGCACCTGTTGCTTGACCTGCCCATTGATGCGCTTGGCGGCGTCGTTGGCGACGCGGGCCGTCACTTCGGATACCTTGACGCTGCTGTTGAGCAGAAGCTCGACCTCGGCGTTGACCAGATCGCTCTGGGCGGCGATGAGATCCTGCATAGTCCGGGCGCGCATGATCGTGTTCATGCCGTCGATGTTACGCTGCATGGCCGACTGGGAGTAGCTGACCCACTCGCGCATCACCGATTGGAAACCCTCGGCGAGGACGGAACTGGCCTGCATCATGACTTCCAGGTTCTGCTGGGCGCGCTTGCCGACTTCCTCGGAAGCCTTGGCCTGCATGCTGAAAACCTGGCCGAGCCGCTGGGTTGACTGGTCGGCGACCTGACGGGCGGCGCCAGCGGCCTCCTCGGTCATCTTGGTGACGGTCTCGGTCGTCTTGGCGGCGACTTGCTTGCCGACTTCCAGACCACGCTTGGTGTTCTCAGCACCCTGATCGACCGCCTTCTGGGTGGCCTCGGCTGCCTTGTCCGCGGTCTTCTCGGTCACGTCGGCTGCGTCGCGGGCGACCTTCTTGCCGGTATCGGCGGCCTCGTTGGCGGCGGCGCGGGTGGTCTTCACAGCATCCTCACCAGCGTCCTTCACGGTGCGAGTGGTGGTGGTGTCCTTATCGGTCGCCATCGTGTTCTCCTCAGCTATCGCTTCCGGTCCGAGCCTCGGCCCCGACACGGTATTAACGCTTTATTAACTTCACTTGTCGCGCACCTATACCACGATAACGCACATGCAGCAAAGTAAGTTTCCGTGAAAGTTTTTTAATCGGCAAAACACAGCATTTAATATTTATCCTAGTTGCGGCGCACACAAACAATCACATGCACCTTTCGTACAGTTCCATTGCACTTAGGGGAGGGATTCCAAGCGTTAGCGTGTGCGGGATGGAAACAAAAACCTGCGGTCTTCTTGACAGAAACACTTTAGCAAGCGTCCTAATGAATTCGATAATCTGGATAAGGAATCAAAAGGAGGCGGTGGCCAGGACCACCGCCTCCTTTCGAATGAAGGATATGCCCCTCGATCGCCCTCAGCCCTTGCCCTTGATCAGGGCGCCGATCTCGCCGACGATGCCGCGGCG
>NZ_AVFL01000017.1 GCF_000576635.1 Skermanella stibiiresistens SB22
GGTGATGAGAAACGTTTTGGAAGCTGACATGATGGTTTCCTTTGGAGTTCGTTATTATATCAAGATATAAAAAGCTATGACTGATGACAAGACCCCCTCGTCCCAGAAAACATCTACCCGCGAGCGTGTACTGGACGCGGCGGAGCGGCTGCTCGTGCGAGGCAACGCCACCTTCTCGATGCGGGATCTCGCTACCGAGGCGAAGCTGAGCTTCGCCACGCCGTTCAACCAGTTCGGCAATAAGGGAGCGATCATGCTGGCGCTGTCCGCACGCCGGATCGATCTCATGCAGGAGCGGTTGGATCAGGCTCCGCGTCTCGCAACCGCGGTCGCCCGCGTCCTCGCGGCGGTGGATGTCGCCGTCTCGGTCATGCTGGAAGCGCCGGCGGTGAACCGGATCGTGATGGGGGCGATCGGCGCACCGAGCGAGGAACCAGGCAACGTCTCGTCTCAATCGAGGGCGCTGTGGGCCGAGGCGCTCCAGGATTGTGATGGGCTCGCGGATGCCACGCGGGAATTGGCGCTCGCCACGCTTCCCGATCAGCTTGCCGTCGCATTCAGGGGTGTCCTCTCGTTCTGGACGGCGGGGGAGTACGATGACCAAGCTCTGCGCCGCCGCGCTCGCACGGCGGCTGCCGCGATTCTTCTTGGCTTCGTCGGCGCTGATGAACGAATGGAGTTGTTGGCAACCCTCGCGGAATGATCCGCCATATCCCCAGCTTAACCGGGGACAGACCACCATTTTCGTGGCAGGTTTGGCTTTCTTGCCAACCTCCCGCGAGCCCCCATCATGCCGCGTCGTCCCAGGCTCCGCCTCGCCGATATCCCGTTGCACCTCATCCAGCGTGGCAACAATCGGGGAGACTGCTTCTTCGCCGACGTTGATTACCGCGTCTACCTGGAGGAATTGGGCGACGCCTGCCAAGCCAATGGGGTGGCGCTCCACGCCTATTGCCTGATGACGAATCATGTCCACCTGCTCCTGACCCCGACGGATGCCGACGCGCCTTCGCGTGTCATGAAGCGGCTGGGACAGCGGTATGTGCAGTACGTGAACCGATCCCATCAGCGATCCGGGACATTGTGGGAGGGGCGTTTCCGGTCCTGCCCGGTCGATGAGGACTCGTATCTGCTGGCCTGTTACCGTTACGTGGAACTCAATCCGGTGCGCGCGGGCATGGTGGCCGACCCGGCCGACCACCGCTGGTCCAGCCATCGCGCCAACGCCTTCGGCGAGACATCGGCGCTGATCACGCCCCACGGCATCCTGGAGACGCTAGGCCCGACAGCGCAGGCGCGGCGGGCGGCGTACCGGGAGTTTTTCGAGCGGGGAATGGAGGCGGACCGGATCGGCGAAATCCGCGATGCCCTCAATGGCGGGTTCGCTTTGGGGGCTGAGGCGTTCCAGAAGCGTGTCGCGGCACTGACGGGGCGGAGGACGTGGCGTGGTAGCCCCGGCAGGCCGGCGAAGCGCCCGGTAGGAACGGACTGAGCCGCACGGAAAAGGTGGTCTGTCCCCGGTTTGTATGACGGGGCGGAGGACGTGGCGCGGTAGCCCCGGCAGGCCGGCGAAGCGCCCGGTAGGAACGGACTGAGCCCGCACGGAAAAGGTGGTCTGTCCCCGGTTTGTTCATGGCCGGTGAATGCGGAGGATTCCTTGACCCCACCGTTCTCCACGTCCCGCCCGCCGGCAGGAATAAATACTATTGTAATCATTTTCTGAAAATCTCCGATCCAAGCCTGGAAGAGGTTCTTCCGTGTCACTTTCATCATCAAGGACCGCCTTTCAGAGGGCGATTTGAAAAGGGCACCAACCTTCGATGGGCGGCTGGCATTCATCCAAATCTTGGCTTTAGACGAATTCAGGTGACCAATGAAGAACCTCAGCCTGCGCGCGAAGATGCGCGCCGCTTTGGCTGGTCTCGCCGTCCTCATCGTCGCGTTGGGGCTGTTTACCAACCAGCGGATGTCCGTGATCAACGACCAATCGAGCATCCTCGCTGAAATCCGGATGCCACGCTCCAATCTGGTCAACGCGGCCAGCGTGGCGGCGGCGAATTACAGGATCGTGGAAGCCACCCACATCATCAACGACGACTCGGCGGCCATGGGAGCGATCGAGGGCGAACTCGACGCGCTTCGGAAGAGCGTCGGCGACCAGTTCGGTCGCTATGCCGGCATGGATCTAACCGCGGAGGAGCGGAAGGGCATCGCCGAGGTGCAAGGCGCTTGGCGGAACTATCTCCAGAAAAGCGCCGATATCATCTCGCTGTCGCGCGGCAACCAGAACGATGCCGCCACCGCGCTCTTCCGCGAGACCAAGCCGATCTACGACAGTCTGTCCAAAGAGCTGCTGGAACTTGTCAATCTGAACACCAAGCTCGGCGAAGTGGCGAGCGCCACGGGTGACGCGATCTACGACACCTCCCGGATGATCGTCCTGGCGGTGCTGGCGCTGGTCATCGCGGCGCTGGCTGGCGTCGTTCTGTTCTTCGAGAAATCAGTCGCCGCCGCCATGACGCGGATCACCGCCACCATGACGCGGCTCGCCGCCGACGACCTGACGGTAGAGGTCGTGGGGCGCGAGAGTGACGACGAGATCGGCGCCATGGCGAAGGCGGTGCAGGTGTTCAAGGAGAACGCCGACGAAAGGAAACGGCTGGAGGCGCGCGAGCGTGAGGAGCAGTCGGCGCGGCTGAAGCGGATGGAGACGATGGACCGCCTGATCACCGGCTTCGACGGCACCATGGGAAGCATCCTGAGGACCGTCTCGTCCGCCGCGACCGAACTGGACAGCACGGCCCAGAGCATGGCGGCCATCGCCGAGGAGACCAGCCGGCAGGCGACGGCGTCCGCGACGGCGGCCGAGCAGACCTCCGCCAATGTCCAGACCGTCGCCGCGGCGGCCGAGGAGATGAGCGGATCGCTCGGCGAGATCTCGCGTCAGGTGACCCGCTCGACCGGCATCGCCAACCAAGCCGTGGCCGAGGCGGATCAGACCAACAGCACCATCCAGGGCTTGGCCGACGCCGCCAACCGGATTGGCGAGGTCGTCAACCTGATCGCCGACATCGCCAGCCAGACCAACCTGCTGGCGCTCAACGCGACGATCGAGGCGGCGCGGGCCGGCGAATCCGGCAAGGGTTTCGCGGTCGTGGCGTCCGAGGTCAAGAGCCTGGCCACCCGTACCGGCAAGGCGACCGAGGAGATCTCTGCCCAGATCTCCTCCATGCAGCAAGCCACCGGCGGCGCCGTCACCGCGATCCGCGGCATCGGCGCCACCATCAACTCGATCAACGAGATCACGACGGCGATCTCCGCCGCGGTCGAGGAGCAGGCCGCCGCGACGGCCGAAATCTCCCGGAACGTGACGGAGGCCGCCGCCGGCACCCAGGAGGTGTCGAGCACCATCATCCAGGTGACCGAGGCATCGGCCCAGACCGGCACCGCGGCGACGCAAGTCCAGGGTGCGGCGGGCGAACTATCCCAGCAGTCGGAACTGCTGCGGTCCGAGGTCGAACGCTTCCTGGCCGGCATCCGGGCGGCGTGATCCAGGTCGCGCGGAGAGGAAAGCGGCGTTCAGCGGGTCGGGCCGGACGCCGCCCATCCCTCCAGCAGTTCCCGCAGCGTCTTGCCACGTGAGCCGGGGTGTTCCGCCAGCACCAAGGCGTAGTCCACACCCTCCAGGCTGGGCGTGTGCATCACCTCGGTGATCTTGAAGGTCGAGAGCGCGTCGTTCTCCTCGAACTGGATCCACTGGCCGACGCTCGGTTCGAGCCTCAGGGCCTTGTCGCTCCAGACGGGCTTGTCGTCCTCGCGGACGAGCAGGCAGCGGCACCGGATGCTCATCGTGTGTCTCCTCGGTAATCCCATGGGGCATCCCACGGCGGTCGCACTCCAACGGGCGGGGTGCGGCGGCGGTTCCAAAGTGGGGACCGGAAGCCGACCGTTTCACTGGTTTCGCCTTGCAACGATCGGCGAAACGATCGGCGTCGGCCGCGGTTGACAAGGGATCGTGTCTCTGAACAACCGGGATGGTTCCTAACATGCGGCAGCGGTGGCCACAGACACTCTGGATCGTTCGTCACGGCGAGAGCGCCGGTAACGTCGCCCGCGACGCGGCCGATGCCGCCGGAGCGGGCCGGATCGACATCGCGGAACGCGATGTCGATGTTCCCCTCAGCAGGCGCGGCGAGGATCAGTCGCGGGCGCTGGGCGACTGGTTCCTGGAACTGCCGGAGGGCGAACGGCCCGATGTCGTGCTGACCTCGCCCTACCTGCGCGCCCGGCAGACGGCGGAGATCATCCAGGCCAGCGGCGGTCTCCATGTCGACGTCGCCGATTTCGTCATCGACGAGCGGCTGCGCGAGAAGGAGTTCGGCGTGCTCGACCGCCTGACGCGGCATGGCATCCAGCAGGAGTTTCCCGAGCAGGCGGAATTCCGCCGCTTCCTCGGCAAGTTCTATCACCGGCCCCCCGCCGGGGAGAGTTGGTGCGACGTGATCCTGCGGCTGCGCAGCGCGCTCGACACCATAAGCCTGCATCATGGCGAGCGCCGGGTGTTGGTGGTTGGCCATCAGGTCGTCGTGCTGTGCCTGCGCTATCTGCTGGAGAACATGACCGAGGACCAGATCCTCGCCATCGACCGCGAGGGCGACGTGGCGAATTGCTCCCTCACCGAATACGGCTACAGTCCGGACATTGGAAAGATCGGCGGCATGGAACTGCGACGTTACAACTTCGTGGCGCCGCTGCGCGAGGCGGGGGCTGCCGTCACCGCCGAGTCCGACCAGCCCACGGCGGCGCGATGACCGCGGCCACTCGGATCACGGGGGAGCTGCTGCGGTCGATGCCGCTGCCGAACCCCGCCGACCGGGCCTCCGGTGCCGTCGACAAGAAGGCGAGGGGCGGCGTTCTCGTCATCGCCGGCAGTGTCGAGGTGCCGGGTGCCGCCTTGCTCGCGGCGACCTCCGCGTTGCGGGCGGGCGCCGGCAAGCTTCAGATCGCCACCTGCTCCAGCGTCGCTCCCCACATGGGGCTGGCGGTGCCGGAGGCGCTGGTGATCGGCCTGCCCGAAACACCGGCGGGCGGCATCTCGCCGGACGCGGCGGATGTGCTGTGCGAGCGGGCGGAACGGAACGACGCGGTCCTGGTGGGGCCGGGCATGATGGACAAGGACGCCGTCGCCGCCCTGACCACGGAACTGGTGAAGCGGTTCGCCGATCCCGTGCTGGTGCTCGACGCCGAGGCCCTGGTTTGCCTGGATGGCCTGCGCGAGCCGTTGCTGCGGCGGCAGGGCCGCACGATCATCACGCCCCATTCCGGCGAGATGGCCAGCCTGCTCGGGATCGAGCGCGACGAGGTGGAGGCCGATCCCATCCGGGTCGCCCATCGGGTCGCGACCGAGTTCGGCATGGTGGTGGTGATGAAGGGTGAATGCACCCACATCCTCGACCCCGATGGCGAGTGCTGGGCCTTCGAGAGCGACAACGCCGGGCTGGCGACCTCCGGTTCGGGCGACACCTTGGCCGGCATCGTGACCGGTCTCGCCGCGCGGGGCGCCACTCCGGCCCAGGCGGCGATCTGGGGCGTCTTCATGCATGGTCAAGCCGGCAGGCGTCTGGCCCACAGCCGCGGCCCGTTGGGCTTCCTGGCGCGCGAACTGCCCGGCGAGATCCCTGGCATCATGGCGGAGTTCTCGCGCTAGCCCGTCGCAACCCGCTGGCCCATGCCGCCAGTTGTTCGCGCCGGCGGATAATCGGCGGTGATGTTCGATAGTGTACAGACACCCTCGTGGCACCAGCCCTATCCGTCAACCATCGATGTGGAGAGGGCCGATGGTCGAGAAGAAAATTGAAAAGCACGATGACCGGTTGGGGGACCTGATTGAAAGGGCCAGAAAGGTTTTCGAACGGTCGCGCCAAGTGATAGCGGAGTCGCGCAGGATCAGGGCCGAAACCTCGGCGGCGCGTCATGGAAAGCCACCGCTTGGCGATGAGGGAACGGAGATGGAGATGCCGGCATAATATATCGGGGCCTTGCGTCGTTGGCTGGAGTTCCCCCTCTAGACTTGGTGTCCAAGAGGGTCCTGGCGGTGGATGACCGAGCGACGCGAGTGCCCCCATCCAGCATGATGGAGACGGGAATGTCTCGGATCGATCAATCCCAAATTCGAAACCGCCTTTTGGCGTCTCTTCCGGCCGCCGATTTCGAGCGGCTGGCACCCGCGCTGACACTGGTCGACCTGCCCCTCAAGCAGGTGCTGCTCGAGGCGGAGGAGCCGATCGAGATCGCCCATTTCCTCGAAACGGGCATGGCCTCGTACCTCGCCTATCTGGAGAGCGGCGAGGCCGTGGAAGTCGGCATCGTGGGCTCGGAAGGCATGGTGGGGTTGCCCATCGTCCTGGGTGTCGACAGCGGTTCCTTCGGCGCGATCGTCCAGCAAGCCGGTACGGCGTTGCGGATCAACCCACCAGCGCTCAAGCAGGCGTTCGGCGAGAGCGAGGCGCTGCGGAACCTGTTGATGCGCTACATGCAGGCGCTCCACAGCCAGGTTTCCCAAACGGCCTTGTGCAACAGCTATCACACGCTGGAGGAACGCCTGTCCCGCTGGTTGCTGATGACCCAGGACCGGGCGGGCGGTGACCAATTTTCGATGACGCACGAGTTCATGGCGCTGATGCTGGGCGTGCGCCGCGCCGGGGTCACGATCACCGCCGGCACCTTGAAACGGGCAGGTCTGATCCACTACGCGAACGGCGAGGTCACCGTCCTGGACCGCGCGGGTCTGGAACAGGCGGCGTGCGAATGTTACGCCAACGTCGAGCGCCAGTTCAAGCAACTGCTCGGATAACCCAGCGGGCGCGCAAGAAGAAAGGCCGCCCCGAGGGGCGGCCTTTCAATTGTCAAACCACGATCCGATACAGGACCACGATTACGACGTGGTATCACGCGTGGATCTCGCCAAAGGCGGAGACCCTGGTCACTGTACCCGAGAGCGGCTTGGAACAATTAGACACAAGATCACCTCCTTTCTGTTGTTGCAGACAGTACCGGTAATGTAGAAGCCTTCCGGAACTGTTGCAAGACCATAGGGCCGTGGTTTTTCACGTTTTCTCGAACAAGCGCGGCGCACCGCGCCAGACGTGCCGGCTGGCTGGTCAGCCGGGCTTCCCGGAATTCGTGCGGGGTTCGGGCTTCTCGGTGGTGCCGGCCTCCTGCGCGACTTGGCCGGGCTTGTTGCCGCGGTTGATCTCGACCGGATTGTGGACGGCGTCCGGGCCCTCGTTGGACGGTGGGTTCGCCTTGGGATCGGTGTTGCCGCCGACCTTGTGGAATTCGTCCGACTTATCGGCCATGGTTTCGCTCCCGAAATAGGTTGAGGAACAATTGCAACAGGCGCTACTCCCATCGGTTCCCCCTTGGGCGAGCGGCGTCCCGTGCCGCCATGGTTGGCGCCGCGCGATCCTCGACCCTCCAGCCGGAGCCGACGTCATGAGCACACTTCCCGGCACGACCGCCGCCCGCTGGGCCATCGCCCTGACCGAGATCCCCAGCGTGACGGGGACCGCCGACGAGGCCGGGTTCGCCGAACGCCTCGTGGACCTGCTGCGCGCCGATCCACTGTTCGCCACCCGGCCTGACGACGTCTGGACGATCCCCGTTCCCGACGGTCCGCACGAACGCTCCTGCGTCTGTGCCCTGCTGCGGGGCCAAGGCGCCCGGACCGTCGTCCTGACCGGCCACTTCGACACCGTCGGCATCGATGATTATGGCGATCTGGCGCCGCTGGCCCGCAAGCCGCTGGAGCTGAAGCGGGCTTTGGCCGATCTCCTGCGCGCCGAGGCCTCCGTGCCGGCCGAGCGGTTGGCCCTGGACGATCTGGAGGGGTTGGACTTCATGCCCGGCCGCGGCCTGCTGGACATGAAGGCGGGGCTCGCCGCAGGGCTGGCCGCCCTGGAAAGCGCCGCCGCCGATCCCGAGCGTGCCGGAAACCTGCTGTTCCTCGCGGTTCCCGACGAGGAGGTCAACTCCGCCGGAGCGCGCGCCGCGGCGGCGATCCTGTCCGATTTGGGCGCCAGCCGGGGATTGGAGATCGTGGCGGCCATCAACCTGGACGCCCTGGTCGAGGACGGCGACGGAAGTGTCGGCCGCGCGGTGGCGCTGGGCACCATCGGAAAGCTGCTGCCGAGCGCGCTGGTGGTCGGCCGGGCGACCCACGCGTCGGACTCTTTCCGGGGGCTGGGCGCCTGCGCTCTGGCCGGCGCACTGGCGGCCGAACTGGAATGGGCTCCGGAACTGCTGGAGCGGACGGGCGGCGAGACCACCGCCGGGGTGACGCTGCTCGGAATGAAGGACACCAAGCTCGGCTACAACGTGACGACGCCCGAACGCGTCTGGATGTTCTGGAACGTCATGACCCAGCGGCGCGGCCCGGCCGATGTCCTGGAGACGGTCGGGCGCCTGGTCGACCGCGCCGCGCGGGGGCTTGTGGCGAGGCTTTCCGACCGCCTGGGATCACCGCTGGGCGAAGTGCCGGTCGTGACCTTCGAAGCCCTGCGGCGCGAGGTCGAAGGGAGGGGAGGGACGGTGGCCGAAGCCTTGACGGCCAGCGCCCGGGAAGCGGCGGCGGCCAACGTGGACCTGCCGGAGCAGAGCCGGATCATAACGGAGCGCGCCTGGGATCTCAGCGGGCGATCCGGCCCGGCGATCGTCCTCGGCTTCGCCTCGATGCCGTACCTCGCGACCAGCCTCGGGGAGGACGGCGACGCGCGCCGGCTCGAGATCGCCTGCGAGGCGGCGGCGCTGGTGGTGGCCGAGCGGCATGGCGTCTCCATCCGCCTGCCGCGCTACTTCCCCGGCATCTCCGACATGAGCTTCCTGGGCCAGGCGGACGAGACCGCCATCCCGGTCATCGCGGCCAACACGCCACCCTGGGGTGCCGGGATCGCTTGGCCGGAGGGGCGGGCGCTGGGCGGCGTCCCGATCGTCAACGCCGGTCCCTGGGGTCGTGACTATCACACCCGGCTGGAGCGCCTGCACATGCCCTACGCCTTCGAGGTCCTGCCCGATCTGGTGGGCGAGATCGCGCGGCGGGTCCTGTCGTGAGGCGATAAGATCCACGGAACCCCTTGGCGCCGCGGCGGTTGGGAGAGCGACAGGGGAGACGAGAGATGGATTTGACGGACTATCCGCTGCTGCACGAAGCCGACATGATGCTGACCCTGCTGAGGGTCGCGGCAAAGGGTCCGGCGACGTTGGACGACGCGCTCGACCGGCTGAAGACCAATCTCGCCTCGGTTGGCGGGACGTTCCCCGTGACCGACGCGGAGATCCTGCCGCACCTGTCGCGGATGCGGGAGCACTTGATCGCGGCCCTGCTGCTGGAGGAATTCGAGCATGGCCGCGTCGCGATCACGCCGCGCGGCGAACGAGCCTTGGCCGAGCATCCCAGCGGCATCGACGACAGCGTGCTGATGGCCTATCCGGAGTTCCGCGATTTCATCAAGGCGCGGGCGGGGCACCCGATGAAGACCGTCGGCGACAAGAACCCACCCGGTGACGATCCCCGTCCCGTCGAGTTCGATCAGGGGTTCGTCGCGTTCCGCGAGGGATTGGACATCAACGACAATCCGCACTCCCGAGACACGTCGATGCACATCGCCTGGGAGAACGGCTGGTCCGAGGCCAAGGATGACGTGACGCGCCTGGACGCGTGGGCGGCTGGTTCGACCAATATCTGACGGGTGCTCAGACCCTCATTTCCGCCAATCCGGCCGGCTTCGGCTGAAGGTCCGGATGATCCGCGTCCTCTCCGCCCACCGCATCCACATCCTCGAGGACTTTGGCGATCCGGGGCTTCTTTGACGTCCAAATCAACTCGGCGCCGGCTCCCCGCAGCTTCAGGACGACGTTGATCGCCTTCTTTGGCTTGGCCAACAGTTCGGCGGCCTCGATCGCGTCCGCTATGGCGTCATGCTTGCTCAAATACGGTCCGTGGGTCTCGCAGCCCTCGTCCACGAACCACTTCTCGACACGGCAGGTGACGTAGAATTCACGGATCATATTTCCCTCCTGATCACCTGAAAGGCCGATGACGCATGCCCGGCGACGTCCCGCCCGCGTTTCCAATCGTTCATGGAGAGAACAACGCCCGCCAACCCGATTCATCGCATTTCTCTAATGGGTTTGTTTCGTCTTCGGGTCATATCCGATATGGCGGGGAGGCGCGGGAAGGCATGGATGATGTGATGGATATGCTTGGCGGTGACCATGCATATGCCGTTCGTCGTGGGTGAAATATCTCTTCCGGGTTTCCCTATTCATCAGCACAGACGGGTTTAATCGGCTCCCTCGGCTGTTGCACAGGGGAGCAACGGAGCTGGAAGCCTTGAACATGCCACCCTTGGACAAGCTGATGACGATCGCCGCCGTTCTCGTGCTGGCGGCCTGTGCCCAATCCCCCGATCCATCGCGGAGCGGCGCCTCCCAATCCGCGGGCCAAGGAGTGGGCGTATCGCGCGGAAACGAACCTCCCAGCCGTTTCCAATCAGTCGGGGCTTGCGAACCGACCGAGTGGGCCGGGCTCCAGGAGGACGCGAAGCGGCTGCCGCCGGATCAGCGCGGCCGCGTCGACATGATGTTCGATCAAGCCCAAAGTTATTATGCCGAGAACAACCGGGGACAATGCATACTCGTGCTTCAGAATATCGAAAGAACGGTACGCCAGGGCGGCGCCGCATCCTGATCCTCGACTGCGTGTCCCCTTGAAGTGAGCTGGATCTGAACATGGCGGACGAGCGGACTTGCTCCGGGCCCAAGTTTCGGGACCTCGAATACGAACAGCTTCAGACCGCGTTCGAAACCGCGGAGACGGAACTCCATTTGGCGGTCGAGGAAAACCGACAACTGGAAGCGGAAAAGTCGCGGATGGCCGCCGAGAACGCCCGTCTGCGCCATCTGCTCGCCCAATCATATTCCAGGTTGCTGGAGGCGCAGGTTTCGGCTGAGAAACGCCCCGTCCGGCCCCTCTCCGGGTTGGAGAGAGAGCTAGGCATCGTCAACGAGGAACTCCAGATCTCCCTGGAGGAATTGCAGGTCACGGTGGAGGAGTTGGAGGAAACCAACTCCTCGCTGCTGCTGGTCAATGAGACGTTGGAACAGCAAGTGGCCGAGCGCACCCGCCATCTCGAACTCGCCCTCGCCGAACGTGACGAACTGCTTCGTTGCAAGGACCAGTTCCTCAACGAGATCGGGCACCGGGTCAGCGACAGCCTGCGCATCGTCATGAGCCTGATCCGCATCCAAGCCGACCGCTCCGTCGATCCATCCGTCCAGGCGGCCCTCCAGACCGCCGAGGCGCGTGTCCAAGCCGTGGCGCAAGTCCATGACCGTCTGTTCACCGGCGGTGGTTCGGGCCGCGTCAGGATGGACAGGTACCTTGGCGAGATGTGCCAGCAGATCGCCAAGGCGATCGGCGGTCAGACCGGCACGCGGGGCTCACCGCAAACGCTGGAGATCGAGGTCGAGCCCGTCGAGTTGTCCGCCGATCTCGCCTTCCCCCTTGGTTTGATCGTCACCGAACTGGTGGGTAACGCGCTGCGTCACGCCTTCGACAGTTCGGGGGAGGGAACGGTCTGGGTCCAGTTCGGCCGGGTGCCCGATGACAAGCTGAAGCTTGTCGTCGCCGACGACGGCAAGGGCGTTCCCCAACGCGTGGATTTCTCCGGCGGGATCGGGATGGGGATGCATATCGTGGCGCTGATGGTTCGGCGCCTGCGAGCGACCCTGTCGGTCACCCACGTCCATGGCACCTGCTACACCTTGACGCTGCCCGGCGGCGAATTCCGCGAAGCCACCCGCGAGCGGCCAAGGTCGATTGGCGATCGAACCTGACGGTCTATTGGTCGGCCTCCGCCCGGCCGGAGGTCGCCGGCTCGTCCAGCTTGACCGCGGGTGTGTTGGGTGCCCTGTCGCCCCCGTAGAGTAGGTGCAGCGTCACCAGGATGCTCTGCACCTCGGCGCCATCCAGCGCGTAGAACGTCATCTGCCCGTCGCGCCGGAACCGGACGAGATTGGCCTGCCGCAGCCTCGCCAAGTGCTGCGACACGGCGGACTGGCTAAGCCCGACGAGGGACTCGAGTTCGATGACCGACCGCTCGCGTTCCGCCAGGAGCAGCAGGATCCGCAAGCGCTGCGGATTTCCCATCGCGCGGAGCAGGGCGCTGGCTTGGTCGGTGTGGAACTGCTTGAACTCGAAGCTCATGATTGATTCTGGAATTCCAAGAATTGGTCCACAGTGCCGCGGTCTTCATCCGACCAGCCCCTCGGCCGAACCCGGTCTGGTGCTGGAACGCGGAAACAAGCCGTCGCGTTGGTTCGTTCCGAGCGTCGTTCCGCCGTGCCATCCCCCGCATGAGATACCACACTGTTGAGAACGGGGTAAGGGCATCCCTTGGCCATCGTACCGGCGAGGAAGGCGGGGTGCGCCGAAGGTGGAACCGTCCCGCGCGCGCGCCTGTTCTCGACAGAGGAAACAACCAGTGGAGGGACCATCGACATGGCTAACCAACCACCTCCGGTACCGCCAGCGGGCCGCAGCGGCAAGGGACCCGGCGGATCCCTCCACGAGGGTAATCCCGTCGCCGACGCCCCCGATGGCGGTGGAACGCCGGCGAACCTGAAGGAACAGGACCGCCAGGGCAACACCAAGCAGAACACCACCAACAAGGGCCACCAGCAGGATCGTTGATCATGTCGAGAAACATCGCCGGCACCAACCGTCATCAGGGTGGACCCGGATCGAGCCAGCAGAACGCCGACAAACCGGCCGACGACCCGAAGAACCAGCCGGCGGCGGAACATCCGGAACCCGGCCAGCCGACCAATTCCAGAAGCAGCTGGGTCGGTACCGGCGGCGGCGAGCGGGACCGCCACCACACCCACGATCCAGACACCAAATCCTGACCCGATCACCGACCAGCCGGCGCGGTGCTTGACCGCGCCGGCTTCCTCGCGATATCCCATATCTGCCGGATGCCACCTTTCCGGCCATCGTCAGCCAGATGAGCGACACGGGATTTCGAGGAGAGAGCCATCATGCGAAGCGTCGGCCTGCCACTGTTCCCGGGCTTCCAGATGCTCAGCCTGTCGGTGCTGGCGGCGTTCGAACTCGCCAACAACGTCGCCAGTGAGCCGGTCTACGACCTCCATCTGCTCTCGGAGAATGGTGGGCCGGTGCCCAGTTCGATCGGCGTGGGCGTCGAGACCAAACCGTTTGGCCAAGGGCGGCACGACACCACCATCATCGTCGGCGCCATGGTGGTTGGCCCCTCGACGCCCGGCCTGATCGGCCACCTGCGGAACGCCAGCCAAACCTCGCGCCGTGTCGCCTCGACCTGCACCGGCGCCTTCGTCCTGGCGGAAGCCGGGCTGCTCGACGGCCGCCGCGCCACGACCCACTGGGCCCACGCCCGCAACCTCCAGCGGCTCTATCCCAAGGTGAGGGTCGAGGAGGACAAGATCTTCATCAACGACGGCAATGTCTGGACCTCGGCCGGCATGACCGCCGGGATCGACTTGGCGCTGGCCCTGATCGAGGACGACCTCGGTAAGGAAACGTCAAAGACGGTCGCGAGGAAACTCGTCGTCTATCACCGCCGTTCCGGCGGCCAGTCGCAGTTTTCCGCGCTGCTCGACCTCGCCCCGAAGTCCGACCGCGTCCAGAGCGCGCTGGCCCACGCCAAGGGCAACCTCCGCAATCCCCTGTCGGTCGAGGAGCTGGCGGAAGCCGCCCGCCTCAGCCCACGCCAGTTCAGCCGAGTCTTCCGTGAGGAGACCGGCCAGTCCCCCGCCAAGGCGGTGGAACTGCTGCGCATCGAGGCGGCGCGCGTGATGATGGAGGAGGGCAACCACCCGATCGACACGGTGGCTCGGGAAACCGGCTTCGCCGACCGCGAGCGCATGCGGCGCGCCTTCCTGCGCGCGCTGGGCCAGCCGCCCCAGGCGATCCGCCGCGGCGCCCGGGCCTGATCACGGCGACAACGATGTCCTGAAAAGGGGTTTTTTCGACGTTTGAGCCATGGGCCGATCGACTTACGCTCCGTCGTTCAACGTTCCCCTGTTCGGAAACCCGCGATGATCACCATTACCGTGAATGGCCAGTCCCACCCGGTCGATGTCGAACCCGACACGCCCCTGCTGTGGGTTCTCCGCGATACGCTCGGCATGACCGGCACCAAATACGGTTGCGGCATCGCGCAATGCGGCGCCTGCACGGTGATGATCGATGGTCAGGCGACCCGCTCCTGCCAGACGCCGGTCGACAGCGTGGCCGACGCCAGCATCGTCACCATCGAGGCGATCGAGCGGGACGACATCGGCCGCAAGGTGGTGGAGGCCTGGGTTTCGCTCCAGGTGCCGCAATGCGGCTATTGCCAGTCGGGCCAGGTGATGGCGGCGACGGCATTGCTCAAGGAGACGCCGAAGCCGACCGACGAGGACATCGTCGACGCCATGACCAACCTGTGCCGCTGCGGCACCTACAACGCCATCGCCGCCGCCGTGCGGCAGGCGTCGGCTTGAGGACGGGCGCGCCATGAACCACCTGTTCCCCAACACCACCCAACCCCATACCCCGGCCATCGCCAACCTATCCCGCCGCGGCTTCCTCGGTGCCAGCCTGGGGGTCGGCGCCGGCGCCCTTGTGCTTGGCGTGCTGCTGCCGACCGGCTTCGCCCGCGGGCAGGCCGAAGGCATGGGGGCCGTGGCGCCCAAGCCGGGCACGCGGGTGCCCGCCTTTCTGGAGATCAACGCCGACGGCACCGTCAAGCTGCTCAGCCCATTCATCGAGGGCGGGCAGGGGATCAACACCACGCTGGCGCAGATCGTCGGCGAGGAGTTGGACGTAGATCCCGCCCGCTTCGTCGTCGAATGCGCCCCTCCGGGACCGGACTACGCCATCGTCAACGGGCTGCGCCTGACGGGAGGCAGCTTCTCCACCCGCTCCAGCTACGCCGTCATGCGCCGGCTTGGCGCCACCGCCCGCGAGATGCTGATCCGCGCCGCCGCCGCCCGGCTCAAGGTCCAGGATGGCGAGCTGGCGACCGAGGACGGCCGGGTCATCCACGCATCCTCGGGCCGCTCGCTCGCCTACGCCGATCTCGCCGCCGACGCCCTGACGCTGAAGCCGCGCGAGGACGTGCCGCTCCGCGACCCCGCCACCTTCCGCTACATCAGGAAACCGGTCGCGCGGCTCGACGTGCGCGACAAGTCGACCGGCAAGGCCGTCTACGCGATCGACCAGAAGGTTGACGGCATGCTTTACGCCGCCGTCCGGCACGCCACCCATTTCGGGACGGAGCCGGAGGGCTTCGGGAACGAGTCCGCCGTCAAGGCAATGCCCGGCGTTCACGCCGTCCACACCTTGCCCGGAGCGGTCGCGGTCACCGCCGATAGCTGGTACCGCGCCCGCAAGGCGGTCGAGGCGTTGGAGGTCCGCTGGTCAAAACCGGCGCCCTCCGGATTGGAGACGATCGCCGCCGATTTCTCGTCCGATGGAATGCTCGCGGCCCTCAAATCCGCGACCGGCAAGGGCCTGTCCGCCGAGACGGAGGGCGATACCGCCGCCGCCTTCGCGAAGGCCGCCAAGATCATCGGGGCCGACTACGACGCCCCCTATTTGGCCCACGCCCAGCTTGAGCCACCCTCGTCGATCGCCCGGTTCAATTCCAAGGGTGACCTTGAGGTCTGGCTGCCCAACCAGATGCCCGAGCTGTTCCAGGCGATGGCAGCGAAGACCGCCGGTCTCCAGCCGGATCGGGTGACGATCCACTCGCCCCTGCTGGGCGGCTTCTTCGGCCGGCACTTCATGTACATGACGGCGAACCCGTTCCCGCAGGCGATCCTGCTGGCCAAGGCGACGGGCAGGCCGGTCAAGGTGCTGTGGTCGCGCGAGGAGGAGTTCCTGAACGACGCCTTGCGGCCGCTCAGCCATAGCCGCTTCCGCGCCGCCTTGGACGCCCAGGGCCACCCGACCGCGATCGAGGTCCGCACGGTGGGCGAGGGACCGATCGGCCGCTGGTTCGGCGCGGTCTTCAAAAGTCCGCTCGACAGCTCCGCCGTGGAGGGCATCATCGAGAAGCCCTACGCCATCGCCAACCGGGGGATGGAGTTCGTCAAGGTCGCGCACCCGGTCAACATCGCGTTCTGGCGCTCGGTCGGCCATTCCATGAACGACTTCTTCTACGAGGGCTTCCTGGACGAGATCGCCGAGGCCGGCGGCAAGGACCCCTTCGCCTTGCGCATGGACCTGCTGAAGGACAAGCCGCGCCACAAGGCCCTGCTCCAGGCCGTCGCCGACCTGTCCGGCGGCTGGAGGCGTGGTCCCTACGACGCGCCTGACGGAAATGGGAAAGGTGGCAAGCGGGCGCGTGGCGTCGCCATGGCCTCGCCTTTCGGCTCGGAGACCGCCACCATCGCCGAGGTCTCGATCGACGGCGGCGAGGCCCGCGTCCACAATCTTTGGATCGCGATCGACCCTGGCAGCATCGTCAACCCGGCGATCGTCAAGGCCCAGGTCGAATCAGCGGCCGCCCTCGGGCTGTCGTCAGCCCTGTTCGAGCAGGTCGTCTACCAGGACGGCGTCCGCCAATCGAGCAACTACGACAGCTATCCGATCCTCCGCCGCGATCACATGCCGGCGGTGCATGTCCGCATCGTGGAGAGCGGCTCGCCGATGGGCGGCGTCGGCGAACCGGGCCTTCCCGGCGTGCCGCCCGCCGTGGCCAACGCCATCGCGGCGTTCGGCAACCAGCGGATCAGGAGCCTGCCCATCTCGAAGACGAGATTGTCGGGCGTCTGATCCGAACCGATCCAACCCCGCGTCAGCCGCCCGCCGGCGCGGAGTTGGAGGCCTCGATTTCGTCCAGCACCGCCCCCGGGGCGACATCGCGCTGGATCTCGTCCAACTCGGCGTCCATCGACGTCTCCACGCCCAGGCGGTCGGCGATGGCCGCCATCAGGGTGGCGAGCTTGGTGACCTCGTACTCGGCGAGAAGGCTGATCTGGAGATCCAGGTCGGCCCTCTTGTCCGCCGACGCCGCCATGCGGTTCTGGCTGATCAGCACGAAGGTGGACAGGAAGATGGCCTCCACCGAGGCGATCATCGCCAGCACGACGAAGGACGGATCCCATTGGGGCACGCCGGGGATCCAACCCAGGTTGGCGACGATCCACGATCCGAACGTCGCCAGATGAAGGTAGACGAACGTCATGCTGCCGGTGAAGCGGGTGATCGCCTCCGCGATCCGCTCCTGCAGGGTCGCCTCCGCCTCGTCACGCTCTCGGCGGTTTCGCAACGCCTGGATGTTGCGCTCCAACGCCGAACTCATACCCCGCGCCGTCGGCGGCGGGTAGGTCGGCCCCTTCCTCCCAGCCGCTTCCCCACCAGCACCCACGACGCCACCGCCCGCCGCGCTACCGCCCGTCACGCTGCCGTCAACCCGCTCGCCACTTCCGTCCATGCGCCGCTCCCCATGCCGTCCCCATGAGCCCGGCGGTACTCCCGGGTGGGACGACGCTACAACCGGCGCGGGTTCCGCTGCGTTCCCGTCAGGCGAGAGCTTCCGTGGTGAATAGCATGATGCGAACGCCGCCATGGGAGATGGGGGCCGTCGGCGGCGCGAAGGGCAGGCCGGTGGCGGCGGCGAGCCCCCGCTCGCTCGTCACCATTCCCACCCTCCAGCCGGCGAAACGCGACAGCAGAGTCCGCCCGAACGCTCCGTAGAGAGGATACAGGCTGTTCTTGTCACCCACCCGATTGCCATAAGGCGGGTTGCAGATGACCAGACCGGGAGGGCCGTCGGGCGGGACGAGGTCGCTGATCGAGTGCTGCCGGAACTCCGTCAACCCGGCGATCCCGGCGCGCTCCGCGTTGGCCCGGCTCATCGCGATGGCGCCGGCGTCGCGGTCGCTGCCGTAAAACCGGAACGTGATCTGGGCTGGATCGACGCCCTCACCCCCGGCACCGCGCATCGCCGCCCAAGCCGCCTCGTCGAAGCCCGCCAGCAGTTCGAAGGCGAAGCGCCGCGACCGTCCGGGATTGAGCCCGGCCGCGATCTCCGCCGCCTCGATCACGAAGGTGCCCGACCCGCACATCGGATCGACCACCGGCTCGCCGCCGTCATAGCCGCAGCGCCGCAGGAACAGGGAGGCCAGCGTCTCCCGGATCGGCGCCTTGTTGACGGCTTCCTTGTGGTTGCGCTTATGCAGGGACTCGCCGGAGGTGTCGACGCTGATGGTGCACAAGTCGTCGTCGATCCGCACCTTGACCTGAACCTCGGCGTCATCCGAGATGGGCGCCCCCAATTCCTCCCGGATCGCCGTCTCGATCCGCTGCGCCGCCGCACCCGCGTGATAGATGCGCGAACCCTTGCAGGCCGCCTCGACCCGCACGGGCACGTCCGGACGCAGGATGGCGCCCCAGTCGACCTTGCGGGCGCGCTTGTCGAGCTGGGCCAGATGGAAGGCCCGGAATTCGGCGACGCGCGCCAGGATGCGGCTGGCGCCGCGCAGTTCCAGGTTCGCCCGCCAGACCTCCGGCCAGCCACCCCGGATCGTCACGCCGCCCTTGATCACCGTGGGGTCGCGAAAGCCGCGGGCCAAAGCCTCTTCGCACAGCACGGATTCCAGGCCGGGGGAGGCCACGAGGAAGATTTCGATATCGCCGTCAGGTTCCATCCCGCCTACATATCGCCTGGACGCCCAGCCATCGACATCTTTCTCGCCGCACCATCCAGCGAGACCGTCAATCGCCCCTTGAACATGGCACCCCTTGAACATGGCACCGGCGGCCACAACTCGCTTGGGGTGATCGTAACATCGTAGGAGTTCCCGAAGATGCGTACAGTGATTGCCGCGACAGCCCTCCTTCTCGCCGCCTCGGTGGCGGGACCCGCCCTCGCTGGGGAAGGCGGATGCGCCTGGTCCCAGAGCGTCAAGGCCAATGGAACGACGACGACCCAAACGGCGCAGACGACCACGAGCACGGCGACGTCCACCGCCCCCAACGGCGGCTGACGCCTATTGGCGCTGGGCGGTGGTCTCCACTCCACCGCCCAGCGCCGCTTAGGTCACACCTCGCCCCAATCACACATCACAGGCCGCCCCGTCCCGCCAGATGGCGGATCAGGGCGGCACCCTCGGTGGAGGGCTTGACCTCGACCCGCCGATAGTCCCGTCCGTCGCGCGTCCGGGAGAGCAGACCAGCGTCGCACAGCTCGCGACGCAGCAAGGCGTGATCACCAAAGCCGTGCCGAGCCTCCAGGACGGCGTTGACAGCCTTCTCGCCATAGCTCCGCCCGGCCTCGAACCGCGACCACATTTCCCACAGGCACAGATCCTGATGCGACCGCCGCGCGGGCCACCGCAGTAAGATGGCGTTCTGGTCGAAGTGACCGGCGACGCGTTCCACCCGGCGATAATCCACTGGCTCCAAGCCATCCGGGGAGGCTTGCTCCTCAAGCCGCCCGCACGCGATGGCTTGGGCGCGGAAATGCTGGAAGTTCCTGTATCCGGTCGACCGCGCCAGCATGTTGAGCAATTCGACATGGCTGGGTGCTGCCGTGAGCCCGGCGAGTTGGCCCCTAAGCGATTTGGCGAACGCGGAAATATCGCTCGCCATCAGGGGCAGGGGTGTTCTGGACATCAACCAATCCTCCACAGTGCCTTCCCCTGACGGAGAGGTCGTGGTCACCGGCTTGCGACACGGCACGAGGTTTGGTGTCGGTCCTTGGGACTAAGCAGGTTTAGCTTCCCTCGCGGGACGGTGACGCCTGGGTGAACTGCGGACCCGCCCCTTTTCTAGAGCCGCGGCATTCCCGTTTCAACATCAATCGATCAGCGCCGATTTGGCAGGATGGCGCTGGCGATGACATCGAACAGATGTCCCGCGCGGGGCTCCAACGAGGGCTGGTCGCCAACCCACGAGAGCGCCCCGACCAGCGCGAACAGGTCGACGCCATCGATATCGGTCCGCGCCAATCCCTCCGCCTGGGCGCGGACAAGCAGCCGCGTGCCCGCCGACCGCATCGTGACGCAGGAGGCATGAAGAGCCGACTCTGGGTCCGCGATGGCGGCGACCATCAACGCGATGACGCCGCTGAAATTGTGGGAGACCGAGACCGCCTCGCGAAACCAGACCAGCAGCGCCTCATCGGGCGAGCCTTTTGTTTCAAGCTCGCCCGCCTTCCGCGTCAACTCGTCGAAGCTCGCCCGCAGCAAGGCCTCGAGCAAAGCCTCCCGCGTCGGGAAGTGACGGTACAGCGTGCCCAGCCCAACGTCGGCCTTGCGGGCGATGTCGCGGAGCGACGCGTCGGCGCCTTGTTCAGTCACGACATCGCGCGCGACCGCGAGAAGGTGGTCGTAATTCTTTTTGGCGTCTGCTCGCATGGGCTCATCTTGACAAGCGGAGCAGTGCTCCACTTATATCAGGAGCACCGCTCCGCTAACCATATCCTATTTCCACGGAAGGATGAAGCCATGCCGGCAAGCACGATGAAGGCCGTTCGCCAGCACGCGTTCGGCGGCCCTGAGGTCCTGCGCTACGAGGACGCGCCGATCCCCGAGCTGATGTCCGGCGAGGTTCTCGTCCGCGTCCGCGCGATCGGCGTCAATCCTCCCGACTGGTACCTGCGCGACGGTTACAGGATGCTGCCGCCGGAGTGGCGGCCCGAGGTGCCCTTCCCGGTGATCCTGGGAACGGATGTTTCGGGTGTGGTCGCGGCGGTCGCCGACGATGTCGCGGGCTTCGCCATCGGCGACGAGGTCTATTCCATGGTCCGGTTCCCCAGCTTCGGACCCAGCAAGGCCTATGCCGAGTACGTCAGCGTGCCGGCGTCGGAAATGGCGCCCAAACCGGCCGGCATCGACCACCCGCACGCGGCGGGAGCGCCGATGTCGCTGCTGACCGCGTGGCAATTCATGATCGAACTCGGCCACGACGAGCCGAACCCGCTTCAGCCAAACCGACACCAGCCGGTGCCGCTCGCCGGCAAAACCGTCCTGGTGAACGGCGCCGCCGGCGGGGTGGGACACTTCGCGGTGCAGATCGCGAAGCTGAAGGGCGCCGATGTCATCGCCGTGGTGTCGGGCAAGCATGAATCCCTGCTGCGCGACCTCGGCGCCGCCGACTTCATCGACTACACCAAAACCCCACCCGAGGATGTCGCGCGCGACATCGACCTCGTCATCGACGCCCTGGGCGGCCCGACCACCGGACGCTTCCTGCGCACGCTGAAGCGCGGCGGCGCCCTGTTCCCCATCTTCCCCCTCGGCTTCACCGACGCGGGAGACGCCGAAAAGCTGGGCGTCACCGTCTCGGCGACCTAAGTCCGCTCAAGCGGGGCCCAGTTGGCCGAAGTCGGACGCCTGCTCGATGACGGAACGATCCGCGTCGTCCTGGACAGCACCTACCCCCTCGCCGCCGCCCGCGAGGCACACGAACGAGCTGCCAAAGGCCACATCCAAGGCAAGATCGTCCTCACGGTCGAATGAGGCGAGGAACATCGGGGATGACGGAGGGCAAGCCTAAGGACTTAGCCAAACTTCTCCGCCGCAATCCGCGTCAAATAACCGGGATCTTCAGACATGATCACATGGTCGCTAACTTAAAGCCCCGCACTCCCCTTTCGTCAGGCCCGGATTTGATTCCACAGGCGCCATCTTGGGGTCTCCCGCTCCCCTCTCCGTCATACCCGGACTTGATCCGGGTATCTGTCATCGGGAGATCGCTTGGTGGAATCCCAACTCCACATTGAAGTTTCCACTTCAGCCGAAGCCAGGAGATGACCGGATCAAGTCCGGTCATGACGAAAAAAAGCGGATGAAGCCCGCGAAGCGTATGCGGCGTCCTTCGGTCAGCGCTCAAGGGATCAAGTCCGGGTCTGACGATACTGGAGGATTGATGCCCTGGGTCAGGCCACGACTCACACAAAGTCGGCACTCAAAGGACATGATCCGGGGACCCATCGAGCAGGAAGGTCCCCAGTCCTCACAGAATCGGCGGCTATCCGACTCGGTCCAAATAACCACCATGCGGGAGCGCCGCCTGACCGTTCACCCACCAACAAATCATTCCAGTACGCCTCAGAACATGCCGTTCGGGTTGGCCGAGCCTTCAGGCATGACTTGCAGCACATCCCAGTGCTCGACGATCCGGCCATCATCATCGAGCCGGAAGATATCGATCGCGGCATAGTCATGATCGCCGGGCCAGCGCTGGAGGCAATGCAGGACGACGAAATCGTCCTCGGCCAGCGCCCGCTTGATCTCCACGCGCTTACCCGGCCACTCCTGCGCCATACGCTCGAAATATTCGATGAAGCCAGCCTTGCCGGTCGCCACATGCGGATTGTGCTGGACGTAGTCGGCACCGGCATATCTCTCGATCGCCTCCCGTGGCTCACAGTCGTTGAACATCAATTCGTAGAAGGCAATCACGGTCGCCTTGTTGCGTTCCAGATCGGGCATGTCGTCCTCCACGTGACAGGGGGCGTCTTACGAACCCCATCAGAACAGTACCTCACTCCGCTTCGCTGACGACCAGTACGAAATGATCTCCACCCGCACGATTGGGTTTAAAGTGAAAATCGCCCGATCCTTTCCGCCAACAGCGCCCCCCAGCCATCGCGGACCTCACCATCGAGCGTGGGTGAGCGGCTGGCCCCGTTAGGGTGGCCAAGCGGTGGCAATCCGATTTCAACCCTGACCGGACCGACCCGATCGGTTGGAGCGAGGCTCCCGCGCGGATGTTCCGCCGTGCCCCCTCACAACCACCGACAACAGAGCGGCGGTCAACGATCGAATAAATACCTTGAGAGCTTGAAGCGCCACTTCAGCTTCCCTGGCGGGGCATGACGTTGAGTGAACCGCCGGCCCGTTCAGCCGTATGGTACTGTGTCGTTCCGCCTTCAAGACCGGCAGGTTTTGCCAGGCCCGGAAACTGACCGAAGATATTGATCCCTCGTCCACTTTCTTATTGATGTCCTTTCTAGGTGGATGTCGCCACCAACTCAGTTACATGATACAGATCAATGAAACTCAATCGGTCTCTGTCAATTTGACTGGGGAGGTCGCCATGAGCAAAAAATTTGATAAATTTGGCGTTCAGGTTTCTGGTAAAGGAGATGAGGTGGTTGTGCTGGGGCATGGGTTTGGGACCAACCAATCCGCATGGTCCAAATTGAGGCCGTGGCTTGAGGAACATTACGCGGTCGTCACCTATGACATGGTCGGTTCGGTTCCAACGAACTCATATTACTATGATGCGGTTTCATATGCTTCGCTTGAAAGTTTCGCTGAAGATCTGCTGACGGTCATGTCGATCGCGCAGGTCAAAAAATGCAGCTTTGTAGGCCATTCGGTAGCCGGGATGATTGGTGTGTTGGCCAGCCTTGCGCATCCCACACCAATCGAGCGACTGGTACTCATCGGCTCTTCGCCATCGTACCTGAACCGACCTGGATACGTCGGCGGTTTTACACCAGATGGAATCGGAGCCATGCTGGAACCGTTGATTGAAAACTACCGGCTTTGGGTCGATAGCTTCTCAAGGATGATTGCTGCGGATGGCGGGGAAAATCCCACTTCGATTGATCTCGCCCGCAGTCTGCTCAATATACAGCCTGACATCGCGCTGTCGATCCTGACCATGATCATGCGATCGGATTTGCGCGATCGTCTTGCCGAGGTCAAGGTTCCCACGATCATCATTCAGACCAGACGAGATGCGGCGGTTCCTTTGGAGGTCGCGCAGTACATGCATGACCATATCCGCGGCAGCGTGTTGGAAATCCTCGATACCGATGGGCATTTGCCGCATATCAGCGCGCCACGAAAGTTGATCGAGGTTTTGGCCAGATCCCTGCCAACCGGCGTGCAACTCCCGTCGCCTCATCTGGATTCCGCCTGACAAGTCATGTCTGCGGCGTCCCTCCATAGGTGGCGTCGACGTTCAGCATCACGTTGCTGCCGCTATCATACCAGTTATCGTCCTCGGTGAGTTTGCGCTCACTGGTGTCGGTTGGTCATTCATGATCCTGCGATCCAGTATTTCGCTTGGCAGGCATGACCTAAAGGGCCGGGCGGGAAAAACACCGGCTGTTTTGCCCCGATCCTCCGCCACCCTGATCGAAATCATTGCAATGCGTCTCAAATTTAGGATAATAATCAAAAACCATTCCTATCAGCCCAAGGCGCCCGCCATGAAGACCCCGCCTCCCGCCGCCGCACCCACCAACGAGACCCACACCGCCGCCGTCCCCAAGCGGCCCCTTCTGACCACCCGCCAGGAGGAGTTTTGCGAGGCCATGTCGTTCGGCGTCGGAGGAGCGGAGGCGGCCAGGATGGCGGGGTATTCGGCCAGTGGCGCGAAACAGCGCGGTGCCTTCCTGATGCGCCAGCCGGAAATCCGCGTGCGGATCGACGAGATCAGGGCCGCGCGGCGGACCGCGCATCAGGCTTACCTGGATGAGGCGGACGAGCAGGTCGGCTGGGTGATCGAGGACGCCTTCGAAAGCAAACGCCCGGCTCTGGCCCTTCGCGCCATCGAATTCCGCCTCAGGCTGCGCGGTGTCATCCAGGACAAGCGGATCGACCATCACCATCACGGCGCGCTCGACAGCCACCCGCACCCCGACGCCGATTTGGAGGATCTTCCCGGCGACCCCGATGAGGATCTTGATCCCATCCGCTACCGCCCCGGCTACGTCCCCGAAACTCCCGAGCCGCCCGCCGCCGAGCATGACCAAAGCACTGGGATGATGACCTATGATGACCTTCCAGCGGATTTTCCCCTGATCCCAGCCCCGAACCCGGCTCCCCACGGCGGCCCGCATGGTGGACTGACCTTGGCCGACCTTTCCGGCGCGATCGACCGGGTCACCGCGGAGTTCTCCTCGCTCCTCGACCCCAACCGCCTCAAGCCCTGTCCCAAGCCCAGCCTCACGCCCGCCCGCAAGCCAGCCACCGCCGCCTGAACCAGCCACACCCCGCCGAGCCACCGCGAAATTCCGCCTACGCCCTCCCTTGCGGCATCTAGAAAGCGTGCTTATTATATGCTTGCTTATGAACGGCGGGGCAATCGGCGCCTGTTCAGGAACCTTCCGACAATGGCTGAAGCGAGAATGCTGAGAGAACCCGAAGCGCGGGACGGTGGCGCCAAGCCGACGATCCCGGTCCAGGACCGCGTGACCCCGGCCCCCAACCTAAAACCCAACCCCGCTCCCGGTCCCACCGCCACCCCGCGGGCGGCCGCCACCGCCACCCTGGAGACGCCGGCCAAGCCCAGGCGGCGCTGGCTGCGCCCCGTCCTGTTCGCGCTGTTGCCGGTGGCCCTGGTGGCGGGCGGTTACGAATACGTCACGGGCGGCAGGATCATGTCGACCGACAATGCCTATGTGCAGGCCGACATGGTCGGCATCGCGACCGACGTTTCCGGCATCGTCAAGGAGATCGCGGTCCACGAGAACCAGGTGGTCAAGGCCGGCGACGTGCTGTTCCGCCTGGATGACCAGCCGTACCGGCTCTCCCTGGCCCGCGCCGAGGCCCAGATCGGCATCGTCCGCAACGACCTGTCGGCGCTGCGGGCCAGCTACCGCGACATGCAGGCCCAGATCGAGCAGGCCCAGTCGGACCTCGCGTTCTACAACACCGACCTGGACCGGCAGCGGCAGCTCGCCAGCAGCAACTTCGCCTCTCGGGCGACCTTCGACGTGTCCCGGCACAATGTCCAGACGGCCGAGCTTAGGATCTCGTCGCTCAAGCAGCGGCTCGCCGGAATCGCGGCCAGCCTCAATGGCGATCCCGACGCGCCGGTCGAACAACATCCGCGCTTCAAGGACGCCGTCGCCGCGCGGGACGAGATGGCGCGGCAACTGTCCCACACCACCGTCCTGGCGCCCATGGCCGGTGTCGTCACCAAGGTGCCGTCGCTCCAGGTCGGGCAGTATCTGTCCTCCGCCTCCGCCGCCTTCAGCCTGGTCGCCACCGACCATGTCTGGATCGACGCCTCGCCGAAGGAAACCGAACTGACCCACGTGCGGCCGGGGCAACCCGTGGCGATCTCGGTCGACACATATCCCGGCGTCGAGTGGAACGGCACGGTTGACAGCGTCAGCCCGGCGTCGGGAGCCAGCTTCTCCCTGCTGCCCGCCCAGAACACGTCGGGCAACTGGGTCAAGGTGGTCCAGCGCATCCCCATGCGCATCCGCATCGACACTCCAGCGGACCAGACCGCCGACCGTCCTCCGCTGCGGGTCGGCATGAGCGTCACAGTCGGTGTCGACACCAACCACGCCCGCGGCGTGCCGGAGTTCCTGACCGGTCTATTCGGCGCCAGCCATGTCTAGCACCACCGCCGCGGCGACCCCGGCCGTGCCGACGCCGGTCAAGAACCGCGGCGCCATCACCGCCTGCGTGATCCTCGCGGTGATCATGCAGGCGCTGGACACCACCATCGCCAACGTCGCCTTGCCCTATATCCAGGGCAGCGTCGCGGCCAGCGCCGACCAGATCAACTGGGTGCTGACCTCCTACATCGTGGCGGCCGCGATCATGACGCCGCCGTCGGGCTATCTGGCGACGCGGTTCGGCCGCAAGCGCATCCTGTCGGTGTCGATCGTCGGGTTCGTCGTCGCCTCCGTCCTGTGCGGTTTGTCGCAATCACTCATGCAGATCGTCGTGTTCCGGCTGCTGCAAGGCTTCTTCGGCGCGGCGCTGGTGCCGCTGTCGCAATCGATCCTGCTCGACATCTACTCCGCCGAGGAGCGCGGCTCCGCCATGGCGCTGTTCGGCGTCTCGGTCATGGTCGGTCCGGTGCTGGGGCCGGTGATCGGCGGCTGGCTGACCGATCATGTCAGCTGGCGCTGGGTCTTCTACATCAACGTGCCGATCGGCGCGCTGGCGCTGGCCGGCGTCTCGGCCTTCGTGGTCGAGACCAAGAGCGACCTGTCGGCCAAGCTGGACTGGATGGGATTCGGCCTGCTCAGCCTGTCGATCGCCTCGCTCCAGCTCTTCCTGGACCGGGGCGAGCAGTTGGACTGGTTCAACTCGGGCGAGATCCTGATCGAGAGCGTGGTCGCGGCCTCCGCCTTCTATCTCTTCCTGGCGCACACCTTCACCGCCGGGTCGGTCGGCAAGACCTCGTTCGTCGATCCCAGGATGTTCCTGGACCGCAACTTCGCGGTCGGAATGCTCTTCATCTTCGTGGTCGGCATCACCTATCTGGCCTCGCTGGCGCTGATGACACCCTACCTGCAAGGCTTGATGGGCTATCCGGTGGTGACGGCCGGCATGGTGATGGGGCCGCGTGGCATGGGGACCATGGTCTGCATGTTCCTGGTCGGCAAGCTGATCGGGCGGGTCGACACGCGCTGGCTGCTGCTGACCGGTCTCGGCATGACCGCCTGGGCGATGTACGACATGACAGGGTGGACGCCCGACGTGTCGCAATGGACCATCGTCCATGTCGGCTTCATCCAGGGCGCCGGGCTGGGCTTCCTGTTCGTGCCGCTGACGACGGTGACCTTCGCCACCCTGCCGCCGGAGAAACGGGGCGAAGGGACGGGGCTGTACAACCTGTCGCGCAACATCGGCTCCGCCGTCGGCATCTCGATCGTCACCGCCCTGTTGACCGAGAACGTCCAGGCCAACCACGCCGACATCGCCAGCCACGTGACACCGTTCAACCGCCTGTTCGACAATCCGGTCGTCCACCAGGCGCTGGACCCCACGACGCCGGTGGGCCGCGCGGCGCTCGACGGCCTGATCACGGAGCAAGCGACGATCATCGGCTACATCGACGACTTCAAGCTGCTGATGATCCTCTCGCTGGTCGTCATGCCACTGGTGCTGCTGCTGCGGAAACCGGCCAGCCCAACCGCGGTCGATCACAGCGTGGCGATGGAGTGAGACGGCGAAGGCGGTGAGCTTGAAAGCGGCGAAGCCCCGCGCAAGATACTGGTATGGGATCTGAAACAATCCCGCTCCGGCTGCGTTAAGACTAACTTGTTCCTATCTTTCAAGTAGTCTAACTGCGCCGGATCCATTCCTGATGCCACAGGCGATCACCTTCGAATACGATTATGGGATCGTCGCGATCTCCATAGCGATCGCGGTGTTCGCGTCCTTCATCTCCTATGACATCTGTCTGAGGGCCCGTACCGCGTCAGGCTCCATGAGGTCGGTGTGGATCGCCGCTGCGGCCATAGCGGCCGGGGGTGGCATCTGGTCGATGCACTTCATCGGCATGCTGGCGATGCGGATGCCGATGAGCGTCACCTATGACTTCTGGTGGACGTTCGTCTCCCTGATCCTGCCTATCGTGGTGACCTGGGTCGGGTTCACCGTGGCGCTGGCGTGGCGCGATTCCGCCGTGGCGCTGCTGGCCGGCGGCGCGGTGGTCGGCACTGGGGTCATCGTCATGCACTTCCTGGGCATGCTGGCGATGCGGATGGACGCGACCATCACCCACGACCCTTTCCTGGCGGGGCTGGCGGTCGTGCTGGCCGTGGTGCTGTCGACCGCCGCGCTGTTCATCGCCTTCAAGCCGTCGCCCAGTCCCTGGCTGGCGGCGGCGGGCGCGGTCGTCATGGGCATCGCGGTCAGCAGCATGCACTACACCGCCATGGCGGCGTGCCGGATGGTGATGGCCGAGCCTCACGGCGCCGACCACGCGGCGGCGCCCATCCCCGTCTCATTGCTGGCGTTCGCCATCTTCGCGACCTTGTCGGCGGCGCTCCTGCTGGTCCTGTTCGCCTCGCGCCTGGACCGCAACCACGCGGAGGAGGTCGAGCGTCGGTCGAATGAGGCCGCCGGCCGGGTCAAGCGGTTCCGCGACCTGCTCAGGCTGTCGTCCGACCTGATCTCGCCGCTCGACAGCCATGGCCGCTTCATCGGCGAGGTCATGTCGGCCCAGCGGCCGCTGGGTTACGCGCCGGGTGAACTGACCGGCCACAAGTTCATCGATCTGTTGCCCGCCGAGGATCGCGCGATGGTGCGGGGCTGGCTGCTGGAGGCGGAGGTTGGCAACCATCCCTCGACCATCCAATGCCGCATCCTGGCGAAATCCGGAGCCCACATCCCGTGCGAGTGCCGGGCGGTCAAGGTGGACGATCCGGACAGCGGCTGGGCGATCGTGATCAGCGCCCGCGACCTGACGGAACGGCAGCGCATCGAGACCCGCCTCAACCAGTTCCAGCGGCTGGAGGCGCTGGGCCAGATGGCCAGCGGCGTGGCGCACGATTACAACAACCTGCTGACGGCGGTGTCGCTGAACCTGGAGACGGTCGAGCGTCGGCTGCCGTCCAGCGATCTGCTGGAGCATCTTCGGCTGGCCCAACAGGCCCTGGCCCATGGCAACAGCCTCACCAAGCAGCTCCTGGCCTTCGCCCGCCAGCAAAAGGTCGAGCCCGAACCGCTGGACCTCAACGCCGTGGTCCGGGGCATCGACCAGTTCATCAAGATGTCCCTCTCGTCACAGGTCAGCGTCGACCTGGACCTGTCGGATGATCTGTGGCCCTGCATGGCGGACCGCGGCATGCTGGAGGCGGCGCTCCTCAACTTGGTGGTCAACGCCCGCGACGCGATGCCGGGCGGCGGAACCATCCGGATCGCCAGCGGCAACGAGACGGTCAAGCGGGTCTATCCCGGCTCCAGCCACCTGCCCGATGGGGATTACGTGTCGCTGATCCTGACCGACACCGGGGTCGGCATGCCGCCCGACGTGGTGGCGCGCGCCGCCGAGCCGTTCTTCACAACCAAGGCCAGCGGCAAGGGCACCGGGCTCGGTCTCAGCATGGTCTTCGGCTTCGCCCGCCAGTTCGGCGGTGACCTGGACATCGACAGCGCGAAAGGGGAGGGGACCACGGTCCGCATCCTCCTGCCCCGCACCACCGCCGTCCCCATGCCGGCGCGGACCCGGGATGCCCAGGCCGAGCCCACCGCCCAGCCCGGCTCGATCCTGCTGGTGGAGGACGATCTGGCGGTCCGCTACGCGACGGCGACCCTGCTGCGCGAGCGGGGTTTCGTGGTCCTGGACTGCGAGAACGCCGAGCAGGCCCTCCAGATGCCCGACCTCGACAAGATGGATCTGCTGATCACCGACCTCCACATGGGCCATATCAGTGGGCTGGAACTGGCGGAGCTGCTGACGGCCCGATATCCGGGGATGGGCGTCATCCTGACCTCCGGGTCGAGCGCCGGTTCCGGTGCTGGACGCCTGGAGGCGAACCATCGTTTCCGCCACCTGACCAAGCCCTACCCCGACGAGACCCTGCTGGGCGAGATCGCCGCGGGGCTGGCGGAACGCCGCCCAGCTCCCGCCGACAGCAGCGAGATCCTGGTCGTCGATCCCGATCCGATCAACCGGGAGAAGCTGGCGGCGCTGGTCGGCAACGCCGGGTTCGGCCACTGTGAAATCGCCGCCTCGCGGGAGGAGGCGGTGGCGGCGGCCTCGCTTGGCCACTGTCTCGTGGCCCTGGTCGACGCCGGGCCGGTGGACAGCCAGGACGGTGTCGAGACCGGCCGGCGCCTCCACCGCGACTTCGGCGTCCGGGTCATCCTGGTGTCGTCCGGCGTGGCGGTGGTGCCGACCGACTACCCGATCGACGGCTTCCTGGTCAGGTCCTTCACCCTGGAGCAGCTGGCTGAGAAGCTCCGCTCGGCGCTGACGGCGGCCGACGGGATCCGGGGTGCCGTCTGACGCGCGATCAGCCCCGGCGCTCAAGCTCCTCGCGGACCATCTTCTTGGTGATCTTGCCGTAGGCGGATTTCGGCAACTCCTCCCAGAAGACGACGCGCTTCGGCATCTTGTAGCGGGCGAACTTGCCGTCCAGCCACCGCAACAGGCCCTCCTCGGTGACCTCGGCCCCCGGTCGAGGCACGCAGACCGCGACGCCGACCTCGCCCCACGTCGGGTCGGGCACGCCCAGCACGGCGACCTCCGCCAGGTCCGGGTGCATCAGGATCTTCTCCTCGATCTCCCGCGGGTAGATGTTGGAGCCGCCCGAGATGTACATGTCGGACGCGCGGCCCGTGATGTACAGGAAGCCCTCGGCGTCGACATGACCCAGGTCGCCGGTCCGGAACCAGCCGTTCCGGAACGACTTGGCGTTAGCCTCCGGGTTGTCGTAGTAGCCGGCGAACACGGCGGGACCGCAGACGCAGATCTCGCCGGTCTGGCCGGCTTCGACCTCCTCGCCGGCGTCGTCCTGGATCGAGACCTGGATGCCGGTCCGCTCGAAGCCGCAGGTGCCGATCCGCGCGGCGTCGCCATCCTCCTCCTCGTGCAGGTGGCAGGGCAGCACCGTGATGTTGCCCGTCACCTCCCCCAACCCGAAATACTGGACCAGCACCCGGCCCAGCTTCCGCAGGGCGTGCTTCTGGTCGGCCCGGTACATCGGAGCGCCGGCGTAGATCACGTGCCGCAACGAGGAATGGTCGTAGCGGTCGACCGACTCATGCTCGGTCAGCATCTTCAGGATGGTCGGCACCGTGAAGATGTTGGACACGCGCCACAGCGCCACCAGCGACCAGACCTGCTCGACATCCAGCCGCTCCGAGGTCGGCAGGATCGTCTTGACCGCCCGCGCCACCTGGACCAGCTGGTGGATGCCGGCCCCGTGGGACAGCGGCGCCACCACCAGCGAGACATCCGCGTTGGTGGTGCCCGGCATCAGGTCGCACAGGTGGTTGGTGATGACGAAGGCCATCTGCCCATGTGTCAGCACGGCGGCCTTGGGGCGGCCGGTCGTGCCGGAGGTGAAGAAGAACCAGCACGGGTCGTCCCGCTCGACCCCGGCGGCGGGGGCGCTCTCGCCGTCGTGACTGGCCACCAGCGCGTCGTACTCGTCGTGGCCGTCCAGCGCCCCGATCGTGATGACGCGGGCCAGCTCCGGGGATGCGGCCCGGCAGGCGGCGATATGGTCCGGGAAGTCGGCGTGGCAGATCATCGTGGTGGCGCCGCTGGCCTTCGCCAGATAGGCCACCTCGTCCGGCGTCTGCCGGTAGTTGGTTGGAACCCACACGGCGCCCAGCTTGAAGCAGGCGAACATGGACTCGAACATCTGATTGCAGTTCTTCGACTGCACCAGCACGCGGTCGCCCTTGGCGACGCCGAGCCTGGCCAGCGCCACCGCCATGGCGTCGACCCGCCGCCGCATGTCGGCCCAGGTCCACGCCTTGTCGCCCCAGACGAAGCCGAGATCCGGCCCGTGCCGGCGGGCCGCCTGGTTCAGGAAGTTGTACAGGTTCATGACCCGCGTGGTCTGTGGCGCCACGCCGCCGAGGACGGTTCCGGCTTGGGCGGACATCACTTGACCCGTTCGAGGATCGAGACGTAGTTGGCGACGGCGGCGCCGCCCATGTTGAAGACGCCGGCCAGCTTGGCGTCCGGCACCTGCATGCCCTCGGCCTCGTTCATCAGCTGGAGCGCCGCCATCACATGCATCGAGACGCCGGTCGCCCCGATCGGGTGCCCCTTGGACTTGAGCCCGCCCGACGCGTTGACCGGCAGCTTGCCGCCCTTGGCGGTGGTGCCGTCGCGGACGACGCGGTAACCCTGGCCCGGCTCGGCCAGCCCCATCGCCTCGTACTCGATCATCTCGGCGATGGTGAAGCAGTCATGCGTCTCGACCAGGCTGAGGTCGTCCAGCGTCAGGCCGGACTGGTCCAGCGCCTTCCTCCAGGCCATGCGGGCGCCCTCGAAGGCGGTCGGGTCGCGGCGCGACAGCGGCAGGAAGTCGTTGACGTGGCGGCGCGCCCGGAAGGCGATGGCCCGCTCCAGCCCCTCGGCCGTCTCGGCGTCGGCGATCACCAGCGCCGCGGCGCCGTCGGACACCAGCGAGCAGTCGGTCCGCCGCAGCGGTGCCGCGACATACGGGTTCTTGTCCGACACCGTGTTGCAGAACTCGAAGCCGAAGTCCTTCCGCATGTGGGCGTAGGGATTGCCCATGCCGTTGGCGTGGTTCTTGGCCGCGATCCGGGCCAGTTCCTCCGACCGGTCGCCATAGCGTTGGAAGTAGTTCTGCGTGATCCGGCCGAAGATGCCGGCGAAACCGCCCTCGACGCTGGCCTCCTCGCGGTGGTAGCTGGCGCCTAGCAGGATGTCGCCGATCTGGACGCCCGGCGTCGCCGTCATCTTCTCGGCGCCGACCACCAAGGCGATGCGGCCGCGGCCTGACTCGACGAAATCCAGCGCGCTGTAGAGCGCCGCCGAACCGGTCGAGCAGGCGTTCTCCAGCCGGGTCGCCGGCACGTGGGCCAGCTTCTCGTCGGCCAGCGCCACCAGCGACGCCTGGAAGTCCTGCTTGGAGAAGCCGTTGTTCATGACGCCGACATAGATGCCGTCGACATCCCCGGCGTCGACGCCGGCGTGTTCGAGCGCGGCACCGGTGACCTGCGCCATCAGCGCCTCGGTGTCGGGGGCGTCCGACTTGCCGAACACGGTGTGCGCCCAGCCGACGATTCTCGCTTGTCCCGTCATGGTCTCATCTCCCTATGCTGATCTTCTGTCTGGTCTTCGCCGCCGGAGGTTCGGCCGAGGCGCGGCGTTGCGCCCGGCGCGGCCCGCCGGCGGGGTCCGTCTGGTTGGCCAGTTTCGCCTCCAGCAGGCGCGCCTCCCGCTGGAGCAGGAGCGCCAGGACCGGCTGGCGATCCTCCGGTAGCCGACTGGCGATGGCCGCGATGCTGAGCGCGCCGGCGGGGCGGCCGTCCGGCCCCATCACCGCCACGCCGATCCCCCACGAGCTTGGCAAGATCAGGCCGGGATTGACCGCGTAGCCCCGCTCGCGGGTCAAGGCCAGGGTAGCCCGCAAGTCGTCGTAGGGGAACCGCGGATAGCGTTCGGCCACGACCTGTCGGTTCGCCTCGATCACCGCGTCGGCGTCGTCGTCGTCCAGCGCCGCCAGCAGGGCCAGCGAACCGGCGCCCAGGCCCAGCGGATAGCGGTCGCCAGCGTTCAGGATATGGGTGCGGATCGGGTAGGCTCCCTCCTCGCGATGTAGGCAGACCGACCACGTGTCGCGCCGCACCGACAGGAAGGCGCTCTCCTCCGACACCTCGGCGATGCGGACGAGGTTGCCCATCGCCAGCTGGTGGATGCCGTAGCGTCGCGCCGCCAGGGTTCCGAGCACGTATGTTTCCTCGCCGAGGAAGTAGCGCCGGGTCTCCGGATCCTGGGAAACGAGACCGGCGCGCATCAGCGCCATGACGAGGCGCCGCGCGGTCGGCTTGTTGAGCTTGCTCTCCTCGACGATGCGGGACAGCGGCATTCCGATATCGCCATGGCGCCCGATCAGCGTCAGCAGGCGGAGCGCGCGGTCGACGCTCTGGGCACCGCTGAAGTCCGCCTGGACGACGTCACGCTCCCTCACAGGCTTTCCTCCGGCGATCCATATTGTAGACCTGCGTTTGTTTTTATCGAGCCCGATGAGGCGGAAGGATATTGTAATCCGCGCGAAGATCAATATCCTTCGCCCCGCGAACAAGAAATTCGGGTCCACGACATGGACCGGCGCCCCGAATAGCGGTCCATATCATGGACCTTGTGACGGAGCCGGCCTCCCGTGTCGAAGGCGACGATGCACAGGGAGGCGATCAAGAACAATGCGAGCCCTCATCGACAATATCGAGGAAGCGCTCTGCGGCCTGATCTTCATGGCGATGACCCTGCTGGGTTTCGCCAATGTCACGGTCCGATACCTGTCCAACCATTCCCTGGCGTCGACCGAGGAACTGCTGATCAATGGTTTCCTGCTGCTGACCGTGCTGGGTGCTGCGATCGCGGCCAAGCGGGGCGATCATCTGGCCGTCACCATCATCCATGACCTGCTGCCCCGGCGCGGCAAGATCGCGATGATCGTGATCTCGACGGCGCTCGGCTGCGTGCTGCTGGGCGCCTCCGCCTGGTTCACGGCTGAACTGGTGTCGAACCAGCTGTCCAACGGCATGCTGTCCTACGCGCTCCAGGTTCCGGCCTGGTACTACACGGCGGCCGTTCCGGTCGCCTTCGTCCTGGTCATGGTCCGCTTCATCCAGCAGGCGGGAAGGGCGGTGCGGGAGTTGGCGGACCCGCCCATGGCGATGCCCGGAACCGGGGTCGGAGGGAGCCATGTCTGAGATCGGTGTCGGCACGCAGATGCTGCTGGCGTTCTTCCTGCTGCTGTTCCTGAAGCTGCCGGTCGCCTTCGCGCTGGGGCTTTCCGCCATCTTCGCCATGTGGCAACTGGGCTTCGGCCTGGAGATGGTCGGCGATCTGATCACGACCGGGATCACCAAGTATTCCTTGCTGGCTGTGCCGTTCTTCATCCTGGCCGGCGCGCTGATGGGCGTCGTCGGCATCGCGGAGCGCATGATCCAATTCTTCCGGGTGCTGATCGGCGGGCTGCCCGGCGGCATGGGCGTCGTCGGCACCGTCGTCTGCCTGTTCTGGGGAGCGGTCAGCGGGTCCGGCCCGGCCTCGGTCGCGGCGATCGGGCCGCTGATCATCAAGAGCATGGTCGACGACGGCTATCCCAAAGCCTTCTCGGCGGCGCTGGTCTGCACCGGGGCCGCCCTGTCGATCGTCATCCCGCCGTCGATTGGGCTGGTGATCTACGGCGTCATCGCCGAGACCTCGATCTCCGACCTGTTCCTGGCCGCCATCGTCCCCGGCCTGATCATGGGCATCCTGATGCTGGCGACGCTGCCCTACGCGGCGCGCGGCCGGGCCAAGGCGCTGGCCGCCAGCAGCGCAGCGGGAACCGGGCTGATGGCGCAACCCCACGCCCACCTGCCGTATTTCTCCCGCCTGTGGCGCGCCTTCGTCGACGCCATCTGGGGCCTGCTGACGCCGGTCGTCATCCTGGGCGGCATCTATGGCGGCATCTTCACGCCGACCGAGGCCGCGATCATCGCCACCGTCTATGCCATGTTCGTCGGCGTCGTGATCTACCGGACCCTGACGCCCAAGGTGTTGTTCTCGGCCCTGGCCGACGCCAGCGCCTCGTCGGCGGTCGTCATGCTGGTGGTCGCCTTCGCCAGCCTGTTCGGCTGGGTGGTCACGGTGGACGACGTGGTCGGCCAATACTCGACCCTGCTGCTCGGCCTCAGCCACAACGAGTGGGTCATCCTGGCGGTCATCGCCGTGATCCTGCTGATCGCCGGCATGTTCATGGACGCGATCACGATCATGTTCATCACGCTGCCGATCTTCCTGCCGGTGGTCAAGGAGTTGGGCTGGGACCCGGTCTGGTTCGGCGTGATCCTGATGGTCAACCTCTCGATCGGCCTGTTCACGCCGCCGGTTGGCATCAACCTGTTCGTCGCCGCCAACATCACCCGACTGTCGCTGGAACGCATCGCCATCGGCGCCATCCCGTTCCTGTTCACGAGCCTGATCGGCCTGACCATCCTGTCGATCTTTCCGTGGTTCTCGCAGTTCGTGCTGGCCTATATGAAATGACCCTATGAAGTGACTGGGGCGCCAAGGCCCCGGCGTAACGACAAGATCTTTGGGAGGAGCAAGATAATGACGATGAAATTGACCCACGCCCTGAAGGCGGTGGCGTTCTCCGCGGTGCTCGGGTTCGGCTTCGCCGGCGCCGCCTCGGCGGAGACGTTCCGGCTGTCGCACAACACCTCGGACGCGACCACTTGGCACAAGGGTGGCGAGCGGTTCGGCGAATTGATGAAGGAGGCGTCCGGCGGCAAGGACTCCGTCCGCCTGTTCCCCAACGCCACGCTGACCGGCGGCGATCAGATGAAGCAGGCGGAGATGGTCGGGCGGGGCGCGCTGGACTTCGTCATCACGTCGGCCATCAACGTGACGCCGCTCGTTCCGGAGATGGCGGCGTTCTCGCTGCCCTACCTGTTCTCGTCCTATGGCCAAGTGGACGCCGCGACCAGCGGGCAGCCGGGCGAGATGCTGACCGGGATCATGGAGAAGCACGGCATCGTCGTGCTGGCCTGGGGTGAGAACGGCTTCCGCGAGGTCACCAACAACGTCCGGCCGATCAAGTCGCCGGCCGACCTCAAGGGCCTGAAGATGCGCGTCGCCGGCCCGATGTACATCGACGTGATGAACGCGCTGGGCGCCAACCCGCAGCAGATGCAGTGGGTGGAGACCTTCTCAGCCCTCCAGCAGGGCGTGGTCGACGGCCAGGAGAACCCGATCGGCGCGGTGATCATTCCGCAGCGGGTTTACGAGGTCCAGAAGTACCTGACGACGTGGCACTATTCCTACGATCCGGTCTTCCTCGGTGTTTCCAAGAAGCGTTGGGAAAGCTGGGACGAAGCGACCCGCGCGCGGGTGAGGACGGCGGCCGAGCAGGCCATGACCTACCAGCGCGACCTGACCCGCGAGGAGACCGAAAAGGGCCTCGAGTTCCTGCGCGGCAAGGGCATGCAGGTCTACGAGCCGACGGACGACGAGCGCAAGGCGTTCAAGGACGCGACGAAGGGGGCGTTCGACACCTGGGCGACCAAGGTCGGCCCCGATCTGGCCGCCGCGTTCCAGAAAGCGGCCGACAGCGCCGGGACGAACTGAAGCGATGCCCTCGATCCCAGCACCCGGCCCAGCACCTAGTCCCACACCTGCCGCCAAAACGGCTAGACGCACGCTGACGCATCCCGGGCCTATCGGCCCGGAACGAGTCGAGAGCCGCGCTGGACGGTCCAAACAGCTGGCTTTCACGCTGAAGCCGGGCCTGACCATCAACGAGGCGATCACCGGCCCTCTGCTCGATGCCGGGATCCAGGGCGCCGTGGTCGAGATCGAGGGTGGTGCCCTCGGGCCCTTCACCTATGTGCTACCGGCCGCCTCGTCGGATGGCAAGCACGCGGCGTATTACAGTCAGCCCCACGTGATCGAGGGGCTGACCCGGATCGAGCGCGCGAGCGTCAGCGTCGGGCTGCGCGAGGACTCGCCATTCATCCACTGCCACGGCGTCTGGATCGAGCCGGACGGCTCGCGCCGCGCCGGTCACATGATGCCGTTCGAGACGGTGATTGCGGAACCCGTCACCGCCCGCGCCTGGGGCCTGACCGACGCCAATTTCCTGGCGGAACCCGATTCGGAAACCAACTTCACCCTGTTCCACCCTGTCGGAGCCGAGGAAGCCAAGGGAAAGCCGTCGGCCGTCCTCGCCCGCGTCCGCCCGAACGAGGACATCTGCGAAGCGGTCGAAACCCTGTGCCGCCGGCACGGGATCGGCTCCGCGACGGTCCGCGGCATCGGATCGCTGGTTGGGGCCGAGTTCGGGGATGGTCGGATCGTCGGCTCCCACGCCAGCGAGATCCTCATCACCCGGGGCCATGTCCAGGCCGACGGAGCGGTCACGCTGGAGATCGCCATGGTCGACATGGCGGGCGTCATCCACGAGGGGCGGCTGATCCCCGGCCGCAATTCCGTCTGTGTCACCTTCGAGATCCACGTGGAGGAAGCATGAGGACGGCCATCGTCACCGGCGGGGCGTCCGGCATCGGCCTCGCCACCACCCGCCTGCTGCTGGAGGAGGGATGGCGGGTGGTCGCCGCCGACCGGAATCCGGCGGCGCTGGACGACGCGCGCGGAAAACTCTCCGCCGCCGCCGACCAGTTGCGACTGGTAGAATTGGACGTCACCAGCGAGGAGGCGGTCGACACCCTGGTCGCCGACACCGCGTCGTCGTTCGGGCCGATTGGCGGTGTCGTCAATTCGGCCGGCTTCGGCCGCGACATCCCGTTCTTCGACACCACGCCCGACCTGTTCCGCCAGATCCACGAGGTCAATGTGATTGGCGCGTTCCTGGTTTCCCGCGCGGCTGCGCTGGCGATGCGGGAAACGGGAGGCGGCGCGATCGTCAACATCGCGTCGGTATCCGGCATGATCGGCAACATCGGCCGCACCGCCTATGGCGCGTCCAAAGGTGCCGTCATCGCGATGACGAAGGTGATGGCGGTGGAACTGGCGCCGCACGCGATCCGCGTCAACACGGTGGCGCCGGGACCGATCGAGACGCCCCTCGTGGCCGCCGTCCACACGCCCGAGATCAGGGAGGGCTGGCACCGGACGGTGCCGATGCGCCGGTATGGCATGCCGGACGAGATCGCGAGCACCATCTCGTTCCTGCTCGACGACCGCCGCGCCAGCTATGTGACTGGCCAGACACTGGCGGTCGACGGCGGTTTCGTCGCGAGCGGCCTGCTCGCCCCCGAAGGGTAGATCCCCGAGAGGTGGAACCTAGCCGATCAGGCGGAAATCACCTGCAGGTGGCGCGTCGGGGCGGCCGCGTCCTCGCCCGAGAAGCCGTTGTTCATGGCCCAGATGGCGGCCTGGGTGCGGTTGTTGACGTCGATCTTGCGCAGCAGGGTCTTCAGGTGGACCTTGACGGTCGCCTCGGTGATGCCGAGCCGATTGGCGATCAGTTTGTTGCTGGCGCCGGTCACCAGGGACTGGAGGATTTCCCGCTCGCGCGAGGTCAGGCCGCGAACGGAATTGAGCGGCGACGGCGCGCTGCCGATGTCCAGCAGCATCGCGGCGAGGTTGGTCGGGAACACCTTCTCGCCGAGCATGATCAGGTGCAGCGACTGGACCAGCGCCTCGGGCGAAACGTTCTTGATCAGGAAACCATCGGCGCCGCCACCCAGCGCTTGGCGCAACGTGTCGACCGAGACCTCGTCGGCCAGGATGACGATGCGGGCGGCGGGATGGACATCGCGAAGCCGCTGAAGGTCGGAGGCTTCCTTGATGGCCTGGCCGGTGATCACCAAGGCCGGTGCGTTGCCATCGGTGACGGCGCTTTCGATCGCCAGATCCATCGTGTTGAACTCCGCGCCGACTTCGAATTGGGTGCCGGCCAGGAGATGCTTCAGGCCCTCACGGAACAGCCGGTTGGATTCGATCAGAACGGTGCGGGACGAGGTCATGGCAGTGTCTCTCCAAAAAAAGCGTTGCTATCGAAAGCGTTCATCATCGAACCAGGGCATGTTCCGAAGCGCTGGAGCCTGCCGCTTTCGTTGTCGCGTTGGAGAGATACTGCCGGAAAAGTTTCAGCTGATAAAGATAAAATTAACACTTTATAAAGGACAATTAGTCTTAGGCCTTTCCGACGTGGATGCTGGCGGGGGCATGACGATAGGCAGGGAGGTGACCGGATCGAAGGCCCGGAAGCGCCGCCGCCAGCATCTCGGCGTGATCAGTGACTTTCCCGGGGGATCTCGTGCCCTCGGCAGCCAACCAGGAAATCGAGGTCGGCGCCCCGGTCGGCTTGGAGCGTGCGCTCGACGTAGAGGCTCTGATAACCGCCCTTCATCGCTGGAACCGGGGGTCGCCAATCCCGCCGCCGCCGCTCCAGTTCCTCGTCGGAGACGCGGAGATGGATGGTGCGGGCCGCGACATCGACCGCGATGATGTCGCCGTCGGCCACCAGGGCCAGCGTGCCGCCGATCGCCGCTTCCGGCGCCGTGTGGAGGATCACCGTCCCAAACGCGGTTCCCGACATCCGGGCGTCTGATATCCGCACCATATCGCGGACACCCTTCTCCAGCAGCTTGCGCGGCAGCGCCATGTTACCGACCTCGGCCATGCCGGGATAGCCCTTCGGCCCGCAGTTGCGGAGCACCATGACACAGGTCTCATCGATGTCGAGATCCGGATCGTCGACCTTCCTCTTGTAGTCCTCGATGGTGTCGAAGACGACCGCGCGCCCCTCGTGGCGCATCAGGTGGGGCGAGGCCGCCGACGGCTTGATGATCGCGCCATCCGGGGCGAGGTTTCCCTTCAAGACCGCGATGCCGCCCTCCGCCACCAGCGCCTGGGCCATGGGACGGATGACATCGGGATTGAAGTTCTCCGCCGCTTCGATGTTCTCGCCGACCGTCCGGCCGGAAACCGTCGGCGCGTCCAGCTTCAGCAGGCCGGCGATCTCCTTCATCAGCGCCGGCAGCCCGCCCGCGTAGCAGAAGTCCTCCATCAGGTAGCGGCCCGACGGCATCAGGTTGAGGATGGTCGGGACGCCCTGGCCCCAGCGGTCCCAGTCGTCGAGGGTGAACTCGGTCCCGACGCGCCCCGCGATGGCGAGCAGATGCACGACGGCGTTGGTCGAGCCACCGATCGCGCCGTTTACCTTGACCGCGTTGGCGAAGGCGTCGCGCGTCAGGATGTGGGACAAGCGTAGATCCTCGTCGACCATGCCGACGATGCGGCGGCCGGTCATGCGCGCCAGCCGCGCGCGATGGGCGTCGACCGCCGGATAGGCGGCGTTGCCGGGCAAGGCGACGCCCAGCGCCTCGGCCATCGACGCCATGGTCGAGGCCGTGCCCATCGTCATGCAATGGCCGGGCGATCTGGACATGGCGTTCTCGGCGGCGAGGAAGTCCGCCCGGCTCATGACGCCGGCCCGCACCTCCTCCGAGAAGCGCCAGACATCGGTGCCCGATCCGATATCCTGGCCGCGGAACTTGCCGTTCAGCATCGGACCGCCCGAGATGACGATGCTGGGCAGGTCGCAACTCGCCGCTCCCATCAGCAGCGACGGAGTTGTCTTGTCGCAGCCCGCCATCAGCACGACCCCGTCGATCGGGTTGGCGCGGATCGACTCCTCGACATCCATGGAGGCCAAGTTGCGGAAGAGCATCGCGGTGGGGCGCATGTTCGACTCGCCGCAGGACAGCACGGGAAATTCGAACGGCACGCCGCCGGCCTCGAGCACGCCCTTCTTGATATGCTCGATCAGTTGCCTGAAATGGGCGTTGCACGGCGTTAGTTCGGAGAAGGTGTTGCAGATTCCGATGACCGGTCGTCCGTCGAAGGTATCGTCCGGCAAGCCGCCATTCTTCATCCAGCTGCGGTGGATGAAGCTGTCCTTGCTGTCGCCTCCGAACCAAGCCTGCGACCGTAGTTTACGCGTCATATCAGCGACTTCCAAGTTTCACGGGCCGAAGCGTCCTTCGACCCACTGTGGAACGCCGACCTGACGCGGGTCAATCCCCGAAGCCACGCCTACTTCTGGAGCGCGCCGGCGATGTCGGTCGCCAGGTCGGCCAACGCCAAGCTGAGGGCCGCCGCGACCTGATCCGGGTCCAGCGGGGTCGAAACCGGCTTGGCGACCGCCGTCCTGCCGAAGCGGAGCGGGCGGCGGTCGCCGGTATAGATGCGCCACCGGGCTTCCAGCACGGCCTGTCCCGCCTCCTCCGCCTCGAAGCGGTCCAGGTCGATCTCCACCGTGTTGGTCGGCGACAGATCCATCCGGACCGGCATCTGGAGCACCTCGGCGCCGGGCATCGTGGCGTTCAGGTTGCGCAGCAGGGTCTGGTTGATCATCAGCTCCAGCGTGCCGCCCCAGCGGTCGAATTCCAGGGCCTTCAACTGGTTGGCGGAGGTCCGTGTCACGATCTCGGGCCGGCGCAGATAGTCCGGCACTCCGACGCTCTCCAAGCCGATCACCCGGCTTGGCTTGGTCGCCACGGCGGGCGGACGCGGCGGGGCCGCCGTCAGGGTGTACAGGCGGCTGGGCTGCGACCCGGCACAGCCGGCGACCAGCAGCAGCGCGAACAGGGAAGCCAGAGGACGGGCTAGCGGGACAGTGGAGAGTTTCGTCATCTTCATCGTTTGCCTTGGATCAGGGCTTCGGGATGGCGTTCGAGATAGTCGGCGAACACCCGGATCGACCGGGCCGCCGTGGCGAGCTCCCGCATCAGGCCATTCATGTCCTGGATGACGGGCGCCGCCGAGCCGATCACCCGGTTGGTCGATTTCAGGGTGGCCTCGGCCTCGGTGCCGATGGCGGCGACGCTTTCGGAGGCTTGGCGCAGCGCCCGGATCATGGGTGCCGCCTCGCCGCTGACTGTCCGCATGGTCTTGTCCAACTCCACCATCGTGCTGCTGAGCGACGCCACCGCCCGCGCCGTCTCCGGGCCGCCGAGCAGGGTTCCGGCGGCGTGGACCGCCGCCCGCAATTCCTCGACGGTCTCGCCGATCGGCGCCTTGGAAAGCGACTCCATCAGCCCGGTCAGAGACCGGGTGGCGGTGTCCAGCACGTTGGGCTCGGTCGGCAGTTCCGGGATCGGCCCGGCGGTATCCAGCGAGGTCTGGGGTGATCCGGGGAACAGGTCGAGCGCCACCACCAGCTCGCCGGTCAGGATGTTGCCGGTCTGGACCTGGGCGCGCAGGCCGCGCCGGACCAGCTCGTCGACCCGGGCGTAGTCGGCGGACGCCTCCGCGGGATCGGAGGGCACCGGGGCGGAATCGATCCGCTCCGGCTCGATCTCGAAGGTGACCGGAATGCGGACGCTGTTGCTGGCCTGGTCCCAGGCCAGCTTGACGTCGGTCACCTGACCGATGCGGATGCCGCGGAACTCGACCGGCGATCCCGGCCGCAAGCCGCGCACAGAACCGTCGAAATGGGCCAGGAACGGCAGCTTGCGGGTGTAGCGCGACGCCTCGACGCTGCGCTGGTTGGCGAACAGCGGATAGCTGGTGCCCTCCTCGGCAGACGCGCTCGGGTTCTCGATGCCGGGGGTGTCGAAGGCGACGCCACCCGTCACCAGGGTCTGGAGCGATTCGATCGACAGCGCCGGCCCATCGGGACCATAGGAAACCTCGATGCCGCTGGTGTTCCAGAAACGGCTGTTCGGCCGCACCAGCTTGTCGTACGGGGCATGGACGAACACCGGGATGTGAAGCTCGCTCCAATTCTCGGTGAACTCATATCCAAGGACCTCGCCGACCTGGATACCGGCGTAATAGATCGGCACGCCCGGCGCCAAGCCGCCCAGGCGGGTGGAGGTCAGCAGGAAGCGCCGGCCGGGCGTGTTGGTCTGCACCAGCGGCGGCTCCTCCAGGCCGGTGAAGCTGGTCTCGCCCTCGCCGGAGCCGGGGTCGATCCCGATATAGGAGCCGGAGACGATCGTCGTCAGCCCCGACACCCCGCCGCTGCCCAACCGGGGCTTGACGACCCAGAAGCGGCTGCCGGTGGTCAGATAGGCCGCCGCCTGCTTGACCATCCTGGCGGTAACCACGACATGGCCCAGATCCTCGGAGACGGTCACGCTCTCGACCGTGCCGACATCGACCGCCTTGTACTTGACCTTGGTCTTGCCGGCCTCGATGCCCTCGGCGGTTTCGAAGGTGATCGTCACCATCGGGCCGCGATCGCTCACGGTGGTCCAGATCAGCCAGCCGCCGATCACCGCCGCCACCAGGGGCACGATCCAGATCAGGGGCAGGGTGCGCCGCTGGCGCACGGGCTCCGCCGCCGGGGTGACCGTGCCACCATCCCGGTTTCTGTCAGTCAAAACTCAAGTCTCCTGTCGGGTGGCGGCGGCGTCCCACATCAGCCGCGGATCGAAGGCGTGGGACGCCCGCATGGTCACGATGACCACCATGGCGAAGGCGACGGCTCCGGGTTCCGCCTGGACCGTGGCGATGGCGCCCAGTTGGACCAGCGCCGTTAAAAGGGAAATCATGAAGATGTCGACCATCGACCAGCGGCCGACGCCCTCGATCAGGCGGTATAGCCGCGTCCTGTCCCGCAAGCGGGTCGCCGAGCCGCGCCTGACCGATAGCAGAAGGTAGCCAAGTCCCATCAGTTTCAGCACCGGCACGGCGATGCTGGCGACGAACACCAGCAGCGCGATTGGCAGCATCCCGGACGCGATCAAGGTCTCGACGCCGGACAGGATGGTGTCGGGCTCGCCCGAGCCGAAATAGACCACGGTCATGATCGGCAGCATGTTGGCCGGGATGTACAGGATCGCCGCCGACACGGCGAGCGCCGCCGTGCGGTGGAAGCTGTGGGGTTTGCGATGGTGCAGCGCGGCACCGCAGCGCGGGCAGGGCAGGTGTTCCTCGGTGGACAGCTGGGCGCAGGCATGGCAGCGAACGAGGCGTTCCGGAGCGACACCCGTCGGGTCGCCGGATCGCCGCTGCGGCGACAGCCGGTCCCACACGTCGTAGGAGTCCAGCGAGGCCTCGGCCCAGGTCATCGTCACCATCAATCCGACCAGCGCCACCAGCGACGGTCCGATCTCGACCGTCGCGATGTCGGACAGTTTGACATAGGCCACGATCAGGCCCAGCAGGAAGACCTCGACCATCGCCCAGGGCTTGAGGTGGTCCAGCAAGCGGAAGACGGACGCGGTGCCGGGGGCGGGGTGGCCCAGCAGGAGCGGCACCGTGACGTAGAGCGTCGCCAGGATCTTCATCAGCGGCGCCGCCAGCACGGTGAAGAACACCAGCGCCGCCAGGATGGGATATCCCACGTTCCACAGTGCCTCGGCGGCGCTCAGGATGCCGCCGGGCTGCTCGCGGCCCTCCAACTCGAACACCAGCAGGGGGAACAGGGTCGCGACCGCCAGCAGGATCAGCGCCGCGACCGACAGGGCCGCCGCGCGCTGGATCCCATGGACCTGATTGGCGCGAAGCTCCGATCCGCACCGCGCGCAGACGGCCTTCTCGCCGCCGCGCATGTCCGGCAGGGCGTGGAGCAAGTCGCAGTCGGGACAGGCCACGAGCGGCCGTCCCGCCGCGACGGAATGGGTATGGGTCGGCATCGAAGTGGCCCCGTCACGTTCACCGGGGCGACTATAAAGGAATAGACGCCCCGGGCATGAACGTAATAGCGGCGCCGCTGGTGCCAACCCTTTCGAAAGTCTGGTTCCGGAGCCTGGACCCTTTTGGCCCTCACTCCTCGGGCGGGTCCTCCTGGCAGAACCCGCGTAGCGCGTCGATGTCCGACACCGCCACCTCGGCGCCATGGACCTCGACACCGATCGGGCGGAGCTTGGCGAGAGCGCGCGAGAACGTCTCGGGCTGGATGCCGAGCCGGCGCGCGACCAGCGATTTCTCCAAGGGCAGCGTGAACGACGCCCCGCCGGGACCGGGCGGGCACAGGCTCAACAGGAAGCCGCCCACCCGCTGGGGAGCGGACTGGACCTGCAACCGCTCGATCTGCCCCACCAGGGTTCGCAGCCGCATCGACAGCGATCCCAGCATGGCGAAGGCCGTCTTGACATCGGACTGGACGCAGCGGGCGAAGGCCTGCGAGGTGATCGACAGCACGCGCAGGTCGGTCACCGCTTGGGCGCAGACCGGAAAATTCCCCTGGGCGAACATGGCGGCGTCGGCGAAGCTCTCGCCGGCGTGGACCATGGTCACCACGGCCTCCGCCCCGTCGCGGTTGAGCCGGTACAGCTTGACCCAGCCCTCCAGCAGGATGAAGAACCTGTCCGCCGGGTCGCCCTGGACGAACAGGTCGGTCCCGCGCTCGACCGAGCGGACCGTGGCGGTGGCCAGCAGGGCTTCCAGCGCTGGTTCGGCCAGCTGCTGGAACAGCGGCAGTTCCCGTAACAGCGCCGCGTCGTGGGGTGACAGATCGGCGAGTTGGGCGGGCATGCTGCTCCCAGTGGGATGGGTCGGCTGGTATGTCCCGCTTATAGCATAGGATCCCGAGATGGATTCGACCTCGTTTTCAGCCCGGCCGGCCGTCGATCCGGGCGTTGGTCAAGATCGGAGTGTATTCGATCAGGTAGAGCGTGAAGGCCAGCGCCCACAGCACCCCGGAAACCCCGATCACGCCGGGAGCGTCCGGGGCGACCATGGGACCCAGGACCCGGACCAGCGCCGCGAGGTTGAGGATGGCGAAGGCCGCGGTCATCAGGCGGGTGGCCTCGATCGGACGCCCGGTGTGGCCGCGCGCCGTGCGGGCCATCATGCCCAGTGTCAGCACGCCGATGCCGCCGATGGTGAAGGCGTGGTCGGCGGCGCTGCCGGGGAGGGTGAAACCCAAATCAGCCGCCGCCCGCAGCAGCAGCGCCGCGGCGATCCAGGCGTGACCGGCGTGGAGCACCCATAGCATCGGGACCCCGCGCGTCGCCCAGGGCTTCCAGGGCAGCGCGCGGGCGGTCAGCGCCACGGCGGCGGCCAGCGCCGCCAAGCCGCTCATCATGGTCATGGGTGCGGCCACCGACAGGACCACCGCCAGCGCCGTCGCCAGGATCGCCAGCTTGTCCAGCCGCTTGTCGGTGCCGGCCCCGGCGGCGGGCAGGCGGTTGCGGGTGAAGAACGGGATCACCCGCCCACCCATCACGACGAGGATCAGCGTCAGGATGCCCAGCACGCCACGCGTCACCTCGGGCCCGGCGGCGATGACGCCGGCGGCGTCCAGGTGCAGCGCCAAGTTCGCCGCCCCCAAGCCGATCAGCACGAAGGGGAAGGCGATGTTGCGCTTGTTGCCCGCCGCCACCAGCGGCGGCAGCATGGCGAGCGCCGCCAGCGGCAGGAAGGCGCTATCGACCAGCGCCACCGCCTGCCACGGCAAGGCGCCGCCGGTCAGCATCGCGACGCGGCCGACCAGCCAAAGGGCGGCCAACCCGCCGAGCGGCGCGCTGGTCACGGTTGGGCGGCCGGTCCAGTTCGGAATGGCGGTCAGCAGGAATCCCACCAGCACGGCGGCGGTGAACCCGAACAGCATCTCGTGGGTGTGCCACGCCACCGGACCGAATCCCGTCGGCAATTCCAGATGCCCATGCCAGACACCGACCCAGAGCGGTATCCAGGCGGCGGCCAGTCCGGCGGCCAGCAGGTAGAAGGGCCGGAAACCGAGGGCGAACAGGGTGTGCGAGCGGCACCGGTGAGGATTGGCGAGAGTGGGCATGGCCATGGCGTGATGTCCGGGTGATGGCGGGTTGCGGCCGCCACCATCGCTTGGATTAACGGGGGGAGGCTTGACCGTGGTCAAGTCGATCCGCGCGAACGCTGATTTCCGCACCAGCAAAACAGGAAACTGCGCAAACCTTGATCATACCCCGGCCATGAGCGTCAGGAAACACCCGGTCCGTGGGATTTGACCGGTTGGCATGGTGTTTGCTGACGTTAACCATGACTGTTTTGTGGCCTTTGTGGCTTTTGACCGATTTCTGGGGGCTGTCATGGACTCAAACCTCACGCGACGCCACTTCATGCAAGGTGCCGCCACGGCGGCCGTGGCGGCCGGCTTCGCTCAGATAAATCCGGATTTCCTCATCTCGTCGGCGCGCGCCCAATCCGGCAAGCCGATGAGCTTCCTGTCGGCCGAGAACATCACCGGCAACTGGGACCCGACCGCCCATACCACGCTGTCACAGAAGAACATCGAGGGCTTCGTGATGGGATTCCTGACCCGGACCCCGATGCGGTTGGACGACCCGTCCGAGGTCGTCTATGAGCTGGCGACCAAGATCGAGCTGCTGACTTCCACGCGGCTCCAGATCAGCCTGCGCGACGGCATCAAGTTCCACGACGGCAAGCCGTTCAAGGCGGAGGACGTCAAGGCGACGTTCGAGTACGGCGCCCAGCCGGACCGCCCCGCCCAATGGTATCCGGGACCAACCGAAACCCTGACGATCGAGACGCCGGACGATCTGACCGTCATCGTCGACACCTCCAAGGGCGGCTATCCCGCCCACCTCTTCATCTTCCTGGCGGCCTTCCTGCCGATCATGTCGGCCAAGGACATCGCGGCCGGGCCAGGAGGACCGCTGTCGCAGCGGCTCAACGGCACGGGGCCATTCAAGTTCGTCGCCCAGCGCGGCAACGACACCATGCTCGAGGCGTTCGACGGCTATTTCAAGGGCAAGCCCGGCATCCCCGGCATCAACTTCAGCTTCGTCGCGGATTCCACGACCCGGATGCTGTCGCTGCTGAATGGCCAGGCCTCGATCGTCGAGCGGCTGGAGCCCGAGCAGGTCACCTCGATCGAGGGCAACCCCGCCATCGCCATCAACAAGGTCGTCTCGGTCGAGAACAAGTACCTGTGGTTCCGCTGCTCCAAGCCGCCCTTCAACGATCCGCGCCTGCGTTTGGCGGCTGCCCACGCGATCGACAGGAGCCTGATCCTCGAAGTGCTCGGCTCCGCAGGCCACAAGTCGGAGAACTTCGTCTCGCCGGTCAAGTTCGGCTATGTCGATCTGGAGAACTACCCGGCCTACGATCCCGACAAGTGCCAGGCCCTGCTCGCCGAGGCTGGTTTCCCGAATGGAAAGGGCCTGCCGCAGCTGGAGTACATCACCTCGGTCGGGTTCTATCCCAAGACCAAGGAATACGGCGAGATCATCACCGCGATGCTGACCGAGCAGGGTTTCCCCGTCACCCTGACCGTCCTGGAGCCCGCTGCCTGGAACGAGCGCCTGTACCACCGTCCCGGCGGTGGTCCCGGCCACATGGTCGATTGCGGCTGGTCGACCGGGTCGCCGGAACCCGATCTGGTCCTGCGCACCCACTTCCACTCGACCTCGCATCGGATCACCGGTCTGGAGGACGCCGAGATCGACGCCAGCCTGGACAAGGAGCGGAGCGCTCCGACGCTGGAGGAGCGCGGCAAGATCCTGAAGACCGAGACCATGCCGCTGATCGCGTCCAAGATGCCGGCGCTGTCGCTGTTCACCTCGGTGATGATCCACGCCATGAAGAAGGAGCTGGAAGGCCTCTACATCTATCCGGACGGCTCGATGGACGCTTCCCGCAAGATGGCCTGAGCCCATGTTCGTTCTCGCGTTCCTGGCACGGCGCCTCGTCCAAGGCCTCGTCATCGTCTTCCTGGTCTCGCTGCTGATCTTCACCCTGCTCCGGGTGGTGCCGGGCGATCCCGTCCGCCTGATGGCGGGAGGCATGGCTCCCGAGGCGCTGATCGAGCAGATCGCGACCAGCATGGGCCTGCGGGACCCGATCCTCGTCCAGTTCGGCCGCTACATGGGCAACGTGGTCCAGGGCGATCTCGGCCAGTCCTTCGTACGGCCGGCCAACGGTGCCGCGACGGGCGGGTCGAGCTTCAACGACGCGACGCGGGGCGAACGGGCCAAGGTGGCGGACCTCATCTTCGAGACGCTGCCGATGACCCTGCAACTGGCGGCGGTGACCCTGGTCATCGCCCTGGTCTTCTCCACCATCATCGGGGTGGCGGGCGGGTTGGCGCCTGGACGATGGCCGGACAAGGTGGCGTTCTACGTCTCGTCCATCTTCATCTCCCTGCCGAACTTCTGGCTCGGCATCGTGTTGGCCCTGCTGTTCTCGGTCCATCTCGGCTGGCTGCCGGCGATCGGCTACAACGGCTTCGCCTACACCATCCTGCCCGCCATCGTGCTGGCCGTCGAGCTGTCGCCGGTCCTGATCCGGACCCTGGTCAGCTCCGTCTCCAGCCAGATGGGCCAGTCCTATGTCTCGGTCGGCAAGGTGCGGGGGCTGGGTCACGCCCGCATTGTCGCCAACCATGCGCTCCGCAACGCGTCGGTGCCGCTGCTCAACCTGCTCGGCGTGCAGTTCTCCAGCCTGCTGGGCGGCGTGATCATCGTTGAGTTCATCTTCGACTATCCGGGCCTGGGACTGCTGACGATCAACGCCGTCCTGCAACGGGACTTCCCGCTGATCCAGGGCATCGCGATCGTGACCAGCGCAATCTTCGTGGTGATCAACATCGTCGTCGATCTGGTCGCCACCACCATCGACCCCAGACTCGAATACTAAGGCTGGAATACCGATGTCAGTCGTCTCCTCCACGCCCCTGGCCGCTGCGGCCGAGCTGAAGCTGCTGGCCCGGTCGATCCCCCGCCGCGTCTTCGACCGCGCGTCGGGCACGCTGGGCTTCCGGATCGGCGTGTCGCTCTTCCTGATCCTGGCGCTGGCCGCGATCTTCTATCCGGAGATCAGCGGCATCGACCCGACCAAGATGGACATCCGCGCCCGCCTGCTGCCGCCGGTCTTCCTGGGGCCGAACTGGAGCTGGGCGCACCCGCTGGGCACCGACCAGATCGGCCGCGACATGCTGGTGCGCTCGCTGGTGGGGCTGCGCTACTCGTTCCTGATCGGCGTCGCCTCGGTCGCGGTGACGCTGGCGATAGGCTGCGCGCTTGGCACCGTCGCGGGATATTACGGCGGCCGGACCGACACGGTCATCATGCGGATCACCGACGCGCAGCTGTCGATCCCCATGATCATCCTGGCGATCTCGGTGCTGGGCGTCTCGCGCCCGACCATCCCGGCCATCATCCTGGTGCTGGGACTGTCCAACTGGCCGGTCTACGCCCGCATCATGCGCTCGGTCGTGATGACCGAACGGCGGAGCGAATATGTCAGGGCGGCCCAAGTGGGCGGCTCCACCGACCTTCGGATCATCCTGATGCTGCTGGTGCCGCTGCTGCTTCCGCCGATCCTGTTCACCTCCGTGCTCGATGTCGCCCGCATGATGATCTTCGAATCCATCCTGGGCTTCCTGGGGCTGGGCGTGCAGCCGCCGACGCCGACCTTCGGCAACATCATCGCCGATGGCCGCAAATACCTGCTGAACGCGTGGTGGATCGCGACCATGCCGGGCGTCTTCCTGGGCTTGACCCTGACCAGCATCAATCTGGTCGGAGCCTCGCTGGAGCGTGCCCGCAACTCGATCCATGGAGGCGAGGCATGACCGCCGCCGTGATATCCCCCACGCTTCCCGTCCTGGATGTCAGGGGCCTGACGGTCGGCGTCCGCCAGCAGGCGGGCTTCCGGCCGATCCTGCACGACATCTCGTTCACGCTGATGCCGCGCGAGATCGTCGGCATCGTGGGTGCCAGCGGCGCTGGCAAGACCGTCCTGTCCAAGGCCGTTGTCAATTGGCTGGAGGCGCCCCTGGCGATCGACGGCGGCGAGGTCCGGTTCGAGGGCGCCGACATCCTCGGCTTGGCCGCCGGCGACATGCGCCGCCTGCGGCGGCGCGTCGCCTATGTCGGCGCCAACCCGATGGGGGCGCTCGACCCGACCTTGCCGGTCGGCCGGCAGATCGTCGAGAAGCTGATGGCCGTCGTGCCGGGCTCGTCGCGCCGCGAGTCCGAGCGTCGCGCGATCGAGTTGCTGGAGGCGGTTCGCATTCCATCCGCCAAGTCCCGTTTCCACGATTACCCCTCGCAGTTCAGCGGCGGCATGATGCAGCGGGCGCTGATCGTCGACGCGCTGATCACCAATCCCGCGCTGCTGGTCGCCGACAACGTGACCCAGCCGCTCGACGTGACGGTCGGCGCCCAGGTGATCCGCCTGATGAAGGAGCTGGCGCGCGACTTCGACACGGCCGTCCTGTTCGTCTCCTCCTCGCTGCCGGTCGCCCGCGAGGCGGCGTCGCGCATCCTGGTGATGGGCGAGGGCCGGATCGTGGAGGAACAGGCGACCGAGGCGCTGATCGCCAATCCCCGGCACGCCTACACGGTCAATCTGGTCGAACAGACGCCCAAGATCTGGAGCGGCGGGGCCGCCACTCAGCCCCAGGCCACCCAGTCCCTGGAAACCGGTTCCGACCGCGAGGTGGTGATCAGCCTGCGCGACGTGTCGCAGATCTACCGGGTCAAGAAGCGCGACAGCTTCGCCGGCGTTAACGAGGTGCGGGCCGTCCGCGACGTCACCTTCGACATTCGCCGGGGCGACAGCTTCGGCATCGTCGGCGAGTCCGGCTGCGGCAAGTCCACCCTGATGCGGCTTCTCAGCCGGCTGGAATTGCCGGAATCCGGCGAGCTGCTGTGCCACGGCGGCGATATCGGCAAGCTGAGGGGCAAGGGGCTGCTCGACTTCCGGAAACGCCTGCAACTCGTGCTGCAAGACCCGTTCGGGTCGCTGCCTCCCCGGACCGCCGTTGGCAGGATGCTGGAGGAACCGCTCCGCGCCCATGGCTGGCGCGACCGCAAGGTGATCCGGGAGCGGGTGCTGAAGGTGATGGGCGATGTCGGCCTGGCGCCCGAGCTTTACGAGGAACTGCCGCTGGGGCTGAGCGCCGGCCAGCGCCAGCGGATCAACGTCGCCCGCGCGCTGGTGCTCGATCCCGAGATCCTGATCATGGACGAGACGCTGTCGGCGCTGGACCAGACCGAGCAGTTCAAGCTGCTCGACCTGTTCCAGAAGCTCCAGCGCGAGTACGACCTGACCTACATCTTCATCTCCCACGACCTCGCCATGGTGCGGAAGGTCTGCAACCGCGTCGCGGTGATGTATCTGGGCGCCGTGGTCGAACTGGCGGAGAACGAGCGCCTGTTCTTCGATCCCGGCCACCCCTACACAAAGGCCCTGCTCAGCGCCATGCCGGTGCTGGAGACCCGCCGCTACCAGCCGGAGGACTGCCTGCTGGATGGCGAGCCGCCCAGCCCGATCGACCTGCCGACCGGCTGCTGCTTCAAGACCCGCTGCCCCCTCGCCTTCGACAAATGCGATACGATCAGCCCGAGCCTGATGGCGCGCGGCAACCGGAACTTCGCCGCCTGCCATCTGGTCACATCGCAAGCGGCCCCGCCCAATTCCCAATCAGGAGGTCAGCCGGGGCCGAGGGAGACGGAGTATCAGTCGGCATGAGCATCATCGAGCACCGGCTTCAGCTGATCCTGGATGAACTGCGGCGGGAGCAGCGGGTGACCGTGCGTTTCCTGTCCGAGAAGTTCGCCATCAGCGCGGAGACGGTCCGCCGCGATCTGAAGGAATTGGAGGCGGGCGGCCACGCCCGGAGGATCTATGGCGGAGCCGTCATGGACACCCAGAAGGGCGACCGCCCCTTCGTCGAGCGCCTGCGCGTCAACGCCCGCGAGAAGGCCCGGATCGGCGCCATCGCCGCCTCCCTCGTGAAGGACGGCATGACCATCTTCGTCGATACCGGCACGACCACGCTTGCCTTCGCCCAGCACATGATCGGGCGCCGGAACGTCAGGATCCTGACCAACTCGATCGACATCGCCGGCGCCTTCTACGATGACCCGCAGGCCAACATCCGCGTGTTGGGAGGCCGGCTGACGCCCCACTACAAGGCGTTGTTCGGCCCCGAGACCGTCACCAGCCTGAGGGAGCATTTCTTCGACCTGGCCGTGATGGGTATCGGCACCGTCCACATCGAGCACGGCTTCATGGACCGGGGCGAGGACGAGGCGGTGCTGCGCCGGGCGGCCCGTGCCCAGGCCAAGCGATCCATCATGCTGGCGGACGGCAGCAAGTTTGGCCGGCTCGGTTCGGTCCACACCTTTCCCCTCGACCAGATCGACGTGCTGGTCACCGACATCCCCTTGGCGCCCGACTTCGCCGAGCGCTTTTCCCAATCCGAAGTGGAAGTCCTGAATGCCTGAGAAGAGCTCGTCCAACCCGCCCGTGGCGATCGACGCCGCGCGCCTCGACGCCATGATGAAGGCCGTCTCGGCGTTTGGCGGCGGCGCGGACGGATCGATGAACCGACTGACCCTGTCGCGCACCGACGGCGCCGCGCGCGACTGGCTGGGCGCGTGGTTCGGCGAGAACGGCTTCGTCCAGAAGGTCGACGCGATCGGCAACCAGTTCGGCGTGCTCGACCTCGCCGGGCCGAACGCGCCGGTCATCATGGTCGGCTCGCACCTGGACAGCCAGCCCAACGGCGGCCGGTTCGACGGCGCGCTGGGCGTGGTGTCCGCCTGCGAGGCGGTGCTGTCGGTGGCGAAGCGCATCAAGGACGATGGCCGCCTATCCGCCTGCAACTTCGTCGTCGTCAACTGGACCAACGAGGAGGGCGCCCGGTTCCAGCCGAGCCTGCTCGGCAGCAGCGTCTTCGCCGGGGCCGCCGACCTGGACTGGGCCCTGGCCCGCACCGATGGCGCCGGGGTCAGCGTCGCCGAGGCCCTGAGGGAGATCGGCTACGCCGGCACCGATACCGTCGGGGTGCCGGACGCGCTGATCGAGATCCATATCGAGGGGGCTCCGGTGCTGGAAAGGGAAGGCCAGCGGTTCGGCGCCTTCACCCGCTTCTGGGGCGCCACCAAGTACCGGCTGGCCTTCCTCGGCCGCCAAGCCCACACGGGGCCGACGCCGATGGCGGAACGGAAGGACGCGCTGCTCGCCGCGGCCTATCTGATCACCGACCTCAAGGCGATGGTGGCCGACCACGGGCTCGACCTGCACACCTCGGTCGGACGGCTGGAGGTCTACCCCAACTCCCCCAACACGGTCCCGGCCGAAGCGGTGCTGTTCATCGAACTGCGCTCCGGCTCGCCGGAGGTCCTGGCGGCGGCGGAGGAACGCATGCTCGGCTTCGTCGAGCGGGCTTGCGCCATGGCGGAGGTCACCCACGAGGTCCGCTCGATCGACCGGCGCAGGGCGGGCGGTTTCGACGAGGGGCTGATCGCCCTGGCGGCGGACTGCGCGGCGGCGCGGGGCGAACCGCCGCGGGCGCTCGACACCATCGGCGGTCACGACGCGGTGGCGATGTCCGATGTCTGCCCCGCCATCGTGCTGGCGGTGCGCAGCCGGGATGGCGTCATCCACCATCCATCGGAATACACCTCGCCGGAGGATCAGGCGTTCGGCACCCAGGTGGTCACCGACATGCTGTACCGACTGGCATCCGATGGGATGGAGGCGATTGGTGGCAAGGAGGGGGGCGAATGAAGTCTTTGGGAAGCCCGGCTGACACCCAGGAGCGGCTGGCCGAGTCGGCGCTGGCCCGCTGGGACGCCTTCGACGCGGAGCGGGGGCGTTATGGGGTGGCGGTCCCCGGCGCCGCCTCGCCCTCGTACCACGGCGTCGAGTCCGCCAGCTATCTGGTGGCCCCGGACGGCGGGGACCCGGCGTACCTGCTCAAGGTGACCGTCGCCGAGATATCGGGCCTGATCGACCAGGCGGCCAGCCTCGCCGCCGCCCGAACGATCCACGGGCTTGGCTTGGCTCCCAAACCGGTCGCGGCCTTCCCGGAACAGGGGGCTATCCTGTTCGAGCTGCTGGGCGAGGGCTGGCGCGCCGCCCGGATCGACGATCTCCGGAGCGGCGGCAATCCCGCGAGGCTAGTGGAGATGCAGAGATCGATCGGCGCCGGTCCGGCGCTGGCGCGCGACTGGAGCGTGTTCGACGGCATCGGGGATTTGCGCGGCGTTCTCGCCACCACGAAGGTCCGCCTGCCGGACGACGCCAGCCGGCTGTTCGCGACGGTGGACTCCATTGGGAGCGCGTTGGCGGCGTCCGGCATCGACCTCAGGCCGGCACATGGCGATCCCCAATCCTCCAACGTGATGATCGGCCCCGTCGGGGCGCTGCGTTTGGTGGATTTCGACATGGCGGCCAATGTCGATCCCTATTACCAGCTTGGCATCCTGATGAACGAGCTGTGCCAGTTCGACGACGAGATGAAGCCGCTGCTGGAGATGCACGAGGGCCGGTTCGATGACCCGTTGTTCGCCCGCTGCCGTCTATATGCCGCGGCCGACGACCTCTATTGGGCGCTCCGAAGCCTCGTCCTTGACCAGCTCTCGCCGCGCCGGAGCCTGGAATTCCTGAAATTCGCCGAATGGCGGCTGCTGCGCTGCCGCTCGCTGGTCGGACGCCCCGACTTCGAGGGTCTCATCCGCTCGATCTGACGGAGTTCAACGATGAACCAACTGGGTATGGCTCGGACCGACGCCGAGAAAACCGTCGAAGCCGCGATCCTGGGTGTCGCCGCGTGGACTGATCGGCCGGTGCGCTACCGGCCGGTGCTGGGCGGCATCTCCAACACCAACTGGCGGATCGAGGTCGAGGGGGAGCCGACCGCTTACTTCCTCAAGGTGCCGGGGCGCGGCACCGAGATGTTCATCGACCGCGCCGCCGCCTACGCCGCGAGCCGGCAGGCCGAGGCGATCGGCATCGGCCCCCGCACCTTCGATTGGCTGACCGGGCGCGACATCGAGATCGCCGAGTTCATCGAGGGACGGCGCGTCTCGACCCACCGCGACTTCGCCGATCCCGCCGTCCGGGCCGAGGCGGTGCGGGTCTACCGCCGGTTTCACGCGGCTCCGCCCTTGCCGCTGACCAAGACCGTGTTCGACATGATCGACGAGCACAAGGCGCAGGTGGCGGAACTGGGCGGACACACGCCCCACGACCTCGCGTTCCTCGACCGGCAGTACAAGGCGGCGCGCCAGGCGTTGGAGGCATCCGGGCTCGATCTGGTGCCCTGCTTCAACGACCCGATGCCCGGCAATTTCCTGATCGGCGACGACAATTCGATCAAGCTGATCGACTTCGAATACGCCTCCAACAACGACAGGATCTACGATCTGGCGATCTGGAGCGGCGAGATGTTCTTTCCCGAGAGCGTCGACCGCGAGATCCTGGAGGAATATTTCGGCCGGTTCGACCAAACGCTGCTGGCCCGCCTGATGGTCCACAAGGTCCTGGCCGACATCAAATGGGGCACTTGGGCGATGGTCCAGAACAAGATCTCCGCGCTGGACTTCGACTTCTACAAATACGGCATCTGGAAGCTGATGCGGGCCCGGTCGATCATCAACGATCCGCGTTGGGAGACCTTCCTGAGGGACGTCTGAGCGGCATGGCCGCTTGGTCTCAGCGGGGAGCCGCGGTCGAACCCCGGACGATCAGCGTGGTGTCGAGCAGGCGGCGCGCCGGCTCGACCTCGGGGGAGCGCAGGCGGCGGATCAGCATCTCCGCCGCCACCTTGCCCATCTCGTAGACCGGCTGCGACAGGGCGGTGATGTTCGGTTCCACGAAGGTCATCCACTCCATGTCGTCATAGGCGACGAACGACAGGTCGCCGGGTATCCGGATGCCCATCTCTCGGCAGGCTTGGTAGGCGCCGTGGGTCATGACGTTGTCCACCGTGAAGATCGCGGTCGGCGGCTGGTCCAGCCTCAGCACCTCCAGCGTCCGCTCGCGCGCGGCGTTGGGATCGTATGACCCGGTGCCGCGGATCAGCGCTGGATCGACCGGCACCCCCGCCGCCGCGTGCGCCTGGATGTATCCCAGCAGACGGGCGCCGCTGGGCATCAGCATCCGGGTATCCGGCGCCGGGGCGGAGCCGATCCAGTTCCGCCATTCCATGTCGAGGGCGGCGCGAAGCTCCGCGATGATCGCGATCCGCCGGTGGCCCAGGTCGAGCAGGTGGCCGACCGCCGTCCGGCTGGCGCCGACGCTGTCGGTCAGGACCGCGTCCGCCGTCAGTCCCACGACGTCGCGATCGAACAGCACCACCGGCGTGCCGCTCTCGGCCGCCTCGGCGAGGTGGTCGGTCTCGACAGAGCTCGCCGGCGACACGATGATGCCGTCGACCTGCTTTTGCAGCAACAGGCCGACCGCCTCGCCCTCGAGGGCCACATCCTCGTCGCTGTTGGTCAGGATGGTGCCGAAGCCATCACGCCGCGCCACATCGCCGATCCCCCGCATGGCGCTGGCGAAGAACGGATTGGCGATGTCGGCGCCGACCACGCCGATCGTGTTGGTGCGGCCGGTGATCATGCTGCGCGCCAGGCTGTTCGGCCGATAGCCCAAGTCCTCGGCCGCTTTCCGGACGCGCTCGCGGATCTCCTCGCGGACATAGCCATAGTCGCCTAGCGCGCGGCCGGCGGTCGCGGAGGATACCCCCGCCTCCTTGGCCACGTCGGCGATGGTGGCGCGGCGGCGCTCGGGGGGAATCGGGGAGGATGCCATGCCTGGAGGTTCTTCGTTTCGATAGCGTCGGAAGCGGCCACCCGGGCGACCGGGCGCCGCATGCTACCCGTTCTTTCCCGAACGGGCAAAGCCACTCGCCGAGGCCAGTCGCTGGGTGGGGGCCTAGAAGCCGACCTGCGGCGTCGGGCGGGAGCCGTCGGAGAAGCGGGTGATCGAGAAGGGCGTCACGTCCACCGCCGGCTTGGCGCTGGTGGCGAGATCGGCCAGCACGTGCCCCGCGCCAGGGCCCAGCGTGAAGCCATGGCCCGAGAAGCCGGTCCCGACATGGAAGCCGGAGATGGACGGAACGCTGGAGATAACCGGTACCGCGTCGGGGGTGACGTCCAGCAGCCCGGCCCAGCTCTGTTCGACCGGCACCGTTCCGAAGATCGGGAAACGCTCGACCAGCCGGCGGCGGGTCTCGTCGGTGAAGCGCTGGTTCGGATCGGGATCGTTGACGCGGGTCGCCTCGTAAGCCGACGCGGCGTCCGCCGGGCGTCGGCGGGCATCCCGCAATTCGGTCATGAACCGGCTGGCGGTCGGCCGCAACCGGCGCCATGACATGCGCAGCGTCGGCGTGAAGTCGCGCATGAAGCGGAAGCTCGACGGCGTGATCGGGGCCAGAGTGTTGAAGGGATCGCCGATGGTGTAGCCGCCATCGGCCCGGCGCCGGAACGAGTAGTGCTGGGTCACCGCCGCCGGCAGGGGAGCGCCGTCCAGGGGCGCCGTCCGCATCACAGAGGCCTGAACCAGCAGTTGCGACAGCCTGACGTTCAAGCTGTCGCAGAACAGCCGGCTCCACGCGCCGCCCGCCAGCACCACGGCGTCGGCCTTGATCCGGCCGCGCTCGGTCCAAACGCCGGAGACGTGGCCAGCGGCCGTATCCAAGGCCCGCACCGCGCAGTTGGTCAGGATCCGGGCGCCCTTGCGCTGGGCGGCCCTGGCGATGGCCGACGCCGCGCGCTGTGGTTCGGCGACGGCGTCGCCCTCGGCGAACAGCCCACCCTTGAACGGCCGGGTGGCGCCGGGGAACAGGGTGGCGACCTCCGCGCTGGACAGCACGCGGGCGTCGAGCCCCTGGGGGGCCGCCCGACGGCACCACGCCTCGGCCACCGCGATGGGGGCGTCCGTATCGTAGAGCCGCGCGATGCCGGTCGCGCGATAGCCAATATCGGCTTCGACCACTTCCGTCATTTCGCCCCATAGCCGGGCCGCCAGCACGCTGATCGGGATTTCCCGGTCGTCGCGGCCGCAGGTGATGATCCAGCCCCAGTTGCGGCTGGATTGCTCCCCGGCGATGTGGCCCTTCTCGCACAGGACCACCGGAACGCCCTTCCGGGCGAGGAAGAGCGCCGTGCTCGTCCCGACGATGCCGCCGCCGATCACCACAACTGCCGTTTCCGTCGGAAAATCGGCGTCGGCGGTCACCTCGTCCACGATCAAACCCATCAGGGGTTCCTTTCCATTGCGTCGATCGGCCACCGCATCGACCGGTATGGCCAATCCGTCAGCGCTGCATGAAGTTGTCCCAGCGCTCCAGCACGGCGGTGGTGTTCGCCGCCCACCAAGCCTCGTCCAGCTTGATCTGCGACTTGACGTTTTCCGGCGAGGTGTTGATCTGGGCTATCCGCTCGGGCGACAGGACCTTGGTGTCGAAGGCCTTGAGGTTGGCCGGGCCGTAGTCGACGGTTAGCGGGAAATGCGCTTGCTGCTCGGGCGAGAAGAACATCGCCAGGGCCTTCATCGCCATATCCTTGTGGGGAGCGCCCTTGGGAATGGCGAAGGCGTCGCCGGTCAGGATGCCCTGGTTGAAGGTGAAGCCGGCCTTGCCGCCATCGCGCATCACGCTGGAGGCGCGGCCATTCCAGATCTGGATGTAATCGACCTCGCCATCCTTCAGCAACTGGGCCGACTGGGCACCCGAATCCCACCAAGCCTCGATCTCCGGCTTGATCTCCTCCAGCTTCTTGAAGGCGCGGTCGACATCCAGCGGATAAAGCTTGTCCGGTGCCACGCCATCGGCCAGCAGCGCCATCTCCAGGTTGCCGCGTGGGAACTTGTAGACGGAACGGGCGCCGGGAAAGGTCTTGGTGTCGAAGAAGTCGGCCCAGGTCTTCATCGTCTTGCCGCCGGGCTGGCCCGTCTTGGTGTTCCAGGCGATGACGGTGCTGTAGTAGTAGGCGGGGATGCAGTAATCCATGTCCGAGGGAGAGTCGATGCCGTCGGTGTTGACGACGCTCCGGTCGATCTTCTCCAGGATGCCTTCCTTGGCGGCCTGCTGGCACTCGTCCAAGCCCAGCTGAGCTATGTCCCAGGTGACGGCGCCGCTCCGGACCTGGAGCCGTACGTCACGGACGTTTTGGATTGTCTCCTCCTTGAACGTCACGCCCAGAGCCTTGGCGGTGGGCTCGAAGAAGGCGGCGCGTTCAGCGTCGGCGATGATGCCGCCGCCGGTGGCGACGGTCAGCTGCTGCGCGCTGGCGCCAGTGACCGGGATCGTCCCGACCAGCAAACCGGACAAGAGCCCGGGCAGAAAAATGGCAGGCAGGGTTCTCGCTGTCATGATGTTCCTCTTTTCCGCGACGGGAGCCTTGTCTTTCCATGAGTACGTTCTCATAGTGTGAGAACGTTCTCATCCAGTGACGTCACTGTCAAGACCGATCCTGCGCGCTGATCGAAAGAGCGGGAAGGTGGGTGGCAACGATCCCGACAGGAGGAGCTCTTGATCAACCAAAACCCCACCAGGCTCAGCCCCAGCCAGCTTTGCGGCACCAATTTCAGCTATTACCGCTTTTCGTTCCAACGCTTCCTGGACGACATGGTGGCGCTCGACCTCCAGACAGTGGAGATCTGGGGCGTCGCACCCCACCTGCACGTCGATCATGTCACCTCGGCGGACCTCAAGCGGATCAAGGGGCAGTTGAGCGAGCGCGGCCTCAAACTAGCCTGCTTCACGCCGGAGCAGATCCTGTACCCTATCAACATCGCGTCCGCCGAAGACTGGCTGCGGGACCGCAGCATCGTGTTCTTCCGCCGCGCGGCCGAGATCGCGTCGGAGCTGGAATGCCCGCACCTGTTCCTGACCTCGGGTTCCGGCTATCAGGACCACCCGCGCGAGCCGGCGTGGCTACGGTCCGCCGACGCGCTGCGCGGGATCGCCGACCACGCGGCGTCGCTGGGTGTCACCGGCGTGCTGGAGGCGCTTCAGCCGCGTGAGTCCAACCTCGTCCTGTCGGTCGCGGACCTGATCCGGATGCGGGCCGACGCCGGCACGCCGAACCTCAAGATAGCCCTGGACACCGTCGCCATGGCGGTCGCCGGGGAGGGCGTCACCGACTACACGGCGGCGTTCGGCGGCGATATCCGTCACGTCCACTTCATCGACGGCGATCCCGCCGGCCATATGGCCTGGGGCGACGGCAACCTGCCGATGGAGACGTATCTGAACGATCTCGCGGCGGCGGGCTATGGCGGCCGCCTGTCGTTCGAGTTCTCGGCGTCCCGCTACGCGCTGGACCCATTGACGCCGGTCCGCCAATGCGTCGACCGCATCCGCTCGGCGCTGGCGGCTTGACACCTGACGGCGGCGGTCCCTCAGGACCGCCGCTCGCCCTTTCCAGTGCCGGCGGCCACCATGAAGATGACCACGCCGACGATGCTCATGACGATCAGGATCGATGACACCGCCGCGATCGTCGGGTCCAGCTGATCGCGCAGCGACATGAACATCTTCCGTGTCAGCAGCGTGTTGTCGCCGCCCGCGATGAACAGCGAGATCACCACCTCGTCCAAGGATGTGATGAAGGCGAACAGTGCTCCCGCCAGCACCGACAATTTTATCCGCGGCAGGGTGATGCCGAGGAACGCCCGGATCGGGTGGGCGCCCAGGCTCTGCGCGGCGATCTCCAGGTTATGGTCGAACGACTTCAACCCCGACAACGTCGTCACCACAACGAAGGGCAGGGCCAGGGCCGTGTGGGCCAACACGATGCCGGGCAGCGAATTGACCAGTCCCAGCCTGATGTAGAGGAAGAAGACGCCGATGCCCAGGATGATCACCGGAACGACCTGGGGCAGCAGGAAGACCCCCTTCAGGATCTGCGCGGTCGTGACTCGGCTCCGCGACAGCGCGGCCGCCGCCGCCACGCCCAACGGCGTCGCCAGCAGCGTCGTCAGTCCGGCGACGGTCAGCGAGGTGCGGGTGGCGTGCAGCCACTCGACCGAGCCGAAGAAGGTCTCGTACCAGCGGAACGACCATTCGCTTGGCGGGAATTCCAGGTAATTCGAGGCCGAGAAGCTCATCGGCACGACAACCAGCACGGGCGCCACCAGGAAGAACAGGACGATCACCAGCAACGCGTAAAGCCAAACGCGCCGCCAGGGCGACAAGTAGGCGTTCGTGGACTCCATCTGGCAATCTCCTCAGTCGGCGCCGCGCCCGCCGAGCAGGCGGCTCGCGAGAAGCATCAGGCCAACGATCACGACCAGCACGACCGCCAGAGCGCTGGCGGCGCCCCAGTCGGCGTAGACGATGACGTTCTGCTGGATCTTGATCGACAGCGTCGTGACGTTGCCGCCGCCCAGCAGCTGCGGCGTCACGTAGAAGCCGAGGCAGAGCACGAAGGTCAGCAGCGCCCCGGCGATCAAACCTTGCTTCGACAGCGGCAGGAACACGTCGAGGAAGGCCCGCGTCGGCGTGGCGCCGAGGCCGTGGGCCGCCCGCGTCAGGTTGCCGTCGATCGAGCGCATCGAGGCGTAGAGCGGAAAGATGAAGAACGGCAGCATGATGTGGACCATGCCGACCGTCGTTCCGAAGAAGCTGTTGGACATTCGCAGCGGCCGCTCGATCAGCCCGGCGTCCAGCAGCCAGCCGTTGAGGATGCCGTTCCGTTGCAGGATCACCATCCAGGCGTAGGTCCGGACCAGCAGCGAGGTCCAGAACGGGATGGCGACGCAGGCCAGGGCCAAGGCCGACAGGCGCGGCGGCAGCAGCGTGATGGCGTAGGTCGTGGGATATCCCACCACCACGGTGATCACCGTCACCAGCCCGGCCAGCTGGAACGTGGTCAGGAAGATCGCGGCGTAGCTCGAGTTGTCGATCATGCGCTGGTAGTGCGCCAGCGACGGCGCGCCATCGACCGAGAAGGACAAGACGCCCAGCCAGATCGCGGGGGCGATCACCAGGGCCACGATCATCAAGCTCGGCAGCACCATCAACGCCAGTTCGGCCTTGCCGCGGGTTTCCAGCGCGGTCAGCAGGCGTGCGTTCAATTGGAGGCTCATGGCGCGTGTTCCCCGGCTTGGACGCCGCTGACCACCCAGGCGTCCTCCTCGTGGATCGCCATGCGGAACCGGCTGCCGACGGCGGGCAGGTCGCGCATGGTGTTCTGCCGGGTGCCCCGCTGCAATCTCAGGCGGGTGCCGTCGGCCAGCGTGGCGTGGACGACCACCAAGTCGCCTTGGAACAGCACGTCATCCGCCACACCGTCGAAACGGATCAGGTCCGGTTGGGCATCGGGCGACGACACGATCTCGATCTTCTCAGGCCGCAGCAGCAGCAGGGGATCGGCCTTGCCGGTGACATGCGCCGCCCGGAAACCGTCGGAGACCGCAAGATCGACGCCGCGGCCCCGGTCGGTCAGGGACACGAAGCCGCTGTCGCCAATGAAGTCGGCGACGAAGCGGTCCACCGGCTTGTCGTAGATGTCGCGCGGCGACGCGATCTGGCGGATGCGGCCCGACTTCAGCACCGCCACCCGATCCGACATGGTCAGCGCCTCCTTCTGATCGTGCGTGACATAGACGATCGTGCGGCCCAACGTCTCGTGAAGGCGCTTCAACTCGACCTGCATCTCCTCGCGCAGGCGCTTGTCCAAGGCCGAAAGCGGTTCGTCCATCAGGATGATGTTGGGCTCGAACACGATGGCGCGGGCGACCGCCACGCGCTGGCGCTGGCCACCGGAAAGCTGGTCGATGCGCCGGTCGGCGTATTGCTCCATTCGGACCGCCGCCAGCGCGCGCTTGGCCCTGTCGTCCCGCTCGCCGCGCCCGACGCCACGCAGCTTGAGGGGATAGGCCACGTTCTCTCCCACGCTCATGTGTGGGAACAGCGCGTAGTTCTGGAACACCATGCCGATGTTCCGCTTGTGCGGCGCCAATGTCACGATCTCCCGGCCATCGACCTTGATGCTGCCCGCATTCGGTCGCACGAATCCGGCGATCGTCATCAGGAGCGTGGTCTTGCCCGATCCGGACGGCCCCAGCAGCGTCAGGAACTCACCAGCCTTGATCGAGACGGAGATGTCGTCGAGGACGCTCAGCGAGCCGTAGTTCTTTCTCAGTCCCGCGATTTCTATCGATGAAGCCATGGTTTCCCTCGCACCTTTGCCGCTGGGGTGATCGCCGATCCTTAAATGTCAGGCCGTTGTCGCTGTAACGGGAAGCGGAGCCATCGGCGCCTCGTGGCCAAACGCGCCCAGCCGTCCGCAAACCTCGGCCGCCGCCGCCGCCGCGCGCCGCGCCGCCTCGGGCGGGGACGCTCCCTCGCCCAGCGCCACGACGAAGGTCGCGGTATAGGCGTCCCCGGCGCCCAGGCTGTCCGTCACCGTCACCGGCACCGCCGGCTCGTGGTGGATCGCCTCGCCCGCGGCCACCGTCGATCCCGCCGCACCGCGTGTCACGATCACGGTGTCGGGACCCCGGGCCTGTGCCCAGCGGATCAGCGCCAACACCCCGGCATCGTCCAGGCCGGAACCCGAGAAGGTCGCGATCCGGACATGGGGCAGCAGGGGTTCGGCGTAACCGGCCGGCTTGGACCCGAAGTCGAACGATAGCCGGGCCGCCGCCGACAGTTCGGCCAGTTGCCCTTCGACCTGACCATAGTCGCCGGTATGGACGAAGTCGAAGGTGGCGACATGGTCCAAGTCCTCCCGGTTGAGCCGCAGCCGGTAGGGCGGCGGCGTCGAGCCGATGAAGTACCGGTTCCCCTCCGCGTCGATGCCGATCTGCGAGAAGGCGTTGAAGCTCTCGTTGACCCGCAGACGGCTGATCTCGACCCCCTCGGCCACCAGCGCGTTCCGCACCACCATGCCGGACACATCGTCGCCGATGATCCCGATGTAACCCGCCTCGGCACCCGCCCGTCTCGCGAACACCGCGACGTTCAAGGCGTTTCCGCCGGGAAACATGAGGTCCAGGTGGAGGTAGCGGTCGACGACGTTATCGCCGACGCCACAGAGACGCAGCGCCATGGGTCAATACTCGACCTTGTGCATGTACCGGCGCTCGTCCAGCGAATGGCCGGTCGCCGCCTCCCGATGGTCGGCCAAGCGGGTGCCCAGCACGCCCAGTGCCACGGCGGACACATCGCCGCGCAGGTGCTCCGGGACGCCGGTCAGGGGCAAGTCGCGGCTGTCGATGACGAACACATGGGTGCCGTGACGCTCCGCGAACTTGACGACGCGCTCCGTCAGCGGCCGCGTCGCGTCCTCGCCCTGGAAGACGATCAGCGAGGCGTTCTCGGTCAGCATCTCGAACGGTCCATGCAGATAATCGCCGGCGTCGATGTTGCTGGCGTTCATCCATTGCATTTCCATGAAATAGCAGAGCGAGAGCGAGAAGGCGGCGCCCATGGTGGGGCCGGATGAGACGACGTAGGTCGGCCGCTCGGCGGTGAGCCGGCGGGCGATCTCGGCGAGCCGGGGATCGGCTTGTTCCTGGGCCTCGAGCAGGGCCGTGGGCAGCGCCTCCAAGGCGGCGCGGGTGGCGGGGTCCAGCCGTTCGCCGGTCTCCTCCAGCAACGCGTGGGACAGTTGGGCCAACAGCATCTGCTTGGCCGACGTCACCGTCCGCTCGCTGCCATAGCTCAGCGAGTAGTGGGAGGCGCCGACCAGGGGATTGTCGTCGTCGCGGCTGACCGCCACCAGACGGGCGCCCCGCTCGCGCGCGAACTTGGCGGCGGCGACGGTCTCGGGCGTCCCGCCGGAGTGGGATGACGCCACGACCAGCATCTTCGGACCCAGGCGGGCGGGTGGCAGGGCCTGGAACTCCGCCGCGTTGATGTTGCGGATCGTCAGTTTGGTCGAGCGCGCCTCCAGGAATGTCGCCGCGTGGATCGACGACGAGTACGACCCGCCGCAGCCGACGAACACGATGTCGGTGACGCCTTGCCCGATGGCGTCGCCGGCGATCCGCTCGGCCAGGGCCCTCTTCTCCAGCACGCCCCGTAGTGTCGGCACGAAGTCGGGTTCGATCGGGCGCAACGGCAGGCCCGCGTTGGTGGTCTTTTCAGACGGCACGACGCACTCCACAAGACTTGGATGAATTCCGCCGAGAGCGCGGGTCTTATCCCTGAGAGCGCTCTCATTGTGAGAACGTTCTCATACGACGATATCGAAGTCAACGCGGTTTTTCACCGCCCGCGGAAATCAGTACGGGTTACGTTTCTCCACGGAGTTCTTCTCCAGGGCGCGGGATTGGCCGGCTATGCCCGCGCGCCGGCGTTCTTGGGCCAGCGTGATCAGGGAGCGGGCCGGCACATAGATGGCGATCCAGGTGACGACCGCCAGGACGAGGCTGCCGACCATCATCGGATACCAGACGGGCCAGACGCGGCCGACGAACAGGTCGACATCTCCCGTCAGCAAGGCCCGCGTCGTGTCGGCGAACAGGGACAGGAAATCCGCAGGCGGCGGCTGTTCGTCCGGCACGGTTCCCGTCACCAGCAGCAGCCCGATCCGGTATGACGCCAGCCACAGGAGCGGGAACGTCCAGGGATTGCCGAACGCGGTGCCGATCACCGCCGCGATGACGCTGCCGCGCGCGACCAGCGCCGCCAAGGCGCCCAGGATGAAGTGGCCGCCGGGCAGGGGCGTGCAGGAAACCGCCGCGCCGCAGGCCAATCCGGCGGCGATCCAGTGCGGCGTGCCCGAAATGCGTGAGATCCGATGCGCGAGGTAGGTCGCCGACCGCCGCCAGCCCGCGCGCGGCCAGACGAATTCCCGCAACCGGGCTGGCCAGGATGGGCGATGGAGACGTTGGAACATGCGGCGGCTACCCTCTCCGGCTTCAGGGCTCCCCTATATGGGGGACGGGACCCCAAATCGCCAGAAAGGGTTGCCGGAGACCGCTCACCACGCCACGGCTGCGGCCGGAAAGACCTCCGATTTGGCGCCGCGCGGATCGCATCCGGCTTCCAGCGCCATCGGCGACGGTTGACCGGAAAGCGGGCGCTCGACCGCCAGCATGAAGCCTTCCGACCAAGCGGGACCGATCGAGACATCGTGCCCGCGCCGCGCCAGTTCCGCCAGCACCTCGGGCCCCAGCGTCACCTCGGCGCGCAACCGGTTGGTGAAGAAGCTGTGGGGCGCGAAGAAGCCTGGAAAATGCTCGCTGGAGAACTTCGGCGCCTCGATCGCCCGTTGCAGCGGCATGCCGAACACCAGGCGGTTGAGCAGGAATTGAAGCTGCCACTGGTCCTGCTGGTCGCCGCCCATGCTGCCGCACGCGATCCAGGGCTCGTCGCCACGCGTCACGATGGTCGGGCTGATCGTCGTGCGCGGCCGCTTGAATGGGGCGATGACGTTCGGGTGGTGTGCCGGCCCGAGATGGAAGTTGGAGATCCTGTTGCCCAGCGGGAAACCCAGCGCCGGGATCACCGGTGACGACTTGATCCAGGCGCCGCTCGGGGTGAAGGAGCAGAGGTTGCCCTCTGCGTCCGCCGTGTCGACATGGACCGTCCCGGCGCCCCAGGAAGCCCCCCCGAACCGGTCCGAAGGGTCCAGCAAGGGTTTCCCGCCGGTCGGATCGCCGGGGCGCAGCTCCGCGCTGGCGACGGCGGGATCGATCAGTCCGGCGCGCGCCAGCCCATAGGCGTCGTCCAGCAGATCCTCGATCGGGATGTTTCCATGGCGGGTGTCGCCGTAATACTGCTCGCGGTCGGCGAAGGCGAGCTTCATCGCCTCGGTGACGGTGTGGACGTAATCGGCGCCGTTGTGCCCCATCGCCTCCAGGTCGTGGGCCTTGAGGATCGACAGCGACTGGAGCAGGGCGGGCCCCTGGTTCCAGGCCGGGCATTTGTGGATGCGGGCGCCGGCGAAGTCGAGCGAGACCGGGTCCTCCAGCGGGATCTCGAACGCGTCGAAGTCGGACCGCTCCAGCAAGCCGCCCTGGTCCTTCGAGAAGGCGACGATCTCGCGTGCGACATCCCCACGGTAGAAGCTCTCGAACACCGCCCGCAAACCGTGTTCGCGGCCGCCTCCCGCCGCCACCTCCTCGGCTGCGAGGTGGGCGAACATCGCCGCCAGCGCCGGGTTGGTCAGCAGCGAGCCCTCGGCCGGCACGCCGCCGCCGGGCATGTAGACGGCCCCGGTGGACGCCCATTCCGACAGGAACCGATCCGCGTTCGCGACGATGCCGAACTTGTGCTGGCGGAGCAGCCCGGCGTGGACTGGAAATCCGTCGCGCGCCAGTTCCAGCGCCGGCCGCACCAGATCGGCGAAGCTCAGCCTGCCATACCGCGACGCCGCCACGACCAGCGCGCCGAAGGCTGCGGGCACGCCGGCGGCCAGGATGCCCTCCGACGGGATCGCGTCGTGCCCCAGCGACCGGTATGTCTCCGGCGTCGCCTTGCCCGGTGCCATGGTGTTGCCGTTGACGCAGATCACGCCGCCGCTGGCCAAGGCGACGAGGATCGGGCACTCGCCGCCGATCGTGTGCATGTTGGGGTTCAGCACGCCCTCCACGAAGGTGGCCGCGACCGCCGCGTCCACCGCGTTGCCGCCGGCCTTCAAGGCGTCGAGCCCGGCGGCCGCCGACAGGGTGTGGTGGGAGGCGACGACGCCCCGCCGGCCGAACACCCGCGGGTAAAAGGTGACATCGTCGTTGGGAATGATCCGGAACGACCGTTCGCTCGTCATGGTTCGAAGGTCTCGTTTCTTGTTGGGAACGGGCGGATTCAGACGCTCCGGGCGATCTCGGACCAGCGGTCGTGCTTGGCCTTGAAGGCCATGTAGTGGTCGTGGACCTTCCGCACCAGCGGGTCCTTGCCGGCCTCGGTCGCCAGCGTGTCCGCCGTGGCCTCGCGCAGGCGGGCGATCACCTCGGGCGGCAGCGGGCGGGCGATGACGCCCTCCTTCTCGACCAGCTCGACCAACGCCGCGCCGTTGACGGACTCGCACCAGGTGTAGCTTTCCACGAGGCAGGTCATGGCGGCGGTGCGGACCATGGTCTTCAGGTCGTCGGGCAGGCTGTCCCAGTTCGCCTTGTTGATCAGCAACTCACCAGCGTTGTTGGGCTCGTGCCAACCGGTCGTGTAATAGTTTTTCGCGGCCTTCTGCAACCCGAGCCGCCTATCGGAATAGGGGCCGACGAACTCGGCGGCGTCGATCACGCCGCGTTCGAGCGCCGGGAAGATCTCCGGTCCAGGGAGCAGGCGGACATCGACGCCCAAGGCGGCGTAGACCTTGCCCGACAGGCCGGGGATCCGCATCTTCAGCCCCTTGAAGTCCTCGACCGAGGTGACCTCCTTCCGGAACCAGCCGGTCATCTGGGTGCCGGTGTTGTTGAACGGAAAGGCCACCACGCCGAACGGCTGGTAGACCTCGTCCCACAATTCCATGCCGCCGCCGTGGTACAGCCACGCCATGTGGCCGGGAAAGCTCATGCCGAATGGCACGTTGGTGAAATACTGGGCGGCGAAGGAGCGGCCCGACCAGAAGTAGGAATTGGCCGCGTTCGCCTCGACGGTGCCGGCCACCACGGCGTCGAAACCCTCGAAGGCCGGGATCAGTTCGCCCGCCGCGAAGTGCTGGAAGGTCAGCCGGCCGCCCGACATCGACCCGACCAGTTCGGCGAAGCGGGTGGGGCTTCCAGGTCCGACCGTCGTCATTGGCGCGCCTGGTCCATAGGCGTTGGTCATCTTCCAAGCGAACTTGTCCTGCGCCCGGACCACAGCCGGAGCGGCGACCATGCCCGCGGTCGCTCCGATCGTGGCCGCCGCGGTGGCACCCATGGCGCCGGCCCTCATGAATTCACGCCGCTTCATCGGATTCTCCACTGTTCGGGCTCCACTGTTCGAGGTTTTTGATTTTTGACGTTGGATTTCAAGCGGCCATCACCAGCCGATCGCCCGCGGCAGCCAGAGCGCCAGGTCGGGCCAGACGAAGATGATGGCGACCGCCAGCATCTGCATGCCGATGAAGGGGATCACGCCCCGGTAGATGTCCATGGTGCCGACCTCGGGCGGCGCCACGCCGCGCAGGAAGAACAGCGCCCAGCCGAACGGCGGCGTCAGGAACGACGTCTGCATCACCACCGCGATCAGGGTCGCCGCCCAGACCAGGTCGACGTCGCCCCTGACCAGGATCGGCATGAACATCGGGACGACGATGTAGGAGATCTCGATCCACTCGATGAAGAAGCCGAGCAGGAAGATGATCGCCAGCATGAAGATCACCTCTGCGGGCACGCCGCCTGGCAGGAAGGCGAACAGGTCGTGGACCAGCGCCTCGCCCTGGAGGCCGCGGAACGCCAAGGCGAACACCTGCGAGCAGACCAGGATGAAGATCATCGCCGCCGTCGTCCGGGTCGTCGCGTGGACCGTCTCGCGCAGGACCTCCCAGGTCAGTCTTCGGGCGAAGGCCACCACCAGGATGCTGCCGAGCGCGCCCATCGACGCCGCTTCGGTGGGAGCCGCCACCCCGCCGATGATCGACCCCAGCACGGCGACCACCAGGGCCACCGGCGGCAGGCCGACCCGGATCGCCTTGCCCAACAGGTCCTTACCGCTCATCGCGGCGCGCTCATCGGCAGGGATCGCGGGGACTTGGCCGGGGCTCAGGACGCCCAGGGCGAAGATGTACAGGCAGTAGATGGCGGACAGCATCAGTCCGGGGATCACGGCCGCCGCGAACAGCGTCCCGACCGACTCGCCCAGGATGTCCGACAGCAGGATCAGCACCAGGCTGGGCGGAATGATCTGGCCCAGCGTGCCGGACGCGCAGATGGCGCCGCAGGCGAGGCCCTTGTCGTAGCCGCGCCGCAGCAGCGCCGGCAGCGTCAGCAATCCCAGCGTCACGACGGTGGCGCCGACGATGCCGGTCGTGGCGCCCATCAGCACGCCGACCAGGATGATGCCGACGCCCATGCCGCCCCGAACGCCGCCGGCCAGATGGCCGATGACGTCCATCAGCTCCTCGGCGATGCGGGACTTCTCCAACATCACGCCCATGAAGACGAACAGCGGGATCGCGATCAGCGTGTAGTTGGAGACGACGCCGAAGACGCGGGCCGGCAGCAGGTTGAACAGCGTCATCCCGAAGCCGAGATAGCCGAAGAAGAAGCCGGTGACCGCCAGCGTCAGCGCCACCGGCACCCCGATCAGCAGCAGCGCGAAGAAGGAACCAAGCGTCGCGAGGGCGAGGATTTCGTTCGGCGTCACGCTGGCGTTCCCTGGCTCGAAATCCGGGCGCTGGCGGCCGCCGTGGCAGAGGCGGGCAGGGTGTCGGGCAGGGCGATGACGCGCGCCATGGCGGCTACGCTCTGGATGAACAGCAAGGCGAAGCCCAGCGGGATGAAGCTCTTGAGCAGGAAACGCCAGGGCAGGCCCCCCGGATTGGGCGAGCCTTCGTTCAGCCTATGGGCCAGCATGACATAGGGGATGGATATCTTGACCAGCAAGGCGGCCACGATCGCCACCAGCAGGAAGCTGATCACGTCGATGACGCGCTTGGCGCCCGGCGACATGCGGCCGTACAGCACGTCGACCCTGACATGGCCCTCGTGCTGGATGGCGTAGGACATTCCCAGCAGGGCGATCGGCGACATCAGGTGCCACTCCAATTCCTGCATCGCGACCGAGCCGGTGCTGAAGCCATAGCGCAGCAGGACATTGCCGGCCATCACCAGGACCAATCCCAGCGACACCCAGGAGACGGCGCGGCCCACTCCGTCGATCAGGGCCTCGCATCCGCGGATCACCCCCGCGGCCGTCATGGGAGCCGATCCCGTTCGTCGGTGAACCCGCTTCCAGTCATCCGCAGCTTCCCTCGGCAAGAAAATCGTGTACCTGCCAGGAAACACAGCAAGGGATATGCCAAGGCGGGGAGAGCCTTGGCCGAGGGACGCGCGGCAACGCTTTGGTCCCGTCGGATTTGGTCGGGCGGGAGTTCCGCTATCCGGCTCTGCCTGCTTTTTGAACTCGGCCGGTCAAAGCCGTGGCATCCTGTCCACCAGGAATTCCAAGGCGCGGGGTTCGATCTTGGCGGCCACCCTGTCCGGACGCGGCACCGCCGGCAAGTCGATGAACACAGCCGTGCCCTTGTCCACCTCGCTTCGAAGCGTGAAACCGCCGCCCATCGCGATCACGAACTTCTTGGCCAAAGGCAAGCCCAACCCCGTGCCCTCGTATTTGCGGGACATGGTCGATTCGATCTGTCCGAAGGGCCGCAGCGCCGTTTCGATATCCTCCGGCGCGATGCCAATCCCGGTGTCGATGATGGCGACGTTGGCGGTAGCTCCCCGAGGGTCGTGCCCGCACCGGATCGTCACCACGCCACCCGTCGGCGTGAACTTGATGGCGTTGGCGACCAGATTGACGATCGCTTGCGTCAGCCGCTTCTCATCGGCCTTGGCCAAGGGCCTGACTGTTTCCTCCACCTGGAGCGAGACCTGTTTCTTCTCCGCCAGGCCCACCGTCATGCGATGGACGCGCCAGACGACCGTGGAGAGATCGACGGTCTCGATGTCCATGTTCAGGGTGTCGGTCTCGGCTTTGGTGATGTCGAGGATGTCGTTGACGATGCCGAGCAGATGCAGTCCCGACGCGTGGATGTCCGCGCTGTAGTCCCGGTAGCGATCTTCGACCGGACCGAACATCTCTCCCTGGATGATCTCCGAGAAGCCGATGATGGCGTTCAAGGGCGTGCGCAACTCATGGCTCATGTTGGCCAGGAAGTCCGTCTTCGCCCGATTGGCCGCCTCCGCCTCGATCCTCAACTGGATCAAGGCGTCGTGGGTCCGGCGCAGCGCCGCCAGGGCGCGGTGGAGCAGGATGAAAGGCACCACCAGCGAGATCGCCGCGAACCCGGCGGATGTCGCCACGAAGCGCCAGCGCTCGGCGATTTCGAAGTCATCATCGTAGTGCCATCCCACAGCCCCAAATAACCACTCCTCCAGGCCGAACTCCCATGCCATGGACAGCACGAGCATTGTCATGACCGTCAGCAAGGCTCCAGCGGAAAGTCTCGCCAACGTGATGTTGCTGAAGTTCAGCATGAAAGTTTCCGCGAATGTTTGGTCATAGGCTGAGGGGCCTAATAACTTCTTCAAAACCTCTCTGAGTTTACTCTCAACGCAAAAAAAAGCGTCCAAGAAAATCGAATTAGGCGTAACGGCGCGATCCAGAGCGCCACTCCAGCGTCACTCGGGGACGGTCTCGCCGGAACCGCCGAAGCCGGTCGGGAAATCCTTCAGCTTCGGCAGGCCGTCCCGCATGGGAAGAACCGTCTCGACATAGTTGACGTGGAGTTGCGGCGTGAACTCCAGCGTCGGGATGGTGGCCGCGAACACGTCGACGACGCCCAGCGTCGGATGGTTGGTCATCAGGTGCCCGCCGCACTTCGAGCAATACTGGCGTTGACTCATCTCGGTCTTCTGGAACGTCGCTATGTTCTCCGCTCCGGCCGTGACCCTCACCGCTTCCGGCTTCCAGATGCTGAAGGCGTTGACGGGACCGCCCGACCACGACCGGCACGAGGCGCAATGGCAATACCCCATCGCCTCTGGCTCCCCGGTCACTTCAAGATTGACGGCGCCGCAAAAGCAGCTTCCAACATGCGTCATGGCTTTCCATCCCCTGTTCGTTGATTCGAACTTGTCGACGGAGGTTACCAGCGGGAATGCCGCGTGTCGTCTCCCAAGAAGGACAGGGTGTTGATGGGCTTTCAGGCCAGGATGGCCCGCTCGACGAATTCGATCACGGTCTCGGCGTAGGCTTCGGGCGAGGTGCCGCGGCGGCGGTGCTTCCAGCGCTTCAGGTACCAATCCTGCAACATCGGCTTGACCAGTCCGGCGGTCTGCGTCGGATCGACCGGGCGGAAAGCCCCCGAAGCGGCACCATCCGCGATGGCGACCGACAACAGCCGTTCCGTCCTCAATTCCTCCGCCATCGCCAGTTCCCTGGCCTCCTTGTCGAACGCCTTGACCTCCATGAAGGCGAAGGCGAACCAAGGCTGCATGGCCTCGGTCAGCTGCACGTGGCGTCGGATCAAGCCCCGCAGCCGCTCGCGCGGGTCGTGGCACTCGCTGGAGTCCGCGGGGGTCAGCACCCGATCGACCGCGTCGGAGACCGCCACCAGGATCATGCGGGGCAGGGTGTTCTTGTCCTCGATGTAGTTGTACAGCGCCCCCATGCTCAGGCCGCTGGCGTCAGCCAGGTCCCTCATGCTCATGGAGTGGAAGCCCTTCTGGTTGCCGAGATCCAGGGCCACCAGCAGGATGCGTTCCAGGTTCGGCGCCACGACATGGGGTTTCTTGATCTGGATGCTGTCGGCGAAGCGGGCATGGACACCCCGGCACAGATCCGTGGCCGTGATGCCATGGACGGCGGCGAAGCCGGTCGCGCGGTCAGTCTTGTCGAGCGTTTTCGTCATGGATCCCAGAAAAACACTTGCGCTTTTCCAGCGCCATGAAAAAATAGCGAACGTTCGTTCACAAAAAAGACGCGGCCGTCCCGCCATCGGTCGCACCACCAGCCGGTACAAGGATGCCAGTCGCCATGGATTTCTCCCTCCCTCCCGAGATCGACGCCGCCCGCCAGCGTGTCCGCGCCTTCGTGGAAGAGCACATCCTGCCGCTGGAGGGCGATCCCGCGTCCTACGACGCCCATGAGAACATCGCGGAGCCGGTGCTGGAGCGGGTGCGGGAGAAGGCCCGCGCCGAGGGGCTGTGGTCCCCCCAGATGCCGAAGGCTCGCGGCGGCATGGGGCTGCCGGTGATCGGCATGGCGGCCTGTTACGAGGAGATGAACCGCTCCATCTTCGGGCCGGTCTGTTTCAACTGCTCGGCGCCGGACGACGGCAACATGGTGCTGCTGGAACGGGTCGGGACCGAGGCGCAGAAGGAGCGCTGGCTCCAGCCGATCATCGACGGCAAGGTCCGCAGCTCGATCGTCATGACCGAGCCCGCCCCCGGCGCCGGTTCCGATCCGGCCGGGATGATGCAAACCAGGGCCGAGCGGCGCGGTGACACCTGGGTCGTCAATGGGCGGAAATGGTTCATCACCGGCGCTGGTGTCGCCAGCCACTTCATCCTGCTGGCGCGCACCAGCGACGACCCGCGCAAGGGCTTGACCACCTTCCTGTTCCACAAGGACCAACCGGGCTGGCGGATCGAGCGGCGCATTCCCATCATGGGGCCGGAGGAACATGGCGGCCACTGCGAGCTTGTCTTCGAGGGGCTGGAGATCCCGCACGAGAACATGCTGATGAACGAGGGTGACGGCCTCAAGTCGGTTCAGATCCGCCTCGGCACCGCCCGCCTGACCCATTGCATGCGCTGGCTCGGTCTGGCGAAGCGGGCGCTGGAGATCGGCGGCGAGTATGTCGGGCGGCGCGACGCCTTCGGCAAGCGGCTGGCGGAACGCGAGAGCGTCCAGATGATGCTCGGCGAGGCGGCCATGCAGATCGAGATCGGCCGCCTGCTGGTGATGAAGGCGGCCTGGAAGCTCGACCAGGGCGACTTCGCCCGCAAGGAGGTCAGCATGGCCAAGGTCGTGGTGGCCGATGTGCTCCACCAGGCGGTCGACACCGCGATCCAGCTGAACGGCGCCCGCGGATATTCCAAGGATACGCCGCTGGAGTGGATGTACCGCTACGCACGGCAGGCGCGTCTGGTCGATGGCGCGTCGGAGGTCCACAAGATGGTGCTCGCCCGCTTCCTGGACGGCGAGGGGCGCGACTTCTGGAAATGGGGCGTCTGATGGAGGATCGCCGGGACCGTCTGGAACCCTGGATCGCCGGCCAGGCCGGTGCGGACGCGGTGACCGTCACCGGCCTCCGCAAGCTGTCGGGCGGCGCCATCCAGGAGAACTGGTCCGCCGACCTGGAGATCGCCGGCGGACCCCATGCCGGCCGCCACGCCGTCGTGATCCGGACCGATGCCCCGTCCGGGGTCGCGGTCAGCCATGGCAGGGCGCAGGAATTCGCCCTGTTCAAGGTCGCGCACGAGGCCGGCGTCACGGTGCCGGAACCGCTGTGGCTGGAGCCGACCGGGACGGTCACAGGCCGCGCCTTCTTCGTGATGCGCAAGGCCGACGGCGTCGCCGCCGGACACCGGCTGGTCAAGGACGACACCCTGGGCGGCGGACGCGTGGCACTGGCCGAGGCGCTGGGTCGGCAGCTCGCCCGCATCCACGCGATCCGGCCGCCCCGCGCGGAACTGGACTTCCTGGAAATGCCCGAGGGCTCGCCGGCGACATACGCCATCGGACGCTATCGCGCGTGGCTCGACGGCGCTGGCGTTTCCAAACCCGTCCTGGAGTGGGGCCTGCGCTGGCTGGAACTGAACGCCCCGCCGCGCGGCGAGGTGGCGCTCTGCCACAACGATTTCCGCACCGGCAACTACATGGTCGACGCGGGAGGGCTGACCGCCGTGCTGGACTGGGAATTCGCCGCCTGGGGCGATCCCATGGCCGATCTCGGCTGGTTCTGCGCGCCGTGCTGGCGCTTCGGGGCCCGTGCCCGCGAGGCTGGTGGCGTGGGGGCAAGGGACGACTTCTACCGCGCCTACGAGGCCGAGAGTGGCCGTCCGCTCGACCGAGCCATCGTCGGTTATTGGGAGGTCATGGCGACGGTCCGCTGGGCCGTGATCGCGCTCCAGCAGGCGGATCGCCACGTCTCCGGCGGCGAGACCAACCTGGAATTGGCCCTGACCGCCCATGTCGTGCCCGAGCTGGAGCTGGACATCCTGGACATGACCAAACGGAACCCGACGCGGGAGCCCGCCTGATGCGCGACCAACCCACCGCCGCCAACCTCCTGGACACGGCGCTCAAGATCTACCGCGAGCGGCTGCTGCCGCTGCTGCCCGCCGAGCACCGCTATGAGGCGTTGATGGTGGCGAACGCCATCGCCATCTCGGCGCGTCAGGTCGAGGCGGGCGACGCGCCACTGGAAGAGGCGCGTCGGCGTCTGGCGGCGATCTACCCGGACGACGATGGCTCGTTATCCGACCTGGAGACCCGCCTGTCGTCCGAGATCCGCCAGGGAGCCTTCGACCAGGATGGTCCCAACCGCGACGCCGCCTTCGATTACCTCTGGTGGCGCACTCGCGCCAAGGCGGCCGAGAGCAACCCTCGGGCGTCCCAACTCCGCGGGTAGCGGGTCACAGCCGAAAGCGCAAGGTGCCGTCGCGCGTCACCTGCTCGACCAGTCCGACTTCCCAGCTCAGGTATTCGCGCATCGCGGCTTCGCGCTCACCCCGGCGCTCGAACGCCTTGAGCAGGACGTCGTCGGGTTGGGAGGCGAGACGTTCGGGGTCCCTCTCCAACGGCAGCCCGGCGGCGATCCACGCATCGGTTCCGCCGTCGAGCACCCTGACCGGACCTCCGACGGCCGCTTCCAGTTCCGGGACTGCGAGACGGGCGATGACCGCGTCGGTCGACGTCAGCACGTGCAGCGGGGTCTTGGGCAGCTTGGCGGCGGCGTTGGCCAATCTGCCGCGGATCGCGAACCACGATCCTGGAATGTGGCCGGCGCGGTAGTGGCGGCTGGTAGCGACATCGACCACGGCCGCCGCGCCGCGCTCCAGCAGGCCGGCCAACTCACCGGCGGTCATGAACGCGACCGCCAGATCGTCCAATCCCAGGACGGTCTCGGGCGATGGGCCGGTTTCCACGAGATCCGCCGACGCGTCGTCCGCCAGGACGAACACGTTGGGAAAGCCCATCCGGATCAGCCACGTCGCCGTCGCGCGGGCGCGGACACCGTCGGTGTCGGCCAGCACCACGCGGGCTTGGCGGACCGCGATGAAGGTGTCGGTGGCCTGGACCAATTGTCCGCCGGGAGCGGACAGGAACCCCGCGCGGTGCCCCGCCAGATATTCCTCATCCACGCGCACGTCGAAGCGGTAAAGCGTGCGACGGTCACTCTCCTCCTCGAAGCGAGCGAGCGTCGCGGCGTCGATCACGGGGACCTCGAATCGGGCGGCGAGCCCTTCGGCCGCTTTCCTGGCCCAGATCAGCGCCGCCTCGCCCGGCGGAGGGGCGACGAGGTCCTGGCCATGGGCGACATCGAACCCGGCCAAGTGCCAACCCTGCGTGCCGTCCTTCAGCGAGACGACCGGGTTGGGCAGGCCGGCGTCGATCAGGATCTGCGCGCCGATGATGCTCCGGGTCCGGCCACCGCAATTGACCACGACCAGCGTGTCGTCGGACCGCACCGTTTGCCGCGCCCGCGACACCAATTCCCCGCTGGGGCAATCGAGCGCGCCGGGAATGCCGATCCAGGTGTATTCGTCGAACGGCCGGCTGTCGAGGATGACCAGATCCTCGCCAGCGTCGATCAGGCGCTTGAGTTTCGGGGCGTCGATATGCGGCGTCCCATAGGCGAGTTCCACGAACTCACCGAAAGCCTTGCTGGGTACGTGGACGCCGCTGAAGACCGCGTGTCCCGCCGCTTGCCACGCCGCCAACCCGCCGCCCAGGATCGCGACCGAGCCATAGCCATGCCGCGCCAATAGGGAAGCGGCACGCTCGGCCAGGGTCTCGTCATCATCGACCAGGACGATGTTGGTCGCCGCGCGGGGCACCAGGGCGGGCACCAGCCGTTCGAAGCGGCTGAGCGGCGCGTTGGAGGCGGTGAGGATATGGGCGTCGCCGAAGACGCCCTCCTCGCGGACATCGAGCAGCGCCAACTCGCCGTTCCCCAAGAGTCGCGCGTGGAGGTCGTCGGCGGATATCCGCGGGTATAGCCTGGTCATGTCGAAATGCTTCCGTGGTCCGTCGATGGTACTCCCGCGTCCTGTGACGCGGGAGGATTGGGGGTGCGAAAATCTCACTCGCGGTCGAAGACCTCGTCGAACTGGTCCAGGAACTTGACCGAGGCCTCGCCGCCGACATCCTCGTCATGCCAGATCGTCTTGATGTCCTGGAGCCTCGGCAGGCCGGCGGGAGGCGATGCGCTCGGATGGGTCGGCCAATAAGCCCCCGACGCCGCCGTCAGTTCCTGTCCTTCAGGGCTGTTCAGCACGGCGGTCAACAGTTTGGCGGCTTCCGGGTTGGGCCCGCCCTTGAAGATCGAGATGAAGGTTTCCTGGACGACGGCCCCTTCGTCCAGCACGTAGAGTTTGATGCTCTGACCGCGCTCCCGGGCCGACAGGACGTTCTGCGACGAGATCAGGGGTGACAGGTCGCGCTCTCCCGCCACCAGCAGCCGGACGGACTCGGCGTTGCCGCGGGTGAACAGCATGTCCTGCTTGGCAAGGCCGGCGATGGTGTCCCAGTCGATGACCCCCTTGGACAGCAGGGCCTGGAACCAGGTCAACTGCGAGGATGCCGACTTTGGATCCGAGAAGACGAGACGCCCCTTCCATTTTGGATCGAGGAAGTCGGTGATCCTCCGCGGCAGGACGGAAGGGTCGGGGAAGACCTTGGGATTGTAGGCCGCCGACAGGATGAAGGCCGAAACGACGTAGTAGTTGCCATCCTTCTGCTTGAACCGCTCGGGGATCTGGTCGAAGTCGCGGACCTTGTACGGCGTGATGAAGCCCCGCTGGACCCAGTCCTCCAGGATGGATCGCTGGTTGATGAAAACGAGGTCGGGATTGGTCCGGCCGGCTGCCTTCTCCGCCTCGATGGTCGAGATCAGGTCCAGGGTCTGCTTCTGGACGATGTTGAGCTTGACGCCCGGAAAGTTCTTGCTCCAGTAGTCGAGCAAGGCGGTGCTCGTCTCCTGCCGGTAGGACGTGTAGAAGACAACTTGGCCTTCCTTCCTGGCGGCCTCGTAGAGATCGCCGAACCGTTCCGGCAGAGTGTCGGCCAGCGCCGATAGCGACGCCGTGGTCAAAGCGACCGCCGTCGCTATCCCCCAAAGCCATGAACGACTTTTTCCCAGCATGATATTCCCCCGCGATGACGGATTCTGGATGGTTGGCCCCAAAACGATGGGTTTAGACGGCCTTGTGATGGCGGTGGGCGCGCTCCGGCCGTTTCAGGCCGAGATGGTCCCGCAGGGTGGTGCCCTCGTATTCGGTGCGGAACAGGCCGCGCCGGCACAGTTCGGGAATCACCAATTCGATGAAGGCGTCCAGGCCGCCCGGCAGGAAGGGCGGCATGATGTTGAAGCCATCGGCGCCCTCGTTGAGGAACAGCTCCTCCATCCGGTCGACGATGTCCGCCGCCGTGCCGATGACCTGCCAGTGGCCGCGGGCGCCAGCGACCCGGAGCGCCAACTGCCGGATCGACAGGCCCTCGCGGTGGGCCAGTTCGACCAGCAGCTTCTGGCGGCTGACCGCCGCGTTGGTGATCGGGATATCCTGGGGCAGGGGACCGTCGAATGGCAGGTGCGACAACGGTATTCCCAGCCGGTGTTCCAGAATCGACAACCCGACCGAGGGATGGATGAGATTCTGCAGTTCCTCGAACTTCTCCCGCGCTTCCGCCTCGGTGCGGCCGACCACCGGGAAGATGCCGGGCAGGATGCGGATGTCGTCGGGTGACCTGCCGTTGGCCGCGGTCCGCGCCTTGACGTCCCGGTAGAACTCCTGGGCGCTCTCCAGCGTCTGCTGGGCGGTGAAGACCACCTCGGCGGAGGCCGCGGCGAGCGCCCTGCCGGCGTCCGAGGATCCGGCCTGCACCAGCACCGGGTAGCCCTGTGGCGGACGCGGGATGTTCAGCGGCCCGCGAACGCCGAAATGCCGGCCACGGTGATTCAAGGTATAGACCTTGTCCAGGTCGAAGAAGACGCCGGTCTCCTTGTCGCGGAGGAAGGCGTCGTCCTCCCAGCTGTCCCAAAGGCCCTTGGCGACGTCCATGAATTCGGTCGCGCGCTCATAGCGTTCGTCGTGCGGTGGGTGCTGGTCGTAGCCGAAGTTGAACGCCTCGTCCTCGTTGCCCGAGGTGACGAGGTTCCAGCCGGCGCGCCCGCCGCTGATATGGTCGATCGAGGCGAACTTTCGCGCCAAGTGGTAGGGCTCGATATAGGTGGTCGAGGCGGTCGCGACGAGGCCGATCCGCTCGGTCACGGCGGCCAGCGCCCCCAGCAGCGTCGTCGGCTCGAACTGCGCCACGTAATGGGTCGAGAACCGCGCCAGCGCGCTCCAGTCCTTGCCGCGGGCACCCGCGCTGTCGGCCAGGAACAGGAGGTCGAACTTGGCGGCTTCGGCGGCTTGCGCCACCGCCGCGTAATGCTTGAAGTTGATGCCCGCGTCCGCCTGCGCGTCGGGGTGCCGCCAAGCGGCGGCGTGGTGGCCGGTCGGGTAGAGAAAGGCGCCGAGCGCCATCTTTCGTGTCCGTGTCATCTTATCGGTCTGCCGTGTGAATGCATCGTCTAGGGGGGTGTCGCCGGCGTTCAGCCAGCGGTCGGCGCTTCGCCCTGGAATTGGGTGCGCAGCATCACGCGCCGCCGGGTTTCGTCGATCGGGGTCCGATGGTGCATCGCGTAGCGGTTGCTCCAGACCAGCAGGTCGCCGGGTGTCCAGGAATGGGTCCAGGTGAATTCCGGCTTGGTCGCGTGGGCCCAGAGACGGTCGAGCAGGGCCTCGCTCTCGGCGTGGTCGATGCCCTCGATGTATTGGGACGGCCAGATCCGGCGGCGCCCGAGATAGAGCGCCCGCCGCCCGGTCTCCGGGTTGACGACCACCAGGGGATGGAACGGGCCGGGCACCTCCTCGGCCGTCGTCGGCTTCTTGATGCCGGGACGCAGCACGCCGGCGCTGTTGCGGCTGGCGTCGTGCTTGGCCCGCCTGCCGGCGATCGCCGCCCTCAGATCCTCGGGCAGCGTCTCGTAGGCGAGATACTGGTTGGCGAAGGAGGTCCGTCCGCTGTCCGCCGGCGCCTCCAGCGCGTAGAGGGCGCTGCCGACCGGCGGCTTCTCGATATAGGAGTTGTCGGAATGCCAGACGACCTCCAGGCTGCCCAGTCCATCGTTCTCGCGGACGGGTAGGCCATCGGGCCCCAGGTTGGACAGGATCGAGACCTCGGCGACCTCATCCTGGGTTGGCAGGCCGGCTTCCTGGTAATAACGCCGGTTGGCGCCTTCCTGTGGCGTGCCGAAGATCGCGGCGGCGTCGCGATACTCGCGCGGCGTCAGGACCTGACCCTGGAACAGGATGACCAGATGGTCGCTCCAGGCTTGGCGCAAGGCCGCTTTGATCGCGTCCGGAACCGGCTGGGAGAGATCGACGCCTTCGATCCGGGCGCCGATGCCGGGGCTGAGCGGCACGATCCTCAGCCTGGCCGCATCGTTCGGGACGGGGCCGGTGTCGCGTTCCAGCAGGGTGATCGTGTCGAGGGAAATCGGTGCGTACATCGTAAATTCCTCAGAAGGGGGTTCAGGCCGCGGAGTCGTGGACGGCTGGCATCCACGGCCGCAGGGCGGCGGCGTGGGCGCCGGAGACCTGTCCGGTCACGAAGCATTCGGCGAGGTTGCCGGCGCCCAGGTAGAGGAAGCCCCAGATGCTGCCGAGCTCTCCCGCCTCGTAGAGGCGCGGGATCGGCTCGCCAAAGCTGTTCAGCACGCGCTGGTGGGCATCATGGGCGGGGCCGCCCTGGGTGTTGTTGACGACGGGCCAAAGCTCGCCGACGTAGAAGGGCGGCTTCCTGACCGGGAACAGGGAACCACCGGGCCGCCCCTGATCGGCGTCGCGGCCGCGCTCGACCACTTGGTTCCAGCGCTCCAGGCTCGCCGCCACCACGGCGGGATTGGCCCCGACGATCGCGGCCAGTTCCTGGACGCTGTCGGCCTTCCTCAGGATACCGTTCTCCACTTCCTGGAGGTTGTCGGCGCTCCAGGCATAGGGTTCGACGGTCCGGTCGTTCAGCACGGCCTGTCCCAGCGGATAGAGTTGGCGGCCATCCTCGTCAACGACGAGATAGGCCGGGATCTTTGGGAAACGCTGGGTCACGGGGTCGAACTGGTCGAGCGGACGATGTCCCGTGTCCTGGAGGTACGGGTGGTACTCGTTCATGAACCGGCGGCCCTCGCCGTCCAGGATGATCCACGACATCCTGACATCCGGCTCCTTGACCGTGGGGTTCCAGTCCGGCAGCCGCTTGACCCTCAGGCCGAACGGATAGGCCGGATCGTGGTGGCGGAAGCCATAGCTCCCGTGGAAATGCCACATGTGCCAGAGGTCGGCGCCCGCCGCTTGGGCCATGCGGATGCCGTCGCCGGTGTTGCCGCGCGTCGCGGCCGGCAGGACTGGGCGGATCTGCCAGTATTTCCGCTGAAGCTCGGGGGCGGCCTCGAAGCCGCCGGTCGCCAGGATCACGCCGCGCCGGGCGCCGACCCGACGCGTTCCGGCCGCCGACCGGATGACGGCTCCCAGCACCTCGCCGGTGGGACCCAGGATCAGCCGTTCCGCCGCCGTTCCCAGCCGCACCTCGATGTCACGCGCCCGCACATTGTCGTGCAGCAGCTTGAACACGTTGGGGCCGAGCAGGCGGCCGCGGGCGTGGGGGTATTCCGCCCGGGCGTCGAAACCGGGAATGGATGCCACCTCGACGATGCCCAGCGCGTCATGGCCGGGGAAAGGATAGTTGCCGCCGCGGTCCCGTGTCACGATCTCGGCGCCGTTGACCGTGGCCAGCCGGCGGAAATAGCCTTCCAGGTTCGCCATCCCCTCCGCCATGACGTCGAGCACGTCGTCCGGCACGTCGGGCCCCACGGTGTGGCGCAGGTATTCCCGGCCGCGGGGTAGGTCGGTGACGCTGCGGATGCCGCCGCCGGCGCAGATCGAGATGCCGCCAGGATCGGGCATCTTCTCGATCAGCAGGACGTCGGCGCCGGCGTCATGCGCGGACACCGCCGCGGCGCCCCCCGCGAAGCCAAAACCAACGACCAGGACGTCCCAGGTTTCGTCGAAGTGCTGGTTCGGCTGGTGTTCGTCCAACTTTTTTCCATGTGTCGACATTTTCTTGGTCTTTCGGATTGCTGTCCCTTGGGCCAGGACGCGCTCAGTCCAGGGCGCTGGCCGGCTTCCTCGAGAAGCGCTTGACCAGGACGAGGATGGCGATGCTGATCGAGACGATGATCACGGACAGCGCGGCCGCCAGTTCGATGGCGCCATCCTCGATGAACTGGATGACGACGGTGGGCATCACCTGCGTGTCGGCTTGGCTGAGGATGGCCGACATCGACAGCTCGCGAAGGCTCAGCGAGAACACCAGGACCCAGCCGATGCCAATGGCGCCGCGCATCAGCGGGAAGGTGATGTCGGCAATCCCGCGCAGCCATCCGGCACCCGAGATGCGGGCCGCCTCCTCCAAATCGACCGAGAGTTGCTGGATGCCGTTCCGAACCAGGACGAAGGCGATTGGCAGCAGCTTGCCGGCGTAGGCGATCAGGATCAGCGTCAGCGTGCCGTAGAACCAGTCGACGTATCCCATCATGATGCCGACCGCGTAGGCGATCGACGGGAAGCCGTAGGCGATCATGATCAGGAATGTGATGGCGCCTTTGCCGATGAAGTCGATCCGCTCCACCACCCAGGCGAAGATCAATCCGAGGAAGGCGCAGACGGTCGCGGTGGCCGCGGCCAGCAGCAGGCTGTTGCCGATGGCGCCCCGGGCCACGAAGTTCTCGTTGAGGATCAGCGCGTAGTGCTGCGAAACCAAGTTGTCGGCGGTGATGTCGGAGCCGAACGACCGCAGGACCGACAGCAGGATCAACGCTCCGATCGGCAGGATCGCGGTGATCGCCGCCACCACGAGGCAGAACCCCGCGCTCAGCCAACGCCAGCGGCCCAATCGGATGATCTGGTCGGGCGTGGCCTTGCCGGTCAGGGTGCGGAAGTTCTCGGCGCGGATGGCGTATTTTTGGATCAGCAGGCTGATCAGCGTGAAGATCATGATCGGCATCGCCACCGCCGCCGCGTAGTTGAACCGGGGCGGGAATGTCAGCAGGTCGTAGATCTTCGTCGTCAGCACCGAGAAGTTCGCCATGGTGCCGATCGCCGCCGGTGCCCCGAACGATGACAGGGCGTCCAGCATCACCAGGATGACGCTGGTCAGGATGGCCGGCCGCACGAGTGGCAGCGTGATGGTCAGGGCGGTCCGCGCCCTGCCGGCGCCCAGGATGCGGGCGGCCTGCTCGTTGCTGGCGTCCACATTGTTGAGGGCGGTGACGACCGCGAAGAACACCAGCGGATAGACGCCGATCGTCTCGATGAAGATCAGCCCGGTGAAACTCATGATGTTGAACGGCGCCGTGGTGAGCCCGAACCACTCCAGCGCCAGCGCGTTGAGATAACCGGAATTGGGCGCCGCCAGGAAGATCCAGGAGATCACCGAGACGAAGGTTGGGATGACGAAGGCGACGCCGGCCGACAATGTCACCAGCAGCTTGCCCGGCGTGTCGGTCCGCGCGACGATCCAAGCCAGTGGGATACCGATGGCGCAGGCTCCCGCCGTGACCGTCACGACCAGGATGCCCGAGTTGATCGTCGCCTGCGTCATGCCGCGCCGGGAAAACGCCTTGGTGATCGTCTCGAAGGTCAGGTTGCCGTCGGGGCCGATGAAGCTGTGGCCCATGAGGAGAAGCAGGGGATAGGCGATCAGTGCCAGCAGGATGAGTATCGAAAGCGAGATCACGATCACGCGGACCGGCTGGAGATTCGTCAGGAACGCCCGCGGGATCGAGGTTCCGGCCGTCCGCGCCGCCGTTCCACCCGGCCCGATCCTCAAAGCGTTTTCGGAGTACTGGCTCATGCCACCACCCAGGTGGCGTCGGGGCGGAACCACAGACGCGCCGTGCCGTCGACGAACGCGTCGGTCGTCCTCGCCTGCGCCCGCAACGGGGTATCGCCGGCATCGAGTTGAATTTCGTACCGGTTCCCCAGATACGCGGCGGAGCGTAGGTAGACGCCTATCCCTTGGCCCGATCGCGCGCCTTCCGGCCGCTCGAACACCGCGTCCTCGGGCCGCGCCAGGACGGTCGCCCGCTGGCCGGCATAGGCGGTCGATAGCCAGTCCGCTGGGGCGGATGTCCAGATCGTGTCGCCGGCATCGAGCCTCACGGCGGCTTTGCCCCCGGGCGCGTCGACGTTGGAGACCGCCCCCTCCAGCAGGTTGGCCGTACCGATGAAAGAGGCCACGAAGCGGCTGGCCGGTCGGCGGTAGATCTCTTGGGGCGTGCCCACCTGTTCGATGCGGCCCTTGTCGAGCACGACGATGCGGTCGGCCAACACCAGCGCCTCGTCCTGGTCGTGGGTGACGTAGAGCGTGGTGATCCCGATCCTGGTATGGAGTTCCTTCAACTCGTACCGCATCTCCTGCCGCAGAGCCGCGTCCAGGTTGGACAAGGGCTCGTCCAGCAGCAGAAGCGACGGCCTGGTGACGAGGGCGCGGGCCAGGGCGACGCGCTGTTGCTGGCCACCGCTCAGTTCCGCCGGATAGCGTCCCGCCAGATGTCCAAGCTGGACGATGTCGAGGATGCGGGCGACCTCGCGGGCGATGTCGTCGCGCTTGCCGCCGGCCACCTTCAATCCATAGCCGACATTATCCGCGACCTTCATATGCGGCCAAACGGCGTAGGTCTGGAACACCATGCCGAGGTTGCGCCGCTCGGGCGGCGCCGAAACCGTGGCGCTGGAGACCAGCTTGCCATCCAGGTGGATCTCGCCACCATCCGGTGTCAGGAAGCCCGCGACCATGCGGAGTGTCGTGGTCTTGCCGCAGCCGCTTGGTCCCAGAAGGACGACACTCTCGCCGGGACGGACCGACAGGTCGATGCCATTGACCGCGGCGGTATCACCAAGCTTCTTCTTGAGGTTCTTGATCAGCAGTCTTGGGATTTCATCCTGGGAATGCCTCGCGTCCCTGGCGGCGGGATGCCGCGCGATAGCCTCCACGTTCACATCATGCTCCTGTAGTCGCCCATTCGCGTCTTGTTGGTCGCTTCCTCTGGCGCTGTCTCCAGAATTCACCAATTTTTAGTTGGTAAACCGCGCACCCATTAATCACTCATTAATCCATCGATTTAGTCGAGAATCAAGGTTGAGGTGGGTGGATAATGTAGATAGCATACATACTCATTTTGAATATGTGGAATCCTTAGTTGTGTCACTGAAACTTGTTAAATCTGAACGTGGTGCTCGAAGAAACCTCATGATGATGCCATCCCGACAACTCCCCCTCACTGGCCAAGTCGCCGTCGTCACCGGATCAGCGCGCAGGATCGGCCGCGAAATCGCCTTGGCTCTGGCCGCCGAAGGCGCCTATGTCGTGGCTCACGCCCGCGCCTCGGCGGCCGAGATAGAGGCCGTGGCGTCATCCATACGGGAAGCTGGCGGCGGCGCCGAGGCGAGGCTCGCCGACATCACCGACGAGGCCGAGGTAACCGGCTTCGTTTCGTCGATCATCGATCGGCATGGCCGCATCGACATCCTGGTCAACAATGCCGCCATCCGGCGCGAGACGCCGCTCAGCGGCATGACCCTGGAGGAATGGCGCGAGATCACCAGCGTCGTGCTGGACGGCGCGTTCCTGCTGAGCAGGGCCGTGGTGCCCGGAATGGTCCAGCGCGGCCATGGGCGGATCGTGGCGATCGGTGGATTGAGCGGCCACGCGGGAGCCAGCCGGCGCGCCCATGTCGCCACCGCCAAGGCCGGAATCGTCGGATTGACGAAAGCGATCGCGGTCGAGTTCGCCGGCACCGGCGTCACCGCCAACTGCGTGGCGCCGGGCAAGATCGGGGGACCGCGGTCCGCGACCGCCGGGCCGGCGGGCGAGTTTCCCGGTGGCGGCAAGCCCCTGGTCGGGCACGAGGGAGAACCCGCCGATGTCGCGGAGGTGGTCCGCCTGCTGTGCTCACCGGCGGGAGCCTACATCACCGGGCAGACCATCCACGTCAATGGGGGGCTCTATCTGCCCTAGCCAGGTGCCCGCGGCTCAAACCGGGATACCGATCGCGGGGCCTTCCCGACGGATCAGATCGGCCACCCTTGGCCGCAGGGTGTGGAACGCCATCAGGAAATCGCCGCAACGGTAGGTGGGCGCGGTCTCCTTGATCCGCCGGGCGTGCTCCACCGCTTGGTCGTGGCGGTCCGCCAGGGCGTCGCAGAAGGCGGCGATGGCGTGGATGTGGACATGGGCGTTGGGCCGGCGGGCGGCCCGGTCGCCCCAGTCCGCCGCTTCGCTGTAATCACCCAAGTCCAGTCGGGCGAGCGCCCGCACTCCCAGCATCCCGAACAGCAGCGGGTCGATAGGGCTGAGACGTTGCGCCAGATCGACCGCGCCGAGTGCTTCGTGGGCATCGCCGCCCTGCGCCTGGACGAAGGCGATCGTGTAGTGACCCAGCGCGAAATTCGGGTTGAGCTGGACGGCCTGTTCCAACTCCCCGACCGCGTCGTCATGGCGGTCCAGCAGCCAGAGCGCCCGCCCCAGGGCCCAATGGGACGTCGGGTCCCGCTCATCCAATGCCACGCCGCGCTCGGCGAAGCGATAGGCCCTGTCGGTCTCGCGCCGGCGATCGCCGGTCCGGTGCAGGAAGGCGTCCTGGAAATGGGTGAACGACAATCCGGCATGGGCCCGGGCGCAGATCGGATCGAGCCGCAACGCCTGCTGGAAGAATCCCCGCGCCGTCTCGTTGTCGTCGCGGGTGAACCGGAACATGTGCCAGAGGCCCCTGTGATAGGCGCCCCAGGCGTCCAGCGAGGTCACGGGCCACGCCAAGGCGTGCCGGATCTCCGCCGCCTCGATCTCGATCTCCAGCGCCGCCACGATCCGCCCGGTCAAGTCCTCCTGGACCGCGAACAGCTCGCCCAGCCGTGTGTCGAAGACATCGCCCCACACGACGGTCGCGGTCTCGGTTTCCACCAGTTCCACCGTCAGCCGGAGCCGCCCCGCGTGGGCGCGAACCGAGCCGGTTACCAGATAACGCGCGCCGAGCGTCCGGCCCACGGTGCGCGGGTCGATCTGGCCACCCCGAAACCTGAAGGACGATCCCCGGGCGATGACGAAGAGCGAACGGAGCCGCGCCAGCCGGGCCAGGATGTCGTGGGAGAGGCCATCGGCGACGCCGCCGCCATCAACCGTTCCGCCCAGCGTATCGCCCAATGTGTCGAACGGCAGCACGGCGAGCGAAGGCTTGGCCGACACGCGGCGGGGTTCGGGCTCCCGCGGGTCCGCCATTTTGATGATCGTCCCGCCGCCACGGATGTCGCGCAGCAGGTCGACGGTCCGCTCCTCCGGTTCGGCGTCGAGACGGCGGCGCACCGCCTCGGCACAGGCTTGGTACTGCCGCACGGCGTCCGACCGCCGGCCGGCTTGGGCGTGGACACGCATCAGGGCGCGGTGGGCATCCTCGCAGGCGGGATCGAGGTTCAGCCAACCCTCGGCCGCGGACGCGACGCCGTCCCAGTCTTCCAAGGCCTCGCACAGTTCGGTCAGGCGGGCGAAAACCCCCGCCGAGATCCGGGAGAACCGGGCACGCTCAGCCGCCAGCCACGCGCCGAAGTCCCCGCAGTCGCCATCCATGCCGGGCAGCAACTCGCCAACGCACAACGAAGCCGCGGCGCGTAGGCTGGCGAGTGTGCCGTCTCGGGCCAGCCGCTCGATCGCCAACGCATCCACCCGCTCGGCCGGCAGCGCGAAGGTCACGGTATCCTTGCCGGCATCGATCAGGCCGATACCCGCCGCTCCGCCCAGTTGGCGCAGTTCCAGCAGGCATTGGCGCAGGCTGTGGCGGGCGTGTCGATCGGGGCGGTCGTCCCAAAAGACACCGGCCAACCGTTCCCGCGGGACGGGGCGGGGCCCATTGAGGGCGATCCAGGCGAGCGCCATCCGCGCCTTCCGCCCAGGAGGCGCCACCATCCGGCCGTCCATGCCGGTGATCGCGAAGTCACCTATCAGCCGAAGAGTTGGTTGGTCCATCTCGCGCCAAAACGCAGCCCATTCGCCAGACGAACCATAGCACCATCCGGCCTCCGGGGCGGGTTCCCTTCAGCCGCAAAAGATCAACGCCAAAAGAGAGCGCCGGGTTTTGACGTTTTCTTGACGCTTCGGATGACGCCCGCCCGGGATCCTTCCCGTCGCGGCCCGATCCATTCGGGCAAATCTCGCGATGGAGAAGACGTCATGACCAGCCAAGTGATCGCCACACCCGCCATCCAGCCGCATAACGAGCGCGCCGCCTCCGTCTGGAGTTCGGGCGGACGGGACTACGAGGAGATCATCCGCGGCGTCCACGACGGCATCGACGCCACGGTCGCCAAGTTCGCTCCGCGAGCCGGCGAGCGCGTCCTCGATGTCGCGACGGGCACCGGCATCACCGCACGCGCCTGCGCCCGGCGCGGCGCCGCCGTCATCGGTATCGACATCGCGACGGGCTTGCTCGACGCCGCCCGGGAGTTGACCAGCGGCCTCACGGTGGACTACCGGATCGGCGACGCCGAGGCGTTGGAGTTCGAGGACGCCAGCTTCGATGCCGTGATCTCCACCTTTGGCGTCATGTTCGTCAGCCGCCCCGAAGCGGCGGCCCGCGAACTCGCCCGCGTTTGCCGGCTTGGCGGAAGATTGGCGCTCGCGACCTGGACCCCGGATGGCGCCATCGCCCGGATGTTCGGCGTGATGCGCCCCTATATGGCGGCGCCACCGGCGGTATCGCCGTTCGACTGGGGCCGCCCCGAACGGTTGGAGGAACTGCTGGGCGACGCCTTCGACCTGACCATCACAACCGAGACCAGCCACTATGTCGAGACCGGCGGCGAGGCCGCCTGGAACACCTTCATCACGGGATACGGCCCGACGCGCATGCTGGCCGCCAGCTTGGACGACGACCGCCGCGCGGCGCTGAAGCGCGACTTCGTGGCCTTCCACGAGACTTTCAGGAAGGGCCAGGGCATCCACGTGCCGCGCACCTTCGTCATCACGCTTGGCACACGCCGGTAGGACAAATCATGGTAAACTTCCACTGGCCGGCACCCAGCGAACTGGGTCCGCCGCCACTCCCACGGGGAGAGCGGCCGCAACGGCGAAACGGGATTTGGGGAGGAAAGCCATGGATGCTTTCACGCGATCGCTCGCCTTGATGAGGCGGGGCATGGGACGCGGCCGAGGGCTGGCGCTGTCGGTGGCATTGCTGCTGACCGGCGCCACGGCGCCGGTCTGGGCGGACGAGACCTGCATGTCGCCCTTCATGCCCAAGATCACGGGCCAAGAGGACTACGTCTATGTCTGGACCTTGGGTGTCGACGGCATGGGCGACGGATCGGACAAGCTGGTGACGGTCGATGTCCGTCCAGGATCCGCCACCTATGGCCAGGTGATCGCCAGCGCCTCGGTCGGGGGCCGCAACGAGGCGCATCACGGCGGGTTGACCGACGACCGTCGCTATTTCTGGACCAGCGGCCTGGATACCAGCCGCATCTTCATTTTCGACGTCCACACCGATCCGGCGCATCCGAAGCTGGATCGGACGATCGACGATTTCGTCCAGGCCACCGGCGGCGTCGTCGGTCCCCATGGAGCCTACGCCTTGCCCGGCCGCATGCTGATGTCCGGCCTGTCCAACGCCAAGGACGAGGGCGGACGCACGGCCCTGGTCGAATACACCAACGATGGCCGCTTCCTCGCCACCCACTGGATGCCAACAGCGGAGGACCCGCGCGGCGCCACGGTCGAGGGGGTCGCGGATGGCTACGGCTATGACCAGCGCGTCCTGCCGCGCAAGAACGTGATGCTGACCTCGTCCTTCACCGGCAAGGCGAACTACATGCGGGACCTGGGCGAGGTGATCAAGGACCCCGAAGCGATGAAGCGCTTCGGCCAGACGGTGGTGCTGTGGGACTTCCACGCCCGCCAGCCCAAGAAGGTGTTCAACGTTCCGGGCGCGCCCCTGGAGATTCGCTGGGCTTGGGGGCCGGAGCACAACCACGCCTTCACCACCACGGCGCTGACCTCGAAGATCTGGCTGATTTACGAGGACAAGGACGGCGAGTGGAAGGCGAAGGCGGTCGCCGACATCGGCAACCCCTCGGACATTCCGTTGCCGGTCGACATCAGCCTCAGCGCCGACGACGCCACCCTGTTCGTCGACACCTTCATGGATGGCAAGGTCCGTGTCTACGATGTCCGGGACCCGCATTCGCCCAAGCTGATCCTTGAGAAGTCGATCGGCCGCCAAGTCAACATGGTGTCCCAGTCCTGGGATGGAAAACGCGTCTACTTCACCACCTCGCTGCTCGCCAATTGGGACAAGAAGGGCGCCGACAACGACCAGTTCATCAAGGGCTACGACTGGAACGGCACGGAGTTGACGGAGCGCTTCGCCATCGATTTCACCGAAAAGAAGTTGGGCCGGCCGCACATCATGCGCTTCGGCGCCGCCAGCCTCTACACCAACTGAACCGGAGGGATCGTCATGCGTTCTTCCGTGATGCTGTTGGCCGGACTGGCCTGGCTGACCCTGGCCCTGACCGTGGCGGCCGCGGCGGATTCCGGACATAGCCACGGTGGCGGCGCGCCGGTGGCGCCGCCGCGGCCGTCCGGGTTCGACTACGATCCGCCGAAACCCGGCACCTACCAGCTTCCTCCCTTGGCGGTGGCCGCCGATGGCGTCGCCCTGGACGAGACCGGGGCCGTCCGCCACCTGAGCGAACTGATGGGGGACGGGATCACCGTCCTCAGCTTCATCTACACCCGGTGCGGCGACATCTGCCCGTTCGGCACCCAGTTGATGCGTGACCTGCACGAGGCGACCGCCGAGGATCCGGAACTGGCCGCCGGCTTGCGGCTGATCACCATGAGCTTCGACCCCGATCACGACACGCCGGAGGTCATGGCCGAGGAGGCCAAGGCCTTTCGGGATGACGGCGGGCGGGGTGAAAAGGGAGCGGACTGGCCGTTCCTGACCGCCCGCGACAAGGGTGAGTTGGGGGAGATCCTGACCGCCTACGACCAGCGGGTCCTCACCTCGGTCAATCCCGATGGTCCGCTCGCCCACCAACTCCGGGTCTACCTGATCGATCGGGAGCACAGGATCCGCAACATCTACAGCCTGGACTTCCTGGATCCCCGGCTGGTGCTGGCGGACATCCGGACCCTGCGGATGGAACCGCGGCGGCAAGCGGCGGTCAGATGATCGCCGCCAGCCGGCTGGCGGCCAGACGCAGGTCGTCACCCGTGAAGCCGGAGAAGCCGATGACCAGCCCCTGCCGCGCCGGTTCGGAGACATACATCGACGAGAGCGGCCGGGCGGCCAGTCCGACGCTTTTCGCCGCCAACGCCACCTCCGTGTCTCGGGCGCCGGTCGTCAGGTCGGCTATCAGGTGAAGACCTTGGTCGGGTACCGTGACCTCCAATCCGGGGTTGGGCCCCGACCGAAGGCCTTCGACCAAGGCGTCGCGGGCCGCCTGCGCCCGTCGGCGGGCGCGCCGGATATGGGCGGCGAAGTGCCCCTCGCGCAGCAGGTCGGTCAGCGCCGCCTCCGCCAGGGTCGGCGGATAGCGGTCGGTGCGGTTGCGCAATGCCACGACTTGGCCTAGCAGCGGCTCCGGGATGACGGCGTAGCCGATCCGCAGGCCGGGAAACAGCACCTTGGAGAAGGTCCCGACATAGATGACGCGACCGGCGTCGTCGATGCCCTGCAAGGCGGTCAGGCGCGGTCCGGCGTAGCGAAACTCGCTGTCGTAATCGTCCTCGATGATCCACGCGTCATTGCGTTTCGCCCAGTCGATCAAGGCCAGCCGGCGGCGCATCGTCATGGTGACGCCCAGCGGAAATTGGTGCGACGGCGTGACATAGGCGGCGCGGGCCTTCGGCATCAGCGCCTCGCCCCGCGCGGGGTCGAGCCCTTCCGAGTCCACCGGAACGCCGACCACCCGGACGCCCGCCCCGGTGAGGGCTTCCAGTGCCATCGGATAGCACGGGTCCTCGATCCACGCCGCGTCACCCGGCCGCAGGGCGCTCCGGATCACCAAGTCCAGCCCCTGCTGCGTGCCCGAGATGATGATGATCGAATTGACATCACAACGGACACCCCGCGCCGCCCGCAGATAGGAGACGACCGCCTCCCGAAAGCCCAGGCCGCCGCGCGGATCGCCGTAGTTGAAGTGCTCGGCCCCCGGCCGTGCCAGATGCCACGACAGCAGCGTGCGGAACGTCTTCAGCGTCCGATCGTCGGCCATGGCGGCGCCCAGCGTTCCCGGCAGGGGCGGCGGGGCTTCCGGCGCCGGTGCCGTGTCGGCGGCGGGACGCCGCAGCAAGGGAACCTGCGCGGCGACAAAGGTCCCCGAACCCGTCCGCGCCTCGGCGAAGCCATCGGCGATCAGCATCTCGAACGCCGCCACCACGGCGGCGCGCGAGACCTTCAACCCCTTCGCCAGATCGCGGCTGGGCGGCAGCTTGCCGCGCGGTGGGACGGCGCCGGATTCGATCAGCCGCCGGATGGCGTCGTATAGGGCGGCGGTGCGCGGTCCCTGGTTGGGCAGCACGGGGATGAGCGCCGACCAATCCGGTGAATTGGTCTGGATTTTCACCGATGAATTGGAGCTTTTTCGAACCAATGCCATGGCGGAGGATAGGCTCGTCAAACGCGAGAAGGCAAGACCATGTCTACCGATATCAGTTCCGATCCCGGAAGCTACCCCATCTCAGACCGCAACCGTGTCAAGCGGCTGCACGAGAGGGGAAGCTATGACCGCGCCGCCGTCCACGCCATCCTGGATGCTGGCATGCTGTGCCACGTGGCCTATGTGATCGACGGGCAGCCCTACTGCACGCCGACCCTCTACTGGCGCGAGGGCGACACCCTGTATTGGCACGGCTCGTCGGCCAGCCGGATGCTGCGCCACCTCAAGGAGGGAATTGCGGCCAACCTGACGGTGTCGCACCTGGATGGCCTGGTTCTCGCCCGCTCCGGCTTCAACCACTCGGCCAACTACCGGTCGGCGATGTGCTTCGGCACCGCCAGGATCGTCGAAGATCCGGACGAGAAGGCGGCGGCCCTGCGCGCCGTCGTGGACCGCTTCTATCCCGACCGAAGCGCCAGCCTGCGCCCGATCACGGCCCAGGAGATCAAGGCCACCACCGTGATCGGGATGGCGATCGACCAAGCCTCCGCCAAGATCCGCGCCAAGGGCGTGGCCGACGAAGAGGAGGATTACGGTCACCCCGTCTGGGCCGGCGTCCTTCCCATCCGCACCATCATCGGCGAGGAGCAACCTTGCCCGCGACTTTTGCCCGAAATCGCCAGACCGGAGGAGCTGGCGATCTACCGGGCCGGCGAAACGCTCGATCAGGCGTTGCGTGACGCCCAGCGGGCCTACGAGGCGGCGTCCTGAACCGCTCCGTCGTCGAGCGTGAACAGTTCCTGGGGGCGCTCGACGCCGCGCAGCGCGTAGCGGCCGACGGAGACGACGCGGCGACGTTCCGGGCCGCAGGCGGCGGCGAAGGTGGCGGAGATCAGGATTGGCTGGTCGAGCGACCGGCTCATGGCCTGTATGCGGCTGGCCTCGTTGACCGCCGGTCCGACCACCGTGAAGTCGAGCCGGTCCCGGCTGCCGATATTGCCGTAATGGACCTCCCCCTCGTGCAGCGCCAGGGTGAAGCCCGTCGTCGGAAGCCCCGCCGCCGATCTTGCTTCGTTGAGCGCCGCGACGGCGGCCCGCGCCGCCGACGCCGCGTCAAGCGCGCGCTGGCAGGCCTCGCAGCCACCCTTGCCGATCACGGCCAGGATGCCGTCGCCCAGAAACTTCAGCACCTCGCCGCCGTGCCCGTGGACGACGCCGACCAGACAGTCGGCGTAGGCGTTCAGCAGGTCCAGCAGTTGATCGCGCGGCAAGGTGTCTGCGAGGCGGGTGAAGCCGGTCAGGTCGCTGAACCACAGCACCTTACGCACCGTCTTGACCTTGCCGCGCTCGATGTCGCCGCGCAGCACACGGTTGGCGACGTCCTCGCCCATATACGTGCGCGCCACGACGCGGGCGACGTTTACGGTCATGGCGGCCTTGTAGGCGAGGGCGAAGACCGGCATCGTCTCGCGGATCAGGTCCATCCCGGCTTGCTGGAAGCCCACTGGGTCGCGGGTCGTCCACGATAGCGCCACACCCTGTGTCTCGCCCAGCGCCGCCCCGGCGCCATAGTCGATGATGATCGACCAGTAGTCGGTTCCCCCTTGGGCCGCCAAGTCGGCCAGGAGGGGGAATTGATCCGCGCCCTCACCCAGATACAGTTTGCGGCGCATTTCGGGCTGTTCGTTCTCGATCATCCAGCGCCACGTGCTGTTGAGCCAGCTATCCCGCCGCTCGCGCGATTCCTCGCGGTGGAAGTGCTCCTCGTGGACGCCGATGCCGGCGAACCAGCGATGGCCCTGGGCGTCGATCAGCGGGTGGAGCGTGTCCGCGCCGACCGACGCCCGCCAGATCGGGACGCCGGCTTGGACCAGCCGTTCGCAATATCCCGTCACGAGCTCGCCCTCGCCGACGCCCGCCAGACCCGCCTTGATGATCCAGGCCTTGATCCCCTCGCTCGCATCCATCAAGCGGCCCATCCTCCCCGAAGATCCGAAGAAGACGACAACAGATCACGAACGGCGGCCCAGGTCCAGATCACCGGCGCCGAAGCGCCGGGATCGGGTCGCCGCGTGGATCAATGCTGGCCCATCGCCACCGAGGGCAGCCAGAGGCTCAAGGCCGGGAAGAAGGTGATCAGCATCAGCACGAAGACCGCCGTCAGGAAGAACGGCATCATCTCCGCCGTCGCCACGCGCAGCGGCACCTTGGCGATCATCGCGGCGATGTTGGTGCAGATCGCGACCGGCGGCGTGATCAGCCCGATCACCAGGTTGACCGACATGATCACCGAGAAGTGGGCCGGGTCGATCCCCAGGGTGGTCGCCACCGGGAAGAGCACGGGGACCAGCATGACCAGCGCCGGGGCGTTCTCCATGAAGGTGCCGATGAACAGCAGCAGCACGTTGACCAGCAGCAGGAAGACCAGCGGGTTGTCCGACACCGACAGCATCAGCTCGGCCATCGTCTGCGGGATGTTCTCGTAGGCCAGCAGCCAGGACACCACCTGCGCGCCACCCAGCACGATCATCACGACGGCGGTGGAGCGGCCGGCCGACACCAGGCAACCGTAGATCTTCTCGAGGTTCAGCTCGCGGTAGACGAACAGGCCGACGAACAGGGCGTAGAAGATCGCGACGGCCGAGCATTCGGTCACGTTGAAGACGCCGGACCGGATGCCGCCGATGATCAGCAGGGGCATCAGCAGCGCCCAGACGGCCTTCCGCATGCTGGTCATGACTTGGCGGAAAGATTGGGCCGCGTGGGTCGGATAGTTGCGGCGGCGGCTGATCCAGGTCGCCATGACCAGCATGGCGGCGCTGTAGACGAACCCCGGGATCACGGCGGCCAGGAACAGCTTGGTGATCGACTGGCTGGTCAGCACGCCGATCAGGATGAAGGTGATCGACGGCGGGATGATCGGTCCGACGACGTTGGCGGCGGCGGTCAGCGCCGCCGAGAAGCCGGCGCCGTAGCCCGCCCGCACCATCCCGGGGATCAGGACCTTGCCGAGCGCGCTGGTGTCCGCGACCGCCGATCCGGAGATGCCGGCCAGCACGGTGGCGGACACGACGTTGCTCATGGCGAGACCGCCGCGGAAACGGCCGACCAGCGCGTTGGTGAAGTCGAGCAGGCGCGTGGTCATGCCGCCCGCCGTCATCAGGTCACCCGCCAGCAGGAAGAAGGGGACCGCCAACAGCGTGAAGCTGTCCATCCCCGACATCACCTGCTGCGGCACGCTCATCAGGTTGATGCCCATCAGCCAGACCACCGTCATGGCGGGCATGATCAGGGCGAAGGCCACGGGCATGCTGAGCAGCAGGCCGATGACGAGCAGGACGCTGAGGGTTCCGATCAGGCTCATCGGTCGTCACTCCTTGTGTAGGACATCTTCCGTGCCCTCTTCCGTGGCGCGGAAGGGAGCGCCGGCGATCCGGGCCAGGACCAGCATGAACGCGGTCAGGGTGGCGCCGACGGGAATGGCGGCGTAGATCCAGCCCTTGGAGATGCCGAGCGTCGCCGTCTGCTGGGCGCCCATCATGGTCGACAGCTGCGCGCCGTACCAGGTCAGCAGCGCCAGGGTCGCCACCAGGCAGATGTCGCGCACCCACAGCAGGACGGAGGCCGCCGCCGGGGGCAGGCGGTCGAGCAGGGCGGTGACCGACATGTGGCCGCCCCGCCGCAGCACGCCGGCGCAGCCGATCATGGTCACCCAGATCATCAGGTAGCGCGACAGTTCCTCCGACCAGCCCGGCGCGCTGTCGAACACGTAGCGGCCGACCACCTGCCAGCACACGGTGACCGCCATGACCAGGATCATGGCGCCGACCAGCGCGTCCAGCACCCGCTCCAGCCCGATCGCGAACCTGTCGGCCCGCGCCCGCCGGGGCGACGGCGCTCGCGCGCCGCAGCCGTCGGACAGGGTGTCGGTCCTCCCGATCATTGAACCGAACCGATCCGGGTGATCCAGTCGCCGAACTCGGGGAACTGCTTGGGCAGGTCGGCCAGCTTGGCCTGGAAGGCCGCGCGGTCGACGGTGTTGAACCTCATGCCCTTGCCCTCGAGCTTGGTCTTGAGTTCGGATTCGGCCTTGGCCATGCGGTCGGTCGCCTCCAGCATGATCCTCTCGCCCTCCTCCTTCAGGATCTTCTGCGTTTCTGCGGGAAACGATTTGAAGCGCATGTCGGAGTAGATGAAGGTATAGGCGCCGATCACGTGGGCGGTTTCCGCCAGGTTCTTCTGCACCTCGTAGAGCTTCAGGTTGTCGATGATCTCAAGCGGGTTCTCCTGCCCGTCGACGACACCCTGCTGGAGCGACGTGAACAACTCCGCGACGCCCATCGGGACGGGGCTGGCGCCGAGATATTCCCAGGTCAGGCGGTTGCTCTTGATCGGCGGCACCCGCAGCTTCAGGCCCTTCAGATCGGCGACGTCGGTGATCGGCCGGTTGGTCGACAGGTGCCGGGCGCCGCGATAACCGGCGCCGATGATGCGGAACTTGGTCTTCGTGGCGATCTCGTCGAACAGTTCGGCGCCCATCGGCCCGTAGTAGACCTTGCGGAAGTGGTCTAGGTCGCGGACCAGGTACGGATAGGCCTCGATGCCGGCGAACGGGTCGTAGCGGTCGAGCGTGCCGATGCTCTGGAGCACGATGTCGTTGGTGCCGATCAGCAGGCCCTCGATCGACTGCGGCCAGTCGCCGGTCGAGCCGGAATGGGCGATCTGGATCTTGATCTTGCCGCCACTCCGCTCCGATACCGCCTTGGCGTAGGCCTCCGCCGTCTCGTACCAGATGTTTCCGGGCGTGAAGATGTGGGCCATCCGCAGCGTCTGGCTGGCGGCCGGGACCACGAGGGCGCCGGCCACGGCGCCGAGCGCCGCGAAGAACGTGACAATCCGTTTCATCGTTTCCTCCTGGGAAATATTTTCTTCGTTTTGATGGGGTCGCCGGAGCGGAACCGCCGCTCAGCCGCAGCGGACGTGCATGCCGCCGTCGACCAGCAACTCGATGCCGTTGATGAACTTCGCGTCGTCGGACGCCAGGAACGCGGCGGCGTTGGCGATGTCCCAGCCGTCGCCCATGCGTCCGGTTGGCGACAGCTTGTGCCGGGCCTCGACCATCTCGCCGACATCCTTGTAGAAGCCGGAGATCTGCTGGTAGATGTGCGGCGTGTCCATCAGGCCGGGCAGGATGCAGTTGGACCGGATGCCCTTGGGCGCGTACTGGATCGCGAGCCCCTTGGTGAACATGTTCACCGCGCCCTTGGACGCGTAATAGGCGCTATAGGCGTAGCCGGTCCACCTGACGCTCGCCAGCGACGAGATGTTGGTGATGACGCCGGAGCCCTGCTCCTCCATCAGCGGTAGCACGCACTTGCAGGTCAGGAACATGCTCTTGACGTTGACCGTCATGACGCGGTCCCAGACCTCCTCGCTGGTCTCGACCGGTCCACCCTGCGAGGTGATGCCGACATTGTTGTGCAGGATGTCGATGCGGCCGAAAGCCTTGACCGCCTCGTCCACCGCCCGCCGCACGTCGTCGAGCGCCGTCACGTTGGCGCCGACCGAGATCGCCTCGCCGCCTTCGGAGCCGATGATGTCGCGCGTCGCATCCGCGGCGGCTTGCTGGATGTCCACCGCGACGACCTTGGCGCCCGCCCTGGCATACGCCACCGCCGACGCCTTGCCGTTGCCCCAGCCTTCGCCGACCGATCCGGCACCGAAGACGATCGCGACCTTGTCCTGAAGTTTGTTGGTCATCTTTCCGCTTTTCCCTGGGATGCGCGAGGGGCGGGAAGGAGCTGGCGCGACGGAACTCCGGCATGGATCATCTGACAAATATATGGTTGGACATATGATGTCATAAGCGATGTGAATGTGCCGTTCAGCCGCGCGGCAGGCATGATTCTGCCCATTCCGCTATTTCCTCCCCTCACATGCGCGACACCATGCCTCGGCTTGGTGCCGCCCTTTCGCCTTGACGGCGTTAAATGGCAAGAGACATCATACCTCGTGGCGGGTCAAGCCGGATTCTACAGCATCACTAATGCTTCGATAGCCCAATCAATCCAGGAAATCGGGACGCCGACGATGAGCGTGGATGACGTCATGGCCTCGGCCACACCGGTCACTGGCAAAGGCTCGGCGGTCCAGGCGGTCCTAACCTTCATCCAGGACGGCCTCCGGAACGGCAGTCTGCCGTCCAGCGCCCAGCTGCCGACGGAAGGTGAGATCGCGGCCGCGGTGGGGGTCAGCCGCACGCCGGTCCGCGAGGCGATCAAGGCCCTGGAGGCGGTGGGCGTCGTGGAGATCCGGCGCGGGATCGGGACCTTCATGCGGCCGCAAGCCGCGGGGGCGCTGGGACAGCTTTTGGTGTTCCAATCGCATCTCCGCGCCACCACCCCGGCCGAGTTGATGGAAACCCGGCTGATGGTGGAGCGCACCGCCGCGGAGCTGGCTGCCCGCAACCGCACGGAGGCGGACTTGGCGCGCCTCCAGGAGGTCAACGCCACCCTGCGCCGGAAGTCCGCCGACCCCGCCGCCCCGCTGGATGACCTGCTCGCCGCCGACCTCGCCTTCCATCACACGGTCTACGACATCTGCGGCAACCACCTCGTGGCATCACTTGGCCGCTTCGTCACGACCGAGGCGTCACCCTGGATCCGGGAAAGCCTGCGGCGCGGCGGAGGCGAGCGCGCGGCGCGCAACCATGACCTCGTCATAGGCATGATAGAGGCGCGCAACCAGAACGGCGCGCGGGAAGCGGTCTCGGACCGCGCCGTGGCCGACGGGCTGAAGGACTTCCAACTCACCCTCGACACCTCGACTACAGTGGCGCCCCCAGTGGCACCCCCAGTGGCGACCCTGGGGGAAGACCAAGCCACCCGGCCGGGACGCCGCCCCCCGAGGACACGCCAACGGCTTCCGCTGACCTAAGGAACAAGACGCGCCAGCGAGGTGGTGTTCACCCGGCCGGGGACTTCGCCGGCACGCGCGCCCCGAAGCGCAGGCCATCGACAAGCAACGCCACCATACGCCGCGCCTCCGCGGTGTCACCATCGCTCGCGGGCGCCGCCAGCCGCATCGCCGCCATCAGCAACTCGCGGGCGTCCACGTCGGAGCGTATCTTTCCGGCCAACACCGCGGCGTCGAGCAGCCCGCGCAAGGCGGGCGTCAGCTGGCCCAGGACATGGTTCGGCAGCGCTTGGTAAGCGGGGTCGCCCGAGTGGAGCGCTGACCCCAGGCCGCGCTTCGTGCCCACGAGATCCACGAGGCGCTGAACCCAGGCCGCCAGCGCGTCACCCGGCGGCTGGGTTTTGCCGAGCGTCGCGGCCGCCTCCACGCAGTCGTGGACCTCGCGCTGGATGATGGCTTTGATCAGGTCCGAGCGCTGTGGAAAGTGCCGGTACAGGGTGCCGACACCGACGCCCGCCTCGGCCGCGATCGTCCGCATCGGCGCATCCACTCCCACCTTGTCGAACACCGTCAGGGCCGCCCGAAGCAGGGCATCGACGTTGCGGCGGGCATCGGCCCGCATCGGTCGATCGTGCTCGTCCCGCGCCTCCGGAGACTCGGAATCTTTTTCCACCACCAAAACTATCCCTTGCTAAATGGAACAACGTTCCATATAAACGGACGCTAGTTCCGCTTCACATATAGAGGGTTTGCTGGAACTCCGCCAGCCCCCAGGGAGAAGACCATGCGTCACCGCCCGCTCGGCCGCACCGGCATCCATGTCAGCCCCTATTGCCTAGGCGCCATGATGTTCGGGAAAGTGGCCAACGCCGATCATGACGAGTGCGTTCGCATCGTCCACAAGGCCCTCGACTTCGGCATCAACTTCATCGACACCGCCGATGCCTATAGCCAGGGTGATTCCGAGGTCATCGTCGGCAAGGCGTTGAAGGGACGGCGGGATCATGTCGTGCTCGCCACCAAGGCTTCCCTGCCGATGGGCGACGATCCGAACCAGTGCGGCGGTTCGCGGCGCTGGATCACGCGCGCCGTCGAGGATTCGCTGCGACGCCTCCAGACGGATCATATCGACGTGTACCAGATCCACCGGCCGTCGCCGGAAACCGATGTGGAGGAAACGCTGTCGGTGCTCACCGACCTGACGCGGGCGGGCAAGATCCGCGCGTTCGGGGCGTCGACCTTTCCCGCGTCCGACATCGTGGAGGCACAGTGGATCGCCGAACGCCGTGGGTTGGCGCGCTTCCGTACCGAACAGCCGCCCTATTCGATCCTCAACCGGTCGATCGAGCGCGAGGTGCTTCCGACCTGCCAACGTTTCGGAATGGGCGTGATGGCTTGGAGCCCGCTGGCGAAGGGCATGCTCACCGGCAAGTACCGGAAGGGCGAGCGGCAGCCGGACTCGCTGCGGGTGAAGTTCTTCCCGAAGGCGATGTCCGACGAAGGAAGCCTCAACGCGGTCGAGAAGTTGATTCCAGTGGCGGAAAGCGCTGGCATCTCACTGATGCACATGGCGCTGGCCTTCGTGGTATCGCATCCGGCGCTCACCGCGGCGATCATCGGCCCGCGCACCCTGGAGCAACTCGACGGCCTGCTGGCCGGCGCGGAGGTGGTGCTGACGGACGAGATCCTGGATCGGATTGACGGGATCGTGCCGCCGGGTGTCGATGTGGCTCCGCTCGAGAGAGCGGCCTACTCGCCGCCATCGATCATCCAGACGGCATCACGCCGTCGTCCGATCGTGGAGCGGGCGGCCGCCTGACGCGGGCGGATGGCCGCGACTTCCTCGGCGCCCTCACGCGAGGCCACCGATGAAAGCCGCGGCTTCGGAAGTTCAGGCGGCCCGGATGGTGGCGATGAAGTTGGCCACCTCGGCCCGCAGCTTCTCCGCCTCCCGCGCCAGTCCCTCGGACGCCCCGAGGACCTGGGAGGCCGCGGTGCCGGTCTCGCTGGCGGCTTCGGTCACGCCGCCGATATTGGCCGAGACCTCCTCCGTGCCGCGCGCCGCCTGGCCGATGTTGGACGAGATGTCCCGCGTGGCGGCACCCTGCTCCTCGATCGCGGAGGCGATGGTCGTGGTGATCTCGTTCATCCGGCCGATGACCTTGCCGATGCCCTCGATCGCCACCTGGGCGCCGCCGGTGGCGCCTTGGATCTCCTTGACCTTCGCTTGGATATCCTCGGTCGCCTTGGCGGTCTGGGTCGCCAAGGTCTTGACCTCGCTCGCGACGATGGCGAAGCCCTTGCCGGCTTCTCCGGCGCGCGCGGCCTCGATCGTGGCGTTCAACGCCAGCAGGTTGGTCTGGCCCGCGATGCTGTTGATCAGCTCCACCACCTGACCAATCTCATCCGCAGCCCGCACCAGCGACCCCATCGTCCCATTGGTCCGCTCGGCCCGCGTCACCGCCTCGCTGGCGACTTGGCTGGATATGGTGATCTGGCGGCCAATCTCCGCGATGGAGGACGACAATTCCTCGGTCGCCGCCGCCACGGTCTGGACATTGGCGGAGGCTTGTCCCGACGCCGCGGCCACCGCCGTCGCCTGGTGGCTGGTCGTGTCGGCGGTGTCGGTCATCACGGTCGCGGTGTTCCGCATTTCGGTCGCGGCGGAGGCCACGGCCTCCACGATGCCCTTCACGTTATCCTCGAACCGATCGGCCATCCGTGCCATCGCGGCCTTGCCCTCGCGCTCCGCCTCGGCCTTCGCCAAATCCCGCTCCGCCTCCATCCGCCGCTTGTCGAGCCCATTCTCCTTGAAGACCCGTACGGCACGGGCCATGGCGCCGATCTCGTCGGCCCGGTCCGTCCACGCGACATCGACCGTCAGATCACCCTCCGACAACCGCTCCATCGCTACGCCGATCGCCTTGAGGGGGCGGAACAGGATGCGTCCTAGCAACAGGCAGAGGCACGCCATCACCACCGTGACGACGGCGCTTATGGCGGCCACCCATTCGCTGGTGGCGTCGACCTCGGCGAAGAAGTCCGCCTTGGGCAGACCGACATAGAGCACGCCGATCACATCGCCCTTGGCGTTCTTGATCGGGTCGTAGGCGGTGAAATAGGCGGTGCCCAGGATATCGGCCTCGCCCCGGAAGGGAACACCGCGCTTCAGCACCGCGTCATGAACGGGACCGGGAGCCAGCTTGGTTCCGACCGCCCGGGTGCCGTCGGACTTCTGGACATTGGTCGCCACCCGCGTGTCGCCCAGGAAGATCGTGGCGGTGCCGCCGACCAAACTCTTGACGCGATCGACCGGATCGAAGAAGCCATTCAAGGCGGTGTCACCCGCCAGCAGCTTGTCGTCCTTGACCTGGAACTCGCTCCCATACTGGCGCAGCACGTCCCACGCCACGCGCATGGTCGACTCCTGCCTGTCTTGTGCGAGGCCCTCGGCGTAATCGCGTTGCGCCTTGTCATTGAATAGGTAGATGACGAAGCCAAGCGTCGCCAGGGCGGCGATGACCATGGTGGCTACTTTGGTCGACAGCGACAGTCTACGAAGAATCATACTCTCCACCTCCACCTGAAATCCCCGTTTCGTCTTCAGATCGCACCAGGACGGATCAGGCGAGGAAGTGATATCTCGCCACCGACTGGTTCGACAGTTTTGGGCGGCTGGATATTTGCAAAATCGATATCAGCTCATCTTGGGAAGCGAAGTATCATCAGGTCGGATAATCCGACTTCGCGGTTTATTGCTTCCACTAAGCAATATAAAGAAATTCAGATATAAATGAAGTTGAATTTGTTAGTAAGATAGTTATGCCTAATTCATCGGATTGAAATTCCCGGACTTATGCCCATCCATGCCCTTGGTGCTAAGGCGGATAGATCCGACGATGGTGGCTAACCGGAAGGAACAGGCGCATCATCGACAATCGCCCAATGGGCCCATCACCGCCGGCCAAGGCGGAACTGGAGGAACGACCATGACGCAAACCGACCACGACATCCGTGTCAGCACGGCCCAACTGGCGAATTCATACACCGGCACCGCGACCGGGCAGCACTTCGCGATCGGCGTCGACGCCACCGATCCCGCCCACGCGGCCGGCGCCGCGACCCTGCTGGAAGGGGCGGGCGGACTATGGCACGCCTGCGGCGATCCCTTCGACGCGGCGGCGCTGACCGACCTTGGCGACCTGCTGAAGCTGGCGGTCCCCGAACTGGGACGGTTCGGCAAGCACCAGAACCACAAGGGCGAGCATGGCTACGCCTTCCGCAGCGCCACCGCCACGCTCCCGGCCACCATCGCCCCCATGACCCAGGAGGCGCTCGCCGCCAAATTCCAGCATGTCGTCGCCAACCGTCGTTTCGCGATGGTCTGCGGTGCGCGCGGTCCCGACGACCGGCATATCCTCGTCACCCTGCTGGTAGAGCGTGGCGGAATGATGCGGCCTTTGGTGCGCTTCGGCAGCGAATGGGTGGATGATCTGGCGGCGGTGACCGGCTCCCTCCCGGACTGACGCGCCCGTACGGCGTCATCACCGCGTTTCCCACGACGCTCTCCGATTCACCGCTTGACACCTTACCGACCGGTAAGTAACAATCTGTTTCACGGAGGATGGAATGGTTCGAAAGAGCGTCGCGATCAAATCGGTTCCCCGGGGCGGCGATCCAGGCCGCGCCGACAACATCCGCCAGATCATCTTCGAACGGGCCATCGATCTTTTCGACGTCAAGGGCTTCCGCGGCACCTCGATGAACGAGATCGCCGAAGCCTGCGGTGTCAGCAAACCCGCGATCTACCACTACTTCCGCAACAAGTCGCATCTCCTGGAGATGCTCTATGAATCCATCACGTCCGAGTTCTTCCGAACGATGGAGAAGCTCGCCCACTCCACGGGCGACGCCAACGCGAGACTACGCCGGCTGATCAGGCTCCAGACACTCCACAACATCGAGAACCGCCGGTTCCTGACCATCTTCTGGCGCGAGCGCCACGAGTTCGACGAGCTGTCGCGAACCGCCTTGGCCATCCGCGAGCGTGAGTTCGAGGCCTGGGTCATGCGCATCATCGAGGAGGGGATCGCGTCGGGCGAGTTCCGCCGGGCCGACGCCAGGACCGCCGCGTTCGGCGTCCTTGGCCTCCTGTCCACGGTCCATCGCTGGGCACCCTACACGGAACGCCGGCCCGAGGATGTGGCCGACGAGATCGCCGACCTGCTGCTGGTCGGCATGACGGAAGAAAAAGCGCCGGAACGGCGCGTCATGGGAGAAGAAACGTGCGATTTCCAAAACTGCTCGAAGGAAAAAGAGTCCTAGTCACCGGCGGCGCCAGCGGGATCGGCGCCAGCGTCGCGGCGGTCTGCGCGGCGGCGGGCGCCCGGGTGGCGGTCACCGACCTCAACGGCGGCGCGGCCTCCAAGATGGCGGAAAGCCTGCCCGCCGGGGAAGCGTCCCATACGGCAATTCCCTGCGATGTCTCGTCATCCGCCTCGGTGGATGCCGCCTTCGCCCAAGCGGCGGAAACCTTCGGCGGTCTCGACGCGGTCGTCAACTGCGCCGGCATCTGGTATCCGACCAAGGACGGCCCGATCACGCGGGTCGAGGATGGCATCTGGGACAAGGTGATCTCGGTCAACCTCACCGGCACCTTCTATGTCTGCCGGGCGGCCGTCCGGCTGATGGAGGCGCAGGGGTCCGGCAGCATCGTCACCATCGCCTCGGTCGTCGCCATCACCGGCTGGGAAAAGCTCAACGCCTATTCCGCGTCCAAGGGCGGCGTGCTGTCGCTCAGCCGGGCGCTCGCCATCGAATGCGGACCCAAGAACATCCGCGTCAATTGCATCTGCCCCGGCGTGATCGAGACGCCGATGACCGAGAAGGTGCTGGCGTACTCGAAGCCCGCCGTCCTGCCGATCGGCCGTCTCGGCAGGCCGGATGACATCGCCGGCACGGCGGCGTTCCTTTGCTCCGATTTCTCCGGCTTCACGACCGCCTCGACGGTCGTCGTCGATGGAGGGTTCAGTGCCGCATGACAGGGGACAACCTGAAACGGCGGGGCTTCCGTACCTGCTCTCCGATGTCGTCGCCGACAATGTCCGATGGGTGCCCGACCAGCCGGCGCTGATCTTCGGCGACCGGACGCTGACCTGGGCCGGCTTTGGCGACAAGGTCGCCAGGATCCAGCAAGGATTGGCCGAACAGGGCGTCGTCCGGGGAACCCGCGTCGCCGTCCTGGACCGGAACTCCGACGACTACGTCCTGCTGGGCTACGCCTTGGCCGGTATGGGAGCGGTGCTGGTGCCGGTCAACATGTGGCTGCGTCCGGCGGAGATCGCGTATATCCTCAACAACTGCCAGCCGCTCCTGCTGGTCGTCGGCGCCGAGTTCCTGGCCGCCGCCCGCGAGGCGGTCGAGACGCTACAGGAGAAGCCGCGTTTCGTTTTGAGAAACGCCACGGCGGGTGACGGCGACGGCGTCGCGTGGCCGGAACTGCTGGACGCACCCCGCCGCAAGCAGGTTTCCCGCGCCCAAAGCTGGGACGACGCCCATCTCGTGCTCTACACCTCGGGCACCACGGGCCGGCCCAAGGGCGCCATCATATCGCACCGGCGTTCGGTGCTGGACGCCCTCAACGCCCTGCCGGTCTTCGGGATCAAGCAATTCGAGCGGTTCTTCTGCTACATGCCGTTGTTCCACACCGGCGCTTGGGATTACTTGAAGCTCTATTTCATGCAACGCGGCGGCGCCGTCATCGCCGAACGGTTCGAGCCGGAAAGCGCCGTCACCCAGATCGAGCGGCACCGCTGCAACGGAATGTTCGGCGTTCCCCTCGTCCTGCGTCAGATGGTCGAGAGCAAGGCGTGGTCCACGTCGGACATGTCGTCGATGCGGCTGATCGCCTACGCCAACTACGACCCGTCGACCCTGATCCTGCGGATCGTCGACGCCTTCCGGGAGCGGGGTGCCGCCAACCTCGGTATCGCCAACGCCTATGGCTTGACCGAGGGTGGCCCCTACATCTGCATCAACCGGCCCGAGGACGCCCTGAAACGCCCGCTGTCGATCGGGGTTCCCGTTCCGGGCCTGCAGGTCGCCCTGCTTGACGACCAAATGGCGGAGGTGCCGCGCGGCGAACTTGGCGAGATCTGCGTGCGCGGGCCCGCCCTGATGAGCGGATATCTCAACCGGCCCGAGGCCACGGCGGAAGCCTTCGCCGGCGGCTGGCTCCACACCGGCGACCTCGGCCGGATCGACGAGGACGGCTTCGTCCATCTGATCGACCGCAAGAAGGACATGATCCGTTCGGCCGGCGAGAACGTCTTCGCCAAGGAGGTCGAACTGGTCCTGATCGGCCATCCCGAGGTGCGGGACTGCGCGGTCTTCGGCTTGCCGGACGTCGACTATGGCGAGCGTGTCGTGGCCGCCGTCGTCCGTGACGGCTCCTCCGAGATCACCGGCGAGGCGCTCACCGCCTATGTCCGGAAGAAGATCGCCGGCTTCAAGGCTCCCCGTCAGGTGGTCTTCCTGGACGAGTTGCCGAAGACCCCGGCGGGCAAGATCAAGAAGCACGAAATCAAGAAGAGCTTGGCCGAACCAGCCGCTTGAGCGGCCTTCGAGACCTCGTCCCAAAGCGAAGAACAAACGCCAAAAAATCAAGTGGGAGGAACGGCAATGGTGAACTTGCGTCCAAGTCTCGCGACCTGTCTGATCCTGGGGTTGGGCATCCTGCCGATGATCGGCGGCGGCGCCAAGGCGGCCGACGAGATCGTGATCGGCGAGATCCATCCCATCACGGGCCCCGCCACGTTCTACGGCCTGCCGGAGAGCCGCGGCGTCCAACTCGCCGCCGAGCACATCAACAAGGCCGGCGGCGTCAAGGTCGGCGGCAAGGAATACCAGATCCGCATCGCGACCGAGGATGACCAGGCGAGCCCGACCGTGGGGGTCGCGGCGCTCCGCAAGCTGGTGTCGGCCGATGTTCGCTTCATCATCGGGCCGCTGGCCAGCGGCGTCGCCCCCGCGCTGAAGCCGATCGTGGAGCGAAACGACAAGCTGACCCAGCTGATCGATGGCACGATCGCCGAGAACATGACCAACGGAAAGAACATCTTCCGCAATCAGGCGACCGTCGGCGGCTATAACGTCGCCGTCGCGGAGCTGTTCAAGGCCAAGAAATATCCATCCGTCGCCATGATGACCGACCGCTTCCACGCCGGTTTCATGAACTCGCAAAAGGATCTCGCCGGGAACCTCAAGGAACTGGGCGTCTCGATCGCCAGCGAGGATTACTACAAGCTGGGCGACACCGACTTCTCGGCGGCGCTGACCAACCTGCGCGGCCGCAACGCCGAGGTGCTGCTGATCCGGGGCTATCCCGCCGAGGGCGCCCTGATCACCAAGCAGGCCCGCCAGCTCGGCTTCACCGGCCAAGTGGTCTGGGAGATGGTCTCGCCGCCATCCACCGTGTTGAAGAACATCACGGCCGCCGAGATGGAAGGCGTGTACAATTGCATTCCGCCGACCACCGAGGATTACGTCAAGCTGGGCGACGAGAAGGCGATAGCGCTCGATAAGGCCTATCGCGCCAAGCACAACGAAGGTCCGGGCGAGTTGACGGCGCTCAGCCACGACGCCGTATACATCTTCAAGGCCGCCTTCGAGAAGGCCGGGTCACTGGACAACGCAGCCGTCAACAAGGCGATGGCCGCCCTCATGGTCTCGGATATTCCCGAACTGGTCACCCGCTACACGCCGCAGCCCGACGGACGCCTGTTCGCGGCGGATGGTCAGGTCGACCTGCGCGGCGAGGTCAGCGTCTGGCGCGGCGAGGCCTGGGAGCCGGCGCGTCTCACGGACTGAGGGCACGGACCGGACGTCGCTCCCAGCCTGAAAGACCAGCCTTCCGACCGACCAGTCTTCCATATGATCGGAGACGAGCCATGATGCTTGAACTCCTGCCTCAACAGCTTGCCAACGGGCTCGCTCTCGGCAGCACCTATGCCCTCGTGGCGCTGGGTCTGACCCTGATCTTCGGGGTCCTGTTGATCCCCAACTTCGCCCATGGCGAATTCTACATGCTCGGCGCCTTCGTCACCTACGCGCTGGTGGCGACGGGCCTCAACTTCTGGCTCGCCATGGCCACCGCCGTGGTGCTGGTCGTCCTGATCGGCTGGATCGTGGATCGCGTGGTCTTCCAACCGGTCGCCGCGGCCCCTGGACATGATTCGGGGGGGCATGGCTCCGGATTGAGCCTGATGATCTCGGCCTTGGCCGGATCGATCATCCTCCAGCAGCTCGCGACGATCATCTGGGGGACGGAGGCCCGCACCATTCCGGCGCCGATGACGGGCATGGTCCGGACCTCGCTGTTCACCATCACCTATCTCCAGATCACGATCATCGCCACCCTGGCGGTCGCCTGGACCGCGGTGTGGCTGGTGCTCCACCGGTCCCGGCTGGGTCTGGCGATCCGGGCGACCTCGCAGAACCGGGACGCGGCGTTGCTGATGGGCATCAGCATGACGCGGGTCCGCTTGGCCACCTTCGCCATCGGCGCCGCCCTCGGCGCCGTCGCCGGAGCCCTGCTCGGCGCCACCTTCCCCATATATCCGTCGATGGGCGTCAATCCCGTGCTCAAGGCCTTCGTCGTCCTGGTGATCGGCGGCATCGGCAGCCTGCCCGGGGCCATCGTCGGCGGTCTGGTGCTGGGGATGGTCGAAGTCATGGTGGCTGGTTACGGCTCCAGCCAGTTCCAGGACATCGGCACCTTCCTGATCCTGGTCGCCGTCCTGCTGATCAGGCCACAGGGGCTCTTCGGACGGGCGCAGGTGGAACGATGACGGGCTCCAACAGCTTTCCCCGGACGGTGATCGCCGCTTCCGCCGTGTTCATCGCGTCCTGCGCCGTGGCGCTCCAGCTCAACGACTATTACCTCTACGTCGTCACCATCGGCGCCATCTTCGCGGTGCTCGCCGTCTCCTTCGACGTGCTGCTCGGCTACACCGGCTACCTGTCGCTGGCCCATGGCGCGCTGTATGGGCTGGGAGCCTATTCCTGCGCGGTGCTGACCGCCAACCACGGCTTCGGCTTCTGGACGGCCTTGCCGATCGCGGGCCTGATCACCGGCGCCGTGGGAGCCATCGTGGCCCTGCTGTCGTTCCGGACGCGCGGCCTGTACTTCGCGGTGCTGACGCTCGGCATCGGGTTGATAGGCCACCAGCTGTTCCTGGTGTTCGACGAGGTCACCGGCGGGGTCGGCGGCTTCGTCGGAATTCCGGGACCGGAACAGCCGGACTGGCTGAGGGTATCGCCGACCGCGTATTCGGCGCTGCTGGCCCTGGGGCTGCTCTGGGTCACCTTCGTCGCCGCGGCGGCCTTCGTCCGCTCGAAACTCGGGGCCGCGTGCCTCGCGATCCGGGAGGACATCACGCTGGCGCGGGCCCTGGGCATCCGGGTCGCCGGAGCGCGTCTGGCGGCCTTCACGTTCAGCGCGGTCTTCGCGGGATTGGCGGGGGCGCTGTTCGCCTCGATGTCCAACTTCATAGCACCTGAAAGCTTCACGGTGCTCGGCACGGGCTTCCAACTCGTGGCGCTGGTCGTCGTCGGCGGCATGGGAACCCTCTGGGGGCCAATCGTCGGCGCCATCCTGCTGACCGCCCTGCCGGAAGCCCTGCGGGTGGCGGCGACCTACAGCCTGCTGGCCTACGGTGTGCTGCTGCTGGTCTTCGTGATCTTCGCGCCCAAGGGCATCGCCAGCCTCTTGAAGGCGGCGTTGAAGAGCTTTCGCAAGGCGCCGCGACCAGCGCCCGACGCGACACCGCTGCGCCGGGAGGTGACATCATGAGCCTGCTCGAGATCAAGGGGGTGGAGGCGAGGTTCGGCGGTGTCGTGGCCTTGGCGGGCGTCACGCTCGACATCCCCGAAGGGGTGATCTTCGGACTGATCGGCCCCAATGGAGCCGGCAAGACCACGCTGATCAACGTCGTGTCCGGTCTGGTCAAGCCGACCGCCGGAAGCGTGACCTTCGCCGGGGAGGACGGCGGACCCTGGCCGATCGCCCGGTCGGTGTCGCGCGGCATCGTCCGCACCTTCCAGCAGACGCGGGCGTTCCTGGGTCTGACGGTGCGGGAGAACCTGCGCATCGCCGCCGTCTCGTCACCCGACCCCTCGTGCATCGAGGAGTTGGTCGACGCCTGCGGGCTTGGCCCCGTCCTGGACCGCACCGCCGGCGATCTGCCCTACGCGACGCTCCGGCATCTTGGCATCGCGCTGGCACTGGCGTTGAAGCCGCGTCTGCTGCTGCTCGACGAACCCGCCGTCGGGCTGGAGGCGGCGCAGGTCGAACGGCTCGGCGCCTTGATCCGGCGCTGGCACGCCAGCGGCATCACCGTCCTGCTGGTCGAACACAACGTCCGGTTCCTGATGGAGATGTCGGACCGGGTCGCGGTCCTGGACCGGGGTGCCGTGCTGTTCGAAGGCACACCCGCCGAATGCCAGGAGCGGCAGGAAGTCATCGACGTCTATCTCGGCAGGAGGCACGCCGATGCTGCGCATTGACAACCTGAGCGCCGGATACGACCGGCTCGAGGTCCTGCACGCCGTCAGCTTCTCGGTCGAGCGGGACGCCCCGACGGTGATGCTGGGCGCCAACGGCGCCGGCAAGACGACGCTGTGCCGCGTCATCACCGGCCTGATCCCGGCGCGCGGCGGCGGCATCTTCCTGGATGGCGCCGACATCACCCGGCTCGATCCGTCCGAACGGGTCAAGCGTGGCGTGGCGCTGGTTCCCGAGGGCCGTCAGGTCTTTCCAGACATGACGGTCCGCGAGAACCTCAGGCTCGGCGCCTATGTCCATGGCGAGCCGGGCCGCGCCGAGTTCGACGCCGTGTTCGCCATGTTCCCCATCCTCGCCGAACGCCAGCACCAGCGCGCCGGCCTGCTCTCGGGTGGCGAGCAACAGATGCTGGCGCTGGCCCGGGCGCTGATGTCGCGGCCCCGCCTGCTGCTGTTGGACGAGCCCAGCCAGGGATTGGCGCCGAAGGCGGTGGCCCTGGTGGCGGAGACCGTCAACAGGATCGCCGCGACCGGCGTCGCCGTCCTGCTGGTCGAACAAAACCTCATCCTCGCCGAAGCCGTGGCGCGCCACGCGGTGGTGCTGGAAACGGGAACCTGCGTCGCCGACGGCCCAGCCAGCGAGATGCTGGCGAGCGGCGCCGTCGAGGACAGTTATCTTGGTAAGAAACGGAGACATTGAAATGACTTACGAGAACCGCTTCGTGAAGGTCGAGGTCGATCGCGGCTTGGCCGTGGTGACGCTCGATCGGCCCCCCGCCAACGCCGTCAGCCTGGAGGTCTACGACGAGTTGCGCCGCACCTTCCACCGCCTGGGCGAGGACCCCGCGATGCGGGTGGCGGTCTTCACCGGTGCCGGCAAGGTCTTTTGCGGCGGCAACGACGTCAATGACTTCGTCGATCTGGACTTCGACAAGGCGACCGAATACCTCGCCCACGTCCGCCTGACCTTCAACGCGATGTATGATTGCCCGATCCCGATCATCGGCGCCATCAACGGCGCCGCCGTCGGCACCGGCATCGTGCTCGCGACCCTATGCGATGTCCGCATCGCGTCGGAACGCGCCGTCTTCGCGCTGCCCGAGATCGATGTTGGCGTGCTGGGCGGCTCGCGCCATGTCATGCGGCTGGCGGGGCAGGGGATGACGCGGCTGATGATGTACACCGGCCGCCGGATCAAGGCCGACGAGGCGTTGCGCGCCAACCTCGTCGAGCAGGTCGTCAGCCCGGACGAGCTGATGCCGACCGCCATGCGGCTGGCCGAGGAGATCGCCGAGAAGAGCCCGCCCGCCATCCGGCTCGCCAAGCAGGGCCTGAACCGCACCGAGATGATGCATTTGAAGGAGGGCTACGAGTTCGAATGCACCCTGACCGCCGCCGTCCGGCGCACGCCCGAGGCCAAGGAGGGGGCCCTGGCGTTCCTGGAAAAGCGGCGTCCCGCTTACGCCGACCGGGGGTGACGCGATGTTCAAGGTCGAACGCGACGCCGAGATCGCCGTCATCCGGCTCGACAACCCGCCGGTCAACGCCGTCAGCTTCGAGCGGTGGCGGGGCCTGCCGCCGCTGCTGGGCGAGCTGGAGCGCGACGGCGTCGCGGCCCTGGTGTTCACCGGACTGCCGCAGCGGCATTTCTGCGGCGGCAACGACTTCCGGGAATTCGCCAGCCTGACGCCGGGACAGACGCTGGCGGGCACCGGTGCCGTGCGGGACGCGCTCCGCGCCGTCCACGACAGCCCGATACCCTCCATAGCCGCCCTGCACGGGGCGGCGATGGGCAGCGGCTTCATGCTGTCCTGCGCCTGCGACTTCCGGTTCGCCACTTCCGACGCCAAGCTCGGATTGCCCGAGGTCAAGGTGGACGCCTTCGGCGGCTACCGGATCGTCCGCGAGGTCCTGTCCCAGGGCGAGGCGCGGATGCTGACCCTGACCGGCCGTCCGATCTCCGGTGCCAGGGCCCACCAGATCGGCTTGGTCCAGGAACTGGGTGAAACGCCCGACACAGTCCTCGCGCGGGCGGTCGAGGTCGCCCACGAACTGGCGGGCACGTTGAAGGGACCGATGCGCGCCGGGATCAAGTCCACCCTCAACCGCGAGGATGAGCTTGACTTGTGGACCGCCTACGACCTGGAACGCGACTTCGCGTCCTCGGTCATGGGGCAGGCGATGGCCTCGGCGCGCTGATCCCGACCCGCCTCGGCCGGATCACCTCAGCTGGTCTGCTTGGTACCGTTCAGGGCGTGGTAGGCGCGGATGACTTGGCTGTCGTCCGCGTCGCCCTCGCCCCGGCCCGAGGTCGCCAGGAACATCTGGTGCGCCACGGCGGCGAGCGGCAGCGCCGTCTTGGCGCCCTTGCCCGCCTCCAGCACGATGCCGAGATCCTTGACGAAGATATCGACGGCGCTGGTCACCACCGGGTCCGCCTCCAGCATGCGCGGCCCCCGGTCCTTCAGCATCCAGCTCGATGCCGACGATCCGCTCATGATCTGGAGCAGCACCGGCAGGTCGACGCCGACCTTGGCGGCCAAGGCGAACGCCTCGGCCATCACGGCGATGTGGACGCCGCACAGCAACTGGTTGACCGCCTTGACCGTGGCGCCCTGACCGGGCTTCTCGCCGACATGGAAGACCTTGTCACCAAAGGCGTCGAGCACCGGCTTGGCGTCCGCCACGACCGCGGCCGGGGCCGCCGCCATGATGGTCAGCGTGCCCGACGTGGCGCCCACGACCCCACCCGACACCGGCGCGTCGATGAAGCGCCGTCCGGCCGCCTCGACCCGTTCGGCCAGGGCCTCGACCGCGACGGGAGGACACGTCGCCATCAGCACGACGGTGCCGCCCGCCCTCAATGCTTCCAACGCCCCGCTGTCGAACAGCGCCGCCTCGGCCTGGGCGGCGTTGACCACCATCAGCACCAGCAGGTCCGCCCCCATGGCGGCCTCGGCGGCGGTGGAGGCACCCTCGCCGCCCTCCGCCACCAGCGTCGCCACGGACTGTTCCCGCACGTCGAAGCCGCGGACCGGAAAGCCCTTCGCCAGCAGGTTCCGCGCCATGGGCATCCCCATGGACCCAAGTCCGATGAAACCGACCTTCGTCATCCCATTCCCCCCCACTTCCCATCACCTCAGCGCGTCTTCTCGGCCTCGGCGACCACCTTCCTGATGAAGTCGCCGGTCTCGCCCTTATAGGCTTCCTCGATGACGGGTTGGGAGGCCTTGCGGAAAACCTCACGGTCGGGCGTGTTGACCTGGATGCCCAGCTTCGGCATCTCGGCGGTCACCTTCGCCTCGGTCTCCTTGGACAGGTTCCGCTGGAACGCCACCGAGTCCTTGGCGGCGGCGCGGATCACCTGCTTGTCGGCGTCGGACAGCTTCGTCCAGGTCCGCTTCGACATCAAAAGCGGCGTCGTCTCGTATTTGTGGCCGGTCAGCGAGATGAACTTCTGCACCTCGTACAGCTTGGAGGAATAGACGTTCATGATCGGATTCTCCTGTCCGTCCACGACCCCTTGCTGAAGCGCGATGTAAAGCTCGGAGAACTTGATCTGCTGGGTATCGGCTCCCAAAGCCCGGAAGATCGCGACGGTGACGGGGTCGGGCGGCGTCCGGATCTTCAGCCCCTTCAGGTCCTCGGGCTTGGTGATCGGATGCTTGTTGTTGGACGTGTGGCGGATGCCGTTGTCCATGATGCCCAGCAGCACCAGGCCCTTGGCATCGGCCTTCTGGGCCAGTTCGTCGCCGATCGGCCCGTCAGCCACCTTCCACGCATGCTCCAGCGTGTCGAACAGATAGGGCATCCCCAGCGCACCGAACTCCGGGATCAGGGTGGAGACGGCGCCCTGCGAGTTGGCGGACAGGTCGATCGAGCCCGTCCGCATGCCGGTCAGGTTGGCGGTGTCGTCGCCGAGCTGCGCGTTGCCCGCGACCTGGATCTCGATCCGCCCGCCGCTCAGCTCCTTGACCTTCTCGGCGAAGTGGCGGGAGCCTTCGTCCTTGGGATTGCCCGGTGCCGCGTTATGGCCGAGCGTCAGCTTGACCTCCTGGGCCAGCGCCGGTCCAACAGCCGCCATGCCGAGCAGCGCCGCGAGGCAAATGCTTTTGAGCTTCATCGTTTCCCCCTTCAGTTGAGATCTGTGTCGTTGTCTTGGATCGCGCTGGATCAGAGCCTCGCCCTGACCTCGTCGACGACCTTCGCCGCCGTTATGCCGTAATGCTCGTAGAGATCGGGGACGGAGCCGGAGGCGCCGAAACCGCTCATCCCGACGAAGCCGCCATCCTCGCCGACATACCGCTCCCAGCCCTGGCGCACCGCCGCCTCGACGGCGACCCGGACGGTGCCGCGATCGATCACCTGGCGGCGATAGGCCTCGTCCTGTTGTTCGAACAACTCCCAGCACGGCATGGAGACCACCGCCGTCGGGACGCCGTCGGCCTGGAGCGTCTTGCGCGCTTTCAGCGCCACCGACACCTCCGATCCGGTCGCCAGGATCGTCACCCGGCGCGGACCGCCCTCGGCCTCGGCCAGGACATAGGCGCCCTTGCTCGACCGATTCTCGCCGACCCCATCGGTTCGCGCCGATTCAAGCGGCTGGCGCGAGAACATCAAAGCGCAGGGGCCCGTCTTGTGCTCGATGGCGATCCGCCAGCACTCCGCCGCCTCGACCGCGTCGGCCGGGCGCAGCACCAGCATGTTCGGCATCGCCCGGAACGACGCCAGGAACTCCACCGGCTGGTGGGTCGGCCCGTTGGTGCCGATGCCGATCGAGTCATGGCTGAAGACGTATTTGACCGGCAGCCCCATCAGCGCCGACATCCGCATCGGCGCCCTGTTGTAGTCGGAGAACACCAGGTAGGTCACACCCACCGGCAGCACGCCGCCATGGGCCGCCATGCCGTTCAGCATCGACCCCATCACGTGTTCCCGCACGCCATAATGGACATAGCGCCCGCCCTTGTCCGCCGCCGTGAAGGCCGACAGGCTCCGCTTGTGCAGCGTGGCGCCCTCCAGGTCGGGAGCGCCGGAGATCAGTTCCGGGATCGCCTTCGCCAGCAGGTCGACGATATCGCCCGAGATCTTGTAGCCGTGATCGGCGTGCCGGCTCTCGGCGGCGTTCCGCTGGTACTCCAGCAGCGTGGCGTCCCAGCCCTCCGGCAAGCGCCCCTCGCGCACTCTGTCGAACACCGCGCGCTTTTCCGGGTCCAGCGCCGCGACGCGGCCCCGCCACGCCTCGTGCTCGGCGGCGCTCCTGCGCCCGGCGGCGCGCCACGCCGACAGGATGTCGTCGGGAAACTCGAAGGGCTCGTGAGGCCATTCCAGGGTTTTCCGGGCGGCGTTTGTGTCCTCCTTGAAGATCCTGCCGCCATGGGCGGCCCGCTGGCCCTCGACACGCGGGATGCCGCGCCCGATCACCGTGGTGCAGGCTATCATCGACGGGCGCGGGTCCGCCTTGGCCGCTTCGATCGCGGTGGAGATCGCCTCCGGATCATGCCCGTCGACCGTCTGGACATGCCAGTTGCTGGCGCGGAACCGGGCGGCCATGTCATCGGACAGGGCGAGGTCGATGGCACCGTCGTCGGTGATCCGGTTGTCGTCCCACAGGAAGGTCAGCTTGCCCAGCCCCAGGTGTCCGGCCAGCGAGATGACCTCCTGTCCGACGCCCTCGTGCAGGCAGCCATCGCCGACCAGCGCGTAGGTCCTGTGATCGACGATGCCGGGGCCGAACCAGCTGTTCAGGAAGGCCTCGGCCAGCGCCATGCCCGCCGCGTTGGCGATGCCTTGACCCAGCAGGCCGGTCGTCACCTCGATGCCGGCGGCGAGGTCGTGTTCCGGGTGGCCGGCGCAGTGCGAGCCCAGCACCCGGAAGCGCTTGATCTCGTCCAGGCTGATCTTCCGGTAGCCGGTCAGGTTGAGCAGCGAATAGAGCAGCATGGAGCCATGGCCGTTCGACTGCACGAAGCGGTCGCGGTCGAACCACAACGGGTCGGCGGCATCGTACTTCAGATGGCGCGTGAACAGCGCCGTGGTGATGTCGGCGGCACCCAGCGGGGTGCCGGGGTGGCCTTCACCGGCGCGCTCGATCGCGTCCATCGACAGGAAGCGGATCGCGTTCGCCATCCGGCGGGGATCGACGCTGGTCATGGTGGCGTTTCCTTGTTGTTTCTTATCCGGATACGCTAATCGGATCAGCCGTGGATGATGAAGGCCGGCACGTAGCTGACGAGCAGGAGCACCAGCAGAGCCACGGCGTAGAACGGCATCATCTCCTTGACCACGGCGCCCATCGGCACCTTGGCGACCGACGCCGCGATGAACAGCGTGGTTCCGACCGGTGGCGTGTAGAGACCCATCGCCAGGTTGACGACCATCATCACGCCCAGCTGGACGTTGTCCATGCCGACGCTGTGGGCCAGTGGCAGGAAGATCGGCGTCACCAGCAGCACGGCGGCCGGCAGGTCGATGAACATGCCCAGGAAGATCAGGATCAGGTTCATCGCCAGGATGATCAGCCAGGGCTCGGTCAGGTTGGAGGTCATCCAAGCCGTGACGGCCACCGGGATCTGTTCGAAGGTGATGATCCAGCCGACCACGCTCGACGCCATGATGACCAGCAGGACGATGCCCGTCGCCAGACCCGCCTCCTCGACGCATTGCAGCATGCGCTTCCAGGTCAGGTCGCGGTACAGCAGCAGCGAAACGGCCAGGGCGTAGGCGGCGGCGAGGACGGCGACCTCCGTCGGGGTGGCGATGCCGAAGCGGAGCACGATGATGATCAGGACCGGCAGCAGCACGCCCGGCAGGGAATAGCCGAACTCCTTCAGCAGCACCTTGCCGTTGATCGGACGCTTCTCGCGCTGGAAGCCGCGCGACCGGCCGACCGCGTAGCAGACCGCCATGAACCCGAAGCACAGCATCATGCCCGGCAGCACGCCGGCGACGAACAGGTCGGCGATCGAGGTTTGCGAGACCAGGGCGTAGATGATGAAGGGGATGGAGGGCGGGATCAGGATGTCGATGGTGGCTGACGCGGCGATGGTGGCGGCGGCGAACCCGGGCGGATAGCCCAGCTTCTTCTGCCACGGGATCAGCAGCGATCCGATCGCCGAGGCGTCGGCCACGGCCGAGCCGCTGATGCCGCCGAAGATGGTCGAGGACAGCACGCCGACCTGTCCGGGACCACCATGGAAGCGCGCCATCAGCGTGCTCAGCAGGTCCAGCAGGTTCTTGCCCAGGGTGCCACCCATCATGATGCTGCCGGTCAGCATGAAGAAGGGGATCGCCAGCAGCGGGAAGCTGCCGACCTGCGAGACCATCTGCTCGACGATCAGCGACAGGGATCCGCGTTCCGCCGTTCCCATGGCGACGGTCGAACCGATCACCAGGGCGTGGGCGATGGGCAGGCCCAGCAGCGAGAACAGGAAGAAACAGGTGAAGACGATCGCGCTCATTCGTAGGCCACCTTCTCGCTGGGGGTGCGGATGCCGTGCAGCGCCTTGATCAGGATCGACAACTCCTTGAACCCGATCAGCAGGAAGCCCAGGAGCAGGACGAAATAGGTCACCGATCCAGGCACGCCGAGCACGGGGGTGCGCTCGTCCGCCACGATCGGCAGCAGGTCCAGGGCGACCCAGGCCAGCACCGCGTATGTCACGATGATCAATCCGGCTCGCAGGAACGCCAGCGCCAGGCGGGCGGCCCCGGTGGCGCGGTCGGTGATGAAGCCGATATAGATGTGCGCGTTGTGCGAGGTTGCGAGCACGACGCCCGACATGACGAACCAGGGGAACAGCAGTTCGGGCAGTTCCGAGGCCCATTCCAAGCTGGTGCCGAACAGGTAGCGCAGGAACACGTTGGCGAGCAGGATCGCGAACATCGCGGCGCAGGTGACGCACAGGATCGCCTTGCAGACCGCGTCGATGATCTGGTCGGGCCAGTGGAGCCACGACGTGCCGTTTCGATTTCCGGTGATGTTTCCGGTGTTATCCATTGTCTTTGTCATCCCTCCCCTGGGTCCGTCGATGACCGGCGGACGCGTTGCCTGATGGGGCGCGGTCGCCGTTTCAAACACCCGCGCCCCGTCTCCCTCAGCGGAGCTTCTGGGCCTCCGCGGTCACCGTCTGGACGAACTCGCCGATGTTGCTCTTGGCGAACTCGTCGATCACCGGCGCCGTGGCCTTGCGGAAGGCGGCGCGGTCCACCTGGGTGATCTTGACGCCGAGTGTCGGCAGCAGCTCGATCAGCCGGTTGTCATCCGCCAGGGCGAGGCTCCTCTGGTGCTCGACGGCCTCCTTGGCGGCCGTCCGGATCGACTGGCGATCCCCATCGTTCAGCTTGTCCCAGGTGCGCTTCGACATCAGGAAGGGTGTCGTCTCGTACATGTGCCCGGTCAGCGCCAGGTTGGGCTGCACCTCGTGGAGCTTGGAATAGTAGAAGTTGGTGACGGGGTTCTCCTGCCCGTCGACGGCGCCCTGCTGGAGGGCGATGTAAAGCTCGGAGAACTTGATCTGCTGGGTGTCGGCGCCGAGCGCCCGGAAGATGCTGACCGCGACGGGGCTGGGCGGTGTACGGATCTTCAGGCCCTTCAAGTCATCGGGCTTGGTGATCGGACGCTTGTTGTTCGAGGTGTGCCGGATGCCGTTGTCCATGTAGCCCAGCGTGATCATGCCCTTGGCCTCCGCCTTCTTGGCGAGTTCCTCGCCAACCGGGCCATCGACCACCTTCCAGGCGTGCTCGGCGCTGTCGAACAGGTAGGGCAGCCCCAGCGCCGCGTATTCCGGCACCACATTCGAGACGGCGCCCTGCGAGTTGAGCGACATGTCGATCGATCCCGTCCGCATGCCGGTGATCATGGCGACGTCGTCGCCAAGCTGGGCGCTGCCGGCCACCTGGACCTCGATGCGCCCATTGCTGATCCGCTTGACCGCCTCGGCGAAGCGCTTGGCGCCCTCGTCACGCGGGTTGCCGGGTGCGGCGCCATGGCCAAGCGTCAGCTTGACCTCCTGGGCCTGTGCCAGGGCCGGGATAGAAGTCGCGGTGGCGGTGAAGCTGAGCAACGCCACGAGGCAAATGCCGATCTTCTTCATGTTTTCCTCCCCTTGCCGCGATCACGGGACCGCGCGCTGGTTTATTGTTGTTGTCCGGAATGCCGGGATTGGCCGGCACGCGCCGACTCAACCGTAGGTCGGGTAGAGCGCAGCGGCACCCGACAAGCAGGCGAGTTGGTGTCGGGTGCCGCTGCGCTCTACCCGACCTACGGCTGCTACGTCCGCCGCTATGCCAAAATTCCGACGGTGGGTTTCTTCATAGCCAGCCCTTGATGCTGGCCGACATGGCGTCGGTCGAGATGCCGTAGCGGTCGTGAAGGGTGGGCAGGGCGCCGGCCGCCAGGAACTCGTCCGGCAGGCCGATGTGCCGGAACTTCGGCGCGACCCCGGAGCGCAGCAGAACGCCGGCGACCGCCTCGCCCAAGCCGCCGATGACGCTGTGGTTCTCGGCGACCACCACCATGCGGCCGGTGCGGGAGCACTCGCGCAGGATTGTCTCGGTGTCCAGCGGCTTGATCGTCGGGACGTGCAGCACCGCCACGCCGACCCGGTCGGCCTCCAGCGCCTGCGCCACCTCCAAGGCTCGCATTGTCATGATGCCGGACGAGATGACGAGCACGTCGGCGGCATCTCGCAGCATCTTGGCCTTGCCCAGTTCGAACTGGTAGCCGTACTCGTCCAGCACCAGGGGAACATGGCCGCGCAGCAGGCGCATGTAGACCGGCCCGTTGTGGTCGGCCATGGCGGGGACCGCCTGCTCGATCTCCAGCGCGTCGCACGGGTCGATCACGGTGAGGTTCGGCATGGCGCGGAACAGCGCCAGGTCCTCGGCGGCCTGGTGGCTCGGGCCATAGCCGGAAGTCAGGCCAGGCAGGGCGCAGACCACCTTTACGTTGAGGTTCTCCTCCGCGATCGTCTGGTGGATGAAGTCATAGGCCCGGCGCGACGCGAACACCGCGTAGGTCGTGGCGAACGGCATCATCCCCTCGTGGGCCATGCCGGCCGCCGCTCCCATCAGGAGCTGTTCGGCCATGCCCATCTGATAATAGCGGTCCGGAAACTCCTTCGCGAAGATGTGAAGGTCGGTGTACTTGCCGAGATCGGCGGTCATGCCGACGATCTCCGGGCGGGTCTTGGCCAGTTCGACCAGCGCGTGGCCGAACGGCGCCGGCTTGGTCCGTTGACCCTCGGCGGCGATCGAGGCGATCATCGCCGAGGTCTTCAGGCGCGTCTTGGCGGCCGGAGCGGTGTTGGGCGAGGCGGTTTTGGGCGAGGTCATGCGTTCCTCCCGGCGGCCAGGGCTTCGAGCGCCAGTTGCCATTCGTCGGCGTCGACGCGGATGAAGTGGTTCTTCTCGCGGGCTTCCAGGAACGGAACACCACAACCCATGCGAGTGTCGCAGACGATCATGCGGGGCTTCGGCTCGGCATGGGTCTTGGCGGCGTCGAAGGCGGCGATCACGGCGTCCATGTCGTTGCCATCGATCCGCTGGACGAACCAGCCGAACGCTTCCAGCTTGTCCACCAGCGGCTCGAACGCCATCACCTGGGTGGACGGGCCGTCCGCCTGCTGGTTGTTGACGTCGATGATGCCGATCAGGTTGTCCAGCTTCCAGTGGGCCGCCGACATGATGGCTTCCCAGACCGAACCCTCGTCCAGCTCGCCGTCGGAGAACAGGGTGTAGACGCGGGACGACGATCCCTTGCGCTTCAGCCCCAGCCCCATGCCGACCGCGATCGACAGGCCCAGGCCCAGCGACCCGCCGGACATCTCCATGCCGGGCGTGTAGGCGGCCATGCCCGACATCGGCAGGCGGCTGCCGTCGCTGCCATAGGTCTCAAGCTCCTCCTCCGGCACGATCCCGGCCTCGATCAGCGCCGCGTAGAGGGCGATGGCGTAATGGCCGTTCGACAGCAGGAACCGGTCGCGCTCCTCCCAATGGGGGTCCTCGGGGCGGTAGCGCATGGCGTGGAAGTAGGCGACGGCCAGCACGTCGGCGATGTCGAGCGCCTGCCCGATATAGCCCTGGCCCTGGACCTCGCCCATCAGCAGCGCGTTGCGGCGAACGCGGTAGGCGCGCTCGGCCAGATCGACGTTGTGTCCGATCGGATTGGTTTCCATGATCTTCTCCGGAAACATTGGCCCTGAGGCCGGGGACTCTGAGGGCGCGATCAATGGATCAGCATGCCGCCGTTGACGTCGATGGTGGCGCCGGTGATGTAGGAGGACAGGTCGGACGCCAGGAACAGGCAGGCGCGCGCCACGTCGTCGGCATCACCCAGCCGGTTCAGCGGAATGCCCTTGAGGATCTCGACCTTCAGCTCGTCGGTCAGCTTGCCGCCGGTGATGTCGGTCTGGATCAGGCCGGGGGTCACCGAATTGACGCGGATGCCGTCCGGGCCCATCTCGCGGGCCATCGCCTTGGCGAGACCGAGCGCTCCGGCCTTGGCGGCGCTGTAGTGCGGGCCGCCGAAGATGCCGCCGCCGCGCTGGGCCGACACGGACGACATGCAGACGATCGAGCCCGAGCGCTGCTCGCGCATGTGGGGAATGACGGCTTGGCTCATGTACAGCGTGCCGCGCAGGTTGACGTCGAGCACGGCGTCATAGTTCGCGGGGGCGATGTCCATGAACTTCAGGGGCTGCGTGATGCCGGCGTTGTTGATCAGCACGTCGACCCGGCCGAACTCGCCGACGACCTGCTGGATCGCCGCGACGCAGGCGTCCTTGTCGGTCACGTCGCAGGCGATGCCGCGATGGGCCTCGCCCAGTTCGGACGCGGCGGCCTGAGCCTGCCCGGCGTCGAGGTCGAGGATGATCGCGCGGCCGCCATGCAGGGCGAACAGCTTGGCGGTGGCCCGCCCGATGCCGCGGCGCGACGCGGCGCCAGTGATCACGCACACCTTGTTTGCCAGGAGCATTTCCTCATCCCTTCAATATTGTTGTGGATCGCGGGGCCTTGTCTGTCTGTTCAGGCTCCCGACCATTGAGATGAGTTTAATTACTTGAAATGATTTGCTCAAATGAATAATATCGCCGATGGATGAACTGATTTCATGCGAATGCGGCGATGCGATACAGGCTTTCAATCAAGGCAATTCAAGCATTTGAAGCGGCCGCGAGACTCGGTTCCTTCGCTGTCGCAGCGGAGGAACTGGCCGTTACTCCCTCGGCGGTAAGCCATCAGGTGAAATTGCTTGAACAGCAGATCGGTATCGACCTGTTCCACCGCGTCCACCGCGCCGTTGTCCTGACCGATGCCGGCAAATACTACGCGGCGGAAGTGATCGGCGCCTTCGCGCGCATCGAGTCCGCGACGCGCGACATCGCCAACGCCAGCGCCGGGACCGTCCTGACAGTCCACTCCACACCCAGCTTCGCGTCACAATGGCTGATGAGGCGGCTGGCGAAGTTCGGGGAAACGCATCCGGGGCTCGACATTCGGCTCCAGGCCTCGGTGATGCCGGTCAATCTCAACCAGGGCTCGGTCGATGTCGACATCCGCTACAATCCCGGCCCGCCGCCGGCTGGAGCTGTCATGGTCCCGTTCCCCGACGACAGGATCGTCCCGATGTGCTCGCCATCGCTGGCGAACGGCCTCCGGCCGATCCGCAAGCCCGCCGACTTGGCGCAGCACACGCTGATCCATTCCGAGATCACGATCCTGGGCTGGCGCGATTGGGGCAAGCGTCACCGCAAGGTGCGGCTGGACCTGGAGCGGGGACCGCGCTTCGACCGCTCCTTCATGGCGATCAGCGCCGCCGTCGATGGCCTGGGCGTCTGCCTGGACAGCCTGCTGCTGGCGGAGCAGGAGCTTCGCGCCGGCAAGCTGATCGTTCCCTTCGCCGACGAGGGCGCCATGGTCCAGGGCCATGGCTTCGTGACGCTTCGCTCGAAAGCCGACCTGCCGAACATCAGGAGCTTCCGCGACTGGCTGTTCGGCGAGTTGGCCGTGACCCACGAGTGGGCCGCGCAGTTCATGACGCGGTGACGCCATCGCCCAGGGCGGATGACGTTCAGCCGCGGGTCGTCAGGTTCGAAATCAGTCAGGGACCGCCTTTCCGCCCTGCGGACCAGCCGTCAGGCGGCGGCGGACCCGGCGGCCGGTTTGGCGGTTCGAGCCGCGATCTCATCCTGAAATTTGTCCAGGAAGTCCTCCCTGCCGATCTCGCCCATATCGACAGCCTTCGCTCCACCCGCCGCGATGAATGTCACGTCGGTGATGCCGATGACGTTCAGGATCAGGCGCAGGTATTGGGTGGCGATGTCACGATCGCGGATTGGCGAACCTTCGGTGTAAACGCCACCGGAAGCGAGCAGCACGGTCGCCTTCTTTCCGGCGACGAGGCCTTTGCCGTCCATCCCGAGCGTCAGCCCCTTGCGGACGATGTGGTCGATCCAAGCCTTGAGCGCCGCCGGGACGTTGAAGTTGTAGACGGGCGTGGCGATGACGAGATGGTCGGTCGCCAGCAACTCCGCGACGAGATCGTCCGACAACCGCAGCACATCCTTCATGTCGGCCGTATGGTGCTCCGGCGGCGTGAAATAAGCCCGGAGCCAGGGCGCGCTCGTGAACGACAGATCCGTTTCCATCAGATCGCGGATGACCACTCGCCCATCCGTGTGTGCCGCCCGCCATTCGGCGATGAAGCGGCGTGAGAGATCGCGCGAGATCGAATGATCGCCGCGCGGACTGGTTTCGACAACAAGAAGTTGAGGCATGGATGATATCCTAGGATTGGGTCAGCCAAAGCGGAAGCCGGGGACGGCTCGTCGGGAGCATCACCGTCAAATCGGCGCCGCATGCGTGACCGCAGATTGCCCACTGGACACACATGCTTGAAAGACATAAAGATCCGATCATCTCTATCGGATTGGATGATGGATGCTGGGCGGTCTGTCCTTGGATCAGCTACGCGTGCTGGTGATGGTCGCGGAGACCGGCAGCTTCTCGGCCGCGGCTCGGAAACTCCACCGTGCCCAGTCCGCGATCAGCCAAGCCGTCGCCACATTGGAGGACGCGCAGGGGATAACTTTGTTCGACCGAGGCGGCTATCGTCCACACCTGACCGATGCGGGCCGTGCGCTCGTCAGCCAGGCGCGTGTCATCCTCGCGGGCGCGGCGCGCTTCGAAGCGATGGCCGCCGCCACGCGGAATGGGCTTGAGCCCGAGCTTGCGGTCGCGATCGATCCAATGGTGCCCACCGCACCCCTCATCGACAGCCTCCATGCGCTCCGGGGCGCGTTTCCGCACTTGCCGGTGAGCTTTTCGACCGAGGGGCTGCGTGGCGCCGAACGCCGACTGCGCCGGGGAGACGCGTCGATCGCCTTTTGCTTGCTTCTGCCGGGCGTGCCTGAGGATATCGTCGCTCTGCCGCTGCTCGGCGTGCGCCTGATACCGGTCGTGTCGCCAACCCATTCCCTCGCCCGGCTCGGCCGGCCGGCCACGCGCGCGGACTTGGATGAGCATGTCCAACTCGTGCTGTCCGATCCCTCCGCGCCCGACGGTCCAAGCTACGGCGTCATTGGAACGAAGGTGTGGCGCTTCGTCGAGCTTGGGCGCCGACTGGATTTCCTCCTCGCTGGATTGGGCTGGTGCCGAATGCCCGAATATCTGGTGATGCCGCTTCTGGCCGAAGGCCGTCTCGTCCCGTTGGCGGTCGAGGACGACCCCACCGGCGCTCACGGTGTCCTGACAATCCACGCCGCGCGTATGCGGGATCGTCCGCTGGGCCGCGCGGGCGCATGGCTTCTAGACGACCTTCAAGCCCGGTTCAACGCAATTCCGGCGGGTCGTGGCCCGGACGCGGACGGAGCGGTTTCCACCCGCGGCGGGAACCACTGATCAGCTTCACCCGCTGCGTCACTGCACGGCGGCGGCGCCGTAGATCAGGTTCGGCAGCCACAGCGAGATCTGCGGGACCGCGCTCAAGATCACCAGCAGCACCAGCATCATCGCCAGATAGGGCAGCACCTCGCGGGCGTATTCCGCCATGGGCACCTTCAGCACCTGCGACGCGATGTACATTAGCCCGCCTACCGGCGGCGTGATGCCGGCGATGGTCAGGTTGGTGATGAACACGATGCCGAAATGCACCCGGTCGATCCCCACGTCGTCGATCACCGGGATCAGCATCGGCGTCAGGATGATGGTGGCGGCCGATCCCTCGATCGCGGTTCCCAGGATGATCAGCACGACGTTGATCAGCAGCAGCATCAGCAGCGGGTTCTGGGTGGCGCCGGCCAGCCAGCCGGACATGCCTTGGGGCACCTCTTCCCACGCGAGGTAGAAGCCGAAGGCCGCCGCGGCGCAGATCATGATCATGACCGTGCTGGTGTCGCGCACCGCCTCGGCCAGCACCTCCGGGATGTCCCGGATGGAGAATTCGCGATAGGCGAACACGGCGATGCCCAGCACGTAGAGCACGACGATGGCGCCGGACTCGGTCGTGGTGAACAGGCCATAGCGGGTGCCGACGAAGATGACGATCGGGATCGACAGCGCCCAGAGCCCGTCGACCAGCGCCTTGATGCCCTCGGCCCGCGTCGCCTTCTCCTGGCGGAGCGGTTTGTAGCCGCGTCGGCGCGCCACGATGTGGGTCGTCACCATCAATCCGCCGGCCAGCACCAGACCCGGCACGACGCCGGCGGCGAACAGGCGGCCGATCGATGTTTCCGCGAGGAAACCATAGATGATCAGGCCGATCGACGGCGGGATCAGGCTGGTGATGATGGCCGCCGACGACGTGATGACGGCGGCGAAGGCCCTGCTGTAGCCCCGGTCGACCATCTGGGTGCCCAGCGTCTTCGCCAGCATGGCGGCGTCGGCGTTGGCCGATGCCGTGACGCCGCCCAGCAGGGTGCCCAGCACGGTGCACATCTGCGCCAGGGCGCCCGTCATGTGTCCGACCAGCACGTCAGCCAGGTTGATGAGCCGCCGCGTGATGCCGGAGCCGTTCATGATGCAGCCGGCCAGCACGAACAAGGGCAGCGCCAGCAGCGAGATCGACTGGCTGCCCTCCGCCATCTCCTGGGCGAAGTTCGACAGCGGGATCGAATCCATGTTCAGCAAGAAGAACGACAGGGCCCCGATCGCCATCGCCCAGGTGATCGGCGTCGCCAGCATGAACAGCGCGGCGACCAGCAGCGAGGGGCCGGCGAGGTGGATGAAGCTCATATGATCGATTCCGTGTTGCGCGGGATCTGCCGCGGAGCCCAAGGACGCTCGACGATCAGGTGCTGGACCAGCATCCCGACCGACGCCAGCGCCAAGGGGCCGTAGACGATCGAGCGCGGCAGGTCGAGCGCCACAGTCCGGGCGCCGTGGCCGATCACCGTCTGCCACGCGAACAGGATCGCCATCAGGACGAAGAAACCCGCCAGCAGCAGATAGTTGAACCAGTCCACCGCGCGTTGGGCGCGGATCGGAAAGGTGGTGACCAGCACGTCGATGGCGGCGTGGCTGCCCAGCCGCACGCCGGCCACCGCGCCGAAGAAGACCAGATAGGCGAAGGCGATGACGGACAACTCGTAGGCCCAGGCGGCTGGCTGCGGGAACAGATAGCGGCTCAGCACGCCCCACAGGATGGAGCCGACGATCACCAGCAGGCATAGGGTGCCGACCGCCTCGTCCGCCCGCCGCAGGCTGAACAGGCTGGCGTCCTGCTTGTCCGACAGGATTCCGTCCGGGATTGTGGGCAAGTCCCGCTCGACGGGAGTGGCGGAACCGGGAGTGGCGGGGTGGCGGACGGTCATTTCACGAAACCTCGGATCGCCGGATCAGTTGGCCATTGCCTTCAGGACGCGCTCGTGGATGCCGGGCGACAGGTTCGGCACCCGGTCATAGGCGCCGCGCGACGCCTTGGCGAAAGCCTCGACATCGACGTCCTCGACGATCTCCACCCCGGCCTTCTTCAGGTCGGCGGCGTATTGGTCCTCGGTCTCCAGCGTCATGGCCGTCAGATCGGCCGCCACCTTCTTGCCCTCCTCCATGAGGATAGCTTGCAGGTCGGGTTCCAGGCTGTTGAAGAAGGCGGTGCTGGTGACCCAGGCGGTGAACATGATCTGATGGTTGGTCTTTGAGATGACCTTCCGCGTTTCCTGGAGCTTGGAACTGGCGATGGCCCCGAACGGCGCCTCGGCGGCGTCGACCACCCCGGTTTGCAGCGCGTTGTAGACATCGCTCCACGGCAGTTCGGTCGGACGCGCGCCGAACGCCGCGAAGGTCTCCAGCATGATCGGGGCCGGTGGCACGCGGATGGTGACGCCCTGGAGGTCGGCGGGCGTGCGGACCGGCTTGTTCGCCAGCACGTGGCGATAGCCGAACAAGCCGTTCGGCATCAGGATCTTGATGCCCTGGTCCTCCAGCTTCTTGGACAGTTCGGCGTAGACGTCCGAGGAGAACAGGCGGTCCGACGCCTTCAGGTCGGGATAGATATAGGGGCCGGCGACGATGCCCATGTCGGCGACGAACTGGCTGAGCTGGCCATAGTCGGTCGCGTTCAGGATGCGGGCGCCGCTCAGCACCATCTCGTTGACCTTCTTCTGCGGACCCAACTGGTCGCCGGTCAGGATCGAGATGGAGACGCGGCCGTCCGAACGCTCCTTGACGCGGTCCGCGTACAGCTTCATCGCGCGGACGATCGGCTCCTTCGGGTTCGACTGCGAGGTGGCGAACTTGAGCCGGTATTCCTGCGCCGTCGCCGGCACGGTCAGGAAGGCGGCCAATCCGAGGACCGCCAGGAATTTGAAGCTCTTCATGTGTTTCCTCCTGTTATTCGTTGTGAGGCGTCAGGTCTCGGCCGGGGTCCGCCGTTCGACCAGATAGAGGTGTTCGCAGACCAGCACGGTCTCCGCGTCCTGGTTCCTGATCTCGATCGCCTCGACCGCGATGCCGTGGGTCTTCCGCTTGGGGTGATCGCGTTTTTCGGTGATGGTCGCGGAAACGCTGATCGTGTCGCCGATGAAAACCGGCCTGACGAAGCGCAGCCGGTCATAGCCATAGGACATGGCGCGCGGGTTGATCGTGCTGGCGGTCATCCCGATTCCGACGCTGAAGATCAGCGTGCCGTGCGCGATCCGCCGCTTGAAGTCCTGCGTGGCGCACCAGTGCGCGTCCATGTGGTGCGGGAAGAAGTCGCCGGTCTGCCCGGCGTGTAGGACGATATCGGCCTCGGTGATCGTCCGGCCCATGGTGCGCCGCGAGAAGCCGATCCTGTAGTCTTCGAAGAATTCCTCGACGATCATTCGCCAACCCTCGCGTTCCCATCAAGCATCGGTTCCTCCAGCATCGCCGCCGTGTCCGCCCCCAGGCGCGGAGCGCCGCGCGGCGACGTCAGGATCCTGCCGTCGATGCGGATCGGGCAGCGGGTGGTCAACAGCGTCCCGCCACCGGCGCTTTCGATCAGCTGCGTCACGTCCAGCGCCTTGAAGGCGTCGTGTTCCACCAGCCGCGGCCACGTCATGACCTCGGCAGCCCAGACCCCGGCGGCCTCCAGCACGGCCAGCCAGTCGGCCGTCGGCCGCGTCATCAAATGGTCCGCGATGACCGCCTTGATGGCGTCGCGCTCGATGAACCAGGTCGAGCGGTCCCGGAAGGGTTCCAGCGCCGCGCAGTCCAGCAATTCCGCCAGCCGGTCCACCGGGGTCATGGCGAGCGCCAAGTAACCGTCCGCCGTCTGGTACACGCCATAGGGAGCGGCGATGTGGACATTGGCGTGGGCGACGGCGCTTCGCCGAGGCTGCGCGCGGTCGGTGTTGAGGAAGGTCGTCAATTGTTCGAACTGCATGTCGAGCGCCGATTCCATCAGGCTGACATCGACCCGGCCGCCGCGTCCGGTCACGCCGCGCCGGACCAGCGCCGCCAGGATGCCTTGGGCCAGATGCGCGCCGGTCAGGATGTCGGTGACGGAAACCCCCGCCGGCGTCGGCCCCTGGTCGGCGTTGCCGCTCAGCCAGACGAATCCCGACAGCGACTGGACCAGCAGGTCCTGCCCCGGCTTGTCGCGCCAGGGCCCCTCGTCGCCATAGCCGCTGACCGCGCCATAGACGAGACGCGGGTTCAACGCGGCCACGGCGTCGAAGCCAAGGCCCAGGCGCTCCATCACACCGGGTCTGAAGTTGTGGATCATCACGTCGGCCCGCGCCACCAGCCGCTTGACGGCCTCCAGATCGGCCGGGTCCTTGAGGTCGGCGGCGACGCTCCGCTTGTTGCGGTTGATCGTGTGGAACAGCGCGCTGTCGCCATCGAGCGCAAGGTCGGCGACGTAGAGCTGCCGGCACAGGTCGCCGCCCTGGGGCCGCTCGACCTTGACCACGTCGGCGCCCAGATCCGCCAGCCGCAGCGCGCAGGATGGTCCCGCCAGGAACTGTGAGAAATCGAGAACGAGAAGGCCCGAGAGGGGCAGCTCCGCCACCGTGCCGCCTGAAAGTGAGACGTTCATCCCCGCTCCGTTTTTTGCGTTCTTATACGAAAATAACGTTCACAGAAAAATATAGTCAATCCATTTCGGCGGACCTGTTCAAAATGTTTTCTCGCTTGACGGCGACGCTTCATCCGTATCAAGTTCGCTCACAAATTTGACGTTCACCAAAAAATGAACGATCCAAGGGAACGGACGAGAAGGGAGCTATGCGCGAGATGACCACGATCAGACTGAAAGGCATGACCTGGGATCACCCGCGCGGCTACGATCCGATGGTCGCCTGCTCGCGTCTCTGGAAGGAGAGGACGGGCGTCGAGATCGAGTGGGACCGCCGTTCCCTCCAGGATTTCGAGAGCTTCCCGGTCGAGGAACTGGCGCGCCGTTACGACCTGATCGTGATCGACCATCCCCATGTCGGGCAAATCACCAACGAAGGCTGCCTGAGGCCGCTCGACATCCCCGGCCGCGAGGCCGAGCTGGACGCGCTGGCCCGTCAGAGCGTCGGCCAATCCTTCCCCAGCTACACCTGGCGCGGACATCAATGGGCCTTCCCGATCGACGCCGCGACCCAGGTCCAGGCGTGGCGGCCCGATCAAATCGACGCTCCCGTCACCCAGTGGCGCGACCTGCTTCCGCTGGCCAAGCGGGGCAGGGTCCAATGCCCCATGCGCCCGCCCCACTCGCTGATGACCTTCTACACGCTGGCCGGCAATCTGGGCGCTCCCTGCGCCGTCGAGGGACCTGACCTGGTCGATCCCGCGGTTGGCGCCGAGACCTACGAGCTGATCCGCGAGCTGGTCTCCCATCTGGATCCCGCCTGTTTCGAGATGGACCCGATCGCCGTGTTCGAGCGGATGGTGCCGCCGGACTCGACCATCGCCGTCGTGCCGCTGATCTACGGCTATGTCAGTTACGCGCTCGACGGCTTCCGGCCCCGCCGCGTCCGTTTCTCCGACATCCCGACCATTGGCGCCGCAGGCCCGGTGGGCTCGGCGCTTGGGGGGACCGGTATCGCAGTCTCGGCGCGTGGCGATCATCAGGACGACGCCACCGCCTTCGCCTACTGGGTGGCCAGCGCCGAGATCCAGCGCGGCCCCTACGCCGCCGCGGGAGGACAGCCCGGCAACGCCGTCGCGTGGCGGGACACGCAAGTCAACCAGCCGGTCGCCGGTTTCTACGCCGACACCCAGCGGACCTTGGACGGCGCTTGGGTCCGCCCGCGCCATGACGGCTACATGCCGTTCCAGCAGCGGGCGGCGGATCGGTTGAACGAAGCCTTGAGGTCGGGAGAGTCCGCCGCGTCCTTCGTCGCCGATTTCAACGCCCTGTTCCGCGCCAGCCTGAAGCCTTGAGCCACCCCAAATGCCAACCTCCCGAATGAAGACGCCCCCGCTCGACGGCCTGCTCGTGCTGGACATGAGCCAGTTCCTGTCCGGTCCCTCCGCGGCGCTGCGGCTGGGCGATCTGGGCGCGCGGGTCATCAAGGTCGAGCGGCCGGAAACCGGCGACATCTGCCGCCAGCTCTATCTGACCGATACCGACGTCGGGGGCGATTCGACGCTTTTCCACGCGATCAACCGCAACAAGGAGAGCTTCGGCGCCGACTTGAAGGACGCCACCGACCGCGCCCGCGTCTTCAAGCTGATCGCGCGGGCCGATGTGGTGATCCTGAATTTCCGCCCGGGCGTCGCCGAGCGGCTGGGCTTCGGCTACGACGCCCTGCGGGAGATCAACCCGAGGATCGTCCACGCCTCGATCTCCGGCTATGGCGAGGACGGCCCCTGGGTCGACCTGCCCGGACAGGACCTTCTGGCGCAGGCGCTGTCCGGCGGCATGTGGCTGTCCGGCAGCGCCGGCGACGGCCCTGTTCCCTTCGGCCTTTCCATCGCCGACATGCTGGCCGGGCACGCGCTGATGGAGGGCATCCTCGCCGCCCTGATCCGCCGGGGCGTGACGGGGGAGGGGGCCGAGGTCCAGACCAGCCTGTTCGAGGCGATGATCGACCTTCAGTTCGAGGTGCTGACCACGCACCTCAACGATGGCGGCCGACCGCCGAGGCGGGCGGAGGTCGACAACGCCCACGCCTATCTGGCGGCGCCCTATGGCGTCTACCGCACGGCCGATGGTTATCTCGCCCTCGCCATGACGCCGCTGGACAAGCTGGGGCGCCTGCTCGACATGCCCGAGCTGGGTGCCGCCGCCGCCGAGCCGGGAGCGGCGTTCCGCGACCGCGACGCCATCAAGCGGATGCTGTCCGATCGGCTGGCGACCGGCGGCAATGTTCAGTGGCTCAAGCTGTTGCGCGCCGCCGACGTGTGGTGCGCTCCCGTGCTGGATTGGCCCACCATGTTGGACAACGAGGCGTTCCGCCGGCTCGATATGGTGCAGACTGTCTTGCGCGGAGATGGCGTCGCCGTCAGGACGACAAAGACACCGATCCGGTTGAATGGTACACGGACGGGTACCGGGCGCGCGGCCCCCAAGGTGGGAGAGCACACGGCGGCCCTCGTCCGGGAGTTCGATCTGTGAATCGGAAACGACATATAATGGGAGAAGAGACATGACGGGAAGTCTGGCCGGGAAGATCGCCGTTATAACGGCGGCGGCCCAGGGGATCGGCCGTTCCACCGCCGAGCTGTTCGCGAAGCAGGGTGCCCGCGTGATCGCCACCGACATCAACGCCGACAAGCTGGCCGAGTTGAAGGACGCCGGGATCGAGACCCGCGTCCTCAACGTGCTCGACACGGCGGCCGTGGAGAAGGCGTTCGGCGAGATCGGGCAAGTCGATGTCCTGTTCAACTGCGCCGGCATCGTCCACAACGGCACCATCTTGGAGGCATCCTACGAGGACCTGGATTTCGCCTACGACCTCAACGTCAAGGCGATGATGCGGACGATCAAGACCGTCCTGCCGGGCATGCTGGAGCGCGGCGACGGCTCGATCATCAACATGTCGTCGGTGGCGTCCAGCATCAAAGGCGTGCCCAACCGCTTCGCCTATACCGCGACCAAGGCGGCGGTGATCGGCCTGACCAAGGCGGTCGCGGCCGATTACATCACCAAGGGCATCCGCTGCAACGCGATCTGCCCCGGCACGGTCGAATCGCCGTCGCTCCAGGATCGCCTGCGCGCCCAAGGTGACTACGACGCCGCCCGCGCCGCCTTCGTCGCCCGCCAGCCGATCGGCCGGATCGGCAAGCCGGAGGAGATCGCCGAGCTGGCGCTCTACCTGGCGACCGCGACCTACACGACGGGGCAGGCCCACATCATCGACGGCGGCTGGGCCCTGTAGTAAAAGCGTCCAGCACGGGGCCGGCGGCATCGCCTCCGGCCCCGCCGCCTCCAGCCCAGTCCCAAGGGCACGGATGGCGGGCGCGGACAAGGAAGAACGACGGACCATGGACGGCAACCAGCTGAGCGCGGATGAACGGCGCACGAAATACTCGGTTCCCGCGGTCGAGAAGGCACTCGACATCATCGAGTACCTCTCCGACAAGGCGGTGCCGCTGACGCAGACCCAGTTGGCGCGGGCGCTTGGGCGCCAGCCCGGCGAGCTGTTCCGCATGCTGACCTGCCTGGAGACGCGGGGCTACCTACGCCGCGACGAGGTCAGCGGCGGCTATGCCCTGACCCTCAAGCTGTTCGAACTCAGCCGCACCCACTCGCCCTATGACGAGTTGCTCACCGTGGCGCGCCCGCTGATGCGGCAACTGGCCGACGAGGTGCGGGAGACCTGCCATCTCAGCACGCTGCACCAGAACCAGATCCTCGTTCTGGCGCAGGAGGAGAGCCCGAAGCCGATACGCCTGTCGGTCGAGGCGGGATCGCTGCACCCGGTGCTCGTCACGACCTCGGGCCGCATCCTGCTCGCCAACATGCCCGACGCCGCCCGCGACGCGGTGCTGGGCGAGGCCACCGACTTCTTCCAGCGGGGAGAGGACGAGCGCAACACCTTCCTGACGCGGCTGCTCAACATCCGCCAGCGCGGCTATGAGATCGCCGATGGCGAGCGGTTCGTCGGCGGACTGGACATCGGGACCCTGATCGGCACCCCGCGATCCCACGTGAAGGCGGCGCTGATCATCACCACCTTGAAGCGCGCCGATGGCCCCGACCTGGAGGCGATGCTGCCGGTGCTCCAGCGCTACGCCCAAACCATCGGCGAGCGCGCCGGTCTTTCCTGACAGCGCCCCAGCCCCCATATCCGCATCTGGAACCGATCCACGATGACAGGGTGTCGCCGAAGTTGCCTGATAGAGAAAAGGGTGTCCGCCTAGCCGATCTGCTCGAACCGATCCTGAACGCCCGGGACGGCGACGATCGCGAGTTGCTGGACGCCATCAACCTCGTGGCCGAAGCCATCGCCGCCCTCGAGATCATATTGGTCGATGAGGCGGGCCGCCCCATCCCCGGCATCTCCGACAAGACCGCCGTCCTAGCATTGCTGCGCTCCCATCGCCAGGAACTGGCCCGTGGGGGCGAGATGGAGGAGTCCCTGACGCTCCGCGATCTGGCGCGGCGGGTCAAAGGGTTGCGTTGATCGATCTCCAGGCACGTGTTCCGCCGCGAGTTCAGGCGGGCCGGCATGGGGTCAGAACCGCCAGCCGGCTGGCACCCATGCGTAACCGGTATCGGTGCGCAGGATTCGTCCCAGACCGGGGAAGGGATAGTGGAAGCCGAGGACGAGCATCCGGTCGGCCGCGGCCCGATCGAAGATGCGCCGACAGGTCGTGGCGGTCAAATCCTGGTCGCGGTCCGGTCCGGGACGCCAGGGCCGGTCGATGTTGACCACGGGGTGGTAGGCGAGGTCGGCCGTCAGAAGCAGCTGATCCCCACCCGAATGAACGAGGAACGTCGCCATCCCTGGCGTATGGCCAGGCGCTGCGATCGTCGTCAGGCCGGGCAATAGCTCCGCGCCGGCCTCGTACAACTCGATCCCCTGGGTGACGGGCCGCACGCTTTCCCTGATATTGGCCGCGAAACGTCGTCGGAACTCCTCGGGCACCGGCATGTATGAGAGATCCGGCTCGTTTTCGACGAAGAACGCCCAATCCGCCCTCGGCACCATGACGGTCGCGCGCGGAAAGGCGCGGGCGCCATCGGCGGTCCGCAGATTGCCGACGTGGTCCGGATGGGTGTGGGAGATCACGACAAGGTCGATGTCGCCTGCCGAAAGCCCTATCGCGCGCAGATTGTCGAACAGGCGACCGCCGTTCGGCCCCATCGTGCTTCCCGCACCGGCTTCCAGGAGGACGCGGCGTCCGCCGATCTCCAACAGTAGGGTGTTCAGGTTCAGGGTCATGTGATCGGTGGGGAGGAACGCCCGCCTCAACACCTCCCGCAACTCGACTTCCGGCGCGTCTCCGGCATAGACCTTCGGCGGACCGCCGATCAGGCCGTCGCTGAGCACGGTCGCGGTGATGTCGCCGACCTGGAATCGATAGTGGCCGACATTTCCGATCGGAGCGGACGCCACCGGCTGGGCCGTGGCCGCTCCGGGGAGCGCGCCGCCAAGAAGCGTCCCGGACGCGCCGGCCACCGCGGTGAGCATGATCTTGCGTCGGTTGATCGTGAGCATCTCGTTCCTTCGTGTCAGGACGTTGTTCCGATGTTGGTTGGTTTCTCCCGTTCCCGTACGAAGGTGACATCGCACCACTGGTTTGATAAGGCGATCAAACACGATCAACGTGATCGCATGGGGTGAACAATCATGACGGTGAGGCTCGATCATTTGGAGACATTCGCTCTGATCGTCCGGTGCGGCGGCTTTCGGGCCGCCGCGGCCGAGCGCGGTGTCTCGTCGTCCGTCATCAGCCAAACGATGGGATCGCTGGAGCAAGCGCTCGGCATCCGGCTGCTCAATCGAACGACGCGCAGCATCGCGGTCACGGAAGCGGGAGAACGCCTGCTGAGACGGCTTCGTCCCGCGTTGGACGACATCCGCTTGGCCTTGGTCGAACTCGATCAACTGCGCGAGCAACCGTCCGGAACCCTGCGCATCAACGCGCCGGGCCCGGCGGTCGACCATGTCCTGTGTCCGCTGGCCTTCGCGTTCATGGAAGCGCACCCCGAGGTCAAGGTCGAGATCGTCAGTGACGCGGCGATCATCGACATCGTCGAACAGGGCTTCGACGCCGGCGTCCGGTTCGGTCGTCAATTGGACAAGGACATGATCGCGATGCCGCTGGGGCAACCCCTGCGCTATGCGATCGTCGCCTCTCCCGACTACCTGCGCAAGCGCGGGTGGCCGACCGCTCCATCCGAACTCGTCGGCCACGACTGCATCCGTCGCCGCTATCCCGGCGGTGCCCTCGCGGTATGGACGTTCGGGAAGAACGATGAAACCGTCGAGATCGCCCCGGAGGGACGGCTGACCTTGAGTTCGGCCCATCAGGAACTTCAGGCTGCCGTCGCCGGGCAAGGCATCGCCCATGTCTTCGAGGATTACGCCCGTTCGGCCATCGAGGATGGCTCGCTCATCGAGATACTGGCGGATTGGAGCCCAAGACTACCAAGCTGGTTCCTGTATTACCCGAACAAGCGGCACAGCAGTGCCGCGATGCGGGCCTTCCTCGACTTCGTTCGAAGCTCGACCCGGCAATGACCCAAGGCACTCAATGAAGCGTGAAGGCTGCCATTGACCTACCCATCCGGAGGCTCGGTGGAAAGCGATGGGATGGCCGTATCGTGTGGTTGGTCCATGCGGGAGGGAAGCGGTGGCCGGCATGGGGGGGCTTCATCGAACTCGTCAATGACGGCCTCACGACCTGGGTCGCATTTCTCAGGCGGTCTGCGCTACGCGCGGGGAGCGACCGCTCCACCTGCTGATCGACGGCGAGTACCGGGCCGAACTGAAGCGGCGGGATGTGACCTACGAGGAACTGGCCCGGCGGTTGTAGGAGATGGGAATAAGGCATCGGTCGCCAGCAAACTCAGTCGAGGCGGGTTCACGGCCGCCTTCTTCCTCGCCAGTATGAAGGCGATAGGGTGCCCAGCGGTTCGGATGGAACACCTTTAGCATCTCGTTAACAACGTCAAACTATACCAAAAGGACTAAATCGATTGGATGAAGCCAGACAATCATGGGACGCTTCCGGTGAAGCCGCTATCAAGTCAAAATGTTGAGGCTGAACTCAGCTATGCCTACCTACATGCTGTGGCCTCATATGCTGGAATGTCATGCAGATCCGGGGACAGGCATGAGGACAACGCGGGAATTGACGCTGTGATCACTGCGTGGCAACCGATACCAAAGGGGTTGTGGGGATGGCGCAGTGAAGTTGATATAAAAATTCAACTGAAAGCAACGATACTTCCTGTCGTAGAAGCGGGAGATTTCATACCTTATTTCCTAAGGGGAGTTGATAGGTATAACGACTTACGGTGCTCAACATTGGCAGCGGCGCGAATTCTTGTAATTATGTTTCTTCCCAAGAACCCGACGGAATGGCTAAATGTATCTCCAAACGAACTTCTTATGAAAGATTGTGCTTACTGGACAAGCCTTCGTGCGGCACCAGAATCAAAAAATATTTCTGGAGAAACCATATATATTCCACGCAATCAATTGTTTTCTCCTGCCAGTTTGCTTGACTTGGCGACTAATTTGTCAGATGATACATATCCAATATATAGGGGTCGGCGGTGAACGGAGAACATATACATCCAGTAGACTTGCGAGATTACATAAAGTCTCGCGGATGGACTCTGGTTCCAGAGGGGAGATCCAGGGGAATGTATGTACTGATGCACGCCGATTTTGATCGTCGGCAATTGGCATTCCCAATGCACAGTTCCGCCCCGGATTATGATGACTCGGTTCGGACGGTAATGGAGAAGCTGTCGCATATTTACAAAGAAGATGAGCGCGTTATTAGGTCTAATATTCTCAGTGTGCGCGACGATATTATACAATTTGGCGTGACATCCGCCGTATCATTATCAAACCATATACCACTAGCATACGCTGCGTCGGCAATATCCGGCACCCAGATTATGATCATGTCGTCAGCTTGTGCTGTTCTCAAGCCTCAGGCGCACCATCCTCGTTTGGCGCGCACTGAAGCCATGAAATTGATTGATCATTCGAAGTTCTGTCATACTGGGCGTGGCAGTTTTGTATTGAAGATATCCTGCCCAGTAAATGCGCTTGATGTAGAAGCGCCGCCATTGCCAATTGATGATCATCATTATCCATTTGTCAGAAGAACAATGCTTGCGCTTAATAGAGGAATAAGAAGGATTGTTGATGCAATAGAAACGGACAACGCTATCGGCCTCATTGATGATGTTAGGGGCGGGAGAGACACTATTGTATCTTCAAATTTATGTGATGGCTTGACAAGGCTTTGTGATGAACAATCCGATGTTTCAATAGCTTTCTCTATACTTTGGTCTCCATTTCTTCCTGCTGTTGATTGCATAGAGACCAAGCAGATCAGAATTCAAAGTGATTACTTTTCAAGAATTGAGGAAATTCGGAGAGAATTACGCTCAACGGAGATTCATAAGGAGGATGTATTTATTGGAACAGTCGAAGGGCTTGAAGGTGATATGGATGAAAATGGCCGGAGATCGGGAGAGGTTATATTATCCATCTTGCTGCGCGAAGGGGAAAGTATACGTGCGCGAGTGATTCTAAATCACAACGATTACGAAAAAGCCTACAAAGCACACATGGATGATGGTTCATATGTTAGGGTTGCGGGCAAGTTGCTGCCGGGCAGGCAGCCAAGACAGTTGACCGACATCGCCAGCTTTGACCTGATTGATAATGCCCATTGACGTGCAGGGGGATGTCCGCGCCGATGATAAAATCTTAGCAAGCGGGCTTTGCTCCCAAATCGCATCGGCCATACAACCAAACTTCATCTACCCGATAAAACTGCTATCTCAGGTTCGGTGGCGTTTGCGCCATAATACCGCATTGCCGCAACCTGCAAACCTTGTCTCAATCCACGCTCCCGCACGGGGAGCGACTCGCGGGCCAGACGATACGGCGCTTCGCGGGGTCGTCTCAATCCACGCTCCCGCACGGGGAGCGACCGCTTCGATCTATTCCATTGTAAAATAGCCCGAAATTCCCGGTCCAGCGCGAACCTGCGTCGGTGAGGGAGCTTTATGTCGCTCGCGACACCCCCATCCTCACCATTGATGTTAAAAATACAAGATAAATCTGCCGCGCGAGCCTCCCAGTGATTTTGGGACCGCTTGAGGTTCGCGCAACGGTCAGAACGGTCTGTTGAAAAGGCGGAGCCATGCCAAAGTCCAACCCCTGTCCCACCAAACGCACCAAGGAAAGTTTTCCTTAATGCCTTCGCCGGTAGGATACGCGCCGCCAGCCACGCCAGGAATCCGGAACCACCGATGCCACCCCAGCCGCGTCATCCGCCCGCCGCCCGTCCCGCCACCCTCCCGATCCCCACGCCATCATGACGAATGATGACATTTTGGCCGCATTCGGGGGGGGTGTCATCCCACCTCCTGACACTCCGCGACACTTCCAGCCCCCACCACCCCACACCGTAGACCAACCCACACCACCCCACCACCCCACCACCCCAATCCCAGCTATAGCCCCAACCTCCGCTCCGCTCCCCAGCTATAGCTTATTCCGATACCCACACCCGTTAAATCGTATTTCCCTAGTTTTCCAGAGACGTCTAGTCTCAAGACCGCTGAAGAATAAAAACGCGGTTCGGGGAGATGGAATTGGGCTGGCGCGTCGTCGCCGGCGGCATGGCTGGTCAACGCCAGTAAAGTTGATCGACAACTTCGACATCGCTCAAGAAATACCCCCTCGGCCGCGCACCACGAGAGTGAGGACACATGCCTTTCGACCAGATTCTCATCAACAATAATTGGTCCTCGGGCTCCGGTGGCCAGACGATCCCGATGTTGAGCCCGAGCGATGGCAAGGAGATTTCCCGCATCGCCCGCGGCACCGCCGAGGATGTCGACAACGCCGTCCGCGCCGCCCGGCGCGCCTTCGAAGGCGCCTGGGGCCAGACCCCGGCGCTGGAGCGGGGCCGCCTGCTGAGCCGTCTCGGCCTGAAGATTCTGGAGCACGCCGAGGAACTGGCCCAGATCGAGGCCAGCGACACCGGCAAGCCGCTCAAGCAGGCCCGCGCCGACATCGTCAACACCGCCCGCTATTTCGAGTTCTACGGCGGCGCCGCCGACAAGATCCACGGCGACACCATCCCGTTCCTCGACGGCTACACCGTCATGATCCTGCGCGAGCCGCGCGGCGTCACCGGCCACATCATCCCGTGGAACTACCCGGCCCAGATGTTCGGCCGCACGCTTGGACCCAGCCTCGCCGCCGGTAACGCCGCCGTGCTCAAGCCGGCCGAGGAGGCCTGCCTGTCCTGCATCCGGCTGGCCGAGATCGCGATGGAGATCGGCTTCCCGCCCGGCACCATCAACGTCGTCACCGGCTATGGCGAGGAGGCCGGCGCCGCCTTGGCCGCCCATCCCGGCATCGACTTCCTGTCGTTCACCGGCTCGCCCGAGGTCGGCACGCTGGTCCAGAAGGCCGCCGCGGAACACCATGTTCCCTGCGTGCTGGAGCTGGGCGGCAAGTCGCCGCAGATCGTGTTCGAGGACGCCGACCAGCGCTTGGCGATCGAGAGCATCGTCAACGCCATCGTCCAGAACGCCGGCCAGACCTGCTCCGCCGGTAGCCGCGTGCTGGTCCAGCGTTCGATCTTCGACAGCTTCATCGCCGACCTCGCCCGGCGCGTCGCGGCGGTCCGCGTCGGCCCCCATGGCGACGACCTGGATTGCGGTCCCGTCATCAGCGCCAACCAGTTCGACCGCGTCCAGGGCTTCCTGGCCCAGGCCAAGTCCGACGGCGTCCCCGTCCTCGCCGAGGGCGTCATCACCGACGGCGCTCCCGAAGGCGGCTACTACGTCAAGCCGACGCTGTTCGGCCCCGTGCCGCTCAAGCACACGCTGGCTTGCGAGGAGGTCTTCGGTCCCGTCCTGTCCGCCATTCCGTTCGATGACGAGGCCGACGCGATCCGGATCGCCAACGGCACCGACTTCGGTCTGGTCGCCGGCATCTGGACCAAGGATGGCGCCCGGCAGCTACGTCTGGCGCGCGCCGTGCGGGCGGGTCAGGTGTTCGTCAACGCCTATGGTGCTGGCGGCGGCATCGAACTGCCGTTCGGCGGCGTCAAGAAGAGCGGCCATGGCCGCGAGAAGGGCTTCGAGGCGCTGCGCGAGTTCACCGTCGCGAAGACGGTCGTCCTCAAGCACGGCTGAGAGCGGGCCGGGCCACGCGCCCGGCCAGCCAACCCCAGCCCAGTCGAAGCGCACGCCAGTCCAAGTCCAAGCAACGATAATCAACCGTAATTCCCAAGGGGAGGATCGCCCATGTTGTCCCGTCGCGCCCTGTTCGGTGCCTGCGCCTGCGCGCTCGCCTTAGCGGCCTTCAACGTCCTGCCGGCGGAGGCCCGCGAGATGCGGGGCCGCCTGGGCCACGTCTTCGCCACCAACAGCCCGGTCGATCAGGCCAGCCAGGAATTCGCCCGCCTGATCAAGGAGCGGTCGAACGGTGAGATCGATATCTCGGTGTTCCCCAACAGCCAGTTGGGCGGCGACGAGACGCTGGGCCGCGAACTGGCGCGGGGCTCGCTGGAACTGGCGTTCCTCAACCCCGGCTCGCTGACCGGCCTGGACCCCTTGCTCGACATCCATTACCTGCCGTACATCGTCAACGATTTGGCGCAGGCCGACAAGATCTTCTACAACGAGAACGGCATCCTCCAGAAGACGCTGCGGGAAACCCTCCAGAAGCACAAGATGGAGCCGCTGGGCTTCTTCGAACTGGAGTTCCGCTCGGTCACCAACTCGCGCCGCGCGGTCGAGAAGCTCGCCGATCTCCAGGGCCTCAAGCTGCGGGTGCCCGGCTCCGCCGGCATCAAGGGCTTCTTCACCGCCGCGGGCTCCCAGGCGATCACGATGCCCTTCCCGGAACTGTTCACCGGTCTCCAGCAGGGCACGGTCGACGGCCAGGACAACGGGCCGAGCATCACCTACAACTCGCGCCTGTTCGAAGCGCAGAAGTTCATGACGACGACCAACCACGTCTACGCCATGGGCACCATCGTCGCCGGCGACCGCTTCTGGGGCCGTCTCAGCGAAGAGCAGCGGACCATGATCCGCGACACCGCGGTGGAGGTCAGCCGCAAGCAGATCGAGAACAACCGCGCGCTCAACACGGAATTCCTCGCCAAGATCGCCGCCGGCGGCGTCCAGGTCACCAAGCTCTCGCCGGAAGCCCTCAAGGAGTTCGCCGACTTCGGCCGGGCGCAGTGGGATGGCCTGGGCAAGATCTATGGCGAGGAGCGGGTCAAGCTGCTGCGCGCCGAGATCGCGGCCCTGGATTGATGTCCATGGTGGAGCGAACCCAGATGGATCCCGGCGTCGCGGTGGCGCCGGGTCCAGGGTCCTCGGCGCTCGACCGGGTCGAACGGGGGATCTACCGGGTGGAGGCGTTCATCGCCGGGGCGTCCCTCGTGGTGATGCTCGCCACCATCGTGTTCAGCGTCGTCGCGCGCTATTTCGAACTGCCGGTCCCGAACGTCAGCGAGCTGGGCATCGTCGCCATGGCGCCGCTGACCTTCGTCGGTGCCGCGCTCTGCACCTACGCCCGCGCCCATATCAGCGTGGAGATCGCCCAGCAGCTTCCCTCCAAGCCGCTGCGGTCGATCGCCCACGCGGGCGCCATGCTCTCGCAGCTGCTGTTCGCCGGCATCTTCCTCTACGTCGCGTGGGAATTCTTCGCCTACGCGTACGAGTCCAGCGAGAACCTGATCGACCTGGGCACGCCCGTGGCGGTGCCGGCCGGGTTCATGGTCCTGGGCAGCGCCCTGATGATCCTCCACGCGCTGGCCGACCTCTACCGACTAGTCACCGGCCAGCCCCATCCCGGTTTGCCGAATTCCGGAGGATTGTCATGACACCGATCATCTTCGGTCTGGCGATGCTGCTGCTGATCGGCGCCCCGATCGGCGTCGCCTTCGCGCTGGTCGTGCTGCTGAACGTCGAGACCTTCGACCTGTGGCTGGATAGCCTCGGCTCGGTCCCCTACGACAGCGTCATGAGCTTCCCGCTGCTGGCGATCCCGCTGTTCCTGCTGGTCGGCGAGGTCATGAACCGGGGCGGCTTGGCGGAAAGCCTGACCGCGTTCTGCGACCTCCTGCTGCGCCGCCTGCCGGCCCGGCTGGGCCACATCGCGATCGGCGCCAGCGCGTTGATGGGCGCCATCACCGGCTCCTCGGTCGCGACGGTCGCCGCCATCGGCGGCACGGTTGGGCCGGAGATGGAGCGGCGCGGCTATCGGCGCGGCTACATCGCCTCGCTGGTCGCGGCGGCCGGTTTGCTCGGCGTGCTGATCCCGCCGTCGATCCCGCTGATCCTCTACGGCTCTATCGTCGGCGTCTCGATCACGGAACTGTTCCTGGCGACGCTCCTGCCGGGTCTGGTGATGGCTTGCGTCTTCTTCGCGACCCACGCGATGCTGGCCAAGCGCGCCCTGGTCAACGGCCGGGAAAGCGCCGCCTCCGACACCGGCCGCACGCTGTCGCGCGGCCGCAACAACCTGCGCACCGCCTCGGCGCTGTTCCTGCCGTTCCTGGTGCTGGGCGGCATCTACAGCGGCCTGTTCACCCCGACGGAAGCGGCGGCCGTGGCGGCCCTCTACACATTGGCCGTGACCCTGCTCCAGCGGACCCTGCGGACCAATGAATTGCCGGGCGTGTTCAGCACGACGGCGCGGACCGCCGCCGCGATCCTGACGATCATCGCCTTCACCGCCATCTTCAACCGGGCGCTGGTCCTGGCGCAGATCCCGCAAGACATCGCCAGCTTCGCCATCAGCGTGACCGACAGCCCGCTGGTCTTCCTGGCGATGGTCAACCTGGTCCTGCTGCTGGTCGGCATGTTCATGGAGACCAACGCCGCCGTGCTGCTGATGGGACCGCTGCTGGCGCCCGCCGCCGACCAGTTCGGCATCGACCCGGTCCACTTCGGCATCATCCTGGTGACCAACATCGAGATCGGCCTGCTGACGCCGCCGCTCGCCGCCAACCTTTACGTGGCGGCGCGGACGACCGGGGCCAGCCTGCTCGAGATGGCGCCGTATTTCGGCTGGTTCCTGCTGGCGACACTGCTGACCTTGGCCGCCATCACCTACATTCCCGCGCTGCCGCTCTGGTACCGCGTATTCTTCTGATCTGGAGACATCTCCCATGACAGCCCTTCCCACCAGCTCCCGCGCCGCTGTCCTGCGCCAATTCGGCGAGCCGCTCCGGATCGAGGACGTGCCGGTCCCGCGCGAGATCGAGCCCGGCGCCATCCTGGCCCGCATCGAGACCTGCTCCGTCTGCGGCACCGACGTCCACCTGTCGCGCGGCACGCTGTCGCTCAAAGTCGACTTGCCCATCATCATCGGCCACGAGATGGTCGGACGGATCGTGGCGCTCGGCTCCGGCTCGGACCGCGACAGCATCGGCAATCCGCTCCGGGTCGGCGACCGCATCGTCTACACCCACACCGCCTGCGGCTCGTGCTTCTATTGCACCGTCGCCCGCCAGCCGACGCTGTGCGACAACCGCAAGGCCTATATGTACGAGTCGATGGAGAAGCCGCCGTTCCTGATGGGCGGCTTCTCGGAATACGGCTACGTGCTGCCGGAATCGGGCCGCATCCGCGTGCCGGACGACGTTCCCAACGATCTCGCCAGCCTGTGCAGCTGCGCCTTCCGCTCGGTCATGAACGCGACCTCGCAGATCGGGCCGATCGCCCCCACCGACACCGTCGCGATCCAGGGCGCCGGCCCGCTGGGCCTGCTCGCGGCGGCGGTCGCCAAGGTCGGCGGCGCCAAGCGCGTCATCGTGATCGGCGGCCCGTCGGCCCGGCTCGACATGGCGCTGGAGTTCGGCGCCGACGAGGTCATTCCCGTCGAGACGACATCGCCGGCCGAGCGCGCCGACAAGGTGCGCGAGCTGTCCAACGGGCGCGGCGCCGACATCGTGATGGAGTTCACCGGCCACCCCGCCGCCTTCTCCGAGGGCTTGGAGATCGCCCGCAAGGGCGGCCGCTATCTGGTCGTTGGCCAGCTTGGCGAGGCCGGCACCGAGATCAAACCGTCGATGATCGTCAAGAAGAACCTCCAGGTCATCGGCTCGTTCTCGGGCGACGCCGCCAGCTATTGGAAGGCGTTGCAGTTCGTCCAGCGCCACCAGAAGACGATCCCGTTCGAGCGCATGATCACCGGCCGCTACCGCCTGGACGAGGTCAACACCGCCTTGGACCGGATGCGGAAGTTCGAGGAAATCAAGCCCGTCATCGAGATCTGACACCCCATCCGACTGGAACGCGACAGATGCCGCAATACGACGAGAACAGCCGCGGCCCCTTAGATGGGGTGAGGATACTCGACCTCTCCCGATTGGTCGCCGGCAACATGGTCACCCATGTGCTGGCCGACCAAGGGGCCGACGTGATCAAGGTGGAGCACCCGCAGAAGGGCGACGACCTGCGCAACTGGCGCGTCGAGGGCGTCGAGATCTACTGGAAGGTCTATTCCCGCAACAAGCGCAGCATGGCGCTCGACATCAAGACCGACAGCGGCAAGGACATCCTGCTGCGCTTGGTCGAGACCGCCGACGTCATCGTGGAGAACTTCGTTCCCGGCACGCTGGAGCGCTGGAACCTCGGGCCTGATGTGCTGCACCAGCGCAATCCCGGCTTGGTCATCCTCCGCATCTCCGGCTGGGGCCAGACCGGCCCCTACGCCAAGCGGCCCGGCTTCGGGACGCTGGTCGAGGCGATGTCGGGTTACGCCCACCTCAACGGCTATCCCGACCGTCCGCCGGTCCTGCCGCCGCTGGCGATGGCCGACATGGTCGCGGGTCTCTACGGCTCGTCCGCCGTGCTGGCGGCCCTGCGTCACGCCGTCCGGGGCGAGAAGGGCGGGCAGGTGATCGACCTGTCCCTGTTCGAGCCGATCTTCTCCATGATCGGGGCCGAGGCCGCGCAGTACCAGTTGACCGGCGTGCCGTCCAACCGGGCCGGCAACCAGTCGACCCACACGGCGCCGCGCAACGTCTATGTCTGCTCCGACGGCAAATACGTCGCGATGTCCGGCTCCATGCAGTCCATGGCCGAACGCATCTTCACCACCATCGGCCACCCGGAGCTGATCACCGATCCCCGGTTCCGGACCAACGACGACCGGGTCCGCCACCGCGACGAACTGGACCTGATCATCGGCGCCGTCATCGCCACGCGCACCCAGCAGCAGAACCTGGACCTGTTCGAGGCGGCGGGCGTCACCGTCGGTCCCGTCTGCTCGATCGCCGATCTAGTCGACCACCCCTTCGTCCGTGGCCGGGAGGTCATCGTCGAACTGCCCGACGAGGACATGGGAACGCTTCCCATGCACAACGTCATTCCCCGGATGTCCGGCACGCCCGGCGGCATGCGCCGTCCGGCGCCGCGCATCGGCCAGCACAACGCCGAGATCCTGGCCGAACTCGGGATCACCCTGGCGGACCGCGAACAGGAGATGCCGGCATGACCCAGGCTTTCGCAACCAAGACGCTGCCGATCTGGCGCTCGATGCTGTTCGTTCCCGTCAACAACGAACGGTTCCTCGCCAGCGCTCCCAAGCGGGGCGCCGACGTCATCCAGCTCGATCTGGAGGACAGCATCCCGCCCGACCAGAAGGTCGAGGCGCGCGGCATGGTCCGCGCCGCCGCCGCCCGGCTGGCCGCCGAGGGCGTCCAGGTCGTGGTCCGGATCAACCGGCCGTGGCGCCAAGCCATCGCCGACATCGAGTCCAGCGTCTGCGCCGAGGTCATGGCGCTGACGCTGCCCAAGGTGCCGGACGCCAGCCATATCCGCGCCGTCGGCGAGATCCTGGACGAGCTGGAATTCGAGCGTGGTCTGCCCCGGGGTCACACCGGCCTTGTCGCGATGATCGAGACCGCCGACGGCTTGGGCGAGATGCGCGCCATCGCCGGGGCGCCGCGCGTCCTCGGCATCACGGTCGGCGCCGAGGATCTGGCGGTCTCCATGGGCATGGTGCCCGACGCCCGCAGCCTCTACGTCCCCAACGTCATGGCGGTGGCCGCCGCGCGGGCTGCCGGTTGCCTGCCGATTGGCTATGTCGGTTCGGTGGCGGACTACACCGACCTGGACCAGTACCGCCGCGTCATCCAGGAGGCGCGCCGGCTGGGTTTCGAGGGTGGCTTCTGCATCCATCCCGACCAAGTGGCGATCCTCAACGAGGCCTTCGCCCCCTCCGCCCAGGAGGTCCAGGACGCGGAGGAGGTCGTGGCGGCCTTCGAGGCCGGCCTGCGCGAGGGCAGGGGCGCCGTCCGCCACAAGGGTCGCATGCTCGACCTTCCCGTGGTCGACCAGTCGCGGGCGGTGCTGACCCGGCACCGGGCGATATCCGGATTAGCCGTGGACAGGGGGGGCACCCGCTCACCAGATAAGGCCTGACTTAACGGAACACGCCTGGGACGCCGCCGCCGCCGATGGATCTTCGCCAACTCAGGTACTTCCTCGCCGTCGCGGAACATGGCTCCATCCTCAAGGCATCGCAGGCGCTGCGCGTGGCCCAGCCCTCGATCAGCACCCATCTGCGCAACCTGGAGGAGGAGTTCGGCGTCGTCCTGTTCGAGCGCTCGGCCCGCGGCGTGGTGGCGACCAGCGAGGGGCAGGAACTGATCCGCCACGCCCGGCTGATCCTCAAATCGGCCGACGACGCGCGGGAAAGCCTTCGGTCACGCTCCGACAGTCCCGTAGGCCGCGTGACCTTCGCGATCCCGACCTCGCTGGTGACGATCCTGGCGGTTCCGTTGATCGAGCGGACCCAGGTGGAGCTGCCCAACGTGACGTTGCGGGTCGTCGAGAGCATGAGCGGCTATATCGCGCAGTGGTTGCTGGAGGGGCAGGTCGATGTCGGCCTGCTCTACGGCGCCCAGCCGAACTCCGGCATCGACAGCACCAAGCTCCTGACCGAGGAGCTATACCTCGCCGGTCGTGACGAGGCCTCGCTGGCCGGCATCGCGGAGAGCGGCGACGCGCCGTTCCACCGGCTGGAGCCGCTCAAATTCGTCCTGCCGGGGAGGGAGCACGGCCTCCGCTCCCTGGTCGAGCAATCGGCCCGGCGGGCCGGCATCAGCCTGAACGTGACGATCGAGATCGACGCCTTCAGCCAGATCAAGCGTCTGGTCCGACGCGGCGCCGGCCACACCATCCTGTCGCTGGCGGCCTTGGAGAGCGACGAGTCCGGCGCCGCCCTCTCGGTCGCCCGCATCGTGGAACCCGTGGTCGAACGCTCCGTCCACATCGCCCACGCCAGCAACCGACCGCTGACCCGCGCCGCCCGGGAGGTCGAACGCATCGCGGTCGGCATCCTCCGCGAGCAGGCGGGTTCCGGCTGGTGGCGCGCCAAGCTGTGGTGAGCCGGCGGGATCAGTTCTTCCGCGTCTGCCTGGTGTAGGGCAGGGTGGCCCAGGGGCTCGACTGGAAGTAGAAGTCGATCTGTTTGCTGGCGTTGACGACACCGCCGACGATGGCTTGACCGACATTGCCGGAGCCATAGGTCGTCGGCGCGGCGCCGGTCAGATGCGTCGACAGGTCCCACAGATTCGTTTGCTGGCCGGCGCGATGGATGTAGGCGACGTCCTCGGTGTCGCCGACCGGCCAGTAATCCTCGACCCAATCGTCGCTCGCGATCCGCGGCCAGAATTCCGCCACGGTGACTGGAGCGTCGATGTGCCAGACGGGGCCGCCGCGGATCCCGAAGACCTTGCACCCGGACAGATAGTAGGTGAAGAACAAGCTGTTCACCGCCGCGCCGGAGATCGAGGACGGCTGCAACTCGGTTAGATTGCCCTGCTTCCACGGCAGCCAGAGGATGTTCGCGGGCTCGCCGGTGGTGGCCAAGTCGATCCTGATGGAGGTTCCCAGATCATGAAGGAACACGTCCAGCCGTCCGGCCGCCTTGGCGTTCAGATCGGACGAGAAATCGACGGTCAGCGTGCCGCCGGTGGTCATCGCGGTGCGGAGTTTGTCCTGGATCGGTGTCGGCATGGTGCAATCCCCTTGGTGAGAAAAAGGGATGCTACCACAGAGGGAAAGAGTTATCAGTTATATTGATTTTTCGAAATCTGAGTGTCCGATCTAAAATCTTAGCGAGCATTTGAGCCGATCCAGCCGAGGAGGCGAACCTCCCCGGCCGCTCTCTCGCTCAACCCGCGGCGGTCAGCCGATGCGCCACAGATCCGGGCCGGTGGCGTGGATCGACTGGCCTGTGCTGTCCACCGCCACGGTCACCGGCATGTCCTTGACCTGGAACTCGTGGATCGCCTCCATGCCCAAGTCGCCGAACGCCACGACGCGGGCCGAGGTGATCGCCTTCGACACCAGATACGCCGCACCGCCGACGCCGACCAGCGAGACCGCCTCGTGCGCCTTGATCGCCGCGACCGCCTCCGGGCCGCGCTCCGCCTTGCCGATCATGCCGAGCAGGCCGGTGCGACTCAGCATCAGATCGGTGAAGCGGTCCATACGCGTCGCCGTGGTGGGGCCGGCCGGACCGACCGCCTCGTCGCGCACCGCGTCGACCGGGCCGACGTAGTAGATCAGCTTGCCGGTGAAGTCCAAGCCGTCGGGCAGCGGCTCGCCCCGGCCCAGCATGTCGGAGATCCGCTTGTGCGCGGCGTCGCGCCCGGTCAGCAGCGTACCGTTCAGCAGCAGCCGCTCGCCCGCGCGCCATTCCGCCACCTGTCCGCGCGTCAGGGTGTCCAGGTCGACGCGCCGCGCCGTCTCCGGTGGGTCCAGGTGAACGTCGGGCCAATCGGCCAGATCGACCGCCGGCAGGGTCGCCGGACCGCTGCCGTCCAGGGTGAAGTGGATGTGGCGGGTGGCGGCGCAGTTCGGGATCATCGCCACAGGCAGCGAGGCGGCGTGACAGGGGAAGTCGTTGATCTTGACGTCCAGCACGGTGGTCAGCCCGCCCAGGCCCTGCGCGCCGATGCCCAGCGCGTTGACCCGGTCGTGGATCGCGATCCGCAACTCCTCGACCCGGTTGCTCGGGCCGCGCTCCTTCAGCTCGTGGATGTCGATCTCGCCCATCAGCGATTCCTTCGCCAGCAGCATCGCCTTCTCGGCGCTGCCGCCGATGCCGATGCCGAGCATTCCGGGCGGACACCAGCCTGCACCCATCTTCGGCACCGCCTTCAGGACCCACTCGACCAGATCGTCCGACGGGTTCAGCGTGGTGAAGACCGCCTTGTTCTCGGACCCGCCGCCCTTGGCCGCCACCGTCACCTCGACATGGTCGCCGGGCACCACCTCCATGTGGGTGATCGCCGGGCTGTTGTCGCCGGTGTTGCGGCGAGCCCCCGCCGGGTCGGACACCATGGACGCGCGCAGCGGATTGTCGGAATTGCGGTAGGCCTCGCGGACACCCTCGTTGACCATCTCGGCGATGCCCATGTCGGCATCCCAGCGCACGTTCATGCCGATCTTGACGAAGGCCACGACCATGCCGGTATCCTGGCAGATTGGCCGCCGGCCTTCGGCGCACATCCGCGAATTGACCAGGATCTGGGCCATCGCGTCGCGCGCCGCCGGCGACTTCTCCCGCTCATAGGCGGCGGTCAGGGCCTTGATGAAATCCGGCGGGTGATAATACGAGATGTATTGAAGGGCGTCGGCGACGCTGGCGATGAAATCGTCTTGGCGGATGATGGTCATGGTATTCCTCGGTCGAAAGTCGGGGCCACCATACTCCATCGCTAACCCAAAATCGCCTCATTAGCACCCGCCGTCACGCTTCCGCCTCCAATCTTTCCACCGGCTGCGCCAGCATCCGGTAGCAGACGCACCCATCGTCACCGGCGACGACCGTGTGGATCGTGCCACCGTCGAATTCACTGAGATCGCCCTCGGAGAAACGGCCTCCCGGACCGGTCCAGGCGCTGGCCTCCTCCGTGAATCGGCCCTGGATCACCAGGATCAACTCCTGGTCGGGATGCCGATGGGTCGGCAGCACCGATCCCGGCCGCATCCGCAGGATCTCCGCCACGGCGGGCGGCTGGGCGATGTCCAGGCGAAGCGCCTCGATACCGTCGGCCAGCGTGATCCAGCCCGTCCGTACCGCCGTCCGCGCGATATAGGATCGCAGCGGTTCCGGGATCGTCAGCCCCTCCAACCCCCACTCGGCCAGGGAGTTCGCCGTCACGGGAGCCGGGGTCGCGCCCTCGGCCGAACCCTCATCGATTCTGGACAACAGGGTCTCCAGCACGCCGTCACCGTCAGCGGCGGGAGTGTCCGCTGGCGCTGGCGGCAAATCAGCCAGCAGCACGCCCCCGACCTCCTCCAGCAAGGCGCTGTCGCGCCGACACGCCGGGCAGTAGGCCAGATGGGTCGCCACCGCCAGCGCCTCGGGCTCGCGCAAGCTGCCCGCCGCGTAGCTGACCAGGATATCTTCCGGAGGGTGATGGGCCGGAGGTTGATGGTATAGCCCGCTCAAGTCGCCTCCTCCAATGCAAGTCGAAGCCGCGCGAAGGCAAGCCTGAGTCGTGATTTCACCGTTCCCAGAGGCAGACCGCTCTCCTCGGCGTAGTCCCCCTGGGATCTATCCCGGAAAAAGGTTTCGAACAGGGCCTCCTCCTGTTCCTTGGGCAGATCCTCGATCGCCCGCAGCAGTTTCGCCCCCAACTCGAGCCGGCCCAGCGCCGTCTCGGCGTCCTCGCCCTCGACTGGGCGCAGCGCCGGATCATGGGGGTCCAGCTCCGGCCGACGCTCGGTCCGAAGCAGGTCGATTCGCCGGTTCCGCGCGATGGTGAAGATCCAGGCGGCCGGGCTGGCCCTATCGGGATCGTAGTCTCCAGCCTTCCGCCAGACGGTCAGCATGACGTCCTGGATGATCTCGTCCGCGACACCGGACGGTGCTCCAGCCCGCAGCAGGAACACCCTGATCCGGGGGGCGAAATGGTGGAACAGCGCCGCGAAGGCCCGCCGGTCTCCAGCCGCGACGGCGCGCAGGAGATTCCCCTGGTCGGAAGGTGTCTGGACGGAAGGTTCCGCGGAAGGTCCTTCCGAATTCACAGCTGACGTTTCCCCTGTCGGGCCATTCCAAAATCACTTCATGCCTGATCCTCCTGCAACAGGCGGCGCGGTGATATTGTTCATTTCCGGATAAAGGCAACCCACCAAGCTGTCAGGGCACCACCAGCCCCGCCGCGCGGAAGATCCCGCGCACCCGGTCGGTCAACTCGGCTGACGGCGGCTGGGTGTCGCCCAGACGATAGGGCCGGCCGAGATCGCGCCACTTTTGTTCGCCCATCTTGTGGAACGGCAGCACGTCCACCCGCTCGACGGTGCCAAGACCGGCGGCGAATTCCGCCAGCGCCGTGATCTCCGCGATATCGTCGGTCAGTCCCGGCACCAGCACATAGCGCAGCCAGACCGGCTTTCCCAGCGATGCCAGCCGCTCGGCGAATTCCAGTGTTGGGCGCAACGCGGCACCGGTCACCTTTCGATAGGTTGCTTCCGTGAACGCCTTTATGTCCAGAAGCACCAGATCCACGTCGGCCAGCAGGTAATCGTCGGCGTGGGCGCCCAGGAAGCCCGAGGTGTCCAGCGCGGTGTGCAGGCCCAAATCCTTGCACCCGCGCAGGATCGCGGCGCAGAACTCCGGCTGGACCAGCGGCTCGCCGCCGCTCAAGGTCACCCCGCCATGACCATGGCGCAGGAAACCCGCCGTCGCCGCGATGTCGGCCACCACTTCCGCCGCCGTTGTCGGGGTGCCGTCGTGCATGTGCTGGGTGTCGGGGTTATGGCAATACTGGCAGCGGAGTGGACACCCGGCCAGGAACACCACATACCGCACGCCGGGGCCATCCACCGTGCCGGCGGTCTCGACCGAGTGGACCCAGCCGGACACCCGTCCGGCCAGTCGGCCAGCGGCGGCCGTCCCGACGGGAACCGCCGCCGCCAATTCGGCCCTGAAGTCAGTGTAGGGCATGGAACGTGCGCGACACGACGTCCAGTTGCTGCTCCCGCGTCAGCTTGATGAAGTTCACCGCGTAGCCGGACACCCGGATCGTCAGCTGCGGATAAAGTTCCGGATGGTCCATGGCGTGCAGCAGCGTCTCGCGGTCGAACACGTTGACGTTGATGTGGTGTCCGCCCTGCGCGACATAGCCATCCAGCATCCCGACCAGATTGGCGACCCGTTCCTCCTGCGTCGGCCCCAAGGCGCCGGGCACGATGGTGAAGGTGTACGAGATGCCGTCCTGCGCGTGGGCATAGGGCAGCTTGGCGACCGACGCCATCGATGCGATGGCGCCCTTGCGGTCGCGGCCATGCATCGGGTTGGCTCCCGGAGCGAAGGGCTGTCCCGCCTTGCGGCCATCCGGCGTGTTGCCGGTCTTCTTGCCATAGACGACGTTGGACGTGATGGTCAGCACCGACTGGGTCGGCACGGCGCCCCGATAGGTCTTCTGCTTCCGCAGCATCGCCATGAAGGTCTCGACCGCCCAGACCGCGATGCCGTCGACCCGGTCGTCGTTGTTGCCGAACGCCGGATAATCGCCCTCGACCACGTAGTCGGTCGCCAGCCCGCGCTCGTCGCGCACCACCTTGACGGTCGCGTGTTTCATCGCCGACAGGCTATCGGCCACCACCGACAGGCCCGCGATGCCGCACGCCATGGTCCGCAGCACGTCGCGGTCGTGCAGCGCCATCTCCAGCCGCTCGTACATGTATTTGTCGTGCATGAAGTGGATGGCGTTCAGCGTGTTCATATAGGCCCTGGCCAGCCACTCCATCATCGGCACCAGCCTCGCCATGACCTCGTCATGGTCGAGCGTGTCGCCGGTGATCGGGGCGAAGGCCGGGCCGATCTGCTCGCCAGAGACCTCGTCCCGGCCACCGTTGATGGCGTAGAGCATCGTCTTGGCGAGGTTGGCCCGCGCGCCGAAGAACTGCATCTGCTTGCCGATCCGCATGGCCGACACACAGCAGGCGATGCCATAATCGTCGCCCCAGTAATCGCGCATCAGGTCGTCGCTCTCGTATTGCAGCGAGCAGGTCCTGATCGAGGTCTCGGCGCAGAACCGCTTGAAGCCGTCGGGCAGCCGCTCCGACCACAGCACGGTCAGGTTCGGCTCGGGCGCCGGACCCAGGTTGTGCAGGGTCTGGAGCATGCGGAAGCTGTTGCGCGTCACCAGCGTGCGCCCGTCCAGCGCCATGCCGCCCAGGCACTCGGTCACCCAAGTCGGATCGCCCGAGAACAGCTGGTCGTATTCGGGGGTGCGCAGGAACCGCACCAGACGCAGTTTGACCACGAACTGGTCGATCAACTCCTGCGCCACGTCCTCGGTCAGCACGCCGTCGCGCAGGTCGCGCTCGATGTAGATGTCCAGGAAGCTGGAGACGCGGCCCAGCGACATGGCGGCGCCGTTGGCCTCCTTGACGGCGGCCAGATAGGCTAGATAGGTCCACTGCACCGCCTCGCGGGCGTCGGCTGCCGGCCGGGTCACGTCGAAGCCGTAGCGGGCCGCCATCACGACCAGCTCCTCCAGCGCCCGGATCTGCTCGGAGATTTCCTCGCGCAGCCGGATCGTTTCCTCGGCGATTTGGTCGAGTTCCAGCGATTTGAACTGAACCATCTTGTCGTCGATCAGCCGCCCGACGCCGTACAGCGCCACGCGGCGATAGTCGCCGATGATCCGGCCGCGGCCGTAGCTGTCGGGTAGCCCGGTGATGACGCCCGATTTCCGGCACCGGGTCATCTCCTCGGTGTAGACATCGAACACGCCGTCGTTGTGGGTCTTGCGGATGCCGGGAAACACCTCGCCCAGCTTGGGCGACGGCTTGAAGCCATAGGCCTCCAGCCCGTTCTTGACCATGCGCCAGCCGCCGAACGGCATGATCGCGCGCTTCAGCGGCTTATCGGTCTGAAGCCCGACGATCACCTCCAGCTCACGGTCGATATAGCCCGGCGCGTGCGAGATGATCGAGGACAGCGTCTCGGTGTCGGCGTCCAGTACCCCACCCGCGGCGGCGCGCTCCCGCTTCAGCAGCTCGGACACTTCCAGCCACAGCGACTTGGTCCTGCCGCTGGCACCCGCCAGGAAACCGGCGTCACCCTCATAGGGGTGGACGTTCCGCAGGATGAAGTCCCGGACATCGACCGCGTGCCGCCAAGCCGTCCCGGCGAAACCCCTCCAAGGGTCGAGAGCCGCCGCGTCCCGCTGGTCCACGGCACCGTCTTCCGCCAACATCCTATCCATCGTCCCAACCTTCCGGTTCGTCCGCTTATTCATCCGGCGCGGAATCCGCCGCGCCAGGAAGCGTATTCCCCCAACGATACGGCCAATCCGCCCGCATCGTTTTGACACAGGTCAAGCGGTCGCCGGTTTGTGATGGGAAAGCTATATGACCGTCAGGCAGGCACGGCGGTGCCTCGTCACCGCGTTTCCCACACTTGATCCGGTGGGCGATGCCTTTATGGCTGCCTGAGGCAATCAGGCAGCACTCCCGTACAATGGATCCCCAGATCAAGTCCGGGGATGACGGAAAAGGGGTGATTCTTCTCTTAACCAACCCTAAATCGTCATCCCCGGACTTGATCCGGGGATCCACTGTGCCAAAGCGCCGCGCCATAACGCTGAAAACCAAATCTACATGCGTAAAAGATTGATCCTGTTTCATTTGCAGAACTTCATGATTTTACTCGATATTCAACACATGAAATGCACGAATAATAGAAAGTCATAAATACAATGCTAAGTTTCTACAAGTAAATTTCCCGTATTCACGATTGCTATACCACTCTTCCGCAACCCTACCTCACGGACGCTCGGCATCGTGCGCATCATCAGGGGTGGAGACGGGACCATGGTGGAAACAACATCGACGACGAACAGCGGCGCTCAGATCAAGTGGGGTGGATCGGGCGGCGACGTGATCGTGGCGAGCGACAAGGTCATCTTCGATTGGGTGCCGGCCGCTGGAAACTCCAACCAGTGGAGCGAAACCTTCTACGGTTCAAGGTATGTCTGGGACGAGCAGTATCAAGAATATGTCTATCAGGACTATAGCTGGAGCAACCAAGGCTCCTCGCCCAGCACGGCATTCGGTAGCGTGGCCTTCGACACTCCGATTTACGGCCAGACCTTCCAGGAAGCGCCTGTCGAGTTCATGTTCAGCAATTCGCAGGAAGGTCGGCATTGGACACAGACGCTGGCGACCCTGGACTATCCAAGCCAATGGATCTGGAACCCGGACACCGGCAAGCTCGATCCCAACTACGCCGGTACCTCTCCCGATCACCACAACTCCTTCATATACTTCAATCCCGACGAAGTCGCCTCGACGTTCAACTATTATGATTACAGCTCCTACCAGTCGGAAGCCGGTCACTGGGCCGTGCGCCAGACGGGAGACCTGACCGCGTTCGGTGGAGCCGGAAACGACCGCATTTATGGCGGCACCGGCAACGACCGCTTGTTCGGCGAGGCCGGCGACGACGAGATTCACGGCGGTTTGGGACCCTCGTACCTCTCTGGCGGCCAGGGCAAGGATGTCCTGATCGCGGGTGTCGGCTCACAGACACTCGACGGTGGTTCCGGTGCCGACACGTTGGTCGACGGCACCGGAAACACCATCATGATCGGCGGTTCCGGCGCCGACACCTTCGTGTTCAAACCGGCTGCCGGCGGTTCGGACAAGATCCTGGACTTCAACCCAACCTACGATCACATCCGCCTCGACGCCAGCCCTGGCCTGACCAGCGCCGAAGCCGTCCTGGAGCGCTCGACCGACTTGGGCGGCAGTACGCTGATAGAACTGGCGGACGACCATACGGTGCTGCTGATGGGGACTGATCTGGCGCATTTGACGACGCGGTCGGACGCCGTGTTCCTCTTCACGTGACGGGGCTTCAAAGAAGTTTTCCGTAAAAATCTAGTAGGTCGGATAGAGCGAAGCGGCATGCGACAAGCAGGCGCGTCTATGTCGGATGCCGCTTCGCTCTATCCGACCTACAACAACCCATAAATTCCTTGTAATACACAAGCTGATATAGGATAAAGCTTTCATCATCTGACGGCGAATAATTCTAAAATCGATTATTTATTTTAACAAAGGACGAACATGAAAAATGAGTGCATGAACTAGGCATCTGGCGGTGCCACGCCCGGCGGGAGAGTGATACCAAGGTGGATGGCCCAAGCAATCAACGCTCGTGAAATCTCGAGGGCAGGACCGTATTTGTGAAGCGCGATAGCAGTGCTTCTGCCACCAGCGCCCGCGCTCCCTCAATGTCACCGCGCGCAAAAAGGGTCGCGGCCAGATTGTTCATGCTGGCCAGTGTATCGGGATGCTCAGGACCGAGTAGAGTTTTCCTCGCATTCAAGGTCCTGCCGAAATCCGTTTCAGCCTCCACATATGCCCCCCGTTCAAGATTGAAATATCCGAGCCAGTGCAGCAGCCTAGATGTTTGGGCGTCCAAGGGATCCCCAGTCAACGCGCGGGCATGAGGGATCAGTGGCAGCAATCCGAAGTGGTTGCGGATATCGTCTGCGTCCTCCATCCGCTCAACCAACGCCGCCACCGCCGCGTCGCGCAGTCCAGGTGGTGGTTCATCTCCGTGGAAGCGTATGGTGCGGCTGACAAGGACATGGACCGACACGGTATCGGCGCCGTCGTCACCCACGATGTGCTCAGCCAATGCTTCTCCCGCCGCAGCCTCGACGGCGAGGATGGCGTCATCGTCCGCGAGATCCGCATCACCCGGAAGTCGGGCGAAGATGCTTGTCACCAGCGACAGGGGAATCGGCGCCGGTGCCAGCAGGGTGGCCAGATGCAGCAGACGCAAGCCGTCGGCATCCAAGCGCTCGATGCTGTCCAGCAGGGTCGTGGCGATCTGGGGAGCGTGGCCAGTCGGCAATTCACCCGCCAATTTGGCGGCCAACTCCATGGCGTCCCGGTCTGGATGGCGTAGGCGCGTCAGGAAGCCCTCATAGCCCAGCTTCCTCACGGCGGCACCCGCCGCGTCAACCGCCAGTGCGTGGTTGCCCAACAGCGTCAGGATCTCCCCCGCCGCTTTGTCCTCCGCGCCGGGACGCGGAGCGCGGCGGCTGGTCAGAAGTTCCAGCGCCTCATCATCCGACAGCACGCCCAGCCGATAAGGCGTGCCCGATCCGTCCAGCCGGGTGTTGCGGGTTGTGACCAGCGTGGCGCCAATGGCCGTCGGGGCGCTCCAGGCGTTCAGGTCAGCGGCGGTGGCGTCCGGCGGCAGGTCGTCCACGATCCACAGATAGGCGGGCCGCGCCGCCAGCGCGCCCTTCAGCATTCCCGCGACGGCATCCGGCCCCAAGCCAGCCGTGCCAAGCCCCAAGCTGCCGGCGATACGCCCAATCTGGCTTCCAAGGTCCTGCCCCTGGACGGCGCTTAGCCAGAAGACGCCGCCCGGATAAGCGGCGCCAAAGCGGCGGGCGTATTCCTCCGCCAGCAGGGTCTTGCCGATGCCACCCATGCCCTGGAGCAGCACCAGACCAAGGCCACCACCGCTGACCATGGTGATCTTGCTCCGGGATAGGCCGGTATGGATTTTCCACATGTCGGGGAAGCGGCCGACGAAGTGGTTGGAGCCCGCGCGCGGGTTGCCGCCGTGCCAGAGAGGGCCGCCGAGAACCTGGATTTCCCCGAACTCTCCCACCAGCCCATCCAGCCCCGCCGCCACCCGGTGAGCCAGTTCGACGGCCCGGCCAGCGCTCGCGTCGATGAACTTGTTGCCGATGATTTCCGCCGGCTGGAGATGCCCAACGCCCGTCTCCGGGTTCAGCACCACGACGCGGCGTTCCACCGCCCGGCCATCGGGCACGTCGCGCTGGGCCGCGATGATGGCCGATGTCAGTTCCCACTGGCAGGCGCGGCGTGTCGGATAGGTCTTCGAATACCACGCCACCAGTATCCGCGAATGGCCGAGCCCGGTCACGACCCGCTCGGTGATCGACCGCGCGTCGGCGATCTCGGTCTCATAGTGGAAGACCTTCAGCCCCCTGTCCCTCAGGGCCTCCACGACCGGCGCTGCCGTCGCACGGTCGGCGTGGGCGAGGCTGAAGAAGATATCGTAGCTCTCGCCCATCGTGGTCTTCCGCATTTAGCAAGGATCGTCAACTGATACGCGCACGATAGCGGTTCTCCCGTCCACAAACGAGAGAAAATGTCCAAAAAATGTTTCGAAAATTCCGCATCGGCATTGACACGCGGGGGAATTCAACTGACACACCGCCCGCCAAACGTGTCCCGTGGCGGCCGAGCCCCGAAGTGGGGACTTGAAAGCCCGGCCTCACCATAGATGCCCACTGTGAAGGCAAAACATCCATGGCTAACCAACTCACTACCACAAACGGAGTGTCCGCGCTCCGTTCATTGTTACCCCCGCCGCGACGATCATATCCCTCGTAGCGGGGGGGAACCCGGTCCAGCCTTTCCATCCCGCGGGGGTAGCGTCATGCCCACACCCGCACGCTTCGAAGCCCGGTTCGACATCGGGCTCGGGGATATCCGCGTCTCCGGCTCCGACGGCTCCACGCTGACCGACGCCGACGCGGTCTGCCTGGGCGCCATGGTCGGCGAGGTCCTGGACGAGATGGACCGGTGCGGCTTCGATCCGCATTCCGCCCATTTCACCATCGCCCGCCGTCCGGACGGGGAGGGCGCTCCGGTCCGATGAAGGCCGGATGGTCGTCACCTCAGGGGGCAGCGCCTTTTTCGGCCTGCCCGGACTTGATCCCATGAGCGCTACCGTAACGAACGTCTGAGGCGATCAGTCAGGGCTTCTATACAATGGATCTCCGGATCAAGTCCTGAGAAGACGGAAGCGAGGCCTTGATATCGCCGTGACGCTCATGAATGCCTTGTGCTATCGCCTTCTGATCAAGGCCGCATGGGGACGGGAAGAATGCAACTCGGATTGACGGACAAGGTGGCGCTGGTTCTCGGCGCAGGTGGCGGCTTGGGGAGAGCCATCGCGCGGACGCTGGCGGTGGAGGGGGCGCGGGTCGCCGCCGCCGACATCGACGCCGGCGCGGCGGAGGTCACGGCGGCCGCCATCCGCGACGCGGGCGGGCAGGCGGTGTCCATTCCATGGGACCTCGCCGACTTGTCGGCGGTGGCGCCCAATCTGGCGGTGATCGAACAAGCCTTTGGCCCGGTCGACGTGCTGGTCAACAACACCGGCGGCCCGCCGCCGACGACGGCGGCCGGTCAGGCGCCCGAGCTGTGGACCAAGCATTTCCAAGCCATGGTGCTCTCGGTGATCGCCATCACCGACGCGGTGCTGCCGAGCATGCGCGCCCGCAAGTGGGGCCGCGTCATCACCTCGACCTCGTCCGGCGTGGTCGCCCCGATCCCCAACCTCGGCATCTCCAACGCCCTGCGTCTGTCGCTGGTCGGCTGGTCCAAGACGCTGGCGCAGGAGGTGGGCCGCGACGGCGTCACCGCCAACATCGTCCTGCCTGGGCGCATCGCGACCCAGCGCATCAGCTTCCTGGACGAACAGAAGGCCAAGCGCGAGGGCCGCGCCGTCGAGGATGTCACCGCCCAAAGCACCGCGTCGATTCCGCTTGGTCGCTACGGCGATCCCCAGGAATACGCCGACGTCGTGACATTCCTGGCGAGCGAGCGGGCGTCGTACCTGACCGGCTCCGTCATCCGCATCGATGGCGGCATGATCCAGTCGGTGTGACCGCCGCCGGCCTCACCCGAACAGCAGCAGGTTGCGCGGCGGCGCCGATGCCGGCGCCAACGCCGCCTGCCGCCCGGCGGCGATCTCCAGCGCCAGTTCCACCGAACGGGTCAGCTCCTCCTGCGAGAACGGCTTGATCAGGCAGCCCAGGCCATAGCCCGACGCCTGCGCCTCCTCGGGATGGGAGGTGACGAACAGGCAGGGGACCCCCATTCCCGTCAGTTCCCGCGCCACCATGATGCCGTTGGTGTCGCGGGCGAGATGGACATCGACGAGGGCCAGGTCGTGCCGCCGGGACGCCGCCATGGTCAGGGCCGCCGCCGCGTGGGTGGCGGGGCCGGTGACGCTGTGTCCCGCCTCCTCCAGGTAGAGTTGCTGTTCCATCGCGATCAGCGCCTCGTCTTCCACCAGCAGGATATTCACCGCGGCACCGTCACGCGAAAGGCCGCTCCCAAGGGTGTCGGCGGTATTTGCAAGGTGCCGCCGATCTGCCGGGTCAGGGCGGTGATGATCCGCATCCCCAGCGTCTTCGATTTGGCGGCGTCGAAACCGGTCACCAATCCCGGCCCCTGGTCGCTGACCGTCAGCGTGAAACCGCCGGGATCGCTCCGCAGCGAGACGTCGATCAGGGCGGGATTGAGCGCGCGGTGCTTGATCGCGTTGGTGATCAACTCGTTGGTGATCAGCCCCAGCGGGGCGGCCTGGTCGATGTCGACCTCCAGTGCGTCGGCCTCCAGGCGGATGGCGCAGACGCTGTCGCCCGAGGCTTGGACCAGATCGTCGCACAACTCCCGCAGGAAGGCGGTGAAATCCAAGGTGCTGAACTTGTCGGACTGGTACAGCCGGTGGTGGACGCGGGCGACCGCCGAGATCCTGTCCGAGGCGTCGCGCAGCAGCGGCTTGGCCGGGCTGTCGCCAAGGCCGGCCATCTGAAGGCTCAGCAATCCCGACACCAGTTGCAGGCTGTTCTTGACCCGGTGGTTGATCTCGCGCAGCAGCACGGTCTTGTCCGCGACCGCCTGTTCCAGCGCGTCCCGCGCGCGCCGCCGTTCGGTCACGTCGCGGAGGATGCCGGTCACGAAGGTGCGGTCCTCGCTGCGCCACTCGGCCACGGACAGCTCGAGGTTCAGCGGAACCCCGCCGCGTCCACGCCCGATCAGCTCGATCGGCGGCGCCGAGGCCTCCCGCGAGGCCAGCGCCTCGGAGCCGCGCGGCCAGCGGGAGCGATCCTCCAACGACAGCAGCAACCCGATATCCTGTCCGACCGCCTCCGCCGAGGTCACGTCGAAGATGCGCTCCGCGGCCCTGTTCATCCATTGCAGCGTACCGGCGGTGTCGGTCGTGACGATGGCGTCCAGGGCGGTGTCGACCACGGCGCGGTACTTGGCGTCGCGCCGCTCGCGCAGCAGGCGTTCGCGCTCGACCGTCACCGTCACGTCCCTGACCTGGATCAGGCATTGGCGGCCTTCCGGGGCGATCAGCGGCCGGATCATCAGGTCGTGCAGCAGCGGCCTACCGTCTGGAAGGTGGAGCGGCAGTAGGGCGGAATGCAGCGAGTGGGTCAGCACGCTGGAGGCGCCGGCCTCGAGCGCGTCGTCGATCGCGTCGCTGAACCGGCTGTCGGCCAACGCCGGGAACGCCTCCCAGATCGACTTGCCCATCAGCGTCGCCTTGGAAACGTCGGTGGCGCGCTCCATCCAGGCGTTCCAGATCTGGACGCGGTGGTCGGCGCCCAGGATGACGACGCCGGAATCAAGCGCGTCCAGCACGAGGCCGCTGTTCCGGATGGAGTCCGACGCGGGGCTCATTTGCCGCCTTCGAGCCCGTCGATGTAGTCCCGCACCAGCGCCTTGACCGCGCTCAGCGACGGGAAGTCCATGAACAGGGCGATGTAGCCGTTGATGTTGCGCGCCCGCACCGCGAAATCGATGGTCAGGAACAGCACCAGCTCCGCCGGATCATTCTCCTTGGCGCCCAGCAGCACGACCTGGCTGCTGCCGCGCATGACGCGAGGCAGGGACATGTCCAGCGCCTGCTTCAGCATGTTCGCCATCACGACGAGGCAGCCGTTCAGCACGACATTGCCGACCTCGGCGAGAGCCTCCTGCTCCAGGTCGACGATCTCCTCCAACGACAGCGGGCCGTCCAGGATCGTGCGCACCAGTTCCAGGCTCTTCGCCTCGGGGAAGATCAGCAGCGCCTGACCGGAGAACGAACCGCGGAAGTCCTGCCCAACCGCGACCAGCCCGCTGTTCTCGCGCGCCGACAGCCATTCGACCGCTTGGTCGCGGGTCATGATCTCCATCCGGGGAACCGAAAGGTTGACCTGGTCCTTGACCATGCGGCCCAGGTTCTTGGCGGCGCGGCTGACCCCGATGTTGATGATCTCGGTCAGGGCGTCCCGCTCCAGGTCGGTCAGCAGCAGGGGGCCGCCGCCATCCTCCGGCGTCATTTGGCGACCCGCCGCAGCTTGAGGACGGCCCCTGACAGGAAGGCGTTCAACATCTCCTCCGCCACGGGTTTCTCGACGAAGGCGATGTCCAGCTCGCGGGCGCGGGCCAGGATGGCGTCCTGCGCGTTGGCGGAGATGATCGCCATGGGCATGTCCGGATTGGCCGCGCGGATCTCCTCCGCCAGCGACAAGCCGTCCCGTTCCGGCATGTTGAAGTCGATCAGGCCGATATCGACGCTGTCGGCCGCCATCTGGTCGATGGCCTCGGCGGCGTTGGCCGCCTCGACCACCCGCCAGTCGGCCCGCGTCTTCGCCAGCATGCTCTTGACGACCATGCGGGCCAGTTTGCTGTCATCGACGACAAGTACGGTACGCGGCATCTGTGACACTCTCTCCTGGCGGACGGCACATCCCGCCGGATGGGAAGCTTCGGGGTCGGATAATGCAGTTCCGGACCGCTGGTTTCCAGATGATTGTGGCGGTGCGGCAATTCCGCTGATGTTTCTCAAGGGTCGCGGCCAAGTATCGGCGCGATCCATTTTTTGAGGAAATCTCCCTCGGGCACCCCGCGCGTCACCGGACGCACCGCCAAAAGCACCTGAACCAGCGAGGTGTGGAGCTGGACGCAGCCTGACCAGTCGACCGCGGCGCCCGGCATCGCCAGCAGGGCGTCCAGCAGAGGCTCGGCCTCGTCCACCGGGCAGTCACCCTCCAGGATGACGACTCCATCAAGCCGGCGCACGGTCATGACAGGATCTCCTTGAGGTTAAGGATCAGCAGCACCTGCCCATCGCCCCGCAATGTCGTCCCCAGATAGGCCGGGATGTCCGCCAGCAAACCGTCCATTGGTCGTAAGGCGACCTCCAGCCGGTCGGAGATCCCGTCGATCGCCACGCCATGGAAGGCGCCGCCGACCTTGGCGATCAGCACCATGCCATCGCCATCACTAATCACCGGCTCGTCAAGCCCCAGCAGCCGGGCCAGCGGGTTCAGCGGAACCACCCGGTCCCGCCACGTGAAGGCCGCTTGGCCACGGACGCGCCGGACGCGCTCGCGCGGCAGCCGGATCGTTTCCGCGACGCCGTCCAGCGGAACGCCGAACGCCCTGCCGCCCGTGTGGACGATGACGATCCGCAGCAAGGCCAGTGTCAGCGGCAGCTCCAGCCGCGTCGTCGTGCCCCGGCCGGCCGAGGTCTCGATCCCGATGGTTCCGCCGATCCGCTCGATCGCCATGCGGACCGCGTACATCCCGATGCCGCGCCCCGACAGGTCCGAGGTTTCCGCCGCCGTCGACAGTCCGGGAGCGAAGATCAGCGCCGCCGTCGCGGCCTCGTCCAGGGTCGCCAGCCGCTCCGCGTCGATCACGCCGGCCTCCATCGCCTTGCGCCCGACGGCGGCCAAGTCGATCCCGCGCCCGTCGTCCTGGACCTCCACCACCACGCGGTCATTGGCGTGGCGCGCGCGCAGGCTGACGGTCGCGACGTCCCGCTTGCCCCGAAGGCGGCGCTCGTCCGGCGTCTCGATGCCATGGTCCAGGCTGTTGCGGACCAAGTGGAGCAACGGCTCGTGCAGGCTCTCCACCACCGTCTTGTCGGCGCTGGTGGTCTCCCCCTCGATGGTGAGGTCCACTGGCTTGCCCAGCCGGGCCGACAGGTCGCGGACCAGCCGGGGAAAGCGCTCGAACACCTGTCCAACCGGCACCATCCTGATCCGGACCACCGCGTCGTGCAGGTCGCGCGTCAGCCTATCGAAACTGGCGTGCAGTTCCTGGAGCCGGCGCCGGTCGTCGCCGGCCGATCCGGCCAGCCCGCTGGCCGATCCGGCCAACCAGCCCAGCGTGTTCTTCGCAACGACCAGTTCCCCCGCCAAGGCGAACAGCCGGTCGACCCGCTCCTCGTCCACCCTCAACTGCCGCGGGGCGGGTGGGGGAGCGGCCACCGCCGCCGCGACCCGGCGCTCCTGGATCGCTCGGTCCAGCGCGTCGGCCAGCGGCCCGGCGCCGCG
>NZ_AVFL01000018.1 GCF_000576635.1 Skermanella stibiiresistens SB22
CCTCGGCGGCGTCGAGCACCCCCGCCTGCTCCCGGGCGAAGGCCAGCATGCCCCAGGCGTGGCCGAACTCCGGCGCGTGAACGCAGGCGGCCTCGGCCAGCCGCCGCATGCCGGCGCGGTCGCCGCGGTTCAACTGGTGGACCTGCGCCAGTTTCAGATTGAGCAGGTCACGCGGCCAGTGCAGCGCGATGATCAGGTGGAAATCCAGCGCCCCGCCGGTGTCACCGGCTCCCCAGGCGTCTAATGCCTGGATCATCAGCCGTTCCCGCTCGGTCGCCCCGCGTGAAAGCTCGCGGGCTCGGGCCAGGAAGGGAGCGGCCTTGGCGACGCCGTCGGCGGTCTGGAGGAACAGGTGCAGGGCGCCGGCATGGGCCTGGAGGATGGCGCAACCGGGATCGGCCTCGGCGGCGTTCAGCAGCGCCCCGGCGTTCTTGCCGTGGCTCAGGATCTCCAGGGTGAAGTGATCGATCGCCTCGACAGTGGCGGGGCTCGCCGTGGTGACGGGATGGCCGAAGCGGTCGCGCGGGAGCGGCATGGCGTCAGCTCCGTCCCACACGGGCTCTTGAACGGGGCGAGCCCAGGGGTGTCAGCGCCATCAGGGCGGAACGGCGCAGGACCAGGATGCCGGCCGACGCGATCCAGACGCCGCAGGCCAGGGCGAAAAGCTCGCCGCCATCCAGGCTGCCATCGGTGTTGAGCACCTGGATACCCAAGGGCGTGAAGAGATGGAAGAAGATGGCGCCGCTGATGACGCCCAGCGCCAGCGCCGCGCCGGCCCCCTGGAGCGCCACGCGGCCGGTAAGGAGGCCGGCCAGCAGCAGCAGCGAGGCCACCAGTTCGCCCGTGCCGACGACGTATTGGCTGAACGGTCCCGTCGGCGCGAACAGGCCGGGGAAGCCCCAGCCGGCTGCCCAGGCGTCGAGGGTGCCGAAGATGTGCCGGGTCTCTGGACTGTCGGTGAACTTGAAGAACAGCGACTGGATGAAGACGAACGCGATGTAGAGGGAGAGGGCTCCGGTCAGGAACCTACGTTTTCGCTCGGACATCTCAGGGCTCCCGTCATTTGCCCAGAACGGATGGCCAGTTGTGGTCGGCGCTGGCGATGTGGCCGGGGATGTCCTTCTCCCACCGCTGCTGGATCTCCTGGTCGTAGTTCAGGTACAGCTTGCCGTCGACCACCTTCCACAGCTTGGGATCGCCCGACGCGGTCTTGCCTTGCGCCACCGCCCAGGCACAGTAGCCACCATATTGGGGGGCGTATTTTTCCGGCGACTTGATGAACAGGTCGCGGTTCTCGGCGGAGGCGAAGCGCCATTCCGCGTCCATCCAGCGGGTCGAGAACTCCTTGCCGCCCTCGACCGGCTGGCCCTTGGTGAAATAGGCCACCGGGTCGTAGCCACCGACCGCGACGCTGCTGAAGAAACCGGTATAGACGGCGGGTTCCTTCGCGGCAGCCGGCGTCACGGCCGATCCGGCCGCGCCGATCGCGATCAGGACGACGGCCAGACCACGGGTCACTCGACGAAACATATGCCTTCTCCCACAAGTGATAGTTAATGAAGCATCGTCTCCAATCTCCATGACATCATGTACCAAATCCTGTGACGGCAGAAATCACATCGGCTCACCGATCCGTGATCCTGTTCACGTCATCGTGATTATTTTGTTACCACGACCATCAGTGCGGCGAATCCGGCCTCTCTGTTTGATCACAAACGAAATCTTTCAAGACGCCGGATCTGACGCGCGGCCGGCGAAGCTGTATGATGAAGCGGAATATCGCTCTGGAGGAGTGGACGATCAGTGAGCGCGCATCAATCCTCGGACGTTCAAGCCTTGGCGCCTTCGGATAGGACGGCGGCGGCGGCGCGACGCGTCCTTCCCACCCAATCCGGCCCTTTGAGAAACGCGCATATCTTCGCGTGGCTGATCACCGTGCTGGCGGTCTGCATGGCGGTGTCGAGCATCGCCCTGCCCTGGGAGGGCGAGCGATTCGCCTTTCACAATCGGCTGGCGGCTTGGATCACCAGTGGGTTGCTGGCGCTGGCGCTGGGATCGCTGGGCTGCGTCCGGGCGGGCTGGATGCTGGCCGGACGGATGGGCATCATCCTGTACGGCTGCGTCGTCGTGGCGTCGATGACCGTCATGCTCGGGCCGGGGACCGGCATCGACGTGGTGGCGGCCACCTGCCTTGTGGCGGCGCCAGCCCTGCTGTTCGCCCGGTCCGAGCGGCTGCCCCTGGCGGTCGGCTGCGCGCTGAGCGTCGGCGTCATCGTCTTCATGCAGGTCTGGATCCATCTCGGCCCGATGTCCTACGTTCCCATCACCAGGTCCGATCTAATGGAGGTCCGCAGCGGCGTCGTGATCGTGGCCGCCTGCGTCGGGGCGCTGGTGGTCTATCTCTACTGGTCGGCGGAGATGGCGCGTGGTGCCGCGGCGCGCGAGAGGGCCCGGTCCGACGCGCTGCTGCTGAACGTCCTGCCCGCCACCGTCGCCGACCGGTTGAAGGCGGGGGAGCGGCGGATCGCCGATCGGCTGGAGCGGGTGACCATCGTGTTCGCCGACATCGCCGGCTTCACCGCCTTCGCCGCCGACCGCAGCGCCGACGAGGTCGTCCACGTGCTGGGCGACCTGTTCTCCCGATTCGACGCGCTGTGCGCCGCCCATGGGGTGGAGAAGCTGAAGACGATCGGCGACGGCTACATGGCGGTGGCGGGCGCCCCGGAGGCCCTGCCAGACCACGCCGGTGCCGCCGCCCGCGTGGCGCTGGGCATGATGGCCGCGATGGAGGAGACGCTGCGCGATCACCCCGGCCTGGGTCTGCGCGTCGGCATCAACACGGGCCCCGTGGTGGCCGGGGTGATCGGCACGCGCAAGTTCGCCTACGACGTCTGGGGCGACACCGTCAACCTGGCGAGCCGCCTGGAGTCGCAAGCCGCCGCCGGTACCATAGCCATCTCCGCCAGCACCCGCTCCGCCCTGGGCGACCGCTTCACGGTGGAACCGCTGGGCACCGCCGAGTTGAAGGGGATCGGAGCTGTGCCGGTGTGGCGGCTGGTGGATGGGTGAAGTGTCTGGTTCGATCTGGCGGTATTCCGGCGGAATAGGTCCCCGGATCAAATCCAAGAGCCGTGACCCTAAGAATTAATTTGTATCCGAATAGGTAAAATCCAGGAGCGCGTAGGTCGGCTAAAGCGAAGCGGCAGCCGACATCAACGCGTCTGCTTGTCGGCTGCCGCTTCGCTTTAGCCGACCTACATTTGAATTATCATTGAACCAGGATTACCCTACTCCCGCCTCAGCCAGCGATCGGCGGCGCGTTCGATCTTGTCGGGGTAATCGGACACTTCGGGACCGATCAGGGGCAGGTCCATCTCGGCCACGATCCGGGCGACGGTGGCGGTGTCCAGGGGAAGCCCCAGGGCTTGGGCACGCCGGGCGATCACCATCTCCTGGCCCCAGAAATAGACCTTCGACGCGCCGGTGTTGGCGCGCATGCCCTGGACTTGCGCGACCCGGCCGTCGCCGTCCAGCGGTATCCAGATGTCGGCCAGGAGCGTGTCGGCGGGAATCTCCGGGGTCCAGGCGAAGGCGTCGCCCTCGACGACGGTGATTTTGGCGGTCGCTTCGGGCGGCAACTGGGCGAAGACGCCCAGTTCGGCGATCAGGCCGATCACCTCCGGGTCGAACTCGACCACCGTCACGGCGGTGACTTGCCTCTGGAGGGCGGCGTTGGCCGCGGCCCAGCCCATTCCCAATCCCATCACCACGGTATGGCCGGTGGCGGCGCGGCAGCCCAGTTCCTGGCTCTCGATCTCCATCGGAGTCATCGACATCCAGGTGCGGAGACCGGCATCGGCGCCCTCGCCGTGGATCCGCGTCAGCACCGCCATGTCGGTCACGACCTGGACGCCGCTCCAGTAGCCGGGGCACAGGCTCAGTGGTGCCACGTCGAGACGCCAGCGTTCGCCCTGGATCGGACGGTAGACCGGCCGGAATACATCAGGTGCGTAGAGCGGGGCTCCCCCGGGAACGATCAGACCCGCCGGAACGACCGGTGCTTCCACGGACATGTTCGCTACCTCTCCATGCTGTTCATACGCATCCATACCATAAGGATTAGACAAAAAGGATGGGATCGTTTCGAGACTGTCCCGTTCGAGTCCGGCCAACCCGCTTGCCTCGCCAGATCGAACCGGGCAAGTTCGATCGAACGGAGACGATCGGGGACGGACGCTCGGCATGGCATCGGGATCGACGAACGGCACGGGCGACGCCGCGGGCAAGGGCTTCAACCAGCCGGGAGAGGTGCCGGGTTGGGTGAACTACGCCCTATTGCCGGCGCTCAACCTCGTGGCCGCCCTGGCGGTCTCCAGCCTCGTCATCCTGGCGATCGGCGAAAACCCGATCGCCGCCATGGGGGTGCTGCTCTACGGCTCGTTCGGCTATCCCGAGGCGGTCGGCTTCACCCTCTACTACACCACCAACTTCATCTTCACCGGACTGGCGGTGTCGGTGGCCTTCCACTGCGGGCTGTTCAACATCGGCGGGGAGGGACAGGCCTATATCGGCGGGCTGGCGGTGGGATTGGTCGGGCTGTGGTTCGGCGGCGCGCCGTGGCCGGTGGTCGCGATCATCGCCATCGCGGCGGGCGCCGCCGGTGGGGCGGCCTGGGCCTATGTCCCAGCCTGGCTCCAAGCCCATCGCGGCAGCCACATCGTCATCACGACGATCATGTTCAACTTCATCGCCGCGTCGGTCATGACCTACCTGCTGGTCGACGTGCTGATAGCGCCCGGCCAGCAATCGCCGGAGAGCAGGCAGTTCGACCAATCGACCTGGCTGCCCTTCATGCATCAGGCGCTGGGCTGGATCGGCATCCGGATCCCCAACTCGCCCCTCAACCTGTCGTTCGTCTGGGCGCTGGTCTGTTGCGCGCTGGTCTGGGTCCTGATCTGGCACACCCGTTGGGGCTATGAGATCCGCACCGTCGGCCAGAACGAGCGGGCGGCGGTTTACGCCGGCATCTCGCCGTCCGGCAACATCATCCTGGCGATGGCGATCTCCGGCGCGCTGGCCGGCTTCGTCGGGCTGAACGAGGTGCTGGGCGTCAACCACAGGCTGATCCTGGGCTTCACCGGCGGCGTCGGCTTCGTCGGCATCGCCGTGGCGCTGATGGGGCGCAACCACCCGATCGGCATCGTGCTGGCTGCCCTGCTGTTCGGAGCGCTCTACCAAGGCGGGTCGGAGTTGGCCTTCGACTTTCCCAACATCAACCGCGAGATGGTGGTGGTGATCCAGGGACTGGTGATCCTGTTCGCCGGCGCGCTGGAGAACCTGTTCAAGAGCCGGGTCGAGGCGCTGTTCCGGCGCTCCACGCGCCAGCCAGCCACGGCTGGCTGAGGGAGGAGGTCGCGTGATGGACTACATGACCCTCCTCTCGGTCCTGGACGGCACGGTGCGAACCGCGGCGCCGCTGGTGCTGGCGGCCCTGGCCGGGCTGTTCGCCGAACGCTCCGGCGTCGTCGACATCGGCCTGGAGGGCAAGATGCTGGCGGGAGCCTTCGCCGCCGCCGCGGCGGCCTCCGTCACCGGCAGCCCCTGGCTGGGCCTGCTGGCGGCCATCCTGGCCGGGATCGCGCTGTCGATGGTCCACGCCTACGCCACCGTGACCCACCACGGCAATCAGGTGGTCAGTGGCATGGCGATCAACATCCTGGTGGCCGGGCTGACCCCGACACTGGCCTTCGCATGGTTCCAGCAAGGAGGCCAGACGCCGATCCTGCAATCGGGCGAGCGGTTCCAGTCGATCACCCTGCCGTTGGCCGACGCGCTGGGAGATACCATCCCGGTCCTGGGGCCCCTGTACCGCGAGGTGATCAGCGGCCACAACATCCTGGTCTATGCTGCCGTGCTGGCGGTGCCGGTCACCGCCTGGGTGGTCTACCGCTCGCGCTTCGGCCTGCGACTGCGGGCGGTCGGCGAGAACCCCAGCGCGGTCGACACCGCCGGCATCTCGGTCGCCAAGCTGCGCTATCAGGCGCTGGTGATCTGCGGTGCCCTGACGGGGGCGGCCGGAGCCTACCTCTCCACGGCGCAGGGTGCCGGGTTCGTCCGCGACATGACGGCCGGAATGGGCTATCTGGCGCTGGCGGCTTTGATCTTCGGCAAGTGGAAGCCCGCCCCGACGCTGGCCGCCTGCCTGCTGTTCGCGCTGGCCGACGCTGTTCAGATCCGGCTCCAGGGCGTCGATATCCCCGGCATCGGGATCATTCCGGTGCAGTTCATCCAGATGCTGCCCTATGTTCTGACCGTGCTGCTGCTGGCGGGGTTCGTCGGCAAGGCGGTGGCGCCCAAGGCCAGCGGCATTCCCTATGTGAAGGAACGTTGACGTGACGACACCCCGAGCGGCCCCACCATGAGCGGTCCCACCACGAGCGGGCTCGACGGCATGATCTCCCTGGCGCGTCAGGCGATGGGGAACGCCTACGCGCCCTACTCGAACTTTCCGGTCGGGGCCTGTCTGCGGACCGACGGCGGCAAGCTGTACGCCGCCGCCAATGTGGAGAACGCGGCCTATCCGCAAGGCCAGTGCGCCGAGGCCAGCGCCATCGGCATGATGGTCGCGGGTGGCGACCGCAAGATCGTCGAGGTCGTGGTGATGGGCGGAGCGCCGGGCGACGGCTTGCTGTGCACGCCCTGCGGAGGCTGCCGCCAGCGGCTGCGCGAGTTCTGCGCGGGCGATGTCCGGATCCACGTCTGCGGACCGGAGGGCGTGCGCCGGACAGTGACGCTGGACGAGTTGCTGCCGCTGTCGTTCGGCCCCGAGAACCTGAACTTCTGATGAGCGCGAAAGGTTGACATGGACGGCATAGCCACCCCTGGGGAAGCGGCGAAGGCCATCGCGGAACGGGCCGGCAGCCTTAGGCCCCGGATTGGCATCGTGCTCGGCTCCGGCCTGGGCGGGCTGGCGGAGCGGATAGAGGACGCCGTCACGATCTCCTACGCGGACTTGCCGGGATTCCCGCGCCCGGGAGTACATGGCCACGCGGGCCAGCTCGTGCTGGGAACCCTGGGCGGCCAGCCCGTCGCCTGCATGCGAGGGCGGGTCCATCTTTACGAAGGCGCTGGTCCGGCGGCCATCAAGGTGCCGATCCGGGCGCTGAAGCTGGCCGGGTGCGACACGCTTTTGCTGACCTGCGCCGCCGGTTCGCTCCGCACTGAGGTGGGACCGGGGCGGCTTATGGCGATCACCGACCACATCAACATGCAGGGCGGCAACCCGCTGGTCGGCCCCAACGACGACGCGTTCGGCCCGCGCTTCCCCGGTCTGAAGGACGCCTGGGACCCCACCTTGACGGCGCATCTGGCGTCGACCGCCGCGGAACTGGGGATCGACCTCGCCCAAGGCGTTTACGCCGCCTGGCTCGGACCCTGTTTCGAAACGCCGGCCGAGGTCAGGATGTTGAAGGTCCTGGGCGCCGATGCGGTCGGCATGTCGACGGTGCCGGAATGCATCGTCGCCCGGCATTGCGGGTTGACGGTGGTTGGCTGCGCCGTCATCACCAATCTGGGCGTCGGCCTTGGTGACGGTGAGGTCAGCCACGACCAGACGCTGCGCTCCGCCACCGCGGCGGCGGCCGATTTGGAACGGCTGGTGATTGGTTTTCTGGAAGGAATGAAACGGTGACGACACTGGATGCGACGCTGGCCCGTCTGGTCGAGGAGGCCAAGTTGGCCGCTCCCGATGCCAAGATCGCGGAGCGCGCCCTGCCCCTGCTCGACCTGACCAGCCTGAACGACGACGACACGGATGAGCGGATCGTGGCGTTGTGCGACCGGGCGGTGACACCGGCCGGCCGGGTCGCCGCGGTCTGCATCCACCCACGCTTCATTCCGGTCGCGAAACGGCGGCTGGAAAACAAGGGCGTCGCCATCGCCACCGTCGTGAACTTCCCCGGTGGCGGGGAAAGCGCCGCCGAGGTCGCCGGATCGACCCGAGACGCGATCCGGGCCGGGGCGGACGAGATCGACGTGGTGCTGCCATGGCGCGACTTCAAAGCGGGGGAACGCACGGTTCCCAACGACATTCTGCGCGCCTGCCGCGATGCCTGCGGCGACGGCATCCTGATGAAGGTGATCCTGGAGACGGGCGGGCTCGACGATGCCGACCTGATCGAGCGGGCCAGCCGGGACGCGGTCGCGGCGGGGGCGGATTTCCTCAAGACCTCCACCGGCAAGCTCCAGCCCGCCGCGACCTTGGAGGCGGCCGCCATCATGCTGGCGGTGATCCGCGACAGCGGCAAGCCGGTCGGATTCAAGGCCGCCGGCGGCATCCGCGACACGGCGGGCGCCGCCACCTACCTGCATCTGGCCGGCGCGCTGATGGGAGAGGGATGGGCGACACCCTCCACCTTCCGCTTCGGCGCCAGCGGTTTGCTGGACGCCCTGCTGGGCGACCTGGGCCAAGGCGCCACCGGGCAAAAGCCCCGCGGCGGATATTAGGGAAACGGAACGATCCATGCTCCCCCAGGAAATCATCCGGAAGAAGCGCGACGGCGGGCGGCTGTCGGAAGCCCAGATCAAGGCCTTCATCGACGGGGTCACGTCGGGCGCCGTGACCGAGGGCCAGATCGCGGCCTTCTGCATGGCCGTGTTCTTCCGGAGGATGGAGCTGGACGAGCGGGTGGCCCTGACCCGCGCGATGACACATTCCGGCACCGTATTGAACTGGAAGCCGCTGGGCCTGCCCGGTCCCGTGCTGGACAAGCACTCGACCGGCGGGGTCGGCGACAAGGTCAGCCTGATCCTGGCGCCGGTCATCGCGGCCTGCGGCGGCTTCGTGCCGATGATCTCGGGCCGGGGGCTTGGCCACACCGGCGGCACGCTGGACAAGCTGGACAGCATCCCCGGCTACACCTCCCTGCCCGACCGGCCGGTGCTGGAGCGGGTGATCCGCGAGGTCGGCTGCGCCATCATCGGCGCCACCGACGCCTTCGCCCCGGCCGACAAGCGGATCTACGCCGTCCGAGACATCACGGCGACCGTCGAGTCGCTGGACCTGATCACCGCCTCCATCCTGTCGAAGAAGCTGGCCGCCGGGTTGGACGCGCTGGTGATGGACGTCAAATGGGGCTCCGGCGCCTTCATGGCGGAGTTCGACGACGCCCTCGCCCTGGCGGAGAGCATCGCCACGGTCGCCAGCGGCGCCGGCATGCCGACGGTGGCCTTGCTGACCGATATGAACGAGGTGCTGGGCCGCACCGCCGGCAACGCGCTGGAGGTTCGCGAGTCGATCGACCTGCTGACGGGAGCCAGCCGCGACGCCCGCCTGACCGAGGTCACCACCGCGCTGTCCGCCGAACTGCTCGTCCTGGGCGGTTTGGCTCCCGACGAAGCGGCCGCCCGCGCTTTGGTCGACCAAGCCATCGCCAGCGGAGCGGCGGCGGAGCGGTTCGGCCGCATGGTCGCGGCGCTGGGCGGTCCCGCCGACCTGCTTGAGCATCCCGACCGCCATTTGGACGCGGCGCCGGTCACGCTCGAGGTGCGCGCCGAGACCGATGGTTTCGTCACCGCGATCGACACGCGGGCGCTCGGCGTCGCGGTGGTGGCGCTGGGCGGCGGGCGGACCCGCGTCCAGGACCCGATCGATCCCGCGGTCGGCCTGACCGACGTCTCGGGCCTTGGCTCCGAAGCCGGTGCGAAGGCGGCCCCCCTCGCCATCATCCACGCCCGGACCGGCGAGGCGGCCGAAGCCGCCGCCACCATGGTCCGCGGCGCCTTCACCGTGGGACAATCGGCACCCAAGCCGAACCCGCCAATCGCCCGCCGCCTCACGCGATAAAAATTGCCCCCACAAATCCTGAATGGCAGATCCGAGACGCTTCGCGGCATCGGCCTGCTCGTGCTCTCCCTGGTGGTCTTCGCCGTCATGGACGTGCTGATCAAGTGGCTGTCCGCCAGCTTCGGCACGTTCCAGATCATCTTCTTCCGGTCGGTCTTCGCCCTGCTGCCGCTGGGGGTACTGGTGGCGCGCTCGGGCGGCCTCAAGGCGCTTCGGACGTCGCGGCCGGGCGGTCACGTGCTGCGCTCCCTGATCGGAGCCAGCGCGCTGGTCTGCTTCTTCTACGCCTTCTCCCAAATGCCGCTGGCCGACGTCTACGCCATCCACTTCGCCGGACCGCTGTTCCTGACCGCGCTGTCCGGTCCGATGCTGGGCGAAAAGGTCGGCTGGCGCCGCTGGAGCGCCGTCGGCGTGGGATTTCTCGGCGTCGTCGTGATGCTCCAGCCGGGTAGCGCCATCTTCTCCCCGATCGCCCTGATCCCGCTGCTGGGCGCCGTGTTCTACGCCTTCGCCATGATCTTCGTCCGCAAGCTGAGCCGGACGGAGACCAACGCCGCGATCGTCTGCTACTTCACCCTGACCGGCGTCGCCGTCGGTTCCATCGGCATGGCGCTGGACTGGCGCACACCGGACTTGGGCGGCTTCCTGCTGCTGGCGATGGTCGGCATCCTCGGCGGCATCGCGCAAATCCTGATGACGCAGGCGTTCCGCTCGGCCCCCGCCGCGATCCTGGCGCCCTTCGAGTACACAGCCATGATCTGGGCGGTCACGTTCGGCTATCTGGTGTTCGCCGACCTTCCCTCGAGCCCCGTCCTGCTGGGAGCCCTGATCGTCTCGGCCAGCGGGCTCTATATCCTTCACCGGGAGACCCGCCGCGAACGGGGGCCGGTCACCGAACTGTCGAAGGTTCCGGCGAAATGACACTCCACCGGACGGGGATACAACAGACGGGGATCCCCAAGGCCGAACTGCACGTCCACTTGGAGGGCACGGCCACGCCGGAACTGGTCCGCACCCTGGCGGAACGGAATGGCATGGACCTGCCGCCCGGCCTGTTCACGGAGGCCGGCCACTTCGCCTGGACCGACTTCCTCCATTTCCTCAAGGTCTATGACGACGCGGCCTCCACTATCCGAACCGAGCGGGATTACCGCGACGTGACCCACGACTATCTGCGCCGCTGCGCCGCCGAGGGAGCGGTCTATGTCGAGGTGATGTCGTCGCCCGACCACGCGGCGCTCGCCGGACTGTCGTTCCAGGGCCATCTGGACGGCATCGTCCAGGGGATCGAGGACGCCAAAGCCGATTTCGGCATCGAGGCCCGGCTGATCGTCACCTGCGTCCGCCATTTCGGCGTCGAGCGCGGGCTGGAGGTGGCGCGGGCCTGCGTCCGCCATCGGCACCACTTGCTGACCGGCTTCGGCATGGGCGGCGACGAGAACCACTTGGCCGCCGGCGCCTTCGCCGAGGTCTTCGCCATCGCGGCCGGCGACGCCGGACTGGGGCTGACCGTCCACGCCGGCGAGGCGGCCGGACCCGACAGCGTGCGCGACGCTTTGGACAGCCTGGGCGTCCGCCGAATCGGCCACGGCGTCCGCGCCGTCGAGGACGCCGACCTGATCCGCCGGATCGCGGATGACGGCGTCGTGCTGGAAGTCTGCCCGACCAGCAACATCCGCACGGCGGTCTATGCCGGGTATGGCGACCACCCGCTCAACCGCCTGCGCGAGGCCGGCTGCGCCGTCACCCTCAACAGCGACGACCCGCCCTTCTTCGACACCACGATCGGCCAGGAATACGAGGTGGCCGCCCAGCATTTCGGCTGGTCCGACATGGACCTGCTGACATCCACCGAGGCGTCGCTGAACGCCGCCTTCATCGATGGCGCCACGCGGGAGCGGCTGCTGGCCCGAGTCAGGTCGGGCGGCAGCCCAGGCGCAGCGCCCCCCAGTGGCGGCCATGGATAAGGATCGGCGCGCTGACGTCCTTCATCAGTAGAAAGCTGCCGCCGCCCATGTCTCGCCGGTAGGTCTGGACCAGGGCCGGTGCCCGGCTGCGCGCGGCGGCGATGCCGGTGAAGTCATCGAACAGCCGCCGATTGCGGCAATTGGCGGCGTTCCAGGCGCGCTCGCCTGGCCGCTGCGGGTGCGAGTATTTGAGATTGTGGGTCGGGAGATAGCCGTTGCGGTCGACCGCGACGCAGAAGTCGATCCGCGGCTCCTTCCGCAACACCGCCTCCTGGATCGGCGACAGCAGGCGGTCGCAGATTTCGGTGTAGCCGGTCAGGTATTGCTGGGGTTCCGTGCCCGGGATCGGCTGGTAGGCGGTGGAGAACATCACGGCGGCGGCGACCTCGCCCTCGTCGATCGCGTCGTCGAACAGGCCCGAGATCTGGCGCGCCGCCTCCTGCACCGTCGCGATCAGCGACTCGTCGCCTCGATGCCAGCGGTCCATCGCCTCCGCAAGGGCGGCGCCCGCCTCGCGCGCGATATCCGCGAAATGGACGTGGAGCAGTTCCCCCTCGACATTGGTCACCCCCGCCGTGATCTCGCCGATGTTCGGCAGCGTGAAGACCACCTTGGCGGCGATCGACGACGTGCCGGAGGCCAGCCGGATCTGCGCCCCACCGGTGGAGATATTCTCGATGCAGCCCGACACCAGTTTGCCATCGACCTTCATGTCGGTCTTGATGCCGACGGTGACCCTGACCGCGCGGCGGCGCTCGGCGAAACGGGAGTTGCGGAGGCTGGAGATCACCCGCTTCTCGATATTGACGACCTGCTCCACCAGTTCGGTCGTGTTCTTCCGCAACTGGGTGGAGACGGTGGTGGTCAAGCCCGCCTGGGTCGCGACGCTGCCGATCCGCTCGTGGACCAGCCGGACGCTGTCCGCCGTGCGGGTGACGGTCTGGGCGATGTCCTGGGTGACGGCGTCCTGCTCGACCACCGCCGAGGCGATGGCGGTGATCGTGTCGTTGACCAGTTCGACCCGGCCGGCCACGTCGGCGATGGCGGTCACCGTGTCGCCGATCGCCCTCTGCATCGACTGGATCTCGGCGCGGATGTTGGCGGTGGCGTCGTTGGTCTGGTCGGCCAACTGCTTGACCTCGTTCGCCACGACCGAGAATCCCAGCCCGGCCTCCCCCGCGCGCGCCGCCTCGATGCTGGCGTTGAGGGCGAGGAGCCGGGTCTCCTTGGCGATCTTCTCGATCAGCGAGGCGATCGAGCCGATCCGGTCGGACACGGTGGTGAGGTTGTTGGCGATCTCGCTGGCCGAGCGGGACCGCGTGTTCGCGTCCCTGGCGGCGCCGGTCGAGCGGTCGACCTGCCGCGAGATCTCCGCGATCGACGCCGACAGCTCCTGCGTCGCGGCGGCGATGCTTTGGGCGTTGACATCGGCCTCGTGGGACGCGACCGAGACGTGGCCGCCATCCTCGCTGACCAGCTTGGCCGCCCCCAGCACCTCGTCCGACGCCGTCTCCATCGCCTCGGCCTTGCGGCGGACGAGTTGGACGGCCTCGTCCAGCTCCTGCTCGAAGGTGTCGGCGAGATCCAGCAGCTCGTCGGTCACGTGCTGTTCGGTCGTGGTGTGGGTATAGACCGACAGCGCCAGCTCCGCCTCCATCAGCAGCGTGCGGATCAGCGTGGCGGCTTGGTCGGCCGCCGCCCGCCGGCTCCACTTGTTGCGCTCGATCACCGAGCGGACCAGCCTCTCCATGATGAAGGAATAGGCCGACAGGTAGAACCGCGGCTTGAGGCCGACACGGTGATGGGCGGCGCCGATCTTCTGGACCCGCTCGGCGTAATCGGCGTTGATCCCGTCGTTGAACAGCTTGTGCCAGTGGTTTTGCTGGGCGTGGATCAGACGGTCGACCAAACCCTCACCCGCGATCATCTCGGCCGTTTCGGGGAAGAGCTTCAGGAACGCGTAGAAATCGGTGAGGATGCCGTCGAGGTCGGCGTTGACGTGCGGTCCCAGATCCTTCAGCGAGGCTTGGGTCGCCTCGTCGATCCGCCATAGCGCCAGTTCGATCGTGTGGCCGCCGGTGACGATTTCCTTTTCCGCCGGGTTCCCGGGGCGGGCGGCCGGTTCGGCCCTTTGGCGCGTGGTCATCGATCACTCCCCACAGTTGTAACCAGGGACAGTCCTCCACCGCATACGGTCGGATCAATGATCTACGTCAAAAGGCGTAGACACGCCCGGATTTGGACCACCGTCCGGATAGGGAGGGGAACCTTGACGGCACCGGGTCCGGCTGTCACTGTCGCGTCAGGAAGGCTGGGGTGCCGGGCGATTGGCCCGTGCTGAGATCATACCCATGGAACCTGATCTGGATCATGCCAGCGAAGGGAGCCCGGAGTTCGACAGGTCGCCAAGCGCCCCGCCCAACCGGTTTCCCCCCTTCGCGGAGGAAGAGGGAAACCGAGAATGGCCGACAAGACAAAGAACTCCGGGAACCCGGCCCTTCGACCAGCCCTTCGAAAGGTCCTTCCTCTGGCCGCGGCACTCCTTGCGTCCGTGATCCCGCCCGCCGCCGCCGCCGCTGAACTGAACATCCCCGTGCTGGTCCCCGTCACGGGATTCCTGGCGCTGGAGGGCACCAGCCAGCGTAATGGCGCCGTCCTGGCGCTCAGCGACGCGCCAGCCGGGTTGAAGGTCGAGTCCGAGGTGATCGACACCGGCACCGCTCCGGAGGGGGCGGTCACCGCGCTGGAACGGGCCGCCGGCCGGGGCACGCCCACGGCGGTCGCCGCCAGCATGCTGGGCACGCAGATGCTCGCCATGCTGCCGCTGGCGGAGGAATACGGCGTGCCGCTGGTGACGGTGTCGGGCACGGCGTCCATCACCGAGCGGGGCAACCCGTGGGTCTTCCGCTTCTTTCCCGGTGACGGCGTGACCAAGACGGCTCACGCCCGCTATGCCGTGGAGGAATTGGGCAAGCGCCGGCCGGCGGTGATCCACCAGACCACCGCCTATGGCCAGAGCGGCCAAGCGCACCTGCGCGACGCCTTCGCCAAGCTGGGGGTCGAGCCGGTGTTCGAGGAGGGCGTCGATCCCGGAATCCGCGACATGCTGCCGGTCCTGACCAAGGCGATGGCGGCCAATCCCGACGTCCTGATCCTCCACCTGCATTCCGGTCCGACCGCCCTGTTCATCCGGCAAGCCGCCGCCATGGGAATCACGGTGCCGATCGTCGCCGGCTCGGCCATGCACCAGCCATCCACCGCCGCCCTGCTGGAGCCGGCGGAGTTGAAGGGGGTCTGCGCAGAATCATCCGCCTCGCCCGTCTCCGGCGGCACGCCCGAACTGGAACGGTTCACCGCCGATTACCGCGCCACCTTCAAGACCGAGCCGGACGCCTTCGCGCTGGGCCAGTACGACGGCATCCGCATGGTGCTGGACGCGGCGGCCAAGGGAGCGGAGACGCCAGAGGCGATCCGCGACGCGCTGGCGAAATCGACCTACCAAGGCCTCGCCATGACCTACCGGTCGGATGGCAGGGGCAACATGGCGCATTCCGCCGTCATCGTCTGCTATGACGGCGCGTCCCGCGTCCCCGCCGTGGTCAAGCGCTACGACACCGCGGCGCCGCCATGATCGTGGCGCAACTGCTGGTCAATGGGCTGGCGCTGGGCGCCGCCTACGCGCTGGTGGCGCTGGGCTTCGTCCTGGTGCTGAACGCGACCGGCGCCGTCAACTTCGCGCAGGGCGACCTTGTGATGGCGGGCGGCTTCCTGGCCGTGGCCCTGGCCGGATCCCTGCCCGTTCCGGGCATCGTCCTGCTGCCGCTGGTGATGGGGCTGATGGCGCTGCTCGGACTGGCGGTGTCGCTGCTGGCGTATCTGCCGCTGCGGAACCGCCCGCCGGTCAGCGTCTTCATCAGCACGATCGCGGTCGGCATCATCCTCCAGAACGGCGTCATCCTGCTGTTCGGGCCGGAGCCGAAGGCGGCTCCGGCGCTGTTCGGCGCCACGACGGTGTCGCTGGGCGGGCTGGTGATCCCGGAGCAATCGATCGCCGTCATCGCCGTGGCCGGGCTGCTGATCCTGGGGCAGCACTGGCTGTTCGCGCGGACCCAGCTGGGCCGCAGGCTGCGGGCGACGGCGCAGGACCCGGAAATGGCCCGCGCCTGCGGCATCCCCGTGACGGCCATGATCGCCCTGACCTTCGCGGTGGGCGCCGCCTTGGCGGGTGCCGCCGGGCTGCTGCTGTCCAACCAGTTCTTCGTGACGCCGTCCAGCGGCGCCGGGCTGATTTTGAAGGCTTACATCGCCGTCACCATCGGCGGCTGGGGCAGCGTCGCGGGCGCGGTGACCGGCGCGCTGCTGATCGCCGCGTTCGAGGTGGTGGCGTCGGCGACCGTCTCCTATTCCGCCGCGACCGCGGCGCTCTACCTGGCGGTGCTGGTGATCCTGACGTTCCGGCCCCAAGGGCTGTTCGGCGAGGCGGCCGGCGCCCGTGCGTGACCGCGTTCCCTGGGCATCGTCCTGGACGGGCATCGCCGGCGGGGCCACGCCTGCGCTGGTCTTGGCGGGAGCGCTGGTGGCGGCGCACGCCGTCCTGTTCGCCGATCCCTATGGCTTGCGGGTGCTGACCGTGGCGGGGGTCTACGCGCTGGCCGTCATCGGCTATCAGATGATCTTCGGCAAGGCCGGAGCCCTCTCGCTGGCGCAGGGCACCTTCCACGGGCTGGGCGCCTACGCAACCGGCATCGTGGGCAGCCAGTTGGGCTATGGGTTCGCGGTGACGTTCCCGGTCTCGATCCTGGTGCCGACGGTCCTGGCGCTGGTGATCGCGGCTCCTGTGCTGCGGCTGGAAAGCCATTATTTCGCCTTGGCGACGCTGGGGATCGGACAAGTGGCGCTGCTGGGCGCGGTGGAGTGGCAGGGAGTGACCGGCGGTTCCAACGGCATCGCGGGGGTGGCCGCCATCGAGCTGTTCGGCTGGCGTCCCGGGCGTGGCCTGCCGCTGGCGCTGTTCGTCTGGGCGCTGGTCGCCGCGGGAGCCGTGATCGCGTGGCGCTATGGGCGGGGCTGGCGCCGGTTGGCTTTTCCGCTGATGCGGGACAATCCCGCCGCGGCCCGCGCGCTCGGCATCGACATCGACCGGCTGCGGCTGGAGACCTTCGCGCTGAGCGCCGCCTATGCCGGAGCCGCCGGCGCCCTGGCGGCCCACATCCAGCGGGTCGTGTCGCCCGAAGTGCTGGAGTTTCCGGTCATGGTCACGATCCTGACCATGGCGGTCATCGGCGGCCGGGGCCGCGTCGGCGGTGCCATCGCGGGGGCCCTCCTGCTGACGCAGCTGCCGGAGTGGTTCCGGGGATGGGAGCGCGGCTATCTGCTGCTCTACGGCGTCGTCCTGCTGGCGGTGGTGGTGGCGGCGCCGTGGGGTTTGGTCGGCGCGCTGGAGCGCGCGCGGCGGCGCTGGCTGCCCGAACGGCCCCGACCGCTGCCGGTGCCCGTGGACCCCGGCCCGCGGCCGACCCCGCCCTTTCGCGGACCCATGCTGTATGTGGCCGGTCTATCCAAATCCTTCGGAGGCGTACGGGCGGTCGACGGCGTCAGCCTCTGGATCGACCGGGGCGAGATCCTGGGTGTCATCGGCCCCAACGGATCGGGCAAGACGACCCTGATCAACCTCATGACCAGCCTGGAGAAACCGGACGGTGGCAAGCTGTACGTACGGGGCGTCGAGATGACCGGCATGCCGACCCACAGGATCGCCCGGGGAGGGGTCGCCCGAGGCTTTCAGATGGCGAGTTTGCCGCCTGACGGCGACGCGCTCGACGCCGTCGCCGCCGGCCGCGCCATGATCGACAAGGACCCGTCGTCCGCCGCGGCGCACGCCCTGCACTTCCTGACGTTGACGGGAGCCGCCGACTTGGCCCGCACGCCTTGCTCCGTCCTGCCGCCGGGATCGCGGCGCCGGGTCGAGCTGGCGAGGGCGCTCGCGCGGCAGCCCGGTGCCCTGCTGCTGGACGAACCCGCGGCGGGCTTGACGGAGGCCGAACAGGCCGATCTCGCCGGCCAGATCCGCTCGGCCGCCGCCAGCGGGGTCGCCGTGCTGATCGTGGAGCATAACATGCCTTTCCTGCTGCCGCTGGCGGACCGGATCATCTGCCTGGACGAGGGCCGGATCATCGCGGAGGGGACGCCCGACGCCATCAGGCGCGATCCGGCGGTGATGGCGGCCTATCTGGGGCCATCCCATCCGGAACCGGCCCATCCGGGGCCGGCATGATCGGCGCCCCGCTCGCGATCGAGGGCCTGTCGGTCGGCTTCGGTGGCGCGCCGGTGGTCGACGACGTGACGTTCGACGTGCGGCCCGGCGAGGTCATGGCCCTGCTTGGCGCCAACGGCGCCGGCAAGTCCAGCCTGCTGAAGGCGATCATCGGACTCAATCCCGCCGCATCCGGACGCATCCTGTTCGATGGAGCCGACATCACCCGGCTCAAGCCGGAACGGCGGGCGCGTCTCGGCATCGGCTATGTGCCCGAGGGGCGCCGGGTCTTTCCCGGCATGTCGGTGCGCGACAACCTGGAGGTCGCCAGTTTCGCGGCGACGGTGCCGCGGACGCGGCTGGTCGAGCGGGTGTTCGACCTGTTTCCGCAGCTTCGGACCAAATCGGCCGAACGGGCGTGGCGGCTTTCCGGCGGCCAGCAGCAGATGCTGGCGATCGGCCGGGCGCTGATGGGGGAACCGCGCCTGCTGCTGCTGGACGAACCTTCGCTAGGCTTGTCGCCCCGGCTGACGGCGGAGGTGATGGCGACGGTGCGCGCTATCGCCGCGGGGGGTACCGGGGTCCTCCTGGCCGAGCAGGCGGCCTTGGGAGCGCTGGAAACCGCCGATCGCGGGGTCTGGCTGCGGCTGGGGCGTCTGGAGGCCCGCGGCGGCGCGCCGGAACTGCGGACGCTCCTGACGGCCGATTCCGACTTTCCAGGCAATCCCCTTGCGACCGGCGGGTCCGACCTATAGCCTGCCGCGAAATCGCAGCGCAGCCGGATATTGAACGTGCAGTCTCATCTTCTCGCTCTTGCTCTCGGCGCCGTGCTTGGCCTGTCGAGCGTTCTTCCCACCACCGCCCTGGCCCAGGCTCCGGCGACGGGTGGCGCCCAGTTGACCGGCGCCCCGACGGGCGACTGGCGCGTCGGCCCCGTGACCGACGCCAATGGCAAGTTCGCCTATTGCGTCTCGGAAAACCGGTTCGACAACAAACTGGCCTTGGTGATCGCCCGCAACAGCAAGGGCGAGACCAACCTCGCCATCGGCATTCCAGGCGCCGGCATGACGCAGGGAACCAAGTTCCCGATGAGCGTCAGGGTCGACGAGACGGTCAAGCGCAACTTCACGGCATTGGCGGTGGAGCCGGACCTGCTGGTGGTCTCCACCGGCAACGACGACGGATTGTACGAAGGCATGCGCAAGGGCTCCCGGCTGATCATGCAGGGCCCGACCGATACCGCGATCTTCCAACTACGCGGCACGGCGAAAGCCTTGGGCGACCTGCGGACCTGCGCCCAGCAGGCGGGGGTCGGCGCCGCCGGCAAGCCTGGCGCCGCCCAAGGAGGCCCCGGCGGGCCCAAGCCGGTCGCCGTGACGCTGCCCGACACCCTGCGCGCCATCCTCAACGCCGCGGGGTTGCGCCAAGCGGTGCCGCTGTCGCTGGCGGGCGTTCCCGAAGACCGCCGGCCCGCCGACTTCGCGTGGCGCCTGGGCCCGGTGTTCGGCGGCGTGCGCGAGTCGAAGGCTCCGCCGAACGCCGATTTCGCGGTTCTGACGACCAACTACCTGGATGTCCTGAAGCAGCGGTGCGGCGGCGAGTACAGCGCGACCCCGGCGCCGGTGGAAACCTTACCGCGCGTGACCATGCGCACGGCGATGGTCACCTGCAGCCCGAAGGAAGGCAAGATCAACGTCGCCATCCTGTTCTACAAGAGCCAGGGCGACATCTTCACCGTCTTCTTCCACGAAGCGACCGACGCCGATGTCGAGTTGGCGAAGAAGGCGCGCGATGGCCTCGCCACCGTCGTCCGCAAGCTGGGCTCCGACCAGCCGCCCGCCGGCCAGCCCGGTCCGCAGGGGCAACCCGCTCCGGCCGCTCCACCCCAGAACTGATCGCCGACACCCTTTCGTCCGGCGCCACAAGGCCACGCGGGTTCGCCCCCCGCGTGGCCTTTTTCCCGTCTGGCCAGCCGCCACCCACAACATTTCGACTATCGTTGAATTATCGTTGACAGCAGTTACGGCCCCATTGTATTTCGATATTCGTCGAACAATGGGAACAACCTGGACATGGACTCATCCCAAGCCACCGCCAGCCTGGGCGCCCTGGCCCACGAAACCCGGCTGGCGGTCTTCCGCATGCTGGTGGCGCGGGGCCCGGATGGGCTGGCGGCGGGCGTCATCGCCCAGAATCTGGGACTGACCCCGTCATCGCTGACCTTCCACCTCCAGCAATTGACCCAAGCGGGCCTGATCACCCAACGCCGCGTCAGCCGACAGATCATCTACGCCACCGATTTCACGGCCATGAACGACCTCATGGCCTACTTGACCGAAAACTGCTGCGGCGGCGCCGTCTCCTGCGCGCCGGTTTGCCAGCCGGGCGCCCGGCGCGAGGATGGCGCCGAACCGGAGTTGCCAAGGGCGAGCTTCAAAGCCTGATCGTCAATCAACCTTTTTCGTGAGGAAGCGCGATGTCAGACCGGATCTACAATGTCCTGTTCCTATGCACTGGCAATTCCGCCCGCAGCATCCTCGCGGAGGCCGCCCTGTCCCACTGGGGCAAGGGAAAGTTCCGCGCGTTCAGCGCGGGCAGCCATCCCAAGGGTCAGGTTCATCCCCTGACGCTCGCCCTGCTGCGGAACCTCAACTACGACACCAGCGGCTTCCGGTCCAAGTCGTGGGAGGAGTTCGCCCAGCCCGGCGCGCCAGCGCTCGATTTCGTCTTCACCGTCTGCGACAACGCGGCGAACGAGATCTGCCCGATCTGGCCGGGCCAGCCGATGTCGGCGCATTGGGGCGTCGAGGATCCCGCCGCCTTCGTCGGATCGGAGGACAAGATGCTGAAGGCGTTCAAGCTGGCGTACATCCAGCTGGAAAGCCGCATCAAGATCTTCACCAGCCTGCGCATCGAAGCGTTGGACAAGATTTCCCTCAAGAAGCGGATCGAGGACATCGGCAACTTGACCGACGCCGAACAGGAGCACGCCCAGTGACGGTGACGATCTACCACAATCCCAAATGCGGCACGTCGCGCAACACCCTGGCCCTGATCCGCAACAGCGGGGAGGAGCCGGTGGTGATCGAATACCTCAAGACCCCGCCGAGCCGCGATGAGTTGGTCGGTTTGATCCGGCGCATGGACGTGCCGGTCCGCGACGTGCTGCGCCAGAAAGGCACGCCATACGATGAGCTGGGTCTGGACGATCCGTCCCTGGGCGACGACCAACTGATCGATGCCATGATGGCGCATCCCATCCTGATCAATCGCCCCATCGTCGTGACGCCGCTGGGCGTCAAGCTCTGCCGGCCTTCCGAGGCCGTGCTCGATCTTCTGCCCTCACCGCAGCGGGGCGAGTTCACCAAGGAGGATGGGGAACGCGTCATCGATGCCGATGGCCGCCGCATCCCCTGACGATCCGTCTTACGCTCCAATGGGAAAACCCATGACAACCAGCGCGCCCGCCTCGCGATTATCCTTTCTCGACCGCTATCTGACCTTGTGGATCTTCCTGGCGATGGCGCTGGGTGTCCTGCTCGGTACGGTGTTCGAGGGTCTGCCGGCGGCGCTCGACGGCCTGTCGATCGGCAGCACCAACATCCCGATCGCCATCGGCTTGATCTTGATGATGTATCCGCCGCTGGCGAAGGTCAGGTACGAGGAACTTCACCACGTTTTCGCCGACAAGCGGGTGCTCCTCCTGTCGCTCGCGCAGAATTGGCTGATCGGGCCGTTCCTGATGTTCGGTCTGGCGGTCCTGTTCCTCCGCGATCACCCGGAATACATGACCGGGCTGATCCTGATCGGCCTCGCCCGCTGCATCGCCATGGTGCTGGTCTGGAACCAGCTCGCCCGCGGCGACAATCAGTATGTGGCCGGCTTGGTCGCGTTCAATTCGATCTTCCAGATCCTATTCTTCAGCGTCTACGCCTGGTTCTTCCTGACAATCCTGCCACCCCTGTTCGGCCTGGAGGGCAGCGTGGTCAATGTCAGCTTCTGGACCATCGCCAACGCGGTCTTGATCTATCTGGGCATTCCGTTCCTCGCCGGGTTCCTGACCCGTCGCACATTGACGGCGAGGAAGGGCCAGGCTTGGTACGAACGCGAGTTCCTGCCGCGCATCGGCCCGATCACGCTGGCGGCCTTGCTGTTCACCATCGTCGCCATGTTCAGCCTGAAGGGCGCCGACGTGGTGCGGCTGCCGGCCGACGCCCTCCTCATCGCGGTTCCGCTCTCGATCTACTTCCTGGTCCAGTTCGTCATCAGCTTCGCGATGGGCAAGCTGATCGAGGCGGACTACCCGCGCACCACCGCCATCGCCTTCACGGCCGCCGGCAATAATTTCGAGCTGGCGATCGCGGTCGCCATCGCGGCTTATGGGCTCGCCTCGCCGGTCGCCTTCGCCGCCGTCATCGGCCCGCTGGTCGAGGTGCCGGTGCTGGTCCTTCTGGTGCATGTCGCCCTGAGGCTTGGACGGCGCTATTTCCCACACGACCACGCCGTCGCCGTGGCTGGCGGCAAAGCATGAAAGACGACATGACCTCCCACGCGCCTTCCGACCCCGCCACGCCGTCTGCGGCAACTCCCGAATTGCTGTCTCCCCCCGATCTCGCCCGGCTCGAACCCGCCGAGCGGAGCACGCATCCACCCCGTATCCTGCTGCTGTACGGCTCGCTGCGGGAACGCTCCTACAGTCGCCTGCTGACCGAGGAGGCGGCGCGGGTGCTCGACGCCATGGGGGCGGAGACCCGGACCTTCGACCCGCGCGACCTGCCGATGGCCAATAGCACGACGCCCGATCATCCCAAGGTGCGGGAGTTGCGCGACCTGTCGATCTGGTCCGAGGGACAGGTCTGGTGCAGTCCCGAGATGCACGGTGCCGTGACCGGCGTCTTCAAGAACCAGATCGATTGGCTGCCGTTGTCGGAAGGCTCTATCCGGCCGACCCAGGGCAGGACGCTTGCGGTGATGCAGGTCTCCGGCGGATCGCAAAGCTTCAACGCGGTCAACACGCTGCGCCTACTCGGCCGCTGGATGCGGATGTTCACCATCCCCAACCAGTCCAGCGTACCCAAGGCCTATGAACAGTTCGACGAGGCCGGCAGGATGCTGCCGGGCCCCTTGCTGGACCGGGTGATCGACGTGATGGAGGAGTTGGTGCGCTTCACGTGGCTGCTGCGCGACCGGGCCGACTATCTGGTCGATCGCCACAGCGAGCGGAAGACCGCTTTCAAGCTGCCGGATAAGCTGTGAGGGCATGAGCCGTGAGGCCGGAGGGAGCCTCTAGAACAGCCCCTCCTGGTACCGTGGCTCGCCATTGACCAGGATGGCGGAGATCGCGGGCGTGCCCGCCCGATTGACCGCGACGCGGATGTCGATCCGCTCGCCCTCGGCCGGGCGCTCCAGCCGGGCGCCCTACCCCTCCGACACGAAGTAGCTCTCGATGCCGTAGCGGATGCCGGCGATCCGGCACGGGACGACGGCGGAGGACTCGCCGGAACCCGACTCCTCGCATTGCTGCTCGTTGACCCAAGTGACCCGGCCGCGCAGCACCACGCCGGTCGGCGTCGCGGCCGGGCGCTGGTGCCAGATGCCGGTGGGCTGCCACGTGGGCTTGCCCGGCTGGATGTCGACATAGACGGTCTGTCCGCGCTCCAGGTCGTTATCGCCGGCCAAGCGGTCCAGCCGCAGGTGTCCGATGTCGTAGCTCAGTTCGACATAGTCGCCCTGGAACAGCGAGCGCGGGTCCACCGGGCGGATCGCCAGCACGACCGGCGTGCCCGTCTCCAGCGTCCATTGGCGGAAGCCGATCAGGGCCGCCAGCACGGCGGTCTGGGCCAACGCCAGCGCCAGCAGGCGCGAGCCCCGGATCACGCGGCGTCTCCCAGGCCGCCGACCAGATCGCGCCGCTTCCGCTCCAGCAACCAGCCGAGCCCGATCACCAGCAAACCTCCCAGCATGAAGAACAGCGACCGGTCGAACAGCAGCCAGAACGTGTCGAAGTAGAGCCTCAGGACCGTCAGCGCGAAGGACAGGAAGCCAAGGTTGACGATGAACCGGTCATCGCGCCGATAACCCTCGGCGATCATGCCGATCAAGGCCGCGACCAGGGCGACGTTCAGAGTGATCAGCGAGACCGCGCGCCACCCTGTCGGGACCAGCGCCTCGGCGGTGAAGGCCGCCACCAGCGCCACCGCTCCGGCGGCCAGCGGTCCGCCACCCCGGCGCCAAGCGACCGCGGCCCCGGCGGCGCCGAGCAGCAGCGGGACGGCCGCCACCTCCGCCCAAAACCCCTGGCCGACCTCCGACAGGTCGAACCGAACCACCGGCATCGCCAGCAGCGAGACCCCGGCCACCACGCCGATCAGGGCCAGCCGTTCCAGCGGTGTCGCGAAATCGGCGGCGCGCCGCGACGCGGCGAGGACTTCGCCCACTCCCAGCAGCGCCACCGCGATGGCGGATCCGAGCCGCAGCATGTCGGCCTCCGACGCCCCCGTGGCCGAGAGCGGCGCGAACAGCGTCGCCAGGATGAACCAGGCCAGCGACGCCAACGCCACAGTGTAGGCCGTCATCCAGCGCATGCGGACGATCGGGGGCAGCAGCGCCGCCCAGACCGGCAGGAAAGGCAGGTAGACCCGCAGGGACGAGTCCGGTGCCGCGAGGCTGAACCAGACGGTCACGAGGGCCAGCGCCGCGCAGGCCGCCCACTGGCTGGGCCATGCCCAGGCCGCCAGGATGGCCCCCAGAGCCCACAGCAGCACGCCAGCGGGCGGATCGGCCGACAGGTGGTAGATCTGTCCAATCAATAGGATTCCGGCGCCGAACAGCAGCACGCCCAGCAGCAGCAGCGCCTCGGCGATCTGCTCCATGCCCGCCCGCAAGGAGGCCCAGGCCATCCCATGGACCGCCCACAGGGCGCCGAACAGGATGGCGAGCTTGGACAGGCGGCCCAGTCCTTCCCAGTTGGCCGCCAGGAACAGCAGCGCGCCGACCGCGATCAGCACCGCCCCCAGCAGCGCCAGCAGGTTCGGAGTCTTGGCTCGCGAAGGCTGGGACGACCGCGCGTCGGCCAGCACGGCCTCTGCGTCGTGGAGCCGTATCCACCCTCGCTCGACCCAGCGCGGCAGATCGTCATTCAGGCGGTTAACATAGTATTGTCGCAGCACTGGCATGATCCGAAACGCGGCGCGGGAGCGGATCATAGCAGAGTTGTGACTTTAAAAAGCCTGCCCAATACTGATGTAGAGCTGCCAGCTTGAATCGCCGGGTTGTTTGTTTAGGGGTACCGCGACATCCACCCGCAAGGGACCGAAGCCCGTGTAATAACGGGCACCTATGCCGGCACCCCAACGCAACTCCTCAGAGAAATCAGGTGTCGAGTCCTCGTACACGTTGCCGCCGTCGATGAAGGGCACGATGCCGATGGTGTCGGTCACCTTGACACGCATCTCGGCGCCGACCTCGACCAGGCTACGACCGCCCAGGGTTTCGCCCAGCGCGTCGCGCGGCCCGACATCCTGATAGCCATAGCCGCGGATCGATCCGCCGCCGCCGGCGTAGAAACGCTTGTCCGCCGGGATGTCGGTCGTGCTGGATCCGATGATGCTGCCCAGCGAGAAGCGTCCCGCCGCGACGTAGCGGCCATCGCCGGCGAAGTCGAAATAGGCGCTGTTGGTGACTCGGGCGATGGTGAAGTTGCTGTCGGCGCCGCCGATCTGCTGGTAGGGCGTCACCAGCAGGTCGGTGCGGAAGCCCCTGGTCGGATTGAGCAGGTCGTTGGTGCCGTCGTAGGTGAGCTTCAGCGGGATGCCGACCAGGGTGCTGTCGACCGTGCCGGCGGGCGGATCGGTGACACTGCTTTGCTCCAGCGTGATGCCGCCGGTGACCGTCAACCCCTCCAGCGGCTTCCGCTCCAGCAGGGCGGAGAACACGACGGCGTCGCGGTCGTAGGCATCCGGCCGCTCGCGGACCAAGCTGGCGTCCAAAATCAGCGATTGGTTGACGCTGAGGAAGTCGGGCTTGCGGAAGTTGGCGTTCAGCCGCGCCTCGACGTCGCCGACATCGTTCTCGCCGATCCGCGACAGGGTGGCCGATAATCTGAGCTGTTCCGCCCCGCCGAACAGGTTGCGGTGCGCCCACGACGCGCTGACGCCGAAGCCGTCCTCGCTGGAATAGTTGAACCCGGCGCCGATCACCCGGCGTGGCCGCTCGGCGACCGTGACGGTCACCGGCGTCACGCCATCGGGACCGGGCTCCTTGGCCAAGCCGACCCGGACCGACGAGAACGGCCCCAGGGCGGAGATCGCCTGCCGGGCGTCCTCGGTGTCGGAGGGCTTGAACTGGTCGCCGGGTCGCCATGGGATGCGGTTGCGGACGAGTTGTTCGCTGACCCCCTCCAGCCCCTCGACGCTGACGGCGCCGAAGCGGGTCAGCGGCCCTGGATCGACCGTGTAGGTGACATCCATGGTCCGGGCCTCGTGATCGACCACGACCCGGCGATCGGCGATCCTGGCGAAGGCGAACCCGCGGTTGGAGAGCTGGTTGGTGATCCGGGTCTCGGCGTCCACCACGGTGGCGGACGACGCGCGCTCGCCGACCTGGATGCCGATGTCGCCGGCCGTGATCGGCGCCCCCTCCAGCGCCACGCCGCCGGCGCCCGCCACCGCGATGCGGTCGAACTTGTATTCCGGGCCGGGCGTCACGGTGATGGCGACCTTGGCCGGAGTCACGTCGGTATCGACCGCGATCTCGACCTTGGCGTCGTAGTAGCCGACCGAGCGGAGCGCGGTTTGCAGCCTCTCCTGATCCGCGTCGGCGCGGCGGCGCAGTCCGATCGGGCTGGGGGGCGGCTGCTCGGACAGGCGGAACAGGGTGGCGGTGCCTTGCAGCAGCTCGCGCAGGGTACCGTCATCCGTGCCGGTCAGGGTGACCTCGTAAGGTGTCTGCTGCGCGGAGACGGGAGCCACGACGATCACGCCGGCCGCCAGGACCAGGGCGAGGCCGAGCGCGCCCTTGGTCAATCCCGCGCGCTCGCGGCGGAAGGATTTCCGGGCCCCGCTCCGTGACCGGGTGGAACTGGATTTGAGGGCGTCTGGGAGGCGGAAGCCGGACTTCAGGGGTCTTCTCCGTTCGATCGGTGGTTGGCAAACACAGTCCTGACTGACGATGTTCCCCATGGCAAGGCTGGACGGCGGCGCCTTGGGCTTATTTGGCGGGCCATTCGGCCGGGAACCGCCCTTGAAAGCGGCGGGACCGCTCCCCATCCTTTCGAACATGGCCGGTCGGCGTAAGCGCCGCGCCGGTTCAGCTTGTAGTTCATGGCGCAAACTGTATACTGCGCCGCAATATGACCCGGGCACTTGAGAAGGATCGTGATCCTATCTCCACGTGTTTATCCGGGCATTTTTGTTTGCCCGCGGTACGCCGCGGCTCAACCCGGGACATCAGAGAAGTTCGGTATGGATCTGCGGAATATCGCCATCATCGCACACGTCGACCATGGCAAGACCACATTGGTCGACGTGTTGCTTCGTCAATCCGGTTCCTTTCGCGAAAACCAGCAGGTCGCCGAACGGGCGATGGACAGCAACGACCTGGAGCGTGAGCGCGGCATCACCATCCTCGCCAAGTGCACGTCCGTGTTGTGGGACGGCACCCGGATCAACATCGTCGACACCCCTGGCCACGCCGATTTCGGCGGCGAGGTCGAGCGCATCCTGAGCATGGTCGACGGCGTCGTCGTGCTGGTGGACGCCGCCGAGGGCCCGCTGCCGCAGACCAAGTTCGTGGTCGGCAAGGCGCTGAAGCTCGGTCTGCGCCCCATCGTCGTGATCAACAAGGTGGACCGTCCGGACGCCCGTCCGCACGAGGTCCATGACGAGGTGTTCGATCTGTTCGCCGCCCTCGAGGCGAACGACGAGCAGCTCGACTTCCCGACCCTGTTCGCGTCCGGCCGCAACGGCTGGGCCGCCGAGAGCCTGGAAGCCGAGCGCGTCGACATGAAGCCGCTGTTCGAGCTGGTCCGCCGCCATGTGCCGTCGCCGAAGGTCGCCGCCAACAAGGACGACCCGAACTTCACGATGCTGGTGACGACGCTGGAAGCCAATCCCTATCTGGGCCGCATCCTGACGGGCCGGATCGAGACCGGCACCGCCCGCGCCAACATGCAGATCAAGTCGCTGTCGCGGGACGGCAAGGTGATCGAGACGGGCCGCATCTCCAAGCTGCTGGCCTTCCGCGGCCTGGAGCGCGTCGGTGTGGACGAGGCGCAGGCGGGTGACATCGTCGCCATCGCCGGCCTGACCAAGACCACCGTCGCCGACACCATCTGCGATCCCGCCGTCGACACCGCCCTGCCGGCCCAGCCGATCGACCCGCCGACCCTGGCGATGACCTTCTCGGTCAACGACAGCCCGCTGGCCGGCCGCGAGGGTGACAAGGTCACCAGCCGCATGATCCGCGACCGGCTGTTCCGCGAAGTCGAGGGCAATGTCGCCCTGAAGGTCAGCGAGACCGAGGGCGCCGACGCCTTCGAGGTCGCCGGCCGCGGCGAGCTTCAGCTGGGCATCCTGATCGAGACCATGCGCCGCGAGGGGTTCGAGTTGTCGATCTCGCGTCCGCGCGTGCTGTTCCAGAGCGACCCGGTCACCGGCCAGCGCCTGGAGCCGATCGAGGAGGTCGTGATCGACGTCGACGAGGAGTTCTCGGGCAGCGTCGTCCAGAAGGTCTCCGAGCGCAAGGGCGACCTGATCGAGATGAAGCCGTCGGGTGCCGGCAAGTCGCGCCTGGTGTTCCATGTCCCGTCGCGTGGCCTGATCGGCTACCAGAGCGAGTTCATGACCGACACCCGCGGCACCGGCCTGATGAACCGGCTGTTCCACGGCTATGCCCCGTACAAGGGTTCGATCGCGTCGCGCCACACGGGCGTCCTGATCTCCAACGGCGACGGCATGGCGGTCGCCTACGCGCTGTGGAACCTGGAAGACCGCGGCCCGATGATGATCGATCCCGGCGTTCCGGTTTACCAGGGCATGATCATCGGCGAGCACACCCGCGGCAACGACCTGGAAGTCAATGTCCTGAAGGGCAAGCAGCTGACCAACATCCGCGCCGCCGGCAAGGACGAGGCGGTTCGGCTGACCAACCCGATCGTGATGACCTTGGAGAAGGCGATGTCCTACATCGCCGACGACGAGTTGCTGGAAGTGACGCCGAAGTCGATCCGGCTGCGCAAGAAGCACCTCGATCCCAACGAGCGCAAGCGCGCCTCGAAGCAGGCCGAGGCCAGCTGATACCCGCTCGATCCCGCTCGATCCCGATCGAGCACCAAGCGGCGGCGCCCCACTCAGTGGGGCGCCGTTACTTTTTCCAGCCAGCGGATCAGTTCCTCCCGCTCCTCGTCGTTGCCGATGGTCTGGACCGGCATCTTGGTGCCGGGCGTCACGACATCCGGCCCCCGCTTGAACAGGTCGCTGACCGTCTCCGGCGTCCAGACCAGATCGCCGTTCCGCAGAGCGTCCGAATACGGATAGCCCGGCACCGTCCCGATCCGGCGTCCGAACACGCCATGGAGCGTCGGCCCCGCCTTGTTGCCGCCATCGGCGGTGATCGTGTGGCAGGCGTCGCAGCGGCGGAACAGCCGCGCGCCCCGCTCCCCGCCATCCCCGGCCGAGGCCATGGCCACCGCCGGAGCGCCGGTCCGGATCTCGCCGCCCGTCGTCGTATCCCAGATGCGGATGGCGCCGTCGCCGCCCGCCGTCAGCAGCCGCCCGCCATCGGGCGTGAAAGCCAGCCCCCAGACCGGTCCGCGTTGCCCGGCGAGGGTATGGAGCACCGGCCCCTCCCCCAGTGACCAAAGCGTCACCACGCCGTTGACGCCGGCTGCGGCGACCGTCAGCCCGTCCGGCGCCACCGCGACCGCTAGGACCGGGACGGGCTCGGCGTTCTCCAACTCGGGCCGCTCGGCGCCGGTCGCGAGGTCCCAAACCCGCACCCTGCCCTCGGCCCCGCCCGCGATCACGCTTCCGCCATCGGGTGTGACCCCCAGCGTGGTGAGCGGCATCCCGCCGCCGATCAGCTTGATCTCCGCGCCATCGCGCCGGTCCCAGACCCGGATGGTGCCATCCTCGCCGGCACTGACGATCCGCCCGCCATCGGGCGTGAACGCCACGGCGTTGACGTTGCCGGCATGCCCGGTCAGTTCCGCGACCTGGGCGCCGGTCGCCAAGTCCCACAGCCTCAGCGTCCTGTCCCACGCCGCCGACGCCGCGACTTGCCCATCGGGAGAGACCGCCACCGCCGCGACGCGGCCCTTGTGCCCGGTCATGACCCGCTCCGGCTCGGCCCCATCCAGCCGCCACAGCAGCACCCTGCCGTCATCCCCGCCGCTGACGATCCGCTCGCCAACAGGCCCACCGGCGGCGGTGAAGACCACCCCGTTCACCGCCGCCTCATGCCCCCGCAGCCGGGCCACCGCCTTGGCGGCCTTGAGGTCCCAGACCATCACCGAGTAGTCGAAGCCGGCGCTGGCGACCGTTCCCCCATCGCCGGAAACAGCCACCCCCTTGACCATCCCGCCATGCCCGACGAGCTGCGCCTCGGCGACGCCGATGGTGATCATCATGGCCGCGGCGACCAGCGGCAGGCGATGGATCATTGAACTGGTTTTGGGCACTCCGGCTGCTCCCTTCCGACCCCTGGGATCAAGATAGGTTTGGATCGCTGGCAGGGGCATAGCGTATTGTGCGGTTGGTGCCAAAAAGCATGGCGCGGCGCTACTCGGACCTTACCCGCGAACGATCGGAAAACACCATGGCGACACCAGAATGGAAATCTCGCGAAATGCCTCGCGCCATTTCCGCGGCTGATGCCAGACGTCAATTCCCAACCCTGCTCAAGCGCGCAGCCAAAGGAGAGACTGTCATCATCACTCAACGCGGCGTGCCGGTCGCGCGACTAGTCCCCCACGAGAAGTCCCCAATCGATGCGGATCGTTCTCTGGCATGGAAACGTCTGCTGGCGACTTTGGAAGAGGGCTTGAGTATTGATGAGGGGATATTGAACCGCGACGGATTATATGACCGATGAGCACTCGCGGTTATATGAATTCCAGAGTACCAAGTACCTGTGCCTTTTTTTACATGATTTCAGGCGTTTAGCCGTAGGTCGGCTACAGCGGAGCGGCAGCCGACACCAACTCGCCTGCTTGTCGGGTGCCGCTTCGCTCTACCCGATCTACCGACTCTCCACCGCCAACTATTTGATTTGTATAAACTTCACGACCTTCAGGCGGACACCGCCATGGCGTCGGCGCGGATCGTCTCGACGCGGATCTCCTCGGTCAGGCGGGCCTTGTGGTCGGCGAACTCCTGGGTGGTCTTGACCTTGTAGGTGCGGGGGTGCGGCATGTCGATCGGGATGTCGCACTTGATCCGGCCCGGCCGTGCCGTCATCACGACGACGCGGTTCGCCAGGAAGATCGCCTCTTCGATGTCGTGGGTGACGAACAGCACCGTCTTCTGATCCGACTCCCAGATGCCCAGCAACAGCTCCTGCATCAGGGCGCGGGTCTGGTGGTCGAGGGCGCCGAATGGTTCGTCCAGCAGGAGGACCTTGGGATCGTTGGCCAGAGCGCGCGCCAGCGCCGTCCGCTGCTTCATGCCGCCGGACAGCGTCTTGGGGAAGTGGTCGGCGAACTGGCGGAGCCCCACCCGCTCCAGGAAATAGTCGGAGATCTCCTTCTGTTGGGGTTTCGGCAGGCCCTTCTCGCGCAGGCCGAAGCAGATGTTGTCCCGCACCGTCATCCAGGGGAACAGGCTGTAGGACTGGAAGACCATGCCGCGATCGGGACCCGGTCCTCCGACCGGCTGGCCGTCCATCAGGACCCGGCCGGAACTCGGCTGGTCCAGGCCGGCGACGATGCGCAGCAGGGTGGACTTGCCGCAGCCGGATGGGCCCAGGATGGTGATGAAATCGTTGTCGGCGACTTGCAGGTCGGTCGGCTGGAGCGCCACCGTATCCGCGCCACCGCGCCGCGCCGGAGGGAAGACCCGCCCGACGCCTTCGATGCTCAAGCTGCTCATGATGCCGCCCAGGAGAACAGGTGCCTGTTCAATTGCTTGAACAGGTAGTCGGAGACCAGCCCGATGACGCCGATCACGAAGATGCCGAAGATCATCTGGCCCGTGTCCAGGAACCGCTGGGCGTCGATGATCATGAAGCCGATGCCGGCGCTGGCGCCGATCAGCTCCGCGACGATCACGTAGGTCCAGGCCCAGCCGAGCACCAGACGGAGCGTCTCGAAGATCTGGGGCGCCGCGGCGGGCAGCATCACCCGCAGCACGACGCCGCGGTTCCTGGCGCCCAGCGTGTATGCCGCCTCGACCAGTTCGGCCCGCGTGCCGCCGACGATCACCGCGACCATCAAACAGATCTGGAAGACGGCGCCGATGAAGATCACCGACAGCTTCTGCGCCTCGCCCACTCCCGCCCACAGGATCAGCAACGGGATGAAGGCCGACGCCGGCAGGTAGCGCGCGAAGGAGATCAGCGGCTCGAAGAACGCCTCCACCGACTTGAAGGCGCCCATGGCGATGCCCAGGGGCACCGCCACCGCCGTGGCGATCAGGAAGCCCCCCAGCACGCGGCCGACCGTGACCGCGACGTCGCCGAGGAAGCCGAACTCGAAGAACAGGCCATAGCCGGCCAGCAAGGTGGCCCCGGGACCCGCCAGGAACAGGGGTTTGACCAGACCGCTGGCGGTGACGGCCCACCAGAGGGCCACCACCACGACGAAACCAAGGATACCCAGCGTGATCCGGCGTCCGGAGGACACCGGCTTCAAAGGCGTGAACCACTTACTCATCAGGCGGGCGGCTCACTTCACGAACGAGGCGTCGACCATGGGGTCGGTATCGGCCGGACGGCGGACCAGCTTGGCCTCGACCATGATCTCGTTGGCCTCCTTCAGGAACTTCGGCAGCGTCTCGCTCATGTAGGTCTTGTTCATGTCGCGGTCGTACCACTTGACGAACTTGGCCGAGTCCTTGAACTGCTCCGGCGTCTGGTTGACATCGGCGCCCATGATCTTGAAGGATTCGTCGGGCTGGGCCTTGATCAAGTCCAGCGCCTCGAACCACGACTTGACCATCGCCTGGACGACCTTGGGGTTCTTGGCGATGTAGTCGGGCTGGAACGCCAGGGTGTCGACGATGACGCCGGGCGTTTCGGCGGAGGTGACGATGATCTTGCCGGCGTTGTTCGACCGCACGGTCGACAGGTACGGCTCGTACGTCACCGCCACGTCGAACTGGCCGGCGACGAAGGCGTTGGCGGCGTCCTTCGGCTCCAGGTTGGTCAGCTTGACGTCGTCCAGCTTCATACCTTGCTGTTTAAGCAGATAGGCCAGCCAGAACTGGGGTACGCCGCCGAACTGGACGGCGACCGACTTGCCCTTGGCCTCCTTGAGCGAGCCGATGCCCTCACGCGCCGCGACGCCGTCACCGCCCGCCGAGGTGTCGAGCGTCAGCACCTGGGTCACCGGCACGCCACTCGACGCGTACAGGATGTGGGTATCGACGGTCGTGGCGATGGCCTGGACGTCGCCGGACGCCATCGCTTGGTGCCGGTTGGAGGTCGGCATCTTCTTGATCTCGACCTGGATGCCGTTGCGCTCGAAGATGCCAGCCTTCTGAGCCAGCGTGATAGGGGCGAAGCCCGTCCAGCCGCTCATCGCCAAGGTCACCTTGGGCAGGTCGGCGGCCAACGCCGATGTGGAGACGCCCACCGCCACGGATACCGCGGCGAAAGCGCCGAACCATCGTCTGATCATTGAAAGTCATCCTGTTTTAATGCGCTGCGGCAACCCGGAGTGTTCCACAGCGACACCGCGCTGTGAAGGGGGCGCCGTCGCGCCAGCCAACAAGGGGTACGCCACCGCGATCCGATTTTTCATAACCTTCGATTAACCATATTCCTGTTCTCTTTCTCGGTGGCCCGAATGGTGTATCGTAACGATAGCGCAGCCCGTGCCAGCACCCCTGTTTCAACCACCTGATCACAGCCCGTCACAGGACCCCGCCCGCATGACGCAGAAATTCGCTCCCGCCGCCTTCGTGTCGCTGGCGCTCTTGGCGCCAGCGCCGGTGCTGGCGCAACCCCCAGCGGCGACACCGGTCAAGGCGACCGCTCCGGCCGCCCAGGCGGCCTCCTCCCAGAACGCGATCGACGAGCGGGCGCTGGGCCTGTTCAGCGAGGTGTTCGAGCGCGTGCGCGGGCAATATGTCGAGAAGGTCACCGACGACCAGCTCGTCAAGGCCGCGATCAACGGCATGCTGACCTCGCTCGATCCCCATTCCAGCTTCCTGGACACCGACGACTTCACCGAGATGCAGGTCCAGACCCGCGGCGAGTTCGGTGGCCTGGGAATCGAGGTCACGCTGGAGAACGGCTACGTCAAGGTGATCTCGCCGATCGACGACACGCCGGCGGCCCGCGCCGGCTTCCAGACCGGCGACCTGATCACCCAGATCGACGGGGAGCCGGTCCAAGGGCTCAGCCTGAAGCAGGCGGTCGACAAGATGCGTGGGCCGGTCGGCCAGCCGATCAAGGTGATGGTCCGCCGCGGACAGGCGGAGACGACCCCGTTCGAGGTCAGCCTGACCCGCGAGGTGATCAAGAGCCAGCCGGTCAAGTCGCGGGCGGAAGGCGATGTCGGCTATATCCGGATCACCGGCTTCAGCCGCCAGACCCAGCCGGGCCTGGAGAAGGCGGTGCAGACGCTCCAGCAGCAGCTTGGCTCCAAGCTGATCGGCTATGTCATCGACTTGCGCAACAACCCCGGCGGCTTGCTGGACCAGGCGGTCTCGGTCGCCGACAGCTTCATCGACAAGGGCAACATCGTCTCCACGCGGGGCCGCGACGGGGTCGAGACCCAGCGGTTCGACGCGGCGGCCGGTGACCTGACCAAGGGCTTGCCGATCGTGGTGCTGGTCAACGGCGGTTCGGCCTCCGCCTCGGAGATCGTGGCCGGCGCGTTGCAGGATCAGCACCGGGCGGTCCTGATGGGGACCCAGACCTTCGGCAAGGGTTCCGTCCAGACGATCATGCCGCTCCGCGACCAGAAGGCCATGAAGATCACCACGGCGCGCTACTACACGCCGTCGGGCCGGTCGATCCAAGCGCTCGGCGTCACCCCCGACATCACCGTGGAACAGGCAAAGCTTGAGAAGGTGGCCCAAGCGCCGGGACGGAAGGAAGCCGACCTGCGCGGCGCCCTGAGCAACGACACCCTGAAGAACCAGCCGGCCACGCCGCCCGCCACCGGCGCCGCGGCCCCCAAGTCGGACGCCGTACCGGGCAGCGCCGAGGATTACCAGTTGCAGCGCGCGGTCGACCTGCTGATCGGCACCTCGCTGTTCCGCCAGCTTCCCAGCCAGCCCCAGGCGAACCCGATGGTGACCAAGACCTCCGGCTAACACCGCCGGTCCAGACGAGGATCGGCCCAAACAAAAAAGGCCCCTCCCGGTCCAACGCCGGGAGGGGCCTTTTTCGCTATCCTCCGTTCAGACCGGGGGAAGCGAGTTCAGCTTTTCCTCGACCTCGGCGAAACTTGGCATGTATTCATGCGAGATCGCCTTACGGCCGGTCTCGACGCTGATCTGCGGCGCTTGGCCATGCAGGTGGGCGGTGATGATCACGCGGATCACGTGGTAGAACTTGATCTCGTCGTCGTAGATGCCTTTCAGGCGGGTCGCGATCGGGCCGAAGATGCCATAGGCCAGCAACACGCCCAGGAAGGTTCCGACCAGCGCGCCGCCGATCATCTTGCCGAGCACGGGCGGTGGTTCGTTCAGCGAGCCCATGGTCTTGACCACGCCCAGCACGGCGGCGACGATGCCCAGCGCCGGCAGGGCGTCGGCCATGCCCTGGAACGCGTGGGCGACGTGCTCGCCCTCCGCGTGGAAGCCCTTGATCTCGCGGTCCATGATCTCCTCGACCTGGTGCGGGTCGTCCTGGCTCATGGACACCATGCGCAGGTAGTCGCAGATGAGATCCTGCGCGAAGTGATCGTGGTTGATCTTGGGATAGGCCTGGAAGATGGCGCTTTCACCGGGCTTTTCGATATGGGGCTCGATCGCGACGGTGCCCTTGTTCTTGGCCAGCTTGAGCAGTTGGAACATCAGCGTCAGGATGTCCATGTAGTCGGCCTTCTTGAACTTGGCTCCCTTCAGGACCTTTGCCATGTCCTTCAGCGCGTGCTTGATGCCGTGCCCGCTGTTGGAGATCAGGAAAGTGCCGACGGCGGCGCCGCCGATCGTCGCCATCTCGTGCGGCAAGGCATGCAGCACGATTTCCATATTGCCGCCAGTCGCCGCGTAAACGCCGAAGACGCAAATGAAGAGAAAAACGAGTCCACCGATTGCAAGCATGACCGTCCGACTTGCCGATAAAGAAATGTTTACGTTCTTCCGTCAATTTGACCACCTTGTCACGCTGGTAAAAGCGCTAAAGCGCGGCAAAAATCTACGCAAGACCAACGCATCCTGTCGTGTAAGTCTTAATATTTCGTCATTCAGGTGAGTCATGGCCAAAGGCGGCGAGCGTCCCATCATCATCAAGCGGATCACCATCGCCGCCGGCGGTCACCATGGTGGCGCGTGGAAGGTCGCCTACGCCGACTTCGTGACCGCGATGATGGCGTTTTTCCTGCTGCTCTGGCTGCTCGGCTCCACCACCGAGGACCAGCGCAAGAGCCTCGCCGACTATTTCTCGCCGAGCCCGGCGGTCTCCAGTTCCAACAGCGGCTCCGGCGGGTTGCTGGGCGGCGTCACCATCTCCGTTCCCGGCAGCCTGTCATCACCCAACGCGGCGTTCACCGCGCAGGAGAGCGCCCCCAGCACCCTGGTGGCGCCCAGCGAGGAGGACGGCGACAGTTCGGGCGCCGGCGAGGGCGCCGAGGGCACGGATAGTGGCTCCGGTGACAAGCAATCGGGCCAGGACGCCGGCCAGCAGGCGGCGGGAGCGCCGCCCAGGCCGGGAGCCCCGCCCTCGCTGACGCCAGAGCAGCGCGAGAAGCGCCAGTTCGACAAGGCGGCGGAGACCTTGAGGCAGGCGATCGAAAACTCGCCGGACCTCCAGGGATTGAAGAACAACCTGCTGGTCGACCAGACGCCCGAGGGCATGCGGGTGCAGATCGTCGACAACGAAGGCAAGAGCATGTTCGCCCTGGGCGGCACCCAGATGAACGAGGATATGCGGAAGCTGCTGACCCGTGTGGTCCAGGCGATCGGACCGCTGAACAACAAGATCGCGATCCGCGGCCATACCGACGCCACGCCCTTCGCCAACAACCCACAGGGCAATTGGGACCTGTCCAGCCAGCGAGCCAGCGCCACCTTGAAGGCGCTGACGGCGATGGGCCTGCCGGCGAGCCGGCTGAAGGATGTCAGCGGCCGGGCCGAGGTCGACCCGCTGTTCCCCGAGAACCCCAACGACCCCCGCAACCGCCGCATCTCGATCATCCTGTTCAAGGACGCGGCGAAGTAGCGGGGGAGGCCGGGCTGGGTTCCTCAGCCACCCCCTGGGCCAACGCCGGATTTCGACGCGGCCGCGGTGGCTCCACCACCGAACACCTGTATGAGCATCTCCGCGATGGCGGTGGCGATGGCCGCCGCGGCATCCGCCGTCAACCCCACCTCGGCGACGCCGGTCATCATGGCCATTCCGTCCGTGACGGCGGCGGTCACGGCCGTGGCACCCTCGCCAGCGGCTCCGGACACCGACGCCAATCCATCGGTGATGGCCGCGGTGACCGCGGTGGTTCCCTTGCCGGCGGCGCCCGACACCGACGTCAGCCCCTGACCCACGGCACCCGAGACGGACGCCGTCCCGCCACCGACGGAACTCGTGACGGAGGTCGCCGAATCGGCGGCGGCGCCCGAGACGCTGACCAACCCCTCCGCCACGGCGGTGGAAACGGCGCTGATGCCGTTGCCCATCGAACCCACGAGGTTGACCACCTGGGCCGAGATCGCGCTGGTGATCATCTGCTTGTCGGCCGCCAGCGACGTGGTCAGGCTGGACAACGCGTTGGCGTTGGACGCCATCTGCTGCATCATGGCGCTATTGGCCGTCACGGCCATCTGGTTCGCCATGTTGGACGCGGTCACCGCGTTCTCCATCGCCCGTCCGGACGATTGGGCGGTGAACTGGCTCAGCACCGCCATCGAGAAGGCGGGAGATTCGGCGACCGTCTTGAGATTGGCGTCGGCGACCGCGCTTACGATTTCCTGGGACATGACCCGATTCTCCCTAAGCCGGCGTGGAGGCTGGCTTGGCCAGCGGAATGCCGAGTATCCGCTCCACCGCGGCGGCCGTGACGGAACGTCCCAAGGTCAAGGACCGCCGCCGCTCGTCGGCCAGATCCTCCATCGTCCTCCTGGTGACATGGGCGACATCGACATAGACCATCCCCAGGGCCAGCGCACCTGACGGCATCGAATCGAGATCTATTCCCAAGTCATGATCTGATAAACCGTCCGATGAATGCCCAGCGCCTCCACCCCCTAAAGTCGCGGTGGTTGATTTTGGCTGTTCTTTGCTCTCTCGCATTTGGATCCCCATCCAAAAAACACGCAACCTCCCGATAATACTTTTGTAATTGTTGTTTGTAAACGGATTAACCCGATCATTTATTTCTCATTATTGTCTTCCGAAACATGATTTCCTCTCATTGATCTCCGTCATTCCAATGAGAGCGATTCAAATTTTTCCGCGCCGTCGACTTGGCACACCCCGCCGAAAATTCGGTCCGGGCCAAAATGCTGACGAAGACACCGGACTATAGCCGTTCGATCAAAGCCCGGCGCCACGCGTCGATGCCAAGTCGTGACGTTCATGAAGTCTCTCTCATTGGTGTCGGATATGGATTCCAAGCAGGAACTAGTCGTCAGGTTTCAATCCTGAAACAGTCATTGACTATAGACCAACCATCGAACACCAAAATACATCAGATCTTATGTCACAATGATAATGAGGAAATGAGAGTCACTCACGATTCATATGATTGTATTCGATCATTGTTTTCACAAATGTCGAGAGCATTCGTCACATGTATGGTGAGCAAGAATCCATTGGTCGCTTGTCGTGGGACCAGCCAGTTTGGCCGTGGGGGATGGTTGTGACATATGCGAATACTGCTGGCAGCGCGTTCGATTCTGCCATTCATTCCGAACCGGCGGCGTTTCCGAACCAGCCCCACCACGCCGAGACGCCGTACCGGCGGCTTCGATCGGACGGATCGCACGCGACCAACGCGCCTCACGCCAACGCTCTTCACGACGCCATCCGCGCCCGGTTCAGGAGCATGTACGAGGAGCATCGAGGCTACCTGCATGGGCTCAGCCTGCGCTGGAGCGCCGGCAACCACGCGGAAGCCGAGGACGCGGTCAGCGACGTGTTCTGCCGCGCGGTCGATGTCCTGAGCAGCGGCAACACCGTCATCCTGAACGAGCGGGCTTGGCTGGGGCGGATGCTGCACAACCGCTGCGTCGACCGGCACCGGCGCCGGCGCCTGGAAGCCCAGGAGCCTCTCGTCCTCGATCACGAGGGCGATGTCGGCGACATGGCGGCCGATCACGACAACCCCCTCCCGACGCCCGAGACCGAGATCCTGAACCGCGAGCTGGGAGCGGTGCTGGAGTGCGCCCTGGATACCTTGCCCGACACCCTGAAGGGCCCGCTGAACATGCGGCTGATCAACGGCGAACCCTATGGCGCCATCGCCGAACGGTTTGGCCTGTCCCAGGCCAACGCCCGAAAGCGGGTCCAGCAGGCGCGGGAACTGCTGCGCGACCGTCTGGCCGGCTATATGACGGAAATGGGCTGAGGGGAAACAGCCCCGGTATTTGGTCGATCGGCACGAAAAAAGCCGCCCCAGGGGCGGCTTCTTGTTGCCTCGATCCATCGAACCCCGCCCACGGCGGGGCCCGTGGGACCAGTGGCCTCAGCGTCTCTGCAGCCGCTCGCGGAGCGCCTGGTTCTCCAAGGCCGCTTCGGTGTACAGGTCCCGCAGCCGGCGGTTCTCCTCCTCCAGCCGCAGATTCTCCGGATCGCGGCTCAGCGCAGCCCGGCTGAAACGGTTGCGCCAGCGATAGACGGTCGCCTCGGCGATGCCATACTTGCGTATCACCTCGCCGACCGGGGCGCCCTCCTCCAAATCCTGCACGACGCGGCGGCGTATGTCATCGGCGTAACTTTTGCGCGGCATGGTCGGAATCCGGTCTGGTGCGGCGGAACTCAATCGATTGTCGCGACCGCTCGATCACTGGCCCGCGGCGGTTTGAGGGTGGGGAGCGCCGGAGGTCCTGGCGCCGATGTCGGAGCCCTCGCCATCCTTGACCGACGAGAGCACCTTGGCGAGGTTCTCAAGCGGTTGGGCGACCTCGATCTTCGCCATCTCGGTCAGCAGCTTGACGGCCTCCTCGGCCTTGCCCTGCTCCAGCAGCAGGTTGAACGCCCGCGTCGTGACGGCGGTGATGATGGTATTGAGACTCTGATGCTGTGCGACATGGTTCTGCATGGCGATGCCGATCGCCTGCGCGAGCTGGGTATAGACCACCGAAGCGGCTTGGCGGGGTGCCGGCTCCAACAGGGTGCCGGTCAGGGCGCCAGCCACGAAGGGGGATGATTCGATCGGGTCGGGCATGGTGTGGGTCTTCTTTCGTCCAATGATCTAGTCGTCCGCCATCAGGTCCCAGGCCACCAAGCCAAGGGCCATCAGGTCGGGGGCCATCAGGTCAGGGGCGCCGACGGACTGGCGCCCCCTCCTGACATCGTCCGGGATCAGGGCTGTCCCTTGCCCGGGATCTGCGACGCCTGGTACGCCTGGATGGCGGCGATCAGGGCCACCAACTGCTTCACCTGCGACGCGCTGCCGAAGATCTCGCTGGTGCCGACCGCGTCGGCCGCGACATCCATGGAATAGATCAGGTTGACGCCCTGGGTGGTCACGGCGGTGTCGATGGTCGACATGTTCTGCTGGTTGGCGACGGCGTTCTGCATCGACAGACCGACCGACTGCGACATCACCTGATAGAGCGTGCCCAGCGCCTGGGCCGGCGCGTCGCCCAGGACCTTGACGTTCGCCTGCGTGACGGCGTCGGTGATCTGCCCGTTGACGAGAGTGGGGTCAGACATTTCATCATCCTCCTATGTGTGGTCATGCCTCTGGGGGCATGGGGCCTTGCCGCTGGCGGCAAGGGTGTTGGCCTCGCGAGGGTTCGAACCCGGCCCTCGCGGCGCGTCACTTGCCGGTAAGCGCCTTCAGGACCATGACCAGTCCCGCCATCGAGTTGGCGTTGAAGATGTCCTTGGTGGCGACCGCGTCCGCGGCGACGTCCATGGAATAGAGCAGGTTGACGCCCTGGGTGGTCACGGCCGTGTTGATCGTATTGCGGCTCTGCTGCAGGCTGACGGCGTTCTGCATGGACAGGCCGACCGACTGCGACATCACCTGATAGAGCGTGCCCAGCGCCTGGGCCGGCGCGTCGCCCAGAACCTTGACGTTGGCCTGCGTGACGGCGTCGGTGATCTGCCCGTTGACCGGAGTGGTGTTAGCCATGGGTTATCCTCGCTTCCGGGTGGATTGCGTTCACGGGTGGATAAGACCTTCGGAACCGGTCGGGCGAGCCGCGGCCGGTCCCGAGGCGATCTCACTTCTTGAGCGCGGCCAGGGCGGCGACCAGCCCGGCCATCGAGTTGCTGTTGAAGATCTCGCTGGTGCCGACCGCGTCGGCGGCGACGTCCATGGAATAGATCAGGTTGACGCCCTGGGTGGTCACGGCGGTGTCGATGGTCGACATGTTCTGCTGGTTGGCCACGGCGTTCTGCATGGACAGGCCGACCGACTGGGCCATCACCTGATAGAGCGTACCCAGCGCCTGGGCCGGCGCGTCGCCCAGGACCTTGACGTTGGCCTGCGTGACGGCGTCGGTGATCTGTCCGTTGACGAGAGTGGTATCAGCCATGATTGAAACTCCTGTTGCGTGTTTCGTTCGACGTTGGTGCCGCGGCGGGAACGGCCGGCCGGCCGCCCCGTCTCACGGGTGTCCCGCCAGGGAATGGAGAGGCGGCGGGGTTCCGCGGGACGGCTTGGGGACGCCGTCCCACGTGGCTTGCGGCGTCGCGCCCCGGGGGCGGCGTACGCGGATCTTCGATCTCGCCGGATGTCATGACGGCGGCGTCTGGTTCGTGGCCAGGGCCGCGATCAAGGTCTTCAAGGCGTCGGCCAGAACGGCGGACGAATCGGGCTGTGGCGGCGGCGCCACGCGGGCCGCCGGACCGCCGGACAGCAGCAATGCCAGGCACTGCGCGGTCACGGTGTTCGAAATGGTGTTCATCTGCTGCTGCTGGGCGACCGCGTTCTGCATGGACAGGGAGGTCGCCTGGGCGGCGGACTGGTACAGCATGGCCATCGACTGGGCGGGAGCCGATCCGAGAACCAAGGCGCCCGCCTGGGATACGGCGTCGGTCATCGCGGATCCTCGCGTCCGCCGGGCGGCGTCCGGTCCGGTCTCATCGTCTTGGCACGGGCGATCCATGGCTTCGGCTCCATCGAATTCTCGGGCCGCCCGCGCCACCATCCACTCCCCAGACGAGCGGCCAAGCCTTTGACGGAGGCCGCGTCGTAATCAGGAAGCCGTGACTGGGATGCCGAATGGGACGAACTTTGGTGAACGGAGGCTGGCGGACGAAAAATGCGGGCGATGAGCCCGCATTTCCGCGTCGGCTCGGCTGGTGGCTAAGGCGCCGCCGTCACTTGGTGCCGCTGTTGAAGATCTCGCTGGTGCCGACCGCGTCGGCGGCGACGTCCATGGTGTAGATCAGGTTGACGCCCTGCGTGGTCACGGCGGTGTCGATGGTCGACATGTTCTGCTGGTTGGCGACGGCGTTCTGCATCGACAGGCCCATCGACTGCGCCATCACCTGATAGAGCGTGCCCAGCGCCTGGGCCGGCGCGTCGCCCAGGACCTTGACGTTGGCCTGCGTGACGGAGTCGGTGATTTGACCATTGACAAGGGTAGGATCAGCCATGTTATCTCTCCTGTTGCGTGTTTGACGTTCGATGATACTCAGCGGGCGGCGATGGTGTCATAGACCATTCCGCCCCCTGGTTGTCCCGCCGGGGATGGGGATTCACGGCGGGGGTGACGCGTGGCAGGTTGGGGAATTCGCCACGCGTTACTTGTCGCTCCACGCCGTGTCGTGGCGTGGATGCTGAATTCGGTTATCGTGTCGGGTGCGGGATTGCGCGGGGGAGGCGATATCGCCGCTCCGGCTTCAGCAATCGCAAGTGTCGGTGTCATCCTTCCGCAGGGCCGAGATGACGTCGGCGAGTTGCTGGATGACATCGTTGTCGACGGTTTCGCGCCTGTGAGGCTGGCGTCTGGGGCGGGACCGGTGGCGTGACGGCAAGACGGCCGTGACCTCGCGCACCATCGCGACGCGGTGTTGCATGTACTGGTTATGCTGTGCGGCGACGGCGTTGAGTGCCGCCAATCCCGCCGCCTGGGCGCCCGTCTGATACTGCGACGCCATCGCCATCGCCGGGCCGCTTCCCAAGACCTGCACATTGGTTGACGCGACGGCATCCGTCATGCCATTGGTGGGACGTTCCGCGCTGGGCATGCACTCTCTCCTGTTTTCCGCGACTCCGGGTGCCGTCGGCTCCGACCGGTCCGCCGGCTCGTGTTGGATGCGACGCCCAGACCACCGCCATTTGTCAGCGGCCGGAGGGGGTGGGTCGTCCTCGGGTGAACTCATTTGAAATCCTCGCCATCCAGACCCGCCGCATCGGCGTCACCGCCCGGCGGTCCGCGCCGGCCGGCATCGGATGTCCGGGCCCACCCTTCCATCCCAAACCAGCGTCGTCACGGCCTCCGCCCCCTCGAACCCGACAGCGCGCCAAAGCCGCCGTCTACTTTCATGACGCCCGGGCACAGCGTTTGTGAACTCAAGAGGGAAAATATATATGGGTGCACGCGCTAGGGAGGTCGGTTTTCAGGACGCGGGATTTCGCCCATCTGATCTTGCCATGAAGTCGCAGCGGGAAAATTGTAGCTATCAGCTACGGAAAACGTCATGTGTAAGGTCGTTGAGACGGTATCGGCGCAAAAAGCCCTGCGTCGAATTCAGCCGCAGGTGAGTGCCAGGAGCCGAAGGGAAGGTCGCCGAGATCGCGGAGGACCCTTATCGAGTCCACAACAACGTGACCAAGCTTCAAGGCCGGGACGGCTATCGTCTTCGCGGGGGAGATTGGCGGGTGCTCCACGACTTGGACGATGGGAAGCTGGTAGTCCTCCAGGTCGACGTTCCACCCCGTGGCGGCGCCTACAGGGCTTGATGAGGATTTTTTGGAATGGACAAGGACTTCAGCCGCATCGTCAAGGATGGACAGACCTTTGTCCTCGTTCCAGAAAACGTCTATGAACATCTGCGGGAAGACGCCGAGATGCTGGCCGACATCCAAGCTTACGATGAGGCGAAGGGTCGTGGTGAGGAGGTCTTCCCGAGGGAGTTGGGGATTGAGCTCTCCGAAGCCGCCCATGCCGGAAAAAGCCTCGTGCCAATCTGGCGGAAATATCGAGGCTTGTCGCAGACCGCCTTGGCCGAGGCCAGTGGCGTCAGCCGGGCGTATCTCAGTGAGATCGAAAACTCGAAGAAGCCGGGATCCGTCGAGGCGTTGAAGCGAATTTCAACGGCGCTCCGCATCGATTTGGATGATCTGGTCCAGGGCTGAACGCGCCCCGTCCTCCTCACGCGTCTTCCAGGTACCGGCTCGCCAAGTGCTTCTGGTAGACGCCGGCGTCCAGCGGACGGCCGGTCGCCTGCTTCAGCAGTTCGTCGGCCGGCAGCAGGCTGCCCTTGGCGTGGATGTTGGTTCGCAGCCAGGACACCAGGGGGGAGAAGTCGCCGCGCGCGATGCCGGGCATCACGCCGTCGTCGGCCCGCACGGCGGCGTCGAACAATTGGGCGGCGGTCATGGCGCCCAGGGTGTAGGTCGGGAAATAACCCCAGGCTCCCCCCGGCCAGTGGATGTCCTGAAGACAGCCGAAGCGGTCGTTGGGAACGGTCAGCCCGAGCAGCGACCTCATGCCCTCGTTCCAGGCGCCGGGCAGGTCGTTGAGGGTCATGTCACCGGCGATCAGCGCCTTCTCCAGGTCATAGCGGATCAGGATATGCGCCGGATAGGTCACCTCGTCGGCATCGACCCGGATGAAGCCGGGCTCGACCTTGGTATAGAGCCGGTGCAGGTTATCGGCCTCCCAGGCCGGACCGGAACCGCCGAAGCTGTCGCGCATCACCGGCGCCGCGAATTCCAGGAAGGCGCGGCTTCGGCAGGCCTGCATCTCGATCAGCAGCGACTGGCTCTCGTGCAGGCTCATGCCGCGCGCCTCGCTGACCGGCTGGCCCAGCCACTCGGTCGGGCGGCCCTGCTCGTACAGGGCGTGACCGGTCTCGTGCATCACGCCCATCAGCGCCTTGGTGAAATCGGCCTCGTCGTATCGGGTGGTCAGTCGGACGTCATGGGTGGCGCCACCGCAGAAGGGATGCAGGCTGATGTCCAGCCGGCCCTTGTTGAAGTCGAACCCGGCGGCGCTCATCATCCGGACGCCCAGGGCGCGCTGGGTCTCGACCGGGAATGGGCCCTTGAGCGGCAGGATGTCGGGCAGGATCTTCTGCCGCTCCAGCACTTGGCTCAGGAACCCCGGCAGGAACTGACGGAGGTCGGCGAACACGCGGTCGATCGTGTCGGTGTTGCCGCCCGGCTCGTAGGTGTCGAGCAGGGCCTCGTAGGGCGAACAGCCCAGCGCCTCGGCCTTGGCGTCCGCGATCTGGCGCTGGAGGTTGAGCACCTCTGACAGGCTGGGCAGCAGCAGGGCGAAGTCGCCGGCGGGCCGCGCGTCGCGCCAGACCATCTCGCAGCGGGAGACCGCGCGGGAGTTAGCCTCGACCAGATCGGTCGGCACGGCGGTCGCGTGGAGATAGGCGCGGCGCATCTCGTGCAGGTTGGCCTGTTGCCAGTCGGACAGCGCGGTCTCGTGCTCGGCGTCGGCCAGCAGGTCGGCGTTGTCGTCGTCGGTCAGAAGCTCGTGGCTGAGCACCTTGAGGGTCGCCAGCTGTTCGGCGCGGCCGTCGGCCGCTCCCGGCGGCATCAGGGTCTCGGTGTCCCATTGCAGGATGCCCAGCGCGTCCGAGATGGCGGCGATGCGGGCGAAGCGGCGCTCAAGCGTCTGATAGGCGGACATTGCGGCTCCCTGGAATGGTGAGGCTTCTTAGGTTGGGTCTGAGTCCCGCCGCCTCTGGGACACGATGTAGACGACGAGCAGCGTCAGCGCCAAACCATACCACGTGACGACGTATTGGAGATGGTTGTTCGGGATCACGACATTGCTCTGGCCGCCGACCGGCAAGCCGCCTGGATTGGGGGTGGCCGCCGCCTCGACGATCACCGGCAGCGCACCGGTGACACCGGCGGACGCCGCCATGGCCGGGATGTCGTACCAGAACCACACATTGGCCCAGGCGTCGTTGTCCGGCTGCATCCAGCCCGGCCCGGTCGGCACGCGTACGATGCCCTCGACGGTGACGGTGCCGGAGAGCAGGCCATCCGGCCGGGTCGCGGGATCGCGCGCCTCGGTCGGGATCCACCCGCGGTTGACCAGCACCACAGTGCCGTCGTCGCGCTGGAGCGGCGTCACGACGTGGTATCCGATCCGGCCGTTCAGGCTTCGGGCGGCCAGATCAAGCTCGTGGTCGTGCAGGAAGCGGCCAGTGGCCGAGACGCGGTGATAGTCCCACTCCGCGGGATTCCCGATGACCGTCGGCAGCGGCACCGGTGCGGCGTTCAGGCCCGCCTCGATCCGCTCGATCAGCTCGGTCTTCCAGGCCAGCCGCTGGAGCTGCCACGTGCCGAGACCCAGCATGATCGCGATGGCGACGACCGTGAAGATCGTCGCGCCCAACGCGGGGCGGAACCTCATGCGGCCCTGCCGTTCCTCGGTATGGGTCGTTTCGGCCATTGGCTTAGTCCCGTGTCCCCGGAACCGGGGGAACATCGTATTCGCTGGCGCGATGGCGGAACTGGAGGGCCATCAGATAGGCCTTGGCCGGGCGCAGCATGCCGAGCGCCAAGCCGAGGATCACCACGGTCCAGATGATGGCGTGGAGCCACAGCGGCCAATCGACCGACATGGCGACCCACAAGGCCACCGGCACCACCGTGAACCCCAGGATGAATGTCATGAACACGGCGGGACCGTCGCCGCTGTCGCCTTGGGCCAACGCCAGGCCACAGACCTCGCACTGGTCCGATACGGTCAGGAAACCCTTGTACAGGCGTCCCTGGCCGCACCGCGGGCATCGGCACTTCAACGCCGCGGTGAGGGAGGACACCCGGGGATATGAGGCCCCGGGGTTGGAAGGTCTTGTCAGAGGCTCAGGCTCCCCACCAGTAGACCGCGATGAACAGGAACAGCCAGACCACGTCGACGAAATGCCAGTACCACGCGGCGGCCTCAAAACCAAAATGGCTCTTCGGCGTGAAATGGCCGGCCATCGTACGCCACCAACAGACCGCGAGGAAGATCGTCCCGACGATGACGTGGAAGCCGTGGAAACCGGTCGCCATGTAGAAGGTCGACGGATAGATGCCGCCGGTGAAGCCGAACGTCGCGTGGGAGTATTCGTACATCTGGAAGAAGCTGAACAGCACGCCGAGCAGCACCGACAGGCCGAGGGCGACGCTGGCGGTCTTGTTGTCGCCCTGGATGATCGCGTGGTGCGCCCAGGTCACCGTGGTGCCGGACAGCAGCAGGATCAGCGTCATCATCAACGGCAGATGGAAGGCGTCCAGCGTCTCGATGTTGGTCGGCGGCCAGACCCCGCCGATCGCTTCCTTGGGGAACAGGCTGGCGTCGAAATAGGCCCAGAAGAAGGCCACGAAGAACATCACCTCCGACGCGATGAACAGCGCCATGCCATAGCGCAGGCCCAGCTTGACGACGGGGCTGTGGGCCTTCTGGCGGACCGCCTCCTTCAGGACGTCGCGCCACCAGCCGGCCATGACCGTCAGGACGCTGAGGAGGCCCAGCGCCAGCAGCAGCCAGCCGCTGCCATGCATGTAGAGCACGGCGCCGACAGCGAGCAAACCGCCGGAGAAGGCACCGAGCAGCGGCCAGGGGCTGGGATCGACCAGATGATATGGGTGCTTATGACCGCCGCTGGTGGCGGCTTGCACGTTCGTCTCGGCCATGCTGTGTAACCCTCGTTCTTTGCTCTTATTTGTTGAGTGACGAAACCTGCCCCTGGGCGCCGTCGTCATGGGCGCGGAAGAAGGTGTAGGACAGGGTGATGGTATCGACGTCGTTCAGTTTCGGGTCGTCGGCCATGGCCGGATCGACGAAGAAATAGACCGGCATGTCGACCGCTTGGCCCGGCTCCAGCCGCTGTTCGGTGAAGCAGAAGCACTGGATCTTGTTGAAGTAGATCCCGGCCTTGTCGGGCGTGACGTTGTAGGTCGCGGTGCCGGTGACCGGCGTGTCGGAGTGGTTGACGGCGTGATAGCTGGTCAGCGCCGGCTCGCCCAGCCTGACCGTCATCTCGTGGACGTCGGGCTTGAAGCCCCAGGGCATGGCCGCGTTGACATCGGCGTTGAACCGGACCTTGACCGTGCGGTCGAGGATCGGACCGGCCGGCCCCTCCGCCCTTTGCGTCGTTCCGCCGAACCCCGTCACTTGGCAGAACAGGCTGTAGAGCGGCACGGCGGCGAAGGACAGCCCGATCATGCCGAAGACCAAGCCGAACAGGCCGCCCATCAGGATCAGGTTCTTGCGCCGGGGGTCCGACCTCATGCGTTGCCCCCGATCCTGACCAGTGTGACGACATAGAGCAGCGCCACCAGGGCCAGCAGGGCCAGCAGCACGGCGATGTTCTTGCCGCGCTGGCGACGCTTCTGCTCGTCCGTGAGCCGGATCGGCTTCGACGGGGTGGGAGCGATGCGGTTGGCTTTCATGGTGGCCACTTGCTCTGTACTCTTGATTTCAGGTTCAGGCGAACACGCCATTTTCGGTTCAGGCGAACACGCCCAGGGGTTCCGCCAGCCGCTCGCCGATAAGCAGGGAGAGCAGCAGGAAGAGGTAGAGGATGGAGAAGACGAACATCCGCTTGGCGGCGGCGTCCGTCTTGTCGAGGCAGACTTGGATCGCCAGCGCCACGAAGAGCGCGCCCAGCACGATCGAGCCGGCCAGATAGGCCAGACCCGCGATGCCGACGAACCACGGAGCGACCGCGATCGGAAACAGCAGGACCGTGTAGATCAGCATCTGCTTCTTGGTCTCGCGCTCGCCCGCCACCACGGGCAGCATCGGAACGCCGGCCTTGGTGTATTCCTCGTTGCGGAATAGGGCGAGGGCCCAGAAATGCGGCGGCGTCCACATGAAGATCAGCAGGAACAGCAGGACCGACGGGACGCTGACGTCGCCGGTCACGGCCGCCCAGCCGATCATCGGCGGGAAGGCGCCGGAGGCGCCGCCGATCACGATGTTCTGCGGTGTGCGGCGCTTCAGCCAGATGGTGTAGACGAAGACGTAGACGAACGAGGCCAACGCCAGCAGGCCGGCGGCGACCCAATTGACCGCCACGCCCATCAGAGCCACCGACCCGATGGTCAGGACCACGCCGAAGCTGAGGGCCTCGTCGGGATCCACCCTGCCCTCGGGCAAGGGGCGGTTGCGGGTGCGCCGCATCATCTGGTCGATATCGCGCTCGTACCACATGTTGATGGCACCCGACGCGCCGGCGGCGACCGCGATGCACAGGATGGCGGTCAGCGCCAGCACCGGATGAAGGTGGCCGGGGGCCACGATCATGCCGGCGAAGCCGCTGAACACCACCAACGACATGACCCGGGGCTTCAGCAATTCGAAGTAGTCACGGACCCCGCCGGTGGCGACGCCCTGGACGGGAACCGCCTCGGCGTCCGGTCGCATGGTCAAGTCTGTCATCTCTTAACTTCTTCCCCTGGGTCTTCCCCTGGCCCTGTCTTGATCCGGGTCTTGATCCGCGCGCCGCGGCGGCGTTGGGTGTCTCGACCCAAGCGCCGCTGCGGCGCGTGTCCTCACTTGACGCGCGGCAGTTCGGTGAACTGGTGGAACGGAGGCGGCGAACTGACCGTCCATTCCAGCGTGGTCGCCGACTCGCCCCAGTAGTTGGCGCCGACGCGCTGGCCGCGGGTGACCGTGTAGATCGCGATGCCGACGAACAGGAGCGCCGCGGCGAACGAGATGTAGGCGCCGAGCGACGAGATCATGTTCCACCCGGCGAACGCGTCCGGATAGTCCGGGATGCGGCGCGGCATGCCGGCCAGACCCAGGAAGTGCTGCGGGAAGAAGGTCAGGTTGACGCCGACGAAGGTCATCCAGAAGTGGACCTTGCCCCAGAACTCCGGATACTGCCGGCCCGACATCTTGCCGATCCAGTAGTAGAAACCGGCGAAGATCGAGAACAGCGCGCCCAGCGACAGCACGTAGTGGAAGTGGGCCACGACGTAGTAGGTGTCGTGCAGGACGATGTCCATGCCGCCGTTGGCCAGGACCACGCCGGTGACGCCGCCCACGGTGAACAGGAAGATGAAGCCGATGGCGAACAGCATGGGGGTCTTCATCTCGATGGAGCCGCCCCACATGGTGGCGATCCACGAGAAGATCTTGATGCCGGTCGGCACCGCGATGATCATCGTCGCGGCGGTGAAGTAGGCGCGGGTGTCGACATCGAGGCCGACCGTGAACATGTGGTGCGCCCACACGACGAAGCCGACGACGCCGATCGCGACCATGGCGTAGGCCATGCCGAGATAGCCGAAGATCGGCTTCTTCGAGAAGGTCGAGATGATGTGGCTGATCATGCCGAAGCCCGGCAGGATCATGATGTAGACCTCGGGATGGCCGAAGAACCAGAACAGGTGCTGGAACAGCACCGGATCGCCGCCACCGGCCGGGTCGAAGAAGGTGGTGCCGAAGTTGCGGTCGGTCAGCAGCATGGTGATGGCGCCGCCCAACACGGGGACGGCCAGCAGCAGCAGGAAGCCGGTGACCAGCATCGACCAGGCGAACAGCGGCATCTTGTGCAGCGTCATGCCTGGGGCGCGCATGTTGAAGATGGTCGTGATGAAGTTGATGGCGCCCAGGATCGACGAGGCGCCCGCCAGGTGCAGCGCGAAGATCGCCATGTCGACGGAAGGACCGGGATGCCCGACCGCCGAGCTGAGCGGCGGATAGATCGTCCAGCCCGTGCCGGCGCCCGTGCCGACGAAGGCGGAGCAGATCAGCAGCAGGAAGGCCGGCACCAGCAGCCAGAAGCTGATGTTGTTCAGCCGCGGGAACGCCATGTCGGGCGCTCCGATCATCAGCGGCACGAACCAGTTGCCGAAGCCGCCGATCATCGCCGGCATGACCACGAAGAACACCATGATCAGGCCGTGGGCCGAGATGAAGACGTTCCAGAGCTGGCCGTCGGAGACGATCTGAAGGCCGGGGCTCTGCAGCTCCATGCGCATGATCACCGAGAACAGGCCACCGATGATGCCCGCGGCGATCGAGAAGATGATGTAGAGAGTGCCAATGTCTTTATGGTTGGTGGAGAAGAACCACCGCGCGACGAATCCTGGCTTGTGGTCGTGACCGTGGTCATGACCATGATCGTCGTGGGCGGAAGCTCCGGTCGCTCCGTGATCCATGGTGCTTGTCCCTTACCCTCGGATATTGATCGCGTGGTCGGCGGCGCGGCTTGAGGCCGGCGCGACGCCGCCACGCTGTTCGTTCTTCGTCATGCCGCCCAACAGGCGACGGCCCATCATGGTGCCGCCACCGCGGCGTTCTGTGCCGAGGGAGCCTGGGCGACCTGGACCGCCGGGGCCGGCTGGCTGGTGTTGGACGCGAACTTCTCCTTGGCCTCGACCACCCACTGCGCGTACCGCTCCTTCGAGACGGCCTCGATGGCGATCGGCATGTAGCCGTGGTTGGTGCCGCAGATCTCGGAGCACTGACCGTAGTAGACGCCCTCGCGGTCGATCCGCGCCCAGGTCTCGTTCAGGCGGCCGGGGATGGCGTCCTTCTTGATGCCCAAGGCTGGCATCGCCCAGCTGTGCAGGACGTCGCCGGCGGTGATGATGATGCGGATGTTGGTGTCGACCGGCAGGACGATCCGGTTGTCGACCTCGAGCAGGCGGCGCTGGCCGGGCTCGATGTCCTCGTCCGGGATCATGTAGCTGCTGAAGGTCAGGTCCTCCTGGTCGGGATACTGGTATTCCCAGTACCACTGGTGCCCGATCACCTTCAGGGTCATCTCGGCGTTCTCGGTCTTGTCCATGAAGTACAGGACCTTGAACGACGGAACCGCGATCACCACCAGGATGACGACCGGCAGCACGGTCCAGGCCACTTCCAGGACCGTGTTGTGGGAGGTCTTGGTCGGGTTCGGATTGGCCTTCGCGTTGAAGCGGACCATCACGTAGACGAGCAGCGCCAGCACCAGCAGGGTGATGGCGGTGATGACCACCAGGAGCAGGTTGTGGAAATCCGTCAACTGCTCCTTCACCGGGGAGGCCGACGCCTGGAGGCCGAGCTGCCAGGAGTGCGGCTCCCCGACGACGGGTTCCCCCTGGGCCAGAGCCGCGGCGGCGCCGAATACGGAAAACATGAAGGCCGCCAAGACGGCGCTTATCCTGTGCACTTTCATCCCTAACCACTCTTCCTTGCGGCGGAGCCGCCCGCTCCGCGTGTCTGACGAACCCATGCCCCTGCCGGGGTTCCCGCTTGGCGCGGGGTCATTATTCCGCATTCCATTTGGCTTCGGATCGAACCCGGAGCCCATCGCGGCGCTGAACATACCTGTTTGTTCACTCCCCAATCAACCGGCGCTCCCGGTCGGTCAGGTACATTTCGTCGCAGGGGCTTCCAGATTGATCCCGCTCAAAGACCATGGATTTTACATACGCGCTCAACATCCCCGGCGTCAACTTGACGCAGCGGACTGATCGGTCTGATCTAGCTTGGCTTTTCGTCGAATCCAGCCCGTCCGCCCGGGATTGACGCTCCCTGGGGGCCGACGCCGCCAAGGACCTATGTCCTCGGCCCTAGCCATCAACGCCAACTGCGCGCTTTCGCCGCACATGCCGGTATTTCACCTGGGACGAAATGACACCGACTGGCGGCGACTCCACGGTTTGCCGACATCAGCTTCGATCGATGATCGCGCCAAGCCAGGAAGTTTCCACCCTGGAGGACCCTCCCGCTGAATGTCGGCGTTTCGGGTTGGATACGCCTTGCTCGATCACAATGTTGGGACGACAATGCGGCAAGCCTTCCAAGAGCCCACCGCGCAAGGACCTGAGGTCTCGTGATGTCATCCCTGTACGACACCGACTTTTACGCCTGGGCCAATGAACAAGCGTCGCTACTCCGTACCGGTAAGCTTTCAGCCGTGGATATCGAGCACATCGCGGAGGAAATCGAAAGCATGGGCCGCAGCGAGAAACGCGAACTGGTCAATCGCTTGGTTGTTCTTTTGCTTCACCTGTTGAAATGGCAGTTTCAACCAGCTTTGCGAGGCAACAGCTGGCGTCTCAGCGTCGAAGAGCAGCGTTTGCGACTTTCGGATCATCTGGTCGACAATCCAAGCCTGAAGTCGAAAATGGAGGAAGCGACGGATGCCGCGTACAGGTTGGCCCTGATCGAGGCCGAACGCGAGACGGGCATTCTCCGCCGGACGTTCCCCGCCACATGCCCCTACTCCGCGTCGGAAATCCTCGATCCCGGCTTCTGGCCGACACCCTGACCGACTCCCCTACCCCGTCGGCACCCGCTCGCGGTATTTGCGGATGGCGGCGTTGACTTGCTCCACCAGGTCCGCCGGCGAGCGGCCGGGATTCAGGCCGGCCATGATGGCGTCGGACAGCGGGCGGAGCAGGCGCAGTGCCGCGGGTTCGCTGACGCGGCCGCTGGTCACCATGCGCTGGGCGAGGTTGCGGAGTTCGGTGACCATCTCGATCAAACCCGCGTAGGGGGTGCCGGGCAGACGATCGAGCAGGTCGTCGCTGGCGTCCACCAGCGAGATCAGGTATTCGCGGTTGGCGGCGTCGTCGTTCAGAACGGGTGTGCCGGACACGATCAATCCGGCCAGGAACGTCACCTGGAAGGCGTCGCGGCGGCGTTTCTCCTCATCGATCTGGGCCTGCGCCTGGGCGATCAACTCATCCAGGGCCGCCAGATCGGCCGGGCGGCCCTCCGCCTTGGTCCGCAGCGTGTTGGGCACGTCGAACAGCGGGATCGAGCTGGGACCGCGACCGGGGTCCTTCCGCCGGTCGGGGCCGATATAGGCCGAGGTCACGATGAATGGTTTCCGCTGGCGCACCAGCCCCGCCAGCCGCTCCATCACGGCGGCGGGCGACAGAGGCTTGACCAGGAGACCATCGGCGCCGCTTTCCACGATGGCGCGGACGCGGTCGCCGCTGGCGATCGACGTGGTCATGATCACTGTCACGAAGGGATTGCGCCCGAGCCTGCCATGACGGATCGCGCGGACCAATCCACAGGGGTCCTCGCCCTCCAGATCGGCGTCCAGCACCACCACGTCGGGGGGCTCCCGCTTTTCCTCCAGCATCGCCCGCAGGGTCTTGATGTCCGGGACATCGACGATTCCGGAGAAGCCCTCGGCCTGAAGGAGGGACTTCAGGGCGACACGGACCGCCATGTTGCCCTCCCCCATCAGAATGCCGATCTTCGGCCGGTGCGCCCTGGCGATCATTCACTGTTTCCGCGATCTTGGCCGCCAGTGGTCCGGTAGCGGTGGGACGCATGATATGCCGATTTCGGCCGGCGAGTACCAGCCATGATCTCGCCCTGGGGAGCAATGTCGCAGCTGGACGGTTGACGGATGTGTGCCGCGGCCGCGGCGGGATCAATGATCGCGAGGATCGCCGAGATGACGGAAGCCAACATTCATCGCATTTTCCCCCAGTCCCTGGTTTCTCAAACGGCGATCTCCTTCTCCACCGGCGATGGCCGCGATGTCGCGTTGATCGCCGAACTGAACGACCTGCTCCAGCTCGACCACGACGCGGTGGGCGCCTACACGCTGGCCATCGCGGCGTTGCGCGATCCTGGCTCGCGCGACCGGTTGATCCAGTTCCGGGAGGACCATGAGCGGCACATCGCCGATCTGACCGCCTTGATCCAGGCGCGCGACGGCGTGCCGATCAACCTGCCCCATTTTCCGACCGGGCTGATGAAGATGATGGTGCAGGCGGGCGGCTCGGCCGGCGGCCTCGCGGGGGGCGACCGCTCGGTGCTGATGGCCTTCGTCGCCAACGAGACGCAGGCCCGTGACAAGTACCGCCGGCACGCCGATGCCGGGCACCCCTCCGATGTCGCCGCCGTGCTGGAGAGGGGTGCCAGCGACGAGGAGGCGCACCTGGAATGGGCTTGGGACGCGCTGGACCGTCTGGGGATCGGACGCGGCACCATTCCCGGTAACGTCACCGACGCCATCGCCTTCGTCCACGGCGCCAACGCCGACCTGATCGAGGCGGGCGGAAGGTTGTGGCTGGACTTCCTGGCGCGCACGCTCCGGACCCTGTGATCACCACCCCTGTCGCCGGGGCGATCCGGATGGAGCGCCCTGTCCGGCTAGCGCCCGGGGTATCGGATGGATAGACCGCAACAAGTCGGATCGCCCCCGCGTTTGGATGCCAACGCCGGCGGGACTCCGGGGACGTGATCCCCGGGGAAGGTTCCGGGCGACTTGAAAGCACGAAGAGGACATCCATGACCAGCTCGCACGAACCCGACGCGAGGCAAGGGAACCTGCGGTATTACCTGATGGGACTGGCCGTGGTGGCGGTCATCGCGGTGATCGCCGCGATTTCCTTCGGGGTCAAGAGCGGCCGGCTGGAGGATCAGCTCGCCCAGCGGGAGCGCGACTACCAGCAGGCCCTGACCAACATCACGCGGGAACGCGACACCGTCCGCGAGGAGCGGCAGACCGTCCAGGCCGACCTGGACCGCCTGCGCGCCACGGTGCAGGACGAGCGGCGGCTGGCCGGCGAGGTCAACCGCCTGGGCCAGGAGGTCCAGGGCTCCCAGCAGCGGGTTCAGGAACTCAACGCCCAGCGCGACGCGGCGCAGGCCGAGACCCAGACCTTCACCCAGCAGCGCACCGAGGCCGAACAGCAGGCGGCCCAGGTCGCCGAGCAGCTGCGCCAGCAGACGCAGCAGCTTGAGCGGATCCAGGCCCAATTGGCCGAATCCGGCCAGCAACAGGCCGCCGCCGCCGAGCAGCTCGCCACAGTGACCGAGCAGATCAACCAGCGGAAGGCGGAAGCGGAGCAAATCACCCAGCGCGTCAACGAGGTTCGCCAGCAGGAGAGCCAGCTGCGCGACAGCATCGCCGCCCTCAGCCAGGAGTCGGCGGCCAAGGCCGATCAGGCGGCCCAGGCGGGCCAGCAGGCCGAAGCGGCCACCGCCCAACTCGACGAAGCCAGACAGGCCACCAACGCCGCCCGCCAGGAACTGGCCGCCACCAACGACCAATTGACCGGCGCCCGCCAGGAGTTGGAGAACGCCAAGCGCGAAACGGAGCAAACTGTCCAGCGCAACCAGCAGGTTGCGACCCAGATCGAGCAGCTGCAAGGTCAGCTGACGGGCATGACCCAGCAGGTTGAGCAGCGCACGGCCGAGTTGTCCGCCGCCGAGCAGCGTCTGGCCGATCTCACCAGCCAGGCCGACGCCCAGCAAGCCCGATTGGCCGAGGTGACGGAAAGCGCCCGCCAAGCGCGCGAGGCCGAGGTCGAGGCCCGCCGCAACGTCGCCGAGCTGAGCGACAACGTCACCGGCCGCACCAGCGAGCTTCAGGCGATCGAGCAGCGGATCCAGGAAGCGCGGCAGAACCTCCAGCAGGAGCAGCAGGGTCTGGCGCAGCTTCGGGATCAGGTGGCGGAGCAGACCGCCCAGCTACAGGCCCTGGAACAGCGCCGGCAGGAGGGCATGCAAGAGCCGGCCCCGGCGGCGGCCCCTCAGGAACAGCCGGCGGCACCCGCCCAACAATAACAAGGGCAAGACCCGACAATCAGAATAAGATAGGAAAAAGCCCTCCTCCCGACCGGGAGGAGGGCTTTTTCACGCCCAAGCCATTGTCGCGGGATCAGGGCCGGGGAAGCGGCGGTACGATCGGGGCCGCGTTTGGGGTCTCGAAGGCGCGGGCGGCGTCGCGGGCCTTCAGGGTCCCAGCCTCCCGGCCAAGCAGCGTGTCCGGCGTCGGCGCCACGCCATCGGGGGCGCCGGGCCGCGATGACGAGACGTGCTGATGGTGGGTGTCGGGATCGACGTAGTCGACCGTGTGGCGGGCCTGTGCGTGACCGCGCGGTGGAGCGCCGAAGTGGAACGCGTCCTCGGTCAGCACGGCATCGTCGTAATCGAATTCCTCGAGGTCGTCCGCCCGCTCGGGTGTCCAGCGGCCCCGCTTGCTGTCGCCTCGGGAGCCGGCGACCGCCAGCCACGCGACGCTTAGCGCCAGCAAGGCGACCGGAATGGGGTTGTCCCGCACGGTATTGGACAGGTTGGACACGAAGGTCTGACCCTGGCCACTGGTGCGCAGATAGCTCCAGACCTCATCCATCAGCCGTCCCGGCGACAGCCGGTCCTCGATCGCCGCCAGGGTCGCCGCGGTGTTTTGCCGGGTCTGTTCGATCTCCCGTTCGATCTGCTCAGGGGTTCTATGGTCCGTGTTCGCCATCTCCAGCCTTCCATTGGATAGTTCACGGCGCTAGCGACGCCGCTCCCCTGGCAAACCACCGGGCCTCCCGTTGGTTCCGCTTTCGTCAGTTCCGGGTCCTGCCCTGCGCCGGCTGGACCCGCGTCATCAATCGGCGACTCTGGTCGACCCAGTCGGTGTGATTGGCGTGGATCCAGGCCGGGATCAGCAGGCTGGCGATGGCGAGCAGCGTGATGATGGTCTTGGTCGTCTCGCTGAACGGTCCGATCCTGCCGTCGAAGCCCAGCACCACATAGACCACGACGACATGGAAGGCGTAGACCTGCAGCGAATGCTTGCCAAGGAAAGTCAGGAAGCGCCACTGGAACAGGCGGTAGAGCAAGTCGCCGGCGCCGCGGGCGATCATCGACTTCGACTGGCGTCCGGCGATCAAGGTCCAGGTGACCAGATAGGCCAGTGCCGTGAAGTTAAGCAGATAGACCAGGCTGAATTCGGAGCGGCTGTTATAGGCGTCGAAGCGCAGGGCCATGCTGTCGGGGATGAAGCCGTGGGTGAAGCCCAGCCGATAGAACATGAACAAGGCCACGATGATGATCGACAGCTTCAGCAGGTCGGTCCGGTCGGGCGAGAACCAAGCCTTCCAGTCCAGCTTGCCCTGGGCGTCGGCGGAACCCAGCAGCAGGCCGATGACGAAGACGATCTGCCACGCCAGGGGGTTGAAGTATCCGCGAAGCGTGAAGCCGGGGGCGAACCCACCGATGGCGTCGGAGACGATGCGGACCCCCGGCAGGTGCCAGCCCAGCTGGACGGTTAGCCACAGCACGGCGCTGCCGCCCAGGACCTCGCGCCAATAACCCCGCGCGACCCAGCGCAACAACAACGGCGACACCAGCAGATACACGATGTATTGCGGCAGGATGTCCATGAAGGTGGGCTGGTAGAGCAGCAGGAACGACGAGATCGCCGTGACCGTCGGCGTCTGGTACATCTCCCACATGAACTGCCCCCACAAGGGGCGGGAGTTCGGCATCAGGACGCCGAGGAACAGGATCACCGCCAGGACGATCACGGCGTAGACGTAGAGCTGATAGGCGCGCTTGAGGAGCTTCATGTCCATCAAGGCGGTCTGCCCCTTGGCGATCATACGCGTGTAGTAGAGCCCGATGATGACGCCGGAAATGAAGACGAAGCCTTGGGCGTCCTGCACATATCCAAGCTCCGAGTGGTTGATGCGCGCCAACGCCAAATCACCCTGGAACACAAGGTGATTGAGCATCATGAAAACGAGAAAATACCCGCGAAATCCATCGAGTATTTCAAATCTTTTCATGGCTGTCTCCATGGCCAGCGCGACGGCGGCTTGATGTGTCTGATGGATTAGTGGGCATAGCTGAATGAATTCATGAACACCCGAGGATCATGTTCATTCCACGGCGACCGTTTCAATACCCCATTCAGCCAAAGTGGGGCGTGGCGGGATTGTGGACTTGGCGGCGACATTCACCGGAACATTCGCCACATCCAAGCGTTTGCGCCATGTGTCCCGCGTGATCCGGGTTGCCTATCGGCAACACCACCGGACGTTTCTTCGCGCCATATGCGCCGATTCACATTTTGACCATGATTTGCGACGATACGCTCTGCCGACGCCGAGCGCCCCGCCGGCTTCCTTGCAACAGCAGCCGAGCGAGCTTCCGAGCACAATGGTCAAGCCAGCCCTTCTCCTCTCCGCCACCGCCCTTTGCGCCCTCTTCACCATGGGGGGCTTCGGCCTGACGGCCGGCAGCGCCTCGGCGCAGGTCTCCGACCAGTGCGCGGCGCCGACATTGGTCTCGCCCGCCTCCGCGCGCGACCTGCCGCGCACCAGCGTCGCGCTCAGCCGCACTCGCGATTTCCGCGTGGTGGCGGTCGGATCGTCGAGCACCGAGGGAACGGGAGCGTCCGGGCCGACCATGACCTATCCGGCCCAGCTCGACCAGATCCTGGAAGCGCGCTTCCCCGGCGCCAAGATCGACGTGGTCAACAAGGGGATCGGCGGCGAGACGGCGGCCGGCACGCTGGCGCGGCTGGACCGCGATGTTCTGGCGCTGAAACCCGACCTGGTGATCTGGCAACTCGGCACCAACGACGCGCTACGGAACGTCGACGCGAAGACCTTCGCCACCCAGGCGGTCGAGGGGATCGAGCGCATCCGGCGGAGTGGCGCCGACCTGCTGTTGCTGGAGCCGCAGTTCCTACCCAAGCAGGCCGGCAACGCCACATATGCCGCCTATGTCGACGCGGTGAGGGCCTTGGGCGCCGCCAACGGGGTGCCGGTCTTCCGGCGCAGCGCCGTGATGAGGTATTGGCTGGATCACAAGCAGTTCACGGCCACGACCATGCTGTCCGGCGACCAGCTTCACATGACCGACGCCAGCTATCACTGCCTCGCCGAGTTGATGGCCAACGCGATCGTCCCGTCGGCCATGCCGGCTGTCGAGCCGCCGTCCACCAACGCGTCGGCTCAGGCGATAAAGCTGCTCAGCGGTCCGACCGCGGTGCGCAACGCCGAAATGCCCAGGTAGAAAACGGCACCGACGAAACCCCAGCAGGCGACCGCGGCCGTCAGAGCCAGGATCGCCTGCATCTGGACAGGCAACTGCTCCTCGGGCCCTTCCGAGAACTGGGACATCATCTGTTCTCCGGCGATCCGCCGAAAAAACGCGCTTATGCCAAAACCGTGATCCATTTCACCCTCCCGCTTGTCGAGGGATGCTAGTTATGGAAACACTCGGGACGGGTGTCAAAAATGTGACATCCCTGCCGCGGTGGGAAGAAAATCGGCGGTAGGGAATTTGGATTGGCAAATGTTCGCATCCATTCTCTTCAGTCTTAACACCGCCATGGTCACACAAGCGCGTTTCGGGAAATGGCTATAATAGGCCACAGAACGAGCGCTTTCGAATAAAAGGCTGGAGAGGATCGCTAGATGCTTGGGATCGCCGCTATCGCGTTGCCGATGGGGTTCCTGTTCAGTTCGGTTTTCGCGGACCAGCCGACCGTGGTCGAGCTGTTCACGTCGGAAGGCTGCCCCGCGTCACCGGCCGCCGACGCGTTGTTGAGCGAGTTGGCGGGCCGGCCCGATGTGCTGGCGCTGTCCTACCATGTCAAATGGTGGGATGGCCGAGGCTGGAACGATCCCTTCGCCAGCGTCGGCGCCACCCGCCGCCAAAGCGATTACAACGACGCGCTGGGCCGCGCGTCGGTCTACACGCCACAGATGATCATCGATGGCGCCTCCGAGGTGTTCGGCGGCCACGCCCGTGCGGTCGGAAAGGCCGTGGCGGAGCGGCGCGTGGAGGCATCCAAGCGGCTCGGCGTCGGCCTGAGGGAGCGTGACGGCGGCCTGGATATCACGGTGCCAAAGGGAAAGCCGGCGCTGGTCGAACGGAACGCCCGCGTCCTGATGGTGCGCTATGACCTGAACCGCGGCATCACGGTCAAGGCCGGCGAAAACCGAGGCCGCCGGCTCAACCACAGCCATGTCGTGCGCGAGATCACCGATTTGGGTCCTTGGACCGGCAACGCCCAGACCTTGCGCGCTCCGGCCGCTCGGGCGGGCCAAGGCGTCGCCGTGCTGATCCAGCGGTTCGACGCGGAAGGCCGGCCGGCGGAAATCCTGGGAGCGGCCCGCCTGGAACGCCGGCTGCTCGGCGCCAGCCTCAACCCTTGGGAAGCGGTCGCGCGCATGGCCCGGCACATCCGGGCCAATCGGGACGGCGGCGCCGGCGGTGCGACACCCTTGTGAGCGTTCCCTCACCGAGGCGTCCCACCCGGCACGGGCTTTTCGGCGGCCGGGCTCAAAATCCCGCCGAGGGCCACGGCCGGGTCTTGAGGTGCGCGATGCCGGAGCGTCCGGCGAGGTCGTCCGCCGCGGTCTGAGCCCGCCGACGCACGGCGTCGGCGTCGACCGTGCTCACCACCTGATCGCGCATCACGATTCGGCCGTCGATCACCACGGTCCTCGCCTCATGGCCCAGCGCGGAGTAGACAAGGGCCGAGACCGGGTTGTGCAGCGGCGTCATCCAGGGGTCGGTGGCGCCGACCACCACCAGGTCGGCCTTCTTGCCGACCTCGATCGAGCCGATCTCAGCCTCCAGACCGACCGCGCGGGCACCGTCGATGGTCGCCATCTCCAGCACCTTCTCCGCCGTCATGATTTCGGCGTCGCGGTGCGCGCCCTTCTGGATCAGGGCGGCGAACTTCATCGCCTGGAACAGGTTGTGATTGTTGCTGCTGGCCGGTCCGTCCGCCCCCAGCCCGACGGTCAACCCCGCCGACAGCATCTCCGGGATCGGCGGGATGCCGGAGGCGAGATAGAGATTGCTACACGGGTTGTGCGACACCTTGACGTCGTGGCGTCTCAACACCTCGATATCGCCGCCGTCGCAGTTGACGCAATGGACGGCCAGGACATCCGCACCCAGGAAACCGATGTCGCCGAGGAATTCGGTGTCGGAGCGTCCATACCGGCCTTGGGCGTGTTCGACCTCGAACACCGTCTCGGCGACATGGGTGGTCAGCAGGAGGCCCTCGCGCGTCGCCAGTTCGCGGGTCAGCCGCAGGCTCTCCTCGTCGAGCGTCCAGATCATGCAGGGCGCCACCCCGAGCCGCACCCGGCCATCCGGCTGGTGCCGGCTCCTCGCCAGGGCGGTCACGTCGGCCAGGGCGGAGCCGATCTCCTCGATCAACGCTTCCGGAACGCCGAGATCGGCGCCCGCCGTCATGAAGCCGCGGCAGACGAAGCCGCGCAGGCCGGTCTCCTCGAAGGCGTCGAACACGGCCTCGGTCAAGCCCGGCCGCGGGTGGACATACATGAAGTCGACCAAGGTCGTGACGCCCGAGCGGATCGATTCGACGCAGCCATGCAGCGCGCCGGCATAAACGTCCTCTTGGGTCAGCGAGGCGGCGGCCGGCCCCGTCATGCAGGTGAACCACTTCTTCAGCACCATGTCGTCGCCCAGCCCCTTCAGCAGGGTCTGGAACAGGTGCGTGTGGGTGTTGACCATGCCGGGAATGATGATGGAGCCGGAACAGTCGATCCGCTCCGCGTCGGGGTTGTCGCGCAGCAGGTCGGCGGTGTCGCCGACTCCGGCGATCCGATCGCCGCTGACCAGCACCGCGCCCCGGTCGAGCACCCGCCGGCGCTCGTCCATCGTGACGACCCAGGCATCCGCCAGGACGAAGCTCATGCCCCCACTCCTTCTCCGCGCGCCCGCAGCAGCGCCATGACCGCTGGCGGGGTGAACGGCCCGTCGCCGGCGACCCGGATGCCCAGCGGGGCGAGCGCGTCGGCGATGGCCCCGGTGATGGCGCCGACGGCGCCGGTCGTGCCGCCCTCGCCCGCCCCCTTCATGCCGTAAGGGTTGAGCGGCGTCGGACTTTCCATGAAGCCGGTGCGGATATCCGGCATCTCGGCGGATGTCGGCAGGAAATAGTCCTGGAAGCCGGAGACCAGCGGCCGGCCGGTCGCGTCATAGGCGATCTCCTCCATCAGCAATCCACCCAACCCCTGGGCGATGCCGCCATGAACCTGCCCCTCGACGATCATCGGGTTGATGATGCGGCCGCTGTCGTGGACCACCGCGTAGTCGAGGACCCGGACGGTGCCGGTGTCGCGGTCGATCTCGACCTCCACGACATGCGCGGCGTTGGCGAAGGCGATGCCCGGAACCTGATGATGCGCCACCTCGTCCAGGTTGAAGGACGACAATCCCGCCGGCAGGCTGTTCCAGGCGGTCGCCCGCCGGGCGATCTCCGCCAGCGTCACGCCCCGGCCCGGCACGCCGACGATCTCGGCGCGGCCGTCCACCCAGGCGACGTCGACCGCCGCCGCCTCCAGCAGTTCCGACGCGATCAGGACCGCCTTCTCCCGCACCTTGTGCGCCGCCAGACGGGCGGCAGCCCCGGCGATGGCGCCGCCGCGGCTGGCGAAGGTGCCGACGCCATCGGCGACCACGTCGGTGTCGCCGTGGCGCACCGTGACGTCGGCGATCGGGATCTGAAGCTCCTCGGCGACCAACTGGGCTATGGCGGTCGCGGTGCCCTGGCCGTGGGGCGAGGCGCCGGTCAGGACCGTGACCTTGCCGGAGCCGTCGACCCGGACGTGACCGGTCTCATAGGGACCGATCGCGGTCTCCTCGACGAAGCAGGCGACGCCAAGCCCGACGATCCGTCCCTCGCCGCGCGCCTCGGCTTGGCGCCGCAGCCTGTCGTCCCAGCCGGCCAGTTCCAGCACCTGGTCCAGGCAGCCGGGGTAGTCGCCGGTGTCATAGACGACCTTGCCCGCCAGCACGATGGCGGTGCCGCGATCCGACGGCAGTTCCCCCTTGGTCAGCATGTTGCGCCGGCGCAGGTCGATCCGGTCGATGCCGAGATCGCGCGCGATCCGGTCCATCATCAGCTCCATGCAGAGAACCGCCTGCGGATGGCCGGCGCCGCGGTAGACCGCCAGCGGCGTCTTGTTGGTCAGCACCGACAGCGACTCCGCCCGGTAGTTGGGAATCCGGTAGGGCCCCCGCAGCATCGCCGACGAGATCGAGGCCGGCGTGGTCGCCAGGGTGAACATGGCGGCGCCGTTGCTGGTCAGGGATCTCAGCGTCACCGCCGTGACGATGCCGTCGGCGTCGACGGCGGCGCGCATCGTGTGGATCTGTTCGCGGGCATGGGTGGTCGCGACGAAATGCTCCTGGCGCCCCTCGATCCACCGGACTGGCCGGCCGAGCCGCCGGGCCGCGACGACGGAGATGACCTCCTCCGGGTAGAACTCGCACTTGGCGCCGAACCCGCCACCGACATCCGGGGCCACCACGCGGATATCCGATTCCGGGATGCCGAGCACGCCACCGAGGAAGGCCCGGACGAGATGCGGGAACTGGGTCGAGGTGTGGAGCGTGATCCGCCCACCCTGGCCGGTCGGGTCGGCGACGACGCCCCGGGTCTCCATCGGCGCCGCGGCGTAACGGTGGATGCGGAAGGTCTCCTCGAAGACATGGGCGGCATCGGTGAAGGCGGCGTCGGGGTCGCCGACCTCCTGCCGGCAGACATTGGCGACGTTGGTGTCGAATTCCGGATACAGCAGGGCCGGCGGCGCTTCGGACGCCGCCTCGCCGAGGTCGAGCACCACGGGGAGGTCGCGGTAGACGACCTCGACCAGTTCGGCGGCGTCCTCGACCGCGTAACCATCATCGGCGATCACCACCGCGATGGGTTCGCCGACATAGCGCACCTTGTCCAGCGCCAGCACCCGGTGAAGGGCGGGCTTGCTGTCGGGGAACAGGTCGATGCACGGCAGCGGACCCAGGTGCCGGACGTCCTCGCCGGTCAGGACCAGCCTGACACCCGGGTATGCCAGCGCCTTGTCGACGCGGATTTCCACGATCTCGGCATGGGCGCGGGTCGAGCGGACCACGGCCATGTGCAGCATTTGGGGCAGGACGATGTCGGCGACATAGCACGCCTTGCCGGTCAGCAGGCGGTGATCCTCGATGCGGCGGACGGAGGTTCCAACCAATCCAACGGCCATGGCTCAGTGCTCCCCTCTGGGTTCCGCGCCGGACAAGGCGGCCAGCGCCTCGTCGATGTTCCGGTAGCCGGTACAGCGGCAGAGATGCCCCTCCATGAGTTCCGCGCGCTCGGCGGCGCTGGGACAGGGCGTGCGGCGCAGCAGTCCTACCGTCGCCATGACGATGCCGGGCGTGCAGAAGCCGCACTGCAGGGCGTGGTGCTCGCGGAAGGCCTCCTGGATCCTGTGCGGCGTGCCGTCGGCGGCGGCCACGCCCTCGATCGTCTCGATCTCCATGCCATCGGCCTGGACCGCCAGCATCAGGCAGGAGCGCACCGTGTCACCGTCGGCCAGCACGGTGCAACTGCCGCACGGTCCCTGGCCGCACCCGACATGGGTGCCGGTGAGGCCGAGGACGTCGCGCAGGAAGTCGGACAGGAGCAACCTGACCGGAACGGTCGAGCGCGTCGGGGCTCCGTTGACCGTGACCCTGATTTCCCTGGTATCCGTACCCATGATCGGCTTCTCCGTCACGTTGCGGCCCTCACGATGCGGCGAGGATGGAGGCGATTGTCCGGCCGACCAGCGGCGGCACGACGGCGCTGGCGTAGTCGGCGGCGTCCGGAAGACTCCCGACGGCGCGCTTGGCGACGGAAGCGCCCAGATCCGGAAGGTCCGTTCCTGGTCCCGCGTCCTCCAGCGCCACCTCGACGGCGGTGAGACGTAGCGGCACCGGGTGGACGCCGCCGACGACGATCCGGGCGGCGCGGACCTTGCCATCGACCACCTCGATCTGCGCCGCGACGGCGGCGAGGGCCGGCGCGTTGCGGCGCGGCGAGACCTCGGCGAAGCTGGCGCGGGCACCGGGACCCGCCACGGGAAACCGGATCGAGGTCACGATCTCGCCCGGCCGGATCGCGCATTCGAAGGCGCCGAGGAGGAAATCAGCGGCGGCGACCTCGCGCTCGCCGTCCCGGCGCCGCAGGGTCAGGACCGCTCCCAGCGCCACCGCCACAAGGGGAAGTTCGCTGGCGGGATCGGCCCAGACCAGATTGCCGGCCAGCGTGCCGCGGTTGCGGATGGCGGGCGATCCGACATGCCGGATCGCCTCGATCACCAGGGGACAGGCATCCCGCACCTCCGGCGAAGCCGCGGCTTCGGCGAAGGTCACCATCGGACCGATCCGCAGCGTTCCGGCATTGGTCTCGATACTCCGCAGGTCCGGCACGCGCCTGAGATCCACCAGCAGGTCGGGCCGCGTTCGACGCATCGATAGGTTCGGGATCAGGCTCTGCCCGCCGGCCAGTGGACAGGCGCCGGGGCGGTCGAGCAGCGCTAGCGCGTCATCCAGGGTCACAGGGCTCTCATAATCGAAAGGCGCAGGCTTCATACCCCCTCCTCCCCACGGCCCAAAAGCGCGGCCGCGCGATCCTGACGGTTTAATCAGGATCGAGCAAATTCCGGGCCAATCGGGAATCCGCGGGTTCAAGGCATACGGGAGTGTGACCCGGCGTGGCCCATGCCCACGACATGGGCAATGTCGACGCGAAGATGATCAGCGATCGGGCGAATGCCCGTCCCTGTCTCCCGACTCTGGGGCGAGGCAGCCATTCAGCACGATGTCGGCGATGCCGAGTGCCGCGCCGTCGAAGTCGATCGGCTCGTCCTCGGCCAAGCCGGTCACCGCCCGCACCTCGGGCGCGAAGTTGGCGTAGAACTCCGTGGCGCCCCAGATTAGGAAGAACAGATGCTCCGGCGCCATCGGACGGATCAGTCCCCGGGCGACCCAGGTCGCCAGGATCGCGGCCTTGCGCTCGATCAGGAGCCGCAGGTCGCCCGCCAGGAACTCCCGCACATTGCCGCCGCCGGCCAGCATCTCGCCGGCGAAGATCCGGGACGCTTCGGGATGGAGGCGGGAGAATCGCATCTTGGCCGCGATATAGGCGGCAATCGCCGTTCTCGGCTCGTCCTCCGGCCCGATGGACTCGATCTCCCGCACCCACAGGCGCAGCGTGTCGGCGAGGACGGCTTGATACAGGCGATGCTTGGTGCCGAAGTAATAATGGATGGTGGCGGTCGGCGTGTCCGCTTCCCGGGCGATCTCGGCCATGGTGGCGCCCGACAGGCCAAGGCGCGCGAACACCGTGGCCGCCGCGTCGAGAATCCGCGTCTCACTCGCCTCCCGGAGGCGGGCCTTCGCGGCGGCGGCTCCCGCCTGGCTCACGACGGCGATCCTCGCCACGCGCGGCGGCGCCGATCAACTTGTCCAACGCGTGGTGCCGCCACTCCCGTACCGTATCCGTGCAGAAGTTCCACGGCGTTTTCAGCCTCGGAACCTAGGGCCTTGCAAGGCCAAATGATTTTCCAGGAGAATTTTGGAGCGGGTGAAGGGAATCGAACCCTCGTCGTAAGCTTGGGAAGCTTCTGCTCTACCATTGAGCTACACCCGCGACGCTCCTGCTTATAGGCCATCGCGGCGCGCGTTTCAAGCCGATGTGACTGGGCCGCGCGCCGTGATATTCGCTACGACGGCCGGTCAGGGCTGGTCGTCCCCGTCGTCATTCGCTCCCCCCTCGCGGAGGGGCGGCGGCGCGGTCTCGTCGGCCTTTCAGGCTGGCGCGTTGAGGGTCCAGCGCTCGGTCGCGAAGGCCGGGGCGCCGGCGCCGCGGCGGGAGGCGGCGATCTCCGGGGCCAGCGTCGGCTGGATCTCGGTTGGCCAGCGGGACAGCATGCCGGAGACGCCGTTCAGCGCGCCGTCGACCAGCTCCAGCGCCAGGAAGCGGTTGAGGTCGACCGGGCCGGGCAGGCTCATCGACAGGGTCAGGTCCCGGGTGAAGCCGAAGCGGCTGTAATAGGGCGCGTCGCCGACCAGCACGACGCTGCGCCAGCCGGCGGCCGAGGCCCGGTTGAGGCTCTGCCGGATCATCTGGGCACCCAGGCCGCCACTGCGCATGCCGGGCGCTATCGCGATCGGGCCGAGCAGGATGGTGGGCGTGACGCCGCCGATCAGGATCGGCCAATAGCGGATGGTGCCGACCACGGCGTCGTCCTCGACCGCCACGAGCGACAGCTCGGGAACGGGAGAGACACCTTCGCGCAGGCGGTACACGGTCTTGCCGGCCCGTTCGGGGCCGAAGGAGAGGTCAAGCAGGCTGTCGATGGCGGCGGCGTGATGCGGCTGCTCGATCGTGATGTTCATTGAGGCTTGTGATCCCGGCGGCAGGAAATATGCGGAGAGCTTGGAGCGCCGTGCCGCCGATGCCGGGATGGGAAACTCAGGTTCGACCCGTCGTCCCATGGGCATCAGCGCGCGGCGTGAGGACTGCGAAGCTTGCGGGAGCGCAAGCTCTTGCCATCCTTCGTCGTCGTGTTACGCGCTGGGGCGACATGGGGCGGTTGACCGTGCAGTTTCAACGGACCCCGCATATAACACCGCACCCCTTCCGCGCAAAGCGGGAAATTAGTCATGCGACACCGCCGATCCGCATCGATCAAACCGGCGTGATCGCAAGGCCACAGCCCGCCTGATGGCCTGACTTCGCATCCCTCATAAGTTAGGGTGCGGCCATGCCGCCACCGCATGGGTCCCAAGGAATGATGAGGGAATGACGATAAGCGACCAGATCGACGCGACACCCGGAAACACCGCCGTTCCCGGCACTCCCGCGCGGAGCGCGCGGCGGCGGCGGAGCCGGCTGGAGATCGTGCCGATCGTGACGCTGATCCTGTTCCTGGGGCCGATCGCCGGCGGTCTGCTCGGAACCTGGGCGCCGGCTTTCGGCATCCTGCCGGTTCTGGGTGGCACGACGCCGACGCTCGACCCCTGGCGCGGGCTGCTGGCGGCGCCGGGGCTGGGCAAGGCGGTGGCCCTGTCGGTCGGAACCGGGCTGGTGGCGACGCTGGCGTCGTTCGGCATCGCCCTTTGGTTTTGCGCCGCGTGGCATGGCACCCGGACCTTCGCGGCGTCGCGCCGCCTGCTCGCCCCCCTGCTGGCGCTGCCCCACGCCGCCTTCGCGATCGGGCTGGCCTTCCTGATGGCGCCGAGCGGCTGGGTCGTCCGGGCGCTGTCGCCTTGGGCGACCGGCTGGAGCTTCCCGCCCGATCTGGCGTCGGTCAACGATCCCTGGGGCGTCGCGCTAGTCTTGGGGCTCGTGGTCAAGGAAACGCCGTTCCTGATGCTGATGATGGTGGCGGCGTTGGGCCAGACCCCGGCGGACAAGGCGCTGACCATCGCGCGGACCCTGGGCTATGGCCCGGTGATGGCCTGGATCAAGGGGGTGCTGCCCTTGGTCCACGCGCAGATCCGGCTCCCTGTCTACGCCGTGCTGGCCTTCTCGCTGTCGGTGGTGGATGTGGCCTTGATCCTGGGACCGACGGCGCCGCCGACGCTGGCGGTGCTGGTGCTGCGCTGGTTCAGCGATCCCGATCTGGCGCTGCGTTATCAGGCGGCGGCGGGCGCCTGCCTGCAACTGATCCTGGTCGCCGCCGTGGTGGCGGGCTGGCGGCTGGCGGAGGTCGTGGTCTCCCGCCTCAGCCGCGGCTGGCTGGTCTCGGGGCGGCGGGGTGGTGCCGGCCTGGGCGCGCGGGTGGCGTCGGCCGGGTCGATGGCCGCGATCCTGGCCATCGCGGTCGGATCCTCGGCCGGACTGGCGCTGTGGTCGGTGGCGTCGCGCTGGCGGTTTCCCGATCTGTTGCCGGGCGGCTGGACGTTGGAGACCTGGACCCGCGCCCTGCCCGCCCTGTCCGGTCCCGCCTGGACGACGTTGACCGTTGGGCTGGCCGCGACCGGCGTGGCGCTGGCGCTGGTGCTGGGCTGCCTGGAGAACGAGCAGCGTTCGGGCTCGCGGCCCTCGGCGCGGGGGTTGTGGCTGCTCTACCTGCCGCTGCTGGTGCCGCAGATCGGATTCCTGTTTGGAACCCAGGTGCTGCTGGTCGCGGCGGGACTGGACGGCGGCTGGACCGCGCTGGTGTGGAGCCACCTGCTGTTCGTGCTGCCCTATGTCTTCCTGACGCTGGCCGATCCCTACCGCGCGCTGGACGAACGGTACGCCCGCTCGGCGGCCTGCCTGGGCGCCTCGCCGGCCCGGGTGTTCCTGCGGGTCAAGCTGCCCTTGCTGCTGCGTCCGGTGCTGATCGCGGCGGCCATCGGCTTCTCGGTCAGCGTCGCGCAGTACCTGCCGACCCAGTTCGCCGGCGCCGGACGCCTGCCGACGCTGACGACGGAGGCGGTCGGCTTGGCCGCTGGCGCCGACCGCCGGCTGATCGGCGTCTACGGTTTCGCGCAGGCCGCCCCGCCGCTGGCCGGCTTCGCGCTGGCGGCGCTCTTGCCCGGGTTGATCGCGCGGGCGCGGCGGATTGGCCGGATGGGAGGACGGGCATGAGCGCCGATCGGAGAGGGCCGGACGAGCCCAGGTCGGAGCACCGGCTGGAACTCGACCGTGTCGGGCTGGCCCTCGACGGGCGCCAGCTGATCGCCCCGCTGTCGCTGGTGATCGAGGGGGGTCGCGTCGCCGTGCTGATGGGGCCGAGCGGCAGCGGCAAATCGAGCCTGCTGGCCCATCTGTGTGGCACTCTGCCCCCCCAGTTCGAGGCGGCGGGCCGCGTCACGCTCGACGGCGCCGATCTCACCGACCTGCCGCCGGAGCGGCGCCGGGTCGGCATCCTGTTCCAGGACGACCTGCTGTTCCCGCACATGAGCGTCGCGGAAAACCTGGCCTTTGGCCTGGTCTCGCGGGTTCGGGGGCGGGCCGAACGCCGCGCCGTGGTCGAGCGCGCGTTGGCGGACGCCGATCTGGCAGGTTTCGGCGGGCGCGATCCCGCGACCCTGTCGGGTGGCCAGCGCGCCCGCGTGGCCTTGATGCGGGCGCTGCTGGCGGAACCGGCGGCCCTGCTGCTGGACGAGCCGTTCGGCAAGCTGGACGCCGCGCTGCGCGACCGTTTCAGGGCCTGGGTGTTCGACCACGCGCGGCGACGTGGCTTGCCAACCCTGCTGGTGACGCACGACCCCGATGACGCGCGCGAAGCCGACAGGCCGGTCATCCAGTTGGCGTGACACGAGGGCGGAAGCCGCGGTCGGCGCATGCCTGACCCGCATAGCGGTATATGCTATTAACGGGACGTAAACGGTACGGCCGGTAGAAATGAGTCGGATAGGTTTCTGGACAAGGAGGAGAGCACGGAGTAATTTTCGTATCGCCGACATTTCGATATAACCGACGCCCGGTCGCGAGCCCACCATGTACAGCCAGACAACCCGCTCGATCAGGATCTCCGTGAAGCCGACGTTCCTGGAGGACCAGTCTTCGCCGGCGGAGCATCATTTCGTCTGGGCCTATCACGTGCGGATCGAGAATACCGGTGGCGAGACGGTCCAGTTGCGCAACCGTCATTGGCGGATCACCGACAGGTTCGGCCGTGTCCAGGAGGTCCAGGGCGCTGGCGTCGTCGGCGAGCAGCCCGTGCTGGAACCGGGTGAGAGCTTCGAATACACCAGCGGAACTCCCTTGACCGCGCCATCGGGCATCATGTCGGGCAGCTATCAGATGGAAACGGCGCGCGGTGAAAAGTTCGACGTGACCATCCCCGCCTTCTCCCTGGATAGTCCACACGAGACCGTCCAACTCAACTAACGGCGATAATTCCATCCAAATCCTATCGCGATCCGATATCCGCATCTTGAAACGCGGGATCGGGGCGCCACCTCGCTGTTCAAGCGGAACCGGTCACCGCGAGGGCATCCCGCGGTCGGGGGATGACAGCGCGTCGCGAAACGAGCCGGGATTTAGCCAACCCTCGAGCCGACCATCGAAAGGTACCCGACGTGAGCGCATCGAAGTCCCTTACCGCGGATCATAGTGTCCGAGGCCCCTCCCACCATGGCCGCAGCGCCCCCGGAATCGCGCGCCCGAGCCGCGCGGAAGCGGAGGAGGCGGTCCGCACCCTTCTCCTCTGGGCTGGCGACGATCCGGACCGCGAGGGCCTGCTCGGCACTCCAGACCGTGTCGTGAGGTCCTACGAGGAATTCTTCGCCGGTTACGCGGTCGATCCGGTCGAACTGCTCCAGCGCACCTTCGAGGAGACCGACGGCTACGACGAGATGGTCGTGCTCAAGGGCATCCGGTTCGAGTCATATTGTGAGCACCACATGGTGCCGATCATCGGCAAGGCTCATGTCGCCTACCTTCCCCAGCGCCGGGTGGTGGGGATCAGCAAGCTCGCCCGCGTCGTCGAGGCCTACGCCAAGCGCCTCCAGATCCAGGAGAAGATGACCTCGCAGATCGCCAACACGATCGAGGACGTCCTCCAGCCCCTGGGCGTGGCGGTCGTGCTGGAAGGCGAGCACCAGTGCATGACCACTCGCGGCATCCACAAGCCGGGTGTCAGCATGGTGACCAGCCGGATGCTGGGAGCGTTCCGCACGGATCCCACGACCCGCCGCGAGTTCCTGGCGATGATCGGCGGCGCTTCGGGCATCGGCTGACGCGACGACCGGTGGTAGAGTGACCCGGAAAGGCGGGGGTGCCGCGCTTCGACGGCGCCCCCCGCCCAACTCCCGGCCCTGACGCCCGCCATCGGATTTAGCCTTTGGATTTCCGCCCCGTCTTCTTCGTTCTCGGCATCCTGCTATCCACGCTGGCCCTCAGCATGATGGTGCCGATGCTGGCTGATCTGGCGGTTGGGCACCGCGACTGGATAACCTTCGCGATATCGGGGGCCTTCACGCTGTTCGTCGGCGTGTCGCTGCTGCTGACCAACCGCATGGCGGAATTCACCCTGTCGATCCGGCAGGCTTTCCTGCTGACCACGCTGGCGTGGCTGGTGACCGCGACCTTCGCGGCGGTGCCTTTGGCTTTGGCGGCCATCGACCTCTCCTACACCGACGCCTTCTTCGAGGCGATGTCGGGCATCACGACCACCGGCGCCACCGTGATCGTCGGTTTGGACATGGCGCCACCCGGTATCCTGCTGTGGCGCGCCCTACTGCAATGGATGGGCGGCATCGGCATCATCGTGCTGGCGCTGTCGGTGCTGCCGATGCTCCAGGTCGGTGGCATGCAGCTGTTCCGCACGGAATCCTCCGAGAAGTCCGACAAGGTGCTGCCGCGCGCGGCCCAATTGGCGACCTGGATCGGCTCGATCTACCTGATCTTCACGGCGTTGTGCGCGGTCGGATACCGGTTGGCCGGCATGGAATGGTTCGACGCCTTCGCCCATGCCATGACGACGATCGCGACTGGCGGCTTCTCCACCGCCGACGCCTCGGTCGCCTTCTTCGACGATCCGCTGATCGAGCTGGTCGGCGTCATCTTCATGCTCGCCGGGGCCCTGCCCTTCGTGCTGTACCTGCGCGCGCTGCGCGGACACCTGCGCCCCCTGCTGACCGACCAGCAGGTCCGCTGGTTCATCGTGGTCGTGACGTCGGCGGTCGCCGCCATGACCGCGCATCTTTGGCTGGCGCGGGGTTACGAGCCGCTGATCGCGTTCCGGATGGCGGGCTTCAACGTCGTGTCGGTGATCACCGGCACGGGCTACGCCACCTCGGACTTCGGCACCTGGGGATCGTTCGCCGGCGGCCTGATGTTCTTCCTGATGTTCGTCGGCGGCTGCGCCGGATCGACCACCTGCGGCATCAAGATCTTCCGCTTCCAGGTGCTTTATGCCACCGCCGACGCCCAGATGCGGCGGCTGATCCAGCCGCATGGCGTTTTCATCGCCTATTACAACGGCAAGCCGATCCCCGAAGCCGTCTCGGTGTCGGTGATGAGCTTCTTCTTCCTCTACGCGCTGTGCTTCGTGGTGCTGTCGCTGACGCTCCAATTGCTGGGGCTGGATTACCTGACGGCGATGACCGGTGCCGCGACCGCGATCAGCAATGTCGGTCCCGGCTTGGGTCCGGTGATCGGACCCAGCGGCACCTTCGCCCCCCTGCCCGACGCCGCGAAATGGGTGCTGGCCGGCGGCATGCTGATGGGCAGGCTGGAGTTGTTCACCGTGCTGATCCTGCTGACCCCGGCGTTCTGGCGCCAGTAAGATCTTGGGGGTAAGGTGGTCCGTCGCATCGAATGGCGGGACAGGATCGATGTTGGACTTCGGGCGCTCCCTGCGGCGGCTTCGCCGGCTCAACGGCATCAAGCAGGATCATCTGGCCGAACTGGCCGGCGTGACGCAGGCGACCGTGTCGCGCTGGGAATCGGGCCGCCACCAGCCAACCCCCGAGCAGGTGGCCAAGCTGCTGCCGCTGCTGGAGGCTCGGCTGGACCCATCCGGCGACGCCATGCTGAGGCGTCTGGTCGAAACCTCGTCGCTGCGGGTCCATCTCGTCTGCGACGTGACCCACCAGCTGCTGGCCGTGTCCGAGTGGCGCCGCCAGGAATGGCGCAACGACGCCCAGAGCCTGTATGGCGAGACGCTGTGGCCCTTCGCGTCCGACGGCATCCGCGACGGCGAGGCGAAGCTGGTGGAACTGGGCTGGTACGAGCCGGTCACGCGCCCGATCGCCGGCTGGACCGACTTCAACTTCGCCGGCGTGATCCGCATGGGTCCGGGCATGTGGCTGTGGGAGCGCGTCCAGTTGAGCGATGGCCGCTTCGCGCGGCTGGTGACCTCCCTGCCTCTGGACGACCTGCGGCGCTCGGTGCCGGCGGCGCGGATCGTCTCGCTGCCACCCGAAGGCGTCGGGGAGGTCGTATGATTTATACGTCGGCTGGCGGGGCGCCGCGGCGGTAAGCTCGTCCCCGGTTGGAGGACAAGCCATGCCGATCCGATTTTGGCGCCGCCGAAGGGCGGAGCCGCCGCTGACGGTCCTGGTGGACGCCCTGACGGCGGCGCCCGCGAGCCACCGCGTCGCCTTGATGATCCTGACGCTTGGTCCGAAGCTTGGCGAGCGCCTGGACCTGGACAAATGCCTGCGCTTGACGGCGGTCGGCGGCCTGACGCCGGAAGCGGCCGGAAAGCTGGGGGACCCGGTGCCGGACCTGCTCCGCGAACGCGAAGCGGCAGTCAACCGGGAGGCCCGCTTTGTCGAGACGCTGGAGCGACTGGCCACGCGCGTCGACCTCAACACCGTCCCGGCGTGGCGCTGGAATAACGAAGACCGCCACCGCCTGTTCGACCCCGATTTCCTCGCCCGCCGCTGCGCCGACGATCCCGTGCTCGCCGAGTTGAACGACCTGCTATGGCGCCGCGGCGTCGAGCGCCTGCGCCAAGCCGGCGAGAACCCGGCGACGCTGGCGCTGGAGGCGATGGGGCTGGCGGAACAGGCGGGGCTTCAGTCGATGCGGTGCCGGTGACGGCCCCTACCGCAGCGTCACCGCCGTCAGGTTGCCGTAGACGCCTTTCTCCAGCTCGGTGTTCAACTCCGCCATCATGCGTTCCACCATGCCGAACAGCGCGTCGTCGCGGCCTTGCAGGGAGACGTTCTCCGCGACGCTGATGGTGCGGGAGACGGCGGCGCCGGTGTAGCCCTGGAAACGGCGGGACGGCACGTCCACGACCAGATCGACCGAGATGTGGCCGTCATAGCGTTCGGCCTGGTCGGTGGTGAAGGCGCCGCGGAAGCCGGTGGTGGGCGGCAGGCGCGTCTCGACGATGCTGGCGTCCTTGATCACCACCTTGAGGGTACCGGAGCTACCCATGGCGCGCAGCCGGTCGTTGGCCCAGCGCTGGACCGCGTCGCTGGGGGGCACGGGCGCCAAGTGATCGACGTTCGGCGGGACCTGGGGCGGTTGGTACTGCCGCACCACCTCGATCCTGGCCACGTCGAACGAGATCGGCGCCGAGTTGACGAAGCTGATCTGGCGGACCGGCGTCTGGGGCGGCGTTGCCTGGCAGGCCGTCAGGGCGAGGGAGGCTGCGATCGCGAGGACGGCGGGACGGAGGAGGCTGCGGATCATTTTGCGGCTTTGCGGGAAAAGTACGGGGAAGGGACAGGCCTCAGCGATACCACGGGGCGAAGCGCGCGGTCACTTGGATTTGGCCGGGGATTTCGCTTTGGGCTTGATGGGAACGGGTTTGCCCGGGAGCTTGGCCGTCGACTTCCTGGAAATGCCCTTGCCGGCCTGAGCCGCCGTGAGCGTCACCGCCGCCTTGAGGTTCCTCGGCGTCACGACGACACAGTAAGCCTTGGCCTGACGCAGCTTCCTGCAGGTCGCCGTGGCCTGCTCCTCCGCCAGCCCGATGACGATGGGACGGTGTTTCCGGGCGCGCTCGATGGTCGTCATCATGGCGCCGCCCATGACGGCGGAGTGGGTCCGCATCAGCTTGCGTCCGGCCTCGGCCGCCTTGGACTTGGTCGGGAAGGCGCCGGCGATCTCGATGCTCCAGCCGCCATCCGGTCTGAGGGCACCGGGCACCGAGACGATCGAGGCGCAGGCCGGTGATATCACGCCGACCGCCGGCGGGTCTGGCTCACGGGTGCGGACCGGGTCGATGTCGTGGAGGGTGGCCGCGATCTTCGGCGTCGGGTTGTCATAGGCGGCATCCATCAGCCGGGCGATGCTCTCCGCCCGGTCGCCGCGGCTCTGCTCGCCCAGCACGACCGCGACCAGCCTGCGCCCGTCGCGGACCGCCGACGCCACCAGGTTGTAGCCGGCGGCGCAGGTGAAGCCGGTCTTGATGCCGTCGGCGCCCTTGTAGTTAACGAGGAAGCCATTGACGCTGTTGAAGGTGCTGCCCCGGTGGCTGAAGCTGCGCGTGCTGAAATAGCTGTAGTAGTCGGGGAACTGACGTTGCAGCGCCAGCGCCAGCAGCGCCATGTCCCGCGCCGTGACGACCTGTTCGGGGTGGTTGAGCCCGGAGGCGTTGCGGAACTCGGTGCGGTTCATGCCAAGCGCCCGCGCCTTGGCGGTCATCGCCTCGGCGAAATCCGATTCGGTACCGCCAAGACGTTCCGCCAGCACCACGGCGGCGTCGTTGGCCGATTCGATGATCGAGCCCAGGATCGCGTCGCGCGCCTTGATGGTGGCGCCCTGGCGCAACCGGAGGGATTGGCCGGTCTGGCTGGCGGCGCGAACCGAGATGGGCAGGTCCTCGTCCAGCCGAAGCTTGCCGGTCCGCAGCGCGTCGAACGCCATGTAGACCGTCATCATCTTGGTGGTCGAGGCCGGGAAGCTGCGGAGGTTGGGCTGCTCGGCGTGCAGCACCACCCCGCTGTCGGCGTCGATCACCAGACTGGCCCGGTACGCGGCGGCAGGGCCCGCCGCGATCGGGCTGGAGAGTAACAGGGCCGCGAGAGCGCCCGTACGGATCACACGAACGCCGTCCCGCATCAAGATGAGCCCCTATGGATCAGTCGTAGATCTGCTCCAACTGTGCGTCATCAAAAGTATACGTCGAGTTACAGAACTCGCACGTGACTTCGACTTTTCCATCGACCTTCAGCTCCGACACCTCGTCGCGCGGCAACGAGCGCAGCACGTTGGTCACCCGCTCGCGCGAGCACCGGCACGCGGCCTGGAGAGCCATCGGGGCGTAGACCCTGACACCGTCTTCGTGGAACAGGCGGTACAGCAGGTCGTTCGGCGGCAGCTTCGGGTCCACCAGCTCGGCGTCGGAGCAGGTTCCCATCAGCACCATCGCCCGGCGCCAATCGTCGGCCACGTCGCTGCCCAGCGTCTGCTGGATCTGATCCTCCGGCAGGCGTTGCAGCATCAAGGCGCCGCCGCGCCACGCAAGTTCGCCGTTGCCGGCGCCGTCACCAAGGGCGGACGCGCGGCTGACCGCGACCTTGATGCCGGTGTCGAGCTGTTCCGACTGGCGGAAGTAATGCTGGACGCATTCCGACAGGGTGTCGCCGGTCAGTTCGACGATGCCCTGGTACCGCTCGGTGTGCTCGCCCTGGTCGACCGTGAAGGCGAGATAGCCCGATCCCAGCAGAGCCGGCACGGGCGCCACAGCCGCGATGTCGGCGGAAGCCAGCCGCTCCGCGTTGAACTGGGCGTAGCCCCGGACGTCGCCGGTGCTGGTGACGTCGGCCACCATCAGCGAGATGGGACCGTCGCCCTTGGTCTGGAGCGTGAAGATGCCCTCGTACTTCAAGGCGCCCGCCAGCGTGATGGCGAGCGTGATGGTCTCGCCCAGCAGGGTGGCGACCGGCTCGGGATAGTCGTGCTTGGACAGGATCTCCTCGAGCATCGGGCCAACACGGACCAGACGGCCCCGCAGGTGCGAGCTGTCGATCTGGAAGGGTTGCACGATGTCGTCGGACGAAGGGGCCGACATGTCCAGGGGGGTCAGCGGGTTATCGGCGTGACCGAAATGACTCATGAACTCAAACACCAGGTTAAGATGCCCTTTTGGGCGTGCAGGCGGTTTTCCGCCTCGTCCCATACCACGGAGTTGGGACCGTCGATCACATCGGCGGTGACCTCGTCGCCGCGATGGGCTGGCAGACAATGCATGAATATGGCGTCTGTTTTCGCGTTTGCCATAAGCCGCCGATCGACCCGGTAGGGAGCCAGCATGTTGTGGCGCGACCCCGCGTCCTCCTGGTTCATGGACACCCAGGTGTCGGTGACCACGCAGTCGGCGTCCTTGACCGCCTGCGCCGGATCGCCGCCGACGCTGACGCGCGCACCCTGCCCCGTCGCCCAGCCGACCAGATCCGGATCGGGCCGGAGGCTGTCGGGGCAGGCCAGCCGCAGCTCGAAGTCGAACTTGACCGCCGCGTGGATCCAGCTGGTCGCGACATTGTTGCCATCGCCGCTCCAGGCGACGACCTTGCCGCCGATTGGACCGCGATGCTCCTCGAAGGTCAGCACATCCGCCATGATCTGGCAGGGATGCGAACGGTCGGTCAGGCCGTTGATCACGGGAACGGTCGCGTGCTCCGCCAATTCCAGCAGCTTCTCCTCGCTGTCGGTGCGCAGCATGATCACGTCGACGAAGCGCGACAGCACCTTGGCGGTGTCGGCCACCGTCTCGCCGCGGCCAAGCTGCATCTCCTTGGAGCTGAGCATCACCACGTCACCGCCGAGCTGGCGCATGCCGACCTCGAACGAGACGCGGGTGCGGGTCGACGGTTTCTCGAAGATCATGGCGAGCGTCTTGCCGGCCAGCGGCTTGTCGCCCCGCTCGCCGGCCTTCAGCTCCTTGCCGCGCTCCAAAATGGAGCGCAGCGTGGTGGCGTCGAACTTGTCGAGGTCCAGGAAGTGCCGGACCGACCCATTGCCGGTGCCGGCGCCGTTGGTCTTGGTCGGCGCGGTCATGGCGCCAGTTCCGAACACACTTGGTCGAGGATGGCGATGGCCTCGTCCACCTGCGTCTCCGTGATGATCAGCGGCGGCAGCAGACGGACGACGTTGTCGCCGGCGGCCACCGTCAGCATGCCGTGGGCGCGGAGCGTGTCCACGACGGTGCCGTTGACGATCTCCGGCGCGAAGCGCAATCCCAGCAGCAGTCCGGCGCCGCGCACCTCGACGATCGCCTTGGGGTGGCGGGCGGCCAGTTCGAGCAAGCGGTTCCACAGCACGCGGGCGATGCGGTCGACGCCCTCCAGGAAGCCCGGCTCCAGCATGACATCGAGCACGGCGTTGCCGGCGGCCGTGGCGAGCGGGTTGCCGCCATAGGTCGAGCCGTGGGTCCCAGCCGTCATGCCGACCGCCGCCTTCTCCGTCGCCAGGCAGGCGCCGAGCGGGAAGCCGCCGCCGATGCCTTTGGCCACGGCCATCACGTCGGGGGTGACGCCCGCCCACTCATGCGCGAACAGCTTGCCGGTACGGCCCATGCCGGTCTGGATCTCGTCGAACAGCAGCAGCAGCCCGTACTCGTCGCAAACCTCGCGCAGCTGGCGCAGGTAGTCGAGCGAGCCGGCGCGGATGCCGCCCTCGCCCTGCACCGGCTCGATCGAGATGCCGGCGGTCTCGTTGGTGATGGCGGCGCGCAGCTCGTTCATGTTGCCGAAGGCGACTTGATCGAAGCCGTCCTGCATCGGGCCGAAGCCCTTGACCATCTTCTCCTGCTTGGTCGCGGCGATGGCCGTGGTCGTCCGCCCGTGGAAGGCCCCGCCGGCGGTGATGATCCGCCAGCGCTCGGGATGCCCCGTCTCGTACTGGTACTTCCGCACCACCTTGATCGCGCATTCCCACGCCTCGACACCGGAATTGGTGAAGAACACCGTGTCGGCGAACGTGTTGTCGACCAGTCGTCGCGCCAAGCTCTCCTGACCCGCGACGCGGAACAGGTTCGAGGTATGCCAGATCTTGTTCGCCTGATCGGTGATGGCCTTGATCAGGTGGGGATGGGCATGGCCGAGCGCCGTGACGGCGACGCCACTGGCGAAGTCCAGGTATCGTCGACCGGTCGTGTCGAAGACATAGGGTCCTTCGCCCCGCTCGAAGACGACATCCGCACGGGCATAGGTGGGCATGACAACAGGGATCACGGGTAAGCCCTCAACGGGTTCAATTCCGGCGACGGTCGAATGGTGCCGTCATCCGGAAAACGGCGTAGTACGGAAAGCGTGAACTCCCGGAAGGCACAGTCATCCGGGAGACCGCAGACTATCCAAAGCCAGTGAGGGTATGTCAACGGTCGCGCGGCCGAATCGAACCTCGGCTCATGTGAATTCCAGGTGAATGGCGGTGGATGCCGCGCTCAGGGGCGGAGTTTGTAGCCCCGGTGAATCAAGAATCCGCACAACAGCCACAAAACCGCCGCGGTGCCGCCGACCATGGCGAAGGACGCCACGGGGAACGGCGCGCCAGCGATGAACCCTTGTCGGAATCCGTCGACGGCGTGGAAGATCGGGTTGATTTGGATGATCCAGGCGACCGAACCCGGCAGCGCCTCGGCAGGCGAGAATACGCCGGACAGGAAGGTCAGCGGTGTCAGGATGAAGACGAAGGCCGCCGCCATGTGGTCCCACTTCTCGCAGCCGAGGCCGATCAGCACGCCGATCAGCGACATCATCAAGGCCCCCAGCGCAGCGAAGACGATCAGCGTCAACGGTGACGCCACCGGCATCGGCCAGACCAGCATGGCGCCGGCCAGCACCACCGTCCCGGTGACGAGGCCGCTGATGGCGCCCGCCAGGGCGTAGGCCGCCGTCATCTCGGCGGCCCCCAGGGGCGCCATCAAGATATCGGCGATGATGCCCTCCATACGGTCGAACAGCAGGCTGAAGGCCGTCGTCTCCGCCGCGCGGAACAGCACCGCCATCAGAACGAGTCCCGGCAGGGCGAAGGACAGCAGCGCGTCGCCTTCCGGGGTGCCGCGCTCCGGCCCCAGCGCGAAGACCAGGATGACGAAATAGACCAGCGTCTGGAACGCGGGCGCCAGGACGGTCTCCAGCGCCTCCTTCAGGTAACGCTTCAGTTCACGGCGGAACAGCGTCCACGCGCCCATCCAGTGGACGCGCCCGATCTCGCGCGGCCTGGGTGGCAAGGGTCCGGACATGGCGGCGTCATGCCTTCAGCTTGTAACCGGTCGACAGCATGCGCAGCAGCAGGGCCGCCAGCGCCGCGTTGATCGCCAGCATGACCACGACGCCGATCGCCAACGTGCCGTCGGACTGACCGATGAAGCCATAGCGGAAGCCGTCGATCATGTAGAAGAACGGGTTGAAGTGGGCCAGCCACCAGAAGGTCGGTGGCAAGCGGTCCACCGAATAGAACGTGCCGGACAGGAAAGTCAGCGGCGTCACGACGAAGTTGGTGAAGGCGGCGATGTGGTCGAACTTCTCCGACCAGATGCCACCGATCACGCCGAGCAGGGCCAGCATCATCGACGCCATCAGACCATGGAACAGGATGAAGCCGGGCGAGTGGAAGCCCAGCGGCACGAAGAACCAGATCGCAGCGCCGGTCACGACGCCAACCAGCAGGCCGCGGGTGACGCCGCCGCCGACGAAGCCGACCGCCAGTTCCAACGGCGACAGCGGCGGCATCAGCACGTCCACGATGTTGCCCTGGACCTTGGAGATCACCATCGAGGACGAGGTGTTGGCGAAGGCGTTCTGCGCCATCGCCATGACGATCAGGCCCGGTCCCAGGAAGACCAGGAAAGGCACGCTGCCGGCCATCCGCACCACGCCGCCCAGCGCCAGCGCGAACACCGCGTAGAACAGCAGCGTGGTGACGACCGGAGCCGCGATGGTCTGGGTATAGACCTTGAGGAACCGATGCACCTCGCGCTGGTACAACGTCCAAAGCCCGACCCAATTGACGGTGCCGATGTCGCGCGGGAGTGGCGGGAGATGGGTGCTCATGATGCCCTTCAACTAAGTGCGCGCAGCCTATTGTGAAACCGGCGCATGGCACAAATGCCGAGAGCGAATGGCTGATGGCCGGATCTGCGATCCAAGCCCTCCAGCCGGGCCCTTCCGCCAGAAGAGGCGTCACGTCACCAGTTCGGCCGTGAGCTTCCTGAGCTGTGCTGGTGCCAGGTCGGCCATCCCGTCGCACAGGTCGTCCAGCATGCCGGCCGGAAGATCCCTTATGAAATCCGGCGGAAGGCCGCTCCTGACCGCCTGTATCACGCGGGCCGGCGGCAAGGGGGCGGACGAGACCGCTTCGGGATCATCCTCAGAAACCGGCGGAAGGTCATCCTTGGTCACTACCTGGGCTTCGTCCGGCGACGGAGTTTCGTCCAATCCCGCCGGAAGACCGTCCAGCCATTCGGCCGGATCGGCGGGCATGTCCTCGACATCGGCGTCGGGGGACGGACGGTCGTCATTGTAATGGTGGGCGATGCGCCGGTCCTGGATGACGCCGATCAGTTTCAGGCGGAACTCGACCGCGCGCATGACCTGCATCGGCTTCTTCGCGTCGAGCGCGTCGCCGATGGCGATCTCCATGATCTCGGCGGCGTTGTCGAGTTCCGCCTTGTGGAAGGCCCGGTGCCGGACACGGAGCTGGTCGACGCGGAGCCGGACCGCCGCCTGACTCATCAGGAAATGGCCGCGCTGCTTGGCCCCCTTGGCCGAATACCCCGCCCGACGCGCCGCCTCCGCCGCGGACGTCCCCGCCGCGACGGCTTCGCAGAACAACTCCCGCCGGTTCACGAGCGGAGCGGTGGCGGACTTGGGACGCGTGCTGGCTGTGGCTGGGGCGGTCATGGCGGGCCTTCGGTATTGGATTTCGGGCGCCGGATAATAATCCTAGATAGCTTCCCTTAGTCAAGGGCTTTGATCGATTTATAGGAAAATTTAGCATTTATGTAGGGAGGGAGGGGAATCGGAATGGCCCCCGATCCACTCCGACCCCGTTTTTGTCCTGGATCCGTGATTCTTTTACACGGATGAAGAGGATTCACAGGATGGACACGGATCTGGCGGAGTCGATCCCTGATCCGCCGCGATGATGGACAGACGAGTCGGACCAACCTTGCCCATCTTGTTGATCCTCTTCATCCGTGTTGAAAACAAAGGTCGAAATATCGCCTTCGGCACGGAGAAAATCACTTCGATTCATTTTGACCCCAGATGCCAAGAGCGAGTGACTGATGGCTGGGCCACCGATCCAACCCAAAAGCGAGGTTCGGGTAATCAAACCTAGGGCCGGCTAGCCGAACAATGGTTTTGCCAGTCGAACCAGCATGCGATACTTTTCCGGGAGCGTGCCACGATGATGGAGGCCAGCATGACCCGCTCGTCCTCACAAAGTTCCCAGCGATATCCGCTGACTGAAATCTTCGGATCGGAAAGCAACGTCAGGATACTGCGGGAATTGGCACGCCATGGAGGGCAGCTTTCCGCTCCCGCTTTGGTTCTCCGCACCGGTCTCGCCAAGGCGAGCGTATGGGCTGGATTGGCATCGCTGGAGGAGGCGGGCATCGTCGCCGTCGCGGGTAGTGCCAGGACGCGGCTTTATGGCTTTGGCAAGAACCATCCGCTATGCGCCGCGATCGAAGCGGTTTTCGAGGCCGAGGAGAAGCGGTTCGAGACGATCTTCGCGGAGATCCGCAAGATCACGGACGGATTTCAGCCGAGACCACTGGCGGTTTGGCTGTATGGCAGCGTTGCCCGAGGCGAGGACAAGTCCACCAGCGATTTCGACATCGCCATCGTGGTGGATGACATCGCCGCCTTCGATTTGCCGGCCTTGCGCGATGCTCTGGAGTCGGCTGGACAAGCGTTGCGCTTCACGCCATCCCTGATAGGGCTAGGCGCGAAGGAGATCACGCGATTGGTCGAAGAGCGTGATCCCTGGTGGGCCGGCATCAACCGCGAGGCCGTCGTCCTATCTGGTTTCCGCCCGGAGGAGTTGGCCCCGAAGCGACAGGCTCCGAAGCGACAAGCAAGGGTGTCAGCCACCGGGAAATCGGGACAGACCGCGGCATGATGGTGGCGGCATGACTAAGAAAGGCCCCACCAAAGCCGTCGATCCGTCTTTCCTGGAAGGCCGCCTCCGAATTGCCCGAGCGTACCTGAAGGCCGCCAGAACCGAGGCGACGATGTCCGAGGAAGGCGACATCGGCAACCCCGCCATGTCACAAGTGGTGAACGCGGCGATCGCCTTCACGGACGCCCTCACGGCGAAATACGCCGGTGTCGCGAACCAGCAGGATCACGCCGCCGCAATCAGGGCTTTGCGGGATACCCTTGGTAACCGTTTGCCATCGGCGCAGGAAACCCGGCTACGCCGTATCCTTGGCGAAAAGGATGAGATCCAGTACGGCACCCGGTTCAAAACCATCATGGACGCGGGACGGATGCTGGCCCAGTTGGAGGAATTCGCCCTCTGGGCCGAAGCGGAGTTGAAACGGCCCCGCTAACGAACGATCCATTCGGGCCGCGGCGCCCGATCCTCCGGCGCCTCGATCCGCCAGACAAAGTGTCAACCTCACGCCCGCAGGCGGCGGACGAACTCGCGGACTTGGCCGTCCAGGCTTTCGACCTCGGTCTTCAAGCCGTTGGCGTGGGTCATGACCCGCTCGGCCCCGTCGCCGGTGTCGTCGGCGGCGCGGCCGACGCCTTGGATGCCCTGGACGGCGGCGGCGACGCCGCAGGCGACTTGCTGGGCGGTGGAGGCGATCTCGCGGGTGGCGGCGCTTTGCTGCTCGACGGCCGAGGCGATGGTCGAGGTCACCTCGTCGATGGACGACACCGCTCCGGTGATGCGGGCGATGGCGTCGACGGCGGCCTTGGTGGCGTTTTGGATCTCGCCGATGCGGGCGGTGATCTCGACGGTGGCGTTCTCGGTCTGGCCGGCCAAGCCCTTGACCTCCGCCGCGACGATGGCGAAACCCCGCCCCGCCTCGCCGGCGCGGGCGGCCTCTATGGTGGCGTTGAGGGCCAGCAGGTTGGTCTGCGACGCGATGGCCTGGATCAGTTGGACGACATCGCCTACTTGGTCGGCACCCTTGGACAGCGCGCCGACCGAAATGGCGACCGCGCGCGCCTGCTGGCTGGCGTCGTCGGTCATGCGGGACGCGTTGGAGATCTGGCGGCTGATCTCGCCGATCGAGGCCGTCAACTCGTCGCTGGCGGTGGCGACGCTCTGGACCCCACTCGAAACCTCGGCCGCCGAAATGGCGGAAGCGCCGGCGTCGGACCGGGTGGCGTCGGCGGTCCGGGCCAGCGCCTCCGCCTCGCGGCGGACCTGCTCCGACACGCCGCGCAAGCCTGCCGACACGGTCCCGACCCCCTGTTCGAAGTCGGCGGCGAGCGCCATCATGTCGTCATGCCGCCGCCTTTCGGCGGTCCGTCTCTCCTCCTCGCGCGCGGCGGCGAGCCTCTCGTTCTCCGCCTGGGCGAGCGTGACCTCGGTGAGCGCCATTTCCGATGCCAGCAAGGCCTGCCCCAGCCGGATCACCATCCAAGTCAGCAGGCCGGTCTCCAGCACAACGATCACGGCATGCAGGACGACCCGCCAGATATCACCACCACCGGGGAACACGGCGGCCGGCAGCGCGAAGTTGAGGAACAGGTGATGCGCGGCGGTCGCCCCGGCGCCGAACAGGATGGTGACCGGACAGGCGAACGCCGCCAGCATCGCCAGGGCCGCGAAGTAATACATATGCATGTCGATCTGCCACGCCGTGTCCCGCATCTCGTAGACCAACGCGGAAACCGCCATGACATAGGCGACCGCGATCGTGGTCCGGGCCGGCAGACCGGCTGGGTCGCGCCAGACGGCGAAGGTGGCGCACGAGGCCGCGAAACCGGCGATCAACGCCGCTTCCAACGCGCCTTCGCCCGGGATCGCCCAGGACAAACCGACGATCAGCGGAATGTGGAGCCACAGCATGCAGATGGAGAACAGCGCCATGTTACGGCGCTGAAGAATCAAGGCGGTCATTTCGCGGAGCTTTCCGAGGATTGAGGCTGGCACCCGGACATTGCGCGCGCGTCCAGGAGCAGATAAGCATCGTCGGGACGCCGGGCTTCGGCCGCGGTGTCTGGACGCGCGATGACGAGGAAGGGGCGAGGCGACGCGACCGGCAGCCAGCCAGCCTTGATGACCCGCGAAACGGCCTCGGTGGCGGCGGTGCCGGGACCGAACACGACCATCACGGAATGCCCCGCCTTGGGCGACAACGTCACGGCACCACCGACGACCAAGCCGCCAGCGAGAAGAGCCGCGGCGGGGAGCAGATCCAAGGTGCGGCGATCCATGACGAAGCGATCCCAAGATTTCGGGGAACACCCAAAAGGTGACCCACTCAAGATCCTGTTTTCCTCTCTTTATTGACACCACATTTTAGACATATGCCGGACGGATGCTTCTTTTCGGGTATGGCCTACGATCACTCTGTGAAGGAGCACCAACCATGGCTTTCCCTTCTCGATCCTCCCGAGCGCGGCCCCCCCGTCCGGATCGCCTTGATTCCAATCAGTCTGGTCCTGATCGCAAAGGTCCCGATCGGCCAAGGCCCGACCGCAAGGTTCAGAAGCCCGTCACGGCGCAGTATCTCGAGAACGCCGCGCTGTATTATCTCCAGCGGTTCGCCAGTTCGTCGTCCAACCTGCGCCGGGTGCTGATGGGCAAGGTGGAGCGCTCCGCCCGCGCGCATGGGACCGACCGGGCCGAGGGTGCCGCCATGATCGAGGCGCTGATCGAGCGTTACGAGCGGAGCGGGTTGCTCGACGACAAGGCCTATGCCGAGGCGAAGGCTTCCAGCCTGCACCGCCGCGGCACCTCGACGCGGGCGATCCGGGAAAAGCTGAACATGAAGGGCGTCGGTGGCGACGAGATCGCCGCGGCGCTGGAGACCGTGGACGAGGAGACTCCCGGCGACACGGAGGTGGCGGCGGCCGTGGCGCTGGCCCGGCGGCGGCGGCTGGGGCCGTTTCGAATGTCCGCGCGCGCGGAACATCGGGACAAGGACCTGGCGGCGCTGGGCCGCGCCGGCTTCGGCTATCAGATCGCGCGGCGGGTGGTGGACGCGGAGGATATTGATACGATCCAGGATGAGGACTGAACGATTAAATACTTTTAGAATAATTTTATTATTGCGCGGCAACCCGGAAGAACTATACGTGGTTCGAGGCTATCGGTTTCCGATGGGTTGGGCCGGATCGTCCGGCACGCGGCGGAGCCGCTGACAGGGAGCCGTCGACACGATGCTCAGTCCCCGCGATGGCGGCGTCACCATCGACATCCCTCCGGACGTCCGCGTGGTGGTGGCGGAGGATGATCGCGGCACCCGGATGGTGCTGCGCGGTCTGCTTCGCTCCCTTGGCATCCAGGAGTTCGCCGAATGCGCCAACGGGGCGGAGGCTTTCATCCAGATCCAGCGGTCGGCTCCCGATGTCCTGATCTCGGACTGGGAGATGCCGGAGGTGTCCGGCATCGCGTTGACCAAGCTGGTGCGCAACCACCCCGACAGCCCCAACCCGCTGATGCCGGTCATCATGCTGACCAGCCACAGCAACCATCAGTTGGTGGAGCGGGCGCGCGACGCCGGAGTGACCGCGTTCCTGGCAAAGCCGGTCTCCAGGAAGGCGTTGGCCGCGCGACTGGAGTCGGCGATCCAGCGGTCCCGCTGCTATGTGCTGACCCGCAGGTTCTTCGGCCCGGACAGGCGCCGCGCCCAGGCCGCGCCCGGTGGAAGCGCCATCAAGGGGCTGTCGGCCGCGGGTGTTCCCCAAGGCTACGCGCCGAAGCCGGCGGGCGGACGGGACGAAGGCCGGGGCCAACCGCCCAGTCATGACCTGGAGCTGGATGCCGACGCCTTCATGATCGACCCGGCGCCGCTGGCCGCCGCCTCCGGCATGCCACCCGGTCTGGTTCGGCCCTCGGCGCTGTCCAGGAAAGTCCTGGCCCGCGTCAGGGCCAAGCGGATCGAGCTGATATCATCCGACCGCAGCCGGCTGGAGGTCATCCGGGAAGGCCTGCTGGGGAGCGACAACCCGGAGCGTCTCGCCGGGCTGCTGATCGACACGGTCGACCAGATCCGGCAGAGCGTCGGCCTTAGCCATCCGCTGGTGCAGCGCGTCTGGGGTTCGCTGTCGGCGGTCCGCGATCGGATGGAACCGACGGAGACCAAGGCGCTGGACATCCTGCACCTGCACGCCCACACGATCGAGCGCCTGCTGGACCTCGCCAGTCAGCCGGACCGCAGGCTGGCGGAAACCACCGTCGCCGAACTGGAGGCGGCGGTGGCCAAGGTGCTGCCCGGACGGCGGGCGTGATGCCGGGCGCTGGCCGAACGCTCACGCCGCGCGGCGTTCGACGCCGCCGGGATGCCGGGCTTGGAACCGGTGATAGGTCTCCAGCGTCGGGACGGCGCGCTTGAGCTCGCCGCCGCGCATCAGCCGTGTGAGGTTGTCGCGCATCATCTGGCGGATCGCCGTCGGTCCCCACGGACGTTCCAGGAAGCTGTGGCCCTTGGTCAAGGCGACCATGAAGCCCAGCCGCTCATGACAGCAGATTTCATCGATCTCTTCGGGTAGCAGGTCGCTGAATGCGATACAATCGGCGAGCGTCAGCATTGTCGCCTCCCATGGTTTCGCGGGAGAGGCGGTCGATCGGCGTGGCGGCTTTCGTCAAGGTCGGTCAACCGCGAACGGTCCCTTGGAGTCATTCCCCTGGATGGCCGTCTCCCACGACGGTTTCAGGGTCACGATCACGCGTCAGGCGGTCCATGTTCTTGGTTGAATTGTCCGGCCTTGCTGCCGGCGCCACCTTACCCGCGAAGTAGACGCCCAAATGGCTGGGACACTCCAGACCCGACATCGTCTTGCGTCAACCTGCCGCGGCCACTCCCATGGGCGCTGATTTGGGAGCGGGTCGGGAGGCTTCCGACCGCTTCGTCATCCAGCGCGCGGTCGGCAAGAAATGGGAGACGGTCGAGGTCCACGGCGACGCGGCGGGGGGAGCGGCGGCCTTCGCGGCCAGCGTGCGCGCGGCGCCCCGCTCCTTCCTGCGGCTGATCCGGCTGCGCGCCGATCCGAACGCCAGGGGCGAGGTGTATGACTGGACCCTGGTCAGTTTGCACGATCCCCGCCGTGATGCTCCGCCGCCCCGCCCTTCCGGGCAGCATCCTTCGGGAAGGAAGCCGGGTAAGACGAAGGGCGCGGAACCGGTCCGCGCCCCCGTCAAACTCTACGTCCTGCTGTTCCTCGCCGGGGCGGCCCTCGTCCTGCTTTGGCTGCTGGCGGGAGGCCGGTCCCGCTGACGTCTACTTCTTGACCAGTGGGCACGGGCTCTGCGCCAGGGGCAGATAGGCTTCGTCACCGGGGATGGTCCGCACGATCTCGTAATAATCCCACGGCTTCTTGCTCTCCGACGGCTTCTTGACCCGCGCCAGATACATGTCGTGGACCAGGCGGCCATCCTCGCGGACCTTGCCGTTGCGGGCGAACATGTCCTTGATCGGCAGTTCCTTCATCTTAGCCGCGACGACCTTGCCCTCATCGGTGCCAGCCGCCTCGACCGCCTTGAGATAATGCGCGACCGAGGAATAGACCCCCGCCTGGATCATGTTGGGCATCCGGTTCATGCGCTCGAAATAGCGTTGCGACCATGCCCGCGCCTCGTCGTCCATGTCCCAGTAGAAGCCCGTGGTCAGGACGAGGCCCTGGGCGGTCTCCAGCCCGAGCGCGTGGACGTCGCTGAGCACCAGCAGCAGGCCTGCGAGTTGCTGGCCGCTCTGGACGATGCCGAACTCCGCCGCCTGCTTGATCGAGGTGGTGGTGTCGGTCCCGGCGTTCGCCAGCCCGATGACCTGGGCGCCCGAACCCTGCGCCTGAAGCAGGAAGGACGAGAAATCGGCCGTGTTGAGGGGATGGCGGACGGCACCCAGCACCTGCCCGCCGGCCGCCTTGACGACCTCGCCAACATCCTTCTCCAGCGCGTAGCCGAACGCGTAATCGGCGGTCAGGAAAAACCAGCTCTTGCCGCCCTCCTGGACCACGGCCTTGCCGGTGCCGTTGGCCAGCGCCACGGTGTCGTAGGCCCAGTGGAAACCGGTGGGCGAGCAGGCGTCCCCCGTCAGGCGCGAGGTCGCCGCTCCCGACGTCAGCGTGACGTGGCCGGTCTGCTTGCCGATCTCCTGCACCGCCAGCGCCACCGACGAGGTGGTCAGGTCGGCGATGGCGTCGACCCCTTCGGTATCGAACCACTGCCGCGCGATGTTGGACCCGATGTCGGGCTTGTTCTGGTGGTCGGCCGAGATGACCTGGACCGGCTTGCCCAGGACCTTGCCGCCGAAATCCTCGACCGCCATCTGGGCCGCGATCACCGAACCCCGGCCGCCGAAATCGGCGTAGAGGCCGGACTGATCGTTGAGGACGCCGATCTTGACCGCGTCTCCCGACACTTGGGCGCTGGCGGCCCCTGCGGACAGGATGAACGCGCAGCCGGCGATGATCGCCGCCTTGTTCCGGGCGGTGGACACCGCCTTGATCGTTGACTTCATTTGATTTCCTCCCCGTCTAGAAGACCGTTCCATGAAAACCGGGGACGGGATGGTGTCAACTGATAGTTCGGCGAATCATTTGGGGTGCGGAACGTTAGGCTTCGTGGCATCTGGCGCGACATTGATTTGCACGCCCGGTTGTGGTTGGTTCCGGTCCAAGGCGATCGGCATCACGAAAATGCCACGAACTTCGTGGGCTCCCGAGGAGCCCACAGGGAACACCCTGGACGCAAATCCGGCGCGCGATGTTACCCGCGCGCGACAGACGAGGAATGGGACGGAACCGATGAGCGGCTTCAAAACCCTTGATGATTTTGAGTTCGACGGCAAGACCGTCCTGGTCCGGGCCGACCTGAACGTCCCCACGAAGGATGGCGTGGTGACCGACACGACGCGAATCGACCGGCTGGCCCCGACATTGACGGAGCTGTCCCAAGCCGGCGCCAAGGTCGTCGTGCTCTCCCATTTCGGCCGTCCCAAGGGCGGTCCCGATCCGAAATACTCGCTCGGCCAAGTGGTCGATTCGGTCTCGAAGGCGGTCGGCCAGAAGGTCGCCTTCGCGCCGGATTGCGTCGGCCCGGAAGCCAAGGAGGCGCTGGCCAAGATCCACGCCGGCGCCATCATCGTCATGGAGAACCTCCGCTTCCATCCGGAGGAGGAGAAGAACGACGCCGGTTTCGCGGCGCAACTGGCGGAACTCGGCGACATCTACGTCAACGACGCCTTCTCGGCGGCGCACCGCGCCCACGCCTCGACCGAGGCGCTGGCCCGCCTGCTGCCGCACGCGGCCGGCCGTCTGATGGAAGCCGAGCTGAAGGCGCTGACGCTGGCGCTGGAGAATCCGGAGCGTCCGGTCGCGGCCGTGGTCGGCGGCGCCAAGATCTCCACCAAGCTCGACCTGCTGGGCAACCTGGTCCGCCGGGTCAACATGCTGGCGCTGGGCGGCGGCATGGCGAACACCTTCCTGTACGCGCGCGGCACCTCGGTCGGCGCCTCTCTGTGCGAGAAGGACATGGCCGAGAAGGCGCGCGAGATCATGGCGATCGCCGACGAGGCCGGCTGCGAGATCCTGCTGCCACGTGACGCCATCGTCGCCAAGGAGTTCAAGGCCGGCGCCGCGAGCGAGGTCGTCGCGGTCGATCAGGTGCCCGCCGACAGCATGATCCTGGATGTCGGCCCGGCCACCGTCGAATACGTCACCCTGAAGCTCCAGGGCTGCCGCACCGTGGTGTGGAACGGCCCCCTGGGCGCGTTCGAGACCAAGCCGTTCGACGCCGGGACCAACGCGGTCGCCGGCAGCGTCGCGGCCCTGACCAAGGCCGGCCGGGTGCTGAGCGTCGCCGGTGGCGGCGACACGGTGGCGGCCCTCGCCGCGGCCGGGGTGGAGGATTCCTTCACCTACGTGTCGGCCGCTGGCGGCGCCTTCCTGGAATGGCTGGAAGGCAAGGACCTGCCGGGCGTCGCCGCGCTGAAGAGCTGAGGCGCGGGGCGCCGGGTCTCAGCCCGCGCCATAGCGCCTCAGCCACTCCCGCTCGATCCGCACCATCCATGACGGGTGCGGTTCGAGCAGGGGCGTGCCCAACTCCTCCTCCGACAGCGTGGCCTCGCCGCGCGGCACCGCCGCGAATTTCGCCCTGTCCTCCGGTGTGAGGCGGTCCATGTCGAGCACCGTGAAGTCGCCCCACACGGCGGGATCCTGCTTCATGAGCTGCGCTTCCGGCGACAGCAGGAAGTCGGCGACCACCGCCGCGGCGTCCGGCGCGTTGGCGTTGTAGGGGATCGCCACGAAATGGGTGTTGCCGATCGTGCCGCGCTCCAGGACGAAGGTCCGGATCGACGGCGGCAGCAGGCCGCTGGCGATATCGCGCGACGCCTCGCCGGGGTGGAAGCTCAGCGACATGGCGACCTCGCCGTCAGCCAGCATCTGCTTCAAGGCCGGACCACTGGCTGGGAAGCTCTCGCCACCGCGGGCCAGATTGGGGTGCAACTTCTCCAGGAACGTCCAGAGCGGGGCCGTCACCTGGTCGAAATCGGCGTCGTCCACCGGCTTCTGGAGTAGCACCGGGTCGGCGGTCACCTCCACCAGCATCTGCTTCAGGAAGGTGCTGCCGATGAAGTCGGGCGGGCTCGGATAGGTGAAGCGGCCGGGGTTCGCCTGGGTCCAGTCGAGCAAGGCGGCGGCGCTCCGCGGCGGCTTGGCGATCTGTCCGGTGTCGTAGTTGAAGACGAACTGCGCCATGCCCCAGGGCGCCTCCATCCCGTCGGTCGGGATGGTGAAATCGACCAGGGTCGTCGGCTTGCCGACCGTGTCGATCAGCTTGGCGTTGGGCAGCCGGTCGACGAACGGGCCATACAGCAGCTTGTTCTCCTTCATGGCCGCGAAGTTCTCGCCATTCAGCCAGACGAGATCGACCGAACCGCCCTGGTCCTTGCCGGCGGCCTTCTCGGCCAGCACGCGCGAGACGACGTCGGAGGTGTCCGTCACCTTGACATGGCGCAGGTCGATGCCGAACCGGCCGCGCACCTGCTCGGCGACCCAGCCGATGTAATCGTTGATCCGGGGGTCGCCGGCCCAGGCGTTCCAATAGACGGTGTCGCCGCGCGCCGAGGCCAGCGTCTCGTCCCAGGTCGCCGCCAGGGCTGGATTGGGTGACGCCAGGAATGCCAGGGCCGCGAATGCCAGCGACAGGCTTGGAAGCGGTGATCTCACGTATCGGGTCCTTCCAAATTTCAAAGAGCCCTGTTTCGGGTCAGCCGCCGGAGGGCAGCAGGTCGGTCAGCGGGTTGGCGTCGAGCCACTCCGAGCGGATCGCGGCGATGGTGACGGGATCCAGGAAATCGGCGACGCGGTTTGCGACATGATCGACCAGCGCGGCGTCGCTCAAATCCGCCGACCAGTCCTCGGCATCCGAAGCCTGGTGCTTCAGCGGCTTGGCTTCCGCCTTGGATTCGACACGCCACTTGGCGCTCCACGTGACCGACCACAGCCACATCACGCGGCGCAGCGGCAGCAGCCAGGGAAGGCTGGCGCGCGCCAGGGCCGTTGGCACGGCATTCAGCCAGTGCTCATAGGCCGCCGCCAGATCGGCGGTCCCGAGGACGGCGTGGCAGGCGACATCCCAGGTGGTCGAGGTGTAGAGCGTGGCGTGCGCCAGATCGAATCCCGCCGCGCCATAGCGCGCCTTCTCCAGGTCTACCAGCACGGCGGTGCCGGTGTCGGTGACGAGGTAATTTCCGGGATGGGCGTCGAACGAGATCAAGGTGATCGGTGGCCGGGTATCCCTCCGCGCGAACTCGGCGGCCCAGGCCAATTCCCCATCGATCGCCCGGCGGGCCTCGGGCCGTAGTCCGGCGGCGTCCAGGTGCGCCGCATGCCGCGTCACCTCCCTAAGCGTCTCGCCGACCGGATCCGCGTGGTCGCGCAAGGGACGCCGGCCCGCTGGAGATGGCGGTATTGGCAACGAGTGGATGGAGGCGAGCGCGCGGATGATGGCCGGCAGGTCCGCCGGCAGCATGGGGGGACGGCCTTTGATCTCGTCCACCACCAGCGCCCCCATCGGCACCGTCTCGTCCGGCAGCAGCACGGCGCGGAGCCCCGGTACGTGGCCTCCGGGACCGCAGCGCTCGAAGCAGGCCGCCTGATAGGTCAGGTTGTCGCTCGCGGGCAGGCCAAGCTGGCTCTGCTTGGGCACCCGCAACAGCACGCCCATGCCGCCGACCCGAACATGGTCATGCGCCAATCCGGTGGTGGGCAGGAGCGCCAGGGCCTCCAGCGGCACACCCTGAAAGCCGGACAGGCGGACGAGCCGCCGATGAAGGGCCTGAAGCAATGGCGTCGATTTCATGGCCCGCACTATGGCCGATGACGGCGGCCGGTCATAGCGGGGATGCTTCACATCACCGTGATATCGGGAGCCGTGACATCGGGGTTTCGCGGCGGCGCCAGCGTTTCCACGCCACCGGGTCGTCGACATCCTCCAGCGTCTCCAGCGGCGGCCCGACTTCCCCCGGCCGAAGGTTCGCCAGCGTGTCGGACAGCGCCCAAGGGCCGGACCAGCGGACGCCGGCGAAGATGTCGCGCGGTTCGGCGGGCCTGCGCCGCGCGCCGACCAGCCAGTAGCCGCCATCCGCCGCCGGCCCGAAGACGAAGTCACGGTTTCCCAGCGTCCGGAAGGCCGCGGCGATGTGATCGGGCGTGATCGCCGGGATGTCGGTGCCGATCACCACGACCGGACCGGGCGGCAGGACGAGGGATCGGCGCCGCGCGTGGTTCAGCATGGGATGGCGCATCCGGGCGCCCAGGTCGCCGCCACCCTGGGGACGCCGGTTGACGCCCGGCGCCGGCTTGACGGGACGGGCGCGGTCGGGCGTCAGCGCCAGCCAGACCGTCCAGCGCGGATCCCCGCCCAGCCGGCGCAGAAGCGCCGCCAAGGCGGTTCGCTGGAAGTGGACGGCGGCGACCGGCCCGACATGGGCCGCCAGGCGCCGCTTGCCGCGACCCAGCCGGGTCTCCCGCGCGAGGATGACGAGGTGCCGCCGCGACGCCATCGCTTCAGCCGTACAGCCGGCGGATGCGGTCGGACGGCACTCCGGCCAGATGGAGGACGAGGCAGCCCAGGTTGCGGAGTGGGCGGCGGATGTACCCGCCGCGCCGGTACCTCTCCGCCGATGTCGTCATGGTGAAGGGAAGCTGGGCCAGACGGTCCCGCCCGACGCTGCGGACGATCGTCACGTCCTCCATCAGCGGCACCGCGGGGAAGCCGCCGACCTCGCGGTAGAGATCGCGGTGGATCAGCAATCCCTGGTCGCCATAGGGCAGGCCCAGCCAGCGGCAGCGCCAGGCGACCAAGGCCTCTATCCGGCGGGCGGCGGGCGCCGTGTCATCGAGCGCCAACCGACCATATCCGGCGCGGCCCTCGTTTCTGGGCTCGGCGATGAAACCAGCGATCGCTTCCCGCCATCCCGCACTTGGCAAACTATCGGCGTGGAGGAAGAACAGCCACTCGACGCCGCCGCCGAGAAGCGCTTCGGCTCCGGCCGCCAGTTGCTGGCCGCGGCCACGGGACGCCAGGATGACGCGGACTCCCGGACGTTCGGCGGGTCGGTCCGTCGAGCCGCCGTCGGATATCAGGATCGGCCAGCCCTCCGCCAAGGCGATGGGGCCGATCCGGTCGAGCGTCCGGTTCAGCGAGGCGGCGTCGAGGGTGGGAATGACGATGCCGAGGACCGGCGGCACGGATTGCTCCCTCGGAGTGGGGTCGTGGGACCCCAGCCTATCACTCCGCCGCCCAGGGCAGCAGGATTTCGACCGAGGTGCCCCGATGGCCGGTGGGTGCGTCCGGCGTTCCGGAGGACAGGAAGCACAGGCGCGCCCCGATCTGCCGCGCCAGCGTCCGGACCAGCAGGAGCCCCAGTCCCTTGCGGGTGGCGGTGCGGGCGTCGTCCAGACCAATGCCATCGTCGCTGACGGTGATCCCGGTCACCCGCCGGCGGCCGGTGATGTTGATCTCCACGGCGCCGCCAGACGACGTGAACGCGTGGGCCAGCGAGTTTCCGATGAGTTCCGCCACGATCAGCGCCAAGGGGCCAGCCGCCTTCAAGGGAACCAGTCCATCGTCACCCGTCACCCGCACCATGGTCTTGGTCGAGGAACCGTCGGATTCCCTGGTCAGGCTGTCGCAGACCGTGACGAGAAGAGGCCGAAGCGGTGTGTCGGCGGTACTGCTATCGTCGAACACCAAGCCGTGGACCAGACTCATGGTCTGTATCCGCCCGAAGCTCTTCCGCACCTCGCTGGCGCTCGGCTCCTCCAGCCGGGATGCCTGGAGGTTGAGCAGGCTGGAGATGACTTGCAGGTTGTTGCGGGTCTGATGGTGGATCTCGTGGATCAGGGCGTCCCGGTCGGCCAAGGCGGCCCGCAACGCGGAGGTTCGCTGATCGACCTGCCTCTCCAAGGTTTCGTTGAGATTCCGGAGACTTTCATTGCTTTCCGCCAGATCGCGCGACGAGTGGTCCAGTTCCTCGAGCGCCACGCGGAACTCCTCCTCGGCGGTCTCGGCCTCCATGCGGCTCGCGAGCAATTGCCGCTCCAGCGAACGCCGGTATGCCCGCTCCTCGTCACGTTGATGCCGGATATCCACCAGGGCCCGTTCCGCCCGGGCCAACCGCGCGGCGACGGCCTCCAGCTGGGCCTCCAGGGTCGCGCATTCCCCGGCGTAGAGACCGACCTGCTCGCGCAACTCCTCGCAATCGATCAGCGACTGCTCGCCTTCAAGTCTCGCCACGACCAGTCGCTGGCGCAAATCCTGGATGACTTGCCAGGCATCCTGCTCGCCATCCGGCGAACTGACCATCGGCGATCCTTTCCTGATGGCTTCCGCCATGGTTCAGCTCCAACCCATCCGGCGTCCGACCCGATCCGCGGGGACGGTTCCAGCGTCCCAACGCCGTCCCTGGCGCGCCACCGGCTTGGTCGAGGTCCGCGGCGTTCCACACCCATGTCCACGCACCATTCGCCCACCCGCGGAGTGAAGAGGAATTCGATGGGCGCCATGAGGTTCCCCCGACCTACCCTACATCCCGCTGATTCGAAAACACGGTACTGGTGCGAGGGTGAACGACCGGGGATCCTGCAGACGACCCATACGTCTAATGGCCGTCGGGATGAGAAGTTCCCGCTTCTCGCGTGACGCGGCGCGAACGGCACCGTGGATGGCATGGGAGGAAACGGCGTCGGCGGTGTTGACGTCGCGCATGATCTGGAAGTCGTGATGGCGGGAAACAGACGGGACATCATCGTGATCGGCGCGTCGGCCGGGGGCGTCCAGGCGCTCCAGGCCCTGGTGGCCGGCTTGCCGCCGGACTTCCCCGCCGCGATCCTGATCGTCGTCCACATGACGCCCAACCTGCCGAGCCGGCTCGCCTCCCTGCTGGCCCGCGCCGGCCCGCTGCGCGCGCGGAACGGGTATGACGGCGCCCCGATCGAACCGGGCGTCATCCTGGTGGCCCCGCCCGATCATCACATGAGGGTCGGGATGTCCGGTGATGGCGGCGTGATCGCACTGGACCATGGTGTCCGCGAGAAGCGGGCCCGGCCGGCCGTGGACCCGCTGTTCCGCTCCGCGGCCACCGCGTTCGGAGACCGGGTGATCGGGGTCGTGCTGACGGGACTGCTCGATGACGGCAGCGCTGGGCTGGCCGCCGTCAAGCGACGGGGTGGCATCGGCGTCGTCCAGGATCCCTCGGACGCCCGCTGGCCCGACATGCCGCGCAACGCCATGGCGGCGACACCCGTCGATTTCGTCGTCCCGCTGGCTGGGATCGCGGATCTGCTGGTCAAACTGGTCGCGGGCGACAAGGCGATCATCCCGGCCGCTTCGGTCAACCCACTTGGATGTCCGGCCTGTGGCGCGGCATTGGACTGGAACCAGGACGGCGCGCGCTATCGCTGCCCGGGAGGACACGACTACACCCCGGAGTCCCTGTCCTTATCAGCCCGATTTCCATTGGACGCGTCGATCGCGGCCGTGATCGGCGAAATTGGCAGCCGCATCCGCCTGCTGCGACGATTGGCCCTGGATGCCAGGTCGAGGGGCGAAACCGCCGCGGCGATTGGCTGGGACGCCGAGGTCGACATCCTCCGGACGGCGGCCAATGCCCTCGACCATCACGCACCGCACAAGAATTGATCCAGATCAGTCCCCACAGCTGAATGTTTCGGTACCATCCCGCGACTAAAAGCAGAGCTTCATTTCAACGATGTCGCTCCGACAAAACGAGGGGACCCCCGGATGCAGCGAGAGTTAACAACGAAAATCAGGAACAACCCCAAATTCGCGGAGCTTACGAGCAAGCGTACCGCCTTCGGTTGGACCCTGTCGATCGTGATGCTGGTGATCTATTACGGCTTCATCCTCGTCGTCGGGTTCGCCCCGAAATTGCTGGGCACGCCAATCTTCGGCGTGATCACCCTGGGGATCCCGCTTGGCGCGGCGATCATCGTCTCCGCCTTCGTGCTGACCGGCATCTACGTGCGCCGCGCCAATTCCGAGTTCGACGAACTGAACCGGCAGATCATCGAGGAAACGAAATAATGAAGCGCGTCATCGCAGCATCCGCGGCGGCATCGGCCGCCGCCGCCGCCCTGGCGGTTCCCGGCGTGGCGCTGGCCGCCGACGCGATCGCCGGCGCGGTCCAGAAGCAGGCGACCAACTGGACCGCCATCATCATGTTCCTGATCTTCGTGGTGGCGACACTCGGGATCACCTATTGGGCGGCATCCAAGACCAAGTCGGCCAAGGACTTCTACGCGGCCGGCGGCGGCATCACCGGCTTCCAGAACGGCCTGGCGATCGCCGGTGACTACATGTCGGCGGCCTCGTTCCTGGGCATCTCGGCCCTGGTCTACACCTCGGGCTTCGACGGGCTGATCTACTCGATCGGCTTCCTGGTCGGCTGGCCGGTCATCCTGTTCCTGATCGCGGAGCAGTTGCGCAACCTCGGCAAGTACACCTTCGCCGACGTGGCGTCCTACCGCCTCCAGCAGACCCCCATCCGCACGCTGGCGGCGTCGGGCTCGCTGGTCGTCGTGGCGCTGTACCTGATCGCCCAGATGGTCGGCGCCGGCAAGCTGATCCAGCTGCTGTTCGGCCTGCAATACAATTACGCGGTCATCCTGGTCGGCGTCCTGATGGTCATGTACGTGACGTTCGGCGGCATGCTGGCCACCACCTGGGTGCAGATCATCAAGGCTGTCCTGCTGCTGTCCGGCGCCTCGTTCATGGCGCTGATGGTGCTGGTCACCTACAACTTCAACTTCGCCGCCCTGTTCCAGGCCGCCGTCGAAATCCACCCGAAGCATCTGGCGATCATGGAGCCCGGCACCCTGGTCAAGGACCCGGTCTCGGCGATCTCGCTGGGCATAGCACTGATGTTCGGCACGGCAGGATTGCCGCACATCCTGATGCGCTTCTTCACCGTCGCCGACGCCAAGGAGGCCCGCAAGTCGGTCTTCTACGCCACCGGCTTCATCGGCTACTTCTACATCCTGACCTTCATCATCGGCTTCGGCGCCATCGTCCTCCTGATGAACGATCCCAGCTACTTCAAGCTCGGCGCCGACGGCGTCACCTACGACAAGCTGAAGGACATGATCGGTGGCAACAACATGGGCGCCATCCATCTCTCCAAGGCGGTCGGCGGCGACCTGTTCATGGGCTTCATCTCGGCCGTCGCGTTCGCCACGATCCTCGCGGTGGTGTCGGGCCTGACGCTGGCGGGCGCCTCCGCCGTGTCCCACGACCTCTACGCCTCGGTCTTCCGCCGCGGCCGGGTCAACGAGGTGCAGGAAATCCGGGTGTCGAAGATGGCGACCGTGGTCCTCGGCGTCCTCGCGATGGTCCTGGGCATCGCCTTCGAGCAGCAGAACATCGCCTTCATGGTCGGCTTGGCCTTCGCCATCGCCGCCTCGGCCAACTTCCCGATCATCGTGATGTCGATGTTCTGGAAGAAGCTGACGACGCGCGGCGCCCTGATCGGCGGCTTCCTCGGCCTGATCAGCGCCACGGTGATGGTGATCCTGGGCCCGACCGTGTGGGAGAGCGTGCTGGGCAACGTCAAGGGCAGCGCGCCCTTCCCCTACGACAACCCGGCGATCTTCTCGGTTCCGCTCGCCTTCATCGGCACCTGGCTGTTCTCGATCATGGACAAGAGCCAGAACGCCGCCGACGAGGAAGCGGCCTTCGAGGCCCAGTACATCCGGTCGCAGACCGGCCTGGGCGCCGAGGGCGCCTCGCACTGAGTTCCCGAACGCTTGTACCAAATCGTCACGGGGGTGATCCCCCGTGACCCGGGATCTCGCCAAGACGCCCCAAGGATGTCAAACCTTGGGGCGTTTTTCTTGACCTCAAACACCGAAGGGGCGCCGACGTGCCCGAAGCCCTCAGTTTCACCAGCACACCTTTCGACCGCCTGACCGAGGGGGAGCGGGACCGCGTGGCGGCCGCCGCCGATCTCGCGGTCTGGCCCAAGGGCGCCACGATTCCCACCACTCCGGGTACCACCAATCCGGGACCCACCACCTCGGGCGGCACCGACGGGGCGGAGCGTCTCCACGTCGTCCTGAAAGGGCTGGTCCACGAGTTGAACGGGACCGAGGTGCTGGCGGCCTATGGTCCGGGCGAGAGCTTCGACGTCAAGGCGCTCCTCGGATCGCCCGGCACGAACGTCTTCGTCGCCCGCGAGGACACCGTCTGCCATTTGCTGCCCCGGGAGACGTTCCTGGACCTGATCCGGGCCAATCCCCCCTTCGGCGCCTGGTTCCACCAGGAGATGGTCGAACGGCTGCGCGACTTGGCGGTGCGTCAGGCCAACCGCGAGATGACGTCGTTCATGATGGCCCGCATCCGGCAGGCCTATATCCATCCCGCGACCTATGTGGCGCCCGATTGCACCGCGCGCGACGCCGTCGCCGCCATGAAGGCGACGCGGTCGACCTCGCTGCTGGTGCGTGACGGCAAGGGTGGACCGGTCGGCATCCTCAGCGACCGCGACCTGCGCGACGCGGTGATCCTGGATGGCGCGCCGACCCATTCCCCGGTCGGGCCACTCGCGAGCTATTCCATGATCTCGCTGGAGATCGACGATTTCCTGTTCAACGCCCTGGTGGTCATGACCAAGCACGGCATCCGCCGCGTGGTCGTGACCGAGGGCGAGACGATCGTCGGCATCCTGGAGCAGGTCGACCTGCTGGGCTTCCTGTCCAACAACTCGCATATCGTCGCGATCCGGGTCGAACGCGCCTCCGATCTGGTCGACCTGCGCGCCGCCTCCGCCGAGATCCCGACGCTGATACAGGCGCTGCACGGCAATGGCGTCAAGGTCCAGTTCATCGCCGAGATGGTCACGGCGCTCAACCGCCGCATCTTCGCCAAGCTTTTCGAACTGCTGGCTCCACCGGATCTGGTGGCGAATTCCTGCCTGATCGTGATGGGCAGCGAGGGTCGCGGCGAGCAGATCCTCAAGACCGACCAAGACAACGGTCTGATCCTCCGCGACGGCTACACCTGCCCCGGCCTGGACGCGATCACGGCGGAGTTCTCCAAGGGGCTGATCGAGTTCGGCTATCCCCCGTGCCCCGGCGGCATCATGGTCAACACGCCGGAATGGACACGGCCGCTGGCCGGCTATCGATCGGCTATCCACGGCTGGGTCCACCACCCCGACGAGAGCGCGCAGTTGAACCTCGCGATCTTCTACGACGCGGCGGCCGTCGCTGGCGACGCCAGCCTGCTCGATCAGGCGCGCGACTACCTGATCGACACGCTGTCCAGCAACGACATGTTCTTTTCCCACTTCGCCCGGCCGACGCTCAGCTTCGACACGCCGATCGGCCTGTTCTCGCACCTCAAGGGCGAACAGCTCGACATCAAGAAGGGCGGCATCTTCCCCCTGGTCCATGGCGTGCGCAGCCTGGCGCTGGAGAAACGCCTGACCGAGCGCAACACGATCGACCGCATCCACGCGCTCCAGGCTTTGAACGTGTTCGACGCCACCATGGCGACCGAACTGAAGGAAGCCTTGCTGGCCCTGCTGGAACTGCGGCTCAAGCTGCGGCTGGCCGAGGGCGACATCGGCACTCAGACGGACAACCTGATCCGGCCCGATCGCTTGAACCGGCTCGAACGGGACCAGTTGAAGGACTCGCTGTCGATCGTCAAGCGGTTCAAGGAATTCGTCACCTATCACTTTCACCTGAAGATGTTCTGATCATGCTGTCGGATCTCCGCAAGTCATTCAACCGGCGCCACCTGACCGATCCCGCCTACGCCTTCCTGTTCGACGAGGACACCAGTGGCGAGGCGATCGCCCTGGCCGTCGGCGCCAGTTCCTTCGACGCGGAGAAGGCGGAGCTGCTGGAGGTCGTGGCCATCCCGATCCGGGGCAACCTGCTACTGACCAGCCAGCGAAAACGTTTGACGGTGGGACCGGACGGGTGCGCCGAGGATATCGCGCTCGATCTGCTGCGTTTCGTCGGGTCCAGGCCGCTGGTCGGGTATTACCTGGCCTTCGCCGTCACCCTGCTCGACCGAGTGATCAAGCCGCGGATCGGCATCCAGATCCCCAATCCGGTGATCGAGGTGTCGAGCCTCTATTACGACCAGAACCGGCCGGTGACCGGACGCGCCGCCGCCGACCTGCGCTTCGACGCGATCCTCAAGGATCTCGACCTGCCGGAGCGAGGGACGCCAAGCCCCGTCGCCGACGCCGTCTCGTCCGGCCTGATCTATCTGACGCTTCGCCCGCCCACCGTCTGAGGGTTCCATTCGGCGGACCTACTTCATTCGATATCGCCACCGGCGCAACGTTTCGGGGCTTGGCGGGTTTTTGGCTCGACAAGGACAAACCGCGCCGGGCACACACCGCGTCGGGTGGCTTGCCATTGCCACCCGCGTTAATGTTCCCGCGTCAGAAACGTTGTTTCCCGGAAACATGGATCAAGCGAACGGATGATGATCGACCGTATCCTCGGCCGGTCGGCGCTCGGCCTCATGGTGGTCCTGCCCGTCCTGGCCCTGTCGCTCTGCGGCCTGGCGACCCTCCAGCCCGCCCACGCGCAGGTTTCCCCAGGAGGGGCGATGCCAGGAGGCTCGGCAACCGCGTCGGCTGCTCCCACGGCCCAGGAGCAGGACCCCACGCGCCAGCTCCAGGACTTGCTGGCGACCCTGGAGGATCCCGCCGCCCGCGACAGGCTGACGGCCCAGCTCCGCGCCTTGTTGCAGGCGCGCGCACAGACCCAGTCCCAGGAGGTCGAGCCGCCAAGCTCCAAGGTGCTGGAGTTCATGTCGGAACGGGTCGGTCGGCTCAGCCGCCAGATGATCGCGATCAGCAGCGTCTTCGCCGACCTGCCCGACACGGTGGACTGGCTCCAGGGACAGGCGACAGACGAGATGCGCCGGGACCGCTGGATCCAGGTGGCGCTGCAATTGGTGCTGGCCGTCGGCGCCGGTTTCCTGGCGAGCGCCGCGATGTCGCGGCTGCTGCGGCGCGCCCGCGCCTCGATCGAGAACCGGCGGACCGAGCGGATCGTGGCGAGGATCCCATTGGTCATCCTCCGTACCCTGCTGGAACTTGTGCCGATCGGCGCCTTCGCCATCGCGGGCTATGGCACGCTGTCGATCACCGATCCGCCGCTTGTGGTCCGGCTGGTCGCCCTGATCGTGATCAACGCCACGATCCTGATCCAGCTCATCCTGGCGCTGGCGCGCGGTGTCCTGGCCCCCACCGCCGCCAACCTGCGCATGCTGCCGATCGGCGCCGAGTCGGCCCATTACGGCTACATCTGGGCCCGGCGTCTGGCCTATCTGGCCGTCTATGGCTATTTCATCGCGGAAGCCGCCTACATGCTCGGGCTGCCCAGCGGCTCGTACGAGGCGCTGCTCAAGCTGGTTGGGCTGGTCATCACGGCGATGCTGATCATCCTGATCCTGCAGAACCGCCGCGAGGTCGGGGAATGGCTGCGAGGGCGACCCCTGTCGGGCGGTGGCAACGGCCATGTCGAGGCGCAGGAGATCGCGTCCGGCAACCGAAGCGGCGCGTTCCGCGCCGCCCGCCGCCGGCTGGCCGATGTCTGGCACATCCTGGCGATCCTCTATCTGATGGTGATCTACGGCATCTGGGCGCTCAGCGTGCAGGACGGCTTCGAATACATGCTGAGGGCGACCGGCCTGTCCATGCTGGTCCTGATCGCGGCGCGGATCGTGGTCAACCTGATCGACGCGGCGATCCGCCATGGCTTCTCGATCTCGCCCGAGGTCAAGCTGCAGTTCCCCTACCTGGAGGAACGGGCGAACCGCTACCTGCCGATCTTCCAGCGGGTGATCAAGGCGGTGATCTGGTTCTTCGCGCTGCTGGCCGTGCTCAACGCCTGGGGTGTCGACAGCTTCTCGTGGCTTGAATCGCCCCTGGGACAGCGGATCAGCTCCAGCGCCATCTCCATCGGCGTGGTCGTCGTCATGTCGGTGATCGCGTGGGAGATCACCAGCAATCTGGTCGAGCACTACCTGACAGGGACCGACCGCTACGGCACCCGGATCGAGCGCAGCGCCCGGGTCCGCACGCTCCTGCCGCTGCTCCGCAACGCCGTGATGGTCGTGCTGATCACCGTCGTCAGCTTGGTGGTCCTGTCCGAGGTCGGCGTCAACATAGCGCCCCTGCTGGCCGGTGCCGGCGTCATCGGCCTGGCGATCGGCTTCGGATCGCAGACGCTGGTCAAGGACGTCATCACCGGGCTGTTCATCCTGTTCGAGGACACGATCTCGGTCGGCGACGTGGTCGATGTCGGCGGCGGCCACAGCGGTTTGGTCGAGGCGATCACCATCCGGACGATCAAGCTGCGCGATCAGGCGGGCGGCGTCCACTCGATCCCGTTCAGCCAAGTCAACTCGGTGCTGAACCTGACCAAGGACTTCTCGTACTACGTCATGGACATCCGGGTCAGCTATGACGACGACACCGACCGCGTGATCGGCGTGCTCAAGGAATTGGGCTCGGAATTGCAGCAGACGCCGCAGTTCGGCCGCCTGATCCTGGAGCCGATCGAAATCCTGGGCGTCGACGCCTTCATGGAGAACGCGATCATCGTCAAGGCCCGGATCAAGACCCGGCCGATCCAGCAATGGACGGTGGGCCGCGAGTTCAACCGCCGCATGAAACGCCGGTTCGACGAGCTTGGCATCGTCATGCCGCTGCCGCAGCGCACGATCCACGTGCGGGGCGACGGTACTGCGCCAGCCATGATCGAGTCCCAGCCGACACAGGTCCAGGCACCGGCGCTGGCGGCGGGAAGACCATAAGTCTTCTAATAAGTTATTCACTCCCCTTTTTAGGCAGTAAAGAGAAAGGAGATGTGGATTAACTCTCGTATCGCGGGTAATCCTTGTGACTTCAGGTCAGCGCCGTGGGCTGCGTCGCCCTTGGCTATTCTCCGGAGTTGCGGGATATGCGCGTCAAACAGCTTGCCTGGACCCCAAAGCAGGGATGGGAGGTCTCGACACCTTCCGATAATCTGGATTCGGCCGATTTCGTCCTCTATTTCTTCAGCCCTGGACTGAATGGGGGACTGGACGGCCTGACGGCGCGCCTGTCCGAACTTGCCGCGCGCTTTCCCGGTGCCCCTCTGGTCGGATGCTCCACCGGCGGCGAAATCCTGGGGGACGAGGTGTTCGACGACTCCCTGGTCGCCGCGGCGATCGAGTTCGAATCGACCACCGTCCAGATCGCCAAGGTCCGGATCGGCGCGGACACCTCCCACGAGGTCGGCCGCCGGCTGGCCGCCGAATTCGCGGCCGATGGCTTGCGGGCGCTGTTCGTGCTGTCGGACGGGACCGGGATCAACGGCAGCGACCTGATCCGCGGCCTTCAGGACGTGCTGGGCGGCGACATCACCATCACCGGTGGACTGGCCGGCGACGGCGCCGATTTCAAGATCACCCATGTCGGGGCGGGCGACGCTCCCGAGACCGGCAGGGTCGCGGCGATCGGCTTTTACGGTGAGGCCGTCACGATCGGCCACGGCAGCTACGGCGGCTGGCAGCCGTTCGGACCGGAGCGCAGGATCACCGGCTCCAACGGCAACGTCCTGCACACGCTGGACAACCAGCCGGCGCTCGACCTCTACAAGCGGTACCTGGGCGATCAGGCCGAGGGCTTGCCGGGAACGGCGCTGCTGTTCCCGCTGCGGATCGTCCGGCCCGACGGCGGCGAGGTCGTCCGCACCATCGTGGGAACCGACGACGCGACCAACACCATGGTCTTCGCCGGAGACCTTCCTGAAGGCAGCGTCGCCCAACTGATGCGGGCCAGCTTCGAGAAGCTGATCGACGGTGCCGGCGAGGCCGCCACGATCGCTTCGGGAGAAGGCGGGGCACCCGAGGGTACACACCTCGCCATCCTCGTGTCGTGCATCGGGCGCAAGCTGGTGCTGGGCCAGCGCGCGTCGGAGGAGGTCGAGAGCGTGGTGGATGTGCTCGGCGACGACGCCCGCACCATCGGCTTCTACTCCTATGGGGAGATCTCGCCACAGGCGCGCACCGGGACATGCGAGCTGCACAACCAGACCATGACGATCACGACCATCGGCGAACGATGAGCCTGCACCGGCTGCTGGAGCGCCAACTCAAGCGGGCGGCGCGCGGCCGCTCCGATGGGCAGCCCGACATGGCCGCCCTGCTGGAGATGGTGGACGCCGCCTATACCGAGGCGGATCAGGAACGCGCCCGGATCGAGCGCAGCACGCTCCTGATGGAGGAGGAGTTGGAGGCGGTCAACCTCCGGATCCGGACGGAGGGTGCCGTGGTCGCCCGCACCATCCTGGACAATGTCGGCGAGGGCATCGTCACCGCCAACGACCGGGGCGTGATCGAGAGCGTCAACCGCGCCATCGAGACGATGTTCGGCTACTCGGAGGAGGAGTTGCGGGGCCGCAACCTGTCGATGCTGATGGCTCTGGCGGACGCGGCCCCCCATGACGGCCATCTGGCGGGGTACCGCGGCAGTGCCGGCTCGCGGATCATCGGGCGCCAGCGCGAGGTGGTGGCGCTGAGGCGCTCCGGCGAAATCTTCCCGATCGAGCTGGCGGTGGCGGAGATCACGCTGGAGGAGGGCCGCAAGTTCATCGGCGTGATCCGGGACATCACGCTGAGGAAGAACGCCGAGCGCGAGATCCGCGAGAGCGAGCGCAGCTTCCGCCACTTCGCCGCCGCCGCCTCCGACTGGTTCTGGGAGATGGGGGCCGACCTGCGTTTCAGCCGGTTCCTGGGCAACTTCGAGGCGGTCCTCGGTCCCGCCGCCGAACTGTCGGTCGGCCGCACGCTCCCCGAGGTCATGGCCGAGACCTCCGACGGCGATCTTCGGGAACATCGGCCGTTCCGCGGACTGACGGGATCGTTCCAGGACATCACCGGTGCCATGCGGACGATCAGCATCAATGGCACCCCGCTGTTCGACGACGAGGGCGGGTTCGCCGGATATCGCGGCACCGCGACCGACATCACCGCCTCGGTCGAGGCCGAACGGCGCGTCACCCAGGCGGAAGCGAAGCTGGCCGCCGCCATCGCCAGCATCTCGGAGGGGCTTGTCCTGTTCGACGCCGACGACCGGCTGGTTCTGTGCAATCAGGAATACCGGCGCATGTTCGCGTCGATCGAAGGCATCCTGGTTCCGGGAACGCGGTTCGCCGACGCGCTGGCCGCCGCGGCGACGCGGTCCTACTGCACCGCCGGCTCGGCCGCCGAGGCGGAATGGCTGCGAAGCCGGATGGAGGCGCATCGGCGCGCCGACGGCTCGCCCTTCCTGCACCACATGGCGTCCGGCGTCTCGATCGAGAGCACCGAGCGGCGGACCCCCGACGGCGGCACCGTCGGCATCTACGTGGACGTGACCGAGCGGCGCCGGGTCGCCCGCGAACTGCTCGACGCCAAGGAGAAGGCGGAGGCGGCCGACCACGCCAAGTCGGAATTCCTGGCCGCCATGAGCCACGAGATCCGCACGCCGATGAATGGCGTGATCGGCATGACCGGCCTGCTGCTCGACACGGCGCTGACCGGCGACCAACGCTATTACGCCGAGACGATCCGCGAGAGCGGCGAGGCCCTGCTGGCCATCATCAACGACATCCTGGACTTCTCCAAGATCGAGGCCGGCCACCTGGAGCTGGAGGAGACCGAGCTGTCGATCCTGGACGAGGCGGAGGCGGTGGTGGAACTGCTGGCGCCGCGCGCCCTGTCCAAGGCGATCGAGATCGTCAGCTTCGTGCCGCCCTCGCTCCACAAGCTGGTGCGCGGCGATCCCGGCCGCCTGCGCCAGATCCTGCTCAATCTGGTCGGCAACGCGGTCAAGTTCACCGCCAAGGGCGTCGTGTCGCTCCAGGTGATCGATCTCGCCGCCCGCGATGGTGGCGATGGTGGCGTCCGGTTCGTCGTCGACGATACCGGCATCGGCATCCCGCCCGAGGCGATGGGACGGCTGTTCCGCCACTTCTCGCAGGTCGATTCGACCACGTCCCGCCGCTATGGCGGCACCGGGCTGGGGCTGGTCATCTCCAAGCGGCTGGTCGACCTGATGGGCGGCACCATCGGGGTGGAGAGCACGCCGGGCCGCGGCTCGACCTTCTGGTTCGAGATCCCGATGCCCCGCACCGGGCTTGAACCCGCCGCCAAGCAGGCGGATTGGTCGGTGCTGGCGGGCCGGCAAGTCCTGATCGTGGACGACACGGCGGTCAACCGCGACATCATGGCGCGTCAACTGGCTCCCTGGGGAGTGGAGACGCGCACCGCCGTCTCGGCGGCGGAGGGCCTGATGACCCTGCGGCAGGCCAGCCGCTCCGGAACACCGTTCGACGCCGTCCTGCTCGACCACAACATGCCGGAGATGTCGGGCATCGACCTGCTGGCGATCCTCCGCGCCGACCCGAAGCTGCGCGATCTCAAGATCATCCTGTGCTCGTCGTCCGGCATCGGCGGGTTGAAGGACGAGTTGGTCGGGGTCGAGGTCGACGCCTTCCTGCACAAGCCGCTCCGCCACACCACCCTGCTGACCCGGCTGGCCGAACTCTTGGGCGGCGCCGTGCCCGATGGACAGGATCAGCGGTCCGCCCCGGCGGAAGCCGCAGTGCCGGCGCGGCGCCTGCGCATCCTGGTCGCCGAGGACAACCAGGTCAACCAGCAGGTCGCCACCGGCCTGATCACCAAGCTGGGGCACCGGGTCGACATCGCCGCCAACGGACGGGAGGCGGTCGAGGCGATTTGCAACCTGCCCTACGATCTCGTCTTCATGGACATCCAGATGCCCGAGATGGACGGTTTCGAGGCGACCGCGGCGATCCGCAGGCTGAACGGCGGCCGCGCCGAGGTCCCGATCATCGCCATGACCGCCAACGCGATGGAGGGCGATCCCCAGAAGTGCCTGGCGGCTGGCATGGACGACTACATCGCCAAGCCGGTGGACCGCCGCAAGCTTGCCAACGCGCTGGGCTATTGGGCCAACCGACGCGGCGGTGACGTGGCCGCGCCCGAAGTGGTTCCGGTCGAGCCGGTCCCCGTCGAGCCACCCGCCACGACCGAGACCACCATCCTGGTGGTCGAGGACGACCCGATCAGCCGACGTATCCTGGCCGGCCTCCTGAAAGGGGAAGGACGGCGAATCGACGTGGCGGTCAACGGGTTGGAGGCCGTGAAGGCCATGCGCCGCCAGCCCTATGACGCCGTCCTGATGGACATCCAGATGCCGGAGATGGACGGTTTCGAGGCCGCCCGGGAGATCCGCGCCCTGCCCGCCCCGGCCGGATCGGTACCCATCATCGCCATGACGGCGGACGCGGATCTCCTCCAGGGAGAGGAATGGCGAACCTGCGGCATGATCGATTTCGTCACCAAGCCGATCAACCGGGATCTCGTCAACGAGAAGCTCGATCATTGGACGGCACCCGCCCTCGCCGCCGACAATACCCGTGCCGCCGCGGCGACCGCCCCGGTCGAACCCCTGATCGACACGGAAAGGTTGGCGGAATTGGCCGACGCGATGGGGTGGGACACGGTCGCGGATCTGATCGACCTGTTCGTCGAGGCGGGGCGCGACGCGGCGGCCGGCATCCGCCGGGCCTTGGCCGGGAACGACCTCGTCACCGCCGGCAAGGAGGCGCACACGTTGAAGGGATCATCGAGCAATGTCGGCGCGGTCGGCGTGGAGGCGGTGGCCCACCACATGCTCGACGCCTGCCACGCCGGCGATACCGCGACCGCCAAGGATCTGGTCGATCGGATCGACGCCGCGTTGGCGGCAGCCGAGCGGCCACTTCGCCAAGCCGCGGCCCTGGGCGTCGACTGAGAAGCGATAACGGACGCAACCACACCGCTTGACTTGGCGCCGTATTGGACCAGCCTTGCTGTTTCACGATCGCCAACGAGAACGGAGCCTGAACCATGATCGGACCGGCAGGACGCGCGGCCTATGCCGTCAGCCAGACCGCCCGCATCTCGTGGTTCTTTGGGCAGTATGTCCTGGCGGCACGGCTGAACGGCCGCGTCGTCGCGGAGGACCAGCGGCCCAAGGACCTGAGGACTCCCAGCCGAGCGGCCCTATTGGCGGACCTGCGGGCGCTGATGCGCCAGGACTTCGCCAACATCGACGCCGGGTACTATCGCATGCCGCACGACATGGTGGAGCCGCCGGGCAAGGTGCTGCGCGACGCCGTGCGCTTCTTCCGGGACCTGCCGGAGGTGCGGCGGCGGCGGGCCGGCCGGATCAACGCGGAGGTGTTCGAGGAGCGCCGGGCCGAAGGCTCCAAGCTGCCACGCTACTATCTCCAGAACTTCCACTATCAGACCGACGGCTATCTCAGCGATCATTCGGCGGAACTCTACGACCATCAGGTCGAGGTGCTGTTCGGCGGTGGCGCCGACGCGATGCGGCGGCAGGCGCTGGTGCCCTTGCACCGGCATTTCCGCGATTGCAAGGTGGCGGAGAGCAGGCTGCTCGACGTGGCGTGCGGCACGGGCCGGTTCCTGACCTTCGTCAAGGACAACTATCCCCGGCTCGACGTCACCGCGCTGGATCTCAGCCCCAACTACCTCAATCAGGCCCGCCGGCTGCTGGAGCCCTGGTCACGCACCCGTTTCGTCCAGGCGGCGGCGGAGGCCATCCCCGCGGCCGATGCCAGCTTCGACGCCGTCACCTGCGTGTACCTTTTCCACGAGTTGCCCCGCAAGGTGCGCGCCGCCGCCGCGGCGGAGATGGCGCGGGTGCTGAAGCCGGGCGGCATCCTGGTCTTCGTCGAGACCCTTCAGAAGGGCGACCGGGCCGGTTATGACGGTTTGCTGGACCTGTTCCCGTTGGCCTTCCACGAGCCCTATTACGACGACTACATCCGTCAGGACCTGGGCGGATTGTTCTCGGAAGCGGGATTGGAGATCACCGAGACGACCCTGGCCTTCATGTCCAAGGTGGTGGTGTTGCGGAAATCTTGAATGGGGAGGCGGCGGAACGTCGAATGCGGGCTTCCGCTACTGTCTCTTGTATCGCGATGGCACCAGACCTATGACAGGTTATAGGAGGTGCTCCCATGGCAACGCCTGACAACATCCGTCGGAATGTACAGAATTACCGAACCCGCTTGCGGGAAAAGGGACTGCGCCCCAGAACGGTTTGGGTACCAGACACACGCTCTCCCGAATTCGCCGAGCGGGTCAGGCGTGACTCACTGGCCGTGAGCCACAATCCTTCGGAACTCGATGCCCTGGAATGGATAGAGGGTGCGATGGATGAAGGGGATGATGCGTGAGGCGTGGCGATATCGTGCTGGTCGCCGCCAAGGGGGACTATGGAAAGGTTAGGCCAAACGTCGTCGTCCAGTCCGAATTGCTCAATCCGACGCACGGGAGCGTGCTGGTTTGCCTCATCGAATCGAGCTTTCTGACAGGCGGGAGCAACTTCCGCATCCCAGTAGCGCCAACGGCGGGCAATGGTCTCGACCGCCCTTCCGAGGTGATGGTCGACAAGGTCGCGGCGATCCGGGCCGACCGCATCCGCCTCGTAGTAGGGTGCCTTGATGGCGACACGATGGCATCGATCGATCGGGCGCTCCTAATCGTGTTGGGCTTAGCCTGACAGCACCCTACCTGAACAACAGCTGGAAAGGTGGCACGGCAGAAGATGTGAGCGTAAGGAGACCACCCGCTGCCACAAAGAATCTCAAGTGCAAAGCTCCACCGCTTCAATTATGACAGTTTTATTAAAGTAATATTACATATTGTTTGTGATACGGCTGTCCTCTATAAAGTTCGTCAATCATTTCAGTTTCATGACACTATCCGGATCGGTAAACAGGTCCGGCTGAGAGACGCGAAGAATGGCAAGCCAGGAGATCGAGCTGAAGCTGCGGGTCGACCCACAGCATCTGCCCCGTTTTCGGAATTCCCCGGCTTTCGCCGGATCAGGCCGCTCGGCCGCGAAGAACCTCGAAAGCACCTATTACGACACCGATGATTTCCGGTTGCGGGATCGGGAGGTGACGCTTCGGGTCCGCAAGCAGGGCCGTGAGCATGTCCAGACCATCAAGGCGGGCAACGAGCATTCCGGCGGCGTCTTCAGCCGAGGCGAGTGGGAATGCAAGATCGCCGGCGCCGAGCCCGACTTGTCGGCCGTGACCGACGAGGAGGCGCTTCGCCTGCTGGGTCCCATCACCCAGGCGGAACTGAAGCCGGTCTTCACCAGCCATATCAAGCGGCATGTCCGGGTGCTGAACGGCGCCGCCGGGCACGGTCCCGACACGATCATCGAAGCCGCCATCGACCAGGGCGAGATCCGAACCGCGGGTGGCGAGGTGGTGCCGGTGGCGGAACTGGAACTCGAGTTGAAGGCGGGAGATCCCCAGGCGCTGTTCGACTTGGCGCTGGAGCTCTCCGGCATCGCTCCCGTGCGGATCGAGACCCGCAGCAAGTCGGAGCGTGGCTACGCGCTGGTCGCTGGTCAAACGGAATCCGCCGTCAAGGCCGAGAAGCTGACGCTGACACCGGAGCACACCGCCGAACAAGCTCTGGCCTCGATCATGCGCAACTGCCTGACGCATGTGGTGCTGAACGAGGCCTCCGCGATCAAGGGCGAGGACCCCGAAGGCGTCCATCAAATGCGGGTGGCGCTGCGCCGCCTGCGCTCGGCCCTGGCCCTGTTCCGCAAGCTGGTTCCGCCCGCCCAATACGACTGGCTGGCCGGCGAGGTCAAATGGCTGGCGAGCGAGCTGGGCAACGCCCGCGATCTGGATGTCTTCCTGGCCGACCTGCTGGCCCCGGTCGAAGGCGCGCTGGACCGCGACCGCGAAGCCGGCGGCCCGCTAACCGCCCTGCGCGAGGCCGCCTTGGCGAGCCGGGAGCGCGCCTATGGCAGGGCGCGCGACGCCATATTGTCCGACCGCTACACCACCCTGCTGCTGAAGCTGGGCGCGTGGCTGGAGTCGCGCTCGTGGCGGCAGCAACCGCTGTCGGAGGAGGCGGCCAAGCTGTTCGATCCCGTCACCGATCTGGCCGACGGGCTGCTCGCCAAGCGACACAAGCAGGCGCGCCGCCGAGGCGCCCACTTCGCCAAGCTCCGCTCCGAGCAGCGGCACGAGCTTCGGATCTCGCTGAAGAAACTGCGCTACGCGGTGGAGTTCTTCCGCTCGCTCTACGGCGACAAGGCGACGGTCAAGTACCTGCGCCGGCTGTCGGCCTTGCAGGACGATCTGGGCCACTTGAACGACGTCGCCACCGCCGAGACGCTGATGGGCAGGCTGGCCGACGAGCGGATGGGCGAGAACGCCGGGGACAAGCCTGGCCTGTGGCGCATCGGCGGCGGCATGGTGATCGGCTGGCACGCCCGCGGTGTCACCCAGATCGAGCCCCAACTGGTCCAGGATTGGGAAAACTTCGCCGACGCCACGCCTTTCTGGTCGTAGCTCCCAACCGGGTGGGATAGGATCGCGGCCATCATGTTCACAGTCCTCGTCGCCAATATCAAAGGTGGTTGCGGCAAGACCACGATCGCAACCCACTTGGCGGCCGCCTTCGCGACCTCCGGGCATCACACCCTTTTGGCCGATGTGGACCGCCAGAAATCCAGCCTCGGCTGGATCGAGCGGCGGCCCACCGACGCGGCGTCCCTGACCGGGCTGGACTGGACCAAGGAACTCGCCAGCCCTCCCAAGGGTCCAGGCAGGTTGGTGATCGACGCGCCGGCGGCGCTCAAGACCAAGCAGATCGAGGAACTGGTCAAGCTCGCCGACGTGATCGTGCTGCCGGTGCTGCCCAGCGCCTTCGACGAGCAGGCGACCCGCCGCTTCCTCGACAAGCTGGAGGAGCTGAAGCCGATCGCCAAGAACAAGAAGGACGTCCTGGTTATCGGCAACCGGCTGCGGGCGCGGACAAAATCGGCCGATCGGCTGGACGAGTTCCTGGAGGGCATCGGCCACAAGGTCGTGACCCGCATCCGCGATACCCAGCTCTATCCCGATACCGCCGCGACCGGGCTCAGCCTGTTCGACTTGAAGGGCAAGCGCATCGGCGAGTTTCGGGCGGACTGGGACCCGTTGCTCAGCTTCATGGCGGCGGCGGACTGACCAGAGCCCTCAAGGTTCGGCGTAGCCGATGGCCCGGACCGTGAGTTGGCCGGAACCGGGATCGCGGGTGAAGAACAGGCCGCCGCGCCGATCCGAGCGGCTTGGCAGGTAGTCCAGCCTCAGCTCGCTTTCCTCCGCTCCGGACCCATCCCCGCCGGATCCATTCCCACCGGCCAGGCGGCCCCGGATCAGCAGTTCCGCCGCCGCCTCGCCACCGGCGTTGTAGGCCCTGACCATGACCAGCCAGCCGTCGCGTTGGCGGATGACGCGCTCGACCTCGACATGGATCTCGGGCGGCCGATCACCCTGAGTGGTGCCGGACCACGCGAGGAACGCGACCGCAGCCGCCACCAGCAGAAGCCCCACCCCACCCAGCAGCCATTCCAGCACGGGGGTATGGAGCTTTTCCCTCGCGCCAGCGGCGTCGTGTTCAGCGTCGCTCATAGGATCAACCGGGCGGAGGCGGCGCCGATCGCGGCGGGAAAACCCAGCACCAGCGTCATCTTGACCAGCTCGAGCGGGCCGAGGCCATCGGTGCGGCCGAACGTCCACAACACATAGAGGCTGATCACCAGCGACAGCGCATAGGCCACGATGGTCAGCCGAAGGAACTCGCCCCCCGGTGATACGCCGCCGCGCGGTTCCGCCGTCCCCCGGAACCCGACGGCGTAGACGAAGCCGTGCATCACCAGCAGCGATCCGGCGATCAACGCGATCGCGTGCCAATCCGTCATCATCAGGGCGATCAGCACGATCTCGTCGGTCGGCGCGACGTTGAAAGCCATGAACATGGCCCCGACGCCCGCCAGGAACAGTTCGCCGCCATAGGTGTCGCGCCGGCTCTCCTCCTCCCCGTCCTCGTCACGCTGGCCGAGCTGGCTACGCGCCAGCATCGCGCCGATGGCTCCGGGGATCGCCTGAAGCACGATCTTGCCGGCGATCTCGTCGTATGAATTGCCGGTCTGGATGACCGCCAGCAGCGACAGGACCGCGGCGGAGGCGACGAACCCGACCGCCAGCGCCCCGAAGGCGTCCAGAACGAAATCCTTGGGACCCGCCCCCCGCTCGAACCCGGCGTAATAGGCCAGGACCGACAGCAGCGGGATGGTCAACAGCAGGAACAGCAACAGGCGCGGACGCGGCATGTAAAAGCCCAGCCACCACATCTCCATCGTCATCATCAAGGGCAGGGAAAAGATGATGGCGCCCCCGAAGGCGCGCCCGGTGGCGACCGCGAAGTCGCGGTTCGCCTTCCACTCCATCGAGGGCCATCCCGTCGCGGGATGGGTGCGTCCGGTCATCTTTCCCCTCGGCGAAGTTCCCCTGGGGAGGTGAAGGCCCCATCACCGCCGGCGTTGCCGAAATACGAAAGAGGTAGCCCAGATTCATGGAGCGGGTGTCAACGAACTCGATTCCGGCCAACGTCTTGGACCGCGGCAAGACCGCCCTCATACCGACTACAAGCGCATTCAATTAGCCTTCAAAGAAAAAGTAATAGCGATCACTAGAATGGAGACAATGATCGTTTGGCAATCCTGAAGCTCTTTGAGGCTTCAGAATGGAAATGAACATTACTTCATCGAAATTCACAATTTCCAGGCTTAAATATACGCGTTTTTTATTTGATTTAACTTCTTCTTTATACGAAATTGACCGCACCCACACACAAGCACTCGACACGAGCAACTGTGTGACTGGAGGCACCCCGAAATGAAGGAACATCTAACGTGAGCACGATCAACATCGTCATCGTATTCGACACGCAGTCGATCATCGGAGCCTACGGATCCCCCAGTCAAACCTCCAGCTCTCCGACGCCGATCGGCCACCAATACACCTACATGGTCACGCAGCCGGGCTATGTCGTTCCGGCGACGTCATCGACGCCGACGACGCAGGCGACGGGCAATCTGAACATCCTGGCGGATACGGGCGACATCATTCAGTGGACCGCTTGCGCGCTTTCCGGCGACTTGCAGACCTATGTCATCCCTTACGCCATCTCCCCCTTCTCGAGCACGGGTTCGCCTAATCCGACGGTCGTCACGAGCACTCCGGTTCCGCTGTTGATCACCGAGTCCTCCCCCTATCCCGTCCTGCCGTTCCCCTCCTCCGGCAATCCGAGCTGTAAACTCCAGACCCTGCAGAATTACCTTCTGCAGGCCACGGTCTCGAATTACGGCACGGAGACTTACGGCATCTCCTTCATGATCCTGCAGCAGCAGCAGGGCGGCACCATCACCACGCTCGGTTATTACAACTGGGATCCGACCATCACCGTCACACAGCCGACGATCGGCTCATAACGTCCCATCATCGATACGGGCGTGGACTCTGGCGTCTCCCGACGGTGCTGTATTTCCAGTATCGGGTCTGGAGACGCCAGAGCTTGACGTTTCAGGCTTTTCTCACCATCCGCGCGCCTCGGACGGATCGTCCAAAGCGCCTGATCCAACATTTCTGGACACGTTCCAGCAAACTCGACGGAAAAGACCTCATGGTCGGTGGGCTCATAGGGGTTGGTTCGCGGTGAAGCCGGCATTCCAGCGGCGCCATCACCCTTTTGGATGGTGGCACATCCCTTGCTAAGAGGTAATCCATCGGCGCACGGCGACGATGCCGACGGCGAAAATCAACAGACCTTCGATCAGTGGAGAACATCATGAGCAGCAATCTCGGCGTTGAGCAAAGCGGCAAGTCCGGCGGCGATGCCCTGGGTCACTCCACCTCGGGCTCGGCCAGCCTCGGTGGCGCCGGTTTGGGTTCGGCCTCCGCTTTCGGCGGCTACGGCGCCGGTTCGGCCGCTGGCACCGCCTCGGGCTTCGGCGGCGCGTCGGACTCGTCCTCGAGCGCCGCTGGCGCCCTCGGTGGCGACATCAGCGACAACACCTCGATCGGCTCGATCACCATCAACTCCTGAGGCCGCGCCGGGCCGCTGGCCCGGCACCACCAGGATCAGGTTGGCGTGACAAGCTGATGTCGAAGCCGGAGCGTGCCCAGGGGTGCGCTCCGGCTTCGACCGTTTTGGACTTGGGGCATGCCAAGCCGATCGCGAGCCCCCGTCCATCATCTCTCTGCAAGGGTTAGTCCAAATTTTCTGGACAGGTTCCAGCAAACTCGACGGGAACGGTCGCCGTCCTCACCGCCAGAGACAAGGGATCGCGGGGAAACCCCGACGGCAAGCGGTTTTCGCCACCCCACTCGATAGTGGCATATCCCTTGCTATTGGGTAATCCATCGGCGGACGGCGAGAGTGCCGACGGCGCGGACGAATAAACCTTCGATTAGCGGAGAACATCATGAGCAGCAGAATCGGCATCGAGCAGAGCGGCAAGTCGGGCGGTGACGCCGTTGGTCATTCCACTTCGGACTCGATGGGCCTCGGCGGCGCCGGCATGGGTTCGGCGTCGGCCTTCGGCGGCCTTGGCGGCGGTTCCGCCTCGGGTACCGCTTCGGGCTTCGGCGGCGCGTCGGATTCGTCCTCGGACGCGGCTGGCGCCCTGGGTGGCGACATCAGCGACAACACCTCGATCGGTTCGATCTCGATCAATTCCTGACAACGCGCCGGACCATCGGCCCGGACGTCGCGGAACCGCGGATCATGGAAAAAGCGCGGCATCCCTGGGGTGCCGCGCTTTTCTCGTGTCTTCGGGAATGTATCCGCGAAACGCTCAGTTGTTGTGAGCGGCCGTGTCGCCAGGGCCGCGGGGCCGCGCGCCGGCGGCGTCGAATCCCTTGCGGATCATGAGGAAGATCACCGCGATGGCGACGGCGAAAACGATCAGTCCGAGGTAATAGAAGGTGTTGTCAGCCGCGCGGGACGACACGAAAAGACCGATGATGCCGATCACGCCGATCACACCGCCGGTAATCCATTTGCCGAGATTCTCCAACTTCCCCTCCTCCATTCCGGTAGACGGCTGTCCGCCGTCCTGATGTGATGTCCCTCATCTAATAGGCAAATGGCGCTGTTGTCGCAATCGATCCCTGAGGCGGGGCGAAAAGCCAGCGACCTACCCGCCACCCCCGGGAAGTTCCAGCATGAAACGGGTGCCTTGGCCGCCGCTTTCGATCAGGCGGACGTCGCCGCCATGGGCGCGGGCGACCTCCCGGGCGATCGCCAGTCCAAGGCCGGTACCGCCGGCCCGCGCCGAACCGGCGAAGGGCTGGAACAGGTTCTCGCGCGCGCGGGGCGCCAGTCCCGGGCCATTGTCCGCGACCGTCACGGCGATCCGCCCCCCCTCCCGCACGGGGGCCGCGGCCGTGACGGTGACCTCGGTGGCGCCCGCCTCCAAGGCGTTGCGGCCGAGATTGACCAAGGCCCGCGCCAACTGTTCACGGTCGGCCCGCACCCGTAATCCCTTCGCCACGTGGTTGACCCAGGAGACACCGTCGCGCGCCTCCGGCAGCAGCTCCGCGCCGACCTCCTCCACGATCTCGGCCAGCGGGATGTCCGCGCGGTGGAGCGGCAGCGCGCCATCCCGCGAATAGGCCAGCGTCTGGCTGCACAGCTCGACCGCCCGGTCGATCGACCGCATCAGGCGCGGCGTCACGCGCCGAACCTCGGGATCGCCACTATCCGCCAGCCGTTCGGAAACCAGGGCGGCGGTCGACAGGATGTTGCGGAGGTCGTGGTTGATCTTGGTGACCGCCGTCCCGAGCGCCGCCAGACGCTCTTTCTGACGCAAGGCCGAGCGGAGCGCCGACTGCATGTCGATCAGCTCGCGCTGGGCCATGCCGATCTCGTCGGCCCTGCGGGTATGTGGCAGCGTCGCCGACAGGTCCTCCGGATCGCGGCGGAACGCCATCATGCTGGCGGTGATCCGCCGCATCGGCTGCACCATCAGGGCGTTGAGGCTGAGGAAGACCAGCCCGGCCGTGATGAGCGAGATCAGGACCGAGAGCGCCAGGATACGCTCGGCGAAATCGAACATCTCGGCCCGCAGCGGCGCCTCGTCCAGCACCACCTCGACCACCGCCCGATTGTCCTTGGGCGACATTCCCGTCACCTTGATCACGCGGTCGTCGTGCAGGGTCAGCAAGGAGACCGCGTCCATGATCATGTCGAACCACATGGCGCGGCGCAGGTCGTAGGTCTGGTCGACGGTCGGCGCCACGGTCGAGCTGAGCATGTAGATGCGCTGGTCCGGCAGGATCAGGTCGACCGAATAGGCGCCGACATGGCCGAGCAGCTTGCCCTCCAGTTCCGGGGTGACCATCTGGTCCGGCGCCGCCTCGATCGTCAGGGCGGCGAGATGACCGGCCGCCATCCGCCCCTCCAACCAGGTCTGGCGGAAGCGGGCGACCGATGGCGCGAAGATCAGCACCTCCGCCAGCATGACGAACAGGATCGTCATCACCAGGAGCTTGGCCGACAGGCTGGCCAAGGGGCTGGTGACGAACTTGCGGAGAGGCATGGCCGGAAGGGTATCCATTCCATTGGGGGTGGATACCTTATACGTCAAATACCGCTGGCTTGAACCGCCTTCGCGGACCCGCTCAGCCGAACCAGCCGAGGAACCGCACCAGCCCGCGGGTCCGTCCGCTGAACAGCTTGGGTGTATAGAAGCCGCCGGCGGCGCGCTTGCTGGCTTCCCCCAGGGTCGGATAGGGTGCCACCATCGACGCGATGGCGCCGATCTTCAGCTTTTGGGAGATCGCCAGGCACCAGACCTGGATCAACTCGCCGGCGTGGGCACCGACGATCGAGGCGCCGAGGATGCGGCCGTTGGGCAGCGTGACGACCTTGACCTTGCCTTCGGTGTCACGCTCCGCCTGGGCGCGGTCGTTCTCCTCGAACCCCCAGGTCAGCACCCTGACCTCGCCATGGGATTCGCGCGCCTGGGCCTCGGTCAGGCCGACATGCGCCAGTTCCGGCTCGGTATAGGTGACCCATGGCAGCGCCGAGTAATCGACCTTGGCCGGCAGCCGGAACAGCGCGTTGCGGATCACGATGCCGGCGTGATAGCCCGCGATGTGGGTGAACTGCGGGCCACCGGCGACATCGCCCACCGCGAACACGCGGCGGTTGGTGGTGCGCAGCCGGGCATCCGTCTTGACCCCCCTGGCGCTGAACTCGATGCCCGCCGCCTCCAGACCCAGCCCGTCCACGTTGGCTTGACGGCCAGCCGCCACCAGCAGGTCCGAGCCCTCCACCCGCCCGCCGCCATCCAGGATCACGGCGACGCCGTTGCCATGGCGCTCGACCCGCGCCACCTCGACCCCCTCGCGCAGGTCGACGCCCTCCGCCGTGATCCGGTCTCGCACGATCGCCACCAGATCCGGATCGTCCTTGGGCAGGATGGAGTCCTTCTGCAGGACGGTGACGCGGGCGCCCAGACGGCGGTGGGCCTGCGCCATCTCCATGCCGATCGGTCCGCCGCCGATGATGATCAGATGATCGGGAGCGGACCGGCGCTCGAAGATCGTCTCGTTGGTCAGGAAGGGCACGTCCGCGAGGCCGGCGACTGGCGGCGTGGCCGCCCGCGACCCGGTCGCCAGCACGAACCGCCGGGCGCGGATGGTGTCACCCCCCGCTTCGACCGTTTCGGGACCGGTGAAGCGGGCGCTCGCCTGGATGACGCGGACGCCCAGTCCCTCGAACCGCTGGACGGAGTCGTTGGGCGCTATCGCGGCGATCACACCGTGGACATGGTCGTGGACGCGGGCGAAGTCGATCTCGGGTTCATGCCCATTGACGCCGAAGCGCCCGGCGTGGCGCACCGCGTCGGCGGCCCGTCCCGCGGCCAGCAACGACTTGGACGGGACACAGCCATAGTTGAGGCAGTCGCCGCCCATGGCGCCGCGCTCGATCAGCACGGTGGAGGCCCCCATCTGGACCGCCCCCGCCGCGACCGACAAACCGCCGGACCCCGCCCCGATGACGCAGATATCGGTCTTGATCTCAGCCATGGGTGCTCGCTCCCGTGTTCTTGCCGGATTTGATCTTCTTATAGATGACCGGCACCAGCGCCAGCAGCGACAGCGCCACGATCGGCAGCAGGATTTCCGGCGTGAAGATGATTTTCAGATCGGGCGTGCCACCGGACTCGAACACCGCGCCGACGCCGTTGCCGACCGAGGCGTAGACGAAGCTGCCGGGGATGATGCCGAGAAACGTGCCGATCACATAGGTGCCGAGCGGCACGCCCAGGAAGGCCGGCACCAGATTGACCAGCCAGAATGGGAACAGGGGCACCAGCCGCAGCACGAGCAGATAGCTGAGCGCGTTCTCCCGGAACCCCGCCTCCAGCCGCTCCATCCAGGGGCCGGCGCGCTTCCTCAAACCATTGCCCAGGGCGGTGCGCGCCGCGAGGAAAACCCCCACGGCACCCAAAGTGGCACCGATCACGACATAGAAGCCGCCGGCCACCGTGCCGAACAGGAATCCGCCGGCGATGGTCAAGACGGCGGCGCCGGGGATCGAGAACGCGACGGCCAGGGCGTAGAGTCCCATGAAGGCCAGCGGCGCCACGATGGGATGACGCCCGACCAAGTCGAGCAGCACCTCGCGGTTTTCGCCCAGGCTGGAGAAGCTGAGATAGTGGTGGAAGCCCAGCCCGAAGAAGGCGGCCAGTCCGGCCGCCAGAAGCACCAGCGGCAGGAACCGCTTGGCGGTAGAGGGGGTGGACATCTGTTCGGCGGCGGCCATGGATCCTTGATCTCCATCAGCGGAGGGGTCTTCGAGAGGTAACATCGGCACCGTTCACCAGCCAGTCACCTTGCCGTGAGCCGGGCCGTGAAGAGGAACCGTGAGGTTGCCATGGCTTGGCGGTTGATACGGGGCAACGACAGGTCAACGGGAGAGCCAGCGCCATGGCCCAGCGAAAGAGCAGCCAGCCCACGGAAATCGTCGAGCGCGGCAACATCTATTTCATCTACCGTCCCAAGGTGCGGGGTGAGGATGAACCGGAGGAGATCGCCGACGGCATCGATGACATCGAGCGTTTCCACATGGTGCTGCGCCCGGACGGCGTCAGCCTTTTCCGCCTGATGACGATCGGCCGGAAGCGCCTGCCGGACACCGAGGACCATGAGCGGAACTGGGGTTTCGTCGATCTGATCGCCAAATCCGCCAAGGAGATCACGGCGGAGTTGGGCGAGGACCACTACGACACCAAGACCCGAGGCGAGCGCGTACGTCCCGCCGCGCGCCCCGCCGGGGAGGGCGTGTACGTGCTGACGCGGACCGGCCACACCCTGCATCTGGCGTACGCGCTGGAGCTTCCCGAGAAACCCGGTCCCGTCCAGAAGGAGTTGAACATCCAGGACGAGGGCAGCTTCGCGCTGTCGGTCAAGAACCCGAAGAAGGGATCCCCGCCCAATACCGGCCTCGGCGACAACCAGGAGGCGGAATATCCCGCCAAGCTCCAGAAGGAGTTCGGCGACCGCCGTTTCGCGACCGAGGACACTCGCCTGCTCGATTACGCCGGGGCGGAGTTCATCCTGATCGGAGCGGGACACGATGTCGAACGTCATCTCGGTGTCGACCTGGAACCGGAGGACGAGACCGAGGGCAGTGCCGACATCTTCAAGCAACTGCGGATATCCAAGGGCAAGCATCCGATCGAGCCGCTGCTGACCGGCGAGTGGCGCTGATCCAAGCCCTGGATGTCGAACTCCCGCAGGGTGCTTACTCATTGACTCGGACCACCCCTGCCCCTATACACCGTCCTTCGTTTTTGGGTTCACCTGTTTTAACGGAGTGTGTGTCGTGAAACGCACGTACCAGCCGAGTAAGATCGTGCGCAAGCACCGGCACGGTTTTCGCGCCCGTATGGCCACTGTTGGTGGTCGCCGGGTTCTGTCCGCCCGCCGGTCCAGGGGCCGCAAGCGCCTCAGCGCTTAAGCCCAATGCCGCCCGAAGGGAGCGCGTCCGGACTCGGACGTCTCAAACGGCGGCCGGAATTCCTGGCTGTGGCCGGTGCGCGCCGCAAGTGGGTCGCACCCGGCTTGATCCTGCAAGCCCGCCGCCATGACGATCGCCAGCACCCCGGTGCGGGCGAGGCTTTGACGCGCGTGGGCTTCACGGCCAGCAAGAAGGTCGGCAACGCCGTCGCCCGCAATCGGGCGAAACGGCGTCTTCGCGCGCTCGCGCAGGAGATCATGACGGAGCATGGCGCTCCCGAAACGGATTTCGTGCTGATCGCGCGCGGCGAGACGCTGGTCCGCCCGTGGGACGACTTGCGCCAGGATTTGACGACTTGCCTCAAACGCCTCAAGGCGTGGCGGTCGTCAGCCGAGGTTTCGTGATGACGAGGCTCTGGAGCGGTGTGGCGGGCGCCAGTCCGGCGGCATACCTGCTGCGCGGCCTGGTGACGCTTTACCAGTGGACCTTGGCGCCGATTTTGGGCAACAACTGCCGCTTCGAACCAAGCTGTTCCAACTACGCTCTGGAAGCCCTATCTAAGCACGGAGCGATCCGCGGCGGTCTGATGGCGGGCTGGCGCATCCTGCGATGCAATCCGTGGGGCGGAGCAGGCTGGGACCCGGTGCCCGACGCCAGACAGGCCGACGCCGGAAAAGCCGACAACGAAAAATACCATAACAGATGCGATCACGGCAGGGACTGACCAGGACCCATGACTGACCAGCGCAACCTTCTCGTGGCGATCCTGCTGTCGATCGTCATCCTGCTCGGATTTCAGTATTTCTACGAAATCCCGCGCATGGAACAGCGCAAGGCGGAACTGGCGCAGCAGCGCGCGGAGGAGCAGGCCCGCCTGCCCGCCCCGACCACCCCCGACGGCGTCACCGCCGACGGCTCGCCCGTTCCCCTTCCCGGCGCTCCAGCGGCCGGCGCGCCGCGCGACCGCGGCGAGATCGTGGCGGCCGGGCAGCGCGTCCGGATCGACACGCCGCGCCTGCACGGCACGATCTCGACCATCGGCGCCCGGGTCGATGACCTGACGCTGGCGGATTACCACGTGACGCCCGACCGGGGCAGCCCTGAGATCGTGCTGCTGTCGCCCGCCGGGACCAGCCAGCCCTATTACGCCGAGTTCGGCTGGGTACCGGCCGCCGGAACCAACCAGCCGGTTCCCGACAGTTCCACCCAGTGGTCCGCCCCGGCCGAGCCGCTGACGCCCGACCGTCCCGTCACCATGACCTGGGACAACGGCCAGGGCCTTGTGTTCGAGAAGACGTTCACGGTCGATCAGAACTACATGTTCTCGGTCACCCAACGCGTCCGCAACACGACCGACGCGCCGGTGGCGCTGGTGCCCTACGGCTTGGTGTCGCGCCATGGCACGCCGCCGACCCTGGGTTATTACATCCTGCACGAAGGTCCGTTGGGTGTCTTCGGTGGCACGCTGCACGAGTACAAGTACGGCGACATCAAGGAAGACGGCAACATCCAGTACCAGACGACCGGTGGCTGGATGGGCATCACCGACAAGTATTGGCTGGTGTCGCTGGTTCCCGACCAGAACTCCAATCTCCAGTCGCGGATCCGTCACACCTCCACCAACGGGCAGGACCGTTATCAAGTCGATTATACCGGCCAGCCGATCACCGTGGCTCCGGGCGAGAGCACCGAGACGACCAACCGGCTGTTCGCCGGCGCCAAGCAGGTCAAGCTGCTGGACGCCTACTCCGATCAATACGGCATCAAGAATTTCGACCTCGCGATCGACTTCGGCTGGTTCTACTTCCTGACCAAGCCGTTCTTCTACGCGTTGGATTTCCTGGGCACGCTGTTCGGCAACTTCGGCGTCGCGATCCTGGTGTTCACCGTCTTCGTCAAGGCCCTGTTCTTCCCCCTGGCCAACAAGTCGTACAAGGCCATGAGCAAGATGAAGGCCTTGCAGCCGGAGATGACCAAGATCCGCGAGCGTTTCGGCGACGACCGCCAGCGGATGAGCCAGGAGATGATGGCGCTGTACAAGCGCGAGAAGGCCAATCCGGTCAGCGGCTGTCTGCCGATCGTGATCCAGATCCCGGTGTTCTTCGCGCTCTACAAGGTGCTGTTCGTCACCATCGAGATGCGGCACGCGCCGTTCTTCGGCTGGATCCACGACCTGTCGGCGCCCGATCCCACCACCATCTTCAACCTGTTCGGCCTGATCCCGTGGACGCCGCCGACCATGTTGCACCTGGGCGTGTGGCCGATCATCATGGGCATCACGATGTTCCTGCAGCAGAAGTTGAACCCGGCGCCGCCCGATCCGGTCCAGGCCAAGGTGTTCATGGCGCTGCCGTTCGTGTTCACCTTCATGCTGGCCAGCTTCCCGGCCGGTCTGGTGATCTACTGGGCGTGGAACAACAGCCTGTCGATCCTCCAGCAGTGGTTGATCATGCGCAAGATGGGCGTCAAGGTCACCTGACCCATCAGGTAACCTGAACCACGGGACCTAGCGGCACCCGTCGAATACAGCGCCGCCCCGGGCAACCGCGGGCGGCGTTTCGCCATCCCGAGCTTGGGATGCGCGCCAGAACAAGGACAAGACCACGATGACCGGCCCGATCATCCAACCCACCCTGATGCCGGACGAGGCCGAGGCCGGTCTCGAGGCCGGACGCCTGTTGTTCGCCAAGGAGTGCGAGTTCATCTGGGGCGCCGCCGACGAGGCGAACCTGCCCGAGGCCAAGCTGCCGGAGATCGCCTTCGCCGGCCGGTCCAACGTCGGCAAGTCCAGTCTGGTCAACGCGCTGACCGGCCGCAAGACGCTGGCCCGGACGTCGAACACGCCGGGCCGAACCCAGCAATTGAACTTCTTCGATCTGGGCGGCCGTGTCGTGCTGGTCGACCTGCCCGGCTATGGCTACGCCAAGGAATCTAAGACCAAGGTCGCCGCCTGGACCACGCTCGTTAAGAACTATCTGCGGGGACGCGTGACCTTGCGCCGCATCTGCCTGCTGATCGATGGACGCCATGGGCTGAAGCCCAATGATCTGGAGATCATGGAGATGCTGGACAAGGCCGCCGTGCCCTACCAGATCGTCCTGACCAAGATGGACAAGGTCAAGAAAATCGATCAGCCGGCCCTGGTCGAACGGACCGCCGCCAGCCTCAAGAAGCATCCGGCGGCGCACCCGGAGATCGCCTCGACCAGTTCCGAGGACGGCACCGGTGTGGTCGAGCTGCGCGCCAGCTTGGCGACCTTGGCCAATCCGGCCTGACACCTGGAGTCGTGGGATGCCCAGCCATTGGACTGTTGCGCCTGAATCACTGGCGGCGGCAAATCGGCATCACGCGAAACCCCGACTAGCGGGCACCGGTTCTTTCACTTAGAGTTCCGCGCCATGAGCGAACCGACCGACACCCCCGCCCCGCCGCAGCTGTCCCGCGAGGAATGGCTGACCAAGGCCCGGACCCTATCCGAGGCCCTTCCCTATATGCGCCGATACTCCGGCCGCACCTTCGTGATCAAGTACGGCGGTCACGCGATGGGCGACGAGTCGCTGGGCGAGCTGTTCGCCCGCGACGTCGTGCTGCTGAAGCAGGTCGGCATCAACCCCGTGGTGGTCCACGGCGGCGGCCCGCAGATCGGCGCCATGCTGGAGCGGCTGAAGATCAAGAGCTCCTTCGTCGACGGGCTGCGCGTGACCGACAAGGATACCGTGGACATCGTCGAGATGGTCCTGTCCGGCTCGATCAACAAGCAGATCGTGACGGCGATCAGCAACCAGGGCGGCAAGGCGGTCGGCCTGTCGGGCAAGGACGGCCACCTGATCACGGCGCGCAAGCTGCGCCGGACCCAACGCGATCCCGACAGCAACATAGAGAAGATCCTGGACCTGGGTTTCGTCGGCGAGCCCTATCAGGTCAATCCGCAAATCCTGGAGACCTTCGAGAAGTCGGACGTCATTCCGGTGATCGCCCCGATCGGCCTGGGCCGCAACGGCGAGACCTATAACATCAACGCCGACACGGCGGCCGGCGCCATCGCGGCGGCCCTGGGCGCCACCCGCCTGTTCCTGCTGACCGATGTCGCCGGTGTGCTGGACAAGCAGAAGAAGCTGATCTCCACCATGACGCTGGACGACGCCCGCGGCTATATGACAGACGGCACCATCAGCGGCGGCATGATCCCGAAGATCGAGACCTGCATCTCCGCCGTGGAGCAAGGTGTCGACGCATCGGTCATCCTTGACGGCCGCGTCCCCCACGCCCTGCTGCTGGAGATCTTCACCGAGGGCGGCGCGGGAACGATGATCGGGCGCGACTGACGGAACATCTTGAACCAAAGGACCCCTGGCCCACCACCGAGGCGGAAGCCCGCGTGGTCCAGGAGAGGATGCGCGGGCAGGTGGTGCCCCACGACGATTTCGGCCCAGTGCGCCGAATCGCCGCCGTGGACGCCCATTTCAGCGAATCGGACAACAAGACCTGGGCGGCGGTCGCGGAAATCGATCCCGTCACGCTGGAACTGACCCGCTCCGTCCTGCTGTGGCGCCCGACCGTCTTCCCCTACGTGCCGGGCTTCCTGTCGTTCCGCGAGGTTCCGGCCATGGTGGCGGCGCTGTCGTTGTTGCCGGAGCCGCCCGACCTGCTGGTGGTCGATGGCCAGGGCTTGGCGCATCCGCGCCGTTTCGGCTTGGCCTGTCACCTGGGCGTCGTGACCGGCCTGCCGGCGATCGGAGTCGCCAAGTCGCGCTTGGTGGGACGCTATGACGAGCCCGGACGGGAGCGCGGCTCCTCATCCCCGATGTTCCACCGGCGGGAGCTGGTCGGGGTGGCGCTCCGCACCCGCGACGGCACCAACCCGCTGTTCGTCTCGGTCGGCCATCGGGTGAGCCTGCCCACCGCCGTCGATCTGGTGCTCCGCTTCAGCCCGAAATGGCGCCTGCCGGAGCCTATCCGGCTGGCAGACGCCATTTCCCGCATGCACGGCTGAAACGGCTCTCGAACCGCTGTTCAGCGCTCGTTTTCAGGATAATCGGCGCCCAGGCTGGTCTCCTTCCAGGCGTCGATCTCCTCGATAACGCTCGCCAGCTTGCCGCGCACCGTCTCGACGCCGAAGGCTCCGAGCACCAGATGGCGGGGCGTGTTCGGGGCCTCCACCGCCTTGATGATCGCGGCGCAGGCGCGGACCGGATCGCCGGGCTGCTTGCCGCTATAGCCGGATGTCGCCTTCATGCGCGACGCCGCGGTTTCCGCGTAGTCGGGTATCCGGCTTTCGGTCTGCTTGAGCGAGCGTCCGGCCCAGTCCGTGCGGAACGGCCCCGGCTCTACACACAGGACCTTGATGCCGAGCGGCTCGACCTCGCGCCCGAGCGAGTCGGACAGCCCCTCGACCGCGTGCTTGGTCGCCGCGTAATAGCCGGAGCCGGGAAATCCCACGAAGCCGGCGACCGAGGAGAAGTTGACGATGTGCCCCCGCTTCCGCGCGCGCATGCCCGGCAGGACCGCGCGGATCATGGCGGCCAAGCCGAACACGTTGGCCTCGAACATGGCGCGGATCTCGGCGTCGTCGCCCTCCTCGACCGGCGCCTGATAGCCATAGCCGGCGTTGTTGACCAGCACGTCGATGGCGCCGAACCGCTTCTCCGCCGCCGCGACCGAGTCGGTCACCTGACCCGCGTCGGTGACGTCGAGGGCCAGCGCCAGGACGCGATCCTCGGCACCGGACGCCAAGTCCCGCACCCGCTCGACGTCCCGCGCCGTCACGACCACCCGCCAGCCGCGATCGAGCACGAGCTTGGCGAGTTCCCGGCCGAACCCGGTCGAGCAACCGGTGATGAACCAAACAGGAGCGTTTTCCGATGTCATGCCTGCATTCCCTTGTAGCGAAGGCCTTGCGAATCCAAGGCGTGCCTCACCGGGTCAACAGGATGTCGGACGCTGGCGTTGCGCCGGCTTGGGTCCGGCTCAGGGTATGCCTCCCCCGCGGGCCGGGGCGGTCAGCGCGAACACCGCTCCCTGCGGATCGACACATTGGACGATCCAGGCGCCACCCGGCACCTCCTGGGGTCCCATCAGGACCATGCCGCCATTCTCGGCGACCCGCGCCGCCGCCGTGTCGATCTCGGGGACGTTGAAGTAGAAGCCCCAGAACGGGCGCGGGATCATCTCCGGCTTGTTCATCATCCCGCCGATCGGAACGCCCCCGGCCGCGAACAGCTGGTAGGTGCCCATCGGGCCCATGTCGATCGCGTCCGCCTTGGTCCAGCCGAACCGGTCGGCGTAGAAGTCGAAGACCGCCGCCCAATCGACGGCGTAAAGCTCGTGCCAACCGATATGTCCCGGCGTGCCGGGAGCAGCAGGCGGCGGCGGGTTATCGCCCGCCAGCGGCGTGAACAGTTGGAACACGGCACCCTGCGGATCGGCGACGACGGAGAAGCGTCCGACCTCGGGAATGTCGGTCGGCGGCTTGTGAACGGCTCCACCGGCCTGGGCCAGTTCGGCGGTCGCGGCATCGACATCCGCCACCGCGACATACCCAAGCCAACCCGGCCTGCCGCCCGCCACCAGCACCGCCTCCGGCAATGCCATGATGCCGGCGACCATCCTGTCACCCGGTCCCACCAGGGTATAGGCGCCGGTCTCGCCCCAGATCTTGGCGTTCCAACCAACGACCGCGCGGTAGAACGCCTCCGCCGCGGCGGGATCGGTGGTCATCAAGTCGTACCAGACGAAAGTGCTTGGCGAACCGGACATGATCTCGCTCCCTGCGCCGCTCGTTGACCAACCGCCGGATGGGCTTGACCCGGCGTTCCGATAGGGGGACCCGGCGCAGTCTACCGCGGTGGGGATGGCGGTGGTGAACGGAATCCGGAGCCGGTCGATGACGGTCGGATCAATTTGGCCCCGCACCCGGATGGACCGAGGTGATGCTAAACGAAATCGAAGTCCGCCGCGCGCAGGCTGGATATCGCGACACCCGTCAAGGTGATGGTGTTGCCCGCGTCGATCGTGATCATCGTATCGGCACCGGACATCGCCGCGTGACCCGCCAGCCAAGTGTTGAAGGTACCGACGCTCAGGCCGAGTGCCCGCAGGTCCAACTGGTCCTCGCCGGGGCGGAAGTCGGCGATGGTGTCGCCGCCAAAGCCCGGGGCGAAGACGAAGGCATCGGCCTCCGCGCCGCCGCCGAGGCTATCGGCGCCCTGGCCGCCGATCAGCGTATCCCGGCCGGCACCGCCAAGCAGCGTGTCGTCGCCACCGCCGCCCGACAACCAGTCATTGCCGCCGCCGCCAATCAGGGAATTCGCCGAACCATTCCCGGTCAACACGTCGTTGTAGGCGCTGCCGGTCAATGCCGCCACGCCGGCGCCGATGGCGGTGGCCGGCCCGCTGGCTGGCGGATTGGCGAGCAGGGCGCTCGTCCAATATCCCGCCATCTCGCTGTAGCCGCCGTCGGTCGGGTGGATGCCGTCGAACAGGTCCGCGGTGGTGACGCTCGGCATCTCCACCTGATGCACGTTCTGGCCGCGTCCGATGGCATCCGTGACGACCGCCCGAATGGCGGCGTTGACGGCATTGACTTCCGTGGTATCGCCACTCAGCGGCAGAATGGTCGAGACGTAGACGGTCGTGCTCGGGCTGCGCTGCGCCACCATGTCCAGCATGGCCCGGATCTCCGGGCCGACCGAGTTCTGCGCGTTGGTCTCCTGAAGGACGTCGTTGGTGCCGGCCATCAGCAGGATGGCGTCCGCCGGGTAGGTGGCGAGCAGGTTTGGCAGCTTCTCGAGCACGTCATCCGCCTGATCGCCGGGATATCCCGCATGGTCCGCGTCGGGCACCAAGCCATTGCTGTAGGGACCGACAAAATCGGCCAACACGCCGTTTCCGGCCAGGTTCTGCCAGAGGAAGCCGCGATAGCCGTGCTCGTCGCTGCCCTCGGGGGCGTCGCCATTGGTGATGGAGTCGCCGGTGGGCATGATCCGCAGCGCGGTGTGCCAGGATGCGGCCGCGAGGTCGGCCGCGACGCCCTGGGTGGCGTCGGCGAAGCTGAGCGTGCCGGACGGCGGTGGGCTGGCGGTGAATTGGAAGGTGCGCGGCACCGGCGTCGAGCCGTCCTCGTTGCCATCCTCCACGGAAACCGAGAAGGACGCCGCCGTCACCCCTGGATCGCCGAAGCGGAAGGAGACCGCGCCGGCGGCGAGCTGCTGGCCGGTGAAGCTGGCGGTCGCCATGCCATTGACAAGGATGCCGCCGTTGATGGCACCACTGACGGTGAAGGTCACGCCCGAGGCCGTGTCGTCGGGATCGGTGAATGACAGGTCGGCGGTGGTGAAGACATAGGACGTGCCGCTGATGGGCGCCGTGAGATCGCCGGTCAGGACCGGCGCCACATTGCCGCCGGCCGTCAGCGCGATGCTTGCCGTGGCACTGCCCGTGGCTTGACCGCCATTGGCGGTCCCGTCGCCGTCGTTCATCGTGAAGGTCACCTGCTTGGTCGCCGTGGCGGTGGCGGCGGAACCGCTGTAGCCAACGTGGTCGAGCACCGCCTGGACAGCCGCCGGGGTCGCGCCGTTGCTGTTGAAGCCAATGACGAGCGCAGCACCATTCGCGCCGCCCGAGACGGTGCCGATGGCGGTTCCATTGACGGCGACGGTGGCGCCGCCATTGGTCAGGGTGACCACGCCATCGGCGAGGATTTGGAGCCGATCGGTTGAAGTGCCGTTCTGGGTGAATGCGACCCGCAAGGAGCCGCCGTTGAAATTCGCCGAATCGGCATCGAAGATACTGGCCGCAGGGGCGATGCGGGCCGGCGGATCGCCGCCGCGCCAAGCCAGCGTGGCGGAGGTGCCGGAGGCGCCACCGTTCAGGTCGAGTTGCGGCCCGTCATTGACCGGGGTCACGGTGATGGCGGCGGTCCGCGCCGTGCCCGCGAGGTTGAGCGTGAGGGTCTGGCTGGCCGCCGGGGCATCGCTGGTGCTGGCGAAGGTGAGTTCCTGCAGGAGCGTCTGGATGCGGCCGGCCGTGGCATTGGTGTTGAAGCCGATGACGATATCGGCACCATTGCCGCCGCCGGTGATCGTGCCGATGGTGGTGCCCTGGATCCTGACATCGCCGCCGGAGATCGACGCGTAGCCGTCGAACCCGATCCTGGTATCGGGCGACAGGCCGGAGATCCTCAGGCTTTGGCCGCTGAAATTCCCACTGGCACTCACAGCGGCGACCGGCGCCAGATCGATCGCCGCGGCATTTTCCCGATAGGCGCGGGCCACGTTGAGCCCCGAGCCGCCACCATTGAGATCGAACCTGGTTACCGTCGCCATGGCACGCCCTCCTTTTTGGGCGAATCTCCCATCCGGCGACCAAATTACATACGGGTTTTAAGTATAGGGCGTTGTCGGCGCCCCTATTCCTTTGGAACGTAAACGCCGAGGGACGGAGCGCGGGCTTTCGGCCGATGTGAGGCCGGCCGCAGGCGGAGGACGGCGGTAGCGGGGATATGACGCCATCTTACCGTATTACGCCCAACGAAGAGGATCACAACCAGTGATCGCGCGGTAGAACGCTTCCGTGGCGGCAGGATCGGTGGTCATCAAGTTGAACGAGACGGAAATGCCTGGCGAACCAGGCATGGTCTCGCTCCCTGCGCCGCTTGTCGACCGGCTGCCGCACGGACTTGACCCGACGTTCCGATAAGTGGATCGCGCGGTCTATTGCGGGAGAGGGTGGACGGCGGTCAGGAGGGTGTGAGTCGTCTTGGACGAACTTCAACGACCGGTGGCTTGCCGATACCAGCCATCCGACGCGAGATCACAATTCTTGGACGGAGTGCCCAGTCGCTGCGAGGGACCTAGCGGGAGGCGATGGCGGACGGGGTGAGATTCGAACTCACGGTACCCTTGCGGGTACGCCGCATTTCGAGTGCGGTGCCTTCAACCACTCGACCACCCGTCCGACGCAGCAGCCTCGCCCGACATATCTTGGCGAGGCGGCGGGAAATTAGCCCATGGATTTCCCTTCCGCAAGGGTATCTTTGCACTTGATCGCGCGAACCGATCCTGGGGGAAGGCCGGGTCGGGAAAGCCGCCGCAGGCCGGCGAAACGGAATCGGCCTGTTGACTCTCGGCCGTTGGTGAGTATATTCGCCGCTCCTTACCAGCGGGCTCAAATCTCGGACGAGGTTTGTCGTGCCCGTAGTTTGTATTCATATACGGCAGTGGCAAACATGTTCGCAGTGATCCGCACCGGCGGCAAGCAGTACAAAGTCGCCAACGGCGACGTGATCAAGGTCGAAAAACTGGCCGGTGAGGCTGGCGCGTCCATCAACTTCGACGAAGTCCTGATGGTCAGCGACGCTGGCAGCACCACGGTCGGCACTCCGCTGGTCGCGGGGGCCGCCGTCACCGCCGAGGTCATCGCCCAGGATCGTGGGCCGAAGATCATCGTCTTCAAGAAGAAGCGTCGCCAGAACTATCGGCGCAAGAACGGGCATCGTCAGGATCTGACCGTGCTGCGCATCACCGGGATCAGCGCGTAACCCGCGTCCGTCACGATCCGGTCACAGCGTTTCCGTCCAGCACGATCCTGGCAAGAGGAGTAAAGAGCAATGGCACATAAAAAGGCAGGCGGTAGCTCCCGCAACGGTCGCGACAGCGCCGGCCGTCGTCTTGGCGTCAAGAAGTTCGGTGGTGAGAGCGTCATCCCCGGCAACATCATCGTCCGCCAGCGCGGCACCGAGTTCCATCCCGGCCCGAACGTCGGGATCGGCAAGGACCACACCCTGTTCGCCCTCGTCGAGGGTCAGGTGAAGTTCCGGAAGTCGATGCTTGGCCGCACGTTCGTGTCGGTGACCGAGCCCCAGACGGCGGAAAGCGTGCCGGTGGCCGCCGAGTAACGGCGCCCCAGCATCCTGCACGTCCAGAACTGGATTATCGGGGGGTCGGGTCACCGTCCCCCCGATTTTCGTTTTCGCATCCCCTCAATCCACGGGCCGCCCCCGATCCACTCCCCAATACATCCACTGCGGTCCGCTGACATTCGTTGACATCAGAGCCATGAAATTCCTCGATCAGGCCAAGGTATTCCTCAAGAGCGGTGACGGTGGTCCCGGCATCGTCGCCTTCCGACGCGAGAAGTTCATCGAGTTCGGTGGCCCGGATGGCGGCGACGGCGGCAAGGGCGGCGACGTGGTGATCGAGGCGGTCGACGGCCTCAACACGCTGATCGACTACCGCTACCAGCAGCACTTCAAGGCGCCGCGCGGCGGCCACGGCATGGGCAAGGACCGATCCGGCGCCAAGGGCGAGGACATCGTGTTGCGCGTCCCCGTCGGGACCCAGGTGCTCGACGACGACCAGGAGACGGTTCTCGCCGACATGGTCGAGGTCGGCCAGCGCGTCCTGCTGCTGCGCGGCGGCGACGGCGGTTTCGGCAACGCCCACTACAAATCGGCCACCAACCGGGCGCCGCGCCAGAGCCACCCCGGCTGGCCGGGCGAGGAGCGCTGGGTTTGGCTGCGGCTCAAGTTGATCGCCGACGCCGGTCTGGTGGGATTGCCCAACGCCGGCAAGTCGACCTTCCTGGCCGCCTCGTCGCGCGCCAAGCCCAAGATCGCCGACTATCCCTTCACGACCCTCCAGCCCAACCTCGGTGTCGTCTATGTCGGCGAGGAGGAGTTCGTCCTGGCCGACATCCCCGGCCTGATCGAGGGCGCCCACGAGGGATCTGGCTTGGGCGACCGCTTCCTCGGGCATGTCGAGCGCACCCGCGTGCTGCTCCACCTGATCGACGGCACCCAGGAGGACGTCGCGGAGGCCTATACGGTGATCCGGGGCGAGTTGGAGGCCTATGGCAACGGGCTGTCCGAGAAGCAGGAGATCATCGGCCTCAACAAGTGCGACAGCCTGGACGACGAGGAGATCGCCGAGAAGAAGGCCGTGCTGGAGGACCTCGCGGGCGCTCCGGTGATGGTGCTGTCCGGCGCCACCGGCATCGGCGTGCCGCCCGTGCTGTTCGAACTGCTCCGCCGCATCAAGGACGCGCGGGTCGAGGAGGCCGAGGATTCGGCTCCCGGCCGCCGCCATCCGGTCCCGCTGCGGTCCGGCGAGCGCACGCTGGCGGAACCCGGCGAGGAACTGGGCGAAGGGTTGGACGAGAACGCCGATCCCCGCCTGGAAGAAGTCAACGTCCAGGACGATGAACAAGAAGATGCCCGCTGACCTGACATCCGCCGAAACCCCCGCCGAAACCACGCGCGAGACCGACACCAGCACGGCCGCCGAACCCGCGGCATCCGCGCGACCCGCCACGCTGCGCGACGCGCGCCGGCTGATCATCAAGATCGGCTCGGCCCTGCTGGTCGACGAAACCACCGGCAAGGTGCGGCGCGAATGGCTCGACGCGGTGGCCGACGATGTCGCCGCGTGCAAGGCGCGCGGCCAGGAGGTCATCATCGTGTCGTCCGGCGCCATCGCGGTCGGGCGCGAGCATCTGGGCCTGATCGGCCGGCCCCTGCGGCTCGAGGAGAAGCAGGCCGCGGCGGCCACCGGCCAGATCCGGCTGGCCCACGCCTATCAGGAGACGTTGGCCCGCCACGAGATCACCGTGGCGCAGATCCTGCTGACGCTGGACGACACCGAGGAAAGGCGCCGCCACCTCAACGCCCGCAACACGATCGAGACCCTGCTGAAGCTGGGCGCCGTGCCTGTCATCAACGAGAACGACACGGTAGCCACCTCCGAGATCCGGTTCGGCGACAACGACCGGCTGGCCGCGCGTGTCGCCCAGATGGTCAGCGCCGACACGCTGGTGCTGCTGTCCGACATCGACGGGCTCTACACCGCCGACCCCAAGCGCGACCCGACCGCCACGCTGATCCCCGAGGTCCGCGAGCTGACGGCAGAGATCGAGGGCATGGCCGGCGAGCCGCCGCCCGGCTACAGCTCCGGCGGCATGGTCACCAAGATCGCCGCCGCGCGCATCGCCATGGCGGGTGGCTGCCGCATGGTCATCGCCAAGGGCAAGCGGATGAACGCGCTGTCGGCGCTCGACCGGCCAGCGTCGGAAGGCGGCGCCCCCTGCACCTGGTTCGTGCCCGGTGCCGAGCCGCGCACCGCCCGCAAGCGCTGGATCGCCGGTCACCTCAACGCGCGGGGCTCCCTGGTGGTCGATACCGGCGCCGCGGCGGCGCTGGCGCGCGGCAGCAGCTTGCTGCCGGCCGGGGTGGTCTCGATAGAGGGCGACTTCCAGCGCGGCGACGCCGTGGTGATCCGATCCAAGGACGGGCGGGAACTGGCGCGGGGGCTGATCGCCTACGCCGCCGAGGACGCCCGGCGGATCATGGGCCACCACAGCCAGGAGACCGCCGAGATCCTTGGCTATCAGGGCCGGACCGAACTGATCCACCGCGACGATCTGGTCCTCTCTTAAAACCCGCATCCAGGAAATTCGATGATGAGAGCCGTCCTCTGGGACATCGACGGCACGTTGCTGGACAGCGAGCCCCACCACTTCAACTCCTTCGTCGCGGTCTGCGAGAGCCACGGCCAGACCCTCGCCAAGGCCGATTACGACCGTCTGCTTGGCCGCTCCATGGCGGAGGTCTACGCGATGCTGAACGCGGTCCAGCCCCTGCCGCTCGACCTGCCGGACTTCGCCGCCGCCTGCTCGGACCACTACGTCACCCATGTCGCCAAGGTGCCGGCACGCCGGGGAGCCCTGGAGCAGGTGGCCGAACTGGCGCGCGCCGGCGTGCTCCAGGCCTGCGTCTCCAACAGCGCCCGACGCGTGGTGGAGGCGAACATGGGCGTCATCGCCATGCCGGAAGCGCTGCGCTTCGCCCTGTCGCGCGACGACGTGACCAAGGGCAAACCCGATCCGGAACCCTATCTGCGCGCCGCCGAGCGGCTGGGCATGGCACCGGAGGATTGCGTGGTGGTGGAGGACAGCCCGATCGGCGCCCGCGCCGCCAAGGCGGCCGGCATGGTCACCATCGCGTGGCCGCAGCACGCCACCCTGGAATTCGATGCCGTCGATCTGATCATCGCCGACCTGCGCGAGGTCGACTGGACAAATCCGCTCCAGGGCCGGAAGATCACCGCGAATCATTGACCTCGACCCAGTGACCACGACCTACCGACCAAACCAGAGCAAAGCCGGAGTACGCCGCCGTGACCGCAGTCAAGCACACCGTTGATCCCCTGCTGGGAGAGATGAGCCGGTTGGGCGCCGACGCGCGCGCCGCCGCCGCGGTGCTTGCCCAGGCCCCGACGGAGCGGAAGAATCAGGCGCTGCTCGCGGCGGCGGCGGCGATCCGGGACCAGTCCGCCACCATTCTGGAAGCAAACGCCCGCGACATCGCCAACGCCGAGGCGCGCGGCACGGCGGCCTCCCTGATGGACAGGCTGAAACTCAACCTGGCCCGGATCGAGGGGATCGCCAAGGGGCTGGAGGATGTCGCCGCCCTGCCCGATCCGATCGGCGCCACCATCGCGGAATGGGACCGGCCCAACGGCTTGAGGATCGCCCGCGTCCGGGTTCCCCTGGGCGTGATCGGCATCGTCTATGAGAGCCGCCCCAACGTCACCGCCGACGCTGGCGGGCTGTGCCTGAAGTCGGGCAACGCCTGCATCCTGCGCGGCGGCTCGGACAGCTTCGAGTCCTCCAGCGCCATCACGGCCTGCATGCGCGACGGCTTGGCGGCCGCCGGCCTGCCCGAGGCGGCGATCCAGCTGGTGCCAACGACCGACCGCGCCGCCGTCGGGATCATGCTGACCATGACCGACGACATCGACGTGATCATCCCGCGTGGCGGCAAGTCGCTGATCCAGCGGGTCGCGGCCGAGAGCCGCATCCCCGTGATCAAGCATCTGGACGGCATCTGCCACGTCCACATCGACGCCGCCGCCGACCCGCGCAAGGCGCGCGACATCGTGCTGAACGCCAAGATGCGCCGCACCTCCGTCTGTGGCGCCGCCGAGACGCTGCTGGTCGACCGCGCGATCGCGGAGGCGATCCTGCCCGCCGTGATCGGCGACCTGATCGAGGCCGGCTGCGAGGTCCGCGGCGACGAGGCGACCCGCCGGTTCGACGCCCGCGTCAAGCCCGCCACCGCCGCCGATTGGGACACCGAATATCTCGACGCGATCATCTCGGTTCGGGTGGTCGATGGGCTGGACGCCGCGATCGACCACATCAACCGCCACGGCTCGCACCACACCGACAGCGTCGTGACCGAGGACGCGGCCACTGCCGAAGCCTTCCTCAACAAGGTCGACAGCGCCATCGTGCTGTGGAACGCCTCGACCCAGTTCGCCGATGGCGGCGAGTTCGGCATGGGGGCGGAGATCGGCATCTCCACCGGCAAGCTGCACGCCCGCGGACCGGTCGGGGCGGAACAGCTGACCAGCTACAAGTATCAGGTGCGCGGCACCGGGCAAACGCGTCCTTGAGCGCCTCCCTCAAGACGGCCCCAACCGCCGGCCGGAGCCCGATCGCGGCGTGAGGAGCGTCAATCTTTACGGGGGCCACGCCTGGGCCGGGCGGCGCGTCGGCCTGCTCGGCGGATCGTTCAACCCCGCCCATGACGGGCACCTGCACATCAGCCTGCTGGCGCTCAAGCTGCTGGACCTGGACTATGTCTGGTGGCTGGTCAGTCCGCAGAACCCGCTGAAGCCGAGCCGCGGCATGGCGTCGCTGGAGGAGCGGCTGGCGGGCGGTCGGCTGGTCGCCAAGCATCCCCGAATCGTCGTCACGGATGTGGAATGCGGGCTGGAAACGCGCTATACGGCGGAGACGCTGGCGGGACTGCGGCGATACTTCCCCCGCACCCGTTTCGTCTGGCTGATGGGCGCCGACAATCTGACGCAGATTCCGCGTTGGCAGAGTTGGACGCGAATCTTTGACGGAACACCCGTTGCAGTCTTCAGCCGTCCTCCATATTCTTTAAGGGCGTTGCACGGCAAAGCCGCGCGACGTTACAGGTGTCGCCGGGTCGGCCAGATCCGGGCACGGGAGCTCCCCGAGATGGAGCCACCGGCCTGGGTCTTTTTCCAAAACCCGCTGCATCCGGCATCGGCGACGGAAATACGGAGGCGCCGCGAGCAGGCGGCGGCCTCCGGTGGTCAACCGGTTCAATAGAGGTGAAAGCCATAGCTACGCTCACGCAACAGGCCCCCGAAAGCGGGCAAGGTTCCCAGCAGATTCCCGCCGACATGGCGCATTTGGAACTGCCGAAGCGGCTCACGGATCTGGTCGTCCAATCGCTGGACGACGACAAGGGCGAGGATATCGTCGTCATCGATCTCGCCGGCAAGACCAGCATGGCGGATTACATGGTCGTGGCATCCGGCCGCTCGACGCGGCAGGTCGGCGCCATGGCCACGCATCTGCGCGAGAAGCTGAAGGTCGCCGGCGCCCAGGCGGTCGAGATCGAAGGCATGCCGCAGGCCGATTGGGTGCTGATCGATGCCGGCGACGTCATCGTCCACCTGTTCCGCCCCGAGGTTCGCAGCTTCTACAATCTGGAGAAGATGTGGGGCATCGAGCCGCCGGCGCCGCGCCAGGAAATGCTGTACGCCTGACCGCCTTTCGCGAGGCGGGCGTACTCGAAGCCGACGCTCCCGCCGCGGGTGGTCTTGAAGCGAGGTGTCCTCCGCCATGAAGATCTGGCTCGCCGCCGTTGGGCGGGCTCGGGCTGGGCCGGCGCGCGACCTGTACGACGAGTACGCCCGGCGGATGACATGGACCCTCGTCCTCAAGGAGGTCGAGGTCAGGAAGCGCGTGTCCTCGGAGGAGCTGAAACGCCTCGAGGCCGATCTTTTGCTGGCCGCCGTCCCTAATAACGCCATGATCGTGGCGCTCGATGAGCGGGGTACGGCGCTGTCGAGCGAACGTTTCGCCGAACGCCTCGGCACTTGGCGCGACACCGGGGTCGGCGACATCGCCTTCCTGATCGGGGGCGCCGACGGCCATGGCGAGGCGGTCGGAAAGCGGGCGGACCTGATGGTGGCGCTCGGCCCCATGACGTGGCCCCACATGATGGTCCGCGCCATGGTGACCGAGCAATTGTACAGGGCGCAACAGATTCTGGCGGGACACCCCTATCATCGTGCATAAACTGGTTGTTGGGTTCGTGTGCCGAAACGGATCCTTTACCAAACTGGGATAGTGCTATGTCCGCCATGACCGACACCAAACGCCCCCGCCCCGTCGTCCTCTGCGTTCTCGATGGCTGGGGCTATCGTGAGGACCCGGCGGACAATGCCGTGGCCCAGGCCAACACTCCCGTTTTCGACCGGTTGTGGCAAGCTGGTCCGCGCGCCTTCCTGCACGCCAGCGAGGAGGATGTCGGACTGCCCCATGGCCAGATCGGCAACTCCGAGGTCGGCCACATGAATCTCGGCGCCGGCCGTGTTGTCTTCCAGGACCTGCCGATGATCGACAGGGCCATCGTGGAGGGCGAGTTCGGCCGCAACCCGGCGCTGAACGGCCTGATCGAGGCGCTGAAGGGCACCGGCGGATCATGCCACCTGATGGGCCTGCTGTCGCCGGGCGGCGTCCATAGCCACCAGCATCATTTCGCGGCGTTGTCCAAGGCGCTGAGCGCCGCCGGCGTGCCGGTCGTGATCCACGGCTTCCTGGATGGCCGCGACGTGCCGCCGCGCAGCGCCCGCGAGCAGGTCGGCGCGTTCCTCAAGGATATCGAGGGCGTTCCAGGCGTCACCTTCGGCACCATCGATGGCCGCTACTACGCGATGGACCGCGACAAGCGCTGGGAGCGGGTCGAGCGGGCGTACAACGCCATGGTCGCGGCCCAAGGGCTGGAGGCCTCCGATCCGCTGGCGGCGATCGACGCGGCGTACCAGGCCGACACCGGCGACGAATTCGTCCTGCCGACAGTGATCGGCGGCTATACCGGCATGAAGGACGGTGACGGCCTGCTGATGGTCAACTTCCGCGCCGACCGCGCGCGGGAGATCCTGGCCGCCCTGCTCGATCCCGGCTTCAAGGGGTTCGAGCGGCGCAACCCGATCAGGTTCGCGGCGGCCGCGGGCATGGTCGAGTACTCGACCGACCTCAACGAGTTCATGACCGCGATCTTCCCGCCGAAGGAACTGACCAACGTGCTGGGCAAGGTCGTGTCGGACGCGGGGCTGACCCAGCTCCGGATGGCGGAGACCGAGAAATACCCGCACGTGACCTTCTTCTTCAACGGCGGCGAGGAAAGACAGTATCCCGGTGAGGAGCGCATCATGGTGCCCTCGCCCAAGGTCGCCACATACGACCTCCAGCCCGAGATGTCGGCGCCGGAACTGGCGGACAAGGCGGTGGCCGCCGTCGACGGCGGCACGTTCGACATGATCGTGATCAACTTCGCCAATCCCGACATGGTCGGCCACTCCGGCATCCTGCCGGCCGCGATCAAGGCGGTCGAGGCGGTCGACCAGTGCCTGGGCCGGCTGGTCGACGCCGTCACCCGGCAGGGCGGCACCATGCTGGTCACGGCGGACCACGGCAACTGCGAGATGATGCGCGACCCCGTCACCGGCGGCCCGCACACCGCCCACACCCTCAACCTCGTGCCGCTGGTCCTGGTCGATGGCCCGGCCGACACGACCGCTCTCGCCGACGGCAAGCTGGCCGACATCGCGCCGACCATGCTCGAATTGCTGGGCCTGCCCCAGCCCGCCGAGATGACCGGCCGTTCCCTGCTGCGCCGCGACGCGGCGCGACTGCCGGCGGAATAGGCGCCATGCGGAGGGTGGCGATGACGGCGGCCGCCCTCCTTGGCGTCGCGACTGGGTTCGGCGGCTCCGGTTTTCCGGCGGTCGCCCAATCCGAGCCCAGGGCCGACCCGCGCGACGCGCAGCGCTCCCTGACCGAGGTCGAACGCCAGCTCCAGGCCAGCCGCAAGCGCGACGAGACGCTGGCCCGCTCGTCCGAGGCGCTGGAGGAGGAACTGAACTCGCTCCGCGGCCGCCTGGTCCAGACCGCCGACGAGGCGGCCTTGCTGGAGACGGAGCTGACCGGGCTGGAGGAAACCCTGAGCGCCCTGGAGGCCGAGGACAAGGCGCAGTCCGACAAGCTCGACGCCGACAAGGCCAGCATCGCCGAGTTGCTGGGCGGCCTCCAGCGGCTTTCGCGCATTCCACCCGAAGCCATGATCGCCCGGCCCGAATCGCCGGTGGACACGCTGCGCAGCGCCCTGCTGCTGCGTTCCGCCGTGCCGATCCTCCGCGAACGGGCGGAAGCGCTGGCGGGGGCGCTGCAAAAGCTGGCCGACCTGCGCGCCGATCTGGCGGGGCGCCGGACCCAGGCCCGCGACGCCCGCACCGCCCTGGCGGCGCGCCAGTCCGAGATCGCCAAGCTGGTCGAGCGGCGCCAGCAGCTCCAACAGCAGACGGAAACGGAACGCCAGCAGGTCGCCGACCGCATGGCCAAGCTCGGTGGCGAGGCGCAGGATCTGCGCGGCCTGATCGAGCGGCTGGAGCGCGAGGCGGAGGAACGGCGGAAGGAGGAGCGGCGCCGCAAGGCCGAGGCCATCGCCCGCGCCAAGGTGGAGCGCGAGAAGGCCGAGCGCGAGCGCGCCACCCAGGAGGCCGCGGCGGCGGCGGCGCGCGAACGCGAACTGGCCGCCTCGATCACGCCTCCCAGTCCCCCCGACCGGGACGGGGCGGAGGAGGCGTCGCGCCTGCCGGTCGCCGGGCGGGTCACCACCCGCTACGGCGAGGCCGACAAGTTCGGTGTCACCAGCAGGGGGCTGACCGTCACGTCGCGGGCCGGTGCCCAGGTGGTGGCGCCGTCATCGGGGTCGATCATGTTCGCCGGGCCGTTCCGCGGCTATGGGCTTATCTTGATCGTTGAACATCCCAATGGATACCATAGTCTTATCGCGGGACTAGGCCGTATCGACACCAAAGTCGGCCAGCGCGTTCTGGCGGGTGAACCTCTGGGTGTCATGGGTAGCCCGGCGGACGGCGACCCGGATCTCTATTTCGAGCTGCGACGGAACGGTCAACCCATCAACCCGCAGCGCGGCCTCCCCGCTTCCGATGGGAAAGGACAAGGTTAGATGATGAGAACGATCAGTGCTGCCGCCCTAGCGGGCGTTCTACTCCTGGCGCCGGCCTGTGCGATCGCCGAGACCAACACGTCGGAAACCTATCGGCAGCTCAACCTCTTCGGCGACGTGTTCGAACGCGTGCGGTCGGAATATGTCGAGCCGGTCACCGATGAGCAACTGATCGAAAACGCCATCAACGGCATGCTGACGTCGTTGGACCCGCATTCCAGCTACCTGAACCGGAAAAGCTTCCAGGACATGCAGGTGCAGACGCGGGGCGAGTTCGGCGGGCTCGGCATCGAGGTCACGATGGAGAACGGCCTGATCAAGGTCGTCTCCCCGATCGACGAGACCCCGGCGTTCCGCGCCGGCATCCAGCCGGGCGACCTGCTGACCCATCTCGACGGCGAGGCGATCTCGGGCATGAGCCTGGCCGACGCGGTCGAGAAGATGCGCGGCCCGGTCGGCAGCAACATCAAGGTGACCGTCCGGCGCGGCGAGGGCGCCGAGCCCTTCGACGTCAACATCACCCGCGACACCATCAAGATCCAGTCGGTCCGCTTCCGGCAGGAGGGCGATGTCGGCTATATCCGCATCACCACCTTCAACGAGCAGACCCAGATGGGCCTGGACCGGGCGGTGGAGCGGATCGAGAAGGACCTGGGCAACAAGCTGACCGGCTACGTGCTCGACCTGCGCAACAATCCGGGCGGCCTGCTCGACCAGGCGATCTCGGTCTCCGACAGCTTCCTGGACAAGGGCGAGATCGTCTCCACCCGCGGCCGCAAGCCCGAGGACGGCCAGCGCTACAACGCCAAGTCGGGCGATCTCGCCAAGGGCAAGCCGGTCGTGGTGCTGATCAACGGCGGCTCGGCCTCCGCGTCGGAGATCGTCGCCGGGGCGCTCCAGGATCATCACCGCGCGATCGTGCTGGGCACCCAGTCGTTCGGCAAGGGCTCCGTCCAGACGATCATCCCGCTGCCTGGACACGGCGCCATGCGGCTGACCACCGCGCGGTACTACACCCCGTCGGGCCGCTCGATCCAGGCGCTGGGCATCAGCCCGGACATCGAGGTCCAGCCGGCGCGGGTGGAGGAGATCCAGCAGGGTCTCCGCCGCCGCGAGGCCGATCTGCGCGGCGCGTTGCGGAACGACACCGTGACCAATCCGGGCGCCGGGACTCCGGCGACGCGGCCGGCGCCGCAGGCCGCTCCTCCGGGCGGCGCTCCGGTCCCGGCACCCGCCCC
>NZ_AVFL01000019.1 GCF_000576635.1 Skermanella stibiiresistens SB22
TTACGAGTATGGCCGGTGCATACACATTTTCCCTAAGTGAACGGTATTGGGCCTGGACCACGGCCTCCGCGTGCCCGAGGGCACCCGCCTGTATCTCCAGTTCGGCACGCTGGCGGTGCGCGAATACTGCCGCGAAAAGGGCTACATCGAGGTGTTCGAGGCGGTGGGCGCCGAGGTCATCCCGCCCGGCTGCGGCGCCTGCGCCAACTGTGGTCCCGGCCAGTCGACCCGAGCCGATCAGGTCTCGATCAGCTCGGCCAACCGGAACTTCCCCAGCCGCTCCGGCCCCGGCAAGGTCTGGCTCGGCGGTCCGTACACCGTCGCGGCCAGCGCCCTGGCCGGCAAGCTCGCCAGCTTCCACGACCTGAGGGAGGCCGCCAGGGCCGGGTCAGGGGCCGAACCTCAGTCCTGAGCCGTGCCGTCCAGGTGACTGTGGCGGCGGGTGTCGGGCATCAGGATGGAGGATACCAGCGTTACGGCGATGAGCGCCGTGACGTACCAGCCGAACCAGTCCTCGCGCCCGACCGACTTGAACCAGAGCGCCACGTATTCCGCCGTGCCGCCGAAGGCCGCGTTGCCGACCGCGTAGGTGAAACCGACCCCGAGCGCCCGCACGGTGCTCGGGAACAGCTCCGCCTTCACGACGCCGCCGACCGAGGTGTAGAAGCTGGCGATGACCAGCCCGGCCGAGACCAGCGCGAAGGCCGACCACGGATTGGTGGTCTGGCCCAGCCAGCGCAGCAGCGGCACCGATCCGACCAGGGCCAGCACGCTGAACAGCAGCATGTTGTTGCGCCGTCCGATCCGGTCGGACAGGGCGCCGAAGGCCGGCTGGAGCAGCATGTAGATCACCAGCACCGCCGTCATAACGACGCTGACCACGCCGGCTTCCATATGCGCGGTGTTGACCAGATATTTCTGCATGTAGGTGGTGAAGGTGTAGAAATACAGCGACCCGCCCATGGTGAAGCCCAGCACGATCAGCACCGAGCGCCGATGCTTGAGCAGTTCGAGCAGGGAGCCCGCCTCCTTCCGCTTCATGTCGTCGGCCGACGCGGTCTCGTCGAGCGAGCGGCGCAGATACATCGCGACGACGGCGGTGACCGCCCCGATCACGAACGGGATCCGCCAGCCCCACGCCCGCAGCTCGTCCCCGGACAGGCCCAACTGGAGCGCTCCCAGCACCAGCAGGGCCAGCAACTGGCCACCGATCAGCGTGACGTACTGAAACGACGAGTAGAAGCCGCGATTGTCCCTGTCGGCGATCTCGCTCATGTAGGTCGCCGCCGTGCCGTACTCTCCGCCGACCGACAGCCCCTGCGCCAGCCGCGCCACCAGCAGCAGCACGGGAGCCGCGGCGCCGATCGTCCCATAGGTCGGCAAGACCGCGATCATCAGCGATCCGGCGCACATCAGCAGGACGGAGATGACCATCGAGTTCCTGCGGCCATGGCGGTCTGCGATCCAGCCGAACAGCCAGCCGCCGAGCGGCCGCATGAAGAAGCCCAAGGCGAAGATGCCCGCCGTCGCCATCAACTGGCTGGTGCGGTCGCCCGAGGGGAAGAACGCCGCCGCGAAGTAGATCGACGTGAAGGCGTAGGCGTAGAAATCGTACCATTCCACCAGATTACCGGAGGAGGCGCCGACGATGGCCTTGATGCGGCGGTTGCGATCCTCCCGATTCAGGGCGGCGGCCGCGGCGGCTGCGGTACCCTCGGCGGCATGGTCGCCCGACGTGGAGTGTGGCCCGGCTGTTGTTCCCACGATTTTCTCCAGCTTGCGGACAGAGACCTGTCGGTGATGCCGTGACCCATGGAGAAGGTCCCGGCATCACCCGCCAACAACCGAAGCGGTGAAAAGGTGATGGGTGCGGGGCAGGGTTGCCGAGCCCGCGGGTTCCATGCGGTCGGACCCCCGGCGGGGAGATGCCGGCCTGTCAGAGTGGCGCCAGGGCCCCTTCCCGCTGATAGAGCAGGCCCAGCATCCGGGCGATGTTCTCGCGGATCGCCTCCTCCAACGCGTCGCGCTCCATCAGCACGGGCTCCGGTAAGCCCGACGTGATCTTCCGTTCGGCCACCGTCGCCTCGTTGGCGCGCCAGACCTCGGTCCCCGTCTGGGCGTTCCTCAGGACATAAGTGGCGGTGATGGTGATCCGCGTCTCGAAGGGCCCCGGTATGGTCGGCGTCGTCGCGTCGGTGATCCGCATGTCGAGCCGGTGGACCGGCCGGCTGGCGGCCAGCAGCCCCCGGCTCGCGAGCGTGTTGATCAGCGCCTCGCGCAGGTCGTCGCGGGAAATGGCACCCACGCCGCCGATCTGGCCCGCGGCGGCGCCTTCGAGCGCGATCTCGCCGACCTCGATGCCCTGCTGGAGGGTGCCATCCCGAGGCTGAGCGGGATCGCTGGAGTCGGTGGGAACCACCATTTGTGGCATCCGGGGATGGACGTCGCCGGGTGCGGTCTGACAGGCGGCGAGCAGGATGGTCAGGAGAGGAATAACGTATCGCATGCCGCACTTGTGCATGATGGTGGCGAGCTGTCACCTCATCTTTCGTGGAATCCCGAAATGGGTTGTTCGATCCGCCCTCGCGCCATGCCACCAAAAGAAAATCCCCGCCGGTCGCCCGACGGGGGTTTTCACGTCCGTGTCCGTCCGAACCGGTCAGGCGACCGCGACCGTGTCCGCGACCTCGCGGAAGGCCGGGATCTGGTCGAAGTTCATGTAGCGGTAGATGTCGGCGGCCTTGCGGTTGACGACCTCGACCTGCTCCAGGTACTCGGCCACGGTCGGGATCCTGCCCATCAGCGCGCAGACCGCCGCCAGTTCCGCCGAGCCGAGATAGACGCGGGTGTCGATGCCCAGCCGGTTGGGAAAGTTGCGGGTCGAGGTCGACATCGCCGTCGAGCCCTTGCGGACCTGCGCCTGATTGCCCATGCAGAGCGAACAGCCCGGCATCTCCATGCGGGCGCCCGACTTGCCGAGGACGCTGTAATAGCCTTCCTCGTTCAGGATCATGGCGTCCATCTTGGTCGGCGGCGCGATCCACAGCCGGGTCGGGATGTCGGACTTGCCGTCCAGCACCTTGGCCGCCGCGCGGAAGTGGCCGATATTGGTCATGCACGAACCGATGAACACCTCGTCGATCGTGTCGCCGGCGACTTCCGACAGCAGCTTGACGTCGTCCGGATCGTTCGGGCAGGCGACGATCGGCTCGGCGATGTCGGCCAGATCGATCTCGATCACCGCCGCGTATTCGGCGTCGGCGTCGGGGGCCAGGAGCTGGGGATCGGCGATCCAGGCCTCCATCGACTTGATCCGGCGCTCCAGCGTGCGGCGGTCGGCGTAGCCGTTGGCGATCATCCAGCGCATCAGCGTGATGTTGGAGCGCATGTATTCGATGATCGGGGCCTCGCTCAGCCGCACGGTGCAGGCGGCGGCGGAGCGTTCGGCCGAGGCGTCCGACAGCTCGAAGGCCTGTTCCACCTTCAGGTCGGGCAGCCCCTCGATCTCCAGGATGCGGCCGGAGAAGATGTTCTTCTTGCCCTTCTTCTCGACCGTCAGCAGGCCCTGGCGGATGGCGTAGAGCGGGATCGCGTTGACGAGGTCGCGCAGCGTCACGCCCGGCCGCATCGTGCCGGTGAAGCGCACCAGGATGCTCTCGGGCATGTCCAGCGGCATGACGCCGGTGGCGGCGGCGAAGGCGACCAGACCGGACCCGGCCGGGAACGAGATGCCGATCGGGAAGCGGGTGTGGCTGTCGCCGCCGGTGCCGACGGTGTCGGGCAGCAGCAGGCGGTTCAACCACGAGTGGATGACGCCGTCGCCCGGCCGCAGCGAGACGCCGCCGCGGGTGGAGATGAAGGCCGGCAGTTCCTGGTGCGTCTTGACGTCGACCAGCTTGGGATAGGCCGCCGTGTGGCAGAACGACTGCATCACCAGATCGGCCGAGAAGCCCAGGCAGGCCAGGTCCTTCAACTCGTCGCGGGTCATCGGGCCGGTGGTGTCCTGCGAGCCGACCGTGGTCATCCGGGGTTCGCAATAGGTCCCCGGCCGGATGCCGGCGCCTTCCGGCAAGCCGCAGGCGCGGCCGACCATCTTCTGGGCCAGCGTGAAGCCCTTGCCGCTGTCGGCGGGGGTCGACGGCAGGCGGAACAGGGTGGACGGCTCCAGGCCCAGCGCCTCGCGGGCCCGCGCGGTCAGGCCGCGGCCGATGATCAGCGGGATGCGGCCGCCGGCGCGGACCTCGTCGAAGATCACGTCGGACTTGACGGTGAACTCGGCGATCACCGCGCCGTCCTTCAGGGCCTTGCCGTCATAGGGGCGCAGTTCGATGACGTCGCCCATGTCCATCCTGGAGACGTCCGGCTCGATCGGCAGCGCGCCGGCGTCCTCCATGGTGTTGTAGAAGATCGGCGCGATCTTGGTGCCGAGGCAGACGCCGCCGAACCGCTTGTTGGGGACGAAGGGGATGTCCTCGCCGGTCCACCACAGCACCGAGTTGGTGGCGGACTTGCGGGACGAGCCGGTGCCGACCACGTCGCCGACATAGGCCACCAGGTTGCCCTTGGCCTTCAGCGCCTCCAGCTGCTTGACCGGACCGCGGTTGCCGGGCTCGTCGGGGTCGATGCCGGGGCGGGCGTTCTTCAGCATCGCCAGGGCGTGCAGCGGGATGTCGGGCCGTGACCACGCGTCCGGGGCCGGCGACAGGTCGTCGGTGTTGGTCTCGCCGGTCACCTTGAAGATGGTCAGGGTCAGGCTCTCCGGAACCTCCGGGCGCGAGGTGAACCACTCGGCGTCGGCCCAGGATTGGAGCACGGCCTTGGCGTTGGCGTTGCCCTGGTCGGCCAGTTCCTTGACGTCGTGGAAATAGTCGAACATCAGCAGGGTCGTCTTGAGGCCCTGGACCGCGGCGGCGCCGCATTCGTCGCTCGCCAGCAGGTCGATCAGCGCCTTGATGTTGAAGCCTCCGAGCATGGTGCCGAGCAGTTCCGTCGCCTTGACCGCCGGGACCAGCGCGCAGGCCTCCTCGCCCTTGGCGACCTTCGCCAGGAAGGCGGCCTTGACCTTGGCGGCATCGTCCACGCCAGCCGGGACGCGGTGCGTCAACAGGTCGAGCAGGAACTCCTCCTCGCCGGCGGGGGGAGCCTTCAACAGGCCGATCAGGTCCTCGGTCTGCTGGGCGGACAGCGGCAGGGGCGAAATCCCGAGTGCGGCACGCTCTGCGGCATGCTGGCGGTAGGCTTCAAGCACGGTTGGTTCCTCTCGTCTAAGATTGTCGCGGGACTTCGCTCTTCATGGCTCCGATCGCTCCCGCCGTTGTGCCGGGTTCCGCCTGGCTAGGCGATCAGGTTTATTGCCGCGGCCCTCCGGCGTCGTGGCCGGACGGAGAACGATCGCGAGCATTAATCCCAAAGGCGTGCGAAACTTATCTTATTCACGTCCTTTTCGAAAGCCGTCAAAATCCCGCTTGCGCGACAAACTAACATATTAGTATATTGGAACTACGAAACGGGCCGCAGACAGACAGAGCCCGGGGATCCAGGGAGGAAGACCAGTTCGACGCGCTCGATGACCGCCGCATGGCCGCGGCCATCCGCCCTCGGACACTCCTCCCCAATCGAGACTGCCGGTGCCGGGTTCTCCCGACATCCCAAGACATGTCCGTGTTCTCAGGAGGAATGACCCAATGAAGGTGAGCAAGAAGTTCCTGGCAGGCCTCTTGATGGCCGCCGCGTTCACGGTCGGTACGGCGGGAAGCGCCGCCATCGCCCGCGATTTCCGTTCCGCCGACGTCCACCCCAAGGACTATCCGACCGTCCGCGCCGTGGTTTACGCCGGCGAACTGGTCAAGAAGGCGACCGATGGCAAATACGCCATCAAGGTGTTCGGCGACAGCGCGCTGGGGTCGGAGAAGGACACGGTCGAGCAGGTCAAGCTCGGCGGCCTGGACATGGTCCGCGTCAACACCGCCGCGTTCCACAACATCGTGCCGGAGACGCTGGTCCCATCGATGCCCTTCCTGTTCCGCGACGAGGCGCACATGCGCGCCGTGCTCGACGGCCCGATCGGCGACGAGATCCTGGCCTCGTTCGAGAAGGCCGGCTTCATCGGCCTCGCCTTCTACGACAGCGGCTCGCGCTCGATCTACGCCAAGAAGGCGGTGCGGTCCCCGGCCGACGTCAAGGGCATGAAGATCCGCGTCCAGCAGTCGGACCTGTGGGTCGCCATCCTGGGCGCCATGGGCGCCAACGCGACGCCGATGCCGGCGGCGGAGGTCTACACCGCGCTGAAGACCGGTCTGGTCGACGCGGCGGAGAACAACTATTCCTCCTACCAGTCGTTCCGCCACTTCGAGACGGCGCCGTTCTACAGCGTGACCGAGCATTCCATGGCGCCGGAAGTGCTGGTCTTCTCCAAGAAGATCTGGGACGGCCTGTCCAAGGACGAGCAGGCGATCATCCGCAAGTCGGCCAAGGAGTCGGTCCCCTACATGCGCCAGCTGTGGGACGAGCGTCAGGCCAAGGCCAAGGGGGATGTGGTCGCCGGTGGCGCCACCGTCGTGGCCGATGTCGACAAGGCCGCCTTCCAGGCGACCATGAAGCCGGTCTACGACAAGTTCCTCAGCGATGACCGCCTGAAGGATCTGGCCAACCGCGCGATGGCTCAGAAGTAAGGGCTCCTGGCACCATGACCGTCGTTCCCAGCCGTTCGGATGGGCAGATCGAGGGCGTGCCAGCCACGCCCTCCCTGGCCCGAAAGACGAACATCCCCTTCCTGACCCCCTTCAACGCCGTGCTCAGCCGCGTGTGCATGAAGCTGGCCGTGGCCGGGCTGTTCGGTATCGTCGCCGCCGTCGTCTGGCAGGTCTTCGGCCGCTACGTGCTGAACGACACGCCGGTCTGGGCGGAGAGCACCGCCCTGCTGCTGGTCATCTGGGTGACGATGCTGGGAGCGGCGGCGGGAGTCCGCGACGCCGGCCACATCGGCATGGAATCGCTGGTGGTCCTGCTGCCGCCCGGCCTCCAGCGCGTCTGCGAGATCATCATCCACTGCCTGATCATCATCTTCGCGCTGACGATGATCGTCTATGGCTGGGAGATCATGCTCTCGGTGTGGGAATACAGCATCCCAACCATGCATGGGTTGTCCCAAGGCATCCAGTACATCCCGGTCGTCCTGGCCGGCGTCCTGATCACCCTGTTCTCGCTGGAACAGATGATCGCGACCATCCAGCACAGCGAGGTCGAGCCGTCATGGCATTGATGATCCTGTCCGGCAGCTTCGGGCTGCTCCTGGTCCTGGGTGTCCCTGTCGCCTTCGCCATCGGCCTGGCCTGCGTCGCCGCCATCTCGTTCGAGGGCATCCCGGTCGCCGTGGTGTTCCAGCGGATGGTCTCGGGAATGAACATCTTCTCGTTCCTGGCCATCCCGTTCTTCATCTTCTCCGGCGAGTTGATGCTCCACGGCGGCATCGCGCAGAAGATCGTCGATTTGGCCAAGAGCGCCGTCGGCCACGTGCGCGGCGGGCTGGGCATGGCGAACGTCGTCGCCTGCACGCTGTTCGGCGGCGTGTCCGGCTCGCCGGTGGCCGACGTCTCGGCCATGGGCGGCGTCATGATCCCGATGATGAAGCGGGAGGGCTACGACACCGACTACGCCGTCAATGTCACCACCCACGCCTCGCTGGTCGGGGCCCTGATGCCGACCAGCCACAACATGATCATCTACGCCTTCGCCACCGGCGGAAAGGTGTCGATCACCAGCCTGATGCTGGCCGGACTGGTTCCGGCGCTGTTCCTGACGGTCTGCATGCTGGTCGCCGCCTACTTCGTCGCGGTCCGGCGCGGCTACGCCGCCAGCGCGTGGCATGGCTGGAACGCGATCCTGACCTCGTTCATCGCGGCCCTGCCGGGCTTGATGGTGGTCGTCATCATCCTGGGCGGCATCACCACCGGCGTCTTCACGCCAACCGAATCGGCGGCCATCGCGGTCTGCTGGTCGCTGCTGCTGACCTTCGTGATCTATCGCACCATGACCTGGGAGAAGCTGATGGTCGCCGCCGCCAAGGCGGTCAAGACCACCGGCGTCATCCTGCTGCTGATCGGGCTGTCGGCGACCTTGCAGCACCTGATGAGCCTGTACGAGCTGGCCGACCTGACGGGAGAGACGCTGGCCGGGCTCTCGACCAATCCGATCGTCATCTTCCTGATGATCAACATCATCCTGTTCGTGCTCGGCACCTTCATGGACATGGCGTCGACCATCCTGATCTGCACACCGATCTTCCTGCCGATCGCCATGGCGATGGGCATGGGGCCGGTCCAGTTCGGCATGGTCATGCTGATCAACTGCGCCCTGGGCCTCAACACGCCCCCGGTCGGCACCACGCAGTTCGTCGGATGCGCCATCGGCGGCATCACCGTCGGCCAAGTGATGCGGACCATTCTGCCGTTCTACGCCGCTTTGACCATCGCCCTGCTGTTCGTGACCTATATACCGGGCTTCTCAACCTGGCTGCCCAGCCTCGTGCTGGGTTCGCCGGTGCATTGACACGGCAAAGGCGAGACGGGAGACGGCGGACATGACTTCGACGGTGGAACACGCTGAAACGGCCCCGCCGGGGCGGACGGGGGGCGTCAGGCTCCGGTCGTCCCGGCGCGGCGCCACCATGGCCTCGGTGGTCTTCCGGGAACTGCGTGACGAGATCGTCTCGATGCGGAGGACGCCCGGCGAGGCGATCGTCGAGAAGGCGATCGCCGAGGGCTACGGTGTCAGCCGCACTCCCGTGCGCGAGGCGATCCTGAAGCTGGCCGACGACGGGCTGGTCGAGGTGTTTCCCCAGTCTGGCACCTATGTCTCGCGTATCCCGCTCAACCGGCTGTCCGAGGCGATCGAGATCCGCAAGGCGCTGGAGGTGGGCACCGTCCGCCATGCCGCCACCCGCGCCACGGCGGCCGACATCAAGGCGCTCCAGGCCAATCTTGATCGTCAGCGCCTTATGCGCGAGGCCGGCGACCAGGAGGGCTTCCACCAGTCGGACGAGGCGTTCCACGCCCTGCTGGCGGAGATCTCGGGCTATCCGGGATTCTGGACGATCATCCAGCAGGTCAAGATCCAGGTCGACCGCTGCCGCCGCCTGACCCTGCCGGAGCCCGGCCGGCTGGTCAGGGTCATCGCCGAGCACGCCGCCGTGGTCGACGCCATCGCCGAACATGACGCCGAGCGCGCGGTGCGGAGCATCGGCGCCCACCTGGACGGATTGCGGGCGGCGGTCGACGCCGTCAGCGCCGCCCACCGGCAATACTTCACGATGGTGCCGGAATGACGGCGCCACACCACACCCTCCGTATTTGAAAAGGCCCCGACCATGAAGATGACCATCCGCCACGTGGCGCATCCCGATGCTGTGCGCAACTTCGACACCGAGACGCTGCGCGAGCACTTCCTCGTGCCGACCCTGTTCGAGGCGGACGACGTGGTCATGACCTACAGCCATGTCGACCGCTTCGTCGTCGGCGGCGCCATGCCGGTGGCGGGTCCGATCACGCTGGAGACCCACAAGGCGATCGGGTCCGACACCTTCCTGAAGCGCCGCGAGCTGGGCGTCATCAATGTCGGCGGCGCCGGCCGCGTCGTGGTCGACGGCGTCACCTTCGACCTCGAACCGCGCGACGCCCTGTATGTCGCCATGGGCAGCGTCGATGTCCGGTTCGAGAGCGTGGACTCCGCTAATCCCGCCAAGTTCTACCTGAACAGCACGCCCGCCCACGCGCGGTTCGAGACCATGCGGATCCCGCTGTCCGCCGCCCGCAAGGTGGCGCTGGGCGATCCGGCGCAGTCCAACGAGCGGACGATCTACCAGCTGCTGCACCCCGACGTGGTCAAGACCGCGCAGCTGGTGATGGGCATGACGGTGCTGAACCCGAACAACATGTGGAACACCATGCCGTGCCACGTGCACGACCGCCGCAGCGAGGTCTATTTCTACTTCGACCTCGCGGAGCAGGCCCGGGTGTTCCACTTCATGGGCGAGCCGGACCAGACCCGGCACATGGTCATCGCCAACGACCAGGCCGTGATCTCGCCGCCGTGGTCGATCCACAGCGGTGTCGGCACCAGCAACTACACCTTCATCTGGGCCATGGCGGGCGACAACCAAGACTTCACCGACATGGACATGGTCCCAATGGACGTGCTGCGGTGAGCGAGGGAATTTCCAGGGGCAATCCCTTCGACCTCACCGGCCTGACGGCCATCGTGACCGGCGCCAACACGGGGATCGGGCAGGGGATCGCGGTGGCCCTGGCGCGGGCCGGCGCCGGCATCGCGGCGGTCGGCCGCTCAGCCATGGACGAGACCGCCGGCTTGGTGGCGGAGACCGGCGCTCCCTTCCTGGCGATCCAGGCCGATCTGGGGTCGATCGAGCCGGTGGCGTCGATCATCCGCCAGACGGTGGAGTGGAGCGGGCGGGCCGACGTGCTGGTCAACAACGCCGGCATCATCCGCCGGGCGGACAGCATCGACTTCACGGAGGAGGACTGGGACGCCGTGATGAACGTCAACCTCAAGTCCGCCTTCTTCCTGGCCCAAGCCTTCGCGCGCCAACTGCTGGCGGACGGCCGGCCGGGCAAGGTGATCAACATCGCCTCCATGCTGTCCTTCCAGGGCGGCATCCGCGTGCCGTCCTACACGGCCTCCAAGAGCGGCATCGCCGGCCTGACGCGGCTGCTGGCCTGCGAGTGGGCGGCCAAGGGCATCAACGTCAACGCCATAGCGCCCGGCTACTTCGCGACCAACAATACCGAGGCGCTGCGGAACGACGACAAGCGCAACACCGACATCCTGGCCCGCATCCCCGCCGGGCGCTGGGGCAAGCCGGAGGATCTCGGCGGCGCCGCCGTCTTCCTGGCCTCGTCCGCGTCTGACTACGTGCATGGCGTGACGCTGCCAGTGGACGGCGGCTGGCTCGCCCGCTGAGTTCGCGAAACCTTGAGAGGATAGACATCATGGACCAACAGACCGACGTCTTCATCCTGGACCAGAACCTGGACTGGCAGGATCTCGGCAACGGCATCCGGCGGAAACTGCTGGGCTACAACGGCTCGATCATGATGGCCCGCATCGAGTTCCAGGCCGGCGCCATCGGGACCGAGCACAGCCACCCGCACATCCAGTGCAGCATGGTGGAGAGCGGCGCCTTCGACGTCACCATCAGCGGCCGCACCCAGCGGCTGCGGGCCGGCGACGGCTATCTGGTGCCGGCCGACGCGGTCCATGGCGCCGTCTGCGTCGAGCCCGGCATCCTGCTGGACACCTTCACCCCCGCGCGCGGGGATTTCCTGGCATGACCAGACGCCGCCTCGGCGTGGTCGGGCTGGGGATGGCCTCGGCGCCCCATGTCGAAAGCCTGTTCGATCTCTCCGATCGCGTCGAGGTGGCGGGTGCCTTCAGCCCCTCGCCGGAGCGGCGCTTCGCCTTCGCCGCCCGCCACGGCCTGCCCGTGGTCGAGACGATCGACGCCCTGCTCGATGACCCGACCGTCTCGGCGCTGATGGTCCTGACCCCGCCCGACAGCCACGCGGATCTGGTGGCGCGGGCTGCTGCGGCCGGCAAGCACGTGCTGCTGGAAAAGCCGCTGGCCGCCACGCCCGCGGCCTCCCTCGCGGTGGTCGAGACGATGGAGCGGGCGGGCCTGACGCTGGGAATCGTGCTCCAACACCGCTTCCGCCACGCCGCCGAGAGGCTGCGCGACCTGCTGGCCGCCGGAACCTTGGGCGACCCGCTGACCGCCGCCGTCTCGGTCCGCTGGTGGCGCGACCACGACTATTATGCCCAGCCGGGCAGGGGCATGAAGGCCCGAGATGGCGGCGGCGTGCTGCTGACCCAGGCGATCCATACACTGGACCTGTTCGTCAGCCTCCTCGGCCTGCCGTCCGACGTCATCGGCTTCACCGCAACCACGCCGCTCCGCCGGATCGACACCGAGGACGTGGTCTGCGCGGCGCTCCGCTGGTCCAGCGGGCTGATGGCGACGCTGAACGTCACCACGGCGGCCTATCCCGGCTTCCCCGAGCGCATCGAGATCGCCTGCACCCGCGGCTCCGCGATCCTCGGCGGCGACCTGCTGGAGGCCCACACCCACGACGGCGAGGAGATCCGCGTCGGCGGCGACGGCGCCACGCTGGGCGGCGGCGCCGACCCCATGGCCTTCCCCAACCAGCACCACCGCGCGGTCTTGGCCGACTTCCTCGACGCGCTGGACGAGGGCCGCCAGCCTCGCGTCAATGGCCGCGAAGCGCTGCGGGTGCATCGTCTGATTGAAATGCTCATTGAGAGTGGGGAAAATAAACGGATTGCCACTTGACGATATTTCCCGGCGCCGCTGGTAATTTCGTTTCCTTCGGGCCAGATGTGGTAAAGTAAAGGTCATGGCCGCGTTTCAGGTTCATGGATTCTGACGCGGGGCGGGCAATCGGCCTCTCCGCCGGAACGCACCGCCGGATTTGGAGAATTCTCATGGCCAAGGGACAGAAAAAGAGCAACCGCGAGGTCAAGAAGCCGAAGAAGACGACTTCCGCGGCCCCGGTCAAGACGACGATCATTCCGACAGCCGATCGCCGCACTCCGCCCAAGTCGGCTCTCTGACAGCCGCCAAAGGGGAGGGGTTGGATGCGCCGCTCAAGAGGACGCCCCTCCTGACAGACCGCCACCCCTCCGACCGGCCAGCCCCGGGGGCGCGCCCGCCCTCGCCGAGATTGCTGACTGTTCGCCACATCACCCGGTACCGCTACGCCAGCCCTGTCAAGCTGGGCGAGCATCAGATGATGTTCCGGCCACGCGAGAGCCATGATCTCCGGCTGATCACGACGCGGCTGGAGATCCTGCCCAAACCCAAGAACCTCCGCTGGCTGCACGACGTCTTCGACAACTCGCTGGCGATCGCGACCTTCGGTGCCGAGACCAAGGAACTGGTCTTCGACAGCGAGGTGACGCTGGAGCATATCGAGGCGCCCCATCCCGACTACGCGCTGGCGGAGTCGGCGCAGACCTTTCCCTTCGCCTATTCCAGGGAGGAGCGCCTGGACTTGGTCCGCGCGCTGGAACGACAGTATCCGGCCGGCGAGATCGACCGCTGGGCGGCGGGGTTCCTTCCGGAGAACGGCTGCATCGGCACCATGGATCTCTTGCGGAAGATCACCTTGGGCATCCGCGAGCAGCTGACCTATTCGCGCCGGCTGGAGCGGGGTGTCCAAACCCCGGTCGAGACCCTGGCCAAGGGGACGGGAACCTGCCGCGACTACGCGTTCCTGATGATGGAGGGCGTCCGCTCGCTCGGCATCGCCGCGCGTTTCGTCAGCGGCTACATCTATGTGCCCGGTGCCGGGACCGACGCCGACCTCGTCGTCGGTGGCGGCGCCACCCACGCGTGGCTGCAGGTCTATCTGCCCGGTGCCGGCTGGGTCGATTTCGATCCGACCAACAGCATCATCGGAAACCGCAACCTCATCCGGGTCGCGGTCGCCTGGGCGCCGGCGCAGGCCCTGCCGCTGTGGGGGACCTACACGGGACCCAAGGGCAGTTTCCTGGGGATGGACGTGACCGTCAGCGTCCGCGACGAATTGCCAATCACCAACATGAAAGGGCCGAACCATGAAGATTAAGGTTGGCTACGAACTGGTCTACGACTGCCCGCAGCCGACGCCGATGTTGTTGATGTTGAACATCCACTACTCCCGAGCGTCCGACATTCTGGTGCCGGACCATCTCGTCACCGATCCGCCGCTTCCCATCACCGCGTACCGCGATGGCTTCGGGAACTGGTGCAGCAGGGTCACGGCGCCGGCCGGGGTCACGCGGATCACCACCACCGCCGTGGTCCGGGACAGCGGCAAGCCCGACGAGGTCGTGCCCTCCGCCCGGCAGCACACGCTGGAGGAACTGCCGGAGGAGGCGCTGGTCTTCCTGCTCGCCAGCCGCTACTGCGAGACGGAACTGCTCAGCGACACCGCCTGGAAGCTGTTCAGTGGGACCGAGCCCGGCTGGGCGCGGGTCCAGGCGATCTGCGACTTCGTCCACAACCACATCAAGTTCGATTACATGCAGGCCCGGTCGACCCGGACGGCGTGGGAGGCCTACAACGAGAAGGTCGGCGTCTGCCGCGACTACGCCCATCTGGCGGTCGCCTTCTGCCGCGCCATGAACATCCCGGCCCGCTACTGCACCGGATACCTCGGCGACATCGGTGTGCCGCCTCCCCATGGCGTGATGGATTTCGCCGGCTGGTTCGAGGCTTACCTGGGTGGCCGCTGGTACACGTTCGACGCTCGCAACAACACCCCCCGGATCGGCAGGGTGCTGCTCGCGCGCGGCCGTGACGCGGTCGATGTGGCGATCAGCACGACCTTCGGACCCAACACCCTGACCGGCTTCACGGTCTGGACCGACGAGGTGGTCGAAGCCGCCAAGTAGCGGCTCGACGCCGGTTTCGCCCGCGCCCCCGCTCAGTCGTCGGAGGCGCGGGAACTGGCCGCCCTGAGCTTCAGGTACACGTCGGTTCCCTGGTTCAACGCTTGGCGATGCATCTCCTTGACGCGCGTGAGCGCCAGATCCCTGGATTGGACCGTGTCGATGACATCCTCGCCATCCTCCGTCCAGGCGACGATCTCAATCTCCTCCAGGCGTTCCGCCTTGGGATTGCTTCGCCCCAGCCGGTGACCGCCGGACGAGAACGCCTTCTGGGCGGCCTGGAAGCTTTGGGCTTCGGGGCTCAGGTCCTCCTCGTCGGGCAGGGCCGGACGGATGCTCGGCATGACGGGCGCCTCATCCCGCTCGGCAAGGTCGACCAGGGGAAGGTCCGATGCCAGCGTTTCGGGTTCCGGGGTGTCGGGATAGTCGTCGGGGCCGGGTTCGTCATCGCGCTTGGCGGGCTTCGAAGGCTTCGCGTCGCCGTCCGCGCCATCCGCCGCGGGATCGGCCTTCGGCTTGGAGGGCCGAGACGACCCGCCCTTCGCCTCCTCCATCTTCTTGACGATGTAGCGGATCGCCGGTCCGGACACGCCGTGGTCCTTGGCGATCGCCGCCAGGGTCTCGCCCGACTCCCAGCGCTTGAAAATGGTGTCGTGCGCCTCGACGGGGATCTTCGCCATGGGGTCTCCAAGGATATCGTGTCATCCGCTCCACCGCTGGTCCGATGGGAGCGAAGCGTGCCGGGTACCGGCGCGATCACACGGACGGGCAGGGGCCGCGTCCATAAGCGCGACCATGCCCCATCCGGACCCCCTTCGCCATCCCATCCTATGGATTTATGGGCCTATGGCATGGGATTCGACGTCACTCCGTGGCGGCGGCCGTCACCACGATCTCGATCTTGACGGTCGGGCCGCCCAGTGTGGCGACGCCGATGGTGGCGCGGGCCGGCAGGTCGGTCCCGTCGAGCCATTCCAGCCAAGCCTCGTTCATCTCCGCCTTGGCGTCGATATCGGTGACATAGAGGGTGGCGGACAGCAGCTTGGTCTTGTCGGAGCCGGCCGTCGCCAGCAGCTTGTCCAGCTTGGCGCAGATCTGGCGGGTCTGCGAGCCCATGCCGCCGTCGCAATCGTCGGCGATCAGACCGCCGATATAGAGCACGCCGTTGTGGCGGACGACGCGGTGCATGATCTTGGTCTTCTCGATACGTTCGATCATCATTCTTCTTCCGTTGCTTCGAAGGGGAGGTTCTCAGCGCTCCGCCGCGACGGCGGGGATGTCGTCCTTCGACACCGCCGCCAGCTCGGCCAGCGTGATGGGCTTAATGGGAGGGCGCAGCCGGTAGTGGCCGACCTCGGAGGCCGGCACCCGCCGCTCCGCCGCGATCAACTCGGTGACGGTGGTGCCGCACAGGCGGCCCTGACACGGCCCCATGCCGCAGCGGAGGAACGTCTTGGTCTGGTTGGGGCCCGTGCAGCCCAGCCGCACCGCCTCGCGCAGCTGACCCGCCGTCACCTCCTCGCACCGGCAGACGAGGGTGTCGTCCTCGGGAACGCGGAACTGGTCCGCCGGCCGGTATAGCGCATCCAGGAAGCGCCGGCCGCGCGTCGCCCCGGCCAGCGCCTTCCGGATCGGCGCCGCCTCGCGGTCCTGGCCGGCACCGTCGAGGACGCCCATCGCGCTCAGTGCCGCCACCGCGGCCAGCCGGCCCTGATGCTCCGCCGCGATGGCGCCGCCAATGCCGGCGCCATCACCGGCGATCCAGACGCCGTCGACGGTCGAGGCGTTCCACACGTCGGTGCGCGGCATCCAGCAGAGCTGGTCGGGGTTCCAGTCCTGGGCGCAGCCAGCGGCGCTGGCGAGGTTGGGGTTCGGGATCACGCCTTGGTGCAGCAGCAGCGTCGCCGCCGGCATCCGCTCCTCGGCCCCATCGCCCCGGCGGAACGCCACCGCCTCGATCCGGTCCGATCCCAGCGCCCGCAATCCGGTGACCTGGGAGATCACCCGGACCTTCGAGCGCGCCTCGCGCAGCTGCTTCAATCCCTTGATCGCGTAGGACGAGCGCACAAAGCCGGCCATGTGGGGCAGGGCGGCGCGCCAGTTCGCCCGCGGCGTCGTGTCCAGGATCGCGCCGATGGAAACCCCCGCGCGGACATACTGGACCGCCAGCAGCCAGAGCAGCGGTCCCGTGCCCGCCAGCACCAAGGGACCGTCGGGCACCAGGGCGGAGGTTTTCAGCAGGGTCTGCGCCGCCCCAGCCCCCATCACGCCGGGCAGCGTCCAGCCGGGAATGGGAAACGGGCGCTCCATCGCGCCGGTCGCCAGGATCACCCGCGGCGCCTGGATCAAGGTGCCGGCTCCCGCCACGGAGTAGCCGATCTCCAGGCCCGCCTCGGCGTCCCGCGTCAGGCTCCAGACCGAGGCGCCCACCACCCGCTTGGCTCCACTGCTCTCGAACGCCGCGACGAGATCCTGGCCGCGCCGGTAGTCCGGCCCCAGCACGCGCGGATCGCCGATCGGCGTGCGCGTGACGCCCCGGTAGATCTGGCCGCCCGGCGCCGGTTGCTCGTCCAGCAGCAGGGTGCGGATGCCATGGCCGGCGGCGAGCGCCGCGGCGGCGAGACCGGCCGGTCCGGCGCCGATCACGACGAGATCGGCGGGTTTCTGGCTGGTCATGGGGCTGGCGGTCATCGATCGAGCTCCCGCGACCCCATCTGGGTGGCCACCCGCATTCCCGGGGCGACGCGCTCCTGGCAGGCTTGGCGGTTGCCGACGCCATCGATCGTGACGAGGCAGTCGAAGCAGACGCCCATCATGCAATAGGGGCCCCGCGGACTGCCGGAAACCGGTGTCGTGCGGCAATGGGGGACGCCGTTGACCAGCAGGGCCGCCGCGACGGTATCGCCCACGCGGGCTTCCGCCGGGGTCCCGTCGATGGTGAAGGACACGGTTTCCCCGTCCGGAACCGGCAGCCTGTGGAACATGGAAACTCCAGGATGGATGGAAGGGAGGAGGGTCAGGCCGCCGCCCGGAACCGGGCCGACGAGAAGCCCAGCAGGTCCGGAGGCGCCTCGCCGAAAGCCACCCAGCGGGCGAACTCCCGGGCGTGTCCCGGCGCCAGCGTCACGGCGCTGTGCGAGGTCGCGAAGAAGACGCCCGGCCAGTCCGGCGCCTCCTCGTAACAGGGCAAACCGTCGTGGGTCAGCACGCGCAGCGCGCCCCAGGCGCGGACGATGTTGACGTTGGCCAAGTGGGGCAGGGTCTTGACCGCCCGCTCGGCCAGTTCGCGCATGATGATCGAGGTGGTGCCGTTGTCGAACCCGGCGTCCTCCTTGGTGTCGCCGATCAGCACGGTGCCGTTGGGCAACTGCCGGATCTGGGAGAACACCATCGACAGGAACGGCCGCAGCCGCTCGGTCACGATGATCTGGCCGCGCTGGGGCCGAACGATCTCGGGCATCCCGACCTGACCGGCGAAGCGGTTCAGCCCCAGCCCCGCCGCGAACACCACCTTGGACGCCCCGAAGCTGTCCTCGCCGGTCCGCACCCGATAGGCGCCGCCGTCCCGCTCGACCGCGTCGACCCGGACGCTCGGCTTGTATCTGCCGCCCAGCCGGTTGAAGCCCTCGTGCAGCGCCCGGAACAACGCCAGCGAATTGCAGTCGCCGTCGAGTTCGTTATACGACGCGCCAACCACCCCTTCGCCGACCCCGTCGATGCGCCGGCGGACCTCCGCCGCGTCGAGCATGACGGTCTTGGCGTCGTCCGGCTGGTTGGGTGCGATGCGATCGACCAGGGCCGACCGGCTGGCGAATTCCGTGTCGGACAGGCACAGGTGATAGCCACCGGGCCGGCGATAGCCCAGGTCGATGCCGGTCAGCTCCGTCAGCTCGCGGCTGAAGTCCGGCCAATGGTCTATGCTGCGCCGGGTCCACCGGACGTAATCCCCGGAACCGCCGCCCTTGCTCTGAAGCCAGACGAGGCCGAAGTTGCCGCGGGCCGCCCGATGCGCCACGTCGCCCTCGTCGAGCAGCAGGACCGACAGTCCCAGCTGGCGCAGACCCAGCGCGGACGCGATCCCGATCAGCCCGCCGCCCACGACGATGACGTCTTGTTCAGATGTTCCGGACATTACTGGGTGTCGTCCCATGCCTGTTGAAGATCGCCCCTGGAGGATGCCGCATGGTCATTGACGGCCCCCCATAAGTCCAATATCAACAAACTCTCCCGCTATGCCGCGATGTTATAGAGAATGATTTCCCACCGGCAGATCGAAGCGTTTCGCGCGGTGATGCTCCATGGCACCGTTTCCGCCGCCGCCGACAGCCTCAACGTATCGCAGCCCGCTGTCAGCCGGATCATCCGCGACCTCGAGGCCGACCTTGGATATCTGCTGTTCGAGCGGGCCAATGGGCGCGTGACGCCGTCGCTGGCCGCTTTCGACCTGCTGGACGAGGTCGAGCGCTATTTCAGCGGTATGGAGCGGATCGACCATCGGGCGCGCGAGATCGGCCGCGGCCGGCGCATGGGCCTGATCATCGCCGCGATGCCGGCGCTGGCCCATACGCTGATCCCCGACGCCCTGGTCGGCGTGCTGGCGGCCCGGCCGGAATTGTCCGTGCGGGTGCTGGCGGTGCGGACGATCAACGTGCTCCGTCTGGTGGAAAGCCGGCAGGCGACGCTCGGACTCGTCGCCCCCGCGAATCTCGGCGAGCTGACGGCGGTGGAGATGCTGGACGTTCCCTACCGCTGCATCCTGCCGGCGGGGCATCCGCTGGCCAGCCGCCCATTGTCCGATGGGCGCGCCATCACGCTGGAGGATCTGGCGGACTGGCCCTTCATCCGCTTCTCTGGCGATACCGTGACGGGAGACATGCTGGACCAACTGACGCGCGCCGGCCGCTTCACCGCCACCGCCCGCGTCGACACGCACCTGTCCCAGATGGTCTCGGCCTTCGTCCTGCGCGGCCTGGGCGTCGCGGTGGTGGACTCCTTCACGGCCCGCGACCACCAAGCCCGCGGCGGCGTCTCCCTCCCCGTCGATCTGGACGGCCGTCAGTTCCGCTTCGCCATCGCGATGCGCGAAAGCAGCAAACTGGACCGCACCGTCCAAGCCGTCATCGCCGAGATGGTCGCCGTGACCGCCAAGGTCGCCGGCGAGGACCAACTTGGGCTAACGGTGCCCATCCTTGACGGTCATACCCACAGGTGAGGTGAAGCATGCTGACGACCAAACGGAAGCCGGCCACCGTCGGAGAGGTCTTGACCGGAGAGTTCATGGTGCCGCTGGGTCTCACCCAAAGCGCCCTGGCCGAGGCGATGGGCGTTCAACGCGAACACGTCGACGAGCTGTGCGACGATCGTGGGAGCGTCACCGCCGCGACCGCAGGCTAACCGGCCCTTCTGGTGATGCGGGATGCCGGGGCCGCGATCAGCGATCCGCTTTCCGCGATGCGCGTGATCGGCGATCCCGGCATCCCCGCTCAGATCATCGCGCGGTGCCGGGTACGGGCGTGTTGAGCAGCTGCTGCTCCCACAGGTACGCGATGCCGCTGCCGCCGGCGTGCTGCTTGATGACTTCCGTCAACGCGGCGGCTTGATCGGCCCTGGCCCAGTCGCGCTGCCATTCGGCCGCCAGCGCCAGCCAAGTCATCATGTTCGCGCCGGCGGCGATCATGCGCTGGATGGCGACCGCATGGGCTTCGACCGAAACTCCGCCGGACGCATCGGTGATCACGGTGACATCCCAGCCTTCGCCCAGGGCCTGGATCGTCGGCATCGCGACGCACACCTCGGTCCAGAGCCCCGCGATGACCAGCTGCTTGCGACCCGTCGCCTTGACCGCGTCCACGACCTTCCGATCTTCCCAGGTGTTGATCAACGTGCGGTCGATCACTTCCTGCCCAGGGAACACATCGGTGATCTGAGGGAAGAGCAGACCGCCGCGTTCGGCGATCACGGTGGTCAGGATCGTGGGGACACCGAAGGCCTTGGCGGCTTTCGCCAAACCCGCGGTATTGTTGATCACCATCTGCGGTTCGTGACTGTTCACGTTCGCGAGCTGGTAAGGCTGGTGGTCGATCAGAACGAGGACCGAGTCCTCGGGACGAAGAAGCGAAGAAAGGCCGTTACGAAACGTCATCATTACATCCCTCGCCGCCATCGTGGGCGGCCTTGTTTCTTGCGGGAGACATGCGCCAGCGGCGCCATTGCCCGCCAACGACATTGCCGTTCCCTAACGGCATGCGGTAGCGTCCTTTCATGCCAAGCTGTGTCGCGGAATGGGGAACGCTGGGTTGGATATCGAGGAGTTGCGGACATTCGTGGAGGTCGCCGATGCCGGCGGGATTTCACCGGCGGCCCTTCGGCTCGGCGTGTCCAAGTCGATCGTCAGTCGTCGCCTTCTCCGGCTCGAAGCGGAACTTGGCGTCCAGCTTCTCGCGCGAACGACACGCGGGGCCGCCCTCACGGAGGCCGGGGCCACTTTCCGGGACCATGCGGCCAGGGTTTGCGCCGAGATCGACGTGGCCAAGGAAACGATCCTGCCCGCCGGTGACCTGCGTGGCCGCTTGCGGGTCGCGGCGCCGCTGTCATTCGGCCCGACCCACTTCGCTCCCGTGCTCGCGGAAATGGCGCGACGCCATCCCCGGCTCCAAATCCAGACCTGCTATAGTGATCGCTTCGTCGATCTGATCGCCGAGGGTTACGATTGCGCGATACGCGTGGGCTATCTACCGGACTCGAATCTGATCGCGAGACGCGTGGGTCCGATCTTCGGGAAGCTCGTCGCCAGTCCCGACTATGTCAAGGAGCATGGGTCGCCCGAGACACCGGAGGAGATCGTCGCCCATGAAGCCCTCATGCAGGGCACCGAATCCTGGCAATTCATGGATGGTGACAAGATCGTGACGGTTCGTCCGCAGGGACGCTTCAAGGCCGACAACGGCGTGGCCCTGGTCGCCGCCGCGACGGCGGGGCTCGGGATCGCGTACCTGCCCGACTGCCTCACCCATGGACATCTGGCCTCCGGGGCGCTCGTGCCGGTCATGACACGTCATCCACCACCCCCGGCGGGCGCCTATGTCGTCCGCCCGCCAGGTCAGCATCCGGCCCGGAAAATCCGGATCCTGACCGAACTCCTGATCGAGTATTTCGACCAGCAACCGCCCTTCACTGGCGCCGGCCCCGTGTGAGGCCGACGCCTGCGCCTGGAGCCGCGGTCAGCCGCGGGGACCGTAATCGACGGCCGCCGCCTCCGCAGTGATCAAGCCGTCACGGATGTCGCGTTCGATCGCCTCGCGGTCTCGCTCGGCGGGATCGCCGAAGCCGCCGGCGCCGGGGGTCTCGATGCGGATGCTCTCGCCGGTCGTCAGCACCAGATGCGTCACCTTGGAGTTCAACGATTCCTCCCGGTCGGTGCCGTGGTTGCGGTAGAGCCGGGCGGTGGCCCCGTCCTTGCCGCCGGCGACGCCGCTGGCCGCGAACTTGTGGCCGTCGGAGCGGGCCGAGAAGATCGTGCCATCGCTCAAGGCGGAGATCTGGCGCGCGATGCCCAATCCGCCGCGATGCCGGCCGGCGCCGCCGGAGCCTTCGACCAGGGCGTATTCGTCGACGGACAGCGGGTACTCGTTCTCCAGCGCCTCGACCGGCAGGTTCGAGGTGTTGGTCACGTGGACGTGGATGGCGCTCATGCCGTCCATCTGGCTGGAGGCCGGGCCGCCGCCGCCCAGCGTCTCCAGATAGACATAGGTGCCCTCGCGCCGGGCGTGCCGCGCCGAGAAGACGATGGTCGGCAGGTCGTCGTTGCCCGACGACAGCGCCTTGTCCTCGGACAGGATCTCGCGGAAGGCGCCGAAGATCGCGCGCGCCGCCTTCTGGCAGGTGATGCTTCGGGCACCGACGGCGGCGGGGAACTGGGCGTTGACGATCAGCCCCTTGTCCGCCCGGATGTCGATCGACCGCATCATGCCCTCGTTCGGCATCAGCCGCGGATCGAGCAGGGCGCGTGTGGCGTAGAAGACGGTCGCCTCCAGCGCGCTGGTCGTGACGTTCAGCGCCCCCCTGGCCTGGGGGCCGGTGCCGTCGAAATCGACCACCAGGGTGCCGTTCTCGACCCAGACCGTCGCCTTGATCGGCACGGGATCGCCACCCGAGCCGTCGTCGTCCAGATGGCAGGTGAAGCTTCCCCGCTTGCCTTCCAGTTCGGCGATCCGGCGCTGCAGGCGGATCGCGGTGTAGCTCAGCACATCCTCGATCGCTTGGGTGACGGCGTCCAGGCCCATCCGGCGGACGAGGTCGTCCAAAGCCTGGATGCCGCGCTGGTTGGTGGCGATCTGGACCTTGAGGTCCAGGATGCGCTCCTCCGGCTCCCGCGTGTTCTGGGCGATGAAGTACAGCATCTCCTCGTCGATCGCACCACCCTTCATGACCTTGAGCGGCGGGATGCGGATGCCCTCCTCGAACACGGTGCGGGCGCCGGCCGAGATCGAGCCCGGCACGCTGCCGCCCACGTCGGAGTGGTGGGCGATGTTGGCCGCGAAGAACCGGACCTCGCCGTCCGCGAACATTGGCGTCACGATCGAGATGTCCGGCATGTGCGTGCCGCCGGCCAGGTACGGATCGTTGCTGATATAGGCCTCGCCCGGATTCATCGTCTCGACCGGGAAGCGCTCCAGCACGGCGCGGACGCTGCCACGCAGCGATCCCAGGTGGATCGGGATGTGCGAGGCCTGCGCCACCAGGCGGCCGGCGCGGTCGAACAGGCCGACCGAGCAGTCGCGCCGCTCTTTGATGTTGGTCGAGAAGGACGACCGGATCAGCGTGTTGCCCATCTCCTCGGTGATGGTCAGCAGGCGGTTGGTGAAGACCTCCATGCCGATCGGATCGGCGATCCTGCTGTTTTGGGTGGCGTTGTTCCGATTGGCCGTGCCCTGGGAACCGGTCATTGCTTGCCTCCGACGATGGAGATGATGATGTTGCCGTTGCGGTCGAGCTGGAAGCGCGTGTCCGGCGGGATGACGGTGGTGGAACTCATCTCCTCCACGATCGCCGGGCCGGAAACCATCGTCTCCAGGGGCATCTTGCCGCGCTCGTAGACCGGGGTGTCGATCCTGCCGGTGTCGGCGTTGAACCACACAGTCCTATGCTCGATCAGCGAGCCTTCCAGCGTGCTGCCGGACGGTGCCCGAAAGTCGTCATAGGGCTTGGCGACCAGACCCACCGCCTTGGTCCGGCAATTGACGATCTCGACCGTGCGGCCGGGAATGTCATAGCCGTACTCGGTCTTGTGGGCGGCGGCGAAGCGCTCCAGGAACGTCTCCAGGGCCATGGCCTCGCCGGCCGGCACCTCGACGCTGACCTCGAAGTTCTGGCCCTCGTAGCGGGCGTCGACCTGCTGCTGGAACCGGCGCATCTCCGGTGCCACCTTCTCGCCGTCCAGCCAGCCGTCGCCCTCGGCCCGCATGTCCTCGAAGAACCCGCCGACAGAGTCCCAGACCTCCGCGCTGGCGGCGGCGATGCGGGTGCGGACGAAGTCCAGGCTGACATCCGACAGCAGGATGCCGCGGGCGCACATGGTGCCCGGCTCGCGCGGCACGATGACGGTGGGAACACCGCATTCCGCCGCGACCTCGCAGGCGTGCAGCGGGCCGGCCCCGCCGAACGCCATCAGGGCGAACTTGGACAGGTCGAAACCGCGCTCGGTCGAGACGGAGCGGATCGCCCGGCCCATGTTGGCGTTGGCGATGCGGAGGATGCCGGAGGCGACCTCCTCGACCGACAGGCCCAAGGGGATCGCCAGCTTGTCCTCGATCACCCGGCGGGCCGCCGCCTCGTCCACCGGCAGCTTGCCGCGCAGCAGCGTTTTGGGGTTCAGCCGGTGCAGCACGATGTTGGCGTCGGTCGCCGTCGGCAGGGTACCGCCGCGGCCATAGGCGACCGGCCCGGGGACCGCGCCGGCGCTGAACGGCCCCACCTTCATGGCTCCGGCGTCGTCCAGCCAGGCGATGCTGCCGCCGCCGGCGCCGATCACATGGATGTCGACCATCGGGATCTTGACCGGATAGTCCGCCACCGTCCGGCTGGAGGTGAACTGCGGCCGGCTTCCGGCGATCAGCGACACGTCGGTGCTGGTGCCACCGACGTCGAAGGTGATGACCTCGCCGAACCCCGCTTCCCGCGCCACCATGGCGCCGCCGACCACACCGGCCGCCGGGCCCGACAAGCAGGTCCGCACGGGGTATTGGCGGACGGTCGGGATCGACATCAGCCCGCCGTTGGAATGGATGGTGTAGGGTGTTACGGGCATGCCCAACTCGCGCACGCCGTTGGATAGCCGGTCCAGGTAGGTCTGCATGCGCGGGCCGGCATAGGCGTTGAGGACGGTCGTGGACAACCGCTCGAACTCGCGGAACTCCGGCAGCAGGTCGGACGACGCGGTGACGTAGATGTCGGGCGCCGCCGCCCGGACGCGGTCGCGGACCAGCGTCTCGTGCTCCGGATTGCGGTATGCGTGCAGGAAGCAGATCGCCACCGCCTTGACGCCGGCCGCCTTGATCCGCTCGATCACCGCGTCGACTTGGTCCAGCGCCACCGGCCGCTTGACGGCGCCGTCGGCGCCGATCCGCTCCTCGACCTCGAAACGCAGCGCGCGCGGCACCAGCGGGGCCGGCTTGACGTCGCGGTAGTCATAGAGGTTGGGCCGCGTCTGGCGGCCGATCTCCAGCACGTCGCGGAAGCCCTTGGTCGTGATCAGGGCGGTGGGAACGCCCTTCCGCTCGATGATCAGGTTGGTGGCGACGGTCGTGCCGTGACCGACGAAGCCAACTTCGTTCGGCGCGATGTCGAACTGGTCGAGCAACTGGCTGATCCCGACGCGGATCGCCTCCGACGGGTCGGACGGGGTGGACGAGACCTTGTGGAAGGACACCTCGCCCGACCGCTGATCCAGCACGGTGAAGTCGGTGAAGGTGCCACCGACGTCGACGCCAATTCGATACATGAAGCGCTCCCAAGGTATTCCGATCCGCCGGGAGCCTAGGCGGCCGGCAGGTATCTCGGCCAATGGTCATTTCCGATGGTCTTTGATAAGCAGGGCTTATGATGACCGTCCAAGCGCATCGCCCGGCGGTCAGGTGCAGGTGTGGGACACGGGTATGGATCTGGTTCATCTCAGGGCGTTCGCGACCGTCGCCCGGTTCTCCAACTTCACGCGCGCCGCCGAGCGGCTGAACCTGAGCCAGCCGGCGGTCAGCGGCCAGATCCGCGCGCTGGAACAGGAGTTGGGCGCCGACCTGTTCATCCGGGATGGCAAGAAGATCCGCCTGTCCGACGCCGGCGCCCAACTGCTCGGCCCGGCGGAGGAGGTGCTGGCGGCCATGTCCGGCTTCCTGGAGAAGGGCAGGGCGGTGGTCGCGGCCCCGCCGTCGCGGGTGCGGTTGGGAATCATCGTCGGCGCCGACCTGATGCGGACGGGCGGCATCCTGACCCGGATCCACCAGGAGGCGCCCAGCATCAGGGTGGACGTCCAGCAGGGCCTATCGGGCTGGGTCACCACCAGCGTGCGGGCGGGGACGCTCGACGCCGGCTTCTTCCTGGGACCCAACCTGCCGTCCGACGCCGACGCCGTGGAACTGGCCCGCATCACCTATCTGGTGACGCTGCCGGCCGCGTGGCGCGACCGGGTGGAGGGGGCGGACTGGACCGACATCGCGCGGCTGCCGTGGATCTGGACGCCGGAGAACGGCTCCTACCCGCACATCGTCAGGGACATGTTCGCCCAGCGCAACCTGTCCCTGACCCACATCACCGAGGCCGACCGCGAGGAGACCATCGTCACGCTGGTGGCCTCGGGGGTCGGCGCCTGCATCCTCCGCGAGGAGGTCGCGCGCAAGGTCGCGGACGACCACAGGGTGGTCATCTGGGAGAAGGGCCGGCGCGAGGTGCCGCTCTATCTGGTGACGAAGCGGCGCGACCGTCCCGATCCCGCCGTGGAGATCCTGCGCCACGCGGTGCTGGCGGAATGGGGCCTCGCCTGACCGGCGGGTTCCCCCAGCGGCTTCCAAGCAGAAGCTGTCGCCGGTGGAATGTTAATGAAGAGAAAAAACCGATACCACCCCTTGCGCCAAGAGAAACCACCTCCATCTCATGCGTTGTTTCAGTCCGGGCCCCTCTGGCGACCCCTCCCGGGTCGTGATGTCGGACGTGACGCGGCGGCTTGATCCAAGGCCGTCGTCGTCCTCGCAGAGGTTGACATGGAACTCCTCACGGAATTTTTTCTTCACCCCTTCCTGGGCAAGCCGACCTGGGTCTGGCTGCTGTTCCTCGGCGTCGTGACGGCCCTGCTGGCCTTCGACCTTGGCGTCCTCAACAAGAAGGATCACGAGATCGGCGTCGGCGAGAGCCTTTGGCTTTCCGCCTTCTACATCGCCATCGCCGCCGCGTTCGGCGGCTGGGTCTGGTGGTATCTGGGCCCCACCCCCGGCATGCAGTACTTCACCGGCTTCGCGCTGGAGAAGGCGCTGGCGATGGACAACGTCTTCGTCATCAGCCTGATCTTCAGCTACTTCGCGGTGCCGCGCCTCTACCAGCACCGGGTGCTGTTCTGGGGTATCCTGGGCGTCATCGTGCTGCGCGCCATCATGATCGGCCTGGGCGCGGCGCTGGTCACCGAATTCTCGTGGCTGCTCTACATCTTCGGCGCCTTCCTGATCGCCACCGGCATCAAGATGCTGGTGATCGGCGACAGCATGCCCGCGGTCGAGGACAACCCGATGCTGCGCTTCCTGCGCCGGCACCTGCGGGTGACGTCCGAGCTTCACGGCAACCGCTTCTGGGTGACGCTGCCCGACCCCTCGACCGGCAAGCTGGCCCGTCACGCGACGCCGCTGCTGCTGGCCCTGATGATGGTCGAATTCGCCGACCTGGTCTTCGCCGTCGACAGCGTGCCGGCGATCCTCGCCATCACCACCGACCCGTTCATCGTCTACACGTCGAACATCTTCGCCATCCTGGGTCTGCGCGCCCTCTACTTCGCGCTGGCGGCGATGGTCCACCGGTTCAAGTATCTCAAGATCGCGTTGGCGGCGGTGCTGATCTTCATCGGCGGCAAGATCTTCTGGAACCAGTTCTACGGCAAGCTCGACCCCGCCATCTCGCTGTCGGTGACCTTCGGCCTGCTGACCGCGGGCGTGCTCTTCTCGCTGTGGAAGACCCACCGCGAGCCGGCCCTGCCGGCGGGCCCCCGCGAGGCCGACGGCTAACCAGGGCTTGGCGTCGTTGACGGGGGAGGCCGCCGGATTTCGGCGGCCTCCCCCTCCGCTTTCACGGCCGCCGAACGAGTTCGTCTCACCCCGCCGTCCGCTCGGGCACGGCGGCGCGCAGTTCGTCCACCAGGACGCGGGTGTTCTCGGAGTAGTCGACCGGTACCGCGACGATGTGGACGCCGCCCGCAGAAAGGGCGGCTTCCAGCGTCGGCGCCAGATCCGCCACCGCCTCGACGCGATGCCCCCGCGCCCCATAGGCTTGGGCGTAGGTCACGAAGTCGGGGTTGGTGAAGGTCATGCCATAGTCGGTGAAGCTGTCGACCGCCTGTTTCCACCGGATCATGCCATAGGCGCCGTCGTCCAGGACGACCACCACCAGGTTAAGGCCGAGCCTGACGGCGGTCTCCATCTCCTGCGAGTTCATCATGAAGCCGCCGTCGCCGCACACCGCCATGACGCGCCGGTCGGGGTGCGACAGCGCCGCCATCATCGCGGAGGGCAATCCAGCACCCATGGTGGCGAGCGCGTTGTCCAGCAGCAGCGTGTTGGCGACATGGGTGCGGTAGTTGCGGGCGAACCAGATCTTGTACATGCCGTTGTCGAGCGCCACGATGCCGTCCTCCGGCATCACCGCCCGCACGTCATGGACCAAGCGCTGCGGCGTCACTGGGAAGCGGTCCTCCTCCGCGCGGTCGTTGATGTGCGCGAGGATGCTTTGCCTCAGCTCCGCGAAGGAGCCATCGGGCTCCAGCTTGCCCTCCAGCCGGTCGGCCAGCATCGGCAGGCTGGCGCCGATATCGCCGATCACCTCGGCGTGCGGGAAGAAGACCTGCTCGACGCTGGCGGTGGTGAAGCCGATATGGATCACCGTCGGTCCCTGGGCGCCCATGATGAAGGGAGGCTTCTCGACGGTGTCGTGACCGATCGAGATGATCAGGTCGGCCCTGTCGATCGCCTGGTGCACATAGTCCCGCTCGGACAGCGCCGCCGTGCCCATGTACAGGTTCGAGCCGCCAGTGACGGCACCCTTGCCCATCTGGGTGTTGAAGAAGGGCAGGCGCACCCGGTGCACGAAATCTGACAACGCGCCCACCAGTCGGGGCCGATTGCCGGCGGCCCCGATCATGATCAGCGGGCGCTTCGCGGCCAGGATCATCGCGGCGGCGCGGTCGAGCGCCGCGGGATGCGCCACGGGCCGGTCGATCGGGTGGACCGGGACGATCGGCGCGTCGGCGTCCTCGGCGGCGATATCCTCCGGCAGTTCCAGATGAACGGGTCCCGGCCGTTCCTCCATGGCGACGCGGAAGCTGTCGCGGACGATGGTCGGGATCGACGCGGCGCTGACGATCGTCCGCGTCAGCTTGGTCAGCGGCCTCATGGACGCCACCACGTCGACGATTTGGAAGCGCGCCTGTCGGGCGGTCATGATCGGCTTCTGTCCCGTGATCATGATCATCGGCATGGCGCCCAGATGGGCATAGGCGGCGCCAGTCGAGAAGTTCAGCGCTCCCGGACCCAGCGTCGCGATGCAGACACCCGGTCGGCCCGTCAGCCGGCCGTGGGTCGCCGCCATGAAGGCCGCGGCCTGTTCATGGCGGGGGAGCACGAGTTCTATCTTGGACTGGCGCAGCGATTCGACCACGTCCAGGTTCTCCTCGCCGGGGATGCCGAAAATCCGATCGACGCCTTCGTTCTCCAGCGCCGCGACCAGCAGGTCCGAGCCTTTGGTCATCGTTCATCACTCCCGTGGTTGGTCACCCGTTTCCAGTGGCACTTGATGCCGCGGCGATCATGTTCAAGTGGAACCGACGTCATGGCGAACCCGCGCCCGCAGCCGCCGCCCGACCGGCACCATCAACAGGGAGACGGCCGCGCAGTAGACACCCATCGCGACGATCTGCGACGGGTAGTCGACGCCGAGGTCGATCAGGAACCCGGTGACGCCGGGACCCAACGCCGAGGCGAAGACCAGGATCGCCATGATCACCGCGCGGATCGATCCGGCATGCCGCACTCCGTACAGTTCCGCCCACAGCGTGCCGAACAGGGTGAAGGAGAAGCCGTTCGACACCCCGTACAAGCCCATGAAGACGAAGCAGATCCACGGCGCCTCGACGGTGCCGAGCAGCGCGCAGCCAAACCCCAGCGGCAGCAGGTAGACCGGCAGCAGTGCCACCCCCGACATCCGGTCGACCAATTGGCCCGAGATGAGGGTGAAGACGATGGTCAACCCGGCGTAGAGCGTGAACGACGAGGCGAAGACCTCCAGGGACCAGCCCCGCAGTTCCACCAGATGGACCTGATGGAAGAAGATGCTGTTGCCGATGAAGGCCGGCGGCACCATCGCCAGCAGCGTCAGGTAGAATAGGGGATCGCGCAGCACCTCCGCCCGGGTCCAGTCCCGCACGGTCGTCCGGGTGGCGAGCGGCCCCGGCGGCTCGGGCGTCCGCTCGACCGCGCTCAGCGCCGAGATCACCGGCAACGCCACCAGGATCAGGGCGCCGGCGGTCAACCACCAGACGTTCCGCCATCCGAGCGATGCGGACAGCAGCACGAACAGCGGCGGGAACACGGCTTCCCCCGCGTTCATGCCGAGCGTCGTCAGCGACATCGCCTGTCCCCGCCGCGCCCGGAACCAGCGTCCCATCACGGTGAAAGCCGTATGGCTCATCATGCCCTGCCCGAACAGGCGCAGCAGATACAACGACAGGGCCAGCGTGGCGACGTGCCAGGACACAGCCATGCAGGCCGCCGCCAGCGCCAGCATGGGCACGACGGCCAGAACGATCCGACGCGTGCCATGCCGGTCCACCATCTGCCCGATCCGCGTCAGCGTCAGCGCGCTCGCCAAGGTGGCCGCCATGTAGAGCGAGCCGAATTCGCCATGCGACAGGCCATACTCGCCCCGGATGTCGCCGGCCGAGAGCGAGATGAAGAAGGTCTGTCCGGGCGAGGAGCAGAAGAACATCAGGAGCCCGGCGGCCAGCCAGCGGGCGTTGTCCTGAAGGAAGGCGACGAAGGGCATGCCCGGTCATACCACCGCGCGGCCGGAACCGCATGCATCCATTTTTCACTGAATGGGTGAGGGAAACGCCCCGGGCTTTGGCTTATCTTGCCGCTTTTCCGATCGATGGAGTTCGTTGAATGCGGAACGCCGCCCGCCGCCTCGCCCTGGTCCTCCCCCTTTGCCTTCCCCTCGCCGTCACCGCGTTCGGCTCCGGCGCCAATGCCGCAGAGACGGCTCCCATCAAGGTCAAGGTCTTCGTGGCGTCGATGTTCGAGATCGGCAAGAACACCGGCGACCGCGCCGGCGAGTTCCAGCATTGGTACGAACGCTACTGGAAGACCAGCGAACCGACCCCCGTCAAGGGCGCCCTCAATCCGGTCCACTGCGACGCCGACGGCGTCTGCGGCTCCGTCCTTGGCATGGGCAAGGTCAACTCGTCCTCGTCGATGCAGGCGATCCTGCTCGATCCGCGGTTCGACCTGTCGCAAGCCTATTTCATCATCTCCGGCGTCGCCGGCACGCCGCCCGCGCGCGGCACCATCGGGGAGGTCAATTGGGCGACGTGGCTGGTCGACTACGATCTCGGCCACCGCTGGGCTCCGGAGGAAGGCGAGCCGGGCGCTTCGACCTTCATGCCGCGCAAGGGTTACGAGGCGTATCGCTTGTTCCACCTCAACCCCGATCTGGTGGCCTGGGCGATGCGCCTGACCGCCGACACCCCTCTCAAGGATTCCGACGCCGCGCGGGCCTATCGCCAGCGCTATCCGCAGGAGGCCGCCCGCCGGGCGCCCTTCGTCGGCACCGGAACCCACATGACCGGCGACACCTTCTTCCACGGGCCGGGCATGTCCGAACAGGCGCAGTACATCGCCAAGCTCTACGGCGCCGACGACTACGTGATCACCGAGATGGAGGCCGCCGCGGTCACGCTGGTGATCAAGCGGCTCCACGGCGACCAGCGGGTGATGAGCCTGCGCGGCGCCGTCAACTATGACCAGGGCAACCCCACCGAGACCACCCTCCAGCACCTCGACCCGGCTCCCGGCCAGACGGCGGGCGGTTTCGCCGAGACGGTCGAGAACATCGCCTCGGTCGGGGCCCGGATGACCGACCACATCGTCGCCCACTGGGCCGACTGGCGGGAGGGAGTGCCGGCCCCCGGCAACTGAGGACCGGCCGCCGTCGCGGCCGTTCCGATTTCGGTTCCGGTTACTGGATGTCCTGGGACTTCACCGTCACCCAGTTCTTGTCGGCTGTTACCGGCAGGCCAAGCTCCTTCTGCCGCGCCGCGTTGGCCGCCTGCATCGACTGGATCTGCTTCAGGTACTTCTCCCGCCGGTCAACCCAGACGCGCACGCCGCCGTTCTCCACGTCGGTCGCCTGGAACAGCATCGGTCCATCGCTGACCGGCGTGTCGCCGGCGACCAGGACCGGCTTCCGCCACTCGTCGATATAGGACAGGATGGCGGCGTGCTTGCCGGAGAACCAGGTCATCGGCGCCCACAGGTAGGGCGTCATCTCCATGTCCATCGTCGCCGGCCAGTCGTATTTCTTCTCGGCGACCAGTTTCCGCGCCGTCGTCAGGGCGCCGGTGGCGCGGTCCTTCAGCAGCATCGAGACGCCGATGACGTTTTGCGGCTTGATGTTGTAGCCGTATTTCGGATCGGAGGCGACCATCCGGACCAGTTCCTCGCTGGCGGCGGACATCACGTAGACCTCGATGCCGTTCTTCATCAGCAGGTTCACCAACTCCCGCTGGCCGGTGTAGGGCTTGGGCGGATTGATCTCGATCGCCTTGACCGTCTCGCCATCGTAATAGTCGCTGGGGATCGGCTTGCCGTAGGCCATCAACTCGTCGACATGGCCCTTCAGCTCCCGCAGCGTGAAGCCGGAGAACACCTGGGCCACCCAGGGATAGCAGACCTGATCGTCGATCTCGCACAGCCGGTAATAATAGCTGTTGAGGCTTTCCTTGTGGTCCGGCTTGTCTCGGAACTCGATCAGTCTCAGCGAGGGATCCAGCCGATCGCGGGTCAGCACGCCCTTCATCTCCAGGAACGGCAGGAGGGATTCCTCGAGGTCGTACCGGTACAACGTGTTGTCCATGTCGAACACGGCGTAGGCGCCCTTGTTGGCGTGCTTGCCGATCATCTCCTTCAGCGTGGCCGCCGCCTCGGGAGGCCAGTGCGGAAGCTCTTGCGCGACGGCGGCGACCGTCGATCCGATCAGCAGGACTCCTGCCAGCAGGCTCTTCAACAAGGTCATCGGTTCCCCTCCTCCAGTGACGCGAAAGCGGCGACAGCCCGCAATTTTCGGGAATTTGGCGGTTTCGGCTTGTGAGAATGCGACCTTCGCATTCCCGATCACGCCAAATAAGCATTGGATCAAATACGATACCGTATGGTATGAATCTGGCAAAACACTCACCCGACCTTCTGGAACAGCCATGACTTCGAGCACCCCGTCTCCCGTCCGCATCCTCGGCATCTCCGGCAGCCTGCGCCGGGCCTCCAACTGCACCGCCATCCTACGCACGCTCCAGGACAAACTCGGCGGCAAGGCGGAATTGATCATCCATCCGCTGAACGACCTTCCGCTCTACGATCAGGACATCGACAACGAGACGGCGCCCGACTCCGTGTTCGCCTTCAAGCGCGCCATCGCCGAAGCCGACGGATTGATCGCGGTATCGCCGGAGTACAATTACGGCATGTCCGGCGTGCTGAAGAACGCGCTGGACTGGGCGTCGCGCCCGGCCATGAAGTCGCCGCTGAAGGGCAAGCCCTCCCTGATCATGACGGCCTCTCCCGGCTTCACGGGTGGCGTCCGCGCCCAGTACCAAGTCCGCGAGACGCTGTCGGGCTGTCTCGCCCGCGTCATCGCGCGGCCCCAGGTCGTCATTCCCGCAGTCCACGAAAAGATCACCGATGGCCGCCTGACCGACGCCGCGTCGATCGATTTCGCGCTGGCCGCCGTGGATGACCTGATCGAGGAAATCAGGATCGTCCGCCTGTCCCAAGCGGCCTGAGCCAAAGGCCGCCGTCCGATGCGAACGACCCGGCGCGGAACCGAACGGTGCGGCCTTATCCGGAGGGCGGCGACCGACCTGTTCCTGGAGCGCGGCTACGACGGTGTCAGTGTCGATGACATCATCGCCCGGGCGGGGGGCTCGAAGACCAATGTCTACAGCCACTTCGGCGGCAAGGACGGCCTGTTCGTCGCCGTCGTCGAAACCTTGTGCGACGAGATCAACGCGAAGCTGAAGGCCCGCGACCTGACCGGCCTGTCGCTGGAGCAGGGCCTTCGCGTCCTTGGCTCCGCCCTCTTGGCGGAACTGCTCCAGGATTGGCACTTGGCGCTCTACCGGCTGGTGATCGCCGAGTCCGCCCGCTTCCCGGAGATCGGCCGCGCCTGGGGCGCCCATGGTCCGGAAACCTCGTGCCGCATCCTGACCGAGTTCATCGCCTCGCGCCAGCCGGCCGAAGCGCCGGTGGAGCCCCATCGCGCCGCCACGCTGTTCCACGACATGATCCTGTTCGAGGCCCTGCACCGGGCGGTCTGCGGCCTGCCGACACCCGTCACCCAGCGGGAGATCGACCACCTGATCGACGAGGCGCTCGCCGTCTTCACGCGGGGCTATGCGCGGTGAGGCTTGCCGGGTGAAAACCGTCGGGACGATCTGACCGCCGACCCGCCGCGCACCCAAGCCCGCCCCGATCGCCAAACTATAGTTTGCCAATCGGTGAACCAAGTGATATGGTTCACCACATGGAAAACCGTGGCGCGTCTTTGGACACCGCTTTTCACGCACTGGCGGACCCGACCAGAAGGGCGGTGATCCACCGTCTGATGACAGGACCCAAGGCGGTCAAGGAACTCGCGGAACCCTTCGACATGGGGCTGCCCGCCTTCCTGAAGCATCTGCGAGTGCTTGAGGACAGCGGACTGATCGCGACGGGGAAGAGCGGCCGCGTGCGGACTTGCAGCATAAGGCCCCAGCGGCTGCTGGAGGTCGAGACGTGGCTGTCCGAGCAGCGCGCGCTCTGGCGGGCGGGCGCCGACCGGCTGGCCGCTTACGTGGAAAACCAGATGACCGAGGATGATGACGCATGACCGCCGCCGACAACGACCTATCCATCTCGCGTTTCATCAACGCCACGCCGGGCAAGGTCTGGAAGGCGTGGAGCAGACCCGAGCATCTGGCCAAGTGGTGGATCCCGCGTCCCTTCGAATGTGAGGTGATCAAGCTGGATCTGCGTCCCGGCGGCGGCTTCGAGACACGGATGCGCGAGGGTGACGGTGACTTCAAGCCCCATGTCGAGGGGTGCTTCCTCGACATCGTTCCCGAACGTCGTCTGGTCTGGACAACGACCCTTTCGGAGGGCTGGCGGCCAACGGAGCCTTGGCTGGCGCTGACCGCGATCATCACCTTCGCGGCCGAAGGTCACGGCACCCGCTATTCGGCCCAGGTGATGCATAGGAACGCTGACGACAGCCGCAAGCACGATGAATTGGGCTTTCAGGAAGGTTGGGGGACGGCCATCGACCAACTGGCGGCCGTCGTCGAAAATCTGGAGTGATCCGCCGGAAGGATGAGGCATGGCTCCCCGGCCGGCGGCGGCGCCACACCCCATCTCCGGACACGGCCCTTCAAACCCCATCCGCGGCGGCGGGGGAGGCGGCGGGGGAGAACGTCAGGACCGCCGCCGTCCCGACGCTGCGCGGCGTCATGTCCATCTGGCCTTGAGCCATCTTCGCGAGCACGGGGATGAGTTCCAAACCAAGTCCCCGGTCCTTGGCCTTGTCGGATGCGGATAGTCCGATCCCGTCATCCCCCACGGTCAGTCGCGCCTTGTCCGGCTCGATGCGTTCCAGCGTGACGGTGACCAGCCCCTGGCGCAGCGGAAAGGCGTATTTCAGGCTGTTGGTGACCAGTTCGTTGACGATCAGCCCGATCGCGACGGCTTGATTGTGATCGACCTCGATCGGCTCCAGCCGCAGGTCGAGCTTGACGGTGTCGTCCTTCTCGAAGCCGTGCATCAGGAAGCGCCGCTCGACCAACTCGTCCAAGTATGTGGAGAGGTTCACCGCGTCGGCCGATCCCGTCAGGTAGAGGCGGCGGTAGACCAGCGCCAGGACCTCGACCCGCTGGCCGACGCTCTCCAGCCGGCGCCGGGTTTCGTTATGCTTGGCGCGCCGCGCCTCCATCCTCAGCATCGACGTGATGACCACCATGTCGTTCTGGGTGCGGTGTTGGAGTTCGCGGAGCAGGACGGCGCGCTCCTCGGCGGCGGCGACGCGCTCGCGGTGGGCCTTATGCCGCTCGACCGCCGCGGCGATCAGGTTGGCGTGGTTCCGCAGAAAGCTGATGTCGGATGGCGTGAAGGTCCGCTCGGTCAGCGTATCGACCTCCAGCGCCCCGAACGCCTCGCCCGCTCCCTTGATCACGACATTCGCCGAGACGACCACCCGGCACCTGCGCACCACCTCGGAAACCTCGAACCGGGTTTCGGTCGGGATGTGGGAGATGACCGGCCCGTCCTCCAGCAGGGCATAGCCGGCGGCGGACCCTTTGCCGCCCGGAACCGTCGTGACCCCGGCCACGGCGATCTCGGGAGGGATCCCGAGCGCCACCCGGAGCAACAGGTCGTCGCGACCAGGGATGTTCTGCACGATCTTGGCGATCGGGGCCTGAAGCCCACGCGCCACCAGCTCACACGCCTTTCGCAGGATGTGATCGAGGTCCAGCGAGGACAGGGCGAACTGGCCGAACTCGGCCAGCGCGTCCTGCTGTTCCGCCCATCCCGGCTGCCGCTCGACCACCGGATCCCAGCCTCAGGCCTTGGTCGAGAACACGATAGCCACCGGCGTCACCGATCGCGTCACGTGGCCGGTCGGCGTGAGCCGCCCCGTCCCCTGGTCGACCCTGAACTGAACGATGTCGTCGCCTTTCTGGTTTGCGACGTGCAGCCACGCCCCGCTCGGATCGATGGCGAAGTTGCGCGGGAACGCGATGCCGTGCGTCGTGTGGCCGATCGGCGTCAGCATGCCGTTGGCCGGATCGATCGCGAACCCGGCGATGCTGTTGTGACCCCGGTTCGAGCCGTAGAGGAACTTGCCATTGGGATGGATGGCGATCTCGGCGGTGCTGTGCGGCCCCGTGTAGCCTGTGGGCTCGGTCGAGACCGTCTGCGTCTGGCGGCCCAGCTCACCGGTCGCTGGATCGTATTCCAGCGCGGTGATGGTCGCGTTCAACTCGTTGATGACATAGAGCAGGCGGCCGTTGGGGTGGAACACCACATGGCGCGGTCCCGCTCCGGGCGCCATGGACGCCTCGCCGACCAGGAACAGGTTACCGTTTTCGAGCCGCAGGGTCTGGACCTTGTCGACACCCAGATCGGCGGTGGCGATGAAGCGTCCGGCCTGATCGAAGACGACGATGTGCGGGTGGGGACCCTCCTGCCGCTCGGCGTTGGGGCCGTCGCCCTTGTTGGCGAAGGTGCCCTTGACGGCGCCCAGGCTTCCATCGGCCTCGATCGGCAGGGTCACGAAGTTGCCGCCCATGTAGTTGGCGACGATCAGGTATTTGCCGGTCGGATCGACGGTCAGGTGTCCCGGGATGGTGCCCATCACGGATTGCCGGTTCAACAGCGCGATGGTGCCGGTCTGGGGATTGATGGAATACGCCTCGGCCGATCCCGTTTTCTGGCCCTGGTAGTCGTCGATCTCGTTTATGAGGTAGAGGAAACGCTGGGTTGGGTCGAGCGCCACGAAGGACGGGTTGGCGCTCGGCACCTGCTGGATCAGCGTGAATGCGCCGGACTCCGGATCGACCCGGAACACCGATAGCCCGACCGGGTTCTCGCTGCCGCCGCTCGGTGGCTCCTTGGTGTAGGACCCGACATAAGCGAAGCGCGCGGGCGTCGCCGCGGCGGCGGGGTTCGGCACGGCCACTCCGGTCAAGGCTGGCAAAAGCGCCGCCGCCGCGGTGGTCGTGGCGCATGTCGCCATGAATTGGCGCCGGTCGATCGGACCGCCCGCCGCCGGTTCGCCATCCGCCCGCTCCAGGTCATGCCGCTTTTCTTCCCGCATCGATCAAGTCTCCACCCCAGGCCGGGGGCGCGTGACGCCGCCCCACTCGTTGTCGTTGCCGGCATCATAGACCGGGTTTCCCAATCACGCCGAGGGGGAGAATTTCAGTAACAACGAAAGACCATGCCGATATGTTTGGCTCACGGACCCACCACATGTCGGATGCCGTCATTTGTCTCGATCAGACCTTCGTAGATTGGCGCAGTTGTTTTTCGCCGAGGCCGCGATGGATCCCCCCGGTGTGCCATGCGCTCCGCTTCAGGGCTCGAACGATGGGATGTTCCTCGATTCCATCGTCTTTCGAAGGGACACGAGACGCGCCTCGTGATCGGCGGGCCAAGCCTGCAGTTGGGTCAACGCATACTCGATTTGCGCTTTGTCGGCACGGTCCTTGTCGCGCGGAGCTTGCTTTGTCAACCACAGACCGTAGAGGTCGAGCACGCTGATCTCAGGACCGTCGCCGACATCGACGCGAACGATGTTTTCCTCCAACTGAGCGAATGTCAGGCCGCACGCCCTCCGCATGACGTCCACCACAATGACGTCGGCGATTCGCAACACACAGGGGCCTTCGTCGTCGCCATACGGGCCATCCTCCCTAGGGAAGGGGGCGTCCTCACCGATCAGCACGGCGGCTTCGCGGTCCGGAAGCTCAGCCATGGCGGCGATCCACTTGGCGTTGTTTTCGACGGAATTCTCCACCAAGATGTCAACATCACCGGTCTGGCGAACAATGCCATTCACCATCAAGGCGTAGCCACCGACCAGGACGTATTTGGCCGCGTGCCGCTCCAGCAGGCCGGTGACCATTAGGACATCTTCCCATGTCGCCGCGCGACAGGTGGGCAAATCGGCATCGACGACGTGATCAGGTGGATTTGCGCCGCCGAGCCATTTCTTGAAGTCGCTCCACCACGCCATTGGCCACCCATTCCTTCACGTCCCGGTCGGCCTCCTCGTGACTGCGATAGCGGTAGATTCCTTTCGGAACAACACGCGGAGCGCGGCGGGCGAAGTCGGCAATCCAGTGGATCGTGTCGGGGGATGGGCACCGCGCGCCAAACTCTTCGATCTTGCGTCTGCCGATAACCCTCACGGCATCCACTCCCTAATCTCGGCGACCTCATCTTGGTATGCGATGTTGATTTAATGCCGGTCACCGGGTGAGGCAAGCGGATAATGACCGGCGGACAAGACGGTCGAGCGGTCACGGCGTCTCGTAGGTCACCGAGTCCACCCGGTAGGGTCATGGAATGACCATCCCGATACCCTCAGGTCGCCAGCGCCATGACCTCACGGACCTCCTCGCCGCCCGCGATGTCGTCGCGGATGCAGGCGTGGAAATGCTGGTCGGCGACCTTGCGGTAGGCCGGCCGTTCGCCGGCGCACTCAGGCAGGGCGAAGGGGCAGCGGGTGCGGAAGGTGCAGCCGCTGGGAGGGTTGGCCGGGCTCGGCAACTCGCCTTGCAGCAGGATCCGCTCCCGCCGCTTCGCCAGCCTTGGATCGGCGACGGGGGCCGCCGACAGCAGCGCCTTGGTGTAGGGGTGCCGGGGGTTGGCGTAGATGTCGCGGGCGGGAGCCACCTCGACGATGCGGCCCAGATACATCACCATCACCCGGTCGGCGATGAACTCGACCAGCCCCAGGTCGTGGGAGATGAACAGCATGGCGACGCCGATCTCGCGCTGGAGATCGACCAGCAGGTTCATGATCTGCGCTTGGATCGAAACGTCCAGCGCCGCCACCGGCTCGTCGGCCACGATCAGCTTCGGCCGCACAGCCAGGGCCCGCGCGATGCCCAGCCGCTGGCGCTGGCCGCCCGAGAACTCGTGGGGGAACCGGCGCAGGTGATCGCCCGACAGACCGACCTGCTGGAGCAGGTCGACGACGCGGTCCCGCTTCTGGTCGCGGGGCAGGGAGCCCAGCAGGTCGAGCGCCTCGCCGATGATTTCGCTGACGCGCGAGCGGGGGTTCAGGCTGCCGAACGGGTCCTGGAAGACGATCTGCATCTCCCGCCGCAGCTCGCGCATCCGCCCAGCCGGGGCCTTGGTGATGTCCTCGCCGCCGAAGCGGATGGTGCCGGAGGTCGGCTCGTGCAGGCGCAGCACCGTGCGGCCGACCGTGCTCTTGCCCGACCCGGACTCGCCGACCAGCCCCAGCACCTCGCCGGGAGCGATCGAGAAGCTGACATCGTCCACCGCCTTGACCGGAGCGCTCCCGCGGCTGAACAACCCGCGGGTCGAGGTGTAGTGCTTCCGCAGGTTGGTGACTTCCAGGATGGCTTCGGTCATCAAATCTCTTTCCAGCGGATGCAGCGGGTGTTCTGGTTGGCCGAAACCGCCTCCAGTTCCGGCACCGCCACGACGCAGGCGCTGGTGGCGTGGTCGCAACGCGGCGCGAAGCGGCAGCCCGGCGGCAGGGCCAGCGGACTGGGCACCGTTCCGGGGATGGACGACAGGCGCTTGTGCTGGCCCGCCATGTCCTCCGGCCGCGGCACGCTCGCCAGCAGTCCACGCGTGTAGGGATGGCGCGGATTGTGGAAGATGTCGTCGACCGGACCTTCCTCGATCACCTGCCCGCAATACATCACGACCACCCGGTCGGCGATCTCGGCGACGACGCCCAGGTTGTGGGTGATGAAGACCAAGCCGATGCCGGCGGCCGCCTGGATCTCCTCCAGCAGGTCCAGGATCTGCGCCTGGATCGTCACGTCGAGCGCGGTCGTCGGCTCGTCCGCGATGATCAGGCTGGGATCGCCGCACAGGGCGATGGCGATGGCGACGCGCTGCCGCATGCCGCCGGAGAGCTGGTGCGGATACTCGTTCAGGCGGCGTTCCGGATCGGGGATGCCGACCCGCTCCAGCATGCGTCTGGCCCCGTCCCAGGCGTCCCGCTTGGTCATCTGGCCATGCGCGGTCAGCGCCTCGATCAGCTGGAAACCGACGGTGTAGACCGGGTTGAGGCTCGCCATGGGTTCCTGGAACACCATCGCCATTTCCCGGCCGCGGAATCTCCGGAACAGGTTGGCCGGGACATGGGCCAGATCGGTGCGCTGGCCGTCGCGCGACGCGTACCAGACCTCGCCATCGGCGATCCGCCCGACCTTGCGTGGCAGCAGCTGCATCACCGACAGCCCGGTCATCGACTTGCCCGACCCGGACTCGCCGACCAGCGCCACCGCCTCGCCGGGCTTGACCTGGAGCGACACGCCGTCGATCGCCCGGATGGTGCCGCGCGGTGTCGAGATCTCGGTCGACAGGTGGCGGATGTCCAGCAAGGTGCCGTCGAAGGCGGCGGGCGCCGCCGGCCGCGCGCGGGACCGGCCGATGCCGGTTCCGGCCAGCAGGCGCGAGACCGGCAGTACCGCGGCCGAGGCCTTGGGATCGAACAGGTCGCGCATCGCGTCGCAGATCCGGTTGATTGAGAAGACGGTCAGGACCAGCGCCACGCAGGGCCAGATCAATCCCAGCGGATTGGCCTCCATGAAGGGCCGCGCGCCGCGCACCATCAGGCCCCAGGAGGGCGTCGGCGGCACGACGCCCAGCCCCAGGAAGCTGAGGCCGGATTCCAATACGATGCCGGCCGCCACGACCAGCGAGAACTGCACCAGGATGGGGCCCGCGACATTGGGCAGGATGGTCCGAGCCAGGATCCGGGTGGGCCGGTGGCCCAGGGCCTTGGCGGCCTCGATGTATTCCTGGTTGCGCACCGTCAGCACCTCGCCGAAGGTGACGCGGGCATAGGTCGGCGCGAACAGCAGCGCCAGGATGACCGACAGCGTCTGGACGCCGGGGCCCATCAGGGTGACCGCCAGCAGGGCCAGTAGCATGGGCGGGAACGACAGGATCACGTCGAGCGGACGCATCGTCGCCTGTTCCGCCCATCCCTGGAAATAGGCCCCGACCAGTCCCAGAGTGACGCCGACCAGCGCCGCCAGGATGGCGCCGGTCAGCGCCACGCCGAGCGAGGCCCGCGCGCCGAACGCGATCCGGCTGAGCACGTCGCGGCCATATTCGTCCTGCCCCAGCGGGTGGGCCAGCGACGGTCCGGCCATGCGGCCCAGGATGTCCATCTTGACCGGATCGACCAGAGGCAGCATCGGGGCCGCGACCGCGAGGAGGACGATGGTGGTGAGGAACAGGGCGGCGAAGATGAGGGTCGTGTGCTTGATCATCCCAGGACTCACTCGTAACGCACGCGGGGATCGAGAATCCCGTAGATCAGGTCGACCGCCAGATTGATCAGGACGAACAGCAGGCAGATCACCAGCACGATGCCCTGGACGGCGGGGTAGTCGCGCTGCTCGACCGCCCGCACCAGCATTCCGCTCAGCCCCGGCCAGTTGAAGACGTACTCGACCAGCACCGTGCCGCCCAGCAGCGTGCCCATGTGGAGGCCCAGCACGGTCACCACCGGCGAAAGCGAGTTGCGGATCACGTGGCGGATCAGGACGGTCCGCTCCAACAGGCCCTTGGCGCGGGCGGTGCGGACCCACTCCTTCTCCAGGAACTCCAGGATCGAGGCCCGCACCATGCGGAAGACGACGGGGATCAGCCCGACAGCGATGCTGGCCGCCGGCATCAACAGGTAGATGACATGCTCCGCCGGGCTTTCCAGGAAGTCGACATAGCCGCCGGCCGGCACGATCCGCAGGGTCTGCGAGAACAACAGGATCAGCAGCGTGCCGGTCACGAAGATCGGGATCGACAACCCGAAGCTGGCCAGCGACGACAGGAAGCCATCCAGCGCGCCGCCCCGCTTCAGCGCCGCCGCCAATCCCGCCGGCAAGCCTATGATGACGGAGATCAGGGTCGCGGCCAGCACCAGTTCCAACGTGCGGGGCAGGCGGGTGATGATCTCGGTCGCGATCGGGAAGCCGTCCTGGAACGACTGCCCCAGGTCGCCGGTCGCGATGCGGGCGAGATAGCTCCCATACTGCTCCAGCAGGGGCCGGTCGAGCCCGAGCTGGACCCGCATCGCCTCGACGCTTTCCGGGCTGGGCGCCACGCCGCCGCCGCTCAGCAGGATCTCGGCCGGATCGCCGGGCACGATGTGCAGCAGCAGGAAGATCAGCGTCGCCACCGCGAACAGTGTGGCCGTCGCCGTCATGCAACGGCGCAGGATGTAATGCATGCGAACCTCACGGGCGACCCCTGGGGGCCGGCCTTGGGAGAGGATGGAGGGGTGCGCCCGGTATCCCGGCTTCAGCCCAGCTCGACGTCTTCCAGGACGAGACCGGTCTGGAAGCTGAGGAAGCCGGGCAGCGCCTTGAAGCCGCTCACCTTCTTCGTCAGGCCGTAGGCTTGCGGACGCCACAGCAGCGGCAGGATCGGGACTTCCTGGAGCGCCAGGGTCTCGACCTCGGCGTAGATCTCGCGGCGCTTGGCGACGTCCAGTTCGGACCGCCCCTTCTGGAGCAGCTCGTCGATCCGGGCATTCTCGAAACCGAACGAGCGGGTGTAGCTGGCCGACTGACCTCCCGCGATATAGGCGGTCATGGCGTCCGGGTCGTTGTAGGCCCCAGCCGTGCCCTGCACCGCGATCTCGTACTGTCCACGGTTGCCCAGCGTCACGCGGGTGCCCCAGTCCGGCAGGTTCAGTTCGGCCATGATGCCGACCTCCGCCAGGTTCTGCTGGACGACCAGCGCCGTGTCGTTGTGCTGGCTGTATTGCGAGGTGGCGAGCAGCGAGGTGACCAGGCCGCCGCCGACGCCGGCCTCCTTCAGCAGGGCCTTGGCCTTGTCCGGGTCGTGGCTCCAGCGGTCCTTGACCGCGTCCGGGTCATAGGCCGGGTTCGGCGGAATCGCGAGGCCGTAGATGGGTTTCCCAACACCCGAGAATCCCGCGGCGTTCAAGGCGTCGCGGTCGATGGCATAGGCTACGGCCCGGCGCACGCGGGCGTCGGCGAAGGGGCCTTTCTGGGCGTTGAACGTCAGGTACATGAACGGGCCGTCGACCGATTCAAGCGTCGTCCCGGCGCTGTCGCGGAACCGCGCGAAATCCTGGGTCGGCACGTATTCGATGATGTCGACATCGCCGGATTCCAGCGCCGCGCGGCGCAGGCTCTCGTCCGGCATGGCGATGAAGCGGATGCCTTGGACCTTCGGGTGCCCGGCTTTGTAATAGCCGCCGAACGCCTTCATCTGGATCGAGGTGCCGCGCTCGATCCCGGCGACCTCGAACGGGCCGGCGCCGACGAAGTTGGGCGCCTTGGAGTTCCGCGACACGATCACGGCGTACCCGTTGGCCAGCAGGTCCAGGAAGGTGGCGCGCGGCGAGGTGAGCGTGATCCTGATCCGGCGCGGCTCGATCACCTCGATCGCGGAGACGTTCTGGAAATCGACGCGCAGATGGGCGGTGGACTTCTCGGCCCCGATCGTCTCATAGGAGAACTTGACGTCCTCGGCCTCGACCGGCGAGCCGTCGTGGAAGCGGGCGTTTTCCCGCAGGGTGAACTCATAGGTGGTCGGCGTCGGCTGGGTCCAGGATTCCGCCAGTTCCGGGCGGATCTTGCCGTCGGTGTCATACGACAGCAGGCCCCGGAAGATCAGCAGCTTGACGGTCAGCGACGCGGTGCCGGTATATTCGAACGGATGCAGGCTGGGCGGATAGGAGGACAGCGCGAAGGACAGGCTCTTGCCGGACTGGGCGCGCGCGATGCCGATCGGGAACCCGCCGGCCATGATCAGCGCGCCGGCGGCGCCGACGCCGCCAAGGAACGTCCTGCGCGTGGTGGCGAACCCGCCGTTCGAGGAAGTATGCCGCATTACTTTTCAGCCTCCACTGCTGCCATTCAAAAAGACGACACGGATCTCCTGGTGGCGGAAATCGAGTGCTCCCGCGGCGACAGTCCAAAACACATTCATGCCAATCGATTAGCCATGGCTTATGCTTGGAACACGACCACCTGTTCCTGGATTCTTCTCGCCCTTTTCTTTCCTGGGCTTCATTGCATATGATGCTAGGCGAAAGGGCCATATAGCCGCAAATATGGAGTCCTTACAGACCTATTCATCCTTGTTATAGGTGAGCGGTGTTCTTCCGACAGATCGAGGCCTTCCACGCAATCATGGCGGTCGGCACCACGACCCGCGCCGCGGAACTGCTGGGCGTCTCCCAGCCGGCGATCAGCCGCCTGCTGAAGCAGCTGGAACAGTCGACCCAGCTGCGTCTGTTCGAGCGGGTCAACGGCAGGCTGGTCCCGACCCAGGAGGGCATCCTGTTCCACAAGGAGGTCGACCGCTCCTTCCTGGCGCTCGACCGGCTGAAGGTGGCCGCCGCCGACATCCGCAGCTACGGCACCGGCAACCTGCGCATCGCGGCCCTGCCGGCGCTGGGCTTCTCGCTGATCCCGAAGCTGATCGCGGAGTTCCTGGACGGCAGGGCGGCTCAGGTATCGATCACGATGGAGACCGCCAATTCCGACACCGTCCGCGATCTGGTGGCGACCGGGCAGTTCGACCTGGGGTTCGCGGCGGAGGAGATCGAGACCGCCGGCGTGGTGACCGAGCTGTTCGCGATGCCGCCCGCCGTCTGCGTCCTGCCGCTCGGCCACCCGATGGCCGACCGTCCGGTCATCACCGCCCAGGACATCGCGGAGGAGCCGTTCATCTCGCTTTCCCGCACCGACAGGGCGCGGCGCCGGATCGACACCATCTTCGATCGGCTGGGTGCTAGGCGCCGGATCGTGGTGGAAACCCATTACGCACTGTCGGTCTGCCATTTCGTCCAGCGCGGCGCCGGCGTCGGTCTGGTCAACCCGTTCTGCCTGGACGCGGTTCCCGTCGGCAGCCTCGTGGTCAAGCCCTTCGTGCCGCGCATAACCTTCCGCACGCTGATGGTGTTCCCGCCGCAACGGCCGGTCACGGGCTTGGCCGAACAGTTCAGGGACATGGCGCGCGATGCCGGCGGCGGCTTCCTGGCGGATCTGATGGACCGCTTCGACGCCTTGCCCACATCCGAGGCGAGGCGCGCCTTCAGCGATCTGACCGGCCCCTGGCTGCCGACGGCCGGGTAGAATCCCTGTGCCACACCTGCTAAACACGGGGCCGATTGCTAGCCTTTGGTTGCAGATAAGGACTTCGAATGTTACTGACGCGCCGCCACTTCTCGCTGGGCCTCGGAACGCTCCTGGCCGGAGCCACGCTGGTTCGCCAGCCCCTCGCCGCCGCCGCCGAAACCGGTCCGGCGGCCGATCTCGCCCGGATCGAGACTGGGATTTCCGGCCGGCTGGGCGTGGCCGTCCACGATACCGGAACGGGTCGCCGCCTCGAATATCGCTCCGGCCAGCGTTTCCCGATGTGCAGTACCTTCAAGGTGGTGGCGTCCGCCGCCCTCCTGACGCGCGTCGATGCCGGGCGCGAGAAGCTCGACCGCCGCATCCGCTTCGGGGCCGGCGATCTCGTGACCTACTCGCCCGTCACCAAGGACCGCGTCGGCGGCGACGGCATGACGCTGGCTGAGCTGTGCGAGGCGGGGATCACCCAAAGCGACAACACGGCCGCCAATCTCTTGCTGGCGAATATCGGTGGGCCGGCCGGGATGACCGAGTACGCCCGCTCGCTGGGAGATGCCATGACCCGGCTCGACCGGATCGAGACCGAATTGAACGAGAGCACTCCCGGCGACCCCCGCGACACCACCACCCCGGCCGCGATGACCGAGACCCTGCGGAAGCTGGTCCTCGGCGACGCCCTGTCGCCAGCCTCCCGCGACCACCTCGCGGCGTGGCTCGTCGCCAACAAGACCGGCGACGCCCGCCTGCGGGCGGGGGTACCCAAGGACTGGCGCGTCGGCGACAAGACCGGCAGCGGCGACCATGGCACGGCCAACGACATCGGCGTGTTCTGGCCGCCCGGACGCGCGCCCCTGGTTGTCAGCGTCTACCTGACCGAGACAAAGGCCTCCATGGACGACCGGAGTGCCGCGATAGCCGCAGTCGCCCGCGTGGTGACGGGCTGGGCCAAGGCGTAAGCGCCAGCGAGGCGGGGATCGGCCTGTTGGACTTCAGGCCGATCCCCGCTTGCGCCTCAACTCCTCCACTTGGTGGCGGGTCAGTCCAACGTCATCCAGCAGATGATCATGGAGCCTGCTCAGCTCTTCGTAATCACCGCCCCTCGACCTCTTCACCGCATTCTCTTCCAGAAAGCCCATCAGGTTCCTGGCCATGCCGGCCAGTGAAGCGAAGGTGACACCGTTGTCCATGGGATCCTCCCTATGACCGCTCATGTCATGAGGATCGGCTTCCGCTAGCGTTCTCACAAACGAATAGATATTATCGTTGGCATGAATAAAAACGAACGCTCCAGGATCGAAAGCGATCTTCTCCAGACCTTCCTGATCGTGGCCGAGGCCCGTAACTTGACGCGGGCCGCCGATGGGCTCGGGCGGACGCAGTCGGCCATCAGCGTGCAGATCCGCAAGCTCGAGGACGCGCTTTCGGTCAAGCTGTTCCACCGGGAGGCGCGCGGCATGACGCTGACCGAAGCCGGCGAGACCTTGCTGCCGGCGGCCAAGCGGGCGCTTTCCGAGATCGACCGCATCGGCGATCTTTTCGCCAAGCCACTCCTGGGACGTGTCCGCGTCGGCATCCCGGAGGATTACGGGACCGGCGTCCTGGAAAAGGTGCTGGCGACATTCGCGGCCCGCCATCCGGCGGTGGAGGTGATCGTCCGCTGCGGGTTCAGCGGACGGTTCCCCAATGCGATCGAGCGCGGCGAACTCGACCTCGCCGTCCACGCCGCCGATCCTTTGGATCGTGTCGGCACCGTGCTGCTGACCGAGCGGACGATCTGGGTGGCCCATCCCGAGCTGAAACTCGATCCGGCCGAACCGGCGCCGCTCGCCTTGTTCGATCGGGATTGCTGGTGGCGGGATTCGGCGATCAAGGCGTTGGAGCGGATCGGCCGGCCCTACCGCATCGCCTATACCAGCGAGAGCATTTCCGGCGTCAAGGCGGCGATCTCCGCCGGACTGGCGGTCGGCGTCCTGGCGGAAAGCACCGTGGAGCCCCCGATGCGCGTGCTGAGGGAGAGCGACCACTTTCCAGCGCTGCCACCGTCCGCGCTGATCCTGCGGCGCCGGGAGGCGGTGACGGAAGCCTCCCTCGCCATGGAGGCGGCGATCCGCTCTGCCTTCGGCACGGCCTGAGCGGACGGCGTAGAGATGATCGGCGTCCGACCGCCGCCGGATGACGCGTGGGTGCTGTCTTGGCCAAGTTTCAATCAGCCATTGCCATCCAGCAGATCGACCGCGCGGGCGTAGATGTCGTCATCGACCTTGCAGCCGATCCAGCCCTCGCCCCGCGGCGGCTGGGGACAGTGACTGGCTCCGACCTCCTGCGTCACGACGGCGTCGATCAGCGCCCTCAGGCGGTCCGGGTGTTTGATCTCCCCATTGGAGCCGAACAAGTCGAGGTCGTCGGTCGGCGCGAGGCCGACGGCGCGCGCAGCGCGGGTCGCCGTGACTGGAGCGTTCTTCTGGTTCTCGACGCAGCCGCCGCCGTCACGCCGCTCATTGGGTGGCAAGGATGGCGCGCCCGAGCAGTCCCCCGATGGCGAGTAGCGCTGCAGGATCTCCACCGCCGATTTCGCGCCGTGGCGGTCGTGATAGATCCTCATCAGTTCGATGAAGCCGCTGATCGAGTATGCCGGGTCGTCGAACCGGGCGAAGCCGTGCCGGTTGGCGCCTGTCTGTCCCGGCCATTCTCCCCTGATGTTTGGACCCTTGATGGCGACCCAGTTGTTGTTGCGGAGCGCGAAGGGAGCTTTGCCCGCTTCGAACCGCACGGGTCCGAACGCGTCCCCGTCCTGCCGCGCCAGTAGACCGCTGGCGGATTGTCCACCAGGAGTCTGGTCACCGGCGGTTGGTTGCCCCGCCTCCGGCATCGTGTCCCCCTGCTGTGCCAGGACGGGGCTGGCGGAGAAAAGCGTCAGGGCCATCAACGTCGCGTGGGTGATCCTGTTAGACGAACGTGCCATGTGATTCCCTTTAACAGGTGAGGCGAAAATGAGGATTCCTGGACGAGCACGACCCCAACAGAACATGCGGCGTGTCGGTTCCTGTTTGGAAAGAGAGCGTCCGAAATCCCTCCGGAAGGTCGGGCGAGGACGGTCGACCGTGTTGGCGGCACTGGCTTTCGTCGGAATACTGGCGGGAGGTGCGGCCAGCCCGAGCGCGGCGGAGTGTCCGGCCGGCAGCGCCGACTATAGGACGTACCAGGGGAACATCGTGTTCGAGCGCTTCGACGATCCCCACCTGGGAGCGACCGTCTGCTATCCCACCCGGGTCTTCCCCGCGATGAGCCCATCACGCGACGGCTTTCGTTTCACCTCGGACGACGGGTTGTCATGGTTCTCGATGTCTGGCGCTGGGATCGCGCCGGGAACATCGACCCGCGAAGTGATGGCCCTGACCAAACGGGATCTCATGGCCCGTTCGGCCTCGATCACGTACGAGCGCTCGAAGGGGGACTGGTTCGTGCTGAGCGGCCATGACGGTGATCGGATCTATTATCAGCGCACCGAGATCGACGGCGACCAGTCCGCGGCGAACACCCTGTTCATCAGCATTCCGGTGGAGCAGAAATCCTTCTACCAGGACATCATCGCGCGCATGTCCTGGTCGTTCCGGTCCCGCTGAGCGTGCGGACCGTCAATGGAACAGGATGGCGCGACATCCTGGGGAATGGGCCATCCAAGAGTGGAATGGCCATCCCAGAGTGTTTCCACAACGGTTCCCACCTGACTTGAGGATGCCTTAAACGGCGCATTCGTCGCCAAACGTCACGCCGCTCTCCTGTAGTCCTTGATCGCGTCCTCGGCGGTCCGCTCGATCTCGTCATGGTAGGCCCATCCCCCATGAGCGGCGGCCCAAGTGTTCACGGCTATCCACGGATCATGAAACACATCGCCCAGCACCTTCAAAGCGGCCGAGGGATAGGCGCCAAACGGGATGTGATAGAAGGGTCTGGCGTAGTCATGGCTGAGACTCGACCGTGTGGGTTCATCCTCCGTGCGCTGGATGATCCGCTCGACCAATTCCTCCAGAGACAGGGGCGGTAGGGACGCCGGGTCGGAGGCCAGCAGGGCCTTGAGGGCGTTGCCTGGCGCCAAACCGGGGGCCTTTGGACGGTTGAGCTTATTCTTGCGTGCCAGGAAATAGTACGCGACGGAGAAGTGCTGGGATGTGTTGATGAGAGCCTTCTCCGCGATCTTCTCGGAAACCGATACGCCGGAGCGCAACAACGCCTCGAGCCAGAGATAGTCTACATAGAATTTTTCAACCGCGACGGCCGCTTTCGCACCTATTTCCAGGCCGGTTTTTCTGTTCTCCTCATGGAAAGAGTCCATGATGGTCTTAAGTCTGGTCTTGTTCTCGAAAAGCTTGTGAATCCCGGTTTCCGACTGGGGATCGAGGCTACGGGCGGGCATATCCCTGTCGAGAATGATGTTCAGAAGCTTGGGTGTGTCCGGGTCGGTGCTCGAGTTGCCATCCAAGTCCCCCAGCTTTCCGTCGAGAACCTTCTCAATCACCGTCTCGAGTTCTTGAAGCGTGGCCATCTTGCGGCCATCGCCGAGGCGTGACGCCACCGTGTAGGTCTTGGGAAAGCGGGACCAGTTTTGGTTGGCCATGGATCACCCTCTCGAAAATCCCATCATAGTGGAAAACCGCTCCTCCGAAACCCCCTTGCGCCTGTCATGGGGCGGCACAGGCGAGGGAAGGGCACGGGCGGCGACGCCCGCCTATCCACGAACCGCGTGTCCGCCTGATCCAGGGTTGTGACCCCGCGAAAGGCTTGCGGCGCCCCCACCGAATACGAGGAGGCTGATGCCGAGGAGCGCCACGTCCTTGATCAGGAACTGCCCGGTGGCGTTGAGCCACGGGAAGCCACCCAGCGACCCCTCCCAGATCGGTAGCGCGAACATGGTGGAGGTGGTGACGGCGAAGGTCAACGAGCCAAGCGCGCCGGCGGCGACCCCCGCGAGCGCCGACCAGGGCGAGGCCACGAACAGCGCCGCGGTGATGATCTCGACGACACCGAGCAGATACGATGCCCCCGCCTCGCCGAAGACGGGATAAAGCCAAGCGAGCCAGGGCGTCCCACCGATGAGCGGCTTGAGCGCGTCGATCTCGACCTGTGTGAACTTCAGGATGCCGATCAGGAACAGCGGCAGGACGACACCAGCGAGAGCCACGGCGCGACCGGCGGATGCGGCCCGGTTGCGCGGGTCCGTCCGAGAGAGAAAGACATCCACGCCGAAGGCGGGACGAGTGGGATTGTTGGGCATGGGTTCCTCCAAAAAATTATATGCGTGAAGCATATAATATGATTTGAATATTGATGTCTATGCTTCGCGCATATAATTTACCTCATGACCCAAAATAGGACCGCCAACATCGTCGGCGCGCTCGCCCTGGCCATCACCGATGCCCTGCTCCGCGAGGCCCAGGCCGCAGCGCCGGAACCGGGGCCGGCGGCCGCCGCCATATCGCTGCTCGCCCATGATCCGGGCATGTCGATCGACCGGCTTAGGCGCGCGCTCGGGCTCTCGCACCCGGGCGCGGTGCGTCTGGTCGACCGTCTCGTGGCCGACGGGGTGGTGATCCGGGAGGCTTCCGAGCATGATCGTCGCGCGGTGGCGCTCAAACTGACCGAAGCGGGGAGACGGGCCTGCGCGACCATCCGGGCCGCGCGGCTGGACAGTCTCGAGCGGCTGCTCGACCGGCTCGACGCGGACGAGCGCGCCACTTTCGGCGCGCTGACCGAGAAGCTGCTGCGTGGGATCGTGGAGAACGTCGACCACGCCTATTCGGTCTGTCGTCTTTGCGACGAGGCCGTATGTGGGAACTGTCCTGTCGATGAGTTGCTGGATTCTCAGGCGTGACCAACCGCCATCAGCGGCTTTGCGTCAGTTCGCCGGCTCTTGGTCCGGAGCCACGGCGATCGAACTTTGTTGCCGATCCGTGAATGAGCGGATGCGGAGGATCCAACTGGCCCGAGGCACCGTCACCCCGCCTGCTTGGCGTGCTCCATGAAAGCGCGCAGCACGGCGTTCATGCGCGTCTGGTATCCGTCGCCCTGGCCCTTGAAGAACTCGATCACATCCTCGTCCAAGCGTAGCGTCAACTGCTTCTTGGCCGGCAACCGCTTCGCGGCCTCGGCGAACCAAGCAGCGTCCATGATCGGGGCGGCGTCGGGATCGTCCGCGACCGCTTGCGCTATCTCTTCATCGGTCAGGGCGTGGACCCGCTTCCAATCGCTCTGGTCAGGTCTTCGATCGGTCAGTGATCGCCTTGTGATATTCTGCTCGTTCGCCACGATCCGCACTCCTCGCTGAAATTATCCTGCGGGTCGAGCCCCGCCATGTGAACACCACCGCCAGCACTCTGCCGTTCAACTCCCCAAATGCTACGAACCTATCCTCACCATACTTTTGTCGAACGTCGGTGACCTCGATCACATGGCCGCTCCAGATTTCCATGGCCGCATTGAAGTCGATTCCATGCTTGGCGATATTACCGTTGTTCTTATTGTCATCCCACTCGAACATCGGCGCGGTTTCCTCAATCGGCATTCCGCACTACAATCGTAGCTACGAAACTTGAAAAGCTCAAGCGGGTTGATGGACGGCGTCGCGATCATCCATCCCCTCACCCCGCGCCACGCTCATACCACCTTGGCGCAGGCCATCGAAAGCGCCGCATCGCGTGGACGGGCACTCCCCACGCACCCCCGGACCGCACAAAACCATGGCGTCGCTGTTCCCTGAGACCGGAACAACGAGAGCGTCATGATCGTCCGAAAACGTCCATCGGCATTCGAGCTATTCTTCATCATGCGGGGCTCGATCGTCCCGCGCATCAAATGGCAGGTGTTCTGCACCATCGGGGTCGCGGCCTTGGTCACGATGGCGCACGGAACCCTGTTCGACCACAAGGTGACGCTGACGCCGATCCCGTTCAGCCTGATCGGTCTGGCGCTCGCCATCTTCCTGGGGTTCCGCAACACCGCGAGCTACGACCGCTGGTGGGAGGGGCGCAAGCTGTGGGGCGAGTTGGTGATCCGGACCCGCACGGTCGCGCGCCTGCTCACCACGCACGCCCGGCCCGCCGCGGAGGATGACGACCTCCCGCGCGTCATGGCGCGCCGGCTGATCGCGTTCACCTATTCGCTCAAGCACCACGTGCGCGGCACCACCGACGACGAGAGCGCCTCCTGGCTGACCGGGGTCGACGCCAAAGCCGTGGCATCCTCGGCCAACCCACCCGACCAAATCCTGCGCCTGCTCAGCCGCGATGTCGCCGCCCTCGCCGCCGCCGGCCGCCTCGACCCGATGATGGTGGCCCAGATGGAAGGCGACATCACCGCGCTGGCGGGGGTCCAGGCCGGGTGCGAACGCATCCGCCACACGCCGCTGCCTTTCTCCTACGCGCTGCTGCTGCACCGCACCGCCTACCTGTACTGCTTCGCGCTGCCGTTCGGTCTGGTCGACACCACGGGTTTCATGACGCCCTTCGTGGTCGGGCTGGTCTCCTACACGTTCTTCGGCCTCGACGCGATCGGCGACGAGATCGAGGAGCCGTTCGGCCTGCTGGCCAACGACCTGCCGCTCAACACGATATGCCGGCGCGTCGAGATCGACCTTCTGGAAGCCGTGGGCGAGACCGACCTTCCGGCCCCGCTCAAGCCGGTCGACTACTGCCTGATGTGACACCGGGGCCGTGACACGGTCTCGGGTGTTACTCATCCAACAGACCCAAGATCAACAAACCAAAGACGGAGGCCACCATGCCGATCAACAGCACCGAGGAATTCGAGAAGGCCATGCAGGAGTTCTCCCGGCTCACCGACGCGCCGGCGGATTCACCCGACGCGCGCCGCCGGGACGAGTTGGACGCCGAGATCAAGGCCTACTACGCCACCCGCGGAGGCGACGGTGATAGCGCCAGCGGCGGCGGCGAGCAGGTCGGCGGTGGCAGCGGAATGCCGGGCCGGTACTGAGGCCGCGCATGGAGAAGAGGAAGAGAATGCCGCGCAACGCCCTCGCGCTCGCGGCCGCCCTGACAGCGGCCTTGGCGACATCCGCACCGATTTCCGCCTCGGCCGAGGAGGTTGGCAAGATCGGGACCGACTGGACCGGCAACGACATCGTCATCGAGGCCATCAGCGATCCCGAAATCCAGGGCGTCACCTGCCACATGACCTATTTCAGCCGAGGGCTGATCGACCGGCTGCGGCAGGGAGACTGGTTCCAGGATCCGTCAAACTCATCGATCGCCTGCCGCCAAACCGGGCCGATCGTCATCGGAGAGATCGACACCGACAAGAATGGCGACGAGATCTTCAGCGAGCGCCAAAGCCTGATCTTCAAATCACTGGTCGTGCGTCGAATCTACGACAAGAAGAACAACTCGCTCGTCTACGTCTCCTATTCGCGGCAGATCAAGGAGGGTAGCGCCAAGATGGCCGTCTCGACCATCCCGCTGTTCGACGAACAGGTCTCCTGGACCAACGGAAAGCCCGATTAGGCTCGAGATCGGAGCCGGATTGGAACCCAAGGGGGAATGACGCCGCGGCGTCATTCCCCAACCCGCACCCTCACTCCTCGTGGAACGACTGGGAAACCGGAACGGGTGCTGTCAGATCGAACTCGCCGCCCAACTCCTGGAGCGCCGCCCAGGTCACCGGGTCGATCGGCACGCCGTTGGCCTCGCGGTCGGCGATGGCTTCCCGCTCCGGATCGCCCGGCGCCATGACGCGCGTGCCGGGGTGGGCCGGCTGGCTCCGCAAGTCCTTCAGGAAGGCCGCGACGCTGTCGTTGAAGCCATCGAGCGGCTGGAACAGCTCCGGCTTCAGGATCAGGAAGAAGTGCCCGAGGGGGCAGGGCGTGCTGAAATCCGGGCCGCCGAACGGCATCAGCGTGGCGCCATGGCCCATGCCGGCGAAGGCCGAACACAGCAGATCGACCATGCAGGCGAGCCCGGCCCCCTTGTGGCCGAACATCAAGCCGCCCAGCGGCAGCAGCGCCTGCGCCGCGTGCGCGTCGGTGGTCATCTCGCCGTCGGCGTCGACGGCGACCTCGGGCGGCAGGGGAGCGCCGGTGGCGCGGCGCAGGAACACCCGGTTCAGGGGCACGCTGCTGGTCGCCATGTCCAGCAGCAGCGGCTGCTCACCCACGACCGGCACCGCGAAGCTGATTGGATTGGTGCCGTAGAACGCCTTGGTGCCCCCATGGGGAACCACGATGCTGTCGGTGTTGGTCATCCCGATCGCGGTGTAGCCGTTCTCGGCCGCCACGATGGTGTAGCAGCCGGTGGCGCCGTGGTGCGACGAGTTGCGGACCGTCACCGCCGCGATGCCCGTGGCGTCGGCCATCGCCATGCCTTCCTCGATCGCGCGGTAGCTGGCCGGATGGCCGAACCCGTTGTCGGCGTCCAGGTGGCCGATCGCCGGAGCGGACTTGGTGAAGCCGAGATTTGGGCTCCGGTTGATCCGCCCGCCCTTCAGCGTCCGCATGTAGTGGGGCAGCAGCCGCACGCCATGGGTGTCGAATCCGCGAGCGGACGCGTCCACCACGGCGCGCGACACCGCCGCAGCGCTGGGATCGTCGGCTCCGGCGCGGGACAGCAGTTGAACGATGAAGGAGCCCAGCTCGGGCGCGCGGAGCCGGTAATCGGCGAATTTTTCCATTGGGGAGCGTCTCCATCCCGTCGGTTTGTTGTCGCTTCTGGTATTACCAGATTTCCAGGGGATGGAAACTCCGAACCGTCGGAACCCGCCTCAATACTCGAGGCAGATCTTCCCGAAGTGCCCACCCGATTCCTGGAGCCGGAACGCGTCGGCGATCTCTCCAAGACCAAAGCTCTTGTCGATCACCGGCCGCACCCCGGTGGCGTCCAGCGCCCGCACCAGTTCGGTCTGATGTCGCCGGCTGCCGACGATCAGGCCTTGCAGGCGCGCCTGCTTGGCCATCAGCGCCGCCGTCGGGATCTCGCCGGACCTGCCGGTCAGGACGCCGATCAGCGAGATGTGCCCACCGACCCGCACGGCCGTGATCGACTGCGCCAGCGTTCCGGGACCGCCGACCTCGACCACGTGATCGACGCCGCGCCCGCCGGTCCAGTCGCGCACCAGCCCACCCCAGTCCTGGTGGCTCCTGTAGTTGATGGTGTGGTCGGCGCCCAGGGCCCTCACCCGCTCCAGCTTCTCGTCGGATGACGAGGTGGCGACGACCTTGGCGCCCATCATCTTGGCGAACTGGAGCGCGAAGACCGACACGCCGCCGGTGCCCAGCACCAGCACGGTGTCGCCCGCCTTCAAGCCGCCATCCACCACCAGCGCCCGCCACGCGGTCAGCCCAGCCGTCGTCAGCGTCGCCGCCTCGGCGTGGCTGTAACCCTTGGGCGAGCGCGTGAACCAACTGGCGGGGCGCGTGACGCCTTCGCGAGCGTAGCCGTCGATCCCGTCGCCCGGCACCCGCTTGAAGTCGCCGGCCGTGGCGGGACCATCCTGCCAATCTGGGAAAAAGCAGGAAATGACGTGGTCTCCCACCGCGAACTCGGTGACGCCGTCGCCGACATCGTCGACCACACCGGCGCCATCGGACATCGGTATCCGCCCGTCCGCCGTCGGTATCCCGCCGCTGACGACGCCGTAATCATGATAGTTCAGGGAGCTGGCGCGCAGCCTGACCCGGATCTCGCCGGGGCCGGGAACGCCGGGATCGCGCATGTCGACCGCTTCCAGCTTGTCGAGCCCGCCGGGTTGGCGCAGGACGATACCCTTCATGTCAGTCTCCTGGTCATTGTATTGGTTTTTCGTGTCGGATCTCAGGACAGCGGCGGAATGATCCGGTCGGCGCGCAACTGGCGGAACAGGCCGTCGAACATGTCCTCCGTGTCGATGCAGGCCTGGAAGCCGGCCTGACGCGCCTTGATCGTGCTGCTGATGTTGTCGAAGCCGCTGTTGAAGATGAAATCGCCGAATTGCCACGAGGCGATCCTCTCGTAGGCGATCGGCTGGAGCCCGTATTTTTCGGTCATGCGTTCCCACAGCGGCCCTTTGTCCGTCATGTAGGTCGCGAGCGGCGTTGGCACCGGGTCGGCGCAGTCCATGTCGAACATCCGCGCGATCCTCGGCCACATGTGCCGCCAGCGGAAATAGTCGCCGTTGGTGATGTTGAAGATCCCGTTCCCAGCCGCCGGGGTCTGGCCGGCCCAGTCGGCGGCCTCCGCCAGGATGTCGGCGGATGTCACCTGATAGAGCGCCCGATAGGCCGCCTCGGTGCCGGGGAAGCGGAGTGGGATGCCAAGCTCCTTGGAGATCGCGGCGTAGACGGCGATCACCATGGACAGGTTCATCGGATTGCCGACCGCGAAACCGCAGACCGCCTCCGGCCGCAGGGCGGTGAACGACCAATCCTTGCCACGCTGGCGCTCGCGCAGCAGGTCCTCCTGGTCGTAGTAGAAGTTCGGCGGCATCAGGCGCGGATCGTCCTCGCGCGCGGGCGTCTTGAACGGCCCCAGATCGGCGCCATAGGCTTTGCCGCCCTGGTAGAAGGTGATGTGCCGAAGCCCCGGTGAGGTCACCTCCGCCACGTCCAGCAAGTTGCGCAGGATCAGGGTGTTCAGCTCGCTCTTCTCGGCCGCCGTCGCCTTCTCGATATAGGCGCCGAAGACGATGTGGGTGACGTCGCGGACGCCACCCAGCGCCTCCCGGACCTGGTCGGCGCGCGTCAGGTCCACCGAGATGGCCTCGACGCCATCTATCGATGGCTCGACGCGGCGCGACAGGCCGTATACCTGGGTATCCGGCTGACCGGCGAGACGAAGGGCGGCCGCCCGTCCGATCACGCCATGCGAGCCGGCAACGATGATTTTGCGTTGCATGCTGATCCTCTCGCGGTTTCCACCCAGTCTCGACCAGACGGGGCGGGAACAAGTCAAACCGGCGCTGACGGCCCGGAGTTCCTGACCGCAAGCATATCAGCAGGGCTAAAGCAGCAGCACGGCGGCCAGGATCACCAGCAGCACGGCGGCGGCCAGCACGATCAGGACACGGTGGGACGGCAGGGCCTCGCCGGCACCGGGTTCGATGACGGCGGCGTCCTCTCCGACCGATCGGGACGGTGGGGAGCCGTGCTGGCCGCTCTCGACCGGAACCGCGGGGCGGATCGGGACGACCCGCTGGTTACCCTCGTCCTCGATGTCCGGCAGCGGGAAATCGGGCGTGTCCAACGGTTCGCCGCCTAACCGCCGACTGGGCGTCAGGATGTCGTCGATCTCGACCGACACACCCGCCCGCTCCAATTGCTCCAGCGCCTTGGCGAGCTCGACATCGCTCATATGATCGACCGGCAGCACCTGATTGACCTGATCGATCGTGACGAACCCCCGCTCGCGGCCCATGTCGGCCAAGCGCTGGATGATCTTGCCGTCAACCGCCATGGGGAACCCTCCGCCGGGACACGGCGGCGATCCGCTCCAGATCCAGCCCAAACCGCGCCGCCGCCGCCGCGTTCATCGCCTCGCCCTCCGTCGCGACGCCATCGGAGAAGCTCCGGCGCCAGTCGGCGAAGGGACCATGTGTCTCGGAATGGTTCTGCGAGGTGTTGACCAAATAGGTCCCGGCCACCGCGGGAAACGCCAGTTCCGCGCCCCGCTCGCGCGCCGTCTCGATCCATAGATGGTGTTCGTGCAGCACGGGATAGGGGTCGCGGCGGAACGGATCGGGGTCTTCCGGCCGCAGATTGGCGATCACACTCGACCCGCAGACCCGGTGGAACTCCTGGTCGAACACCTTGGGGTGGGGCAGGGGCACGCTCCGCAGGGTGGCGAGGTCGGTGGCGAAGCCGGACGTGATGACGGCGCCGACATGGCGCGGCTGGATCACCCGCCGCGCGGTCTCGACCAGCCGGACATCGACCCAGTCGTCGGCGTCGACGAACATCAGCAAGCCACCGCCGTGTCGCAGGACGAAGTCGTTGATCGCGTGCTTCTTGCGCCCGCTGTCCAGGTTGTCCGACCGCTGCCCGCCCGCTGACCAATCCGCCGCCAGGAAGCCGACGCGGGGATCGTCGGGAAGTCCGCGCGGCCGGTCGTGCCCGGCGATGACAACCGTGAAGTCCCCGTCGGTCTGCGCCAGGATCGAGGCCAGGGTCAGGCCCAGCAGATCCTCGACCAGCGCCCAGTCTCCCGCCAGGGCTCGCGGCATCAGCGGAACGCCGAAGGTGAAAGGAGGATGCGGGGCCATGGGCTCAGCCCTCCGCGCCGGCGGGAACCACCGGCCGACGCGGCTCCAGCAGGGCCGTCACATGCGCTCCATAAAGGTGAAGGCAACGCTCGTGCCGCCGCCGGACCTCCGGATCGTCCAGCAGTTTCGCCATCACCGCGCGGGCCCGCGCCAGCTTGGGCAGGATCGTCGTGTCGGTTTCGTCGTTCTTGTTGAACGCGTTCCAGTTCCAATCGAGATCCCAACCGTCGACGATGCCATTGCCGCGGGCGTGCTTGACCAGATAGTCCTCCCGTGACCGCGTGTTGTAGTGATTGACCTGCGCCAGTTCCCACGACACCAGATCCGGCTCCGACTGAAGGAAGTCGTCGCGCGACTCATCGTGGAAATAGGCCGGCAAGGGAGATCCCGCGCCGTTGACGTAGCGAAGCTCCGCCGCTCGTCCGTCGCGGGGATAGCGCGGCTGATGCGGCATCAGCTTGCACCAATAGGCGTCGATCCGGGTGAACAGCGTCTTGAACGACAGGTTGACCGCGTCCTGCAGGACGGACGCCCTGGTGAACCGCTCGCACACCGGCTCGCGGCTCCACCCGGCATGCCCGGAATCACCGAAGATCCGCCAGTTCAGCAGGAAAGCCGTGGCGTCCGGAACGGCGTCCAGCAGATCGGTCACCCGGCCGCAGCCGACATGGATGTTCAGGAACTCGTCCGTGTCCAGCACCATGGCCCAATCGGCTCGCCCACCGATATCCAGCTCCTGGGCTTTCCGGTACGCCACCAGCTGTGGCTTCTCCCCCGGCGGCACCTCGCTCCTGACATGGGTGATCACTCCCATCTCGTGGAGCCGGTCCAGCAACAGCGGGGATTCGTCGATGCAATCATTGGTGCAGATCACGACGTCGGTGAAGCCGATCGACAGATGGTAGGCCAGCCACTCCAGGATATATGGCCCCTCGTTCCTCATGGTGCAGACGAGGAGGATCACCCGGTCATCGGCACCTTGATTGTCAGCGCTTAGACCATTGAAAAGACTCATGCGCGGGCGGCCCTGTTCCGTTCTTCGCTACCGCCGGTCAACAGATCGTCGTCGGGCTTGTTGCATCCCGGCCTTTTCCCGCAAAGCCCCTTGGCAATCCCGCGACACGCGTATATACGTTTCATATATGAATCGTATCAGGAGATTCCGATGGGCATCGTGAACATAGATGATGATCTGCATGATCAACTGCGCAGGGCGAGCAAGGTATCCTGCCGGTCGATCAACGCGCAGGCCGCCTACTGGATCAAGGTTGGCATGTTGTGCGAGATGAACCCGACCCTCGGCTTTACCGAGATCATCAGGCGCGAGTTTGGTTCCGCCGGCGTCGCGGTTCAGGAACTGGCGGTGGGTGAGGCATGACCAAGCAGCCCCGGGAATTGGCGTTGCTCGCCGAATCCGGCCGGCTGCTGGCGTCGGTGTTCGAGCTGCTGGATCGAACCCCGCTCGCCGGGATGTCGACGCTTCAGATAGACGAGATGGTCGAGCGGTTCATCGTCTATGACCTACAGGCCCGGCCAGCGAGCAAGGGCCAATATGGCTATGGTTTCGTGCTGAATTCCTCGGTGAACGATGTCGTCTGCCACGGCGTCCCGTCGCGATCGGTCGTTCTGCGGGACGGCGACATCGTCAATCTCGACATCACGCTGGAGAAGAACGGCTATATCGCGGATTCCAGCAAGACCTATCTCGTCGGCGAGGTTGATCCCGCCGCCAAGCGGCTGGTCGAGACCACCTACGAAGCCTTGTGGATGGGCATCCGGGCGGTCCGTCCGGGTGCCAGGCTCGGGGACATCGGCTGGGCGATCGAACGGCATGCCAAGCGGAACGGCTATTCCGTGGTGCGCGAGTATTGCGGGCACGGCATTGGCCGCCAGATGCACGAGGAACCGCAGGTTCCGCATTTCGGCAAGCCGGGGACTGGCATGACCCTCCGCGAGGGCATGGTCTTCACGATCGAACCGATGCTCAACCGGGGCCGGCGGAATGTCAGATCCGAGGATGACGGCTGGACCGTCGTGACGAGGGACGGTTCGCTGTCCGCGCAATTCGAGCACACCGTCGCCGTCATGGCGTCCGGCGTCTTGGTGCTGACGCTGCGTCCGGATGAGATGGGCATGATGGCCAAGATGTGAATTCGGGCTCTGCGGGTTTCGAATCATGCCCTAACCGCGGTTACGGAATAACGTTGAGCCCTCAAATACCCGGAGGTTCGAACCCGCGCGATCTCTCTACCAAGGATCGCGGACGCCAACGACATACCCGTCCACGCGATCGAGGAAGGTCCCATGCAGGGCGATGATCGAACTTCATTTCCATCCGTCAGCCGCCGCGACTTCCTTGGCGGACCGTAGGTGGTTGATATGTCGGCGCACTCCTTGCCGAACATGAATGCGTTGATCGACAGAGCCTTGGCGAAGAAGTCGGGGTGTGGGACGAAACATGAAGGAGCATCATCATGAACAGGTTCGCAAGCGCTCTATTCGCGCTGGGAATGGCCGCGACGATGGCGTCCGGCGCCGCCTCGGCGCAAGGTGCCAATAAAGTCGCCGGGACTTGGCGGATGGTTTCCGCGCAGATCGATCCCCAGGGCTCCAATACGCCCGCCTATGGGCCGGACCCGCACGGATGGCTCGTCTTCACGGAGGATCTGACCTTTGTGGAGGTTCTCACCGATCCCCGCGTGCCCAGGTTCGCCTCCAATGTCCGGGGTGAGGGTACGGATGCGGAAAACCGCGCGGCCATGGCCGGCGGCATCGGCTTCTTCGGCCGGTATACCGTCGATGAGCGGGGCGAATTCAGTGGCAACCGGGTCGAAGGTTCGACGTTTCCGAACTGGGTGGGAAGTGTCCGCACCACCGATGATCTGAAGATGGTTGTCGACGGCGACCGGATGATCTAGACGTTCCGTCGTCCGGAAGGCACCGACATAACGATCATCTGGGAACGTGTCCGCTAGCCATTGGGGTGATCAGGCGCGACGTACCCCGCTCCACGAACGCCGGCCGCGGGGGATGTCGCGGCGGCGTGTTGGCTGGCGGGGGCACGCTCCGCCGCGCCGCGACGCGTCTGGCGAACTCTCCCAGCACCATCCGGTAGAGGGCGTCGCCCAGCATCGCGTCCTCCAGGCCCTCGTCGATGTTGGGATTGTCGTTGACCTCGATGACCAGCGCTCCCCGTGGGGTTTCCTTGATGTCCACGCCGTAGAGGCCATCGCCGATCGTTCGGGCCGCCTGGACGGCCGCGTCCACCACTGGCGCTGGAACGTTGGGCAGCGCCACGGCCTCGGTGGCGCCTTCCTCGGAGGTGCCGTTCGGCGCGTGGCGGAAGATCTGCCAATGTCCTCGCGCCATGCGATAGCGGCAGGCGAACAACGGCCGGCCCGCCAGGATGGCGATCCGCCAGTCGAATTCGGTCTGGACATATTCCTGGGCCACGATCAGGCGGGATGAGCGCAGCAGCGTCGCCCCGATCGCCGCCAGTTCGTCCGCGTTCATGGCCTTGAAGACGCCCAGGCTGCTGCAACCATCCGGCGATTTGAGCACCAGCGGATAGCCCATTTCCGTCGCGGCCGCCGTCAAACCCCCGCCGTCGATCACGCGGGTGCGGGGCGTGGCGACGCCATGCCGCCGCAGGATCTCGGCCAGGAACACCTTGTTGCAGCACCGGAGGATCGATCGCGGATCGTCCATCACGGGCATTCCAGCTATCCGCGCCGCCGTCGCGTAACGGAAGCTGGGGTGAACCACGCTCGTCGTCTCGCGAATGAACAGCGCGTCGAACCGGGTCAGCCACGCCCTGTCATCGTGACGGATCAGGTCGACCGCGATGTTCATGTCGGAGCCTACCCGCCGAAAGCGCTCCAGCGTTTGGCGGCGCGACGGTGGGTGCGGGTCGCCGGGATCGTGCAGGATGGCGAGGCGGGCCTCGCCAAGCTCCCGCGCCGGAGTGATGGCGGGTCTGTCGCCGGAGTGGGACATTCCGGACACGTCCCGCGCGACGCGGTTCAAGGTTGGGAGAACCCTGTGTCCGCGCGCTTCCCCCAGCAGGGAACAGTAATAGCGGCTCGACAAATAGCCTCCCTGGCAAAGATTCACGATCAGGCCGTCGGCGGGGCAAAGGGAGGGTTCGGCGACATAGCGATCGAAAGGGAGGACGCGCGTGGTGCCGTTGGCGAGGATGGCGTCAGCCTCGCGCTCGACCACGAAGGTCGTATGGGGCATGGTTGGGATTCCCGAAGTCAATCTTGGGATAGGATTTCGCCGCCGCGATCGGATCCGGCGACGGAGGCCGACGCCAGGAACAAGTTCGGCAGGCGCTGGGCCGTCGCCCAGCCGCGAACTCCCACCAGGGAGACCAGAACGATCGACGCCAGGGACAAACCCGCGATCATCGCGATGATCGCGCCGCTTCTTGGGTGGAAAGTCATGGCGTCATACCCCACCCAACCATCGTGAGCCGTACGCGGCCGCCAGGATGAACAGGATGGCGAGGGCGAAGCGGAAGAGGATGAGCCGGGCACGCTCGACCTCCGGCCGCGATCCGCGCGGCGCATTGAGGGGTGGCCTGTTCGCGGAACCCTTGGTCATGATGCCGCGAGCCTTTTCCCGCCGTGAGGATCCTGGGCACATGGCGCCCATGCCGGCTTCTTGACGATTCCCTGGGCCCGGAGATACGAGGGCATCAGCCTTTCCTGAACGTCCTCCGGCAGATCATCGCCGAAGGTTTCCAGTATTTCCTCGCGGGCTTTCCGCAGGGCGTCGGCCATCTCGAGGATGGGCAGGTCCTCCAGCCGGCGCGGGGCGGTTGGCGGGATGGGCGGCGTGATCATCGGAACGAGCCGGTCGACACAGCGTCGAAGCAGGCCATGCATGGGGTCCTCCTGGGTGGACTTGGCTTGTCACCGGAGGGAATGATCCCATGTGGTCGCGTTAATTTGGATATGGAAGGTTGTAAAATCCGCGCATTGGGCGCGTAAGGGAAACATAAGGACGCGAGGGGCCCGTCAGTAGCCGCGATCCTCCCGAACGACGTTGCGGAGCGGCAGGCCCTCGGCGGCGCGGCGGAGGTTGTCGGCCAGGATCGCGAGGCAGCGGTCGATGTAGCTGGTCGGATCGTCGGCCGAGACGTGCGGCACCACCATCAGGTTCGGCACGTCCCACCAGCGGGCGGAGGCGGGCAGGGGCTCGCGCTCGAACACGTCCAGGATGGCGCCGGAAACGTGCCCCCTCTCCAGCGCGTCGGCGAGGGCGTCATAATCCATCACGGCGGCGCGCGACAGGTTGACCACCCCGGCCCCCGGCTTCAACGCCGCCAGTTCCGCGGCGCCGATGACGCCGCGCGTCCGGTCCGTCAGGGGGCAGGTGACGACCAGGAAGTCGGCCTTCGGCAACACCTCGCCCAGCCGCTCGGGGGTCACCATGTGATCGACATGGGGGTGCGACCCGCCGCCGCGCCGTACGCCCAGCACCTCGATCCCGAGCAGCCGCGCCTTCTCCGCCACGGCTCCGCCCAGGGCACCGACGCCGTGGATCAGGACCCGCTTGCCGGCGATCGGGCCATTCAGGTGACGGTGCCAGACATGGGCCCGCTGGTTGGTGGCGAACAGCGGGATGCGGTCGTTCAGCATCAGCAGGGCCATCAGGCCGAACTCGCCGACCTTGGCGGCGTGGACGCCGCTGCTGTTGGTCAGCACCGCCCCCGCCGGCAGCCAGTCCAGCGGCAGATAGGGCTCGACCCCCGCGCTTGTGCAGTGGACCAAGCGCAGGTTGGGCGCGTTGGCCGACAGCAGCGCCGTGTCGATCTTGCCACCCATGAAGAGGGTGGCGCGGCGCAGGGCCTCCAGGTCGCGCTGGTCGTCGAACCGGACCGTGACCTCCACCTCGGGTCCCAAGGCGTCCCGCACCGCCGTCTCGCCGATCAGATAGGCGGGATCGCGGCCCCGCGCATTCTCGACATAAAGCCGCGCGCCGCCCTCCAACCAAGCCGCCCGCGTCACTTGCCAATCCGGGAATGCAGGTGCGGCGCCACGCGCTCCTCGACCAACTCGACGCCGTAGCCCGGCCGATCCGGAATATCGACCCTGCCGCCGCGCACTCGCGTCTCGACAGCGTCGTCCACCAGGGCGAAGTGCTCCGGAACGCGGAACGGGTAAAGCTCCTGGATCAGGAAGTTCGGGATGCAGGCGTCCAGATGAAGCGCCACGGCGCTGGCGACCGGCCCGGCGCAGACATGGGGCGCCACCCGCATGCTGTAGGCTTCCGCCATGGCGGCGATCTTCTTGGCCTCCATGATGCCGCCGGTGGTCCCGATATCCGGCTGGATGATGGCGGCGGCGTGCTTCTCGAACACGGGACGGAAGCCGTAGCGGGTGTACAGCCGCTCGCCCACCGCGATCGACACGTCCAGCTTGTCAGACACCATCTTCAGCGCGTCGATGTCGGAAGGATCGACCGGCTCCTCCAGGAACAGCAGGTCGAACTCCTCCAGCCTGCGGCCGACCTGGATGATCGCGTCGGGGGTCAGCTCGGCGCTCATGTCCACCATCAGGTCGACATCCGGCCCAACCGCGTCGCGCACCGCCTTGACCTGCGCCACCGCGCGCTCGGTCACCGACCGGTCGAACTCCCGGCGCGAGACGTGGGAGAAGATGCCGTTGGCGTGGTCGGGGATCGGCCGGCCGAGCGGATAGAACTTCAGCGCGTCGTAGCCCTTCTCGACCACCGCCGCCGCGGCGCGCGCCAGTTCGACCGGCGTCGTCGCCCGGAACGACCAGCCATTGGCGTAGGTCCTGACGTCGTCGCGGAACTTGCCGCCCAGCAGCTGATAGACGGGGACGTTCAGGGCGCGGCCCTTGATGTCCCACAGCGCCTGCTCGATCGCGCTGATCGCCGCGAAGACGATCGGGCCGCCGCCCTTGGCCCAGAAGGTGTGGTCGTAGAGATCGCTCCAGATCGCCTCGATGCGCGACGCGTCACGGCCCAGCACCAGCTTCTCGATGAACTCGCCGATCAGGGTGGCTGCGGCGTTGGCGCCGGAGCCATAGGCCAGGGCCGCCTCGCCCAGGCCATGGATGCCCTCGTCGGTCCTGAGTCTCAGGATGACCGGATTCCTGCCATCGATCAGGGGGCTGTAGATCTCCGCGCCGGTGACTTTCATCTTCCACACTCGCCAGGTTGTTTAACCCGGCGAGCCTAGGGATTGGACGGGTGCGCGTCCAATACCACTCCGTTACAGGGCTATGCCGGGATGCATAGCCCCCCTGGTGGTCCGATCTGGTCGGGTCTCACCGGCGGTCGGTTTCCATGGGTGGGGCCAGCACCGGACCGCCCGGCCCCGAGGAGGCGTCCGGATCCGAGGCCGGGGCCGCCGTCAGGAAGATGCCGCGCAGATCGATGCTCGACCGCTCTCCGATATGGCTCCAATTCCCCCTCAGCCAAGCGTCGGCGGTCGCCTGGCCCAGCGCCTTGAGGTGCAGCAGGAAGTCCCACTCGGCGTTCATCTTGCTGGTGGCGCCCAGCGCGCTCAAGTTCTCCTCGTCGCCGATCATGTGGACCCGCATGTTCTTCAGGCGCTTCGCCTCGGTGTCCTTCAGCGTGTCGCGCTCGATCAGCCGCTGGACGAAAGCGATGGCCCGCATCTCCGCCATCAGCGAGGCGTTGAAGCTGATCTCGTTGACCCGGTTCATGATCTCGACCGTCGTGCGCGGCGTGCCCTTGCGCTCCAAGGGGTTGATCTGGACGACCGCGATGTCGCGGCTGTCGCAGTGGTAGATCAGCGGCCAGATCACCGGGTTGCCCATGTAGCCGCCATCCCAATATGGCACGCCCTCGATCTCGATCGCCTGGAAGGTGAAGGGCAGGCAGGCCGAGGCCAGAAGCACGTCGCGGGTGATCTCGTGCCGCCAGAACACCCGCGCCCGCCCGGTCTCCACATTGGTCGCGGCGATGAACAGCTTGATGCTGTCGCAGCCCTGGATGTCCTTCTCGTCGATCAGTTCGGTCAGCACGGTGCGCAGCGGATTGACGCCCAGCGGATTGCTCTGGTAGGGCGACAGCAAGTGGGAGAACCATTCCAGCAAGCCGATCCCGGCGTTGTGGTCCAGGTTCCACCGTCCCAACAGGCGGTCGGCCAGGCTGCGCCGGATCGGATTGAATTGCGACAGTTCCGATGTTCGGCGCCAGAACTGGTCCAGCGTCGCCTTCGCTTCCGCCCGTCCTCCCCGTGTCCAACCCTGCGCCAGGGCCGCCGCGTTCATGGCGCCGGCACTGGTGCCGCTCACGCCTTCGATGACGAGGTGTCGCTCGTCCAACAGCCGGTCCAGGACACCCCAGGTGAAGGCGCCATGGCTGCCCCCGCCCTGGAGCGCCAGGTTGACCGTCTTGGTTCCTTGGCCATTGGCCTTCATGCCGCTCGCTCCATCACGCCTCGCCGGCGGGCGTTACCGTCGGACTGTTCCATCAGGCGAGATAATCATACGCGACCTCGCCATAGGGCAAGGTCATGTCGGCCAGCAGATGGCTGCCACAGATCACCTTCCGCACCGGAAAATCCGCGACCGGCGCGTTGACGTGGGGGATCAGGTGCAGCCGGGCCGGGCCCCGCCAAGCTCCCTTGACCGTGATGTCGGTCATGGCGAAGCGGACCAGTTGGGCTATCTTGGTCCGCCCGTCGACGTCGGGGATCAGCTTCAGGCACACCTGCGTCTTGCCGATCGCCTTGTGGGCGGCGTCGAGGCTGTCGGCCATGGGCTCGTGCTTGTACGCCATGGTGCCCAGCGCCACCCGCTCCCCGGCGTACCGCAGGGTGCCGGTCAGGGTGTCCGTGGCCAGCACGAGCTTGGCCTCGGCGTGCTTCTTGGGAAAGCCCCAGATCTCGCGGCCGCTGGCGATCGGGGATTCGTCGTCCAGGTACATCTGCACCGGGAAGTTGACCGCTTCCCCGTCCAGCAGGCACGGAATCACCGTTCCCGTCTCGGTGTAGTCGCCAAAGCCGGAGCTGTCCGGCATCCGCATCCATTCATAGTTCACGATGTCACCGGCGGGGACCAGTGGCTCGGGGACGGCGGCGCGGATGGCGTCGGGGTCGCTGTGATAGCTTATGATCATGTATTCCCGGTTGATGAACCGGTAGGGACCCCGCGGGTAACTTGGGCTTATGGCGGGCATCGAGGCGGTCGCGATGATCTCGTCGCGCGTCATGGCGTTCTCCGGAAAAGGGATCTGGCTCAGGAGAAGACCGCCCGACAGACGTCGGCACGCGACACGGTGCCGACCAGCTTGCCATTCTCCACCACCGGCAGGCGCCGGATGTCGCGTGACGCCATCAGGGTCGCCGCCTTGTGCAGGTTGTCGGCGGGTGTCAGGACCAGCGGGTGCCGGATCATGATGGTCTCGATCGGCTGGTTCGCCATCTCATGGCCCTTCTCCTCGAAGATGCTGTAGCTGTCCTCCAGGTGGCCGCCGGCCTCCAGCACCTCGGTCAGCTGGGGCAGCATGGCCCGCATCATGTCGCCCTCGCTCAGCACGCCCAGGAAGTTGTTGTCGTCATCGACCACCGCGATGTCGCTGGCGCTCGACATCCCCAGGATGTCGGCGGCTTGGCGAAGGGTCGATCCGGCCCGGATGCGCGTGGCGTTGATGCTCATGATCTCACGGATCAGCATGTCTTGGTTCTCCTGGTTTCTTCCGGAAGCGTCGACTATTGGGCGGTCCAGGCGCCGTCCACCGGCAGCGCGATTCCCGTCATCGTCGCGGCGGCGTCGCCGCACAGGAAGACCGCGAGCGCGCCGAGATGGGCCGGCGTGGTGAATTCCAGCAGCGGCTGCTTCTCCGCCAGCAGGTCGTGCTTCGCCTGCTCCTCGGAGATGCCGGACTGTTTGGCGTTGGCCGCGATCTGCTTTTCGACCAGCGGCGTCAGCACCCAGCCGGGGCAGATCGCGTTGACGGTGACGCCGGTGTTGGCCGCCTCGATCGCCGCGACCTTGGTCATCCCGACGACGCCATGCTTGGCGGCGACATAGGCGACCTTGTTTGGGCTGGCCACCAGGCCGTGGGCCGAGGCGATGTTGATGATCCGGCCCCAGCCTCGGCTTTTCATGCCCGGCAGCGCCGCCTTCATGGCGTGGAAGGTTGCCGACATGTTGATCGCGATGATCGCGTCCCACTTGTCGTCGGGGAACTCGTCGATCGAGGCGGTGAACTGGATACCGGCGTTGTTGACCAGCACGTCGACCGATCCCAGGGCCGCCTCCGCCTCTGCGATCATGGTCCGGATCTCGGCCGGCTTCGACATATCGGCGCCGGAATAATGTGTCTTGATCCCGAAACGGCCCTGGAGGTCGGTGGAAATCCGCTCGATCTCGGCGGGATCGCCGAAACCGTTCAGGATGATGCCGCACCCCGCCTCCGCCAGCGCCGTGGCGATGCCCAATCCGATCCCGCTGGTGGAACCGGTGACGAGGGCGTTCTTACCTTTCAACATTTCAAGGCTCTCTTCCTGGAAGTGAACGAAGTGGCGGGACGCGAGGTCCCACTTGCCCGACACGCTATTCCTCAAAGAGACTTTGGTGACGATAAGGAATCGAAAGACAAGCGCCGGCATAAGCCGGATTTACTTGTTGGTCTCAGAGTTGGCATAATGATTTTTATTGGGTGACGGCGTGTCGACCTATGAAGAACCTAAGCATGCCGCGTCACTTTGACATCCCCCGACTTCGGATGATGCGCCGCTCTTTTGGTTTTAAAAGATCATACCTGAGTTTAGGGGAGTGCCGCGAAGGAGGTCGCCGGTTCCTCGGGACACCGCGCCATGCCGGCTCCGCCGCGAAGGTGTTTGGGGAGCGGTGCCATCATCGCATGGCACCGCTCCCCGTAAACCTTGGCGTGTGTGGCTTCTAATGCGCCTGTTCGGGACTGTAGGCCTCGATCGGATCGCCCTTGATCGCCGTGGATGGGCGTCCGTCGACCCCGACCGGCACGTCGCCGCGCAGCGTGATCCGATAGAGCTGGCGATCGAAATCAAGGCTGAAGATGTCGCGGGGTGCCAGATGGGCGGTGGCGCGGTTGTCCCAGAAGGCGATGCTGCCGGGATGCCACCGGAAACGGACGGTGTATTCTGGGCGCGTGATGTGCTCGAACAGCAGTTCCAGCAATTGCTGGTTCTCGCGCGGCTTGAGGCCCGTGATCCGCTTCAGGAACGACGGGCTGACGAACAGGACCCGGTCGCCATTCTCCGGCAGGACGCGGACCAGCGGATGCTCGCTGACGAGCGGGCGGCTGGTGTTCTTCTTGATGAAGTCCTCCGTCGGGTCCTGGCCCTCCGGCGGCGAGAAGTAGTGGACGCCGCGCAAGGTGTCGACGAAGCCGCGCAGGGTTTCCGACAGGCCGTTGTAGGCTTCCGCGAGATTGGTCCACAAGGTGTCGCCGCCATAGGGCGGGATATCGACCCCGCGCAGGATCGAGGCGGCGGGAGGATTGATCGCCGCCGTGACGTCCGTGTGCCACCCGGTCCAGGGGCGAACCAGGAGTTCGCCGGTGTGACGCGCGGCCAACCGGTCGCGGGCGACCGAATAGACCTGCGGATGACCCTCGACGAAGCCATAGACCGCGTGGCCCAGGGTCGGCTGGCCGAAGGCGCTGGCGAAGGCGACATGCTGCCCGTGGGTCAGCGGCTGGTCGCGGAAGAAGACGACCCGCCATTTCAGGAGGGCCGCGCGGATCTCCTCGACCACGGCGGGATCGAGAGGCTGGCGCAGATCCGGGCCTTCGATCTCGGCGCCGATATGGCCGGTCAGGGGGTGAACCGCGATGTGGCGGGGTTCCGCCGCGGGAATGGGATCTTGCCGGGATGCTTGCTGGGGTGCCTTCAGGATGGTGGCGGTCATGTCGTCATCCAATCATGGTTGGGACGCCGATGCCCTGCGCATCGATGTCGGTTTCGATTTGGGTGGTAAGGTCAGTTGCCGGCCGTCTCGGCGGCGGGCTGGGCAAGCGGGCGCGGTGTGACGCCGTCGGCTTGGTTTTGCCAAGCCACGATTTCGTTGAAGCGGGCGTCGAGAAACGGCGCCATCTCGACCGGCTTCTTCAGGGCGCCCGTGACGCGCAGCCCATCGGCTATCTGCTGGAAAACCTCGATGGCCCGAGCGTCGATCGGATAGAACGCGCTCCTTCCCTCCTGCTCCAGCAGGAACTTGCCCTGCGAGAAGGTGAGTCCTTGCTTCGCGACGTAGCTAGCCTTGATCCAGTCATCCGGATTCTTGTCCTGCCAGTTGAGGAACTGGACGGCCCGGCGCAGGAAATCCGCCACGGCGGCCGATTTCGCCGGATCGTCGAGCACGGCTTTCCGGACGATCAGGGCGTTGAGGCCCCAATTGTGGCCCCGGCCATCGGCGAGGATGGGCGGTTCGCCCAGGCGGAAATACTGCTGGCCGAGCACGACGGCCGCGTCGACGCCGCGCGATGAGAAGGTCGGCGCGACCTCGGCTCCGGCCAGTTGGACTCCCTTGACGGAGCCGTCGAGGTTGAGGCCGTACTGGTGCAGGATCCCCGCCAGGGCCATGTGGCGTCCCGTGCCGGGTGGATAGGCCACCGTCTTGCCGCGCAGGTCCGCGACGGTCTTGATTTCGCTTCCCGGCTGGGTCACGAGGTAATAGTTGCCGGAACTGCCGGGATTGGCCATCAGCCCGATGGCGACCAAGTCATCGACGCCGGACGCGATGGCGATGGGCAGGGGCGCCTCGCCGACATAGCCGATATCGACGGCGCCGGCGATCAGCGCCTCCAGCACGGCCGGGCCGCCGTTGAAGTTGGCGAAAGTGACGGCATAGGGGGCACCGGCCGACGCGTTCGATTGCTTCCACGGGATCGAGGCTTGATCGTTCTGTTCGGCCACCACCAGCTTCGTCCCGGCTGGGACGGCGGCGGCCAGACGGGCGGCGAGGTCGTCGCCTTGGGCCTTGGCCGGCGGAACGGCGATCGGGAGGCACAGCGCCATCATCGCCAAACTCGCCAGCCGGATGGCGGCGCGCCGAGAAAGCGGGGGAGATGTCGAGGAGAATCCAGTCACGTCCAGGCTCCTTGTGTGGGAGTTTGGGATCTGTCGGGGGGAAATCGGCTAGTCCGGTTCCACGCCCAATTCGGTCAGCAGGTGACGGCGCAACGCCGCGAAGCGGGGGTCGGACCGGTTCCGCGGCGCCGGGAGATCGATCTTGGTGCTCAAGGAAATCCGGCCCTCGGTCAGGACCAGGACACGGTCGGCGAGGAGGATCGCCTCGTCGACGTCATGGGTGACGAGCAGGACGGCCGGCCGATGCTTCCGATAAAGCTCCCGCAGCAGCGCGTGCATGCGGATCCGGGTCAGGGCGTCCAGCGCCCCGAACGGCTCGTCGAGCAGTAGCAATTGCGGCTCGCGCACCATGGCCCGGGCTAGGGCGACGCGTTGCGCCTCTCCCCCCGACAGGGTCCGGGGCCACGCGTTCGCGTGATCCTGGAGACCGACCTCGGCCAGCGTGGCGAGACCGTGTTCCTTGACCTCGCGTGTCTGTGGCAAGCCGAGCGTGACATTGCGCAGCACCGGCAGCCATGGCATCAGGCGGGGATCCTGGAAGACGATGGCCCGGTGCCGGGGAATCCGGACATAGCCGTCCACCTCCGTATCGAGGGCGCCCAGCACCCGTAGGAAGGTGCTCTTGCCAGAACCGCTGCGTCCCAGCAGGGCGACGAACTCGCTTGGCCGCATCTCCAGCGAAAAGTCCCTGAGCACCGCGTGATCGTCGAACGCCTTGCCGACGTTCCGGGCGATCACCGCATGGTCGTGGTGATCGCCTCGGCCCAGGAGCGCCCGCTCCAGGGTGGTTTGGTCACGCGCCATCGAATGACCTCCTCCAGGAAAGCAGCCAGGATTCGAGGAAACGGGCCACCGCCAGCGAGGCCAGTCCCAGCAGGGCGTAGACCCCGAGCAGCACGAAGATCACATCGATGCGGAAGTATTCGCGCGCATCGCTCATCATGCGGCCCAATCCCGTCGGGGCATTGATGGTTTCGGCGAAGATCAGAGCCAGCCACGCGGCGGTCAATGCCAGCCGCAAACCAACCAGGAAACCGGGTAGCGCGCCGGGCAGGATCACCGCCGTGATCAGTTCGCGACGCCCGACTCCGAAGGTCCGCGCCGCCTCCACCAGCGACGCGTCGACATTCCTGATGGCGCTGTAGGTGTTGATGTGTATGGCGATCCAGACGCTGAGCGTGATCAGCGCCACCTTCGGCTCCTCGCCGATCCCGAACCAGGCGATCAGCACGGGCAGGAAGGCGAAGTTCGGCACCGCGTGCAGGATTTCCATGTTGGCGTCGATCAGGTTCTCGCCCCACCGCGCGAGGCCGGCGACGAGGGCTCCGACCACGCCCAGGGATACGCCAATCGCCAGTCCTTGCAGGACCCGCTGCAGCGACGCCCACAGGTGACCCTGGAGTTCACCAGATCCCAGCATCGTGATCGCGGTGTTCAGGACCGTCATGGGACCGGGGGTGGTCCGTGGATCGAGAAGCTGCGCCATCGAGAGCCCTTGCCAAACCGCGATGATGACGACGGGCCCGACAAGACGCTGCAGCCATCGAGGCACCCTCGAGCGGCGGGCCGGAACGAAGCCCACGGTTGTCGGATCCACCAGGTCGAGCGGCGTCGCGGCGCTTGGTGGATCGGCCCGTCCAAGCAAGGAGGCGCTGGAAGGGTGTCCAGCCTCCCAGACCGAGCTTATGGCTTTCGAGGCCGATAGGAGGGTCATGGCCGCATCCCGGTTAATTCCAGAAATTACCGTTTCAGGATAGTTAATCAGCGACCGGAGTCAAACAAATTGAATCACTACGGTTTGTGATTCTTTAATAATAGCACTATAAAATTGTAAAACAGCGGCGCGAGTTCATAGAGCCGTTCCGCAGGGTGCCACGCCAGCGGAGCCGCTGGCGGGACACCCGACGGAAACGTCAGTCCATCGGCTTGGCGATACCAACCTCGTCGTTATTTCACGAGAACGTCGGCGCCGGCCTTGTAGATCCCTTCGATGGTCTTGAGCGCATCCGCGTCGCTGGCGTCTCGCGCGTTGAACTTCCCGGTCCAGACGACCGCCGAACCGGAGCCGGTCGGCACGACGCTGATCACCGATTGGTAGTCGCGCACCGGCAGGGGCGAGGAGATGATCGAGTAGGAATACGAGCGCGCCGCGTCGTCACGGGCTTCCAGCTTCTCCAGGATGGCGCCGCCACCCTTCAGCGCCAGCGTCCTTAGGGTGGCGCCGTCCTTGGCCGACAGGGCGCAGCTTTCCACCGCCGGATGCCACTGGGCGATCCCACAGAAATCTCCGATTTTCGACCAGACAGCCGCGGGTGGGGAAGCGCTCTCCGCCCGGTACGCGGCGTCGAGCGCCAGGGATGGCGCCGCCGACAGGAGGATCAGTGCGGCGGCCAAGGCCGGTGTTTTCAGGGATGTGGGAATGTGGCGCATGGGTTTCTCTTTTCTCGTTGATTGGGCCAATCCCTCCCAACATGCCACCCGACGACATTTTTGGTAAATGCTTCGATAGTAGCGTGAAGCACACGGCCCCGGCGCTCAGATCACCGTCGCCAGGCTGTCGTCATAGAGACCGCAGAATCCAGCCGTCACCTCGCGCGCGATCTTGGTCACCAGCCCGCCCAGGCCCTCGTCGTCCCGATCCAGCTGGATCATCGAGTATTTCGTCGGCGGAAAGGCCGGCCGCACTTTCAGCACGCAGAGCGAGCCGTCCCGCAATTCGCGCTGGATGCTGACCGGCGGCAGGACGGAGATGCCCATTCCCATCGAGACCAGGTTGATCGTCGTCGCCAGCGAGTTGGAGTGGTGGACGATCGACACCTCCGACAGCGTGTCGGCGAAATAGGCCATCAGCCGCTTGTGGTTATGGGTGCCAACGGCATAGGAGATGATCGGATAGGACAGCAGGTCCTCGATCGTCAGCGTCTCGTCCGGCGCGTGGGTCAGGATGCGCGGATCGGCGATCCAGAACATGCCCAGACTGCACAGATCCACCACGCGGAAGCCGGCCGTCACCGGCGGCGCTATGCAGATCGCTGCGTCGATCTCGCGCGCCTCCAGCTTCTGGAGCATGGTCGTCGAGGTGTCGGTCGTGATCGAGAACCTGACATTGGGGAACTCCTTCTGGAGCACGCCGACGATGCCCGGCAGCAGCGCCTGCGCCATGCTGGGCAGGAAGCCGATGCGGACCGTTCCCGCGATCTCCTGGACGGGATGCAGGCTGCGGATCAGGTCGTAATAGCGGTCGACGATGTCCCGCGCCCCGCCGACGAACATCGATCCCTCGGCGGTAGGGCGGACATCGCGGCTGTCACGGTCGAACAGGCGGAAGCCAAGCTCCTGTTCCATCGCGGCGATGCGGTTGGAGATGGCAGCCGGCGTGATGTTCAACCGATCGGCGGTGGCGCGGAAATTCCGCAGTTCGTCAAGGCAAATGGCGGTTTCGAGGAAGCGGATGTTCATGCCATTCCAGGATCTTCTTCAGGATCGCCAAGGCTCGCGGCCCTCGGGAATGGTTGGGGATTATCGTCTTCCTTGGCCGGCCACGCAATCAGGGCAATCGGGTGAAGGTGGTCATGACGGAACCAGCATGGGCGGATTCAGCCGCCGTCGGGGCTCCAGCGCCCGATGCGGCTGTAGATCTCATCCCGTAGCCGCCTGACCTTCATGTTGAGGTCTCCGAGTTCCGCCGGGGATTGGCCGGACGCTTCAAGCAAGGCTTCGCCGAGGCATCCAGCCCGATCCTTCAGGGCGCGCCCTTGGTTTGTCAGTGCCACGACCACCTGCCGCTCGTTCTCCGGATTGCGCGTCCGTTGGATCAGGCCGGCCACCTCCAGCCGTTTGAGCAACGGCGTGAGCGTGCTCGATTCAAGTGCCAGCCGCTCGGCGATGCGGCCGACCGTCCGCTCGTCCTCGCGCCACAGGACATTGAGCACGAGATACTGCGGATAGGTCAATCCAAGCTCGTCGAGCAGGGGTTTGTAGGCGCGTTGGATCGCGATGCCCGCCGAATAGATGGAGTAGCAGAGTTGGTCGTCCAGCGGGACCGGGCCGTCGGTTTCGTTCGTCATGGCATGCTCCTTCACCCGCATTATGGGGCCTGAGATCGCGAAAATAAATATCGCGATACTTTTTTCCTGGACGGCGGCGAGGCTCAGTGCTAAATCATTAATTATCGCGATAAACGTTATCGAGATATATATGGTGGATCATGAGCGACCTCAATCGCACCGTGGCCGCGGCGGCCTGGATGTTCGCCTGACCCCGGCCGCCTGAGTTGTCCGTCCTTTTCGAAAGGAAGTCTCCCATGATGAACAGTCTTCGCATCGCCGCCCTCACCGCCGTTCTGGCCACCTCGCCATTCGCCGCCCAGTCTCAACAAGTCGACCTTGGCGCCCATGGTATCGGGGAGCGGACGGTTCGCAACGTCGTGCTGGTCCATGGCGCCTTCGCCGACGGGTCCGGCTGGCGCGGCGTCCATGACGAGCTGACGCGGCGGGGCTATCGCGTGACCATCGTCCAGAACCCGCTCACCTCGCTCGCCGACGACGTCGCCGCGACGAAGCGCGCCCTGGCCAGGCAGGATGGTCCGGCGATCCTCGTCGGCCACAGCTGGGGCGGCACGGTCATCACCGAAGCCGGCGTCGACCCGAAGGTCGCCGGTCTCGTCTATGTCTCCGCCCTCTCGCCCGACGCGGGCGAGACGACGGCCCAGCAATATGAAGGCTTCGTCACGCCCGCCGAATTCGTCATCGACACGCGGGACGACGGCTTCGGCTTCGTGAAGGCGGAGAATTTCAAGATCGGCTTCGCCGCCGACGCGAGTGACGCGGACGCGGCCTTCATGCGCGACTCGCAGGTCCCGATCAACCTGTCGGCCTTCGGGACCAAACTGACCCAGGCCGCATGGCGTTCCAAGCCGAGCTGGGCCGTGATCGCGACCGACGACAAGGCGTTCGATCTTCGCATGCTGCGCCACATGGCGGACCGCATCGGCGCCGAGGTCACCGAGGTGCCGGCCAGCCACGCGGTCTTCATGACCCAGCCCAAGGTCGTCGCCGACGTTATCGACCAAGCGGCCAAGGAAAGCCCGCGCGAGACGCGCTGATCCTAAGGCCCGCTCCCAACCAGCATCCCCGGAAAAGGAAGAAACGATGCCTAGCCATCACCTTGCCAGCCAGGATACGGACCACACCCATCAAGCGCGGGAACAGCGGCGGCGGTTCGCCGCCGAACCGGATACCGTCCATGATTTCATCGTCTGCGGCGCAGGTGCGTCGGGTTCGGTCATCGCCCGCCGTCTCGCCGAGAATCCCGACGCGCGGGTCCTCCTGATCGAGGCTGGCGGAAGCGATGAGGCCGCCTCCGTGCTCGATCCCGCCCAGTGGCCGACCAATCTTGGAAGCGAGCGCGACTGGGGCTTTCAAGCCGAGCCCAACCCGCATCTCCATGGCCGCGCCTTATCCATGTCGATGGGCAAGGGCCTGGGAGGCGGCTCGAGCGTGAACGTGATGGTGTGGGCGCGGGGCCATCGCGACGACTGGGATTTCTTCGCGTCCGAGGCCGGCGACGCCGCATGGGGTTATCAATCCGTTCTGGAGATATATCGGCGTATCGAAAACTGGCGGGGGACCCCGGACCCGCGCTTCCGCGGCACCGATGGCCCTGTCTGGGTTCAGCCGGCCCATGACCCCCACCCGCTCGCGCACGCGATGCTGGGTGCCGCGCGCGAACTGGGCATCCCGACGTTCGAGAGCCCGAACGGCGCCATGATGGAGGGGCCGGGTGGTGCCGCCCTGACCGACATGCTGGTCCGCGACGGCCAGCGCCATTCGCTGTACCGGGCCTATGTCCATCCCTGGTCCGATCGTTCCAATCTGACCATCCTGACCGGCGCCCAGGTGCGGCGCGTGCTGTTCGACGGCCGCCGGGCACGAGCCGTCGAGGTCGAGAAGGACGGACGCGTCCTTACCATCGGCGCGCGCTGCGAGATCATCCTGTCCGCGGGTGCCATCAACACGCCCAAGCTGCTCATGCTGTCGGGCATCGGCGACCGGGCCGAACTGGAGCGGCATTCAATCCCGGTCCTCCAGCATCTGCCCGGAGTGGGGCGGAACATGCAGGACCATGTCTCCTTCGGCTGCACCTGGGAATGCAAGGAACCGATCGCGCCCCGCAACAGCGGCAGCGAAGCGACGCTCTATTGGAAGAGCCGACCCGAACTCGAGTCTCCCGACCTGCTGTTCTGCCAGGTCGAGTTTCCGGTGCCGAGTGACCGCACCGCGGCACTCGGCGTGCCCGAACATGGCTGGACGATGTTCGCGGGGCTGGCACAGCCGAAGAGCCGCGGTCGCCTCCGGCTGCGCGACGCCGATCCCGCCAAGCCGCCGGTCATCGACGCCAACATGTTGTCCGACCCCGCCGATCTGGAAGCGGCCCGGGCTTGCGTCAGGCTGTGCCGCGCTCTCGGAAACGCCGAGGCGTTCAAGCCCCACGTCACGCGCGAAGCCATTCCGGGCGTCCTGGATGCCGCTGGGGAGGATGCCTTCATCCGCGATTCGGCCGTCACCTACTGGCATCAATGCGGCACGGCGAAGATGGGGCGCGACGACATGTCGGTCGTCGACTCTTCGCTCTCCGTCCATGGCGTCGAAGGAATTCGGGTCGCGGACGGTTCCATCATGCCGCGCGTGACCACCGGCAATACCCAGGCGCCGTGCGCGATCATCGGCGAGCAGGCGGCGGCGCGGCTCCGCGCAAGGCACGGCCTGTAGGCCGACGCTCCGGCCAGCCATCTCATGGAGAAGACTATGACGACACAAAGCGACACGCCCACCCGCCACGTTCTCGAGATCGCCGGCGGTACGCTCTCCATGGTCGAGTGCGGCCAGGGCCCGGCGGTGCTCCTCGCCCACGGTTACCTCTGGGACTGGCGGATGTGGCGACCCCAGATCGAGGCCCTGCGGTCCCGATACCGCCTCATCGTGCCCGAGATGTGGGGTCATGGCGACTCCGGGCCCCTGCCGGCGGACACCCACCGGCATGCCGATCTCGCGGCGCAAATGCTCGCCCTGATGGACCGCCTCGACATCGAGCGTTTCGCGGTGGTCGGTTCGTCTATGGGCGGCATGTGGGGCGCACACCTCGCAGCCTCCGCACCGGAGCGGGTTACCGGCCTCGCCCTGCTCAACAGCTATCTTGGCGCGGAACCGGAAGTGAGCCGCCGCACCTATTTCGGCATGCTCGACGCGGTGGAACGCGAGGGACGGGTGAACGACGCGATCATGGCGCAAATCATCCCGCTCTTCTTCGCGGCCGGCGTCGAGACCCGGTCTCCCGACTTGCCGATCCTCCTGCGCGACCAGATCACCCGGTTCGACGCGGCGCGCCTGCGCGGGACGATAGCGCCTCTCGGTCGCCTGATATTCGGCCGCGAGGATGCCCTGGACGTCCTGGACACTGTTCGGGCTCCGACGATCATCGTCGCCGGACGCCAGGACCGGTCCCGCCCGGCTTCGGAAAGCGCCGTCATGGCGGAGCGCATCGGGTGCGGTCTCCACGTTCTCGACGGCTGTGGGCATACCGCGACGCTCGAACGACCGGCGGAGGTGAACCTCATCCTTTCGAACTTCCTCGGGTCGCTAGGCTGAGGGACGACCGGATCCTTCGCGTGGATCCTTCGTGATATGGTTGCCGCCACCGTCGAGAAGCGCGACGGTGGCGGTGCGCCGTCATCAGGGTGCCATTCGCGCGAGCACTTTGGCGCTGGCCCCCGTCAGCTCGCCCAGCTTGGCGCCGTGCCGCACCGTCGCCTCGCGCTCGCGGCCGCTCGATTGCCGCCGCAGCGCCTCCGTCGCCACGGCGCGGACCTCGGCGCGCGGCAACACCAGCACGCCGCTCTCGTCGGCCAGCACCGCGTCGCCCGGCATCACCGGCACGCCGCCGCACGAGATCGCGATGTTCAGCCCGCCGCCGATGTCGTAGAGCCGGGTCGTGATCGGCGAGACGCCCCGCGCCCACATCGGGAAGTCGGAGTCCTCGATTTCGGCCAGATCGGTGCAGGGGCCATCGACGATGCCCGCGACCGCTCCCGCCGCCTTCGCCGCGATCGTGACGCCGCCGCCCCAGCAGGCGTGGCGGTCGTCGCCCAGCCTGTCGACCACCAGCACGTCGCCGGGCCGCAGCAGGCCCGCCGCGTGGTGCAGCAGGGTGGAATCGGCTCCCGGAATCGCCAGCGTCACCGCCGTGCCGACGATCCGCTTGCCGCGCAGCAGCGGCTTGATGCCGTAATCCATGAAGCCGAACAGGCGCCAGTGGCCGACCGTCGCGGTCTCCACCTCGGCGAGCAGGGCTAGGTCCTCGGCCGGAAGCTGTTCCGGCATGTCGTTGATCGTGTACATGGGGTTCCTCAGACACAAGCCAGACGGCGGTGGGCCTTCATCGGGATCGCCGCGCGGACGCGCTCGATCTGGGTCCGGTCGATATGGGAGGTGACGTGACCGACGCCGTCCGAGGCGCGACCGACCACGTGGCCCCACGGGTCGCAGACCAGCGAGTGGCCATAGGTGAACCGCTTCTCGCCGCTGGAGATGTGGGCGCCCCACTGGCCGCACGCGGCGAAATAGGTCTGCGTCTCGATCGCGCGGGCGCGCGACAGCACCTCCCAGTGATCCTTGCCGGTCTGGAGCGTGAAGGCGGCGGGCAGCACGATGACGTCGGCGCCGCCCTTGGCCAGTTCCAGGAACAGCTCGGCGAAGCGGATGTCGTAGCATATCGCGCAGCCGACCTTGAAGCCGTCGACCTCGTAGAACACGATGTCCTCGCCCGGCTTGACCGTCGCGGACTCCTTGTAGGCCGTGCCGTCCGGCGCCACGATGTCGAACATGTGGATCTTGCGGTAGCGGGCGACCTCGCGGCCACGCCGGTCGAACACCACGGTGGTGTTGTAAATCCGGTCCTCGCCGGGGATGCGCTCCATCATGCTGCCGGCGTGGACGAACACGCCGTGCCGCTCGGCGAAACCCTTCATGGTCTCATAGGCGGCACCGCCGGGAGCGGGCTCGGCCGCCGCCAGTTTGTCGGCCAGCGAGCCGCCGTAATACTCGAAATACTCCGGCAGGACGATCAGGTCGGGGCGGTCGCTCTCGATCGCCTTGGTCATCAGGTCGACGGCGCCGCGCAGGTTGGCGGCGCGGTCGGTCTGTGGGTTGGTCTGGATCAGCGTGATCTTCACGGCGGTTGTTTCCTGCTTGTTTCGAATTCGGAAGATTTTGAGAACCAGGCTCAGGCGATGACCGCCTCTTTCCGAAGCGCCTCGACGGTCGAGACGATGCCCTGGCGGATCGTCATGTTCTGGGTCGCGACCACCATCAGGGCGGCGCCCTCCTCCTGGGCGAAGACCCGTTCGGCCGGTGTCCAGGCCGGCATGATCCAGGGCTTGCCCGCGTTCCGCGCGGCGGCGGTGACGCGCCGCAGGTCGGTCCGGTCGGCGTCGGTGAAGGCGTAGGCGCCGCGGCCACGCGCCAGCGCCAGGTCGGACGGGCCGGGGAACAGGCCGTCCACGGTGTCCAGCGCCACGATCCGCTCGATGTCCTCCAGGCTCTCCGCCGTCTCGATCATGGCGTAGCACCGGGTCCGCCGGTTCTCGGTGTCGAAGGCGTCGCTCGCCGGGCGGGTGTAGCCATAGATCCGGCCGCCGGCGTAGCTGCGGGTTCCCAGCGGCGGGTATTTGGCGGCGGCGGTGACCTCGCGGGCGTGTTCGGCGTCGCGGATGTGCGGGACGATGACGCCGTCCGCTCCGAAGTCCAGCGCCTGCTGGATCGACTCCATGGTGGGGGCGATCACCTTCGCCAGCACCGACAGCCCGCTGGCCTTGGCGAAGGCGACGAACTGGTCGAGCGTGCCGAGGTCGAAGGTGCCGTGCTCCAGCTCGATCACCAGGGTCCGGAAGCCCGCCAGCCGGGTCATCTCAAGATAGCCGTAGTGCGGCTGCGACATCCACAGGGCGACGTTTTTCATGGGTTGTCTTCTCTCGGAAAGTATCGGAAGGGGCGGTTCACTTGCCCATCGCCTTGGACAGGCCGAGCGAGCGTTCGACCAGCAGCACGACCAGCAGGGTGGCGGCGACCAGCACGACTGACACGGCGGCGATCAGCGGATCGGTCCGCGATTCGACGTAGTTGAAGATCTCGACTGGCAGGGTGGTGATATGAGGGCCGGTGATGAACAGCGAGATCACCACCTCGTCGAACGACAGCAGGAAGGACAGCGCGGCGCTGGCGACCAGGCCCGGCATCATCAGCGGCAGGGTGACCCGGCGGAACACCACCAAGGGCGAGGCGCCCAGCATGGTGGCGGCCTCCTCGACCGAGGGGGGCAGGGTGGTCAGGGCCGTGGACATGATGCGGACGACATAGGGGGTCGTCACGATCAGATGGGCCACCACCAGCCCGACGAAGGTCGCCAACAGCTGGAGCTTGACGAAGACCAGCAGGATCGACAGCCCCAGCACGATCGACGGCAGCAGCAGCGGCGCCGTGAACAGGTTCATCAGCGCGTCCCGACCCCGGAAGCGGAAGCGGTGCAGCGCGTAGGCCGCCGGAATGCCCGCCGCCAGCGACAGCACGGTGACGATGGCCGCCAGCGACAGGCTGACCTGGAAGGCGTTGACCAGCGCCTGATGCTCGAACATCTGGGCGTACCAGCGCACACCCCACGAGGTCGGCGGAAAGGTCAGGATGTTGTCGTCGCTGAACGACAGCGGCACGACGATGAGGATCGGAGCGAGCAGGAACAGGTACAGTCCGGTGACGAGGACCCTGAACCCAACCGTCGTCGAGCCTACCATGACGAATTCTCCTCTACGGTGAAGCGGGGGTCAGTCGAACCGGCGGACCACGTTCGAGTAGACGGCGAGCGCGAAGCCGAACAGCACCAGCACCGCGACCGAGATGGTCGCCGCCAGGGGCCACTCCAGCTGGATCACCGCCTGATCGTAGATCTCCGTCGCCAGCAGGAAGACCCGTCCGCCGCCCAGCAGCTTCGGCGTGATGAACGAGCTGATCGACAGCACGAAGCACAGCAGGCAGCCCAGCGCCACGCCCGGCAGGGTCAGCGGCAGCGTCACCCGGCGGAAGCGGCTGAGCCTGCCGGCGCCCAGCGACGCCGCCGCCTCGCTGAGGCTGGCATCCAGCCGGCCGAAACCCGCGATCAGCGACAGCGCCATGTAGGGCATCAGGATCTCGACCAGACCGATCACCACGCCCAACGTGTTGTTGACCAGCCGCAGCGGCGACGCGATCAGCCCCATGCCGACCAGCATGTTGTTGACCAGTCCCTGGTCGCCCAGCAGTACCATCCAGCCATAGGTCCGGACCACGCTGCTGACCAGCAGGGGCGAGATCGTCATGACGAACAGCAGGTTGCGCCAGCGCGGCGACACCGTGTGCAGGAACATCGCGATCGGATAGGCGCACAGCAGCGTCAGCACCGTCACGACGAAGGCCAGCAGCACCGAGTTCCAGATCATCGACAGGTAATAGGCGTCGGTCAGGAAGTCGACGTAGTTGCCGATCGTGGTCGTGTCGGTCAGGACGCCGCCGCTGCCCTCCAGGAAGGAGATGCGGACCAGCTGCGCCACCGGCAGGATGAAGGCGATCAGGTTGACCAGCATCATCGGCGCCAGCAGCGCCACCGGCACGACCGGGAAGACCTTGGCGCGCGCCGTCGCGGTGGGAGCGTCCGCCAGGGGGAGGGAGGTTTCCGAGACGGCCATGGATCACCTCTCGAACACGAGCATGTCGTCAGGCCGCCACTCGCACAGCAGCTTGTCGCCGACCGCGACGGCGAGCCCCCGGCCATGGGTCGGCGTCTCGACCTGGAGCGTCGGGCCGCCGATGTCGATGTCGTACTGGACGATGTCGCCGACATAGGTCGTCCGCAGGACCCGCCCCTCGGCGCTGTTGGTGGATGTGCTGAGCAGCGCCCGGTCGCGGTGCGGCGTCAGGTTGATCCGATGCGGCCGGATCGCGACCTTGGCCTTGCCGGGCCGGATGGTGGTGGCGGCGCAGGAATAGACGCCGTCTCCCAGCCGAACGCGGTGGCCGTTCAGGACCTCGCAGTCCAGGATGTTGGTCCGTCCCACGAAATCGGCGACGAACAGCGAGGCTGGCCGCTCGTAGATGTCCTCCGGCGTGCCGATCTGCGCCAGCCGGCCGCCCGACATCACGCCGACCACGTCGCACATGGTCAGCGCCTCGACTTGGTCGTGGGTGACGAAGACCGTCGTGATGCCCAGCCGCTGCTGGATCTCGCGGATCTCGCGGCGCATCTCGTCGCGCAGCTTGGCGTCCAGGTTGGACAGCGGCTCGTCGAGCAGCAGGATCCGGGGGTTGATCACCAGCGCCCGCGCCAGCGCCACCCGCTGCTGCTGGCCGCCCGACATCTCGCGCGGCTTGCGCTCGCCATAGCCGGGCAGGCGGACCAGTTCCAGAGCCTCGGCGACCCGGCGGCGCGCCTCGGCCTTCGGCACCCGCCGCATGTCCAGGCCGAAGGCGACGTTCTCGGCCACCGTCATGTGTGGGAACAGGGCGTAGTTCTGGAAGACGAGGCCGAAGTCGCGCTGGTGCGGCGGCCTCAGCGAGATGTCGTCGTCATCGACCAGGATGCGTCCCGAGGTGATCGGCAGCAGCCCGGCGATCATCCGCAGCGTCGTGGTCTTGCCGCAGCCGGACGGCCCCAGCAGGCCGAGCAGCTTGCCGCGCTCCAGGTCCAGGTTGACGTCGGACACGGCGTTGACGTCGCCGGCGAAGCGTTTGGTGACGCCTTCCAGCCGAAGGTGGCCGCGTTCCGGGCGGGCCGCCGGTGCCGAGTGGGCCGGGCGGGGATCGAGGGTTCTTTGAGCGAGGGTCATGGCGGTTCAGCGTCCGGCCGGGATGATCTGGCGGCGCCAAGGCTTCAGCATGTCGTCGCGGATCTCGCCCATCCGCATCCAGTCCACCGGGATCTGGCTGGCCCTGCGCTCGGGATCCATCAGCGGGATGCGTCCGCGCACCGCGTCGGCGACCTCGGCCTTGGTGTTGGTCGGCGCGTAGTACATGGCCTCGGCGAAGTTCGCCTGGGCCTCGGCCCCCAGCGCGTAGTCGATGAAGGTGTCTACCGCCTCCTGCTTCTTCGAATTGGCGACCGCCGAGATCACGTTGACCTGGGTGACGGTGCCCTCCGCCGGGGCGACCGTCTGAAGCCGGCCCTCGGACTGGTCGACGAAGTATTGGCCGCGCGCGTTGTAGCCGACCGCGAGGTTGGCGGTGCCGTTGGCGACCAGGGTGTAGGCGTCGGGCTTGGGCTCCCAGGTCTGGACCAGCGGCGCCATCTCCACCAGCTTGTCGACGCCAGGCTCGATCGTCTTGGTGTAATCGTCCTCGCCGCCCAGCCGATTGGCGATCACGGTCAAGGCGATCGCCTGGATATCGCCGCCGCCCTGCGCCGGGATGATGATCTTGCCGGCTTGGCTCTTGTCCCACAGCGCGGTCCAGCTGGTCGGCGGCACCGGGAAGGCCGCCTTGTTGTAGAGCATCAGGTAGGTGTCGTAGGTCAGCGGCGGCGCGAAGCCGCCCAGCTCCTTGCCCACATCGCTCAGCGAGGCGTAGTTCGGGATGCGGGACAGGTCGATCTCCCGCACCAGCCCCTCGTCCCGCGCGATTTTGGCGACGGAGAGGTCATAGATCACCGCGTCGGTCTGGGGAGCGTCCTTCTGCGCCCGCATCAGGCCCAGCGAGGTGGCGGCGTTCTGGACGCCGTAGAAGGTCACCTTGATGTCCGGGTGCGCCGCCTGGAACGGCTCGATCACGGCCTTGACGTAATTGTCCTGGAAGGCGCCGCGATAGCCCATCACTGTGATGTCGGTGGCGTTGGCACCCTGGATCGCGCCGGTGACCAAGAGCGTCGCGCCAAAAGCTGTGGAGGAGAGCGAGAGCGGTTTCATCATCGTCCTATCCCTGTTCAAGGACCCCCCTCGCGGACGAACCGTGTGACGGTTCGTTTCCGCGCCGGGTGGGCGGATTTCGCGTTCAGGACATGTTCAATGTCAGCGGGATCGGGGTCGTTGTCTTCGCGGGTCCTGGCAGTGGATCTTGCGCTGGATGTTCCCCGCGGAGCCCCGATCGTTGCAACGACGATAGGCGCCGTTCCGAAACGCCGTCCAACGCGGAAATCTGTTCGAGCGCGCGGTTTTTCCTAACGGCCATCCGCCGGCCCGCCGCTTAGCCTCGCGGGGGTGCCGTCGATCCCCGCACCACCAGTTCGGAATCGATCACGCGGGTTACGGTATCCGTCTCCGGTTTGCCGATCCGCGCCAGCAGCAGTTCAGCCGCCTGACGGCCCATGTCGGCCTGATGGATGTGGACCGTGGTCAAGGGCGGATCGACCATGTCGATCATCGGCATGTCGTTGTGGCCCACCACCGAGATGTCGTCCGGGCAGCGGAGCCCCCGCGCCCGCAGTTCCTGGTACAGTCCCAGCGCCAGCAGGTCGTTGGCGGTGGCCACGGCCGTCAGGTCATGGCGATCCAGAAGCTCGATCGCGGCGGCCCGTCCGGCGTCTCGCGTGTAGGCCTCGGCGGTCACGACGGCGTCCGCGTCCAAGCCTGCTTCCGCCATCGCCTTCCCGAAGCCCTCCAGCCGCAGCGCGCCGGTGGACAGGTGGCTCGGTCCCCCGATATGGCCGATGCGGCGGTGTCCCAGCGCCACGAGATGCTCGACCGCCAGACGCATGCCGCAGATATCGTTGGAGATGACGGTGGAGACGCGCGCCTTCTCCTCGGCCCGGTTGACCAGCACCGCCGGCACCCCGGCCTCGGCGCACCGGGTCACCACGGGATCGTCGCGTTGGGCGGTGGCGAGGATCACACCCTCGACCCGGTGGGCGATCAACTGGTCGATGATCTGGATCTGCCGCGCCACGCCGCCACCCGCGTTGGCGATCAGGGCGGAGTAGCCGTTGGCCGCCAGCACCGTCTCGATCGCGCTGACGATCGGTGCGAACACGAGGTTGGCCAGATCGGGAACCACGATGCCGATCAGGCGCGACCGTTTGGTGCGCAGGCCCGCCGCCAGTTCGTCGCGCTGATAGCCGATCCTTCGCGCGGCGGCCTGGACACGCTCGACCACATCGGGGCCGATCAGATGCGCCTTGTCCGGATTGAGCGCCCGCGACGCCGTGGAGCGGTGGACGCCAGCGGCGTCGGCCACCGCTTGGAGAGTCGCTGGCTGTCGCGTCATCTCATTCATGAATCACCGGTATCCACCCAACCCAATTTGGGGCCCCATCCGCCCATACCCTAGCGCGGCACAGTGATACCAGACCGGAAATTTCATTAGTTAAAAATATGTTGACGTCGTGCAATCGATTGCACATACTTTGGAAATCGATTGCATAAGACAATTTGGATTGGGAAGGAAACGCCATGAGCGTGCTGGAAACACCGACCCTGCCGACGCGGGAGCGGCCCTCGTCGATCATCACCGACCAGAAATCGGTCACCGCCGTGGTGCTGGCCGCCATGGCGGAAACAGGGAACCTCCGGCTCCGCGAGATCATGGCGGCGCTCGTCCAGCACCTTCACGCCTTCGCCCGCGAGGTCCGCCTGACCGAGGAGGAATACGATATCGGCATCGACTTCCTCAACCGGATCGGTCAGGCGACCCACGACGCCCATAACGAAGGCATCCTGTTCTCCGACGCGATCGGCTTCTCGACGCTGGTCTGCCTGCTCAATAATGGCGACGGCGGAGCGACGGAAACGGCGTCGGCGCTGCTCGGTCCCTTCTGGCGCGAGAACTCACCCCACACCGAAAACGGCGGTTCGATCATCCGCTGCGGGACGGAAGGTCCAGCCCTCATCGTCACCGGCAGGATCATCGACCCCGAGGGCCAACCACTGGAAGGTGTCGAGGTCGATGTCTGGCAAGCCTCGCCGGTCGGCCTCTACGAGAACCAGGACGCGACCCAGGCGGACATGAACCTGCGGGGCAAGTTCACAACGGACAGGCAGGGGTGTTTCCACTTCCGCTCGATCCGTCCCGCCGGCTATCCCGTGCCGACCGACGGTCCGACCGGTGACCTGCTGCGCGCCCAGAACCGCCATCCCTTCCGGCCGGCGCATCTGCATTTCCTGGCCTTCAAGCCGGGCCACAAGACGCTGATCACCCAGATCTTCGTCGACGACGACCAGCACCTCGACACCGATGTCGTATTCGGCGTCACGCGGCACTTGGTCGGCGATTTCCAGCGTCACGATGACGGTTCGGCGATTTGGTACACGCTCGACCACACCTTCGTAATGGAACGGGGTGACTCCAAGCTACCGAAGCCTCCCATCAAGTAAAAATTCAAGTAATCGCTTTCAAATATTGCATTCCCGCGTCGCCATCCTTTGGCGACCCCGAAGAGCTGTCCTCGAACAAGCGAGTTCCCAACATGTCCTATCCCATTTCCCTATCCGGCAAGGTGGCGCTGGTCGTCGGCGGGGCCGGCGGCATCGGCGCCGCCACCAGCCGCATGCTGGCGGAAGCCGGTGCCCGCATCGTCGTGACCCATCTCGACCGGCCGGACTTCGCCACAGCCGCCGCGGGCGTGATCGCGGAACTTCCGGGATCCGGCCATGCCGCGTTTCCCGCCGATGTAGCCGACACCGCCTCCCTCGTCAGGCTGCGCGACTCGATCATCGAACGCCATGGCGGGCTCGACATCCTGATCAACGCGGCGGGCTTCACCAAGCCGGTGCCCCACGCCGATCTGGACGCGTTGGACGACGTGTTGATCGACCAAATGTTCGCGGTCAACTGGCGCGGCCAGTTCGCCACGATCCGCACCATGGCTCCCCTGCTCAAGGCGTCGGGCGATGGACTGGTGGTCTCGATCTCCTCGATCGCCGCCTTCACCGGCGTCGGCTCCTCGATCGCCTACTGCGCCGCCAAGGCTGGCATCGACGTGATGACCAAGGCGCTGGCGCGCGTGATGGCGCCGGAGGTCCGCGTGCTGGCGGTGGCGCCCGGCGTCGTCGACACCGGTTTCGTGCCGGGCCGCGGCGCCGGGTTCAACGACAAGGTCGCGGCTTCCACTCCCCTTCACCGGATCGGCTCCGCCGATGACATCGCCGCCGCCATAACGGCCTGCGCCACCCTGCTGGGCTACTCGACGGGTCATACGATCCAAGTCGATGGCGGCCGGGCCCTCTGATCGAACCGCCAAGGATCCCCGCCATGCGCCCGCCCCGCCGAAAGGTCTTCATCACTTGCGCCATCACCGGCAACCTGACGACGCCGGACCAGACACCCCATCTGCCGATCACGCCGGGCCAGATCGCCGCCTCCGCGCTCGACGCCGCCAAGGCGGGAGCGGCGATCGTCCACCTCCACGTACGGGAACCCGCGACCGGCCGTCCGTCGATGGAGCTGCCGCTCTACCGCGAGGCGGTCGACCGTATCCGCGCGGCCGATCCCGACGTCATCATCAACCTGACCACCGGACCCGGCGGCCGTTTCGTGCCATCCCCGGACGAGCCCAGGGTCGCCGCTCCCGGCACCACGCTGATCGCGCCCGAACTCCGGGTGGCGCACATAGCCGCCCTCCGGCCCGAGATCTGCACGCTCGACCTCAACACCATGAACTCCGGCCGCGAGGTGGTGATCAACACGCCGGACACCGTTCGGCGGATGGCATCGGTCGTCTCCGAAGCCGGGGTTCGGCCCGAGATCGAACTGTTCGATTCCGGCGACATCGCCCTGATGGCCGACCTGATCAAGGACGGCACGCTCGCGGCGCCACCCCTCTGTTCCTTCGTGATGGGTGTCCGCTACGGCTTCCAGCCGTCGATGGAGACGATCCTCTACGCCCGCGGCCTGCTGCCGCCGGATTCCCACTTCACGGCGGTCGGCATCGGCAGGGCCTCGTTTCCGACCGTCGCCTTGTCCTATCTGGCCGGCGGCCACGTCCGGGTCGGGCTGGAGGACGCCGTTTACCTATCGCGTGGCGTGCTGGCTCCGTCCAACGCCGCCCTGGTCGAAAAGGCCCGGCGCATCGTCGAGGATCTGGGCGGCGAGATCGCCAGCCCGGCCGAGGCGCGCGACATCATCGGCCTGATCCCAAATGCCAATCACCCGTCCTCGGATTTCGCGCGCCCAACCTCGCCGTGGAGGAACCGTCCATGACCGCAGCATTCCGTCCCATCGCATCCGCCCGGATCACCGTCGAGGCCAAGGCTCTCCGCCTCGAGGCAAAGGCGGCCGACGCCGCCAGCATCGACCCCGCGATCGGACGCCTGACCCTCTCCATCCCCGAGACTGGCCCCGGAACTGGCCAGGAACCCGGCGAAGTCCTGATCGAGATCAAGGCCGCGGCCGTCAATCCTTCCGACGCCAAGGCCGCCACCGGCCTGATGCCCTACGCGATCTTCCCCCGCACGCCGGGCCGCGACTTCGCCGGCGTGGTGATCGATGGCCCAGCCCACCTGATCGGCCGGGAGGTCTTCGGTTCCTCCGGCGATCTCGGCATCCGGCGCGATGGAACCCACGCCAGCCATCTCGTGGTCGAGGCCGCCGCCGTGGTCGAAAAGCCGGCCGCCATCACGCTCGACGAGGCCGCCGGCATCGGCGTTCCCTTCGTCACGGCGCTGGAGGGCTTCCGCCGCGCCGGTATGCCCAAGCCGGGCGAGACGGTGCTGATCCTTGGCGTCAACGGCAAGGTCGGCCAAGCGGCGGCCCAGATCGCCACGTGGCGCGGCGCCCGCGTCATCGGCGTGGCGCGCAGGCCGGAACCCTACGCCGGCCACGCCGCCGCCCCGATCGATCTCGTCGACAGCTCGGCCGGCGACGTGGCGGCCCGTGTCCTGGAGTCGACCGGAGGCAAGGGCGCGGACATCGTCTTCAACACCGTCGGCGAGCCCTATTACGCCGACGCGGTCAAGTCGCTCGCCAAGCTGGGCCGGCAGATCCTGATCGCCGCCACCCTGAAGCCGGTCGAATTCGACATCTTCGGCTTCTATCGCGGCCGTCACACCTATGTCGGCATCGACACGCTGGCCCTGTCCTCGATCGAGACGGCGGACCTGCTGCTCGAGCTGGTTCCCGGTTTCGCCAGCCGCCAGCTCCGTCCCTTCCCGATCCTCGCCAGCGCCGTCCATCCGCTGGAGCGCGCCGGCGACGCCTATCGCGCCGTGATGGGATCGTCGCGCGACCGCGTGATCCTGCGTCCCGGCCGGGAGGGCTGAGGCCATGCGTATCGTTCGACTGGCCGACGCCCCCGCCTACGAGGCTCCCGGCCACGCGCTGATGCGGATGGCCCGCCTGCAAGGACGCGAGGCCGGTCCCTCGACCAGCCTGTGGCTGGGATTGTCCCGCATCGCGCCCGGCGGAGGCACCACGCTGGACGCCTCCGCCCTGGAGAAGATGTACGTCGTCCTGGAGGGCGAGGTCGTCATCTCCAACGGTCGGGAGGAAGCGACGCTCCACCCCTGGGATTCCTGCCGGATCGCGCCCCACGAGGAGCGGCGGCTCGCCAACCTGACCGATCGGGAGGCGGTGATCCTGCTCGCGATGCCGGTTTGAGAGACACCCGCCGACGACAAACGCCCCCATAACCAAACAACGACAGGAGGAACGCCATGGCGATCGCCATTCGCGCCCAGCGCGGCAAGCCGTTTTACAAGGTTCTGTACGTTCAGGTATTGATCGGCATCACGTTGGGGATCGCGCTGGGGCACTTCGAGCCGGACCTCGCGATCGACATGAAGCCCTTGGGCGACGCCTTCATCAAGCTGATCAAGATGGTGATCGGCCTCGTCATCTTCTGCACCGTCGTGTCCGGCATCGCCGGGATGAGCGACATGAAGAAGGTCGGCAGGGTAGGGGGCAAGGCGCTGCTCTACTTCGAGGTCGTCTCGACGATCGCGCTCGCCATTGGTCTGTTGGTTGGCAACTGGCTGAAGCCCGGCGCCGGGTTCAACGCCGACCCGACCAAGCTGGACGCCAAGGCGGTCGCCCAATACGCCGGCAAGGCCAGCGAGCAGACCATCACCGAGTTCCTGCTCAATGTCGTGCCCAACACGGTGATGGACGCCTTCGCCAGGGGCGATATCCTGCCGATCGTGCTGGTCTCCATCCTGTTCGGTGTGGTCCTCTCCAAGCTGGGCGACGCTGGCAAGCCGGTGCGCGACATCATCGACGGCGGCAGTAAATTGGTGTTCGGCGCCATCGGCCTCATCATGAAGCTCGCCCCGGTCGGCGCGTTCGGCGCTATGGCCTTCACCATCGGCAAATACGGCGTCGGCTCACTCGGCCCGCTGGCCTTTCTGATCGGCACCTTCTACCTGACCTCGATCGTCTTCGTTCTCGGCGTGCTGGGGATCATCGCCCGGCTGTCCGGCTTCAGCATCCTCAAGTTCCTGTCATACATCAAAGAGGAGATCCTGATCGTCCTCGGCACGTCGTCATCGGACTCGGCGCTGCCGTCGCTGATGGCGAAGCTGGAGCGGCTGGGGTGCTCGAAGCCGGTCGTCGGCCTGGTGGTCCCCACCGGCTACGTCTTCAACACCGATGGCACCAGCATCTACATGACCCTAGCGGCCCTGTTCGTGGCGCAGGCGACCAACACCGATCTGACACTGACGCAGCAGCTGGCGCTGTTCGCGGTCGCCATGCTGACCTCCAAGGGGGCCAGCGGAGTGACCGGCGCATCCTTCATAGCCTTGGTCGGCACGCTGTCGGTCGTGCCAACCATTCCCGTCGCCGGCATGGCGTTGATCCTGGGTATTGACCGCTTCATGAGCGAGGCGCGGGCCCTGGTCAACATGATCGGAAATGGTGTCGCCACGGTGGTGATGGCACGATGGGAAGGCGAACTGGACCAAGACCGGATGACCGCCGTCCTCGATGGGCACTGGATCGAGCCCGAGCCCGTCCTCGACGACGCCGACCTTGGTTTCGGCGGCGGCACCACCCCCGCCCTGGCGATGCGGAAGAGTTCCTGAGAGCGTGATCGGAGATCCGGCATGACCACCGCCCCCTTCATCCACCAATCCCTGCCCGGCCGCGTCGTGTTCGGCCCCGGCAGCCTCGCCCACCTACCCGCCGAAGCCGAGCGCCTGGGATTGCGCCGGGTGCTGGTCCTGTCCACGCCCGGCCAGCGTGGATTGGCGGAGGAGGCGGCGCGTCTGCTGGGAGACGCCGCCGCCGGCGTCCACGATCGGGCCGTGATGCATGTTCCCGCGGAGACGGCACGGGCGGCCTTCGCCCGGGTGGCGGACCTGCGGGCCGACGGCTGCGTCGCGATCGGCGGCGGCTCGACCGTCGGGCTCGGCAAGGCGATCGCCCTGGAGACGGGTCTTCCGGTCATCGCCGTGCCGACCACCTACGCCGGATCGGAGATGACGCCGATCTGGGGCATGACGGAGGGAGGATTGAAGACGACGGGCAGGGACCCCCGCGTCCTGCCACGCGCCGTCATTTACGACCCCCTGCTGACACTCCGCCTGCCCGCGGACATCTCGGGAACCAGCGGCATCAACGCGATTGCCCACTGCGTCGAGGCGCTGTATTCCGACACCGCCAATCCCATGACCTCCCTGATGGCGGAGGAGGGCGTCCGCGCCCTCGCCTCAAGCCTCCCGCAAGTGGTTCGCGTCCCCGACGACATCGCCGCCCGGTCCGACGCGCTGTACGGCGCTTGGCTGGGCGGTTCCGTCCTGGGCACGGTCGGCATGGCGATCCACCACAAGCTTTGCCACACCCTGGGCGGCACCCTGAACCTGCCCCACGCCGAAACCCACACCATCGTCCTGCCGCACGCGGCCAGCTTCAACCGGGACGCGGCACCCGAGGCCATGGCGCGGGTGGCGAGGGCGTTGGGTGTGTCGGACGCCCCCACCGGCTTGTTCGATCTGGCTGTCGCGGTCGGCGCCAAGACGGCCCTAAAGGACATCGGCATGCGGGAGGACGACATCGGCCGTGTCGCCAATCTCGTCATGCGCAACCGCTATCACAATCCAAGGCCGGTCACCCTGGAGGATGTCCGGGCGCTTCTAACCGACGCCTACCATGGTGTCTTGAACAGAAGATAATTAAGTTACGTGGGGCTGCACGAAATTGCCATCGGTGCGTAATTTAATAATAGGACTCACCAAGTAATACAGCATAGATCCAAAGTTATTGTTCTAAGGAATAACCCTAAAATTAATAATCAAGAAAGCATTAGAGCCCAGATTTCATTTCAACAAAAATAAACTCCCTCACAAATACCAGCTAGAGTGCGACGCATGCAAATCAGGTCCATTCAAGCGAAGATCGCGGCTTTATCAGGCCTGTGTCTCGCCGGAACAGTCGCGGTGCTCGTTGTCTTCGGTGTCGCCTCCAGCGGCGCCACCAACGATTTCGTCGAAGACAACGTCTCGCGCATCCTTGACCAGAAATCGCGGGAGTCCCTGCAGAACCTGGCCTCCACCCAGGCGGGCCTGATCCGGTCCGAATTCGAAGCGGCGCTCGACGCGGCTCGCACCATGGCGCACGGCTTCGCGACGGTCGTCTCCTCCGCCGACGGCGGTAATGTTCCGGTGGACAAGCGGCGCCAGTTCCTCAACGGCATCCTGTTCAACGTGCTGGAGAACAACAAGCAGTTCAACGGCACCTATTCCGCGTGGGAGCCCAACGCGCTGGATGGCGCCGACGACGCGTTCCGCGGCCGCAAGGAAACCGGAACCGACGGCACAGGCCGGTTCATTCCCTATTGGAACCGGGACCAGGACGGCAGGATCGCCATGCAGCCGCTGGTCGAATATGACAGCAGCGAGCGCCATCCCAACGGCGTAATGAAAGGCGGCTGGTACATCGGGCCGCACGATACCGGCAAGGAAAGCGTGCTCGACCCGCTGCCCTACATCGTTCAGGGCAAGTCGGTCTTCCTCGCCACGCTGTCCGTCCCGATCATGGCGAACGGCAAATTCCAGGGTGTCGCCGGCGCCGACTTCAACCTCGACTTCGCCCAGCAATTGACCACCAAGGTCAGCAAGGCCGTGTTCGACGGGCGTAGCGAAGTGATCATCATCAGCAACATGGGCCTGATCGTGGCGCACAGCGCCCGGCCCGACCTGATCGGCAAGCCGCTCTCCAGCATCAACACCTCCTGGACGCAGGATCTCTCGCTCGTCCAAGGCGGCAAGGCGCGCGTCGATGTCCAGTCCGAGACTGGCATGCTGCGCACTTTCGCCCCCATCCAGTTGGGCGCCACGGGCAAGCCTTGGTCGGTGCTGGTCCAGGTCCCCCAGGACGTGGTGATGGCCGACGCCCATGCCCTCAACGACGCCCTGAGCGACCGGGCCAACAACTCGGCCATCTGGCAGGTCCTGGTCGGCTTGATCGTCACCCTGGCCGCCGTCGGGTTGATGTGGCTGATGGCGCGCGGCATCGCCCGTCCGATCCGCGCCAGCGTCCGCTTCGCCGAAGGCATCGCCGCCGGCCACTTCGACCAGACGCTGGATGTCAGGCAAGCTGACGAGATCGGCACGCTGGCCGAGGCGCTGCGCAAGATGCTGGATGACCTGAAGCGCATGATCGCCCAGCGCGCCGACGACACGGCGCGGGCGGAAGCGGAACGCCGGGCCTCGATGCTCCAACTGGCGGATGATTTGGAAGCCAGCGTGATGAACGTCGTCGAAGGGGTCGATGGCGCCGCCCGGACCATGAGCGGCACGGCACAGGCGATGACGGCCACGGCGACCCAGACCAGCCAGCAGGCCGGGACCGTGGCGACGGCGTCGGACAACGCCAACACCAACGTCCAGACCGTCGCCGCCGCGACCGAGGAGCTATCGGGCTCGATCCGTGAGATCAGCGAGCAGGTCAACCGTTCCGCCCAAATCGCCCGGCAGGCTCTGACATCCGCCCAGGACGCCAACGGGCAGGTGCTTGGTCTCACCGCGGCGGCCGAGAAGATCGGCGCCGTCGTGCAGTTGATCCAGGACATCGCCAGCCAGACCAATCTTCTGGCGCTGAACGCGACGATCGAGGCGGCCCGCGCGGGCGAGGCCGGCAAGGGCTTCGCCGTGGTGGCGGGAGAGGTCAAGAACCTCGCCAACCAGACCGCCAAGGCGACCGAGGAGATCGCTGGCCAAGTCGCCGACATGCAGCGCGTCACCAACGACACCGCGACGGTGATCCGCGATATCGGCGGTGTCATCGCCCAGATCGACGACACCGCGACGAACATCGCGGCGGCGGTCGAGCAGCAAAACACCGCGACCCTGGAAATCGCCCGCGCCGTCCAGGACGCCGCGGCCGGCACCCAGGAGGTAACCGCCAACATCTCCGGCGTCAGCGCCGCCGCCGCCGAAACCGGCAAATCCGCCCAACAGGTCCTGTCGGTCTCCAACCAGCTGGCCGACTCGTCCGGCGAACTCCGCGGCGTCGTCCAGGCCTTCCTCGCCAAGGTCCGCGCCGCCTGATCGTTCCCACGCGGCCGCGAACAAGCCCCGTCGACCCCACTCGGCATTGATCGACGTCAATGCCGGCGGACGCCCGCCGGCGTAGGATCGGAACCCTGACACGGAGGGTTCCATGGCCACGGTCGAGCTTCCCGCATCCCCTGGCGAGCGCACCACGCGGACCGCCCTCTGGCTCGCCGGCACGGCGGCTTTCCTGGTCGTCTGGGTGCTCGCCTATGGTCAACTCGTCCCCGTCTCGGACTGGGCGGTCGCCCAATTGCCGCTCGACCCGGGTAGCCACGCCCACGAGGCGGTGCGCTTCTTCCTGTACGACACTCCCAAGGTGATGCTGCTCCTGACGCTCGTCGTCTTCGGCATGGGCATCGTCCGCAGCTTCTTCTCGCCGGAACGCACGCGGGCCCTGCTGGCGGGGCGGCGGGAGGGGATGGGCAACGTGGCGGCGGCAACGCTCGGCATCGTGACGCCGTTCTGCTCCTGCTCGGCCGTGCCGCTCTTCCTCGGCTTCGTGTCCGCCGGTGTGCCGCTCGGCGTCACCTTCTCGTTCCTGATCGCGGCGCCGATGGTCAACGAGGTGGCACTGGGCCTGCTCCTCGCCACGTTCGGCTGGACGGTGGCGGCCACATATCTCGGCTTCGGGCTCGGCGTCGCCATCGTCTCGGGCTGGGTGATCGGCCGACTGCGCCTGGAAGGCTGGTTGGAACCCTGGGTGCGGGAGCTGCGCGCCGGCGCCGTGGATTTGCCGGTGGAGGTCCTGAAAGTGGTGGACCGCATCCGCGCCGGGATCGACGCGGTGCGCGAGATCGTCGGGCGCGTCTGGATGTGGATCATCGCCGGCATCGCGGTCGGCGCCTTCATCCACGGCTACGTCCCGGCGGATCTGCTGGCCGGGGTGATGGGTAAGGACGCCTGGTGGTCGGTCCCCGCCGCCGTGGCGCTCGGCATCCCGATGTACTCGAACGCCGCCGGCATCATCCCGGTGGTGGAGGCGCTGATCGGCAAGGGCGCCGCCCTCGGCACCGTGCTGGCCTTCATGATGAGCGTGATCGCCCTGTCGCTGCCCGAGATGATTATCCTCCGCAAGGTGCTGAGCGTGAGGCTGATCGCCGTGTTCGTCGGCGTCGTCGGTCTTGGCATCCTGGCGGTCGGCTTCCTCTTCAACCTGCTGTTCGCGTGACGCGAGGGAGAACCCCATGAAACAGGTCAAGGTCCTTGGTCCCGGCTGCAAGCGGTGCGAGACGACCGCGGAGATGGTCAAGGCGGAGGCCATCAAGCTCGGCATCGCCGTCCATGTCGAGAAGGTCACCGACTACGCGGAGATCGCCAGATACGGCATCGTCTCGACACCGGGCATCGTGATCGACGGCAAGGTGGTTCACGCCGGTGGCCTGCCCAAGGCGGAGGATCTGGCGCGCTGGCTCGCCGCCTGATCGGCCATCGCGCCGATCACCCTCGAGGATTAGGAGAACCCAAACCTCTCGCCACCGATGCCCATTTCCCGGCCCGCGATCGACATGCAACCGGCGAGCGTCTCGCGGGCGCGGTCCGGGAGCGTGGCCTTGCCTTTCCTCAACGCGTCCCGCCAGGAGGGCCCTCGCTCCCAGGCTTCGATCCACGCCTCGGCCAGATCGAGATGGCGGCGCTTCACCCGCATGACTTCGATAAGCTCGGCCGCCTGTGAGATGTCCTTGTCCCGCTTGGCGCCATAATCGTCGGCGCTTCGTCGCTGGGTCGCCACGATCAGCTTGTGAACGGCGTATCGTTCCGGCCGCGGCACCGTTACCGGGATGCCCGCCCCATGAAGGAGTATCGCCCGCACGGGATCGTGGATCAGATAATCAAGATAGCGCGGGGGTTGCGCACTCCTGTCGGACCCCAGTGGCGGCATCCCGGCGGCGCGGTCCTGATACTCATCCTTGCTTCTATTCGGAGTCAGGAACTCGACGCGAAATCCATCCTTGTTGGCGAAGGCGATAATCTTGGTCGGATCATTCCGGTCGGCCACGCCCTGGAATGTTGGGTCTAGAACGCGCAGTCCCTCGCCGAGGGGAGTCATGGCCTCATCATCGCCGATCCCCACCGAAACGCTGTGGTATTGCGCGAAATCGGCATCCTTCGTCATCTCAGGGCGAAGGATGACACCCAGCATCGGACCGTAGCATTGATAAGCGACGGTTCCGACGAGAACGCACCGAAGCCGGAACAACCCGGCTTTGCGAAGAACGTTGACCACTTCGGCGACGAAGGGGTCGGGTCCGGTCACACCAGCACCTCGAAGTGCCGCAACCAACTGGCGCCGGCCCATGAAATCAGATTTCAAGCTTTTGAACCGTTCAACCCGTCCATCCAGTTCGGGATCGGAAGGTCCAACATACTTCTGGTATTTCTTGCCGATGGCTTTGTCATAGCCGTTGTAATACCAGTACTGGCGGCCTTTGATCGTCCGGATACCGAATGTGCCGTTCTCTGGGAAATCCGTCTCGAATTCCGCGTCCATGCCCTGTTGCAGCAGTTGGGTGTAGATCGTGGACACGGTCAGATCAAGCTCGCGCATCCCTAAGGCTCCCAGTACGATCACTCAGTTACAGGTAATTCGCGAATTTACCTGTAACTGGGAGCCTTGTCACGCCAACACGTGATTTCCTACCCGCCGTCACCCAGGACCTTGCGCATGAAGACCGTCCCAGCCACGGGAGTGTCGTAATACGCTTCCATCGGTTCGAACCCGAACTTCCGGTACAGCGCCAGGGCTCCCGCCATGGTCGGCAGGGTGTCCAGCCTCATCTCGCGATAGCCGATCCGCTCCGCCTCCCCGATGACGGTGTTGACCATGCTTTCGCCGAGCCCGAGGCCCCGGCCTTCGGGAGCGACGTAGAGGCGCTTCATCTCGCACCAATCGGGAAACCGCAAGGGCCGCAACCCGACGCATCCTATCGGCGTGCCGTTTCGCTGGGCGAGCAGCAGCGTCCCGGCCGGCGGCGCGTATTTTCCCGGCATCGCCAGCATCTCGGCTTCGAAGTCCTGATAGGACAGGTCGATATCGAGCGACGACGCGTAGGCGCTGAACAGCCTGACCACGGCGGCCAGATCGTCGGCCGTCCGCACGGCGGCGATCTCGAATCCGGCGGGTGGTTCAAGCGACGCGGGCGGTTCAAGCGACATAATGCGGTTCGGGCCGTTCCAGCAACTGCTCGTAATGCACCAGGACCGGCGCTCCGAGGGGGCAGGGGAGGCCATCCCTCCAAGCCCATTCTCCCCGGTCGCAATCCGCCGCGCGGACATAGCCGTTCAAATAGAACCGACGGTCGAGAAGGCCGCGGTTGCGACCGGAGCCATGGATCAGGAACGGGTTCCAGAACGCCACGTCGCCTGGTTCCAGCAGGATGTCGGTCAATCCGGCCGGGTCCAATCCCGCCAGCGCCAGCGCGTCCTCCGGCGCGCCGTCGCCCATCACGGCTCCCGACCCAAGATCCACCAAGCCGAGCCGATGGCTTCCCGGCAGGACCCGAAGCGCGCCGCTCTCCACCGTGTGCGGATCGACCGCGATGCCGGTCTGGACATAGCTGGTGGCGAGATCGCGGTAACAGGACGGTGGTTTGCGGAACCGGGCGTCCTGGTGGAAGGCGAAATCGGAGGCCTGCGAGCCAGCCTGCTTCCAATGAAGCTGGTTGATGATCTGCTTGATGTCGCTCCCCAGCAGGGGCGCCAGAAGCCGGTAAAGCCTCATATCGGTGCGGAACGCCGCCAGCGCCGCGTCCGTGTAGGACGGCCACTGGACCATCTTGACGATCCTGCCCAAGCCGGCGTCGGATCCCAGGCGGACCATCAGGTTTCCGTGACGGAAGTCGCCGGGATGGGTCAGGCCCGCGATGTATTGGCGGTCGAAGGCGGCGGCGAGTTCCGCGACGTCGGCGGCGTCGAAGACACCCCGGACCACCGCGAAGCCCTGGCGTTGGTAATCCGCGAGATGATCCCCGGCATCGGCGGTGCCGTTCAGGTTCATCGTCAAGCCGATCACTCCCCAATCGTTCGCTCCAGCCATTGTACGGAGATTATCGATTCCCGTCCATCCGGACAACGGGGCGGCCCGATATCGGGTGAGAGCTTGTCTGGACTGGCTCACCCTCTTCGACGGCACGGTCCGGCGTGACGGAACGGCGCCCACCCGGTGCGGCGGGCGGACCACCCAACGGCGAACTGAACGTCAGCAGCAAGAGCGTATCGATGATCGGTGAGTACAGCCGCCACATCTTGGCCTCCCAAAAAGAAGCCACTGTGCCGACCCCTGGCGTTCCGGCTCAAACGAGTTTATCGTCGGCCTCGCATTACGTCAGGTTATCCTAACCATCGTTGGAGGATCGCCCCATGTCACGCCATCTGCCGACGCTGACGGCGCTCCGCGCGTTCGAGGCGGCGGCGCGTCATCTCAGCTTCACCAAGGCGGCGGAGGAGCTGTTCATCACCCAGGCCGCCGTCAGCCGTCAGGTCCGGGAGCTGGAGACTTGGCTGGGCAAGCCGCTGTTCCGCCGCCTGCATAGGCAGGTCGCGCTGACCGAGGACGGTGCCGTGCTCGGCGGACACCTCACCGAAAGCCTGGACGGGCTGGCCCGCATCATCCAGTCCGTCAAGGACCCGGCCTCCCTCAGCCTGCGCGTTAGCGTCGAACCGGCCCTGGCGGCACGCTGGCTGGTTCCCCGCCTTGGCCGCTTCCGGGCGCTCCATCCCGGCGTCGAGCTTTCCGTCAGCAGTTCCGCGTCGCTGGCCCGCCTGGGCGCGGACGCCGATCTGGCGATCCGCTGGTCGCTCGACCGCACGGAATGGCGGGGAACCACCGCGTCGCCGCTGGGCGAGGTCGATGCTTTTCCGGTCATGGCGCCGTCCGTCCGCGACCAGTCGCCAAGCTTGGAAACGCCGGCCGATCTGGCGTGCCGCACGCTGCTGTCCGAGGACGACCGCAGCCACTGGATCCAATGGTTCGTGGCCGCCGGCGTGGAGGGGGTGACGGTGCCGAGGGGCCCCCTGTTCAACGACCTATCCCTGGCGATCGAGGCCGCCATCCGGGGCGAGGGGGTGGCCTTGGCCGAACCGGCGCTGGTGGCGGAGGATCTGGCGTCGGGCCGTCTGGTCCGGCCCTTCCCGCAGTCGACCCGGCTGGGTGCCTACTGGCTCGTCACGCCCACCATCTCCCTCGCCGGCCCCCTCGCCGGACCCGCCGCCGATTTCGCCGACTGGGTCAGGCGGGAGATGGCGGAAACCCTAGCGCCGGATCAGGACCACGCCGCCGATCAGCAGGGCGACGCCGATCACGCGCGGCAGGTCGATGGACCGCTGGGTTAGGCCCAGAACCCCGAAATGGTCGAACACCAAGGAGCCCAGCATCTGGCCGGCGATCAGCAGGGCGATGAAGGTGGCGGCTCCTATCCGGGGCACCAATAGGATCGACAGGGCGATGAAGATGGCGCCGAAGATGCCGCCGCTCCAAGCCCACCACGGGATCCGCCCCGCGACGCTGGCCGAGGGAACCGGATCGCGGAGGATCATGGCGAAGACCACCATGCACAAGGTGCCGACGAAGTAGCTGACGAAGCCGGCCCAGGCGGCGGAGCCCAGGGAGAATCTCAGGTTGGAGTTCAGCGCCTGCTGGATGACGATGCTGACCCCGGCGATGAACGCCAGGGCGATGGGGAACAACGACGTGGGCATGGGAGACTTTCAGGAGGGGAGGATGAGCCTGCGGGTTGGAGTTTACTATCGGTGGGCACCCAACCATCAATGCCATACATTTCCCAGCGTGAAGCTTCGATGGACATCAGGGAGATCGTGTCATGGACGAGAAGGTCGCCATCGTCACCGCGGGTGGCAGCGGCATGGGAGCGGCGGCTGCGCGCCGTCTGGCCGCCGACGGGTTCAAGGTCGCCATCCTGTCCTCCTCCGGCAAGGGCGAGGCCTTGGCCCAGGATTTGGGCGGCATCGGCGTCACGGGATCGAACCAATCCACCGACGACCTGAAGCGCTTGGTCGATCAGGTGATGGACCGATGGGGTCGGATCGACGCGCTGGTCAACAGCGCCGGCCATGGTCCGCGGGCGAAGCTGCTGGAGCTGACCGACGAGGACTGGCACCGGGGGATCGAGGTCTATTTCCTAAACGTGGTCCGCGCGGCGCGCTTGGTCACGCCGGTCATGGTCAGCCAGAAATCCGGCGCCATCATCAACATCTCGACCGCCTGGGCCTTCGAGCCCAGCGCTATGTTCCCCACTTCGGCCGTCGCTCGGGCCGGGCTGGCGGCCTACACCAAATTATTCGCCGACGAATACGCCGCCCTCAATGTCCGGATGAACAATGTCCTGCCCGGCTGGATCGACAGCCTGCCCGCGACCGAGGAGCGACGGCAGGGCGTCCCGATGGGCCGCTACGGCCGCGGCGACGAGATCGCGGCCACGATAGCCTTCCTCGCCTCCGACGGCGCCGGCTACATCACCGGCCAGAACATCCGGGTCGACGGCGGTCTTATGCGCTCGGTGTGACGATCGCGACCGACCGCCGCGCGATCCGACGTCATTCCGGCCGGCGTCATTCGGGTATGAGGGCGGCGGCTTCGCGGTCCCGCGGGTCGTCGCTTCCGGCCAGCCCCTCTCTCACCGTGGCCCGGTCCACCGCGACGCGGTTCTGGCTCATCTTCCGTTTCGCCTCGAGCCGGGCGATGGGCAGCCGGACGCCGACGATGCCGCCCAATTGCGCGCGGACGAAATCGGGTGGCGCGTCGGCAACGGCCCAAGGCCGCGGGCGCGGCGCCTCGTGGAGGGTGGTCAGGCGCGTCACGACATCCAGAAGCCGGTCGGAGTCCTCGAAGAACTCGACCGGACCGTGGGCATGGATCGTGACGTAGTTCCAGGTTGGAACGACCTTGCCGTCCCGGCTCTTGCCCTCGTACCAGGAGGGGGTGACATAGGCGTCCGGCCCCATGAAGATCGCCAAGGCCTCACCGACCGGCGCTTCCCTCCACTGCGGGTTCGCCTTCGCCACGTGCCCGTAGAGTGTGCCCCAGTCACCCTCGCCGGCGTCGAGCATCAGGGGCAGCGGCGTGCAGAGCAGACCGCCGGCCGTCGACGTGACCAGATTGGCGAGTCTGACCGCCCGCATCGCCTCGTGGATGAAGGGCAGGTCGGTCTCGCGGAACGCGAGGGGAATGTACATTCTGATTTCCTCGATAGGGTGGGGCAGGGACCTCGCGTCCGCGGATCATGTCACCAGCGTCGCGGCGATCGCGCACATGACGACGCCGATGCCGACATCCAGCACCCGCCATGCGCCGGGCCGCGCGAAGACGGGACGCAACAGGCGCGCGCCATAGCCCAGCGAGAAGAAGAAGACGAAGGACGCCGTCATCGCTCCAAGCGCGAAAAAACCTTTGTTGGCCGCAAACTGTGTGGACACGGAACCCAGCAGTACCACCGTGTCCAAGTAGACGTGCGGGTTCAGCCACGTCAAGGCCAGACACGTGGCCAGCGTGGCACCCAGGCTGGCGGGAATCGCGTCGGCCGGCGTGAGCGCGTTTCCCGACCGAAAGGCCGCCCAGAAGCTGCGCGCACCATAGGCCAGCAGGAAGGCGGCACCGGCATACCGTGTCGCCGTTTCGAGCCAGGGCACCCACTCGCTCGCTTGGGCGAAGCCGCCGACCCCCAGCAGGATCAGCAAGGCGTCCGATACCGCGCAGGTCAGGCAAACCGGCAGCACGTGCTCGCCACGCAATCCTTGGCGCAGCACGAAGGCGTTCTGCGCGCCGATGGCGACGATCAGGCTGAACCCCAGCAGCAGGCCGGGCAGGAAGGCGGGCAGGAAAGTGGAGGACATGGCGGGTCACCTCGGTCGCGGAGGCGGCTTCACTAACACGCTGGACCGGTTTAGCATGATTAAAGATATTGAGCCAAGTTAAGGAACGCTAAACCGTGCTGGACTACGCCCTCCTCGCCGCCTTGGCGGCCGTCATCCGCGGCGGCAGCTTCGAACGGGCCGCCCGCCAGCTCCACGTCACCCCCTCGGCGGTGTCACAGCGCGTCAAGCTTCTGGAGGAACGGCTGGGAACCATCCTGGTGGTGCGCGGCACCCCCTGCGTCGGCACTCCAGCCGGACAACGCCTGTGCCAGCACGTGGAACAGGTGGCGTTGCTGGAGAGCGAGCTGCGCCACGAACTTCCAGGCATCCAGGATTCAGGACCGCCAGTGACCCTGCGCATCGCGGTCAACGCGGACAGCCTCGCCACGTGGTTCGTCACCGCCATGGCCGAGACGCGGGATTGCCTGTTCGACCTCGTCATCGACGACCAGGAGCACAGCGCCGACTGGCTGTGCCGGGGCGAGGTGCTGGCGGCGGTGACCTCCGGCGTCAAGCCGGTGCAAGGCTGTGACAGCACCCCATTGGGTGCGTTGCGCTACATCGCGACCGCCAGTCCGGACTTCATCCGCCGGCACTTCCCCGAAGGGGTGCGGGATGGCTCCCTGGCGCTGGCGCCCCGCCTGACCTTCGACGGCAAGGACCAGTTGCAGGCACAGTGGACACGGCAGGTTTTCGGAACGGAGATCACGTCGGCCACCCATTGGCTGCCGTCGTCCCAGGCGTTCATCGATGCCGCCTTGGCCGGATTGGGATGGGGGATGAATCCCGAGATGCTGGTCGCCGAACATTTGCGCGACGGCCGTCTAATCGCCTTGATCCCCGATCAGCCGCTCGACGTGCCGCTGTTCTGGCAGCGCAGCCGCATCGCCAGCGGGCGTCTGGCCGACACCACGCGGGCGGTTCTCCGCACGGCGGGCTCCATGTTGCGGTGACCACACCGCGGCGCTTCCCATGATCGCGGCGAAGGCGCCAAGCGCGGTCCAGCTCCCCGCCGCGTCCAGCACGGTCCCGAACAGCGGCGCCCCCGCCGTCTGCCCCAGAGCCACCATCAGGAATGGTAGACCCAGGCCGAAGTCCGGGCGGTCGGAAAACAGCCCGATTCCCCACAATAGGAAAGCGCCGCTCGACACGATATAGGCCGCGCCGAACAAGCCCATCACGCCGAAGGCCAACACGGGAGCGAGGGACGCCGCGCCGAGCCCGATCAGCGCCAGGGCCATGGCGAACAGCGCCGAGAGGTGGACCGGCCCGATCCCGAAGCGAAGGGTGAGCAGGCCGGTCGTGGCCCCCGCGAGACCGGCCGCCCCCAGGACGATCCAGGCGAGGGCGATCCGGTTATCGGCGAATCCCATCCCGTCGCGCAGGATGTTGGCGCCGAAGGTCCAGATCGCGGTGCTGGCCGCCCCCATCAGGAACGCGCTGGCGCACAACCCCACGACACCGGGACGCCTCAGATCCGCGACCGACGGGACGGCCGATGTCCGGTCCCGGGACGGCGCTGGCAGGGCGAACCACAGCCAGACCGTCACCGCGGCGCCAATCCCCGCGAACAGCGCGTAGAGTTCGCGCCAAGCTCCGGCTGATACCATCACCGCCACGCCGGACAGGATGATCCCGGCGGCGGTGCCGGCGTTGATGGCGCCGTTCGCCTTCGGGCGCGCCACCTCGTCCAGGCATCGCCCGACGGCCGCGGCGAGCGGTGGGGAGGTCAGCCCCGTGCTCAGCCCCGCCAGAGCCATCGCCAGCCCGAGGTTCCAGCCCGATGACGCGACCGCGACGAGCGCCAGTCCCGAGGTCGCGGTCAGGCCGGCCAGGACCGCCAGCAACCTTTCGCCGAGCCGGGCGCCGGCCATCAAAGCGAAGACGATGCCAAGACAGTAAGCCGCGAAGGCGCCACCGCCGATCCATCCGGCCCCGGCGGCGTCCAGGGAAAGGTCCTGCCGGATCTGTGGCAGCAGCAGCCCATAGGCGAAGCGCGCCAGACCATAGCTCAGCGCGGTGAGCGCGAAGGCGGCCGCGACCAGATTGATCCGTCCCCTCACCGCGACCGGCCCCGCGCATCCTCGACCAGGACGCCGGCCGCCCGTTTGGCTAGACCTACGACCGAGATGTCGGCGACGCTGGCGGCGGCGGTCGCCCCCTCGAAGAGAATCCAGATCTGCGTGGCGAGACCGGTATCGGCGGAGCCCAGCGCCATCTCGACCCGGCGGGCGATCTCCCGCTCGAATTCCTCTTTCTGGCGCCTGACGAGGGCAACGACATCCTCGTTGGCCCCGGCGTATTCACCCTGCGCCCGCAGGAGCATGCAACCCCGCGCGCCATGCTCGACCAGCCATCGCTCCAGCGTGTCGAACAACCCGCCGATGGGGTCCGCATCGCCGCCGCTCCGTGCGAGCCGATCCATGAAGTCGCGGTGCCGCTCCTCCAGCACCGCCAGCACCAACCCGTCGCGCGAGCCGAAATGCTTGTAGAGCGTGCGGGTCGAGGCTCCGGAGGGGGCGAGGATGCCGTCGACGCCGATGCCTCGGAAACCCCCGGCGTCGAACACGCGGGCCGCCGCCGCGATCATGTCAGTGCGCTTGTCCATGCGCCTGAATGTAAAGCGATCGTTTTACATGCGCAAGGGGCTTCGCTGCCTCACAAGGATTCGACGCGGCCCCTGCCGGCCTCCAGCGCCACGAAGTGCTGGACCACCGGTTTTTCCGGCCCGATGTGGTAGCGGGTCGTCTCGCGTTGCAGGTCGGCGTCGGCGTTGGAGACGCGGCGGTGCTGGCGCAGGTGCTCGGCCCAGGATTCGACCATGAACCACTCCATGATCCGCTCCGGATCCGCGGTGTCTTCCGTGACGCCCCAGCCATAGGCGCCGTCGCGGCGGCGCTCTCCCGCCAGCCGGTTCAGCGCCTCCAGGAACGGCGCGCGGTCCTCGGCCCGGATGCGGTATTCGACCAGGATCATCACCGGGCCGCGATCGTGCTCGATCGGGTCGGCGGTCAGCGGCTCCGGCCAATGGTTCGACGCCACCAGATCGACCTCGCCGGTCGGAAGCTTGACCCGGTGGAGGATGACGCCGACCGCGATCAGCCCGACGGCGGCGATCAGCAGGGTCGTGGGAATCCCCAGCGCCTGCGCCACCAGGCCCCAGCCAAGGCTGCCGCCCGCCATGGCGCCGTTGAACACGGTCAGGTAGACCGCCAGCGCCCGGCCACGCACCCAGTTGGGCAGGATCGCCTGCGCCGTCCCGTTCAAGGTCGTCAGCGCGATGATCCAGGCGGCGCCCAGCAGCAGCAGGATCGCCACCGCCACTCCCTGTGGCGGCCCCAGCGCCAGCACCGCCATCACCAGCGCCGTGACGATCGACGAGGCCAGCAGCAGCCCATCCGCGTCAAGCCATTGGCGCAGGCGCGGCAGCACCAAGGCCCCCAGGATGGCACCGGCGCCGACGGCGCCCAGCAGGATGCCGTAGAGCCCGGCGTCGCCCGCCAGCAGCGTCCGGGCGACCAGCGGCAGCAGCGCCCAGATTGCGCTCCCGAAGGCGAAGAACACGGCGGCGCGGAACAGCACCACGTGAAGTTCCCGGCTGGCCCGCGCGTATCTCAGCCCAGCACGGAACGCTCCCATGAAGTGTTCCGTCAGCGCGTCGTCGGCGTTCGGCGCCCGCCGCCACCACAGCAGCGCCGCGATGACGAAGACATAGCTGAGCACGTCGGCGCCGTAGGTGGCGGCGGCGCCGAATCCTGTCAGCAGGACGCCGCCAGCGGCGGGACCGATCGACCGCGCGATGTTGATGCCCAGCGAATTCAGCGCCACGGCGCTCTTCAGATCCCGCTTCGGCACCAGTTCGGGAACGATCGACTGCCAAGTCGGCCCCATCAGCGCGGCGCCGATGCCGCCGACGAAGGTCAACGCCACCAGCGAGCTGACCGTCAGCAGGCCCAGATGCGACAGCACCATCAGCGAGATGCTGACCGAGGCCAGCAGAAGCTGGATCAGGATCAGGAACTTGCGGCGGTCCATCGTGTCCGACAGCACCCCCGCCGGGATCGCCAGCAGGAAGATCGGCAGCGTTCCCGCCGCCTGGACCATCGCGACCGCCGCCGGCGAGGCCGACAGGTCCGTCACCAGCCACGAACTGGCGACATCGCGCATGAAGCTGCCGGTGTTGCCCAGCACCGTCGCCGCCCACAGCACGGCGAAGACCGGCTGGCGCAGCGGCGCGAACCCGCCGCCCGTCGGCACCGACTTCGGCTGTGCTGTTGTCGTCCCGCTTTCAGTCGTCATGCCGAACGCGCCTTGTTGAGATCATACCACGCGACGAGCAGGAACCCGCCGACCAAGCCCAGGTGCTCGAAGAAGGAATTGGCGGCCATGAACCGCTCCGGTGGCGCCATCTCCCAGAATCGGTTGGCGAGGAATGTGGCCAGTAGCGTGAACCCGGCCAGCGCCAAGGCGCCCGCCCACCGCCACAGGCCGGTCAGGATCAGGGCGGACGCTCCAAGCTCCAGCGCGATCGTCCCGATCGCCGCTGGCGCCGCCGGTTGCAGGCCGAAATGGGTCATCTCCGCGACCGCGCCGCCGAAGTCCATCGCCTTGACCAAGCCGCCCTGGATATACGCGGCGCAGAGGGCGAGCAGCGCCAGCCACCTCACCCCCGCCGGAACCCGCCCCGAGCCCATCAGACCGCCCAGCAGGCGCAGCCGAGCACCCCCCAGAAGCTCTTGACGTCCTCGACCGGCGCTTGGGCCGACCACGCCGCCGCGTGATCGTGGCCATGGACGCCGCAGGAGGTGGCGCAGCCGCACATCGCCGCCGCCTTCATCTGGAGCGCCGGCTCCGCCTTGCTCCCCCCGTGGCTCTTGCCGTCGCCCCAGCCGGCGTAGCCGCCGAACGTGCGAACCGGCGACCAATCCGGCATGGCCGGCGGCGGCGGCGTCTCGTCGTACCGCGCGAAGTCGCCAGCGCCATAGACCACCTTGCCGCCGACGATGGTCAGGTCCGACGTGGTGTCGGCGATCTCGTTCTCGGCGCAGGCGAAGAAATCGCGGTCCGGCACGGTCAGGTCGGCCAAGTGCCCGACCTCGATCCTGCCCTTTTTGCCCTCCTCGTTGGAGAACCACGTGACGTTCTCGGTCCACATCCGCAGCGCCGTCTCTCGGTCCAGGCAGTTCCGCTGCGGATATATGCGCAGCCCGCCGACCGTCCGCCCCGTCACCATCCACGACAGCGAGACCCAGGGATTGTAGGACGCCACCCGCGTGGCGTCGGTGCCGGCGGAAACCTTGACCCCGGACTCCAGCATCCGCGCCACCGGCGGGGTCGCCTCGGCGGCGCCCATGCCATAGCGCTCTACGAAATATTCGCCCTGATAGGCCATCCGGTGCTGGACCGCGATGCCGCCACCCAAGGCCGCGATCCGGTCGATCGAGCGGTCCGAGATCGTCTCGGCATGGTCGAAGAACCAGTGCAACCCTTCCAGCGGGATGTCCTGGTTGACCCGCTCGAACACGTCGAGCGCCCGCGAGATCGTTTCGTCATAGGTCGCGTGCAACCGCCAGGGCCAGCGGTTCTCGGCCAGGATCCGGACGACCGCCTCCAACTCGCCCTCCATCTCCGGCCCCAAGTCGGGACGCGGCTCGCGGAAGTCCTCGAAGTCGGCGGCCGAGAACACCAGCATCTCGCCGGCGCCGTTGTGCCGGAAATAATCGTCGCCCTGCTTGTACTTGGACGTCCTCGTCCAGTTCAGGAAGTCGTCCTTCTCCGCCTTGGGCTTCTGGGTAAACAGGTTGTAGGCCAGCCGGATCGTCAGCAATCCCTCGTCCGACAGCTTCTGGATGACGGCGTAGTCGTCGGGATAGTTCTGGAACCCGCCGCCGGCGTCGATCGCCCCGGTCACGCCAAGCCGGTTCAGCTCCCGCATGAAATGCCGCGTCGAGTTGACCTGGTACTCGAACGGCAGCTTCGGACCCTTGGCCAGCGTGGCGTAGAGGATCCCGGCGTTCGGCTTGGCCAGCAGCAGCCCGGTCGGGTTGCCGGCGCCGTCGCGGGTGATCTCGCCACCGGGAGGGTTCGGCGTGTCCTTGGTGTAGCCGACCGCCCGCAGCGCGGCGCCGTTCAGCAGCGCCCTGTCGTAGAGATGCAGCAGGAAGACGGGGGTGTCAGGCGCCACCGCGTTGATCTCGTCGATCGTCGGCAGCCGCTTCTCGGCGAACTGGTGCTCGGTGAAACCGCCGACCACCCGGACCCACTGGGGCGGAGGCGTCACCGCCACCTGCCGCCTCAGCATGTCCATCGCGTCGGCCAGCGAGCGCACGCCGTCCCAGCGAAGCTCCATGTTGAAGTTCAGGCCACCTCGGATGATGTGCAGGTGGTTGTCGATCAGCCCCGGCAGCACGCGGCGGCCGCGCAGGTCGATCACCCGGGTCTTCGGTCCCGCCAGCGCCATGATCTCCTCGCGCCCACCAACGGCGGTGAACTTGCCGTCGGCGATGGCGACGGCGCTCGCGGTCGGGTTGCCGCGGTCCAGCGTGGTGAACAGCCCGCTGTGCAGGATCAGGTCGGGAGTCGGGGTATCGGTCGTCGGGGTCTCGGTCATCGCGTGTCTCCGGGAATGCTGTCCATGGCGATCCGCTCGGCCGCCATCCGCTCGGGCTGAGTCCCTGCGGCCGGGAGATGTCCGAACATGTGGGGTTTGACTTGGTCCAACCAGGGATGCGCCGCCGCCTCCTTGACCCAAAGGTTCCTCACCAGCGGCGGAATCTGCTCGCCGACCAGGATGCCAAGCAGGCCGATCAAGGCGATCACGGGCGGCGCCGGCGAGCGGACGTTGAGGAGGCTGTAGATCACGCCGACCAGCAGGCCGGCGCCCAGTGACAGGATATAAGTCTTCATCGTCCTCGCCCCTTCATGCGGATCGCTTTCGCGAGGACGGGATCATGCCGGATCGGCGGGCCGCGATATTGTCGATTACTCCGGTCTTTTGAACGATCTCCCCTCTTACGTCACGCCGCCCGGCGGTGCCGCGCCGTCACGCGCCCCGCTTCCGGGCCGAGACCAGGAGCATCATCGGACGTTCCAGTTCCTCGGCGAGTTCGGGCATTTCGGCGATCTGGTCGTCCGTGGGCGCGAATTCGTCGATTTGCCGCACCGCGAAGCCGACCTTGATCAAGGTGTTGAGTGTCGTCGCCAGTGTCCGGTGATGCTTGAGCACATCTTTGATGAACCAGTCGGTGCGGCGCTCGCCCTCGATCGAATAGCCATCGACCGGCCAGGTCTTGCGGCCATCCCCATCGACGATCCAGCGCGGATGCGCGGCGGCCATGAAGATCGGATGCTCGATGGTGAACATCAGGTCTCCTCCATCGACCAGGGCGTCGTGGATCATCCGCGCGAGCCTTTCGAAGTCCTCCACATAGTGGAAAGTCAGGGCGCTGTAGACCAGATCGTAAGCCGACCTAGGCAAATCCAGCGTTTCGAGATCGGCGACGCGATAGTCGATGCCCGCGTCCGCCGTGTCGGCTCTGGCCCGGGCGATCATGTTCCGCGAGAGATCGATGCCGACGACCGAGGCCGCACCCTGACCGCGCATCCACCGCGAGGCCCAACCGAAACCACAACCCAGATCGGCGACACGCTTGCCTTTCAAGTCAGGAAGCATCGCCCGTATGGCGGCCCACTCGGGCGCGCCATCCAGCCCGCGAACCTGCCGGGGCAATTGGCTGTAACCGTTGAAGAAGTCGGGATCGTCGTAGACATTCCGCGCCATGGCGATCTCCAAGGGGACGGGGCAGGGTGAGGCGCCGCGAGCCGCCAAGCCGCTCAGACCTCGCGGCCCAGTTCGTCCTCCATATGCGCGCGGATGATCTCCTCGAACGACTTCTCCGCTTGGAAGCCCAAGGATTCAGCCCGCCCCGTGTCGAAATCGCGGGCCCAGCCGCCGACCATCTTGATGATGAACGGGTCCGGCTCATGCCGGATCAGCTTGACCGCCTTGTCGCCGGCCACCTTCCGCAACGCCTCGATCTGCTCACCCACCGTCGCCGACAGCCCCGGCATCGACAGGTTGCGCCGCCATCCCAGTGGCTCCAGGTCCATGGTCGCGGCGCGCAGTAGGAACCCCACCGCCGACCGCGGACTGGCGTGCCAGTGCCGCACGTCCTCGCCGACCGGCAGCACGGCTTCCTGTCCGACCAGCGGTTCGCGCAGGATGTTCGAGAAGAAGCCCGAGGCGGCCTTGTTCGGCTTGCCCGGCCGGATGCAGATGGTCGGCAGCCGGATGCCGATGCCGTCGAAGAAGCCGCGCCGCGAATAGTCCGCCAGCAGCAGCTCGCCCATCGCCTTCTGCGTGCCATAGCTGGTCAGCGGCGTCAGGAAGAACTCGTCGCCGATCTTCTCGGGGAAGGGCGCCCCGAACACCGCGATCGAGGACGAGAAGACCACGCGCGGCTTGTACGGCGCCTTGACGCCCTCCAGGCGGATCGCGTCGAACAGGAAACGGGTGCCGTCCAGGTTGATGCGGTATCCCTTGTCGAAATCAGCCTCCGCCTCGCCCGACACGATCGCCGCCAAGTGGAATACGACATCGGGCCGGCTGGCGATCAGCGATCCCGCCTCGCCCGGGCTCGAGACATCGGCCGCGACGGTCCGAACCTCCCCCGCGAAGCCGTCGGGCACCGGAGGATCGATCACGTCGACCAGCGTCAGGACCGACAACTCGGCATCGCCGAGACGCCCGTCGGCGACCAGCCGCTCGGTCAGCTTGCGGCCGACCATGCCAGCCGCGCCAATGATGAGGATATGCATGTTCTTCCCGCCCATTTTCTTATGATTCACCATAACCGTGGCAATAGCCCGCCGGCTAGTCAATCACCCAGTGTGGGTCGCCGCGGCTGTCTCCCAGTCTGGTGGATCGCCGAAGGATCCGCGCAGCGCGTCGGCCAAAGCCCGGAGCTTGGCCGACGCCCTTCGGCCCTCTGGATGGGCCATGTAGACGAACTCGCCTTCCGCTTCGGCCTCCAACGGTATCACGGTCAAGGCTCCAGACTTGACGGCGGCGCCGACGATGAAAGTCGGCAACAGCGCGATACCCAAGCCTGCGATCGCGGCGTCCCGCATCACGTCGCCGTTGTTGACGCGCAACCGGACTTGCCCGCGCACGATCACCATCCCGTCCGCTCCCTGGAAGCGCCAATCGGCCACGCCCCGGTTCGTGTAGAAGATCCCCTTGTGCCGCTCCAAGTCCGCCAAGGAACCCGGAACACCTTGGCTTTCCACATACGAGGGCGCCGCCACCAGCACGCGCCGGCTCCGGGCCAGCGGCCAAGCGATCAGGCGCGTGTTTTCGATCGGTCCATGGCGCACCACCGCGTCATAGCCATCGGCCGCCGCGTCCACCCGCCGATCGTCCAGATCGAGCGACAGCTCGACCAGGGGATGCTTGCCGAGGAACGAATAAAGCGCCGGTCCCAGGTGCATCCGCCCGAACGTCACCGGCGCGGAGATTCGCAAGGGACCAACCAGCGTGTTGCGCCGCTCCGCCAAGTCGGAGGTCGCTTCCTCGATATCCCGGGCGATCCGGGTGGCGCGCTCCAGGAACGCGAGACCATCCTCGGTCAGCGTCAGCTTCCGCGTCGTCCTGTGCAGCAAGACCGCGCCCAGGCTCCTCTCCAATTCGGCCAGCCGTTCGCTGACGACCGATTTGGCCAGCCGCAGTCGTCGCGCCGCCTCGCTGATCGAGCCCGCCTCCGCGACCGCCACGAAGGTGACGATACCGTCCAGCTTCATCATCGCGCCTCTCGTGGTCCGTTCGCCTGATCGTTCGGCATTTCCGGAATGAAGTTCCAGGATTTCAAGGCTAATCCGAACGACAGCCCAGCGCGATACTCGCCGCCATCAGCCCACTCCCCCCCTGTGGAGGAAAATCACGATGCTTCGGCTTTTACTCGGCGCTTTGGGAGTCTTGATCATGTCATCGCCAACCTCGGCGCAAGTCCAGCCTTTTCCCGACAGCTTCCACGATCGGAGGATTGAGACCAATGGCGTCAGCTTGCATGTCCGCGTCGGCGGTCAAGGGCCCGCGGTCATCCTGCTTCACGGCTATGGCGAAACCGGCGACATGTGGGCGCCGCTCGCGGCCGAATTGGCCGGCGATCACACGGTGATCGTCCCCGACCTACGCGGCATGGGGCTGTCGTCCCGTCCGGAGAGCGGTTACGACAAGAAGACCCAGGGCCAGGATATCGCGGGAGTCCTCGATGGCCTTCGGATCGACCGGGCTGATCTCGTCACCCATGACATCGGCAACATGGTCGGCTACGCCTTCGCGGCCCAATATCCCGACCGGGTCACGCGGTTCGTCCTGATGGACGCGCCGCTGCCGGGGGTTGGCCCGTGGGACGAGATCGTCCGAAGCCGGGCGCTCTGGCACTTCTCGTTTCAGGGACCGGACGCCGAGCGTCTGGTCGCCGGCCGGGAGCGCATATATCTCGATCGGTTCTGGAACGAGTTCTCGGCCGACCCGAAAAGCTTCGGCGAGGCGTCGCGGGACCATTACGCGAAGCTCTACGCCCAACCCGGCGCCATGCACGCGGGCTTCAACCAGTTCGCCGCCTTCGATCAGGACGCCATCGACAACAAGGCTTTCGTGGCGAAAATCAAGCTGACCATGCCCACCCTGGCCGTGGGAGGCGAGAAATCCTTTGGCCCAACCATGGCCGTCGTGATGCGCGCGGCGGCATCCGACGTGACGGAACTGGTGATCCCGAATTCCGGGCACTGGCTGATGGAGGAGCAGCCCAAAGCCACCGTCGCCGCCGTGTCCGCCTTCCTCACCCGAACCAAATGACGCTGGACAGGAAGGCCGCCGATGGAGCAGATCTGAAGCGGTGCGGGGATCGGCCAAAGGCTTGAATCGGAAGAGACGGGATGGTCGCGTTGAGCGTCAAGGGTGAAAGACGCTCCGGCGGGTGGTTGGACGGCTGGGGTAGGACAGCCATCCTCCTGATCGTTGGTCTTCAGGCGGTACTGGGATTCCTGCTGATCAACACCGGGATCGCGGACAACGGCGATTTCTCCCGGTCCATGCAGTGGTTCATCGAGAAGCCGGTGGCCTTCGCGACGAATTGGCCGACCGACGACGCGGCGTGGGATCTCAGGTTCACCAAGTTCTGGATCGACGACTGGACCCTCAAGCCAGCCGACGCGCGGCCGCCGATCGAGAGCCGGTCGTCGGCGCAGCTTCTAAACATGGCCGGGATGGCCGCCAACGCCATCGCCGGCAACACCGACTATTCGCTGCGGATCGCGTCGATCCCGGCCCGGATGCTGGCATTGGCCGCGTTCGCCACCCTGGCCCTGGCGCTCCGGGTCACGATCCGAAACACGGCGTTGACCTGTCTGGCTCTGGCGGCTGTGTCGGCGATCCTGCTGGATACCGGCTACGCCGCGTTCCTCAACTCGTTCTACGAGGAGCGGGCGAGCCTGCTCTATCTGCTGGTCCTCGTCCCCTCCGCCATCCTGGCCTTCAGGGAAAGCGGCGGATGGATTTGGAAGACGATGTTCGCGGTGGCGCTCGCCCTGTTCGCGTCTTCGAAGGCGCAGTTCGTCCCGACGCCGGCGATCCTGCTGGTGGTCCTGATCGCGCACGCTTGGGGACCGGTCAAACGCGCTCCCCTGCCGACGGCGGCCCTATTCGCCGTCCCGCAATTGCTGGCGCTGATCGTCACCACCGGTTACAGCTTCGGCAACGTCAACGCCTACAACTCGCTCTTCATCGGCGCCTTGACCTTCACCGACGACCCCGCCCGGCACCTGGACGATTTCCCGCCCAGGGCCGAACACTGCGTCGGTGTCAACGCCTACGCGCAAAGCCCTTGTTTCAAGGAGGTGTCGCCGTTCGCGACGCATGGCCGGACCGTCGAACTCTACCTCTCCGATCCGTTGGCGTTCACAGCCGCGATCGGCTTCGCGGCGGACGCCATGCACGACATCGACCTGCCTCAGTACGGCAAGACCCATCTGGGCGGCACCGTCGCGCCGATCATCGCCCCAACGCTCTGGAGCGGCGTCAAGCGCCTGATGCCAACGGGTCTTCCCTTCCTGGCCGTGCTGGTCGCGGCGTCGGTGGCGCTCTTCCCCCTGTCCAAAAGACCCGGATTCAAAGGGATCGCGATCGCCGCGCAATTCCTGCTGGCGCTAACGGCGAGCCAGATCGTGATCACCGTCGTCGGCGACGGCAGGGCGGAGATCCAGAAACACCTGCTGGTCGCCAACTTGGCCTTCGATCTGGGCTTGGTGCTGGTCCTGACGCTCGCCCTGGCAGCGACCCTCAGCCGATCTTCTTCAACTCGTCCAACTTCACCTGGCCCTTCTGGCTCGTGAAGGTCAGCGACGTCGAACCGCCATCCTGCTGCGACACGCCGCCGATCTGGTGATCCGCGCTGTCATAGGTCGTGAGGTCGCCATCCCGCTCGATCAGCAAGCGCTTCTTCTCCGGGAAGAAGGCATAGCGCATGCCGTTCTGCGATCCGCTGGTGGAAGGCTGTCCCAGATCATCCGGCCACCACTTCTCTCCCCCGCCCATGGGCTTCATCGGCTCCATGGGCTTCATGGGTTCCATCGGCTTCATTGGTTCCATCGTGTCTTCCTCCTGGGTTGATACCTGTTGGACCGCCAATGGCGATCCACTCCAGCGGCAACACCTGAAACCGGCGGGTGGACCGAAGGCGGGCGGCCTAGTCCATCAATTCCCGGCAATCGAGCCGTAGGGTGTAGTTACCTTCCCAATTCTCGGTTCATTTGGGGGGGCAATCGAAATAGATGGAGATGATTACGCCGAAATCCATATCGTAACTAAACGGTAACAAAGATCCGAATCGGGAAGATCAATGACGGCGAGCTCGAAAAACTACAGTTCATATTCGTTGGGGACCGAGCAAAGCCCTCAATCGATATTGCCTTGGGTTGTGATCCCACTGGCGCTATCTTTCGTTGTGATACTAATTACGACTACTCAGAGCACGCTAAGCTATCGGGAAATTTTCAACGACCCCGCCGATACCGTCATCTTCAACCCACTCATGGGCTTCGTCTCCATGCTGGGGTTGTTCTGCTGGGCCGCCGCCGCCGCCATCGCGCTGATGACCTACGCCGTCATCCGCACCCGCGAGACGGCGCTCGTCCGGAGGTTCTTCCTGGCGGCCGGCCTGTTCACGCTGCTCATGCTGCTGGACGACGCCTTCATGCTTCACGAGCACATCCTGCCCAATGTGCTGGGCATTCGGGAGCGCTACGTCAAGATCGGCTATCTAGCCATCGCCGCCGCCTTCGGCCTGGGCTTCCTCAGGATGTTCATTCGAGCCAATTTCAGCCTGCTGGCGCTCGCCGGGACCTTCCTCGGCGCCAGCCTCCTGTTCGACAACCCCGCCGTCCTGCGGGCCATGGGCTGGTGGGAGGATGACTTCATCCTCTACGTCGCCGAGGACGGGGCGAAGTTCATCGGCATCACCCTATGGCTGACCTACCTGGCCAAGACCGCGATCGAGACCTTGGGCCGGTCGATGCCGGATCAGGCCGGCATCAGCCCGCCCGCTTCCCGTTGACGACCTCGTCCAGCCGTTTTCACATCGTCGTCTTGGAAACCCCACTTGCCCTCGCGACATCACAACGGATGTCATGGAAGATTACGAACGCAACGTTCAACCTGTTATCCACTAGCCGCCAAATGGGCCGTCAGTGGATAACAGGTTCGCCATAAACCGGAACCGACGGATCTCAGGCGAAGTCGGCGGCCTCGTACAGCGGGCGGATCTCGATCTCGCTGGGGCCCGGCATCGGATTGGGACAGCGCTTGACCCATTCGACCGCCTCGGCCATGTCCTTGACTTGCCATATCCAAAACCCGGCGACCAGTTCGGCGGTCTCTGCGAAAGGGCCGTCGATGACGGTGCGGTTCGCCCCGTCGAAGGCCACGCGCTTGCCGTTGGATGACGCCTTCAGCCCGTCGCCGGCCAGCATGACGCCGGCCCTTATCAGCTCCTCGTTGAACTCGCCCATGGCTTCGAGACGCTCGACCGTGGGCATGATGCCCGCCTCGCTGTCCTTCGTCGCTTTCACCATCACCATCACGCGCATCGTCTCGATCTCCTTATCCGATCCATTTGGGCCGCATCGGGGCGCCCTCCCTCTATGACGAACAGGCGTGCCCCCGTCTGACATTCCTTGAAAACAAACCGCCAGATGGCGCGCGTTGCGCCAGTGCGGGGCATCGGTTAACCTTCGTCGCATGACCGCAACCATCCTCCTGGCCGCGAACTTTCCCGCCGGCCTCCGCGACAAACTCGCCCCCTCCGCCACCGTCATCGGCCCGTTCGAGCCGCCGACCGGCGCCACCCTCGCTCCTGGAGAGGCCGCCCGGGTGCGCGCGCTGATCACCATGGGAACGTTGAGGACGGACGCGGCGGTGATGGACCGCCTGCCCAACCTCGGCCTGATCTGCTGCTACGGCACCGGTTACGAGGGGGTCGATCTCGAGGCGGCGCGGAGACGCGGGATCATGGTCACCCACAGCCCCGCCGCCAACGCCGCCGCCGTGGCGGACCACGCCATGGCCCTGCTGCTGGCGGCCAACCGCCGTATCGTGATGGCCGACAAATTCGTCCGCGACGGATTGTGGAGCGGCGCTTCCGCCGCGCGCATGCCCTTGGTGCGCGGGTTGACCGGCCGCAGGATTGGCGTCTTCGGGTTCGGCGCGATCGGCCGCAAGATCGCCGACCGGGCCGCCGCGTTCGAGGCGGAGGTGGCGTATCACAACCGCTCGCGGAAGCCGGATACGCCCCACGCCTTCCACGACACGCTGGAATCGCTGGTCGAGTGGGCCGACATCCTGATGATCGCCGCCCGGGCCGACGCCAGCAACCGCCACCGCGTCGGCCGGGAGGTGCTGAGGGCGCTGGGTCCGGATGGCATCGTCGTCAACATCGCGCGCGGCTCGATCATCGACGAGGACGCCTTGATCGACCTGCTGCGATTGGGCGAACTGGGCGGCGCCGGGCTCGACGTCTTCGAACGCGAACCTACCGTGCCCGACGCCCTCAAGGCCATCCAGCATGTCGTGCTGGCGCCCCACATCGGCGGCGGCACCACCGACGCCCACGAGGCCATGCAAGACCTCGTCGTCGCCAACGTCACGGCCTTCCTCGCCGGCGAGCCAGTCAGGACCCCTGTTCCGGAGATGAGTGCCTGAAGCCTGAAGCCTGAAGCGTGAAGCCTGGTTCCAGGGATCCGACGCCATCGATCCCGAGGCGCATCGCGTTGGTGGCTGCCAAACCGGCATCCCGCGTGATATGCTGTTTATCGAACGATAAAGGAACTTTGGACCATGTCCCGCGCCCCTCAAGCGAAAATCGCCGATAAACGCCGGCTCGATCCCAGGGAACGGGAGCTGGAGATCGTCCAGGGTGCCGTGGCCTTCTTCGCCGAATTCGGCTTCGACGGCTCCACCAGGGAGTTGGCGGCGCGTCTCGGCATCACCCAGCCGTTGCTGTACCGCTACTTCCCCAGCAAGGAGGCCCTGCTCGACCGGGTCTACGAGGAGGTCTACGTCAACCGCTGGAACAAGGATTGGGAGTCCCAACTGCGTGACCGGGCGGTTCCGCTGGAGGACCGGCTGGTCCGTTTCTACCAAGCCTACGCCAAGGTCATCCTGAATTACGAATGGGTCCGGCTATTCATGTTCGCCGGACTGAAGGGTTTGGATTTCAACGCCCGCTATCTGGCGTTTCTCAGGTCCGCCGCCTTCGACCTGATCGCCCGCGAGATCCGCCGGGAACACGGAATGCCGGTCGATGGCCCGATCCTGGACGAGGAGGCCGAGCTGATCTGGGGCCTCCACGCGGCGATCTTCTACCTGGGCGTCCGCCAATTCATCTACGGCATGCCCGTCCCGGACGATCGCGACGCCGATCTGGCGCTGCGCGTCCGGGCTTTTCTGCGCGGCATGCCAGCGGCGGTTGGAGACCTGATCCAGTCGGAAGAAATGGAGGAGGCGCGCCGGACGGGCTGAGTTTATCACTTGATAAATAGTTGTTGACATGATCCGTTGGCACGGCGCATTGTCTGTTTATCGAACGATAAACATCGTGCCGGGGATCGTGGGTTGGTTTGGGAGCGTCGAAGCGGACGCCGTTCCTCCCCCTCCGTGACGCGAAGGATCGGTCCGCACGCCGACCACAGGCGGCGGAGCCAAACGGAGGACGCACCATGTCGACGACCCGCTTGAGCACTCCCCAAACACGACCCACCCCCAAACCGAGAGCCATCATCATCGGCGGCTCGATGGCCGGCCTGTTCGCCGCACTCCTGCTCCGCCGCGCCGGCTGGCGGGCCGACGTCTTCGAGCGCGTGGGGGCCGAGTTGTCCGGCCGGGGCGCCGGCATCGTGACCCACCCGGAACTGTTCGACGTGCTGGGACGCGCCGGCATCGACAGCCAAGCGGCGCAAGTCGGCGTCTCGGTCTCGGGCCGGCGCGTCTTCGGCCGGGACGGCTCGATCGTCGGCGAACTGCCGTTCCGGCAGATCCTGACCTCCTGGGGCCATCTCCACGGCCTGCTCCGCGCTGGATTGCCAGACGCCTGTTATCACCAGGGCCGGAACCTCGACAGCGTCGAGGAAACCGACACGTCGGTCACGGCTCATTTCAGCGATGGCACGTCCGAACAGGGTGATCTGCTGATCGGGGCCGACGGCATCTTCTCGACCGTCCGATCCCGGTTCGCTCCCGGCGTCCAGCCGTCCTATGTCGGCTATATCGCGTGGCGCGGACTGGTGGAAGAATCCCTGCTGTCGGCGGATACACGGGACGCGCTCGGCGACCACTTCGCCTTTTCGCTTCCCGATGGCGAGCAGATGCTGGGCTATCCCGTGGCCGGTCTGGATGAGGCGATGGAGCCCGGCCGCCGCCGGTTCAACTTCGTCTGGTACCGTCCCGCCGAGGCCGGCGGCGTCCTGCGCGACCTGCTGACGGATGTCGATGGCGTCTCACAGCCGCTGTCGATCCCGCCGAACAGGATCCGGCCCGAGATCACCGCGGCGCTCCGCCGCGACGCGCGGAACTTGCTGTCGCCCCAGTTCGCCGAGGTGGTGGACAGGACGGCGCAGCCCTTCATCCAAGCGATCCAGGATCTGGAATCCCCGCGCATGGTGCTGGGCCGGCGGTCCGTCATCATCGGCGACGCCGCCTTCGTGGCACGGCCCCATGTCGGCATGGGCGTCACCAAGGCCGCCGGCGACGCCGACGCGCTGGTCCAGGCGATCACCGACCATCCCGGCGATCTGCCGCAGGCACTTGCCACTTTCGAGACGAAACGGCTGGCTTTCGGCTCCGCCGTCATCCGCCGCGCCCGGCATCTCGGCGCCTACATGCAGGCCCAGATCCTCGACGCCGAGGAACGCGCGATGGCGGAACGTCACCGGCGGCCAGAGGCGGTGATGGCGGAAACCGCCTCCGCCGTCGGGATCATGGCCTGATCAGACAAGACGAAACATCAAAAACAAGGGAGGAAAGAGCATGTCAAAGCTCGATCAAGTGGTCTCGCATCCCATTTTTCGGCAGCTGGCGCAGGAGAGGTCCCGTCTTGGAACGGCGCTCGCCACGATCCTGGCCGCGACGTATTTCAGCTACATCCTCACGATCGCGTTCAAGCCCTCGGCGCTGGGGGTTCCGCTCCATGACGGAACGGTCATCACCTGGGGTCTGGTGCTGGGCGTCGGCCTTCTTGGCTTCGGCTTCATCCTCACCGCCATCTATGTCGTCTTCGCCAACAGCCGCCTCGACGACCTGAGCCGGCGCCTTCAGGAGGATCTGCGATGACCGCCGTGTTTCCTGTTTCCGCCAGGCGTTTCCCCGCGACCGCTCTCGCCGGACTGGTCGCCGCATTGGGCGTCGGTTTGGCCGCCGCCCCCGCCTGGGCCGACGCCCTGACCGGGCCGACGACGCGCCAGAGCCTCAATCCGATCGCCATCGCGATGTTCCTCGGCTTCGTGGTGGTCACCTTGGGCATCACCTTCTGGGCGGCCCGGCGCGGAACAAGGACGGCCAGCGACTACTACGCCGCCGGGGGCGGCTTGAGCGGCTTCAAGAACGGGCTGGCGATCGCTGGCGACTATACTTCGGCGGCGACTTTCCTTGGCGTCACCGCCCTGGTCTACACGTCGGGCTACGACGGCATGATCTACGCGATCGGCTTTCTGGTCGGGTTTCCGATGATCCTGTTCCTGATCGCCGAACCGCTCCGCAACCTCGGCCGCTACACCTTCGCCGACGTCGCGGCCTACCGCCTGTCGGAGGTTCCGATCCGGACGGTGGCCGGCATCAACACGCTGGTCATCGTCCTGTTCTACCTGATCGCGCAGCTGGTCGGGGCCGGCAAGCTGATCGAGCTGTTGTTCGGGCTGCCCTACCCTGTGGCGGTCGGCATGGTCGGCATCCTGATGATGCTCTACGTGACCTTCGGCGGCATGCTGGCCACCACCTGGGTCCAGATCATCAAGGCGGTCCTGCTGCTTTCGGGAGCGGCGCTGATGTCGGTGCTGATCCTCGGCCGCTTCGGCTTCAGCCTGGAGGCGCTGTTCACCCAGGCCATCACCCTCCATCCCAAGAGTGCCGCGATCATGGCGCCGGGCGGGCTGGTCAAGGACCCCATCTCGGCCATGTCGCTGGGTGTCGCCTTGATCTTCGGCACCGCCGGGTTGCCGCACATCCTGATGCGCTTCTTCACCGTCGCCGACGCCCGGCAGGCCCGCGTGTCGGTGCTGGTCGCGACGGGCTTCATCACCGTCTTCTACACGCTGCTGTTCGTGATCGGCTTTGGCGCCATCGCCCTCGTGCTCGGCGATCCGGCCTTCAAGGACACGGCGGGCAATCTTGTCGGCGGGACGAACATGGTGGCCCTGCATCTGGCCAACGCGCTGGGCGGCTCGGTCCTGCTGGGCTTCATCTCGGCGGTGGCCTTCGCCACGATCCTGGCCGTAGTGTCGGGCCTGACGATCGCCGGAGCGTCCGCCGCCAGCCACGATCTCTATGCCCGCGTCCTGAGGCGGGGCCGCGTCAGCGAGACGCAGGAAGTCCGGGTTTCCAAGTTCGCCGCCATCGCGATCAGCGTCGTCGCCATGGGCCTCGGTATCCTGTTCGAGAACCAGAACATCGCCTTCATGGTCGGACTGGTCTTCGCCATCGCGGCCAGCGCCAACTTCCCGATCATCTTCCTCTCGGTCGCCTGGAAGGGGTTGACGACGCGGGGCGCCGTCGCCGGGTCCCTGATCGGCTTGGCGAGCGCCCTGGTCCTGGTGGCCCTCGGGCCCAGCGTCTGGACCGTGACCCTCAAGCTCGGCGCCGCACCCTTCCCCTACGACAACCCGGCGCTGTTCTCCGTGCCGCTGGCGTTCCTGACCTCGTGGATCGTCTCCAGGCTCGACCGGACCGAAGCCGCCGCCGTCGTCAAACAGGCTTTCGCCGCCCAGCACGTCAAGGCCCAGACCGGCCTCAGCCTCACCTAAGGAGAAAGATCATGGAAAGAACCGTCATCACGGAATGGCCGACCGCTCCCGCCGACTGGTCCCCCCAGCGCCGCGAGGAGTTCGCGGCCAAGGCCGGCAACGGCCAGGTCGGCAGCCGGCTGGTCTCCCAATCCGACCGGGTCCGCGTCTGGTCCCTCGGCCTCAAGCCCGGCGAGCGGATCGCCTTCCATACCCACGTGCTCGACTACTTCTGGACGGCGGTGACCGCCGGACGCGGGCGTTCCCATTTCGCCGACGGCCGCGTCTCGGAGATGGCCTACCAGCCCGGCGACACCCGCCACCACACCTATGCCGCCGGTGAGTTCATGATCCACGATCTCGAGAACATCGGCGACACCGAGATGGTCTTCACGACGGTCGAGTTCCTGGATAGCGCCAACGCTCCGCTCGACCTGCCCGCCGAAATCACCGCCGGCCTGTCCAAGGCGGCTTGACCCTCAGCGATCATTCCAAGGGAGTCCCGGCCATGAACGCCGCAGAGCTGTTGGTCCGCTGTCTCGAAAACGAAGGGGTCGACCGAATATTCGGCATCCCCGGCGAGGAGAACCTCGATGTCGTCGAAGCTCTCCGCCGCTCCTCGATCGAGCTAGTGCTGACCCGGCACGAACAATCCGCCGCCTTCATGGCCGCCACCCACGGACGGCTGACCGGCCGTCCCGGCGTCTGCATCAGCACGCTTGGTCCAGGGGCGCTCAATCTTTCGACCGGGGCGGCCTATGCCCATCTGGGCGCCATGCCGATGATCCTGATCACTGGTCAGAAGCCGATCCTGTCGAGCCGGCAGGCGCGCTTCCAGGTCGTGGATGTCGTCGCCGCCATGAAGCCGCTGACCAAGATGTCACGCCAGATCGTCAGCGGCTCCGTCATCCCGACCCTGGTGCGCGATGCCTTCCGCGTCGCGATGGAGGAACGCCCCGGTCCCGTCCATCTTGAACTGCCGGAGGACATCGCCGGAGAGGAGGTGCCGGAACTGGCGATGGTGCCGCCGCACCCCATCGAACTTCCGGTGGCGCCGGTGGCTGCACTCGACCGCGCGGCGGCCATGATCCTGGCGGCCGAACGCCCGCTGGTCATGATGGGAGCGGTCGCCAGCCGCCCGCGCCTGGCCTCTAGCCTGTCGGACTTCGTCCGCCGCACCCAGATCCCGTTCTTCACGACCCAGACCGGCAAGGGATCGGTCGCCGGCGGCTCCAACCTCTACATGGGCACGGCGGCGCTGTCGGAGCGCGACTATGTCCATGAAGCGATCGACAGGGCCGACCTGATCCTCGCGATAGGTCACGACACGGTCGAGAAACCGCCCTTCATCATGGGAGAGCGGGGACCGAAGGTGATCCATGTCGGCTATACCCCCGCCAATGTCGAGCAGGTGTTCTTCCCGCATGCCGAGGTCGTCGGCGACGTCGGCCCCAGCCTCGCCTTGCTGGCCGACCGGCTCGAAGGCAAGCTCAAGACGGCGTCGGCGCTGGCGCCGCTGCGGCAGCGGATCCTGGACCGCATCCTCGACCGCGCCACCGAAAGCCGCTTCCCGCTGACGCCGCAGCGCATCGTCCACGACGTCCGGCAGGTCATACCCGAGGACGGCATCGTGGCGCTCGACAACGGCATGTACAAGATCTGGTTCGCCCGCAACTATCGGACCCATGTCGCCAATACGCTGCTGCTCGACAACGCGCTGGCGACCATGGGTGCTGGATTGCCCTCGGCGATGATGGCGGCTCTGCTGCACCCCGAGCGGCGCGTGCTGGCGGTGTGCGGCGACGGCGGCTTCATGATGAACTCGCAGGAGATGGAAACCGCCGTTCGGCTCAAGCTGAACCTCGTCGTGCTGATCCTGGAGGACGGGGCCTACGGCATGATCCGCTGGAAGCAGGCGGTGGACGACTTCGCCGACTGGGGCCTGACCTTCGGTAACCCCGATTTCGTGAAATACGCCGACGCCTACGGCGCCACGGGATGGCGGGTCGAGACGGCGGACGGGCTCGCCCCGACACTGGAAAAGGCCTTCGGCGCCGGCGGCGTCCACCTCGTCACCGTTCCGGTGGATTACTCCGAGAACACCCGCGTCCTGGTGGACGAACTGCGCAACCGGGATCAGGCGCCTCCCGCGCAAGGCTGATCCGAACCGGAGGGTTGACCGACATGACCATCGAAGTGCGTGCCCCTTTCGACGGCCGGCTGATCGACACCGTCGAGACCAGTGGCGCCGAAGCTGTCGAAGCGGCGCTCGACACCGCCTACCGTCTGTTCCGGGACCGGAACGCCTGGTTGCAGCCGGCGAAGCGGGTCGAGATCCTGCGTCAGGCGGCACGCCTGATGACCGATCAGGCCGAACATTTGGCGGTCGAAGCGGCGCGCGAGGGTGGCAAGCCGCTCATCGACTCCCGCGCCGAGGTGGCGCGGGCTATCGACGGCGTGCTCAACGCCTCCGAGCTTCTGCGATCGGAAGGCGGCAGCGTCGTGCCGATGGGCGGCACGACGGCCTCGCTGGGCCGGATCGCCTTCACCACACACGAGCCGGTCGGCGTCGTGGTCGCGGTCAGCGCCTTCAACCATCCCCTGAACCTGATCGTCCATCAGGTCGCCCCCGCGATCGCCGCCGGCTGCCCGGTCATCGTCAAGCCGGCGGAGGCGACGCCGCTGTCCTGCCTGCGCTTCGTGGCCATCCTGCGGGAAGCCGGATTGCCCGAGGCGTGGTGTCAGGCGCTGGTAACGGAAAGCAGGGAGGTGACGGGCAAGCTCGTCACCGACCCGCGCGTCGGCTTCCTCAGCTTCATCGGCAGCGCCGCCGTAGGCTGGAGCCTCCGCGCCCGCCTTGCCCCCGGCACCCGATGCGCCTTGGAGCATGGTGGCGCAGCACCCGTCATCGTGGCCCCGGACGCCGATCTCGCGGCGGCCGTGCCGCTGATCGCCAAGGGCGGCTTCTATCATGCCGGCCAAGTCTGCGTCTCGGTGCAGCGGGTCTTCGCACACCGCTCCATCGCGGCCCGATTGGCACGGGAGCTTGGCGACGCTGCCGGGAAACTCCGCGTCGGTGATCCTCTACTGGCGGAGACGGAAGTCGGCCCGCTGATCCGCCCTGGCGAAGTCGCCCGCGTCCATGAATGGGTGGAGGAAGCGATATCAAGGGGCGCCGAGCTGCTGTCCGGAGGCAGTCCGCTGTCGGAGACCTGCTATCCGCCGACCGTGCTGCTGGAGCCGCCGCCCGACTGCCGCCTGTCAACCCGCGAAGTCTTCGGCCCCGTCGTCTGCGTCTACGCCTATGACGATCTGGACGAGGCGATCGGGAGAGCCAACGCGCTGCCCTATGCGTTTCAGGCAGCGGTATTCACACGGGACTTTGCGACTGCCTTCCACGCCTACAGCCATCTCGACGGCTCCGCCGTTATGGTCAACGACCATACGGCGTTCCGCGTCGATTGGATGCCGTTCGCCGGTTTGCGCCAGTCGGGTCTCGGCGTCGGCGGGATTCCCTACACGTTCCGCGACATGACGATCGAAAAGCTCTTCGTCGGCAAGATGGTCTGATCCGACAATACAGGTCCCGCCTCACCGGCGATCTTCTTTTATTTTCAACAGGCTGCGACGGCGACGCCGGCGGTCGGCACTCGAACTCGGCCTGAATCCCGAGCGGCAGGAGAACCCATGACCAGTTTGTCGAACCCATTCCAGCTAGGCGACCTCACGCTTTCCAATCGGGTCGTCATGGCGCCGATGACCCGCTGCCGGGCGGGGGAGGGCGACGTGCCGACTCCGCTGAACGCCACCTACTACGAACAGCGGGCGGGCGCTGGTTTGATCATCACCGAGGCGACCAACGTCTCCCCGATGTCGGTCCCGTTCGAAAAGGCGCCCGGCATCTATTCAGACGAGCAGGTCGCCGGCTGGCGGCCCGTCGTCGATGCCGTCCACGCGGCGGGCGGGCGGATCTTCTGCCAGCTCTGGCACGGCGGCCGGGTAGGCGCGCAGGGACTGCTCGAAGGCCGGCAGCCCGTGTCCCCGTCGGAGGTCAACGACGACCTCGACGCCTTGCAGGTCTGGGCGCTCCTGGCCAACGGCCGTTATGTCCGGATCGCCGCGACGCCGTCGCGTGCCTTGGAAACCACCGAGGTCGAAGAGATCGTCCAACAGTACCGCCAAGCCGCCGCCAATGCCTGGGCCACCGGTTTCGACGGGGTCGAGGTCCATGCCGCGAACGGCTATCTGCCGCACCAGTTCCTGTCACCGACGACCAATCGGCGCACCGACCGTTACGGCGGCGCCCCGGAAAACCGCGCGCGTTTCCTACAAGAAATCATCGAGAACATCGGCGAGGTGATGCCGATCAACCGTGTCGGCGTCCGCCTCTCCCCGACCGCCGGCTACAACAGCCCGCGCGATCCCGAGCCGGCGAAAACCTATGGTTGGGTCGCGGCGATGCTGCAACGGCAGGGCGTCGCCTTCATCGAGATCGCCGACACCAACGCCTGGGCCGGCAAGCCCGACCGGGACGAACTGCTGCGCATGATCCGCCCGCACTTCACCGGACCCCTGATCCTGAACGGCGGCCTGACCCCAGACAAGGCAGCCGAACTGGTCTCGGAAGGGTCCATCGACCTCGCGTCGTTCGCGCGGCGGTTCATCGCCAATCCCGATCTGCCGGCCCGGATCGAGGCCGGCGGACCGTTCAACGAACCGCGCCATGTCGGCTGGTATGGCGGCGATGCCGAAGGCTACACCGACTACGAACCCCTGGCGCATTCCAGGGCGCGGGACCGATGAAGCGCCGGACGGTCCTGACGGCGCTGTCCACGGCGGCGGCGGCCGGCGTCGTTGGCGCGCTGGTCTTCCTGGCGATAGCCTGGCGGGCGGAAATCCCCGCCGTGGCGCAGCCGAAACTGGCCGACTTCGATCCGTCCACCGTCCGCCAGGGTGCGGCGCTGGTCGCGATCGGCGACTGCGTCGTCTGCCACACGGCGGAGAAGGGGCCGGCGTTTGCCGGTGGCCGGGCCTTGGAAACGCCGTTTGGGACGCTCTACGCGACCAACATCACGCCCGACGAGCGGACCGGCATCGGCAACTGGTCGGCTGCCGCCTTCAGGCGGGCGATGCGGGATGGTGTCTCGCGAGATGGCGAGCACCTGTATCCAGCATTGCCATACGAGCACTTCACGCGCGTCACCGACGCCGATCTCGACGCGATCTATGCCTTCCTGATGACGCGCGCCCCGGTGCCCCAGGAAACGCCGGAAAACAAACTCATCCCGCCGCTCGGTTTCCGGCCGCTGCTGGCCGGCTGGAAGCTGCTGTTCCTGCACGAGGATCCCGTGCTGCCGATCGCCGGCCAGAGCGACCAGTGGAACCGGGGCCGCTATCTGGTCGAGGGTTTCGGCCATTGTGGCGGCTGCCACACGCCGCGAAACATCGCCGGCGGCGAGGAACGCGGAAAGCCGTTCGCCGGCGGTCTGGCCGAAGGCTGGGACGCCCCGCCGCTGAACGCCGCCAACCGGACCGGCCATCCCTGGACGGTCGATGCGGTCTACCGCTATCTCCGCACCGGAATGGATGCGGAGCACGGCATCGCCAATGGTCCAATGGGACCAGTAGCGCACGGACTTTCCGGCGCTCCGGAAGACGACGTCCGCTCGATCGCCGTCTACGTCGCCTCCCTGCTGGAGCGCGGCGGGTCGAAAGCGGACAACCCTCCGCCGGTCGACCGTGAATCCCAAGCCACGCGCGAGCACCCGGAGGGAGCCGCCCTATTCGCAGGCGCCTGCGCCACGTGCCACGGGCCGGGAGCGCCCATGATGGCGCAGGGCCGCCCGTCGCTGTCCTTCGTCAGCGCCCTGCAAGCCGACCATCCGCGCAACGCCGTTCAGGCCGTCGTGAACGGACTGCCGTCGGCCCAGGCCGGGCGGACGGCGCTGATGCCGCCGTTCGGAGACAGCCTGACCCGGGCCCAGATCGGGCAGGTAGTCGCCTATCTGCGGTCCCGCTATAGCGGGCGGCAACCCTGGACGGACCTGGAAGACGCGGTCGACGAGGCCCTGAATGCGGAGGAGCAGCCATGACAATCACCCTGAACGTCAACGGCGCCGAGCGGCGCATCGATGCCGAACCCGCGACGCCGCTGCTTTACGCGCTACGCGATGACTTGGGCCTCAACGGCGCCAAATACGGCTGCGGTCTGGGACAGTGCGGCGCCTGTACGGTCCAGCTCGACGGCAAGGCGGTCTTCTCCTGCCTTCTGCCGGTGGCGGCTCTCGAGGGGCGGCGGATCACGACCGTGGAAGGTTTGAGGACCCTCGACAAGCCGGGCGTGTTGCAGCAGGCCTTCGAGACCGAGCAGGCCGCGCAGTGCGGCTACTGCATCGCCGGCATGATCATGCGGGCGCAGGCGCTACTCGACCGTAACCCGTCGCCGACCGAGACCGAAATCCGTGCCCATATGCAGCCCAACCTGTGCCGCTGCGGCACGCATATGCGGATACTGCGCGCGGTCCGCCGGGCCGCCGACATGATGAGCGGCAAACTCGCCAGCCTAGAGGGCGGACAATGACCGCCAATACCGCCACGCGGCTTTCGCGCCGCAGCTTCCTGTCGGGAAGCGCGCTGGTCGTCGCCTTCTCACTCTCGTCCCGCGCGTTCGGCCAACTGGCCGGGGGCGGGGAGGGCGGTGCGGGCCCGGCGGTCGTAGCACCGACTCTGCCCGGCAGCCTGAAGTCATCCCCGATTCTTGACGCGTGGATACGCATCGACGCCGACGGCGAGGTCACGGTGTTCACCGGCAAGGTCGAACTGGGGCAGGGCATCCGGACCGCCCTGATCCAGGTCGCCGCCGAGGAACTCGACGTGCCGCCCTCCGTCGTCCACCTCGTCACCGCCGATACCGCCCGGACACCCGACGAGGGCCTGACAGCGGGCAGCCATTCGATGCAGGACAGCGGCTCGGCGATCCGCAACGCGGCGGCGAATGTCCGCATGCTGCTGGTGCGGGAGGCCGCCAGGACCTTAGACGTCGAACCCGCCGGCATTGATACCGACGGCAAGGGAAATCTGACGGCACCGGACGGATGGACGCTCGGCTACGGCCCGGCGGCCGCCGCCCTGTCGCTCCATGTCGAGGCCGTCGCCAACGCCCCGCTGCGCGATCCAGCCCGGTACCGCACGATGGGCACCAGCCTGCGGCGGGTGGACATTCCGGGCAAGCTCACCGGCGCTCCGGCCTATCTACAGGACATGCGCCTTCCCGGAATGCTGCACGCCCGCGTGCTGAGGGGGCCAAGCTTCGGCACGCGCTTCCAGTCCTCGGACATCGCGGCGATCTCCTCCCTTCCGGGTGTCGTGAAGGTGGTCAGGCAGGGTGACTTCCTCGCGGTCGTGGCGGAGCGCGAGTGGACGGCGATCACGGCGCTCCGGAAGTTCCAGGACGCCCCGTTCGTCCGGACGGCGCCTCCGCTGCCCTCGGGCGATGTCGCCGCGACCTTGAAGGCGCTGCCGTCCCGCGACATCGCGATTCTGGACACCGCCAACGCGACCGCTCCCGCGACCTTGACGGTCAGGGCCAGCTATTCGCGACCTTGGCTGAACCATGGATCGATCGGCCCGTCCTGCGCCCTGGCACGTTTCGAGGACGGCGTGATGACGGTGTGGACCCACAGCCAGGGGACGTTCGACGTCCGCCGCGTCGTGGCCGAACTCGTTGGCTTGCCGGCTGAAAAGGTCCACGCCATCCATGTCGAAGGGTCCGGCTGCTACGGCCAGAACGGCGCCGACGACGTGGCCGCCGACGCGGCGCTGATAGCCTTGGACATGCCCGGCCGACCCATCCGGCTGCAATGGATGCGCGAGCAGGAATTCGGTTGGGAGCCGCTCGGGCCGGGCATGCTGACCGAACTGGAAGCCTCGCTCGACGCCGAAAACCGTATCGTCTCGTGGAAACACGAGGTCTGGAGCAACCCGCACAACAATCGTCCGGTCGGGGCGGGCGGGGTGATCGCGGGGGGAGAAATAGCCACTCCGTTCCCGGTACCCGAGGGCAAGCCGATTCCAATGCCGGAGGGTGACGGCAGCCGCAACTCCAACCCGCTGTACGATCTGCCGAACATGCGGGTGACCTATCATTTCCTGAAGGACATGCCGCTCCGCGTCTCGGCGCTCCGCTCGCTCGGCGCCCATCTCAACGTCTTCTCGATCGAATGCATGTTCGACGAGCTGGCGCGGGCCGGTGGCGTCGATCCCCTCGACCTCCGGCTGGCCCACATGAGGGACGAACGGGCCAAGGCCGTCATGACCACGATGGCCGACCGCTTCGGCTGGGCGGGACGCCCGCGTGGCGATGGCATCCGGGGCAGCGGCATGGGGTTCGCCCGCTACAAGAATCTTGGCGCCTACTGCGCCGTGGCGATGGAGGTCGAGATCGACCGGGAGACCGGCCGCGTGGCCGTATTGCGGGCGGTCGCCGCCGTCGATAGCGGGCAGGCGGTCAGTCCCGATGGCATCCGGAACCAGATCGAAGGCGCCATCATCCAATCGCTGAGCTGGACCAGCCGCGAGGAGATGACGTTCAGCCCCGACCGCAGGACCAGCTTCGACTGGAGCGCCTATCCGATCCTGCGGTTCGAGGACATGCCCGGCGCCATCGAGGTCCATGTGCTGGACCAGCCGGGTCTGCCCTTCCTCGGCACGGCCGAGGCGGCGCAGGGGCCGACAGCGGCCGCCTTCGCCAACGCCATCGCGGACGCGGCCGGCATCCGCCTGCGCGACATGCCGCTCAGCCCCGAACGAATCAAGGCGGCGCTCGGGGCGATCTGACCCGGCCGAGCCTCCCTGATATCGACATGACAAGGACCCAATGATGACCACCGACACGACGGACGATGCCTCGCCCGAAAAGGCTTTCGCCCTGGGGCGGGGACTGACCTTCATGATGGCCGCGGCGGCGGGCATCGCCGTCGCCAATATCTACTACAACCAGCCGATGCTGGGGATCATCGAACGGGATTTCGCCGGATCGGATGCGACCGGTCTGATCCCGACCGCCACGCAGCTCGGCTACGCCGTCAGCCTGTTCCTGTTCCTGCCGCTCGGCGACCTGATGGACTGGCGGCGCCTGATCGTCGTCCAGTTCGCCATCCTGGCGTTCTCCCTGGTCCTGGCCGCCATCGCCCCAACGGCGGCGCTGCTGGTCGCGGCTTCCCTGCTGGTCGGAGCCAGCGCCACCGTGGCACAGCAGATCGTCCCCCTGGCCGCTTCCCTAGCGGTCCCGGAAAAGCGGGGCGCCACGATTGGCACCGTGATGGGCGGCGTCCTGACCGGCATCCTGCTCAGCCGGACGGTTGGCGGGTTCGTCGGTTCGCATTTCGGATGGCGGGAGATGTTCTGGATCGCGGCGCCGGTGGCGCTCGGGGCCTCGGCCGTCATGGCGGCGGTGTTGCCGCGCAACCATCCGCATTCCACGATCCGCTACGGCGCGGCGCTGATGTCCCTGGTCGAGATCTGGCGGAACGAACCGGCGCTGCGCCGATCGACGATCCTGCAAGCGGCCCTGTTCGCCTCGTTTTCCGCCTTCTGGACCATCCTGGCGCTGCGGCTGGAGGAGCCGATCTTCAATCTTGGGGCCGATGTCGCCGGCCTGTTCGGCATCGTCGGCGCGATCGGCATCCTGGCGGCCCCGCTGGCCGGAAAACTCGCGGACCGACGCGGGCCGGATCTGGTCATTTGCCTGGGAGCGCTGCTCACGCTCGGCTCGTGGATCCTGCTTGGACTGTGGGCCACGATCCCGGGGCTGGTCGTGGGCGTCATCGTGCTCGATTTCGGGGTGCAGAGCGCCCTGGTCTCGAACCAGCACGTGATATATTCGCTTCGGCCCGAAGCCCGCAGCCGTCTCAACACCATCTTCATGAGCGGCATGTTCATCGGCGGCGCCATTGGATCGGCCGGCGCCACGATGGTCTGGAACGCCTTCGGCTGGAATGGGGTCAGCCTCTTCGGGGCGTTACTCGCCGTCTGCGGGATCGCGATGTGGCGCGCGACGCGGCGGACCGGCGTGGCGCATCGCTAGAGGACCGAAGAATCCCCCAGGGCAGTCGGTCCCTCCCGTCAGCCAGTCCAATTGTCGATTTCCACCGGCTCGATCGGGTCGGCCGGTTCGAAGCCGAAGATCCGGCCGTAGAACCACAGCTCGGCCTCCAGCGTCCGCTTGATCGTGGTTCCCTGGCGGAACCCGTGTCCCTCGCCTTCGAAGGTGAGCAGCGCCACCGGCAGGCCCTTGGCGCGCAGGGCGTCGGCCATCATCTCGGCTTGGTTGGGCGGCACCACCTTGTCTTCCATCCCCTGGAACAGGATGACCGGACAGGCGATCTGGTCCAGGTGATGGATCGGCGAGCGCGCCTCGATGATGGCGGCGGATGTCTCCAGCGGTCCGATCAGCCGGTCGAGATAGCGCGATTCGAACTTGTGGGTGTCGTGGTACAGGGCCTCCAGGTCGGAGATGCCGTAATGGCTGCCGCCGGCGCGGAACCGGTCGGTGAAGGTCAGCGCGCATAGCGTGGTGTAACCGCCGGCGCTGCCGCCGGTGATCGCGATCCGGTCCGGATCGGCCAAGCCCTGGTCGATCAGGTGATTGGCCGCCGCCTCGCAATCCTCGACATCGGCGATGCCCCAGACGCCGTCGAGCGCTCGGCGATAGGCGGTCCCATAGCCGCTCGACCCGGCATAGTTCACGTCGACCACGGCGAAGCCGCGGCTGGTCCAGTACTGGATCGGCAGGCTCAACTGGGACGACGCCGACGCGGTCGGGCCGCCATGGCTCTTGACCAGCAAGGGGGGCAGGGTGCCGGCTGGCGCCCGATGATCCGGGTTGGTCGGAGGATAGAGGAACGCGTGGGCGGTCCTGCCGCCGGCGCTGGGAAACTCGATCGCCCGCGCCACCGAGACGATGCCATCCGGCAGGTCGACCGGCGCGGAGCGGCGCGCCACCCGAACCTCCGACCCCATCAGCAGCACGACCGACACCGACTCCCGGGCGCCCCCGGCGAGCAGGGCCAAGCCGCCGCCGGGAATCGACTTGACCGTCCCGATCTGGTCATAGGGGATTTCCAGGTCCGACGGTGCCGCATCGCCGCCGATGCCGCCCAGCAGCGACCAGAAACCCTTGCTGGTATATGCCGCGACGATCCTGTTGGTGCCCGGCGCCCCATCCTCGGTGAAGTCATAGGTCGCCTGCCCGAAATTCCAGTAGGGGCGGGCGAACTCCGCCGTCATGGGCAGCAGCGGGACACTGGCGCCCGCACCATCCCAGCGAAAGAGGTTCCACCAGCCGCTCCGGTCGGAAACGTAATGCAGCGCTCCCGACGGCGACCAGGACGGCTGCACGATCGACACGCCGTCCCCGCCGTCCACCTCGACCGCCTTTCCCAACAGGCCGGAATCGAGCACCCCAGCCACCATCAGCCTCGTGGCGTCCCACGGCATGTCGGGGTGGCTCCATTCGATCCAGGCGAGCCGGTTTCCGTCGGGGGAGAGGCGGGGAGCGCCATAGAAATCGGCGCCACTCGCGATGACGACGGGGTCGCGCGGCTCGGACGGCGCCGCCGTGACCGAGACCAGCGCGTTGAGCGGTTCGCCCGCCTCCCGATGGTGTTCGCCAACCGCGATCAGCCTGCCCCGGCGGGCGTCGAGCACGAGATCGGCGTAGCGCCATCCGCCGGTTTCGACAGTCACGGGAACCGGCTCGGCGCCGGCGTCGATCCGCCAGATCCGCTGGTCGGTGAAGTTGACGAACCAGACCGTGCCGCCCGCCGCCACATAGCTGGACCCGCCATATTCGTGGACCCGGCTGCGGGACGCGAACGGCGGCGGCACGACATCGCGGAGGACTCCGTCGGGCGATCGCCTGACGATGACGCTGCGGCCCCGCTCCGACGGCCGGCTCTCGATCCACAGGATGTCGCCGCCGTCCACCGCCAGTTCTGACAGCCCCACCGCCTCCCCGACGATCAGGTCCGTGGTGATCGGCGATTTCCAGGCTCCATAGGGCCGGGTTTCAGGGGATGTGACGGGCATCCGAAATCCATTCATTCTCTAATGGGTCAGTTCGGCCGGCTGTGCTTCAGGAACCGGCTCCGGTCGGCGGAGCCGACCTTGAGGTCGAACACGTCGCCCTCGCGCTCGACGGTCAGCGGCACGTCCACGCCGGCGGCGCCGAGTGCCCACAGGGCTCGGTAGAACGACGCCAGCGAGGCGACCGGCTTGGTCGCCACCGCGCGCACGATGTCGCCGGCGCGAAGTTCCGCCCGCTTGGCCGGGCCATCGCCGGCCAGTCCCGCCACCACGATCCGGTCGCGCTCGTCCTCGGTGGCGTAGAGGCCGAGCCAGGGGCGGGGAGGGGTGTCGACCCGGCCCAGCCTCAGCATGTCGTCCAGGATCGGCTTCAGCAAGTCCACCGGCACGCTCATGTTGAGCGGGATGACGCGCTCGTGCTGATCGCGGGATTGCAGCTGGAGCGAGCCGATGCCCAGCAACTCACCTTGCGGCCCGATCAGCGCGGTGCCGCCCCAATTGGGATGCGCCGGGGCCGTGAAGATGGCGTCGTCGAGCAGGTATTCCCAATATCCCGCGAACTCCTGCCGCGCGACCACCTGGGCCGCCAGCGCGTGGACGCGCCCACCCGCACCCGCCACCACGACCCGCTCGCCGGGCGCCGCGTGCCGCGAGTTTCCCAGCGGCAGGGCCGGCACTCCCGGCGGGGTAAGCGCCTGCACCAGACCGAAGCCGCTGTCGTAGTCATAGGCCAGGGGATGGCCGTGGATGGTGGCGCCCTCGCTGGTCGTCAGCCTGACATCATCCGCCTCGGCGATCAGGTAACCGATCGTCAGCACCAAGCCGTCCTCCCGGATCACGACGCCTTGCCCCTCGCGCGATGTACCCAGCGTCTGGGCCGTGAAGGCGTCCTCCGGGACCGTGGCGCTCAACGCCACGACGGAGGACAGGGCGCGATCCAGGTCGTAAGCCGTGGCCGACGGATCGGGCTGGAACTCGGGCGGGATCCGCCAATCATCTGACGACCGCATCGGGAAACCTCCTCTGGCAGGACCGACGCCTCATGGGGCGGTTCGCTGGTTAAGTGGCTGACGGCGGGCTTTGTTGCGCGGGAGCCGTTCGTCGGCGGTAAGCGAAACGGGGACATTCTGGTTTGATATTGCCCGACAACAACGCCGCGCGACATCAAATAAGCTTTCCACGTCCCGAACGGAACCACCTCCCCAGGTTTCGGATCGTTTCCGCCCCTGAGGCGTTCCCCTTCCCATGGCCGGCAATCAACGAGCCATGGAATGGGAGGATTATCGCCAATGACAGCCGACACCATCGCGCCCGACGCCCATGGCGCGGCCCACGACGACCCTTATCACCTGACCCCCGAGGGCATCATGGAGCCCCCGGTCGGTTGGAAGCACAGCCTCAAGCATCTCGGCCCGGGGCTCATCCTCAGCGCCTCGATCGTCGGCTCGGGCGAACTGATCGCCACCACCACCCTGGGAGCCCAGGCTGGCTTCGCCCTGCTCTGGCTGGTCATCTTCAGCACGCTGGTCAAGGTCGCGGTCCAGGTGGAGCTGGCGCGCTGGACGATCTCGACCGGCCAGCCGGCCCTGACCGGCTACAACAAGGTGCCACCGAAGATCGGGCCGGTCGGCTGGATCAACCTGCTCTGGGTGCTGATGGCGCTCTCCAAGATCCTGCAGATCGGCGGCATCGTCGGCGGCACCGCCGCCGCGTTCAGCATCCTGATGCCGATCGGCGGCGATCCGTTCGGCGCGATGTCCATGACGATCTGGACGGTCATCGTCGCCGGGACCAGCATCGCGCTGCTCTATTCCAGCAGTTACGGCATGATCGAGCGGGGCGCCGTCTTCCTGGTGGTGATCTTCAGCATCGCCACCGTCGTGATCGCGCTGGGCCTGCCGTTCACGCCCTATGGCTACAGCGCCGCCGATGTCATGAGCGGCTTGGCGTTCGCCATACCGGCCGGGACCATCGGCGCCGCCATCGCGATGTTCGGGATCACCGGCGTCGGGGCCGACGAACTGACCTTCTACACCTACTGGTGCGTCGAGAAAGGCTATGCCCGCCATGTCGGCCCGGCCGACGGCAGCGAGGAATGGGTGCGCCGCGCCAATGGCTGGATCAGCGTCATGTACAAGGACGCCTTCGTCTCCTGGATGATCTACACCTTCGGCACGCTGGCGTTCTTCATCATGGGAGCCTCGGTGCTCCAGCCACAGGGCTTGGTGCCCAAGGGCAACGACATGATCGTCACGCTGTCGCGCATGTACACCGACACGCTCGGCGAGTGGGTCGCGATCATCTTCCTGATCGGCGCCATCGCCGTTCTCGGCTCGACCCTATGGGCGGCGGTGCCCAGCTGGTCGCGCATGTACGCCAACTTCCTCTCGGTGATCGGGGTAATCGACTGGCGGAACACCAAGTCGCGTCTCCGGACGATACGCGTCTTCACGGTGTTGTTGCCGATCGTCTGGGCCGTGGCGTTCCTGTTCATCCAGTCCCCCGTGCTGATGGTGCAGGCCGGCGGCATCATGACCGGCGTCTTCCTGCTGGGGGTCGTGGTGGCGGTCTGGTATCTGCGCCAGACGGAGACCGATCCGCGCATCCATGGCGGCGGGCTGTTCAATGTGGCGCTGGTGATCAGCAGCGTCGCCATCGTCCTGCTCGGCGTCTACTCCGCCCTCAACGTGTTCGGCTTCTTCAAGTAGGGAATGCCCGGGTAGGGAAGGGGAACGGCCGCCGGGATCACCTCCCCGGTGGCCGTTCCGCGTACCAAGCGGCGACGGCGTCGATCTGCTCATCCGTCAGATGGATCGCGATCTTGGCCATCAGGTGCGAGAACAGCGTGCCGCCTCGCTCCTCCTCCTTCCACAGATGCAGGTGCGTCTTGGCGTACCACTCGGGCTGCCCGCCCAGATACGGATAATGGCCGTTCCTCGCCCGCCCCTCGGCACCATGGCAGCTGTCGCAGGCGGGGATCTTGCGCGCCGGGATGCCCTCCTCGGCGATCTGGCGGCCCAGGTCGAGCAAGGCGGCGCGCTCCATCGGCGGGCCCCCGGCCGCGGCCGTGGCGATGATGGAGGTCTCCGCGCGCGCCCCGCCGGGCAGGATCTGCGCCGGGATGCCGTCCTCCGGCATCCTCCCTGGGGCTGCGGCGGGCGCCTCCGAAACCGTGCCGGAGCCCACGGCCGCCGGCTGGGCGGCGTACCACTTCGCCAGAGCCGCCAGCGTCGCGTCGTCGTTCCGGGCGGCGGCGGGCCGCATCACGCCGGACTGGCGGGCCCCTGTCGCATAGGCTTGCAGCGTCGCCAGCAGATAGGTCTCCGGCTGGCCCGCGATGATCGGGAACGCGCCGGCCGCGTCGCCCGAGCCGCGGCCCAGACCGTCGCGGCCATGACAGCGCGAGCAGTCCGACAGCGCGCTTTCGAAACCACCGCCCTGTTCCGCGGCGGTTTTCGACATTTCCGGTCCGAAGGCCAGATCCGCGTATTGTTCCGGCGTCATGTCGGGCAGGGCCTTGAGGAAGGCGACCTGCGCCCAGACCTCGTCGTCGCGATTATCCGCCACCCAGGACGGCATGCCGGAATATTTGATACCGTGCTTGACGATCCAGAATAGCTCCCGGTCCTCCCACTCGCCGACCTGCTCCTCCAGCCGCGGCGGCGGCGGCATCATCTGGAGCACCACCGGCGACTGCGGGACGCCCGGCGCTCCATGACAAGACGCGCAGCCTGTCGCGTAATGGCCCGCGGTGCGCTGGACCAGGGACGGGTCGGCTAGGTCGATATCCTCGGGAACCGAGATCAGCATCGACTGGCGATCGACCGAGTTCTCCATCGTCCAATGCAGGAACCAGCCGACCGGGCCGAAATGCCCGGTGGACGCGGCGATCGAGACCAGGCCGGACAAGCTGACCAGCAGCGCCAGCACGACCGCTCCAAGACCGGCCAGGACCAGCTTCCGCCACGTCAGGATGAAATCGATCCGCATCAGCCGGCCTCTCCGATAGGTGCGCGTTCCCGCAGGATGGAGGACAGCAGCGCCAAGCCCCCCACCAGATAGGCCGATCCGCCGATGATCAGCATGAGCGCGCCGCCAAGCTGCTGGTCGGCCAGCGGCGTCAGGGCGGCGGTGGATGAACAGACGTCGGCGCAGGCGTAGAGCGGCCGGGGCGACAGCAGCAGCAGGGCGCCCAGCAGCACCATGTGCATGGAGGTGAGCAGCAGGCCGCAGACCCCGGCGGCGCGCGCACCCAGCGCGCTGGTCCAGACCAGGACGCCCGCCGCGAGGAACGATCCCTGCTCCAGGACCAAGAACAGGGGCTCGACCCGGGCCGCGTCGTGCAGGGCCGGGGCATGCCACGTCCAGATCGCGGCGAATTCTACGACCGACGCCACGATCGCCAGCCCAGGGGGCAGGGCCGCGACGAAAGCCGGGGCCGCCCGGACGATGCCGGCCGCGAGGAGCGGCGCCACGACCGCGACGACGCCCATGTGCATCACCATATGGGCCGAGAACGAGGCGCGCGCCATCTGGGGCAGGGGCCCCAGCCACAGCAGGGCCAGCAGGGCCGAACCGGCGGCCAGCGGCCAGAGCGGCGCCAGCCGTCCGGCGTCGGAATGGGTGATGTCCGTCATCGGCAATCCAGGATGGTCAGCGCCGGCATGGCGACGAACAGCACGCCGATGAAGGAGAGGGCCGCGAGCAGCACGGTGGAGAACTCCAGGAACCGCTCGCGGTCGAGATCGGTATCCTCGTTGTGGCGATAGCCGCCGCCGTGCTGGCGCCATTCGCGGATCGACCGCCATAGAACCAGGGTTATGATGGCGAGGGCGGCCACGGTGATCCCCGCCACCATCAGCCGCGTGCCGCCGATCGGCTCGAAGATGTCGACGTTCGGCGCGCATTCGATGGCGGCGACGACATAGCAGAGCAGGAAGTGGAACGCCCAGACCGTGGGCGCCACGATCAGCGTCCAGAGGGTGTCCTCGGTTCGCTTGGTCAATAGCATGGGACGCCTCCTCAGAACACGAGCGGGGACAGGGCGATGGTCGCGACGGTGACCAGGCCGGTCGCCATCATGAAATGCCAGTACAGCGCGACATTCTCGATATCGATGTCGAACACCGGGGTCAGCCGGCCGGCGAAGGACCGCGCCAGGCAGTAGGCCAGCATCAGCGCGCCGACGGCGGCGTGGACGGCGGTCCAGATCACCAGAACCCAGACGGTCGCCGGATAGACATGGCTGACCGGATCGAGGCCGGCGTCGAACGGAGCCCAAACCAGCGCCGCCCC
>NZ_AVFL01000020.1 GCF_000576635.1 Skermanella stibiiresistens SB22
CGTGCCGATGTTGCAGTGCGGCTTGTTCCGCTCAAATTTCGCCTTCGCCATCGCTCTTTCTGTCCCCGCGGCTTATGCCGACATCCATCCGAAGATCAAAAACACAAGTACCGGAGCCGGCATCCGTCGTCCCTCGGGACAAAGCCCAGGACTGGGCCCAAGGAACCAGGCAGGCAGGAATGGAGCGGGTGAAGGGAATCGAACCCTCGTCACCAGTTTGGAAGACTGGAGCTCTACCATTGAGCTACACCCGCCCGAACCATTTCCTGACGGCGCCATCGACACCGGTCTGCCGATCCAGACCGGCTCATCCGGTCGTGATGGCAGAGATGGTGGAAGGGGCTGGATTCGAACCAGCGTACGCTATCGCGGGCAGATTTACAGTCTGCTGCCTTTAACCACTCGGCCACCCTTCCAACCGTCCCGGTCGCCCGGAACGGAGAAGCGCACTATGGTAATTTCGCTTCCATTGTCAACGCCTAAAGATGATCGAACTCCGCGCTGGCATCGTAATTACAAGTAAGCCAAAGTCCCCTCCATCATGACCAGACACAAGCATCCCCGCTCCGCCCAGCCCGCCACCTCCCCGGCCACGCCCGCCGCGGCGCAGCCCGCGCGCCGGCACAAGCCCGGCCCCTCGCAGTCCAGCGGAAACAAAGCCGGAAAGCCCGGGCTGCTGTTCGGCCTTCACCCGGTCGCGGCGGCGTGGACCAACCCCGACCGGCGCTGTACGCGCCTGCTCGCGACCGAGGGCGCGTTGGCCAGCTTGGCCGACGCCATCGAGCGGGCCAAGGCGGCGGGCCTGGAGCGGCCAAAGCCGACCGTGGTGGAGCGTACGGAGCTGGATCGCCTGCTGCCGCCCGGCGCCGTCCACCAGGGGCTGGTGCTGGACGCCTCCCCCCTGCCGGAGGTCGACCTGGACGACATCGTTCGCCAGGGCTCCCTGAAGGACGAGGACATCATCGTCGTGCTGGATCAGGTGACGGACCCGCACAATGTCGGCGCCATCCTGCGCTCCGCCGCCGCGTTCGGCGCCAGCGCGGTGGTCCTGCCCGACCGCAACGCGCCGGAGATGACCGGCACGCTGGCGAAGAGCGCGTCGGGAGCGGCCGAGGTCGTGCCGCTGGTTCGGATCGTCAACCTCGCCCGCTCCCTGACGGAGCTGCGCGAGGCCGGCTACTGGTGCGTCGGTCTGGACGAATCGGGCGGCAAGACACTGGCCCAGCTTGGCCTCAAGGGCAAGGTCGCCCTCGTGATGGGAGCGGAGGGCAGCGGGCTGCGCCGGCTGACCATGGAGCGGTGCGACGAAATCGCCCGCCTGCCGACCGGTGGCCCGATCGGCAGCCTCAACGTCTCCAACGCCGCCGCGGTGTCTCTCTACGAGCTGGCGCGGTTGCGCTGAACCGGCCTCGGAAGCGGTGGGGGCTCAGTTCGACAGGTCGATCCGATACTTGGCGAAGCCATTGTCGGCGTCACCCAGCGCGCTGATCCTGCCGCCCGCCGGCAAGGCGTCCTTCGCCTTGGGGGAGGACACGAAGGTCACCTCCGCCTTGCCGCCGATGGGGACCAGGGACCAGTTGCCATCGGAGGCCGGATCGATCGTCTTGCGCTCGAAGATGTAGTTGACCAGCGCCGTCCTGTTCTCGTCCGGCGCCTCGACGATGACGTTGGAGCCATCCAGGCCGGGGAACTTGCCGCCGCCACCGGCGCGGTAGTTGTTGGTCACCACCACGAAGCGCCGCTGATCGTCGATCGGCTTGCCCTCTAACGCCAAATCCCGGATCCGGTGCGACTCCGGGGCCACCACCTTGCCGTCGCCGTCGTAACGCGCGGGCTTCGAGACGTCGATCCCGTAGGTCACGCCGTCGATCACGTCGAAGTTATAGCTGGGAAACGCCGTGTTCAGCAGCGGCTGCTCGCCGGCCTTGGTGGGGTCGATCCGGTTGAAGGCGCCGGCGGACATCTCCAGCCATTCCCGCACCTGGGCGCCGGTCATCACGACCGCCCGCAGGGTGTTGGGATAGAGGTACAGGTCCGCGGCGTTCTTGATCGCGATCCGCCCCGCCGGAATGTCGGTGAAGTAATCCGGCCCGCCACGGCCGCCGGCCTTGAACGGCGCTCCGGCGGATAGCACCGGCAAGCCCTCGTACTCCGTGCCCTTCAGCAGGTGCTGGACATACCAAGCCTGGGCGTTGGTCACGATCTGGATGGAGGGATCGTCCTGGACCAGCGCGAAGTAGCTGTTGATCGGTGCCGTCGTCTCGCCGATCGGCTGCCGGACATAGCCCAGCGTCGCCTCGTGGTCGGCCTTCAGGGCCTCGACGATCGCCGGGTCCGAGTCGACCAGCGCCACCTTCTGTTTGTCCTTCGTCTCCCAAATTGGGCGCACGGAGGATGTGGCGTCGGCCACCGACCATCTGCCGCCCTCCTCCTTCAGCGTCAGGTCGATCAGGCCCAGATGGCTGCCCCAGAACCCGGGCATGACCACAGGCACCCCATGGATCGTTCCCTTTCCCATGTCCGCACCGGGCAGACCCGAGAAATCGGGTCCGGGGAAGACCTTGTGCTGATGACCGGACAAAACGGCGTCGATGCCCTCGACCTCGGTCAGGTACGCGGCGGCGTTCTCCTCGCCGCCGACGCGCGGTTCGCCCGACAGCCCGCTGTGGCAGAGCGCCACGACGATGTCGGCGCCCTTGGCTCGCAGTTCGGGGACGTATTTCCGAGCGGCCTCGACGATGTCGATGGTCGAGACCTTGCCGTCCAGCGCCGCCTTGTCCCAGGTGGTGACCTGCGGCGGCACGAAGCCGATGACGCCGATCCTCAGCGCGTGGACCCGCCCGGCCTCGTCGGTCACCTGCCGGGTAAGGATCTCGTAGGGCTTGAAGTAGGGCTGGCCGTCCGAGACCCGCGTCACGTTGGCGGCCACGATCGGAAAGGTGGCGCTGGCCTGGGCGTTGGCCAGAAAGTCCAGGCCATAGTTGAACTCGTGGTTGCCGACCGTGCTGGCATCGTATTTCAGCAGGTTCATCGCCTTGTAAACGGGATGGACTTCGCCCCGCCCCAGCCCCCGCTCCCGAGCCACGAAGTCGCCCAGGGGATTGCCCTGGATCGCGTCGGCGTTGTCGAGCAGCAGGCTGTTCCTCGACTCGGCGCGGGCCTTGGCGATCAAGGTGGCGGTTCGCGCCAGTCCGACGGTGATGTCCTCCTTGTCGGCATAGTAGTTGTACGGCAGCAGGTTGACATGGATGTCGGTGGTGCCGAGCAGCCGAAGCTGGACGGTGGCATCGGCCCTGACTCCCGTACCGGCCAAGCATGTCGTGGCGCCCAGGGCCAGCGCCACCAAGAAGCTTCTGCGGTCCATCTCGTCTCCCGGAAGGGCGGATAAGCGGAGGCCACCCTCCGCCAATACCCCTGGGTTAGCGGCACTGGGGCGGGGGCGTCAACCGGCCTGACCCCGCGGCACCCATCCCAGAGGAAATCTTCACCTCGGACTTGTCCCGGACATCCCGCGGCGCTAGTCTGCCGTCCGTCGAGAGACGCGTCGAACGGTGGGCCGGCTTAGCACAGTGGTAGTGCAGCGGTTTTGTAAACCGAAGGTCGGGGGTTCAAATCCCTCAGCCGGCACCAGTTCGAAGCCCCGACAACCCCTGGCGACATCTTGTTATTGGGTTCGGTGGAGACGCCGCAACCTGAGCCGGACCGTTGCATCCGTGCCGTCTTTCGCGCGCGGCGAACAGGCGGGCCGATGCCGAACGCCATCAAACACCCATTTCGACATCTTCATTTACCGGCTTGGCATCGGTCATGAGGTGATTGACCGCCACGAGGAGATTATTGGCGTTCACCGGCTTGTTGAGGACAGGTGCGCCGGGATGCCGACGTGCGGAGGATCCCCCAGCGTGATAGCCGGTACAGAACAGAAACGGCACGCCCATGTTCTCGAGGGCGGCGGCGACCGGATCGATGGTCGAGCCGAACAGGTTGACATCGAGCACGGCGGCATCGGGAGGGCCGGCCCGGAGAAGCTCGAGCGCGTCCTCGACACGGCCGACCGGCCCAAGGACGGCGAAGCCATGGCGCTCCAGAAGTTGCTGCAGCGCCAGCGCGGTCAGCGCCTCGTCCTCGACAATCATCACCCTCCTCCCCATTCCCACCACCGGCGTACCGCTCCAGTGCCGGCTGACTGGCTCGGGCGCGTCCAAGCCGCTGGCTTGCCAAGTGTCAGCCGGTAAGGTGATCTGGCATGCCAGTCCAGGACTATCTAGGTGGAGTTGCATCTCGCCACCGAGTTGCGACTCGATCACCTGTCGCAACAACTCGGTACCGAAACCCTGGCGTGGCGGCGCTCCATCACCAATTGGGCCGCCACTCTCCTGCCACAGCAGGCAAAGCGCGTCCCCGGCCTCCTGTGCCGACCAGAAAACCTCTATCCGACCCTGGGCGCTGGTCAGCGATCCATGCTTGGCGGCATTGGTGGCGAGTTCGTGCAGGGCCAGGGAAACCGCTTGAGTGGCTTCCGGACGCAGCGACACCGCTGGGCCGGTCAGCGTGATCCTGCCTTCGCCGCCATAGGCCAGCAACTCCTCGAACAGGAGTTGCCGCAAATCCGCCCCTGACCACTGGCCAATCGCCAAGAGGGAGTGCGCCCGCGCCATGGCCTGGATACGACCTTCGACCGCCCTGAAGAACTCGCCCGGATCATCGGACCTGGAGAGTTGCACGATCGACTGGACGACCATCAGGGCGTTCTTGGCCCTGTGGTCCACCTCCCGCATCAGAAGCTTGAGCCTCTCCTCGCCGTCGCGGCGATCCGTGACGTCGATGGCCACGCTGACCACCAGCCTTTGTCCCGACGCCGCGCGGCCGATCGGCGCCGACCTGAAGGCCCAGACCCGCTTGGCTCCGGTCGCCGTGCGAATCACGTACTCGCCCTCGTCGATGGGACGGTCGAGGGCATAGAGGCGATCTATGTCCGCTCGGACGGCGTTTCCCACCCCCATTCCGCCGGACCGGCCATATGCCCGCTCCGTCCAATCCGCGATCGTCGCGAGCTCGCCGCGATCGTATCCGCTGATCTCGAGCCATGCTCGGCTGATATGGAGGATTTTCCCGCTTTCAGCGCGGACCATCATGGGAAATGGAGCTCCCTCGATCACCCGGCGCAGCCGATCGCGCTCCTCCTCCGCCTGCCGCTCCGCCAGTCTCCGGGCCGATATGTCGCGCATGATGCCCGTGAAGAATCGCTGCCCCTCGCTGTCGCGCCACCAGGCGATCGAGAGTTCCAGAGGAAACAACGTGCCATCGCTGCGGCGCCCCTCCACCTGCCGGCCAATGCCGATGATCCGGGCTATCCCGGTCTTGAGATAGCTGTCGATGTAACCTCCGTGCCGTCGCCGATGCTCGTCCCCCATCAACATCGATACGTCGCGGCCCAACAGGTCCGCGACATCATATCCGAAGACGCGCGCGGCCGCGGGGTTGGCCGCCCTCATGGTCCCGCCCTCGTCGATGACGACGAGGGCGTCGACGGCCGTGTCGAACACGGCCCGGTGTCGCTCCTCGCTGGTCTGCAGCGCACGCTGACGACCATCCAGGGTGTCGGCCATGGCGTTGAAGTCGGCGGCCAAGCTGGCGAACTCGACGGCGCTGGGAGAAACGGTGGCGCGCGCGTCGAGCTGGCCGCCCCGCCAGCGTCGGGCGACCGCCGCCAGATGTCCCGCTGGAGTTTGGATATGGCGATGTCCCAGCCAGATGACGAGCACGGTGGCTCCGACGGCGACCACCATCAGGAGCCAAAGCGTTCGTGTTCGACTGTCTCGGATACCGGCCAAGGCTCCAGCCTCGTCAAGACCGATGGACAGGAACAAGTCGTCGCCGCCATGGGGAACCGGCGAGAAGGCGATGAGCCGCTCCACCCCATCGAGATCCGAAAGCAGCATGGCTCCTGGATCCGCGAGAAACGCGAGTTCCATGAAACGGTCGGGCAACGTCGTTCCCGTCATTCCAGCCGTGTGAGGCGATCGATACAGGATCAAGCCGGCACGGTCGGCGACAGTAAGCGTCGAGTTGGGTGGCAGCGGCTTGCCACCAAGTCCGGCGCCCAGCCAGTCGATCTCGATCAGTGCCACCGCGACGCCGATGACGTTCCGGACCACGGGATCGGTCACCGGAACCGCCAACGGCAGGACCGTCCTGCCGGTCAAGCGGGTGGTGATCCTCGCACCCGTGCGGGCGGAACCAGCCAGCGCCACCGCCACATGGTCACGGTCGGAGACATCCAGCCCGATCGCCCGCACCTCGGTGGCGCAACGAATGATGCCGCGCTCGTCGGTCACATGGAAGCTCAAGTGGCTTGGATACTCGGCGCGCAGACGTTCGACAAGGTTTTGACACTGGGGCCAGTCCCCCTCCAGGACGACCCTCGTCTGGCGCAGCATCGACAATAGTTGTCGAACGCCAGAAAGGATCGCGGATTGCTGCGCCTCGATCATTTGCAGCAGACGCATCGCCTCGGCGTGCGTTGATTTGACCTGCTGTTGTTCGAGTTGGAAGGTTGAATGGATCTGCATGGCGCTGATTGGAAGCAGCGCCGCACCCATGACCGCGAGCAGGCGGTGAACAAGCTTCAAGGGCATGACGCTTGTCCCATCGCTCCGGAATGCCGTCGAGAGCGGGAAAATCGTCCCGTCTCGTCAGTGCTCATGATCCGACGGCATCCTACAACCGGAAACGGATGTCCAAGGACGATAAGGGGACGATCCACTATCATGATAGCCTTCACCCCTACCGGATCCTCTCAGCGGTACCGAGATCCATTTCCTGTCGCCAGAGTGATCCACCCGACCGCAAAATTCTCATTATGGAAAATATGTTACAGACGACCCGCAGTATGTGCAACCTATAATAAAAATATTAAATTGATGTGCTTGTTAAAGTTGCTTAGGAAACTGATGACCATTGACGCCCAAGGGGCAGGAAGCGTTGAATACTGTCACTCTTGATTGCATCATAACCAAATAAGTCTGTGCCCATCCTGTCAATCCTCTTTATCCGTGTTGAAAAAACCTACCCATGCATCAACTGATCCAAATACATCGTCCGGTGGACTATCCTCCGATATTTTCAAGACCTACTAGACAATAGGGATTTCATTGACACGGATAAAGAGGATCCACAGGATGGACACAGATATCAAGTCTTTATGAATCCTGGACCAAACATTTATATTTTCAGCGATTGGACTTTCATTGGCTTGCCAAGAATTTGCCCATCACACTCACACGGGCTCGCGCAAGCTTTCATCAAGCGCTCGGATCAGCGGGTATAGGAAATAGGTGATCACACGCCGATCACCGACCAGGATCTCGCCCCGCACGCCCATGCCCGGCAGCAGACGGTTGTGTTCGGGCACGTTGCGCAGTTGGGTCGTGGTGAGTTCGACGCGGGCGCGGTAGTAGTTGGCCGGGCCCTCGCCGCGGGCCTCGTCGGGCCGGCGGACGAAGGCGTCCTCGCTTAGGGTCCGCAGCCGCCCTTGCAGCAAGCCGTGCCGCTGGAACGGGAAGGCGTCGAGCTTGACCCGCACCTTGTCGTCCACCGCGACCGAGCCGACATCCGACGCGTTGATCTCGATCTCGGCTTCCAGCGTCGTGTTCAGCGGCACCAGGGTGATCAGCGTCTCGGCCTCCTGCACGACGGCGCCGGCGGAGCGGTCGGCGACTTCCAGAACGACGGCGTCCTCGGGAGCGCGTAGCAGCACCAGACTGGATTTGCGCTCGGCCTTCTGAATCTGCTCGACGATGTCGCCATGGTCCGTCCGAGCCGCGATCAGTTCCTCGGCCGCCGTTCGGTGCCATTCCTCAAGGAACCCCGCGCGCTGGGCGCGCAATGCCTCGCCCTGGTGCTGAAGCTCGGTAAGCTTGTCCGTCGCGGCCTTCTGGGCGACCTCGACCTCAAGCCGCCGCTGGCGGGTCTCCAGCAGCACCGACCGTGCCACATTGCCATTGGCCGCCAGTTTCTCACGCATCTGCTCCAGATCGCGCGCCAAGGTCAATTGGTTGTTCAGCAACCCGGCGCTGGTTCGCGTGCCGGCGAGCGCCGCGTCGATCTGCGCCAATTGCTGATCGGCCGAGGCCAGCTTCATGTCCAGCTCCCGCCGCCGCTGGGCGAACAAGGCTTGCTGGACCAGATAGTCCGACCCCGCCCCGGCGCCGACCGCGAAATCCGCGTCGATCACCTCCGCGCGGAGACGGGCGATCCGCGCCTCCAGCGACTCCCGCCGCTTCTCCAACTGGGCTTGGTCCGCCTGGACGAAAGTGGGGTCCAACTCGGCCAGCACATCGCCCTTCCTGACGGTCTGCCCCGGCTCCACGTTGATCTTGCGAACGCTGGATATCTCCAGGGGCTGGATCACCAGCTTGGGGATCGGGGTGATCAGCCGGCCGGTCGTCGACACCACCCGGTCCAGCTTGGCGAAACAGGCCCAGCCGATCGCCGTCGCGATCACCAGCACCAGCAGCCAGACCATGCCCCGCGCCACCGGCGGGACCGGCGCGTGCTCGACAGCGCAACTGTCCGACTGGAAGGCAACCGCTTCGGGCGCGATGTCCGGCGGGCGCCGGCTGGGAGCCGGCAGGTAGCGGACATTGGACTGGATTCGCGACTGGGACGAGGGATCGGAAACCCTGTGGGAAGTCGATGAGACGCTCATGCCGCCACCCTGTTCTGCTCTTGCCAGAAGCCGCGATAGATCGGGCAATCGTGGACGAGATCCTGATGAGTTCCGGTGCTGACGATGCTTCCCCGATCCAGGACCAGGATCATGTCGGCGTCCTGCAACAGCGACAGCCGGTGGGAAACGATCACCAGGGTCCGGCCCTCGGCGATGCTGAAGAGGTTGCGCCGGACGATGGCCTCGCTCTCCGGGTCGAGCGCGCTGGTCGCCTCGTCCAGGATCAGCACCTGGGGCTGGCGGACCAAGGCGCGGGCGATGGCCAGACGCTGGCGCTGCCCGCCCGACAGGTTGCTGGCGCCTTCCTCCAGCGGCGTGTCGTAGCCTTGCGGCAGCCGCTCGATGAACTCATGGGCTCCCGCCAGGCGGGCCGCCTCGACGATCTCCTCCGGCGCCGCGTCGCGCCTCGTGATCGACAGGTTCGAGCGGATCGAGGCGCGGAACATGAAGTCGTCCTGAAGCACCACGCCGATGTTCTGACGCAGGTGGGCCAAGTCGAACTCCCGCACGTCGATGCCCGACATGCGGACCGTTCCCTGCTCCGCCGTGTACAACCCCTGCATCAGCCGGGTCAGCGTCGTCTTGCCCGATCCGCTGCGGCCGACCACGCCGACGATCATGCCGGGCTCGATCCGGAAGCTGGCGTCGGTCAGTGTCGGGGCGCCGCCGCCGGCATAGCGGAAGCTGACCCGGTCGAACTCGATGGAGCCGTCCAGCGGCGGGCGCAGGCGCGTCGCCTCGCCCCGGTTCTCGCCCGGCTCGTTCATCACGGTGCCCAGCATACGGACCGACAGCGCCGCCTCTTGATAGTCCTGGACCAGCGAGACCAATTGGACCAGCGGATCGATCACCCGGCCAGCGATCATGTTGAAGGCGATCAGCGCGCCGACCGTCAAACTCCCGGTGAAGACGTCGGACGCGCCGACCGCGACGATCGCGACCATCAGCAGCTTCTGGAAACCCTGGGTGGAGGCGCTGGCGATGGCGGCGATGCGGCCGACGCGGAAATGCATCCGCACGGCGCGGGCCGACTTCTCCTCCCAGTCGCGCTGTTGCTGGGGCTCGATCGCCAGCGACTTGATCGTCCGCATGCCGTGGATCGCCTCGACCAGCATCGACTGGCGCTGGCCCTCGGCGTCGTAGAGCGCCTTCAGCCGCTGGCGATACGGCACCAGCAACCCGGCGATCACCAGGGCGATGAAACCGGCGAATGCCAGCGTGATCAAGGTCAGCTTGGCGCTGTAGAACCACAGCACCGGCAGGAAGACCAGCAGCGCCGTAGCGTCCAGCAAGGTGAAGAATACCCGGCCGGTCAGGAATTGGCGGATCTGCTCCGCCTGCTGCATGTGCTTGGTCAGCAATCCGGCCGGCACCCGCTCGAAAAAGCCGATCGGCAGGCTCGCCAGATGGGCGAAGGTCAGCCGGGCCAACCGGATATCGATCCGATTGGTCGCGTACAACATGAGATAGCTGCGGAGAAATCCGAACGCGCTGTCGAACAGGATCGCCAGCACCACGCCAACCACCAGCACCACCAGGGTGGACATGGTCTCGTGGACCAGCACCCGGTCCACCACCAGCTGGAAGAAGATCGGCACGGTCAGCGCCAGCATGTGCAGCACCATCACCGCGATGGCGATGTCGCGCAGCAAGGATCGCTGGCGCATGATCTCCGGCACGAACCAGCCGATGTTGAACTCTCGGCCGTCCTTGTCGTCGGCGGTGTTGGGCCGCAGCATGATCAAGGTGCGATCCCACGCCTTCTCGAACTCGGCGCGGTCGACGAACAGGAAGCCGGGCCGGTCGGCCATCGGATCGGTGACGACCACCTGGGGTCCAGGCCTGGCTCGGGACCGGCCGCCGCCACCCTCCTTGTCTTCGGGACGGAAGATGCCGTTGACGATCACCGTCCGGCCGTTCCTCAGGCGCGCCAGCACTGGGAACGCCTCGCCCAACCGCTCCAGCTTGCGGAACGAGGCGCGCCAGCGCCGGGCCTTATAGCCAAGGTCGGTGGCGACGCGCAGGATCAGGCTGTCGTCCAGTTCCTCCGGTCCCAGCGCGAAGCGCCGGACCAGTTCGTCCTCCCTGATGATCAGGCCGTGATGCTGGAGCATGGCCGAGAGGCAGCGCAGGCTCGTGCTGAGGCAGGGTTCGCTCATGGCGTTCGCGTCCCGGATTGATGGCTGGGCATGGCTTCCATCTTTTTTTGAAATTGAGGCTGGCGGGGATCAGGGCTGGACGATGTGGGGGAAGTTGGGCGACCGGGGGCTTGGCCGGCGCGGCATCCCATCGTCACCCGCGACGGGTTCGGGCGGCATCATCCCGGACTCGCGCAGCGCCCGGTCGATCGTGTCGAAGACCCGCAGGAAGCCCTCCGCCGACGCGATCAGGCGGACCCCGGCCTCGGCGGGCGCCTCCGCCCGGCCCCGCTTGTCCGACGGCACCATCAGTTCGATCCGGATCATCCCGCGGGTCAACGAGACCTGCCCGACCCCATCGCAGAAGATCTCCGGCGTATCGGTGTTTCCGATCATCGCCCACCTCCGGCACCGGCCAACACTTCGGGCATTTCCGGCACCGTCTCAGGCAGGGCCGGTTCCATCGGGCGCAGGATGCCGCGCGCCACGAACTGCTGGACCAGCCCCCGCATGGCGGCGTGGAGATGGATCAGGGCTTCCGGCGCCATCACCACCCGGAGCCGGGGGGCCACCGATGGGTGGCCCTCCGCGTCTTGGGAGGAGGGAAGCATGACGAAGAATTCCAACCTGGCCGCTCCGCCGGCCACATGCAGTTTCCCGAGACCGTCCACGAAGATATTCTCCGTCACGCTTCCCTCCATTACTTCAGCTAACGTCGTTGTTGGATCAGGCGATGGTCGTCGCCTGCAGCCTGTAGGTGCCGGACCCGTTGTTGCCGAAAGCGCGGGTGTTGGCGAAGAAGGTCTGGGCGCCCGCTCCGGCCACTTGGAAGGTCAGGCTGCTGTCGAAACCAGTGCCGCTGTCATCGTCCGACCTGACGATGGCGCCGCCGGAATTGCGCAGTTCCAGGAATGGATCCGCCAGACTGCCGCCGCCGCTGGCCGAACCGCGCAAGTCGAACCGATAGGTCCGGCCGCCGGTCAGGGTCATGCGGTGGAAGTCTTGGTCGCCATTGGCGTGGAGATCGCCGGTCAGCGAGGTCGAGCCCCCGATGACGGCGCTGACGCCCAGCGTGCTGTAGGTCCCGGTGTTGCCCTGCACCTCGCGGGCGACGACGCTGTAGTTGCCGACGTTCGACCCGAACCCGCCGACATCCAGGTAGTAGTTGCCGCTGGCGGTCGGACGGAACTGGATCTGTGAGTTCAGGCCGACGCCACCATCGTCGTCGAACGCCACCTGCGCGCCGGCGCTATTGCGCAAGGCCAGCGTCGGATCGTTGAGCCCAGTGGCGCCGCCGGCATTGTTGGCCTGGAACTGGTAAAGCTCGCCCGCCCGCAGGAAGACCCGGTGAAAATCCTGGTCCGCCGCCGAGTTGATCCGGCCACTGCCGAACCCAGCGCCATTGGGCACGCCGCTGATCGAGATGTTGCGGTTGGTTCCCGTGGTGCCGAAGATGTCGTCCACCTCGGTCATGCCCAGGGCATAGTTGCCGGTTCCGCTGTCGGCGAAGGCGCCGGCGTCCAGGAAGTAGGTTCCGGTGGCGCCCGCGGTGAAGGTCAGGCGGGAGTTCAGGCCGGGGCCACTGTCGTCGTCGACCGCCACCTGCGTTCCGACCGAGTTCCGCAGACGCAGCACCGGATCACCGAGCGAGTTCGTCCCCGAGCCATTCTGGGTGAAGACATAGGTCGTCCCGGCAGACAGCGTGGTTCGGAACCAGTCGTGATCACCCGACACGCCGACGAAGCCGGTGCGGGTCAGGTCCGTGGCGATCGACGCCGACGTTCCCGTGTTGGCGGCTTGGTCGCCGGGCGTGTGGGCGAGCACCCGATACGAGCCCGTGCGGCTGCCGAAACCGCGAACGTCGAGGAAGTAGGTCGAGCCGCCCGACGGGAGATTGCCCGGTGCCGTGAAGTTGATCAGCGAGTTCAAGCCGGCGCCACTGTCGTCATCGAACGCGACCTGCGCGCCAGCCGAGTTGCGCAGGGTCAGGGTGGTATCGGTGAGCCCGATGCCTTGCGCTTCGAACGTATAGGACTGTCCGGGCCGCAAAGTCATTCGATAGTAATCGGAATCTCCGGAGAAGTTGATGTAACCAACATTCCCCTGGCCGATCCCACCAATCACACGTGCCGCTGATGTCGTTGCACCAGGAACGGTGTCAACATTCGGTAAACTCATTTCACACCTGCTGTTTTTGAGGACTTCGGCAAATTTTTACGCTGCGTTTGCAGCGGGTTTTTGCGATTACCAATCTTACACATGAGGCGCGATACAGAAATCCTTATATTGTTGTACATACCTTAGAGAGAAAGTTTTTCGTTTGCATGAACCTTCCCAAAATCAATAAATTTTTCTCCATTGTTTCGTATATCAAAACGAAACAAGGAGTTTTTTTAGACCATCTCTTTCGTATCAGTGCCAGCCATGACCTTTTTGGCAAACGAACCCTTTGGATCATTTGCCGGATGATGGCATGAAAGCTTGGGAACGCGAGTGAACGGGTTCATACCCGCGGGTGATCAAACGCCGACCCCGGCTGAATCCACCCTTGGGATGGTTGTCATCCTTGGAGCGCTCCAGGGCCGATTCGGGAACCAAGCCTCCGCCCGCTCGTTGATCCACCGGACGCGCGTCACGCACGCGCCTCCCGGAACAACTCCACATCAACCGACGACAGGCGCAGGGAACCTCAATGGCCGACCGCGAAACAGGCTCCGACATGGGTGCCGCGCACAACGCAGCCGTACGCCCCGATCCCTCCAGCACGGCGAGCGCCGATCCAATGGAACGAGGACATCTCCGCGATCAGATCGACAGCGGTAAGTTCCGGGACAAGGTCGCGGCCCCCGATCCGGCGACGGCCCCCTTGGGCACCGACGACGAGGCGGCTGGCGTGCCGACCCCCGCCGCGGCGGTCCAATACCAAAGCCCGTCCACACCGGCGCACGCTCCGGAGGGATCGCACTCCAAGGACACTCCTCCCAGTCACCTCGGGCCGATGATCGCGGCGGGCATCGTCGTGGTCGCCTTCATCATCGGCATCTTCCTGATCATGACGACCGGCTGATCCATCTCGGCCATCAGCGGCTCGCCAATCTCCCCTAGGCGAGCCGTCCTATGCCTTTTGCAGCGCGATAGTCCATGAGTCTAATCGGAACATCGTGACGCCGGTACCTGTTGAGGCTTCGGAAGAAGATCCTGGGGAAAACAATCTTATGTCAAAGACGGTACTCATCACTGGCGGCGCGGGCTTCATAGGCTCGCATCTAGCCGATGAACTCATGGCCTCGGGCCATCGGGTGCGGGTTCTGGACAATCTGTCCGAGCAGGTACACGGCCCCGGTGCTACCCGCCCGGCCTACCTGAACCGTGATATCGAGCTGATCGTCGGCGATGTGCGCGATCCCATCGCGGTCAAGTCGGTGCTGGATGGCGCTGACGCGGTCTACCATTTCGCCGCCATGGTCGGCGTTGGCCAGAGCATGTACCAGATCGACGATTATGTCGGCGTCAACGATCTGGGTACCGCCGTCCTGCTGCAGGCGCTGATCGAGCGCCCGGTGGAACGCCTGGTGGTCGCCAGCAGCATGAGCATCTACGGCGAGGGGCTTTACCGCGACGCCAAGGGCGCGATCGTGACGCCGTCCGAACGCGGTCTCGCCGACCTCAAGGCCGGCCGCTGGGAGCCTATGGGACCCGATGGCGGCGAGATCACCCCGGTTCCGACCACCGAGGACAAGGCTCCGACCCTGTCATCGGTCTACGCGCTCAACAAATACGTCCAGGAACGGATGTGCCTGATGATCGGTCAGGCCTATGACATCCCGACCGTGGCGATGCGGTTCTTCAACGTTTTCGGCACAAGGCAGGCGCTGTCTAATCCCTATACCGGCGTCCTGGCGATCTTCGCGTCCCGCCTGCTCAACGGCAATTCGCCGATGATCTTCGAGGATGGGCTCCAGCGCCGCGACTTCGTGCATGTCTCCGACGTGGCGCGCGCCTGCCATTTGGCGCTGCACGCCGAGGGCGCCGCCGGCGAGACCTTCAACATCGGCAGTGGTGAGAGCATCAGCGTGGTCGAGGTCGCCGAACAGCTGGGCGCCTCGCTCGGAAAGTCGCGGATAGCACCTACCCTCACCAAGAAGTTCCGGATGGGCGATATCCGCCATTGCTTCGCCGACATCGGCAAGGCGCACCGAATCCTGGGCTATCGGCCGGAAATGTCGATGGGTGACGGCATGGTCGAACTGGCGGTCTGGCTGGATGGCCAGATCGCCGTCGATCGCGTCGATCAGGCCAGCCGCGAATTGGTCGCCCGGGGATTGTCCGCATGATCGGCGACCGGGAGCTACCCGGGAACCAAGCCGCCGACCTTCCCGGTTTCACAGTGGATTTCCATCCCGAGGATCGGGATCACGTCGAACGGACCATCGCCACGCTGAAGCGGCTGGGCGTGCGCCGGCTGCGCGTGTCGGTCTCGGATGACGCCGCCACCGGCTGGCTTCTGCCGCGGCTGGCGACCGAGTTCGACGTGCTGCCCTGCCTGAACCTTGATGACGCGCTCGATGACGGCGACGCCGAAGCCCTCCTCGCCGCCGCCGCGCCGATGCTGGAATGGGTCGAGATCGCCGCGACACCGGCCAAAGCCTCGTCCATCGCCGGTGTCGCGGAGGTCCTGCGGCGGGCCGGTCTCAAGGTCGTGTTGAGCGGCCTCGATCCGGCGACGCTCGAACCGCTGGCGGATCGGGGCGCTCTGTCGGCGTTCGACGCCATCGGCATCACCGCGTTCTCCGGCACCGGCGACGCTTCCTGGCACGGCTGGGACACGATCATCGGCGGTTACCGCGAGGCGCTGGCCGGGCTTCGCCGCGACCTGCCGCTGTGGATCACCGCGACCGGCTTCTCCACCTGGAGGCATGACGAGCGCGGCCAGATCCGTGCTTTCCTGGCCACCACCGAGGCTCCCGTCGACCGGGTCTACTGGTCGTCGCTGGCCGACTTGGCGGCGACGGAGGTGGGTCCGACCGGCTTCCACGCCGACGAGCGCGATTACGCGCTGGGGATCCTCCGCGCCGATGGCTCGCCCAAGCTGCTGGGGCGCCTGCTGGAAACCGGCGGCATCGGGCATGTCCGCGCGGTTGATCGTCTGGGTAGGCCGGGATCGCCGCGCCCGGCTTCGCTGGACGGCGCCGGCAAGCCCGTGGTCATCACGGGGGGCGCCGGCTTCATCGGCACAAATCTGGCCGACCGGCTGGTCCGCGAGGGCCACCGCGTCGTCGTCTACGACAACCTGTCGCGCGCCGGCGTCGAACGGAACATCGAGTGGCTGAAAGCGACCCATGGCGGCGCCGTGACGTTCGAGCTGGCCGACATCCGCGATCCGCACGTGCTGGGCGAGGCGGTGGCCCGCGCCGGCAAGATGTTCCACTTCGCGGCCCAAGTGGCGGTGACCACCAGCCTGGTCGACCCGATCACGGATTTCGAGATCAACGCGCGTGGCACCGTCAACCTGCTGGAAGCCATGCGCGCCCAGCCCGAGCCGCCGCCGCTGGTGTTCACCTCGACCAACAAGGTCTATGGCAAGCTCGCCGATGTCGAGTTGCGGCTGGAGGGAGAGCATTACGCGCCAGCCGATCTGGAGATCCGCGCGCATGGCATCGACGAGTCGCGGCCGCTGGACTTCTATAGCCCCTATGGCGCGTCCAAGGGCAGCGCCGACCAATACGTGTTGGACTATTCGCGGACCTACGACCTGCCCACGGCGGTCTTCCGCATGAGCTGCATCTATGGTCCTCACCAGTTCGGCACCGAGGATCAGGGCTGGGTGGCCCATTTCCTGATCCGGGCGCTCCAGGGGGAACCGATCACCCTGTATGGCGATGGCCGGCAAGTCCGCGACATCCTGTTCGTCGACGACTTGGTCGACGCCTTCATGGCGGCCCAGGAGCACATGCCGGCGATCCGCGGCAAGGCCTTCAACATCGGTGGCGGCCCGGCCAACGCCACCAGTCTGATCGAGTTGCTGGAGCGGATCGGCGCCACCACCGGCCGGATGCCCGATATCAGCTTCGGCCCCTGGCGGCCGGGTGACCAGCTCTACTACGTGTCGGACACCGCCGGCTTCGGGACCGCGACCGGATGGCGCCCCAGCGTTGGGGTGGCGGAGGGCATCGATCGCCTCGCGGACTGGCTGACCGAGAACCGCGTCGCCCAGCCGTTGATCGATTCGGCGATCGAGCCCGTGATCGAGCGGAGGGCGGCGTCATGAGGTTCGCGCTGGTCAATCCCAACTGGAACTTCGACGGCAGCATCTATTTCGGCTGCCGCGAGGCGCATCTGCCGCTGGAGTTCGGCTATTCCAAAGCCCTGATCGAGCGCGCCGGCCACGAGGCGTTGATCATCGACGGACAGCTGATGAACCTCGGGCTGGAGGAGATCCGCGACCGCGTCACCGCCTACGCGCCGGACTTCACCGTGGTGACGACCGCTCCCAGCTATCTCTTCTGGCGGTGCGCGCCACCGGAACTGCGGGTGCCGCAGGAGGTGCTGAAGGCCGTGGCCGATATCGGCGGCACCTTGGTCGCCGTTGGCCCGCATGGATCGACCACGCCCCGCGCCGCCTACGCCAAGCTGGGCGTCGATGTCGTCGTGATGGGCGAATGCGAGGAGTTGCTGCCCCGGCTGGCGACCGAGCCCTGGGAAGGCATCCCCTCGCTCTGCTTCGGCCCACGCGATAATCCCAGGGTCAATGGCGGTCCGTTCGCCTCGCGTTTCACCGACCTGCCGGCACTGTCCTGGCCGGACGAGTGGGTCAACCGCCACCATCACCACCATCACCGCTTCGACAACGCCCCGGCCGGACCGGGCGCCGAGATGGAGACGTCGCGCGGCTGCCCTTATCGCTGCTCGTTCTGCGCCAAGGAGAACTTCCGCGACAAGTACCGGAAGCGCCCGCTGCCGGTGATCCTGGAGGAGCTTGACCGCCTGATCGCGCAGGGCGTCGAGTATATCTACTTCATCGACGAGATATTCCTGCCCAACGCCGAGCTGCTGGAGGCGCTTGCCGAACGGACGATCAGATTCGGCGTCCAGACCCGCATCGACCTGTGGAAGGAGCCGATGCTGGAACTGCTGGGCCGCGCCGGCTGCGTCTCGATCGAGGCCGGGGTGGAGAGCCTGACGCCCGAAGGACGGCAGGCGCTGGACAAGAACTGCCGCATGTCGACCGACGAGTTGACCGACCGGCTGATCTTCGCCAAGCGGCACGTGTCCTTCGTCCAGGCCAACCTGATCGCGGCCGGCGACGACGACGACGCAACGGTCGAGGCGTGGCGGAAGCGATTGCTCGAACACGGTGTCTGGGCCAACGAACCGGTGCCCCTGTTCCCCTATCCCGGCTCGCCCGATTACCGCAAGCTGTGGGGTCTCCCGGACGATCAGGCGTGGGAACGGGCGCTCGATTATTATCTGAACCACCATGTCGATTTCAGCGACATCCAGGACCAGCGGCCCTTGCCGTTGCGGGAGCTGGAGTTGGATCTGGCCGGTTCGGGCACGCGCTGACCATGGCCTTCCCGTATCCCCTCCCATCCACCCCAATGGGCAATCCCCGCCGGATCCTGATGACGGCCGACGCGGTCGGCGGTGTCTGGGACTACGCGTTGGAACTGGCGCGCGGCTTGGCGCTCCGGGGCATCCGGGTCACGCTGGCGGTGATGGGGCCGGCTCCCTCGCCGACCCAGCGCGCCCAGGCGACCTCGGTCCAGGGGCTCGACCTGCGCCACGGCGATTTCAAATTGGAATGGATGGAGGGGGCCGAGTCCGACATGGCGCCGGCCGGCGACTGGCTGCTCGACTTGGCCGACCACGTCAAGCCCGACGTCATCCACCTCAACGGCTACGCCCACGCGGCCCTGCCCTGGAACAAGCCCGTGCTGGTGGTCGGCCATTCCTGCGTGCTGTCATGGTGGCGGGCGGTTCACGACGCCGAGGCGCCCACCAACTGGCGGCCCTATGCCGACCGGGTCTCGGCGGGGCTGGTCGCGGCGGGCGCGGTGGTGGCGCCGACCCAGGCGATGCTCGACGCGCTGGAGACCCATTATGGGCCGATCGTGAACGGCAAGGTGATCTGGAACGGCCGGAACTCCGCCAACTGGCAGGCGCGGGTCGAGAAGGAGCCGTCGATCATCAGCGTGGGCCGTATCTGGGACGAGGCCAAGAACATCCGTGTCCTCGACGGCGTCGCGGCGGAGCTGGACTGGCCGGTCGAGGTCGCCGGATCGTGGCGGAGCCCCAACGGTGGCTCGACCGAGGACGCTCCCACCGCCAACCTGCGGCGGCTGGGCCAACTCGGTCCCGAAGAACTGGCGGACCGCTATGGCAGGGCGTCGATCTTCGCGCTGCCCGCCCGCTACGAACCGTTTGGCCTGTCGATCCTGGAAGCCGCGATGTCGGGGTGCGCCCTGGTGCTGGGCGATCTGCCGAGCCTGCGGGAGTTGTGGACCGGCGCCGCCGTCTTCGTCCCACCTGACGAGCCCGCCACGCTCAGCCGCGAGTTGCGCCGCCTGATCGCCGAGCCCGACCGCCTGCGCGGATTGGCCACGGCGGCGCGCCAGCGCGCCCGCGGCTATGGCACGGAACGCATGGTCGCGCGTTACCTCGACGTCTACGCCGACCTGGTGGACGCACCGCGACCTGTCACGCCTCACCGCGAAATCGCCGCCGTTCCGCTGGGCCGCTGATCCTCAAACCACGCGGGGACCCATGCGCTTCGTCTATTTCACCCACTCGCTGGTGTCCGACTGGAATCACGGCAACGCCCATTTCCTGCGCGGCGTCATCCGCGAACTGACCTCCCGGGGCCATCAGGTCCAAGTGTTCGAGCCGCGCCAGAGCTGGAGCCTGCAAAACCTGATCGCCGACCAGGGCGTCGAGGCCGTCACCCGCTTCGCCACGGTCTTCCCCGGCATGGGCTCGACCAGCTACGATCTGGCGACGCTCGATCTCGACCGCGCGCTGGACGGCGCCGACGTGGTGATCGTGCATGAATGGAACGACCATGATCTGGTCGCCCGGATTGGCCGCAAGCGCGCCGCCGGCGCCCGCTTCCACCTGCTGTTCCACGACACCCATCACCGCTCCGTCACCGACCCCAAGGCGATGGCGGCCTATGACCTCACCGCCTACGACGGTGTCCTCGCCTATGGCGAGGTGATCCGCGAGATCTACCTGAGCATGGGCTGGGGCAAGCGCGCTTGGACGTGGCACGAGGCGGCCGACACCGCCCTGTTCCGCCCGCTGCCCGGCCGCCCGCGCGAGGGCGATCTGGTCTGGATCGGAAATTGGGGCGACGGCGAGCGCTCGGTCGAGTTGGGCGAGTTCCTTTTGCTGCCGATCCGCCAACTCCGGATCAAGGCGCGCATCCATGGTGTCCGCTATCCCGGAGACGCGAAGGCGGCGATAGCACTGGCCGGCGCCGAATACGCCGGATACCTGCCCAACCACGAGGCGCCCGACGCCTTCGCCCGCTTCCCCGTGACGGTCCACATCCCGCGCCGCCCCTATGTGGAGCAGTTGCGCGGCATTCCGACGATCCGCCCGTTCGAGGCGCTGGCCTGCGGCATCCCGCTGGTCTGCTCGCCCTGGGACGACGCCGAGGGATTGTTCCGCCCCGGCAACGACTACCTGATAGCCCGTGACGGTGCCGAAATGACCAAGCATCTGCGTGATGTCCTGAATGATCTCGACCTGTCCGCCTCGCTCGCGCGGAGCGGCTACGAGACCATCCAATCCCGCCACACCTGTGGCCACCGCGCCGAGGAGCTGCTGGAGATCTGCCGCGGCCTCAATCAGCGGAACCCCCTGCTGGTGGAGGCGCGCTGATGGCCGGGCTCGACATCTCGTTCTACGGGTCCAGCTTGGTCTCCGCCTATTGGAACGGCGCCGCGACCTATTATAGGGGCATCATCCGGGCGCTGGCCGAGCGCGGCCACCGCGTCACCTTCTACGAGCCGGACGCCTACGAACGCCAAAGCCACCGCGACATCCCCGACCCCGCCTGGGCGAAGGTCGTGGTCTACGCCAACGACGAGGCGAGCGCTAGGCGCGCGCTGGATCAAGGCCGAAACGCCGACGTCATCGTCAAGGCCAGCGGCGTCGGCGTTTTCGACGCCTTGCTGGAGGCGGGCGTGCTGGAGGTCCGCCGCCCGGACGCCCGCGTGATCTTCTGGGACGTCGACGCGCCCGCCACGCTGGCGTCGATGCGCGGGGACCCGTCCGATACCCTGCGCCCGCTGATCCCCGAATACGACATGGTGCTGACCTATGGCGGCGGCGATCCCGTGATCCAGGCCTATCGCGCGATCGGCGCGCGCGACTGCATTCCGATCTACAACGCGCTCGATCCCGAGACGCACCACCCCGTTCCGCCCGATCCGCGCTTCGCCGCCGATCTCAGCTTCATGGCGAACCGCCTGCCCGACCGCGAGGCCCGCGTCGAGGAGTTCTTCCTCAAGGCCGCCGCCCGCTCGCTGGAACGCCGGTTCCTGCTCGGCGGCAGCGGCTGGGGCGACAAGCCGATGCCGGCCAACGTCAACTATATCGGCCACGTCTATACCGCCGACCACAACGCGGTGAACCGCTCGGCGCTGGCCGTTCTCAACGTCGCCCGCGACAGCATGGCCGCCGTCGGGTTCTCACCGGCCACCCGCGTGTTCGAGGCGGCCGGCGCCGGCGCCTGCGTCATCACCGACGCCTGGGAAGGTGTCGAACTTTTCCTCACGCCGGGCGAGGAGATCCTGGTCGCCCGCGACGGCGCCGAGGTCGCGGCCCTGGTCGCGGATCTGACGCCCGAGCGCTCCCGCGCCATCGGCGAGGCGGCCCGCCGCCGGATGCTGTCGGCCCACACCTACGCCCACCGGGCCGGCGAGGTCGAATCGCTGCTCACGAACGGCGCTCCCGCCAAGCCGGTATTCGCATGACGGCGGCACTGGGCGATACCCCCCGCGAGACCCCCCGCGAGACGCTGTCGATCGTCATCCTGGGCCTCAGCATCACCTCGTCCTGGGGCAACGGACACGCGACGACATACAGGGCGCTGGTCAAGGCCCTGACCGGCCGGGGCCATGAGGTGCTGTTCCTGGAGGCCGACCGCCCCTGGTACGCGGCGCAGCGCGACCTGCCCGAGCCGCCATTCTGCCGGACCGCGCTCTATCAGGACCTCGACGAACTGCGCGACCGTTTCGCCACCGAGGTCGCGGCCGCCGACCTGGTGATCGTCGGCTCGTTCGTGCCGGACGGGGTCGAGGTCGGGCGTTGGGCGATCGACACGGCGCGCGGCGTCACCGCCTTCTACGACATCGACACCCCGGTGACCCTGGCGAAGCTGGAACGCGGCGACATGGAATACCTCAGCCCCGACCTGATCCCCCGCTATGACATATACCTGTCGTTCACCGGCGGGCCGACGCTCCAGCGGCTGGAACGGCGGTATGGCTCCCCGATGGCGCGGGCGCTGTACTGCTCGGTCGATCCCGAGCACTACTTTCCGGAGCCCAGCGAGGCACGCTGGGACCTGGGATATCTCGGGACCCACAGCGACGATCGTCAGCCGACGGTGGATGGCCTGCTGGTCCAGCCGGCGCGGCACTGGAAGGATGGCCGCTTCGTGGTCGCCGGGCCGCGATACCCCGACACGATCGAATGGCCGCCAAATGTCGAGCGGATCGAACACCTGCCGCCCGACCTTCACCGTGGCTTCTACAATGCCCAGCGGTTCACGCTCAACGTCACGCGCGCCGACATGATCGCGGCCGGCTGGGCACCCAGCGTGCGCCTGTTCGAGGCGGCCGCCTGCGGCACCCCGATCATCAGCGATTGGTGGCCGGGTCTGGACAGCCTGTTCGAACCCGGCCTGGAGATCATCATCGCGATCGACCGGGCCAGCGTGCTCGAAGTCCTGCGGGGCATGACGGATCATCATCGCCGCACCTTGGGCGCGCGCGCCCGCGACCGCATCCTGGCCAGCCACACTGCGGCCCACCGCGCCGCCGAACTGGAGGCGCTGGTGAGCGAGGCGCGCGCCGCCGTTTCCACCACCTGATCCACCGGAGTGCGCTTGGACCGCGGACATGTTGTCGCGGTCCACCGCCATTTTCACAAGGGATACGGGAATTTCGGCGGCAAAGCGCCGTCAAAGGGGCAGCTTGGCGCCGGGCGCCTCCACCATCGCAAGGGAATTTCGTTTCTACGCCTGGAGCATTTTAGGTAAAGTGGAAATACCCTTCGAACAATAAAACTTCGAGATAGATGATGGAAACCAAGGTCGAACACGACGGCACCCGTCTCCGCAGTTATCGTGTGATGAAGAACATCACCCTCACCCGGGCGGCCGGCATGTGCGGCGTCTCCAAGAGCGAACTGTCGAAGCTGGAATCCGGGGCGCGTCCGATCAGGCCCGATCATGTCATCAAGCTGGCCGGCGTCTACGGAATCACCCCGCTCGACCTGCTGACACCCGACAGCAAGCTCCGCGCCTTCATCGAGCACGCGGCCGAAACTCCGGTGGCGCAGCGCGAGATCCCGCTGTTCGAGGGACGGGCACTTTCGCTCCGCCACAAGGACGCCAAGCCGACCGGGAAGGTCCCCTGCCCCGTCCAGCTCATCGATGTGCCCGGCGCCTACGCCGTCGGCATCTGCGACATGGCCAACGCGCCGGCCCTGCTCCCCGGAGTGATCCTCCATGTGCACCCGGCGAGGCCGGTCCTGATCAACGACCTCGTCATCAACCGGGTGACATGGTCTCCCCTGGTCTTCTTCCTGCGCCAGACGGACGACGGTGACCTCTATGGCCTGACGCTCTCCAAAAAGCGCGTCGACCTCGACCGCGACGCCATCGATCTGCTCCACAAGGTGGCCGGCGTCTGGATGCTCAACGGCTCGAGCGACTGATCGGACACGCGCGAGTCGGTACCCCTTGGCCGGACGCAACCCCACGGCGCCCCCGCCGCCCTGCTTTTCGGTCCATGTCTCATCCACCCAATGCGTATAAATTGCCGCACGTTTGACATATTATTTCGGATTTCCATTCGGATTCCGCACAGCGCCCGCCCTCACCTCCGAGCCATTTCATTCGTTAATGCATTATATGGTTACTTCCAATCCTTGGTGGCGGCGGATCGGAACGGAGTCCGACAGCATCCGATAGCATTGTTAACTAATGATTTTTTACTATAGCTGGGCCCAAAAATAAAAAAGTACAGCATAATTTCTTTTTGTTATGACTGCGTGGGAAGCAGTTGGGAGTTGGCAATGAAGATGGTCATGGATGGGGCGGATGGTCATCGTCAGTCGGTGCTTGCCCTGATCAGGACCAAGAGCACCCTGAAAGCGGCCAGTATCGCCTGCGGTAGAAATCACGGCTACTTTCATCAGTATTTATTCCAGAGCAAGCCACGTTTTCTCCCGGAAGACGTGCGAATTAAGCTGGCACAATACCTTGGGGTAGGCGAAAGCCGGCTGCGGGAGCCAGAGTTACTTGTATCTCCCGAGACGCCGGTCGCCAATGGCACAGACACGCGTCCGCGCCTGATGGTTTACGGCAAGGCGTCCGATGTGGAAATCGACATGACAGCCGCCGTGGCGGAAACGGAACGACCGGCGTCCCTCAGTCATGTCATCGACGCATTCGCGGCCTATGTCCACGACGCGGCGCTCAGTCCCAGCCTGCCCGTCGGCAGCCTGATCTACGTCGACCCCAGCAAGCCCCTCCGCCCTGGCGACTTCGTTCTGGTCAAGCAGGGTGCCTCCGGCCGGATCGCGGTATTCCGGGGCCGCACATCGGACACCGTCACCCTGGACTATGGCGGTGGACACGAGGAAACGGCGAACGTCGTGGCGCTCTCCGGCATCTGCAAGATCGTCAGCGTGGATTACCCTTGATCATGGCTCCCCACATAGCCCGATTCCTATCGGGAGCGGGCTCTTCGAGGGCGGCATCGCGCTGCGGTGTGTAGACCCGAGGGGCCGGACGCCAGCATCATGCGGCCACCGGGCACAGCGGCAGCACCACGCCGATGCGCGTTCCGACGCCTAGTTCGCTCTTGATTTCCAGGCGTCCGCCATGGAGTTCCGTCAAGGATCGCGTCAGCGCCAGGCCCAAGCCCGTTCCCGCGTGCTTGCGCGTGTGGCTGTTGTCGATCTGCTCGAACGGCGTGCCGACCCGCTCCATGTCCTCGGCCGCGATGCCGATGCCGGTGTCGCTCACCATCAGACGCAGCTCCGATCCGACGAGTTCCGCCGAGATGGTCACCCTGCCTCCCCGGTTGGTGAACTTGATCGCGTTGGACAACAGGTTGAGCAGGATCTGGTTGAGCGCCCGCTCATCGGCCCACAACATGGGCAGTGCGGCGGGAACCTCCTCGATCAGGTCGATCGCCGCCTCGTCGGCCCGCAGCCGGACCATCCGCACGCAATGGCGGATCGCCCGCCCGGGCTCGACCTCGGTTCGGTGCAGCACGTATTTGCCGGCCTCGACCTTCGACATGTCGAGGATGTCGTTGATCAGCTCCAACAGGTGGCGGCCGCTGGTGTGGACATCCCGGGCGTATTCCACATAGCGGGTCACCCCGACGGGACCGAGCGCCTGGGTCTCGATCATTTCCGAAAAGCCGATGATGGCATTCAGAGGCGTCCGCAGTTCGTGACTCATCATCGCCAGGAACTGCGACTTGATCCGGCTGGCCTCCTCCGCGTTGTCGCGGGCCGTCAGATAGCGCGACGCCAGCTGCGACAAGGCCGCGGTCTGCGCCTCCAGCCGGCCGCGCGCCTCTTCCAATTCGGCGACATGGACGCGCAGGCTCTCCTCATTGGCCTTCAGCCTCAGCTCCTGCCGCTTCAGAAGCGTGATGTCGGTCTTGATCCCGACGACGCCCCCTTCCGACGTGCGGCGATAGCTGCCCAGCAGCCAGCGCCCGTCCGGCAGCTCCTCCTCGTGACCACCATCCAATCCGCCATCCAGCCCGAAAAACTCGCCACCCGGAACCGGAACGGGGGGCACCAGCGCCGGGGCGGGGTGCTGCCCGCCCTCCGCCGACAAGGCGCGGTACCGGCTGTTGCACAACACCAGTTTCTGGTCGGCGTCCCACAGGACGAAACCTTCATTGACGCTTTCTATGGCGTCCATCAAGCGCTGCTCGACCCGCTTGATCTCCGTGACGTCGATCCAGGCGGCGACCAGATGGCCGCTCGACGTCTGATGTTCGCTCACTCGGAAACGCCTGCCATCGGCCAGGGTCAGCGTCTGGTCGCCATCCCAAGCCTTGCCCCGCCGCCAGTCCAGCCGGGCGCGCATCCACTCCTCCGGGTCGCCGTCGATCCGGTAGACGCCCGCCTGGACATTGGCCCGCAACAGCCGCTCGAATCGCGCGCCCGGCCTGATCAGATGGGCCGTGGCCGCGAAAAGCTCCGTGAAGGGTCGATTGTGCAGCAGGAGCCGGTCCTCGGCGTCCCACAGCGTGATGGCCTGCGAGACCGAGTCGATCGCTTCCTGCAGGCGCCGGTTGGAGTCCCGCAGGATCTCCACCTCCTGGCGGCGTTCCGTGATGTCCCGCTGGATCACCAGGAACAGGTGGCGGCCGCCGGGCATTCCGCCGATCGGCCCATCGATCGGCCCGTCGATTGGAGAGATGCTGAGTTCGGCCCAATAGCCGCAGCCGTCCCGGGCGAACCCCTGGATCTCCGCGCGCGCCGACCGGCCATAGGCGATGGCACGGCGAATCCGCGCCAGTTCACGCCGGTCGGAACCGGTGCCATCGAGGATCTCGGCGGGCCGGCTGGCGATGTCGCCCAGCTTGTATCCCGTCAGTTCGGTGAAGGCCGGATTGACATAGACGGTCCTGGCGGACGAGGCGTTGGGGGCTCCGTCGGGACCGGTGCAATCGATCACCGTGACGCAGTCGCGCGATCGCCGGAACAGGGCCTCGTAGGTGGCATCCGGGCGCGTGCCGGCCAGGTTCTCCTGGATCGGTCTTCTGACCGTTTCGCTTTCCATGATCGCAACGATACCCAAGCCGTCCGGGCCTGATCGCCATCGGTTATCGAACCTTACCGATCGGCGAATGAATGTTTCGTAAATGTCCTGGAGATTCGTCGGGCGGAAATGGGATGGGCAAAGAAAAAGTCCCCCACTTGTCGGGTGGGGGGACTTCGACCGAGCCTTCCCCACTTGGGGGAAAGCGATGGCGGCGGAGATCAGCCCAGCAGGGCCAGCGCCAAGCCGCCGAAACCGACCAGCGCGCCGGTGCCCCGGACCGCCATCTGGCCAGCGGCCGACTTGAACCCGGCGCGGATCGCCATGATCGCGCCGATGCCCACAGCGTGCAGCAGCGCGGTCGCCACCACGAAGCCCAGGCCATAGGCCAGGGGCGAGGCCGCCGCCGGCATCTCGGCACCGTGGGCGTAACCGTGGAAGACCGCGAGCAGCGCCGTGATGGTGGCCGACGCCACCAGCGGCAGGCGCGCCTGGAACGCCACCAATCCGCCCAGGACCAGAACCGATCCCAGAATGCCGATCTCAACCGACGGCAGGGACAGTCCGGCCATTCCAGCCAATCCGCCCAGCACCATCGCGCCGACGAAGGACAATGGCAGCGCCCAAAGCGCCCGCCCACCCAACTGCGCCGCCCAGAGGCCGACCGCGACAATGGCGAGCAGATGATCCAGGCCGCCGAAGGGATGCCCGAGTCCCTGTGGGAAGCCGGCCAGCTCCATGTGCCCCGGGTGCGCCATCGCGGCCACCGGCATGACCGTCAACGCGGCGGCCGCGAGCCCTAGTCCGAGACCTGTTCGCCTCATGTGATCGTCTCCTGAAGAAAGATAGTGAAAACACCCCTGCGCAACCTGTACTGAGCCGGCAACTTTGGGAGGGTTATTTTAACAAAAATTGCCCACGCGCGGTTGATCCAGATCAATGTGAGCCTATGACCCACGACGGATTGTCTATGACCTTGCTGGAACCACGCTTGGTACGGACTGGCAAGGGAACGACCGTTCCAAGGAATCGCCGGGACCGAGCCGAAAAGCAAGGGTCGCGTTCGGGGATCGCCGGGGAATCGGGTGTGGCGGCAGCGCGAAACATCAATACCGCCGTATGTGGCCAGCCGGGCGACAACCGGCCCCGATGGCGGCGGATCGGGCATAAGCGAAAGGAACGGGGCCGATGGCCAGGGTGGAGACCTTCTACGATGTGATCCGACGGCAGGGGATCAGCCGCCGCAGCTTCCTCAAGTTCTGTTCCCTGACGGCGGCCTCGCTGGGTCTGGCGCCCGCCTTCGGTCCGCGCATCGCCCACGCGATGGAGACCAAGCCGCGCATCCCGGTGCTCTGGCTCCATGGCCTGGAATGCACCTGCTGCTCGGAGAGCTTCATCCGTTCCGCCCATCCGCTGGTCAAGGACGTCGTCCTGTCGATGATCAGCCTGGACTACGACGACACCATCATGGCCGCCGCCGGCCATCAGGCGGAGGCGATCCTCGACGAGATCCGGCACGAGTACAAGGGCCGCTACATCGCCGCGGTGGAGGGCAATCCCCCTCTCAACGAGGACGGCATGTACTGTATCGTCGGCGGCCGCCCCTTCGTGGAGCAACTGCGCGAGGTCTGCTCCGACGCCATGGCGGTGATCTCCTGGGGCTCCTGCGCCTCGTGGGGCTGCGTTCAGGCGGCGCATCCCAACCCGACGCGGGCGACACCGGTCCACGAGGTCATCACCGACAAGCCGATCATCAAGGTGCCCGGCTGCCCGCCGATCGCCGAGGTCATGACGGGCGTGGTCAGCTACATCCTGACCTTCGACAAGATCCCGGAACTGGACCGCCAGGGCCGGCCCAAGATGTTCTACAGCCAGCGCATCCACGACAAGTGCTACCGCCGGCCCCATTTCGACGCCGGCCAGTTCGTCGAGCAGTGGGACGACGAGCAGGCCCAGAAGGGCCATTGCCTCTACAAGATGGGCTGCAAGGGCCCGACCACCTACAATGCGTGCTCGACCACCCGCTGGAACGGCGGCGTGTCCTTCCCGATCCAGTCCGGACACGGCTGCATCGGCTGCTCCGAGGACGGCTTCTGGGACAACGGCTCGTTCTATGACCGCCTGACCAATGTCAAGCAGTTCGGCATCGAGGCCAACGCCGACCAGATCGGCGGCACGGTCGCGGGGGTCATCGGCACCGGCATCGCCGCCCACGCCGCCGTCAGCGCCGTCAAGCGCGCCCGGATGAAGTCCGGCGAAACCCAGGCTCCACCCCATCCGAACGCCCCATCGCACGACTGACCACCGGTCCGCTCCCGGAATGATAGCCGGGAAGACGCATGCGACGACACTTGGACTAGAGGAACAGCGCGATGGCAACCGTTTCGACGCCGAATGGATTTTCCCTGGACAACGCCGGCCGCCGGGTGGTGGTCGATCCCGTGACGCGGATCGAAGGACACATGCGGGTCGAGGTCAATCTCGACAGCGACAACGTGATCCGCAACGCGGTCTCGACCGGCACCATGTGGCGCGGGCTCGAAGTGATCCTCAAGGGCCGCGACCCGCGCGACGCCTGGGCCTTCACCGAGCGGATCTGCGGCGTCTGCACCGGCACCCACGCCTTGACCTCGGTCCGCGCGGTCGAGAACGCGCTGGACATCAAGATCCCGGAAAACGCCAACACGATCCGCAACATCATGCAGCTGACCCTGCAGGTGCATGACCATCTGGTCCACTTCTACCATCTGCACGCGCTGGATTGGGTCGACGTGGTCTCGGGTCTCAAGGCGGACCCCAAGGCCACGTCGGAGCTGGCCCAGAGCATCAGCCCGTGGCCCAAGTCGTCGCCGGGATATTTCCGCGACATCCAGGCCCGGCTGCGGAAGTTCGTCGAGAGCGGCCAGCTCGGTCCGTTCAAGAACGCCTATTGGGGTCACCCGGCCTACAAGCTGCCGCCCGAAGCCAACCTGATGGCGACCGCGCACTATCTCGAGGCGCTCGATTTCCAGAAGGAGATCGTCAAGATCCACACCGTCTACGGCGGCAAGAACCCCCACCCCAACTGGCTGGTCGGTGGCGTGCCCTGCCCGATCAACATCGACGGGACCGGCGGCGTCGGCGCCATCAACATGGAACGCCTCAACCTCGTGTCGTCGATCATCGACCAATCGATCGAGTTCGTTAACCAGGTCTACATCCCCGACCTGATCGCCATCGCCGGCTTCTACAAGGACTGGCTGTATGGTGGCGGGTTGTCGAGCACGTCGCTGATGTCATATGGTGACATTCCCGAACGCGCGAACGACTACGGCGACAAGAGCCTGCTGCTGCCGCGCGGCGTGATCCTCAACGGCAAGTTGGACGAGATCCACGAGATCGATCTGGGCGCCCCGGATCAGGTCCAGGAATTCGTCAATCACTCCTGGTACAAATACGCCGACGAGTCCAAGGGCCTGCACCCGTGGGACGGCGTCACCGAGCCCAACTACGTGCTCGGCCCCAACGCCAAGGGCACCAAGACCCGGATCGAGGCGCTGGACGAGGGCGCCAAGTATTCCTGGATCAAGTCGCCGCGCTGGAAGGGCCACGCGGTCGAGGTCGGCCCGCTCGCCCGCTACGTCATCGGCTACGCCCAGAACAAGCCGGAGTTCAAGGAGCCGGTCGACCAACTGCTGAAGGCGCTGGACGTTCCGGTCGCGGCGCTGTTCTCCACCTTGGGCCGCACGGCGGCGCGCGGATTGGAATGCGCCTGGGCGGCGGAGAAGCTGCGGTATTTCCAGGACAAGCTGGTCAAGACCATCAAGGCCGGCGACCAGAGCACCGCCAACACCGCCAAATGGGACCCGTCGTCGTGGCCCAAGTCGGCCAAGGGTGTCGGCTTCACCGAGGCGCCGCGCGGCGCGCTGGGCCATTGGATCCGGATCGAGAACACCAAGATCGCGAACTATCAGGCGGTCGTCCCCACCACCTGGAACGGCAGCCCTCGCGACACCAAGGGCAATATCGGCGCCTTCGAGGCCTCGCTGCTCGACACGCCGATGGCCGATCCCGAGCAGCCGCTGGAGATCCTGCGCACGCTGCACAGCTTCGATCCGTGCCTCGCCTGTTCGACCCACGTGATGGCGCCGGACGGACAGGAAGTCACCAAAGTCACCGTGCGCTGAGCGGAGGATCGCGATCATGACCGCTCACGCCAATCAATCGCCCCTGGGCAAACCCGCGGACGACGACGAGATCGCCGATCTGGCGACGGCCCGCAACCATCTCCAGGTCCGGCAGACCGCCATCTACGTCTACGAATGGCCGGTCAGGCTGTGGCACTGGATCAACGCGGCGGCCATCGTGGTGCTGGCAGCCACCGGCTACCTGATCGCGTCGCCGTTGCCGTCGCTGCCGGGCGAGGCGAGCCAGCACTTCCTGATGGGCTATATCCGCTTCGCCCATTTCACCGCCGGCTTCGTCATGGCCATCGGCATGGTGGGACGGATCTACTGGGCCTTCGTCGGCAATGTCCACGCCCGCCAGATGTTCATCCTGCCGTTCTGGTCGGGCAAGTTCTGGCGCGAGGTGCTGGTCGAGGCGCAGTGGTACGCCTTCCTCCGCGACTATCCCAAGAAGTACATCGGCCACAACCCGCTGGCCCAACTCGCCATGGTGACGATCTACAGCGGCGGCAGCCTCTTCATGATCGTCACCGGCTTCGCGCTCTATTCCGAGGGCGCCGGTCAGGGAACCTGGTTCGACACGCTGTTCGGCTGGGTGATCCCGCTGGCCGGCAACTCGCAGAACCTGCACACCATCCATCATATCGGCATGTGGGTGATCATCTGCTTCGTGATCATCCACGTCTACGCCGCGGTGCGCGAGGACATCATGAGCCGGCAGAGCATGATCAGCACGATGGTCAGCGGCTGGCGGATGTTCAAGGACGACGGCAAGTGAGCATCGAGACCGGGCGTCCCGTCCTCGTCCTGGGCATCGGCAACATCCTGTACGCCGACGAGGGTTTCGGCGTCCGGTGCGTCGAGGAACTGCACCGCCGCTGGAGCTTTTCCGACGACGTGCTGGTGATGGATGGCGGGACGCAGGGGCTCTATCTGGTCCATTTCGTCAAGGCGGCCCGGCGCGTCATCGTGTTCGACGCGATCGACTATGGCGAGCCGCCGGGCACGCTCAAGCTGGTGCGCGGCGCCGACGTGCCGAAATTCACCGGCGCCAAGAAGATGAGCCTGCACCAGACCGGCTTCCAGGACGTGCTGAGCGCCGCCGAACTGCTGGGCGGCGAGTTGGACGACATCCTGCTGATAGGGGTCCAGGCGGTCGAGCTGGAGGATTACGGCGGCAGCCTGACCGCTCCGGTCCGCGCCCGGATCGAACCGGCGCTGACCATGGCACTCGACCAGCTGGCGGAGTGGGGCCATCCCGCCACCGCCCGCTCGACCCCGGCCGAGCGGCTGATGCATGAAGGCATCGGCTTGGCCGAGTACGAGACCGGGCGCCCCTCCGCCGAGGACGCCTGCCGCGTCGGCGACCGCCGCTTCTTCAACTGACGGGACAAGGGACGCGATGTGCATCGGCCTTCCCATGCGGGTCCTGACGGAAGATGGACCGACCGCTCTGTGCGCCGGCCGCGGCGAGGAGCGCCACGTCAGCTTGGCGTTGGTCGGGGAGCTACCCGCCGGCTCCTGGGTGATGGTGCATGTCAACACCGCCATCCGAACGCTTGACCCCGCCGAGGTGCCGCTGATCAACGACGCGTTGGACGCCCTGGAGGCGGCCCAGCGCGGCGATCCGTTCGAGCACCTGTTCGCGGATCTGATCGATCGCGAACCCCAGCTTCCGGAACACCTCCGCCAAGCCGTCCCGGTAAATACAGTCCCTGTAAATCCAGCCCCCGTAAATCCAAAAGGACAAGCCTGATGGCCGTATCGGTGATCGACCGCCTGATCGAGATCGAGCACTGCCCGTTGATCACCGCCGACACGGTCGATCTTTTCCTGGACGGCAGCGGCATGGCGGTCCTGTTCTTCACCGGCGATCCCAAGCAGCGGCCGGAGAGCAACGATGTGGCGGTCGTGCTGCGCGAACTCGCCAGCGTCTTTCCCGGCGAACTGCGGATCGGCATCGTCGATCAGGCCCACGAGGCGGCCCTCAAGGCCCGTTTCGGCGTCCTGGTCGTGCCGACCCTCGTCTATCTGCGCGAGGGCAGGTTCGTCGGCCTGATCCCCCGTATCCAGGATTGGCTGGCCTATGTCGAGAAGACCCGGGCGTTCCTCGCGGCTCCCGCCCCCGCCTGACATCCGACACCTGACGCCGCGCCCGCCCTCAACGCCTCACAGGGATCGACTACGATGCGCCACCCGATGAAATGGGAAGACGAAGAACAGCCAACCGGCGTGTTCCTGGGCGCCCCGGAGACGGAAAGCCTCGATATCCAGCGGATGCCGCCCGCCGTGCGGCGGCTCGATCGGCTGACATTGCCGGACGGCGCCCCGGGCCTGGAGGAGGTCGGGGCCCTGCTGATGGAGATCCGCGACGCCCTGATGTCGTTCGAGGCGGGCAAGCCTCCCCTGCCGTTCGCGCTGGCAGGGCTGGACGACGCGGCGCTGTCCTTGCTCGACGAGACCTTGGGCGAGGGCGAGGTCGGCATGGTGGTGACCGGCGGCAGCGAATACCAGATACAGGAATCGGTGCTGCCCGGCGTCTGGCGGGTCAAGACCTTCAGCCTGGACGGCGAGCCGATCGCCGACCATGTCGAGGTCGCCGATGTTCCGGGCGTGGTCCGGGCCGCCGCCGCCCGGGGCACGCTGGAGCGGCTGGAGATCGGTCCCGCTCCCGCCGGATGCATGAACGTCATGCCGGTGCTGGCCGAGCTTCGGTCGCGCACGGCTTCCCACCAGCCAGGCGATCGCAACCACGTCATCAGCTTCACGCTGCTGCCGATGAACGAGATCGACATGGCGTTCCTCAAGGGCACGCTGGGGCTGGGTCCCGTCCAGGCCGTGTCGCGCGGCTACGGCACCTGCCGGGTCGCCTTGACCGGCCAGCGACATATCTGGAGCGTCCAATACCTCAACGCCATGGACACCATCATCCTGGACACCCTGGAAGTGGGCGATGTCCCGGTGGCGCTGATCGCGGCGGAGGAGGATTTCCAGGACAGCGCCGAGCGGCTGGGCGAAATCCTCGGAGCCTACTTCCAATGACCGCCTCACCGGGTCATCCGAACGGTTCGGCCAGCCGCTCGGCCAGCGGATTGTTCGAGGGCTCCTTCCTGGGCGACCTCTCCCGCATTCCGCCCGGCGCCCGCCTGGAGTGCGGCATCTGCTGGACGCGCTACGATCCGGCCGAGGGCGACCCCGTCTCGCAGGTCGCCGCCGGCACCGCCTTCGCCGACCTGCCCGCCGATTGGCGCTGCCCGACCTGCGACGCCGAGCGGCATAAGTTCATGGTGCTGGACGCTCCGCCCGGACAAGCGGCGGCGATGCTCGCCACCTCGGCGGCGGCCCCCGTTCCAGCCGAGACACCCGCCGCGGCGCTGGTCGCAGCGTATCACCACATCGCGGTGTCAAAGATGGCGGACCTCCCCGTCTTCAACGCCCGTCTGGCGGTCGAGGCGATCGGGTTCCACCGTCACGGTGACGCTTGGCTCGGCATCATGGTGACGCCCTGGTTCATGAACGCCGTCTTGGCGCCCGCCATCCCCGGGGCTTGGGACACCATCCGCGACGGCGTCAAATCGACCCACGCGCTACCCTCCGGCGCCTATGAGTTCGTGGCGGGGCACATCGACGGCGTCGGGACGATCCTCACCTGCTCGCTCTTCTCCCCCATGTTCGAATTCGAGGAACAGGGCGTCGTCCGCCAGACGGCCGAAGCGGCGCTGGCCGCCCTGCTGGCGCCCGAGGACGCTCCCGAGGAGGTGGTGACGCCCCCCGCGGAACCGCCGGCACCCGTGCCCGCCGCCACGGCCGCCGAACTCAGCCGGCGCAGGCTGCTGCGCGGCGGTTTCGGAGCCTGAGGCGATGAACGCGCGGGCAAGTGTCGAAGGCACCCTTTCCATCCAGATCGTGGTGATCGACGCCACCGTCGCCGACGTGCGCCTGCGATCCACCCGCGCCACCGGCATGGAGCGGATGCTGACGGGCCGCCCGATGGACGAGGTGCTGGCGCTGGTGCCGATGCTGTTCAGCCTGTGCGGCATGGCCCAAGGCATCGCGGCCGTCCGAGCCTGCGAGTCGGCGCTCGGAATGTTTCCGTCACCCCGCCAGCGGGCGGCGCGCGAGTTGCTGATCCTAGCGGAGATGACGGCCAGCCACGCTTGGCAAGTGACCATGGACTGGCCCCGCCTGCTGGGAGGGCAACCGGACCCCGCGGCGCTGCTGGTGGCCCGCCGAGCCGTCGCGGAGATTCCGCCCGCCCTCTATCCGGCGCGTGACTGGAACCGCCCCGGCGGGGGAATGCTGAAGCCCAATGCCCCGGCGTTGGACGACGCGCTGGACCGCCTCTCGGGAACGGTCGAGACGCTGGCCGGGACCGGCATGATGACATTCGATGACATCGGCGAACTTTCCAGGTGGGCCCGATCATCCCGGACCACGGCGGCACGCATGCTGGCCCGCGTCATGACCGATGACATGGCGGGTTTCGGGCGCAGCGGCGTGCCGGCCTTGCCCGACCTCCCGGATCATTGGTTCGCCGAGCGTCTGGCGGCCGATCCCGGCTTCTCCGCCGCCCCCTCCGTGGATGGCCGGCCGGCCGAGACCGGCGCCCTTGGAAGGACAGCCGGCACCCGCCTCATGACGAGCCTGACCAGCCTCTTCGGCAATGGGCTGCTGCCCCGCCTCACCGCCCGCGTCACCGATCTGGCGGCCCTGCCCCAGCGCATGCGCGAGGCGGCGGGCCGGATCGCGGCGGAGGCATCCGACACGCCATCACCCGCCTCCACCAGTTCCGACGCCACCGGCAGCGGCGTCGGCACGGCGGACACGGCGCGCGGCCGGCTGGCCCATTGGGTGGCGCTCCGCCATGGCATCGTCACGGGCTACCGGACCGTCGCCCCCAACGAATGGAACTTCCATCCCAGGGGCGCCCTGGCGCGCGGCCTGATCGGGCTGCCGGCCGACGACGATCTGCCGGCGCGGGTCGGTCTCCTGATCGCGGCCCTCGACCCCTGCGTTCCTTGCCACGTCAGCGTGGAGGAGCACGCCGGTGCATGAGATGGCGCTGTGCCAAGGCATCCTCGACATCATCCGGGAGCGCGCGGCGGCGGACGGCTTCAGCCGGGTCGCCGTGGTCAGGCTGAGCGTCGGCGCGCTGTCGCATGTCGACCCCCACGCCTTGGAATTCGGCTTCGACGTGGTGACGCGGGGCGGCCTGGCCGAGGGGGCGGCGCTTCTGATCGACCGGCCGCGGGGCCAAGCCTTCTGCATGGCGTGCTCGACCACGGTGACGATCCCCGCCCGCGGCGAGCCCTGCCCCGATTGCGGCGGCCATCAATTGATGGTGGTCGCCGGTGACGAGATGCGTGTCGTTGAACTGGAGGTTTCGTGATGTGTGCGGTCTGCGGCTGCGGCCCCGGTGAAACCCGGATCGACGGCGTCGCCCCGACGCGGGGACATGGTCATGACCATGGACACTCCCATGACCACGGGCACGACCATGATCATGGTCATTCCCATGGGCACTCCCATGACCACGACCATCCGACGCGCCTGATTCGGGTCGAACAGGACATCCTGGCCAAGAACGACCGCTTCGCCGCCGTCAACCGTCAGCTTCTGGCGGCGTCCCGCACCTTCGCCGTCAACCTGATGTCCAGCCCCGGTTCGGGCAAGACCACCTTGCTGGTCCGCACCTTGACCGACCTGTCCAACCGGGTGGCCGCGCCGGTACCCCTGGCCGTCATCGAGGGCGACCAGCAAACCAGCTTCGACGCCGACCGCATCCGCGCGACCGGGGTCCCCGCCATCCAGGTCAACACCGGCAAAGGCTGCCACCTGGACGCCCAGATGGTCACCCAGGCGCTGGGCGCCCAGCCGGCTCCCGCCGATGGCGTGCTCTTCATCGAGAATGTCGGAAACCTCGTTTGTCCCTCCGGCTTCGATCTCGGCGAAAGCCGCCGTGTCGTCGTCGTCTCGGTGACGGAGGGGGAGGACAAGCCGCTCAAGTATCCTGACATGTTCGCGACCGCCGACCTTCTGGTGGTCAACAAGATCGACCTGCTGCCCCACTTGGTCTTCGACGTGGATCTGCTGATCGCCAACGCCCGGCGGGTCAAGCCTGGGCTGAACGTCCTCCAGGTCTCCGCGACCACGGGCGCCGGTCTCGAACCCTGGTACGCCTGGCTCGCCAGCCATGGCGAGGGGCTCGCCAGCCATGGCGAGGGGCTCTGAGGCATGACTTCCGCGCACATCCCAATCAGCCCGATCAGCCGATCCCGTGTGCGCGTCAGGGGCCTCGTCCAGGGCGTGGGGTTCCGTCCCTTCGTCCATGATCTGGCGGACAGCTTGGGACTGACCGGCTGGGTGCTCAACGACGCCGAAGGCGTGCTGCTGGAGGTGCAGGGCGGCGACCGCGCCGGCTTCATCGACGCCCTGGCGCGGCGGGCACCCCCGCTGGCCGACGTCGCGGCGATCGAGGTCGAGGATCTGGCCCCGGAACCGGCGGAGAGCGGCTTCCGCATCCGCGCCAGCGCCGCCGGGGTCTCCGGGGCCGCTGGGGCCGCCGCCACGATGATCGGTCCCGACGCCGCCGTCTGCCCGGATTGCCTAACCGAACTGTTCGACCCCGTCGACCGCCGCTGGCGTTATCCGTTCCTCAACTGCACCCATTGCGGCCCTCGGCACACGATCACCCGCGCCCTGCCCTATGACCGGCCGCGGACCTCCATGGCGGGTTTCACCCTCTGCCCGGACTGCGCGCGGGAATACGCCGACCCGCGCGACCGCCGGTTCCACGCCCAGCCGATCGCCTGCCCGGCCTGCGGACCGGCACTGGACACGCCGGTCGAGGAGATCACCGCCCGCCTCCGCGCCGGGGAGATCGTCGCGATCAAGGGCCTCGGCGGCTTCCATCTCGCCTGCGACGCCTACGACGCCGCGGCGGTTGCCCGTCTCCGCGCGCGGAAGCAACGGAACGGCAAGCCCTTCGCGGTGATGGTGGCGAACCTCGCCAGCGCGAGCGCGCTGGCCGACATCTCCCCGGTGGAAGCGGCGTTGCTGACCGGGCCGGAGCGGCCGGTCGTGCTGGTCCGCGCCCGTTCCGGCTCCCTGCCCGACGCCGTGGCGCCCGACCTCGCCTGGGTTGGCCTGATGCTGCCGCACACTCCCTTGCAGTATCTGCTGTTCCACGAGGCGGCCGGACGTCCCGCCGGCACCGCCTGGCTCGACCAGCCGCAAGACTTGGCCTTGGTGATGACCAGCGCCAATCCCGGCGGCGAACCTTTGGTGACCGACAACGCGGAGGCCCACGACCGCCTCGCCGGCATCGCCGACCACATCGCCGGCCATGACCGCAACATCGTGATCCGCAGCGACGACAGCGTCGCGCGCGCCGTCGGTGGAGCCCCGACCATGATTCGCCGGTCGCGCGGTCACGCGCCCCGGGGCATCCCGCTGGGCCGCCAAGCCCCTCCCATCCTGGCGCTCGGTGGTCATCTCAAGAACACCATTTGCGTGACCCGCGGCGACCAAGCCTTCTTGTCGCAGCATGTCGGCGACCTCGACAACGGCGCCACGCTGCGGTTCCTCGAGGAAACCGTCGCCCACCTTCTCGGCATCCTGGAGGTCGAGCCGGTCGCCGTCGCCCACGATCTCCACCCCGACTTCCTATCGACCCGTCACGCCCAATCCCTCGACCTGCCCCGTTTCGCCATCCAGCACCACCACGCCCACATCGCGGCGGTGGCGGCCGAGCACGGCTTGGAGGGGCCGCTGGTCGGGCTGGCGCTGGATGGCTTCGGCTTAGGCGAGGCGGGAGACAGCCGGGGCGGCGAGCTGCTTCGGCTGGACGGCGCCACCTGCGACCGCCTCGGCCACTTCGCCGAACTGGCCCAGCCGGGCGGCGACAAGGCGGCGCGGCAACCCTGGCGTATGGCCGCCGCGGCGCTGCACCGCATGGGCCGGGCCGACGAGATCACCCGCCGTTTCGCCGACCACGGCAACACGGCGGCCCTCGTCCAGATGCTCGACCGCGGCATCAACTGTCCGCCGACCACCTCGTGCGGCCGGTGGTTCGACGCCGCCTGCGGCTTGCTGGGTGTCCGGGCAGTCTCAGGCTTCGAGGGCGAGGCCGCCATGGTCCTGGAATCGCTGGTCACCCGGCCGACCGTGCTGCCCGGCGGCTGGACCATCACCGATGGCGTCCTCGACCTGACCGCCCTGCTCGACGCCGTCAGCGGGTTGAGCCCCGGCGCCGGCGCCGACCTGTTCCACGGCACCCTGACCGCCGCCCTGATCGACTGGGCGCTTCCGGCCATCGAGGGCGGCAGGATCGCCCTGGCGGGGGGCTGCGTGATGAACGCGGTCCTGACCGAGGGCCTGATCGACGGCTTCTGCCATCACGGCATCACGGCCGTGATTCCGCGCAAGGTTCCAGCCAATGACGGCGGTCTCAGCCTGGGTCAGGCCTGGGTCGCCGCACACCTCATCACCGCCTAGGGAAACCGCCCATGTGCCTCGCCATTCCCGCCCGGGTCGTCGAGATCCACGCCGATGACACCGCCACGGTGTCCCTTGGCGGCGTCCGCAAGCAGGTCTCCATGGCCTTGATCGAGGACCCAGCCGTGGGGGAATACGTCATCGTCCATGTCGGTTACGCGCTCTCCAAGCTCGATCCGGCCGAGGCCGAACGCACCCTGGCGCTGCTGGCCTCGTTGGACCCAACCGAGGCAGCCGCATGAAATACGTCGATGAATACCGGGATGGCGCTTTGGCGGAACGGGTCGCCGCCGCCATCGCCGCCGAGGTCGATCCCGGCAGGATCTATTCCATCATGGAATTCTGCGGCGGCCACACCCACGCGATCTGCCGTCATGGGATCGAGGACATGCTGCCCGCCACCGTCAGGCTGGTCCATGGTCCCGGCTGCCCGGTCTGCGTCCTGCCGATCGGGCGGTTGGACATGGCGATCGAGCTGGCGCGGCGGCCGGAGGTGACGCTCTGCACCTATGGCGACATGATGCGGGTGCCCGGCCGCGACCGCGGCAGCCTGATGAAGGCCAAGGCCGAGGGCGCCGACATCCGCATGGTCTATGGCAGCGGCGACGCGCTTCGGGTTGCGAGGGAGAACCCCGGCCGCGAGGTCGTCTTCTTCGCGATCGGGTTCGAGACGACGACGCCGACGACGGCGGTGGCGCTCGTCCAAGCCAAGGCCTTGGGCCTCCGCAACTTCAGCGTCTTCGCCAACCACGTCCTGACCCCCTCGGCGATCCAGGCGATCCTGGACAGCCCGGAGGTGACGACGACCGGCAGCGTCCGCGTCGATGGCTTCATCGGGCCTGGCCATGTCAGCACGATCATCGGCTCCGCCCCCTATGACCGGTTCGCCCGAGACTACCGGCGGCCCATCGTCGTGTCGGGATTCGAGCCGCTCGACATCATGCAGTCCGTCCTGATGCTGGTGCGCCAGCTCAACGAAGGACGCCATGGGGTCGAGAACCAGTTCAGCCGTGCCGTCTCGCACGGCGGCAACGCCAAGGCCCAAGCGCTGGTCGATCAGGTCTTCGAACTCCGCGACAGCTTCGAGTGGCGCGGACTCGGCACGATCCCGGACAGCGCGCTCCAGATCCGCGAGGGTTTCGCCGACTGGGACGCCGAGCGCCGCTGGCAGCTCCGCTACGTGCCGGTCGCCGACAACAAGGCCTGCTCCTGCGCCGAGATCCTGCGCGGCGTCAAGAAGCCGGCGGACTGCACCATCTTCGGCACCGTCTGCACGCCGGAGAACCCGATGGGCTCGTGCATGGTCTCGCCGGAGGGCTCCTGCGCCGCCTATCACCTCTATGGCCGCTGGCGCGATATGGAGAAACGGGCATGACCAAGATCGGTCCTACGGATCGCAGCGCCTTCCCCCGCAAGCTCGATCTGCGGCACGGCCGTGTCGACCTGAGCCACGGTGGCGGCGGCAAGGCCATGGCGCAGCTGGTCGAGGAGATGTTCGGCGCCGCCTTCGACAACCCCCTGCTCGCCCAGCGCAACGATCAAGCCGTCTTCGACGCGCCGGTCGGTCGCTTGGCGGTGACGACCGACAGCTACGTCATCTCGCCGCTGTTCTTCCCCGGTGGCGACATCGGCTCGCTGGCTGTGCACGGCACCGTCAACGACCTCGCCATGGCCGGCGCGGTGCCGCTCTATCTGACGGCGGGCTTCATCATCGAGGAGGGCTTTCCGCTGGGCGACCTCGGCAGGATCGTCGCCTCCATGGCCGCCGCCGCGCGCGAGGCCGGCGTGTCGATCATCACCGGCGACACCAAGGTGGTGGAGCGCGGCAAGGGTGACGGCGTCTTCATCAACACGACCGGCATCGGAGTCACGCGGCCGGGTGTCGCGCCCTCGGGTGACCGGGCGCGGCCGGGCGACGCCGTGCTGGTCAGCGGCTTCGTCGGCGACCACGGCGTCGCCATCATGTCCACGCGGGAAAACCTCAGCTTCGAGACGGCCATCGCATCGGACAGCGCGGCGCTCCACGGCCTCGTCGCCGCCATGGTCGAAGCCGTTCCCGACATCCACACGCTACGCGACCCGACGCGCGGCGGCGTCGCCACCACGCTTAACGAGATCGCCCGGCAATCCGGCGTGGGCATGGTGCTGGACGAACGGGCGATCCCAATCCGGGAGGAGGTCGCCGCCGCCTGCGAGTTGCTGGGCCTCGATCCGCTCCACGTCGCCAACGAGGGCAAGCTGATCGCGATCTGCGCCGCCGGGGACGCAGTCCGCCTGCTCGACGCGATGCGCGGCCATCCCCTGGGCGCCGACGCCGCCGTGATCGGCGAGGTGATCGATGACGATCACCGCTTCGTCCAGCTGCGCACCGCGTTCGGCGGCAAACGCATCGTCGATTGGCTGGCGGGCGAACAGCTGCCGCGGATTTGCTGATGACGCATCCGGTGGGCAGGAGGGTGGCGTGAAGGACGGCGAGATCGGCGAAGCGTGGAAGGGCCCCACTCAATGCCGGAACTGCGGCATCCGCGACCTCGTGCTCTTCTCCGATTTAAGGCTGATGGATTTCAGCCTGATACATCTTCCAATTGATGAACTTCGCTTCAAACCAGGTGAGTCGCTCTATCACGCCGGCGACCAGAAGCCTTACCTGTTCACCATCCGCGAAGGCACGGTCAAGCTGGTCCAGTACCTGCCGGATGGATCGCACCGGATCGTGCGGCTGCTCCGCCAGGGGGCCGTCGCCGGGATGGAGGCGCTGCTGTCGGAGCCCTACGCCCACACCGCCACCGCCCTGCAACCCGTGCTGGTCTGCCGGATCCCCCGCGCCGTCATCGACAGGCTGAGCGGCGAGACGCCGCGGCTCCATACCCAGTTGATGAGGCGCTGGCACCAGTCCGTGCGACAGGCCGACGATTGGCTGACCGAGCTTTCGACCGGCAGCGCCCGCCTCCGACTGGCGCGCCTGCTGCTCCAGATGACCGAGGCGACCGACAGCGATGTCTGCCATCTGCCGATCCGCGAGGATGTCGGCGCCATGCTGGCGATCACCATGGAGACGGCCAGCCGCACCGTCGCCGAGTTCCGCCGCGCCGGCCTGCTCACCGATGTCGGCGACCATTTGGTGCGCTGCGACCGCGAGGCTCTGGAGGCCGTCGTTGCCGAGGGTTGAAACCTCCGCTAGCGGAAGACCACCGTCTTCGCGCCGTTCAACAGGACGCGGTGCTCGGTGTGGTACTTGACCGCGCGGGCCAGCACCACGCTCTCCACGTCGCGCCCAACCTCGACCAGATCGTCGGGCGTCAGGGTATGGTCGACCCGCTCGACCACCTGCTCGATGATCGGGCCCTCGTCCAGGTTGGAGGTGACGTAATGCGCCGTGGCGCCGATCAGCTTCACCCCGCGCGCGAAGGCCTGATGGTAGGGCTTGGCGCCCTTGAAGCTGGGCAGGAACGAGTGGTGGATGTTGATCGCGCGGCCGGCCAGCCGGTCGCACAGCTCCGGCGACAGGACCTGCATGTAGCGGGCGAGCACGACCAGGTCGATCCGCTCCTGCTCGACGATCTCCCACAGCCGGGCTTCCTGTTCCGCCTTGTTGTCCGGCTTGACCGGCAGGTAGTGGAACGGGACGTTGTGCCACGCCGCCAGCTGGTAGAAGTCGCGGTGGTTCGACACGATCGCCGGGATCTCGACGTTCAGGCCGCCGACGCGGTAGCGATAGAGCAGGTCGTTCAGGCAATGGCCGAATTTGGACACCAGGATCAGCAGGCGCTGGCGCCGTTCCGCGTCGTGCAGGTGCCAGGTCATGCCGAAGCGCTTGGCGATGGCGCCGAATTCCGCCGCCAGCCCGGCATGGTCCGGCCCTCCGTCGGGAGCGGCCAGGAATATGCGCAGGAAGAACAGCCCGCTGGTCCGGTCGCCGAACTGGGCGCTGTCGATGATGTTGCAGCCCCGCTCCGCCAGGAACCCCGACACGGCCGCGACGATACCCACGGTATCGGGGCACGAGATGGTCAAGATATAGCGGGCGGTCATGATGCTGGCTTTCCGGAAAGACTGGATCGGGATGGAGCGCGGAAGGTAACCGACCTCAGTCCAGCATGGGAAGGCCGCTTTCGATCCGCACCAGCGCCGCCAGCAGCGGCACGCCGATATCACGCCGGACGAAGGCGCTGCTTCGATCTGCGGCGGCGATGGCCTGCGACAGGGTCGATCGCCAGCGCTCGTCGCCGTAGATCAGTTTCTCGGCCTTGGCGCGTTGGGCCAGGACGGTGGGCCGCTTGTTCGCCGGCGTATCGGCGATCTGGACCAGCCGCTGCATCCACAGCTGGGCGGCGGCCGGGTCGCTCCGCCGCAGCGACGCCGCGACGAATTCCGACAGGATCTCCGACTGCGTGTCGGGATCCTTGACCTGCTCCAGATAGGCCGAGGTCAGCGAAACCTCGCCATGCTGCGCCAATCTCCCGAGCACCGACGGCACGGTCCAGGGACTGTCCTCCTGCACGGTCTTCAGGAGACCCAAGGCGAGGTTGGTCTCTCCCAAGTCGGCGGCGGCGACCGCCAGCTCGGCCGGGCAGCACTCCTGCTTGGTCTCGCGGAAGCGGGAGAACTGCTGCTCGACCGTGTTGAGGAACAATGTGCGGGCCTCCGCCTCGCGGCCGACCCTCATCAGGGCCTGCACGACCAGCCCCAGCTCCCACGCGCAGGCGTTGGCTTGGGAATACTTCTGCGCCTCGGTCGTCAGCGACGAGGCCAGATCCTTGTCGCCGCGCCACGAGGCGATCTCGGCTATGTCGGTCAGGTTGTAGATGCGCGTCGAGCAATCGGCGATGCCGCGCGTGATCTGAAGGGCGATGTCGGTCTGTCCAGTCAACGCCAGGGCACGCGCGACGAACAGGTCCTGCTCCTGGCTGTCGGAGCCGGTGGCCGTCCCGCGCCTCAGGGCGCCGACGAAGGGGGCGATGATCTCCCGCGCCCTGTCGGTGGCGCCGTTCAAGTGGTGGGCCACCGCCAGCGACAGCCAGTCCCAGCGGGGGGTCGTTATCGGGTATTCGACCGGCGGCAGCAGGTTCTCGATCTTGTACAGGAAACAGGCGGTCGCCTGGGTGTCGTTGCAGATCAACGCGCGCACCCGGTTGCGGAACTCGAAGACGTCGAAATCGCCGATGAACTGGTTGGTGATGAGCTGGACCGCGACGGCGCTGTCAGGATAGCGCTGGACGATCTCGGTCAGCATCCGGTCCGCCTCCCGCAAGAGGCGCGCCTCCTCCACCGGATCGAAGGTCGCGTTGGCCTGCTGGATCATCTGCATGGCCTGGACGAACTGCCGGTTGGCGCCGCCCTCCTGCGCCCGGGCGTCGGACGGCGAGCCGGTCACCAACCCGAACAGCAATGCCACCGCCAGCGCGAGGATCAGCGGCAGCGCGCCGGCGCCCTCCGATCCTGACACTCGGAAGGCGGGAAATGGTCCGTCAGCGGACATAGCTCACGACGCGCTTCACATAGGGTATCGACCGGGCATGGCCGGTCACCCGCTCCAACTCCGCCGGATCGCGCGCGTTGCCCATCAGGTAGACGACGCCATTGACCGTCTCGATCGAATAGTTGATCGAGGAGACGCTCCGGTCGAACAACAGCTTGCCGCGCATCTGGGCGCTGATCCAGGAATCGCGGGCGCTGTCGGTCAACGTGGATTGGTCGTCGACCACGATCTCGTTGATCACCTCGCGCACACCCTCGGCCTGCCACGCCAGCCGAACGGCGTCGAGCCGCTCCTCCGGATCCTTGGCGCGGCCGGTCAGCAGCACCGTGCCCTGGTTGACGTTGGTGCTCAGCCGGGCGTGCATCTCGACGCTGTGCTGGATCCAATAATGGTTGATCTGGGCCTTGATCTCGGTGTCGGTGATGGCGCCGCCAAGCCCGCGCTCCTGCGAGGCCGCGACGACCGCCGTCGTGGCGGCTCCCCCCACGACCAGAGGCGCGCAGCCGGACGCGAGGGCGGCCAGGGCCGTCAGGGCGACTACGGAAAAACGTGCGCGAGACCTCAAAACTTCCTCCGTTCACCGGCAGCGAACCACGTGCGGGCGGCGCGAAGAAGTCACGCCCACCACATGATTGCAACACATATTTGAATCACTCGAAACTAGCGGCACAGCTTTTTCCCCCAACGTGTCCCGATTGTCGCGAACCGGCGCCGCACCCCGGCGGCGATGCGGCCGAACCCGGTCACGCGAAGGGCGCGTTGGTCATCACCTCGGCCAGTTCGCGCGACAGGACCTCGGCGATGCGGCGGCGCTGGGCGCCGTCGCGCAGCAACTCCTCGTCGCGGTCGTTGGACAGGAAGCCGGTTTCGATCAGGACGGACGGCACGTCCGGCGCCTTGAGCACGGCGAAGTTGGCGGACCGCTTCGGGTTGTCCAGCAACCTGAGCGAGCGACCAGCCCCTTCGACCACACTGCCCTTGGCCATCAGCGCGGCGGTAACCGTATGGCGGGCGACAAGGTCGGACAGGATCGCCGCGACCTGTGGCCGCGTGTGGCGCAGATCGATGCCGCTGGCGCCATCGGCCAGGTTCTCCTGCTTCGCCAGCGCGAAGGCGAAATCGTCCGAAGCCCTGTCAGACAGGGTATAGGCGGACAGGCCGCGGGCATCGCGGTTGGGCGCGCTGTCCGCGTGGATCGAGACGAACAGGTCGGCCCCGGCGTCGCGGGCGATGGCTACGCGCTCCGCCAGCGGCAGGAAGATATCGCTCTCGCGCGTCAGCTTGACCGCCACACCACGCGTGGCCCGCAACCGCCGCGCGATCTCCCGCGAGATGTCGAGCGTGATCTCCTTCTCCAGCGTTCCCTTGATCCCGATGGCGCCGGGATCATGACCACCATGGCCGGGATCGATCACGATCAACCGGCGGTTCGCGGTGCCCGCGGGGGGCTCGGGTTTCCGTTGGGGTGGATTGCGGGTCGCGGCGGACACCGGGCCGGCAGCCAGGAGCGACGCCACCCCGGAGGTGCCGAATCCCAGCAACGGCGCGCTCAACGCCAACTGAATCAGAAGCCTGCGCTTCATCCGATGAGACTGTCCATTGATCCGGTGACTGACTGGCGGCTGGTGGGTGATTGGTCCGAGGCCGGCGACGAGGGAGCTGGCCTCCAGTCTAGGGACTGTTGGTTAACTGTTAATTACCCCACCCCGGACTTGTCGAGTCCGGAGAGGTTCATCGGCCGGAATTTCCGACAAGCGACAGTAATGGAAGCGACGTATCCGCAACCTGTCGGGTTGCATGAAAATTTCAATGGCATTTTCGATATATGGTATCTTGTTCTTTTGGCCGAGTCGGTTCAGACTGCGTATACGACGATATGACTCGACGATGTGGGAGACGATCATGAAGGAAGCCTTGATCGGCATCATCCGTCAGGAGCGAGTGGCCCTGGAAGCCCAAATCGCCGCCGAGATGCGGCAAAGGGACCCGGATGACATGAGGATCGAAGCGCTGCGGGAGGAGGCATCCGACCTGCGGCGCCAGTTGGAACGCTACGAGCAATAAACGCTCCACCCTACCCCCTCTGAGAGCCCGTACGGCCTTGCAACGGAGGCCGGTACGGGCTTTTGTTCGACAGGACATCCGGAACCAGGACGTTCAGAACAGGGAAATCGGGGGAACCATGCCCAAATTCGCCGCCAATCTATCGATGATGTTCCAGGAACACGCTTTCCTGGATCGTTTCGCCGCCGCCGCGAAAGCCGGATTTCGAGGCGTCGAATACCTCTTCCCCTACGAATGGCAGGCCTCCGACATCAAGAAGGCGCTAACCGACGCCAAGCTGGAACAGGTGCTCTTCAACCTGCCGCCGGGCGACTGGGCGGGCGGCGAGCGCGGCATGGCCGCCATCCCCGGACGGGAAGCCGAGTTCGCCCAGACGGTGGAATTGGCGATCGAGTACGCCCGCGAATTGGGTTGCGTCAGGCTGCACGCGATGGCCGGCATCATCCACGCCGGCATCGACCGCGAGGAGGCCGAGGCGGTCTATGTCTCCAACCTGCGCCATGCCGCCGACGCGACCGCGCGCCATGGCATCACCCTGTTGGCCGAACCGATCAACACGCGGGACATGCCGGGTTATTTCCTGAACACGTCGACGGCGGGCCGCAAGGTCATCGCCGCCGTCTCCCGGCCCAACCTCAAGCTTCAATTCGACATCTACCACACCCAGATCATGGAAGGCGATCTGGCGGAGCGGCTGCGCCAGAACCTGGAAGCCATCGGGCACATCCAGATCGCGGGCACGCCCGGCCGGCATGAGCCGGATGTCGGGGAGATCAACTACCCATACCTGTTCAAGCTGATCGACGAGATCGGCTACACCGGCTGGATCGGCTGCGAATACCGGCCGCGCGCCAGCACGTTGGCCGGCCTGGGCTGGGCCAGGGAGTTCGGCATCACCTCGGAGTGAAACGCCATCCGCCAGCCCGCCGGCTCGGCCATGGCGAAAGGGCAAATCACTGATGACCCTTCTGGCGGGCCATGCTAGTCATGGCCCGCCGCGACCTCGCGCGGGGTCCATAGCGATTGGGAAAGCATCACTTGTCTGGGATCACCGAAGATCCGCCGTTCGGCGCCCACGCGCCATCCGGTTTCCAGCGCGCCATCATCGGGCTAACCCGGACCCTGCCAGAGACGTGGCTGGGCAAGCGGATCGCCTTCGCCGCAAGGCGCTTGGTCATGACGGGCCTGGTATCCCCGCTCGACGTGGACGTCTTCGGACGCAAGGTTCGCGTCCATCCCGCGGACAACGTCTGCGAGAAGCGAGTGCTCTTCACGCCGCAATTCTTCGATCCGGTGGAACTGCGCGTGCTGGCGTCCAAGGTCCATGACGGATTCACCTTCGTGGATTTGGGCGCCAATGTCGGGATCTACTCGCTGTTCGTAGCCGGGCTGGCGGGGCGGAACGCGAGGGTACTGGCGGTGGAGCCCCAGCCGGAGATCTACCGCCGGCTCCGTTTCAATGTGGCGGCCAACGGCCTCGATACGATCAGGACGCTCCAATACGCCGTGGCGGACACGGCGGGCACACTGGACCTGTTCATCAATCGTGGCAACCGCGGACAGAGCAGCATCGCGATGAGGACCGACGAGAAGGTTTCGGTGCCGTGCCGAACGCTCGACGGTATCCTGACCGAAGCCGGTTTCGATCGCGTCGACGCGCTGAAGATCGATATCGAGGGCGCCGAGGATACCGTGTTGGTTCCATTCTTCGCCTCCGCCCCGGAGCGCCGGTGGCCGGCCATGATCCTGCTCGAGATGTCCTCCGACCGCTGGAAGACAGATTGCGTGGCGCTGTGTCTGGCTCATGGCTACCACATCAGTCACAGGACACGCCTGAACGTGATCCTGGAGCGGGCCAGCGACCAAGCCTCGACCGCCATCTGAGCGGATTCGGACCAGCGGAACTCCCGGAGTCGGCGTCTTGCACAGCTGGTGTGCAGTGCAACATGACGAGTCCGGTCCAGCCACCGTTAACCTTTCGAGGCTCGCGGTTTTCGAATAAACCTTTCGAGAACAAAGCGATGGCGGCGCTTCGATAGGTCTACAAACGTTTCCACGTTATCCGGATATGGTCGGCAATATCCGTGACATTCTGTCACGCAAACAGTTAAAAAATGCTCCATTTTCAGCTTTTATGCTTGGAAAATAGGCATATACCGCCTTCGATACCGGCGTTGCCTCAAAAATGCGCAGAATCCTCCATTGAGCCGCCACACCACCGTCTTGTGACGATTGTGTTGCTGTGTACTATCAGCGGGTCGCGCAAAAAAAGATGCTTGGCATAACGATTGCGATAGGGAGTTGGAGAGATGAAGTTCTGATCAGCCGCTTGTCAACGGAGAGCCTTGATGACCGACGCGACTGCTGAGACCGTCCATACAGCACGGAGTACCGTGCCAACCGTTCTACACACACGGTCTTCCAGCTATGCTGCCGATTTTGCCCGCAACCCTCAAAAATACCTTTTGGTTCTGAGATTTATCTTAGTCAATACAGTTGGGTTGGCACTCCTCGCAGCCGCATGGTTCCAGGGATGGGTCAAGCCGGTCCTGGACACCGACAGCACCGGATTATGCCAGCTGATCTTCGGCGTTTTCCTGGTGGGAACGGCGGTCTGCGGCAGCAAGATCTGGCGCACCAGCTGCGAACTGAACGCGTGCAAGGACTTCAGCCCCCACAACAACTCCCGCGCGTCGCGCCACCTCATCGAAGTGGCCGGCCGTGACAGCGGCAGCCGGGCCACCTTGGCCGGCAACCTCCGGCTCAAGCTGTCGTCAAGAATCGCCATCGTCCGCCACCTGGCCAGCAGTCTGGTGTTGCTGGGCCTGATCGGCACTGTTGTCGGGTTCATCATCTCGCTGGGCGGCGTCGATCCGGACAAGGCGGGTGACGTGGCGGCGATCGCCCCGATGGTGACCAAGCTGATCGATGGCATGTCGGTGGCGCTCTACACCACCCTCGTCGGCGGCATCCTGAACATCTGGCTGAGCATCAACTACAACATGCTGGTCACCGGCACCGTCAACCTGATCACCGAAATCACGGCGCTGGGTGAACGCCATGCAGGGGCTTGACCAGTTCGACGAGGAAGACGTCAACGGCACCGTCTTTCGCGACGTCATCACGCTTGCCCTGTGCGGCTTCGTGGCGGTCGTTATCCTCCTGCTGCCGCACCTCAACCCCAAGCAGGAGGCACAGGCCGCGACGAGCACGGTACCCGGCAACATCATGGTCGAGGCCCGCTGGGCTGACGAGTTGGATAGCGATATCGACCTATGGGTGCAGGCGCCGGGCGATGTGCCGGTTGGGTACTCCAACAAATCCGGCGTGATATTCAACCTGCTCCGCGACGACCTGGGCCGCAACGCCGACCCGACGCAGCTGAACTACGAGGTCAGCTACAGCCGCGGCATTCCACCGGGTGAATACGCGATCAACCTCCACATGTACCGCAACAAGTCACGCGTCTCGCCGGTCAAGGTCACCGTGGTGACCAGCGTCAAAAAGCCCAATTCGGAATCGGCCAAACAAATCCTGACGAGCAGCGTCGACCTGATGGCCGAGAACCAGGAACTGACGGTCTATCGGTTCAAGTTGACCGAGGCCGGCGACCTCGTTCCCAGCAGTGTCAACAGCTTGCCCAAGAGCCTGCGAAAGTGGAGGCAGTGATGCAGATCATGATGAACCTCTTCGGTGTGGCCGTGGTGCTGGCCGCCGGTCTCGCGACCATCGGCATCTGGTCGCCGCGCAAGCTGTGGGTCAAGGTCGGGGCCGTGGCGCTGGCGGCCGCCTTCATGCCGCTGTCCTACGCCAGCTTCGCGGACCTGCTGAGCAAGCCCAAGCCGGTGGCGCTGGAGTGGTTCCACCGGAGCATGAGCGAGGCCACCGTGCTGAGCGCCCGCATGCAGGAGGGTGAGGCGATCTACCTATGGCTCCAAATCGCGGACACATCCGAGCCGCGCTACTACAAGATCGGCTGGAGCGAGGACGTCGCCAAGCAGCTCCAGCAGGCGATGCGGGAGGCGGAGAAGAACCAGGGCGGCCTGAGGATGGAGTTGCCGTTCGAAAACACCTGGGACAAGGACAAGCCGATGTTCTACGCCCTGCCCCAGCCCAAACTGCCGGAGAAGAACGGCGAGACCGGCCCCAACGCGCCGATGGTCTATCAGCATCCCGGCACCTCCGCCTGAGCGGATCGGCTGCCGGCCTCCCCACGCGGCGGCGGCGATCAGGCATCTCTCCCGAACTCCGCCACCGGTTCCACCGGTGGCGGAGTTCGGTCACAGCACCTGTTTCGGCACACTCAGCAATTCCCGGCGGATGCGCTTGAGACTCGGTCGGTTGGTCTCGTCATAGGCGAGCGGACGGCACAGGTGCATGGCGGTCAAACCGACGCGGGCGGTCAGCAATCCATTGATCACGCCCTGCCCGACCCGGGACGACAGCGAGGCCGCCAGCGTGCTGCCCAGCGCCTCGACCACCATGTCGTTGCCGCCCTCGGCGACGCCGGCCACCGCGATGTTGGCGAGCATCCGGCGCAGCAGTTTCAGCCCTCCGACATAGCCCGGACGGGCGCCGTAGAGTGTCGCGACCTCGCGGACCAGCTTGAGGTTCCGCCACAGCACGATCATCACGTCGAGCAGCGCGGCCGGGCTTAGCGCCGTGGCGATGGCGGTGTCGCGCGACGCGCGCAGCACCAGCTGATAGGCCCGCCGGTCGATGTCCTGGAGAAGCTGGAGATCGACCATGCGGACGACCTCGCGGTCGTCATGCGCGTCGTTGAGGTTGTCCTTGAGCGTCGCGACCTGCTCCGCCAGATCGCGGCGGTCGCCATAGAGCGAGGCCACGGCGCCGGCGTAACGCTCCGCCTCGCCATGGCCACCGGCGGTGCGCAGGTGCTCCGCGTCCTCCCGCAGCCCGTCGATCCGGCGCAAGCGCCGCAGGCTGCGCAACTCTCCCGCCAGCAGGCCGAAGCCGCCCAGTACGGCGCCGCCGGCCAGCGCCACGGCTCCGCCACCCAGCATGACGCTGGTCTCGAACGCGCGGCGCACGAGGTCGACGGTGTCGTACCCGACCACCAGGGCGAAAAGCGCCGCGGCGGAACCGACCAGCAGCCGAACCGCCCAGCGGCGCGGCGCCGGGACCGGATCCGGCGTCTCGGCGGCGAGCGACGTCCCGGCCGTTACGGCGCCGTTGGTCCGCTCCTCCGGCACCACCACGACGGTTCCGTTGGGGTCCAGTTCGATCGGCTGGACATAATCGGTTTGGCGGGTCCGGCCGGTCATGTCAGGAAGTCTCCGATCAGGAACTCGAGCGCCTGATCCAATCGGATGTTCGGCAATCCCCTACCCTGCCGCGCCGTCAGCGCCGGGGGCCGGAAATTGAGGAAGTTCAGCCGGCGGGCGCCGTCCTGGTCGAGCAGACGGTGATCGTCCGGGATCTCGCCGGGATAGAGGACCGTCGGTTCCGTCCTGCCCAGGGGAATGCCGCGGACGCAGGCCAATTGCCGGCCTTGATGCTCCGCCATCACCGTTTCGGTGCATTTGAGTGCGGCGATCGCCATGGTTTCGACCCGAGCGCCTTCGAAGCGGATCGCGTTGCGCCGCTCCTCGACCAAGCCATCCAGCAACCGGCGCAGGTTGGCGTGCTGGTTGGACGGGATGTGGTCGGCCTTGGTGGCGGCGAACAGCACCCGGTCGATCCGCCCGCCGAGCAGCCGGTCCAGCCAACTGGAGCGGCCATGGCTGAAGGATTCCAAGGTCGCCGACAGGGAGGTCCGCATGTCGGCCAGCGCCGCCGGACCGGCGTTCAACGCGCCCAGCACGTCGACCAGCACGATCTGCCGATCCAGCCGGGCGAAATGCTCAGAGAAGAAGCGCCGGACCACATTGGTCTTATAGGCTTCGAACCGTTCCTCCATCATCGCCCATAAGGTGTGGCGGCCCGCCCGCGCCGGGGGTTCCAGCAAGGGGCAGAAGGCCAGCACGGGGGCGCCGACTAACTCGCCGGGTTCCACGAAGCGGCCGGGCTGGATCAGGCTCAGCAGCTGATCCGACGCCCGACACGCCAGCAGATAGGTGGTGTAGAGCTCGGCCGCGCGGCGCGCCACCGCCTCCTCCGCCGGTCCCGCCGGATCGCGGTTCGAGAGATAGGCCAGCCATTCCGCCGCCAGCCGGTCGCGTGGCGGCCGGCGCGAGAGTTCCAGCGTCTCGCGCGACCACTCGGCGTAGGTGCGGTCGAGCAAGGGCAGGTCGAGCAGCCATTCGCCGGGATAATCGACGATGTCCAGGGTCAGCCGCGAGGCGCCACGCAATCGGCGCCTGAGCAGCGTTCCCGGCATGTAGCGGAGCGCCACGCGGGCTTGGCTGGTCACCTTGGTATTGTTCGGCCATCGCGGATCCGGGGCCGTCAGCCGCTCCATCTGGCTCTCGAAGTCGAACCGGGGCACGGCTTGGTCGGGCTGGGGTTCCATCCGCGCCGCGATGAAGCGGCCGGTCGCGACGACATCCAGGAAGGGAAGCCGGTCGGCATGCAGCAGATTGTCGATAAGCGCCGTCGTCAGGACCGTCTTGCCGGAGCGGCGCAGCCCGGTGACGCCGATGCGCAGGTTGCCATCGAGCATGCGGTCGGTCAACTCGCCGACGCGGTCCAGGGCCCGACCGCCCAGGTTGGTCAGGTCACGGAAGGGAGATGCGGGCAATGTTCGTCTCGACTGTGGACAGGGATGGCTGGGAGCGGGGAAGCTGGATCATGGAAATCGCGAGGTGGCGCTTGTTCTAGCGCGCCTCGGAGCGGAGCACATCCGACTTGTGCGTCTGGACCCACCGCGCGAGGGCGCCACCCTGGAGCGCCGCCGTGCCGATTCCGGGGCCTGGCTCCACTTGATTATTCTCCAGCCGGTTGTCGTGATTGTCCATCGGCGCGTGGCCGCGGTTGCTGACCCGCTGCGAGACGCAGCCCAACCGGCCGGCGCACAGGTTGTTGGCCACCAGATTGCCGGTGGCTCCATAGATCAGCAGTCCAGCCTTGCCGGCCTCGACATCGTTGCCGACGACGGTGTTGTATTTGGCCTCGGAATCGGTGCCGGGCCGCATCCAATGGCCGGTGGTCAGGCCGCCAACCGAAATGCCGTCGCGCTCGCAGCCCTTCATGATGTTGCCGGCGACCAGATTGCCCTGGCTGCCACCCTTCATCATCAGGCAGGTATGGCCCGAGGTGCCATCGACGAAGTTTCCGATCAGCCGGGAATTGTTGACGGCCACCAGATCGATGCCGCCATCGCCGTTGTCGTTGTGATCCGCCCCGCTGTCGCGGACGACGTTCCGCAACAGGTGCACGTTGTCGGCCTGGCTGAGCTTGATGCCATCCTCCCCCGCCCGCTCGACCAGATTGTCGGCGATCACGAGGTTGCGGGCATAGCGCGACATGTCGCTGGTGTCGCGGCCCGACAGGCCGAACTGGATGCCGTTGCCCTTGGCCCCGGCGATGACGTGGAAGCCGAACACCCCGACGTTCCGCGTCCCGAAGCCGTAGATGCCCGTCTTGTCCGACACGATCCGAGCCTGCCGCAGGCCATCCGCCGAGATCAGCCGGATCGGCGCGTCCTCGGTCCCGCTCTTGTTGATATGGACCGCGCCGAAATAGGTCCCGGCGCGGACCATGATGTCGGTGCCGGGGACGGCGCGCGCCAAGGCGGTGTTGATGTCGGTGACAGGACCGGATGGTGACACCCAGATCTGGTACTTTTGCGCGCCCGTGCCGTCGAACGGCGGCGCCATCTGGGCCGCCGCCCTTGCCCGGACCCCGGCCCCCGTTTCGGCGAGCGCCGGAGCGCCGCCGCCAAGAAAGCAAGCCAGCAGGAGGGCGGGAAGAATTTGACGACGGTTCATCGGCGAGGGCTCCACACGATCACGCTTGTCTTGAAATCGAACGGACGAGTGACCGTAGCGCCCCCGGTCAGGCGCGGAGCCGTTCCGGTGCGCTTCCGGCCGCCGCCCGATCATCGGGCTGGTCGCCGATCCTATCCTTCAACCGCTGGATCGGCCGTTCCATCAAGTGCCAGGACAGCGCCGGCAGGATGAAGGACAGGGGAATGACGATCATGCCCATCTCAAGCCGCGACAGCGGCCCGGTCAGGGCCACCACCTCCGGCTTCTCCAGGATATGGGGTAGAAAGTTATGGATCACATAGATTCCATAGCTGATCCGCCCGATATAGCGGAGAGGTCCAAAAGAGGCGATTGTCCCCAGCCATCCGGGCAACCCGTTGGCGGCCAGGATCACCAACCAGCCGTAGAACACGCTGGTCGTAGGATGAAGCGTCAGATAACGCACCGTTCCGCCCCCGTGGATCAACCACAGCGTGATGGCGGTCGCCATGCCGCCAAGACCTAGGATGGCGAAGCCAATCGCCGTCCGACGTTGATTGAACCACGAGAAATCGTTGCTCTGGCCGTTGAAGCTCAGGACGGCGAGCAGCCCGCCCATGCCAAGCAGATCGAGGTTCGAGATCAGCAGCGTGTAACCGTAAGGGTTGCGCCAATCCAGCACCAGCCACGCGATCTTGAAAAGGCTGGTCAGGACGATAGCGCCCAGGCACAGGAGCGCCAGCCGGCGGAATGGCGTGATCATGATCAACAGCGGCCAGACCAGATAGAACTGCTCCTCCACCGCCAGCGTCCAGAAGACCGAAAGTTGGCCGCCCCAATAAGCGTACATGTTGCTGAGATAGGCCACGTGCCATGGCCAGCTTTCGTCGATCCCGCCGATGCCGAACACCGCCAGGAAAAACAACGTCACGTAATAGACCGGCAATAGCCGCAGACACCGCCGAAGATAGAAGTGCTTGAGTTTGGTCGATAGGGGACCGGGACGGTTACCGTGGAAAGCATCCAGGAGCTGTCCGGTGATCAGAAAGCCGCTGAGGACAAAGAACAGATGGACCCCAAGGGAACCGGCTCCGATTGGTATCAGGGCGTTCAACCCCTGCCCACCAAAATGCTCGACCAGCACCAGGAGTATCGCGGCTCCCCGCAACGCATCCAGATGCGGCATGTACCTCATGTTCGTGACGTTTCGCATTTCACCGGCGCGATTATTGGACAGTTGGGCATTGTAGTGCAGCCAGTCCATGAATCGCGCAACCCTTTAAGGCGTCTTGCCTTAATTAGTCCCAAAGATATCGATCTTCCGCCTCATTCACTTCGATTGGGGACCCAGTTCGAACATCATCAGCAGGGTTCGTTGGAGACCCCAGAAGTTGTCGTCGGAGACGACATAGAGCATGGTCCGACCGTCCGGTGTCCGGATGGCGGAAATGCCTTCGAAGTTGTCGGTGGAGATCGGCGCCTCCAGCACCGCCAACTCGGTCCCGGAAAGTTCGGCGCCGGCTTCGATGCTGGTTGCGGGGACACGGACGATCCGGGCGCCGAAGCCAGACAGGATCGAGGCGCGCCGCTCCAGAACCACCACGTCGCCATCGGGCAGCAGGGCGGCGTCGGTCGGTCGGTAGGGCGCCTTGCCCCGATATGTCAGGCTTTGCCAGCCATCCGGCCCGCCAATCCAGCCCCGATGGAGGCCCGCGTTCTCCTCCCGCCCCTCCTCCAGCAGCAGCATGCGGCCACCCGGCAGACCCGCGACCGCCTCAGGGCCGCTGTTGCCCTCAGCGCTCTGTATGCCCGGCGGGCGGGGCAGCTTGGGCAGCGGCTTGGTGACGGGGCCGACTGGGTTGGACGCGTAGAGCTCGACCCGGTGCCAGCGCTCGAAACTGACGGCCCAGCGGCCGTCCGGAAGCCGTGTCAGCCCTTCCGAGTCGCCCCGGTTGAACTTGGCCTGCTTGCCATCGATGTCGAGCAACGGTTCGACCGTGATGTCGCGGGCTCCGGTAAGGTCGCCGACGTCGTCATAATCGAGAGTACCCGTGACAACCGCCGAGCGGTCGGAGACGGCGACGAACCGGCGGCCACCGGGATCGACCACGATGCCGGACAGGCCGCCGAAGCCGGCATCGGCGTCGCTGAGCGCCAGCCCTCCCCGGAATGTCAGGCTTCCGACGACCCGCCTATCCGGCTGGCTGTCGTCCAGTCGCACCTGATAGGAGTTCGGCCGCGGGCCATTGGCGATGAGGGGAGAACAGCCGACAGCCGCCAGGGCGGCGAGCGACACGGGAAGGAGCGCCCGCCGGGCGAAGTCGTTGAGGAATGCCATGACCCCCTAGATGGCATTTCCCATGCCGCGGTGCGATATGTTTTGGAAGGCGCATGTCGGTTACCACGGCGCGCTACGACCTTCGCTCTTCCCGGACGGCGCTCAACAGGTGCGCAATCCATGTCCCCTGAACATGTTGCGCACCGCCCGAACCTGCGGAACGGTGGGAGGCGCCAGGGTGCGCAGGGCGGCCACAGGACAACGGTCGCGCAGCTTGATCGTGGCGAGTTGGCTGAACGGCAGCACCTCGACCCGTTCGACCTCGGGCAGGGACGCCGCGAATTCAGCCAGCGCCCTGACATGCCGGGGCTGGTCGTTGACGCCGGGAATGACCGCCAGCCGGATCCAGATCGGCTTGCCCGACGCCCGCAGCATGTCCGCGAAACGGCTGCGGATGGCGAGCGGGCCCGGTTCGAACGGGGTCAGGTCCAGCACCACCAGATCGGTCAGGTGGAGCAGTCCCTTGGCGGCGAACACGTTGCCGCCGCCTGACGTATCGAGCGCGGTTCGGACGCCCATGGCGTGGCAGCGGCGGAACAGCTCGCGGACGAACGGGGCTTGGGCCAGCGGCTCGGCCCCCGCCACAGTGACACCACCGCCCGAGACGCGCATGTAGTCGGCGTGGCGGGCGATCCTGCCGATCAGGCTGTCCATCGCGCCATGGCTGGACGGTTCGGCGATTGGTTCCGCGTCATCGAGATCGTCATGGCCACCGGCGTGGCATCCGTCGTCGTCACGCTCCGCGCATTGGGCGCACCGCAGAGGGCAACCATCCAGGAAAATGACGAAGCGGACACCGGGTCCGGCGCCAGTGCCGAGGGCGGATACCGAGTGGACCCGCCCCACCACATCCCTCGGCTTCTCCGGCGGCTTTCTCATCAGGTTGGATAAATCGGTCATGATTTCTCGCGCCGCCAATCCGGGTGCGTTCGCGCCATCGAGCCGCCGTCATGGCGTCGAGCCCGCGCGAAAACATGCGCGAAGCGGGTTGGACACGCCTTGATCCACATCAACCAGTGCTTTCGCGCCATTTGCCAGCAGATCCGGGCGGCAAACCCGCGATGGCCGAGTAACCGAATCTATACGCGTTTGGGTTACACTGGTGACGCAACTCCGCTCTTCGCGGTCGACCCATAAACAACGCGACGCACGATAATGACATCGCACATGACGTATGAACTCGTTCACAAGTTCCGCGGCCAGGGAAAAATGAACGAGGCCGAGGACTGGATGCGGGAGAACTTGAAGGGCCTTTGGGAGCTTCAGTTCCTAGGCATGTCGGAGGAAATCGATGACTTCAAGAAGACCAAGACCTATGTCTTCCACGTCCGGTTCAACTTTGGCCGCAGCGAAGATATGAAGCGTTTCAAGGACGAATACATCGACGGCAAACCACGCCGCGCGGCCACACCGAAACCCGTCAAGAAACGTGGCTTTTTCGGTCGGCTGTTCGAGTGATCCAACCCCGGTTGGGCACCAACGCTGTGATGAACCGCCCCGAGTGGAACCACTGGAAGCCGAACTCGTTTAGAGCCGGACGGACATCTCAGAACCAAAGTGTTTTTGGCAAGTTTTAGGAAAAATAGAAGTAAGTCCTGGAAGGTGCGAACGTATAAGCCGGAAAGTATATTTGAGAGTTAGCCTGTCTGCTGTACATATTGGCGCATTCGGTGGAAACTCAGCGGGTTGGATGATTTCTCCACGCCGAGCGTTTGCTCCACGGCTATGGGAACACGGTCAGGAGATCCACCTTTGACAACAGCACACGCTCCTGACATGGATGAACATACAAGGCATCTTGAACAGGCATTGAAGGAGAAGGAAGAGGCGCTGCGCGAACTGCAGCATCGCGCCAAGAACAGTCTCCAGCTCGTCATCAGCCTGCTGAAATTGCAGAGCGGACGCATTCGCGACCCGGATGCCCGTAGCGCCTATGAATTGACGCTTCAGCGCATCGAAGCCCTCGCCATCGCCTACCGCCACCTCCATGAGTCCGGCAGCGAAACACAGGTCGAGTTCGGCCGTTACCTGACCGAGCTGGTGACAACCACCAGCGCCAACGTGCCAGGTGGCGCCCAGGGCACCGACATCGACGTACAGTCTGAGAAGATCACTGGCGGACTATCGCTCGCGGTCCCCTTGGGACTGATCGTCAACGAGTTGCTGACCAACAGCCTGCGCCACGCCTTCCCCGCCAAGAGCTGGATCCGGATCTCGCTGACCCGGCCGACCCCGGAATCGATCGAGTTGGTGATCTCCGACAACGGCCGCGGCTTGCCTTCCGGCTTCGATCCCGACGCCGACGCCGGCATGCTGCTGGCGGAGGCGCTGGCGGCCCAGTTGAACGCGACCCTGATGCCGGAAACAACGGGCAGCGGCACCGTGGTGCGGATGACGGTACCGCTCTGATCCCTCGTCGGGAGCCTATCGAGGGAAACGCGTACGACCAAAGCCCGCCGAACTGGAGTTCGGCGGGCTTCGACGTTTTGGCGACACTTCCCAGCGACAAGGGTGCAAGCGCTCAGCCCTGCTTGGACGCGCCTTCTTCCTTGTTCATGCCGCGGCCGGTGGTCCGCTCGCTGATGCGCGCGCGCTTGCCGCGCAGCTCGCGCAGGTAATAGAGCTTGGCGCGGCGGACGTCGCCCTTGCGGACCAGCTCGATGCTGTCGATTCGGGGGCTGTAGAGCGGGAACACGCGCTCGACGCCCTCGCCATAGCTGATCTTCCGCACGGTGAAGCTGGAGTTGACGCCAGCGTTCTTGCGGGCGATGCAGACGCCCTCATAGGCCTGCACGCGCTCGCGCGTGCCTTCGACCACCTTCACGTTGACGCGCAGCGTGTCACCGGGGGAAAACTCCGGAACCGCGCGGCGCTCGAGCAGCTTCTGGACCTGTTCGGCCTCGATCTGCTGAATGATGTTCATCGCACTCACCCCTTACCTTAACTGATGGCGCGCCGAACCCCTGAGAGGCTCCCGGCGGACCCGTTTGTCATCTATTCCATCGTCGCGACACGGTCGCGCCGACGGCGCTTCCGAGGTTCCTCAGCCTCGCGGCCAGCCTCGTAGAGGGACCACAGATCAGGCCGCCGGGCCTTCGTGATCGCCTCCGCCTCGGCCAACCGCCAAGCCCTTACCTTTTCGTGGTGACCGGAAAGCAGAACTTCCGGCACCAAGCGGCCGCGCCAGTCGGCGGGCCGCGTGTAGTGGGGATATTCCAGCAATCCCCGCTCGAAACTCTCTTCCCCAGCGGTCTCCTCGTTGCCCATGACGCCCGGCAAAAGCCGGACGACGGCATCGATCAGGGCCAGGGCCGCTGGCTCACCACCGGACAGCACGAAGTCGCCGAGGCTGACCTCCTCGACCCGATGCTCTTCCAGGACCCGCTCGTCGACCCCCTCGTAACGACCACACAGCAGCGTCACGACGGGCTCAGCCGCCAGTTCCCTGACGAGGGGCTGATCCAGCAGGCGCCCGCGCGGCGACAGATAGATGACCCGGCCGCGCGTTTCCCCTTCCGGACCGCCCGTGGTGTCCGTCAGGGCGGCATCCAGGACATCCGGCCGCATGACCATGCCGGGACCACCGCCGAACGGGGTATCGTCGACCGAGCGGTGTTTATCGCGTGCGAAAGACCGTATGTCCACTGTTTCGAGGGACCAGATCCGGCTTTCAAGTGCCCGCCCGGCGAGGCTGAGCCCCAGCGGCCCCGGGAACATCTCCGGGAAGAGGGTCAGGACGCGAACGGTCCACACGGGATCCATCACGCCTTTTCCCCATCGCCGCCGCTACCCTCGTCCTCGCTCTCGTCATTCCCGCCGCCATGCAGGGCCCGTTCCCTGTCCAACTCGCGGTCGGACGCCTCGGGAGGCGCCAGCAGATCGCTGGTCGGATCGGCGACGATGCGTCCGCCGGCGACATCCACCACGGGCACGATCGCCTTGGTGAAGGGCAGCATGACGGTGCGCTGGTCGGGCAACCGAACCTCCAGCATGTCCCCGCCGCCGAAGTCGTGGAGGGCGACCACCGAGCCGATCCGCTCGCCATCCGGTCGCGAGACCGGCAGGCCGATCAGGTCGGCGTGGTAGAACTCGTCCTCGTCCTCGGGTGGCGGCAACCGGTCCCGCTCCACGTGGAGCAAGACGCCGCGCAGGGCTTCGGCAGCCGTGCGGTCCGCGACCCCCTCGACCCGGGCCAGCCAGAGGTCCTTCATCGCCGATTGAAGCTCGACGGTGAAGCGGCGGGTGCCGGCCTGGTCGGTCAGCGGGTTGTAGTCCGCGATGACCGCGGGGTCGCCGGTGAAGCTCTTCAGCTTGACCAGACCACGCAGGCCATGCACGCCGACGATCTGGCCGACGCACACGCGTGTGTCGGTCTGGTCGGGCTTGCGGGCGGACGGGGGAGCCATGGGAGGGAACCTGAGCCTTCGAGTTCGTGAGCCGGGAAATCGACGCTGGACTTATTCGGCGCTGCCGGCGGCCTCGGCCTCGGCGCGCTTGGCGGCGGCCGCTTCCTCGGCCTTGATCCGCTCCTGGGCCTTGGCCTTCGGGGCGGCCTTCTTCGGGTTCTGGCGCTGCGACGGGGCCGGGATGACCTCGGCGCGGCCGAGGAACAGCTCGACGCGATCGGTCGGCTGGGCACCGACCGACAGCCAATGCTTGGCGCGCTCGGTGTTCAGGACGACCCGCTCCGGATGATCCTTGGCGAGCATCGGGTTGTAGGTGCCGATCTTCTCGATGAAGCGGCCATCGCGCGGGCTGCGCGCGTCGGTGACGACGATTGCGTAGAACGGGCGCTTCTTGGCGCCACCGCGGGTCAGACGAATCTTCAAGGACATTGCGAAACTACTCTCTTCACTCTGGTTGACGGTATGTATCAGGCGAAACTGGAGGGGCCGCGGGCGGCTGGGTTCATGGGAAACCCTTGCCCTTCGGCAGAAGACCGGCCAGACCTTGGCGCATGAAGCCCTTCTGACCCATCTTCTTGACCTTTTTCATCATGGTCTGCATGTCCTGGAACTGCTTGAGCAGCCGATTGACATCCTGGACCTGCACGCCCGAACCCAAGGCGATGCGGCGCTTGCGCGACGCCTTGATGATATCGGGATTACGACGCTCGGCCTTGGTCATGGACGAGATGATGGCTTCCTGCTTCTTCAGGATGCCCTCGTCGATGTTGGCGTCCTTGAGCTGATTCTTGATCTTGCCGATGCCGGGCAACATGCCGAGCATCCCCCCCATGCCGCCCATCTTGCGGATCTGCTTGAGCTGGTTCGCCATGTCGTCGAGGTCGAAGGTGCCCTTCTCCATCTTCTTGGCGAGCTTCTCGGCCTCCGCCTTGTCGATGTTCTCGGCGGCCTTCTCGACCAGGCTGACGACGTCGCCCATGCCCAGGATGCGGCCGGCGATGCGATCGGGGTGGAACGCCTCCAGCGCGTCGACCTTCTCGCCGACACCCAGCAGCTTGATCGGCTTGCCGGTGATCTGGCGCATCGACAGCGCGGCGCCGCCGCGCGCGTCACCGTCGATCCGGGTCATCACGATGCCGGTGATGCCGACGCGGTCCTGGAAGTTGGTGGCGACCGTCACCGCGTCCTGGCCGGTCATGGCGTCCACGACCAGCAGCGTCTCGACCGGCTTGGTGGCGTCGCGGACGGCCGCGACCTCCGCCATCAGCTCGTCGTCGATCGCCAGCCGGCCGGCGGTGTCGAGCATGACGACGTCGAAGCCTTCCTGCCGCCCCATCTGCATGGCGCGCTTGGCGATCTCGACCGGCTGCTGGCCGGGGATGATCGGCAGGGTGGCGACCTGGACCTGCTCGCCCAGGATCTTCAGCTGTTCCTGAGCGGCGGGGCGGCGCGTGTCCAGTGACGCCATCAGGATCTTCTTGCGCTCCCGCGTCTTCAGGCGGAGCGCGATCTTGGCGGTGCTGGTGGTTTTCCCCGAGCCCTGGAGGCCGACCATCAGGATCGGCACGGGGGCGGCGGCTTCGAGGTTGATCCCCTCGCTGGCCGAACCCAGCATCTCGACCAAGTGGTCGTGGACGATCTTGACGACCATCTGACCCGGCGTGATCGAACGCAGGACCTCCTGGCCGACCGCCTTCTCCTTGACGCCGGCGATGAACTGCTTGACGACGGGCAAGGCCACGTCGGCTTCCAGCAAGGCGATACGCACCTCGCGAAGCGCCGCGCCGACATCCTCCTCACTCAGCGCGCCACGCCGCGTGAGACGATCGAAGATGTCTCCCAGCCGTCCGGTCAGCCCTTCAAACATGCGTCACTCGGTCATGGTTCGCGAAAGTCGAATGCCCGTCCCATGCGATGCCGTGCGCCCAAACGAAATCGCGCCAGTGCGCGAAACTCGCGGACCGGCGGGCACCCTCAGGCGCGACAGGCAGCTCATGGGATTGAGCGAGCCGCGAAACTAGGGGAGCAACGCGGCGCTGTCAACATGTTGAAACGTCGGAAGCCGAAACGCCGGGGTTCGATGACATGCTGGCGGCTTCGTAATTCCGTGGTGTGGCCACGCCAGTTCAGGCCAGGGAGTTCCAGGCAATACCAACAGGCACCATTATCAACCGTGAGTTGATAACAAGACCATGAGCACAAATTCTCTGGTGTGCTTCGACGGCATTTTCTATTTAGGAGAGGCGGACAGCGGCCGGGACTGGCCCGGCCGCCTCCGCCACGAGGGAGTGGAACGATGCGTAAACATCGGTTCTCTCTCCGGGTCTGGTTCCAGGCGTTCGGGGTCAAGGCCCTGATCACCCTGCGTTTCTAGACCGGGAGCACGGCGGTGGGGCTGCAACCCCACCGCCTACCCTCCAAAGATAGTCCAGACCCGAAATCCCTTCAATGCTGAACTGGCGCGGTGCCGATTGAGACGACGGGAAGTCAGTGGGACAACCCGTACGGCATACGCACGCTAGGATCATCCACCGGAAAATCCTTCGAGTTCCTGGTCACCAGGAGCATGCCGTTAACCTGGGCGGAGGCCCAGATCACCGCGTCCGGTAGTTTAACGCGTCTATCACGACGCAAAACGACCGCTCGTTCAGCGACGCGCGCGTCTAGTCCAATCACTTCAAAACCGTCGAGAAACGCGCGGGTAGGCGTCTCCAATCTTCCTTCGGTTCCCACCATCACCTCCATCCAGGTGATGATGCTGATGGCCCGCTCCTCGTAACGGTTCAGTTCGTCGCGGGCCTGCGAGATCGCGTTGAGATAGTCGATCAAGATGGTGGTTTCGAACAGCGCCTTCACCATTCTCCACGTATCCGCTCCTAATATGCCAATCCATCCATTTTCCGGTCACCCCAAAGACCGAACGCATCGTGTTGATCATTGACGCGGTGCTTCTTTAGATACTCTTCGATGGCCTCCCTGATGACCGCAGCCCGCGATCGCTTATCCTTTCGAGCCAAATCATCGAGCGCCTGAACCTGCGTCTCACCAAGATCGACCAACGTACGCATTGAAACGCTCCGATGTCCGATATCAAGATAACGTATCACCCTGAGGCGTCCGACTGTAGAGCGATCCGCGCGAACGCCATCAATATCGGGTAGTCGCACATTCCCGTGCCGCTGATCGATCAACACCCCCTCACCCGCCGGCCGGCTTCCGCCATACGCTGATCAGCAGGTCCAGGAAGCGTTCCGTCGCGGGTGACAGGGTGCCGCCGCGGCGGCGGACGATGCCGATGGTGCGGGACACCTCAGGATTGTGGATCGGGCGGCTGACCAGGAAGGGATGATCGGCCTGGGGAGTCGCCAGCTTGGGCAGTACGGCGATACCGAGCCCCGCTTCGACCAGCCCCAGCGATGTGGACAGGTGGGTCACCTCGTAGAACCAGCGCAGCTTCAGGTTGGCGCGCGCCAAGGCCGCGTCCAGCAGGGTCCGGTTGCCGCTGGAGCGGTGGACCGTGATCAGGTGATAGGGTTCCAGATCGGTCCAGGCGATCTCGTCCAACTTGGCCAACGGATGCTCCTTGCGGGCGGCCAGCACAAAGGGGTCGTCCAGCAGCGGCTCGAAGGTCAGATCCGGATCGGACGTTCCCATCAGGTTGATGCCGAACTCGACCTCGCCACGCGCCACCGCCTGGAGGCCGTCATTGGCGGTCAGGTCCAGGATGCGGAACCGGATGTTGGGGAAACGCTCGTTGTACTGCTTTACCACGATCGGCAGGAAGTAGAACGCCGCCGTCGGGATGCAGGCCATGGTGATCAAGCCCGCCCGTTGGGCGCCGATGTCGCGTACCGCGAAGAGCGAGCCGTCGAACTCCTCCAGCATGCGCCGGACCAGCGGCAGCAACTCGCGCCCGACCGCCGTGGTCGAGACGTGGCGTGTCGTCCGTTCCAGCAGGGGCGCTCCGATGGCGCCCTCCAGCTTTTGGATGCGGCGGCTGAGGGCGGGCTGCGACAGGTTCAGCGCGTCTGCGGCCCGGTGGAAGCTCTCCAGTTCGACCACGGACAGGAAGGCCCGAAGGTCCAGGATCTCACAATTGATGTTCAAAACGCATCATTCCCTTTGGATTTTGCATTTAACAGAATAAAGCTTTGATGAGATAACCGCAACCGAGAGCAGGAGTGATCCACTCCACGCATCAATCGTCAAGCGGGCTGTCTGCCAATGAACGACCTCATGCGAATTCCATGCGTGCTAATGCGGGGAGGCACGTCGCGCGGACCCTTCTTCCTGGCGTCCGATCTGCCGGCCGATCCAGCCGAGAGGGACAGGATCCTGCTGTCGGTCATGGGCTCCGGCCATCCCCTCCAGATCGACGGCATCGGCGGCGGCAACCCCGTCACCAGCAAGGTCGCGATCATCGGTCCGTCGAGCGTTCCGGGCGCCGACATCGACTACCTGTTCGCGCAAGTCCGGATCGATCAGCGGCTGGTCGACACCTCGCCCAACTGCGGCAACATGCTGGCCGCCGTCGGGCCCTTCTCGATCGAGGCGGGGTTGGTGCCGGTCGAGGGCGCCGAAACCCATGTCCGCATCCACAACGTCAACACGGGCAAGCTGATCGAGGCGCGCGTGCCGACCCCGGCCGGCGCCGTGGCCTATCTGGGCGACGCCTCGATCGACGGCGTGCCGGGCTTGGCGGCCCCGATCGCGCTGACCTTCGTCGACGCCGCCGGCGCCAAGACCGGCAAGCTGCTGCCGACCGGCTCGCCCCGCGACATCGTCAAGGGCATCCCGATCACCTGCATCGACTGCGCCATTCCGATGGTGCTGATGCGCGCCTCCGACCTGGGGATCGCCGGCGACGAACCGGCCGCCGACCTCAACGCCGACGCCGCCCTGCTGCGCCGGATCGAGGCGGTCCGGCTGGAGGCGGGCAAGCTGATGGGCATGGGCGACGTGCGGGACAAGGTGATCCCGAAGCCGGTGCTGCTTAGCCGGGGGCTTGCCGAAGGCACGCTCACCGTGCGTTATTTCATGCCACATGAGTGCCATCCGGCGCTCGCCACGACCGGCGCGGTCGGCATCGCCACCGCCTGCATAACCGAGGGGACCGTCGCCGCGGACTTGGCTCCGAGGCTTCGGGCACCCGCCCGCATCGGGATCGAGCATCCCAGCGGACGCCTCGACGTCGACCTCATGGATCGCGACGGAACTCCGGTGGCGGGCATCGTCCGCACCGCCCGCCGGCTGTTCGAGGGATTCGTCTTCGCCAAGCCAGCCAAGGGTTTCGATCAGGCGGCCTGAAGACAAGTTTAAGGTTTCAAGGAAGCGGGGCCCGGATATCGGGCCGGATCACATGGACAACGCGGCCAACCGAGCCGTGTCGATAGGGAGAACATCCAGAAATGCGTAATTTCGCTTTGGCCGTCACGGTCGCCGCGGCGCTCGCGGGCTCGCTGACCGGGGCCGCCCATGCCCAATCCGTACGGATCAGCGTCGGCTCCTATAATCTGAACAACCTGCCCTTCCCGGTCGCCGAGGGTCTCGGCCTCTATAAGGAGCAGGGCCTGGACGTCACGACCGAGAACTTCGCCTCCGGTGGCTCCAAGGTGCTCCAGGCGCTGGTCGCCGGCTCGACCGACATCGCGGTGGGCTTCTACGACCACACCATCCAGATGCAGTCGCAGCGGAAGGACGTCGTCGGCATCGTCCAGCTGGCGCGCAATTCCGGACTGGTGCTGGCGGGCGGTCCCAACTCCACCTTCGATCCGGCCAAGCCGGAGACGATCAAGGGCGCCAAGATCGGCATCACGGCCCCCGGCTCCTCGTCGGACTTCTTCGTGCGCTATTACCTGGACCGGCACGGCCTGTCCCAGGACAGCGTCTCGCTGATCGGCGTCGGTTCGGGCGCCGCCGCCGTCGCGGCGCTGGAGCAGGGCAAGATCGACCTGCTGGTCAACTACGACCCCGCCGCCACCTTCATCGAGGCCAAGGGCGTCGGCAAGATCCTGATCGACGCCCGCGACGACGCCGGCGCCAAGGAAGTCTACGGCGGCATCTATCCGACCTCCGTCCTCTACGCCACGGCCTCCTACATCAAGGAGAACCCCGAGACGATCCAGAAGGTGGTGGACGCCACCGTCAAGGCGCTGGAGTGGATGCGCGACCACAGCGCCGAGGAGATCGTCGCCCAACTGCCGGAAGCCTTCATCTCCGGCGACCGCGAGACCTACATCAAGGCGGTCGAGAACGCCCGGCCGATCTTCTCCGCCGACGGCCGCTTCAGCGAGACCGACGTCAAGACGCCGCTGGAGGTGCTGCGCTCGTTCAACGACAAGGTCGCCGCGACCAAGATCGACCTGTCCAAGACCTACACCAACAGCTTCGTGGACAAGGCTCCGCGAACCGCGTCGAACTGAGGGGGCACCAGCATGTCAGCAGCAGTCGTGCGGGCGGTCCCGCAGCCTCCCATGCCGGCGAGCCCCCAGGCGCAGCCGTCACAGGCCAAATCCATGGTGTCGGTCGACAACGTCACCATGGCGTTCGGCTCCTTCGTCGCCGTGCAGGACGTCAACCTGACGATCAAGGATGGCGAGTTCGTCTCGATCGTCGGACCGACCGGATGCGGCAAGAGCACCATCCTCAACGCCATCGCGGGCTTGCTCCAGCCAGCTTCCGGGTCGATCACGATCGACGCCAAACCGGTCAAGGGCATTCAGGGCAACATCGGTTACCTGTTCCAGCAGGACGCCCTGCTGCCCTGGAAGACCGCGATCGAGAATACCGAGCTGGGCCTGATGTTCCGCCGCGAGCCGGCCGGTGTCCGCCGCGAGAAGGCGATGGCCTGGCTGGCCAAGGTTGGCTTGCGCGGCTTCGAGCACCGCTATCCGCACCAGCTCTCCGGCGGCCAGCGGAAGCGCGTTCAGATGGCCCAGGCCCTGATCACCGAGCCGCAGGTGATCCTGATGGACGAGCCGTTCTCCGCGCTGGACATCCACACCCGCCACCTGATGCAGAACGAGTTGCTGCGCCTGTGGCAGGAGGATCGCCGCGCCGTCGTCATGATCACCCACGACCTGGAGGAGGCGATCGCCCTGGGCGACCGCGTCGTGATCCTCTCCGCCGGTCCACGCAGCCACATCATCGAGAGTTTCGACGTGGATCTGTCGCGGCCGCGCGACGTGGCCGAGATCAAGCTCGACCCGCATTTCATGGACCTGTACCGCAACATCTGGGCCTCGCTGCGCGGGGAAGTGGAGAAGAGCTATGAACGCCGCGACTGAACGCGCGATCCAGATCGGCATCCTCGTCGTCATCCTGGGTGGCTGGCAGATCGGCACCATGACCGGGCTGATCGACGTCTTCTTCTTCCCGGCGCCACTGGACATCGGAACCCAGATCGCCTCGTGGGTCGCCGACACCAGCTTCTACCGACATGTCGGCATCACGCTGACCGAGACGGTGCTGGGTTACCTGATCGGTACCGGCCTGGGCGTCGCCGCCGGCGTCTGGCTGGGACTGAGCCGCAGCGCCGCCCGCATCCTGGACCCGTTCATCAAAGGGTTGAACGCGATCCCCCGCGTCGTGCTGGCTCCCATCTTCGTGTTGTGGCTGGGCCTGGGACTATGGTCGAAGGTGGCGCTGGCGGTGACGCTGGTCTTCTTCATCACCTTCTTCAACGCGATGCAGGGAGTGCGGGAGGTCAATCCGGTCGTGCTGTCAAACGCCCGCATCCTGGGCGCCAACCGGCGCGACCTGCTGCGCCACGTCTATTTCCCGGCGGCGGCCAGTTGGATCCTGTCCTCGCTGCGCACCTCGGTGGGCTTCGCCGTCGTCGGCGCCATCATCGGCGAGTACCTGGGATCGTCGGCCGGCCTCGGCTATCTGATCGCCCAAGCGGAAGGCAACTTCGACGCCACTGGCGTCTTCGCCGGCATCATCATCCTGTCGATCTTCGTCCTGTTGATCGACACCGTCCTGAACGTGGTCGAGAAGCGCCTGATCACATGGCGTCCCTCGGCCGGCGAGGAACGGCCCGCGTAAAGGCTGGGCCATTCCACAAGAAAGGGGCGCGTGGGTTCACACCCACGCGCCCCTTTCTTCTTTCCGTCACCGATACGCCGATCCATCCTCGGCGCGCGCTGGGTGCTCCAGGTACTTGCCGCTTTTCGGCACCGCCACCTGATCGAACCGCTCGGCGAGGTCGTACAACGCGGTCCGCATCTCGACACCCCGCATCGCCTCGCCGTGGCCGGTGATCACGAGATCGGGGTCGAGGGCGGCCAGCGCCGCGACCGATCGCTTCGCCTTGTCCCACTCCACCGTGTAGTAGGTCGGCGGACCATGCATCTCCGCCCGCTGGACCGCGACCGCATAGGCCGACTCCTGCCCCGTCGTGACGAAGGCGTCACCCGCGATTATGGTTCGGTCCGCCTCGCGCCAGAACGACACATGCCCGACGCTGTGGCCGGGAGTGTGGATCCAGCGCCAGCCCGGCATCCCCGGAACCGTGCCGTCCTCCGGTAGCGGCCGCAGCCGACCGCCGACATTCACGGGACCACGCGGATAGAACCGCGCCAGCGCCGCCATGGCGCCGCCACCGACCGATGGGTCACCCGGCGGATAGGACGCCCCGCCGTTCAGGTAAGGGTGTTCCAAGGGATGGGCGTAGACGGCTACGTCCCACTCTTCCGCCAGATCCTCCAGGGCGCCGATATGGTCGAAATGCCCATGGGTCATAACGATCGCGGCGGGACGCGCGCCGACGCCGAACCGATGCTCGGCGGCCGACTTGATCATGCCCTTGGTGCCGGGGATGCCGGTGTCGATCAGCACCCACCCGCGATCACCGGAGGCCGCCGGACCGGAGTAGACGACGTTGACGATGCCCAGCCGGCGGTAAGCGAGATCGGTTGCGATCTCGTGCGTCTTATCGCCACGCGCCGCGTCCAGTTCCGGATCGACGGCGCTGGCGTTTTGGGACAGGTGGATCTGTTCTGCCATTTCCAGGGGGTTTCCGATTATAGGGTGGACGGAGTTTCCCTTCCAACCGGCCGCCGGGGCCCGGCGTTCCCGGACCGTTCGCGGGAACGCCCCCTCCAGGGCCCACACTGATCACAGCGCTTTTTAACGAATTGTTCGTCAACCGACCCGTAGGCTAGGCGGCGAAGCCTCAGGAATGCGTCGGCAAATGGCCTCAGCCTCCAGCGAAACAAACGACATCCAGCGCGCCAAGCTCTCCCAGCAGGAGCTGAACGCGCTGACCGTTCGGCATCGGGCGTTCCTGAAACGGCAGCCCGGTGGTACCCGCGCCATCTTCAAGATGCGCGACCTGTCCCACCTCGACCTCAGCGGCCTTGATCTCACCGACGCGGATTTCAGCGGCGCCAAGCTCTACAGCGCCCGGCTGCTCGGCTGCAACCTGAGTGGCGCGGACCTTTACGGCACGGACCTGAGGCTGGCGAACCTGACCGGGGCCACCCTGCGGAAGACGGACCTGCGGGGTTCCTGCCTACGCGGCGCCATCCTGAACGAAGCCATGATGATCGACGCGGACCTGCGCGACGGCATGCTCATGCACATGGGCGCCTCGGGGACAATGTCGTCGGTCAATAACGAGGCGGTCAAGCTGACGACCGAGATGACCTGCGCCATCATGCGCGGCACCAACCTGTCGCGGGCGCGGGTGTCCAACGCCTTCGTCATGCAGACCGACATGACCGACGCCATCATGCGGGGCGCCAAGTTCATCCGGGCGAACCTGACCAATTCGGACCTGACGGGCGCCGATCTCCAGGACGCCGATCTGACCGGCGCCAACCTGTCGGGCGCGCGGCTGACCGGAGCGATCCTGTCGGGCGCGTTGCTCGAAAAGTCGCAGATGAGGAACGCGATCCTGGTCGGGGCCATCCTCGATGACGCCCAACGCCGCTCACCGGAATTGGCCGGCGCCGTGATGGCGAAGGGCTTCGAGGCCCTTGCCCGCGGCATGCCGAAAATCGCGGCGGACCACGCGTCGTGGATGGACAGCGGCGGCAAGGAGGGGTGCCGCGCGGATTTCGGCGGCCACGACCTGAGCGGCTTCGATCTCCACGGATTGAACCTGTCGGCGGCGCTGCTGCAAGGCGTGACCCTGGTCAAGGCCAACCTGTCGGCCACTCAACTCGCCATGGCGGACATGTCGCTGGGCGATCTCCGCCACATCAACCTGTCGAACGCCGATCTGCGCGGCGTCAACCTGGAACGGGCGACCCTGACCGGGGCGGACCTGAGGGGAGCCAAGCTGAATCCGGTCCTGATCCAGAGCGGCAGTGGCCACGTGTGGCGCGCCAACATGCACCGCGCCCGCTTGGAAGGCGCCAATCTCCAGCAGGCCGACCTGCGCAAGGTCAACCTGACCGACGCCAACTTGAGCCGGGCCGATCTGAGTGGCGCCGACCTACGCGAGGCGATCCTGGTCGGCACCGACCTGAGTGGCGCCCGGTTGGAAGGCGCCGACCTGACGGGTGCGACTGGCCTTTGAGCTAGTCCCAACCGCGCTCCGGCGTGCCGGGCGACGACCCCATTTCCCGGGCAAGCCGCTTCGTGATCCCAGACTTCCGGGTTGCGCCGTCCCGAAAACGGGCATATACCCGCTTTATGATGAGCAACACACCCTGCGCCTGCACGACGCTCCGCCGCGTTACGCGCGCGGTCACCGCCGCCTACGACGCGGCGCTCGCGCCCTCGGGCCTGCGCGTCACCCAGTTCTCCGTCCTACGCACGCTCGCACGCCTTGGCCCACTGCCGGTGACGCGCTTGGCGGCCGAGGCCGCGCTCGACCGCTCCACCATGGGCCGCAACCTCGACCCGCTCGAACGCCGTGGTCTGGTCCGGATCGCGGTGGGCGACGCGGACCAGCGCGAGCGCGTCGCCCACCTCACCGCCACTGGCGAGGCCGCGATCGAGGCTGCGCTGCCTTATTGGCACGAGGCGCAGCAGCGGGTCACCGCGCTCGTGGAGCCGTCCGCTCTCGGCGCGCTCTCCGATCGGCTCGACGCCCTGCGTGAGGCGTGAGCACCGTTCCACACCCAGAAGCGGGTATATGCCCGCGAAGGAGACCAATATGCCTTTCGCCCGTATCGATCTTGTCCAGGGTAAGTCCGCCGACTACCGCCGCACGATCGGCGAGGTCATCTACGATGCCATGGTCGACATCCTGAAAGCGCCGCTGGACGACCGCTTCCAGGTGATCAACGAGCACCCCGCCGAAAATCTCATCGCCGACCCCAACTATCTTGGCATCACGCGCACGGGCGACTGCATCCTCATCCAGCTGACGCTCAACGCGGGTCGCACGGTCGAGCAAAAGAAGGGCTTCTACAAGGCCGTGGCCGACGGCCTGCACGATCGCTTGGGTCTGCGCCGCGAGGACGTCTTCATCAGCCTCGTCGAGGTGCCCAAGGAGAACTGGTCCTTCGGCAACGGCGAAGCCCAATACGCGACCTGATCACCGGCACCATAGCCGCACCTTCGCCCGCTCTGGGGCGGAGCGGCCGGAGCGAAACGGCGGCTTCCCTCCGATCCATGTGGGGCCACACTGAACAACCAAAACAGGGATATCGCACATGCCAACATATGCGTTCTCAACCGCGAAGGAGTTGACCGCCGAGCAGCGAGCCAAGCTCGTCGAGAGCGTCACATCCATCCATCAGGTGGAAGCGGCGGCTCCGCGCTACTTCGTCCAAGTCATCTTCCACAAGATCGAGCCAGGCTCGATGTTCATCGGTGGCGAAGCCGCATCACCCGATCATGTTTGGGTGCGCGCCGATATTCGATCGGGAAGAACCAACGAACAAAAAGCAAATATACTTCGGCGCGTCATGCGGGAGACGAGTGAAATTCTTGGGATAGCGGAACAAGCAGTTTGGGTTTACATCTCTGATATTCCGGCACAGGGGGTCCTGGAATTTGGCAATGTTCTACCGGAGCCCGGCGGCGAGGAGCAGTGGCTCGCATCTTTGCCAAGCGCGTTACGCGAGAAACTCATGCGCTCCGCCTGACAGACATGAGCTAGCTCGACGGCTTGGGTGGGAAGCCGAAGCCGTCGAGCAAGTCCAATGCTTGGTGCCCACGCCTCGCGGCGGCGATGGAATGGGCGCCCTGCCTAGTCGCGCGTCAAACCCTGATTAGCCGCGGGAGAACTCGATGGGTTCTCCCGCGCTCCCAAACTCCCGAGGATAACTCCTTTTAGTAGGAGAACTCCTTGAACACCCGGTCGATGTCGCCCTGCCACTCGCCGTGATACCGGTTCAGCAGCACGGTCGCCGGAGTCTCACCCGATTCGACCACTTCCAGCAGCGTATTGATGAAGTGGGTTTCGTCGTCACCCCAACGGTCATTGCGGGCGCGCCGGCTCAAACCGCCCTCGGCGATCTTCAGGACCTCCCTGGCGACCTCGCTGAGCGGGCGTCCCCTGTGGGTCGCGTTCAGCGCCTTGCGCGGCACCTCGGCGCGGAGATGCGCCCTCTCCTCCGACGTCCAGTCCTTAACCAAGTCCCAGGCTGCGTCCAGCGCCGTATCGTCATAGAGCAGTCCAACCCAGAGGGCCGGCAGCGCGCATAGCCCACGCCAGGGCCCGCCATCGGCGCCGCGCATCTCCAGGTATCGCTTCAGCCGGACTTCCGGGAACAGCGTCGTCAGGTGGTCCGCCCAATCCGTCATCAACGGCAGTTCCCCGGGCAGCGCTGGCAGGCGGCCAGCCAGGAAGTCCCGGAAGCTCTGACCCGAGGCGTCGATGTACTTGCCGTCGCGGTAGACGAAGTACATCGGAACATCCAGCGCGTAGTCGGCGTACTGCTCGAACCCAAAGCCCTCCTCGAACACGAACGGCAGGTCGCCGCACCGGTCGGGGTCGGTGTCGGTCCAGATGTGGCTACGGAAGCTCTGGAACCCGTTGGGCTTCCCCTCGGTGAAGGGCGAGTTGGCGAACAGGGCCGTCGCGATCGGCTGCAAAGCCAAGCTGACGCGGAACTTCTTGACCATGTCGGCCTCGGACCCGAAGTCCAAATTGACCTGCACGGTACAGGTCCGCATCATCATGTCCAGGCCCAGAGTGCCGCGCTTGGGCATGTAGTCGCGCATGATCTTGTAGCGGCCCTTGGGCATCCAGGGGATCTCGTCCCGCTTCCATTTGGGATTGAAGCCCAGCCCGATCATGCCGATGCCCAACTCACGCCCGACCTGCTTGACCTGATCCAGGTGCTCGTGGACCTCGGCGCAGGTGTCGTGGAGCGTCTCCAGCGGAGCGCCGGACAGTTCCACCTGCCCGCCCGGTTCAAGGCTGATGTTGCAGGCGCCATGGGTCAGCGCGATGACGTTGTCGCCCTCGCGCACTGGCTCCCAACCGAAGCGCGTCATCCTGTTCAAGAGTTCGCCTATGCCATCCGGCCCGTCATAGGGGAGCGGGCGCAGGTCGCTGGTGCGGTACGCGAATTTCTCGTGCTCGGTCCCGATGCGCCATTCGGTCGCGGGCTTGGAGCCCCCTTCCAGATGGCTCACCAGAGCTCTGGGGTCGGAAATCGGTTCGCCGCGGGACTTCGGGGGGGCGGACATGGATGCCTGATCAACCTGGTTCTTGGGAACGGAACGGGGGACGCGCGTCGGCACCGCCTGTCGCCCAGTCCCCAGCCAGGGCCTGCCAACAAGCGAGTGCGGCGAGCGCCGCCGTGTCGGCACGCAGGATCCTTGGCCCCAGCCCGACTGGAACAACAAATGGCAGTTTCAGCAACCCGTCAAGCTCATCCTTGGCGAAGCCCCCTTCGGGACCCGTCAGGATCGCCACCGGTCCGGGCTTCAACCCCGCCACCGCCGCGGCGATCGGCTTGACCGGCCCAGCCTCCGCGCATAGCAGGATCGTCCGATCGGAAGACCAATCGCGTGTCACCTGATCGAGCTTGGCCGGCTCGCGCAGGTCCGGCACGGTCAGCCGCTCACACTGTTCCGCCGCCTCGATCGCGTTGGCGCGTAGCCGATCGACGTTGACCCGGGCGACATCGGTGTGGCGGGTGAGCACCGGCCAGACGACCGAGGCACCAAGCTCCGCCGCCTTTTCCGCCACGAAGTCGATGCGGGTCCGCTTTATCGGCGCGAACAGCAGCCATAGATCGGGTTCCGGCGCCTGGGGACGGCGCTGGCGGTCGACAGCCAGACTGCACCAGCCCTTGCCGAAGCCATCGATTCGGGCCGACCATTCGCCATCCCGTCCGTTGAACAGCGCCACCCGATCGCCCCGATCCAGCCGAAGCACGTGACGCAGGTAATGGGCGCGCTCGTGGTCGAGCCCGACGGTCGCACCCGCCGCGAGAGGCTCGTCGACATGCAGACGCGTCTTCGGCGGGGCCTCGGGACTTCCGGTTTCCGTTTCGATCGTCATGGCTCCAGAAAATCGAGCAGGGCCGCGGTGAACTCCTCCGGCCTTTCCTCGGGGATGTAATGTCCGCAGTCGATCGCCTGGCCCTGGACGTCCAAGGCGACGTCACGCCATGTCGCCAGCACGTCGAAGCTCCTGTCCATCGTCGCCCGTCCGCCCCACAGCGCCAGCAGCGGACAGCGCACCTTGACACCGGCGGCGCGGTCGGCGCGGTCGTGTTCCAGGTCGATCGTCGCGGCGGCGCGGTAATCCTCGCACATGGCGTGGATCGCGGACGGGTTCTTGAAGCAGCGGATATACTCCGCCATCGCCTCGGCCGTGAAGTGCGCGGTGCCCACCCCCCACATGTTCGTCTTGCGGCGAAGGTAGAATTCCGGATCCAGCCCGATCATGTGCTCCGGCAGCGGATGCGGCTGAATCAGGAAGAACCAGTGATAGTACGCCGAGGCCAACTGCTGGTCGACACTCTCGAATGTGGTGAGCGTCGGTACGATGTCGAGGACGGCCAGTCGCTTGACACGGTCCGCGTGATCGACCGCCATGCGGTGCGCGACGCGGCCGCCGCGATCGTGGCCGACCAACTGGAACCGCTCGAACCCCAATATGCGCATCACCTCGACTTGGTCACGCGCCATCTCCCGCTTGGAATAGGAGGAGTGATCCTCGGCCGTCGCCACCTTCTCGCTGTCGCCGTAGCCCCGCAGGTCCGGAGCCACGACGGTGAACCGCTCCGCCAAGGCACCGGCGACCTTGTGCCACATCACGTGGCTCTGGGGAAAACCATGCAGCAGCAGGAGCGGTGGACCATCGCCGCCAACCACCAGGTTGATCTCGGCGCCACTGGTGGCGATGCGTCGCCGCGTGAATCCCTCGAACATCCCGTATCTCCCGAAGCTTCTTTACTGGGCCGTTCCGTCGGGTGGCAGCTTCCCATACCGCTTCCCCATTTGTCCGCAAGTTCCGACGGACCTGTCGCGATGACACGTATGGATTAACTCATTTTAGAACACTGTTGAGGCTGTGCCAGACCTCCGTTCGAGGGATGATCACGAGTCATACCCCTTAAGGAAGATTTAATTCAAGTAAAAATCAGGTTAATTGATAGTGGTGCATGACAGATGAAATCATGACGAACCACCTACCCTGGCACGGCGATACCCATGGCGCAGATCTCCTCCCGGACCCCATCCACCCCACACCCCCACGCGCCGTGGCAAGTCGATCGCCCGCACGTCCGCAATGACATCCGCGCCGCGTTGCGCTCCGCTGATACCATCACCCCCCGGCGACGCGAGCATCGACGTCACGAGTCGGCGTTGCGTCGTTTCTGCGAACCCTTCGCCGACTTATTGTGCGAGACCGTCCCGCCCCACCGCAGGGTCGGCCAGATCCCCCGTTCGGTTCTGCGCCCGCTGTGGACCCTGCTGGAGGCGGAGCGCGCCGGTTCCACGATCGGGTCGGTGGAGGTGGCGGCGGTGATCCGCCGGGCTGGCCGCGACCCCGAATTCGCCGAACGCGCGGCTGACGCCCATCCCGATTTCTGGGACATCGTGGACGACATCCGGGCCGTGCTCATCCTGGAGGATAGGGTCCAGGATGCCCGCGATCATCTCGGCGCCGCCGCCGCCGCGGGCTTCATGCCGCATTGGCTGCTCGACCACCTCGCCGCCTCGGTCGCCGGACTGTCGGCCTCCGACCCCAAGGCCGCCGACCTGTTCGTCATGCTGATCGCGAAGCATCGGCCGGTCGCCCACACCGCGCTGGAGATGCTGGATCGTTTGGGCGACAGGCCGGAAACCCGGCGGCACGTCACCGGGTTGATCGACCGCCTCGCGGAGGATGTCCGAACCCGCGCCTTCGCCGCGGTGCCGGCGAACGCCGCCGCCGATCCGCGGGCCCTGGAGACCGCCGTGCGGGATCTTCTGGCGCTGAGACTGACCGCTGGCCGCCTGACGCTGGCGAAGGCTCCGTTCGACGCCTTGGCGGACGATCTCCGGGATCTGGTGACCGGCCGCTTCCTGGCCACGGCCGCCGAACGCGTCGTCCGGTTCGTCCCCACCGACAGGACCGACCTCCGTCATCCCGAAGGTGCCCGCCTGCGGGCCGCGCTGGCCGTGTTCGGCCGCGGCCGGAAGCTGTGTGGAGCCTTGGGCGTCCAGGTCTTCCACGACGAAGCCCTGGTGGCGCTGCTCGCCGACACCGCGCACCGGCTGGCCCTGCTGGATGTCCTGTCGCACGGTCTGCCGGCGGACGAGCGCCAAGCCGCCCGGGCGGCACGCGAAGACACCCTCGCGGCGTTCCTGCTGGTGGCACCGGCATCTGCCTTTCAAATGTCGGACGAGCCGATCGCGCGGTCGGACGCCGCCTGACCTTGGAAACCGGCGGACACGGCAAGGCGCGCGGCTTCAGTCGTAATCGTTATCCTGGGCCATCTCGTCGGCCAGTTCACCCGCCAGTTCCGCGAACAGCGTGGCGTCGACGTCCAGGCCCTGATCCTCGCAGATCCGCGTGAAGACCCGATAGGCGTGCAGGATCGCCACATCCAGCACGGCCTCGTCGCCGTCCTCGCTGTGCCGGTCCGCGATCTCCCGCTCCTGGATCGTCCCCACGATGTCGTGCTGGGCCGCTTGGAGAACCGCTTCCATCGCACGCCTGTGGAGATTGGACATTTCGAAAATTCCTCTGACGCAAGTGTTGGCCCGGCTCCCAATCCATCCCGTTCCAGCCGTGGAACGCATCAACCGGGACTGAAAGCGGTAACCGTCATAGCAGGTTCACGTTCACTTCGTCCTCGCCGATTTACCCCCATTCGGCGGCGAAACGCCGATTCGCCCGATCGACGCCGACCGCTCATTGCTACCGCCTTTCCAACCTGATAGGTTCCGCGCTTTCAAAAGCAGCGTCAACGACGGTCAAATACCATGAAGGTCAACGCCAACCAGATGCGGCCCGGCCACGTCCTGGAGCATAATGGCAAGCTGATGGTGGTCCTCAAGACCGCCATCGTGCAGCCCGGCAAGGGCGGCGCGTTCATCCAGCTCGAGATGAAGGACGTCCGTTCCGGCAACAAGATGGTCGAGCGGTTCCGCACCCAGGAGACGGTCGAGCGCGCCCGCCTGGATGAGCACGACATGCAGTTCCTGTTCTCCGAGGGTGACAACTACACCTTCATGGACAAGGAAACCTTCGAGCAGATCGTCATTCCGCGCGACATCATCGGCGACCCCGCCGTCTTCCTCCAGGAAGGCATGTCGGTCGTCGTGCAGACCCACGAGGGCTCGCCGCTTGGCGTCGAACTGCCCGCCACCGTGACGCTGCAGGTCGTCGAGGCCGATCCCGTCGTCAAGGGACAGACGGCGTCGTCCTCCTACAAGCCCGCCAAGATGGACAATGGCGAACGCGTCCTGGTTCCGCCCCATATCGAGGCCGGCACCCGGATCGTCGTCAACACCAGCGACGGCACATATCTGGAACGTGCGAAGGACTGACAACTCGTTATGGCAAGCCGCTCGGCAATCATCAACGTGATGGCGCGCGCCGCTGAGAAAGCGGCGCGCGGGCTGGTTCGCGACTTCGGCGAGGTCGAACACCTGCAGGTCTCCCGCAAGGGACCGGCCGATTTCGTCTCGACCGCCGACACGCGGGCGGAACAGACGCTCAGGGCCGAACTCCAGAAGGCGAGGCCCGATTTCGGTTTCCTGATGGAGGAGACCGGAGAGAGCGTCGGCAAGGACGCCAGCCACCGCTGGATCGTCGATCCGCTGGACGGCACCACCAACTTCCTGCATGGCCTGCCGTTCTGGGCCATCTCCATCGCCTTGGAACGCGAGGGCGAGATCGTCGCCGGCGTCGTCTACGAACCGCTCCGCGACGAGCTGTTCTGGGCCGAGAAGGGTGCGGGAGCCTGGAACAACCACCAGCGCCTGCGCGTCTCCGGGCGGCGCAAGCTGGACGAGGCGGTGATCGCCACCGGCCTGCCCTTCAAGGGCAAGGGCGGCCATCCGGAACACGCGGCGCAGCTTCAGGCCATGATGGCGGAGACGGCCGGCATCCGGCGCTTCGGCTCGGCGGCCCTCGACCTCGCCTATGTGGCCGCTGGCCGGTTCGACGGCTACTGGGAAAGCCACGTCCAACGCTGGGACGTCGCGGCCGGCATCCTGATGGTGACCGAGGCCGGCGGATTCGTCACCGAGATCGGTGGCGGACGCAATCCGCACGGTGGAGACAGCGTCCTCGCCGCCAATTCGCACCTGCATCTCATGATCGCCAAGGTGCTGCGCGCCTCGACGGCGAACCGAAAGACACAGGCGGAAGGTTGACCGACGCGTGTGGCGGATGGCGGGTTGTCGGATTCCCGCCGTTGGGCTATCGTGCGCGCTTGTCGCCAAGGGTGCGCCAGTCTGGCTAAAGGACTGGAAATCCTGAGATGGCGGGTTCTTCGAAGGCTTGGGTCCGGGGGCATATGAGTCGCTACGTTCCGTCTTCCGTCCGCCGCGTGGCGCTCGGTTGCGCGCTCGGCGCCGCGACTCTTCCGTGGCTCGCGCCGGTGTCGACCTTGGCGCAGCAAGCGGTGGCGCAGACCTCGACCACCACGGCTCCCGGGGTTCCCGCGCGAAAGCCGCGCGTGCCGGAAACGACGGCCCAGGCCGCTCCGGCTCCATCCGGTGGAACCGCCGCCATCGACCCCGGCCGGCCACTGCCCGTCCCGGCGGAACCCAGTCTCCAGGCAGCTCCGATCGGCCCCGCCGGACGCCGGGTTCCAGCGCCGCCGGGACTGCAAGCCGGTGTTCCGCCGGAGATCGCGGGCACCGAGATTCCCGCCCCACCGCCGGACATGCCCCAAACCCTGGCTCCCGCCGGCGTCCAGTTCGACACGCCGGTTCCGCCCCCCTCTCCGGGTGAGCCCCGCCAGATCACATCCATGCCGGGGCTGCCGCGAGACCAAGGCGGCGCGCCCCCGCCCCAGGTCGCGGCGATCCCGCCGACCGTTCCGCCCGGTGACCTGCCCACCGGAACCGAATTCCGCGTCATCTTCCCGGATTCCGCATCGGAGAGCCTGTCGCCCAAGGACACGGCGCTGCTCAACGGTGTCGCGGCGCGGCTGCGCCAGAACGACACCATACGCCTGCAGGTGATGGGCTACGCCAGCGGCACGCCGGAGACCAACCGGGACGCCCGCCGCCTGTCCCTGGAAAGGGCGCTGGCGGTCCGCGGCTATCTGGTCGACCAGGGAATTCGCCCAACCCGCATCGATGTGCGGGCACTCGGCTTCCAAGCTCCCGACGGTCCCACCGACCGCGTCGACCTGCTCCTGGTGAACTAGTGGCATATCCTGCCGATCCCCTCCGCAACGCCTCGTCCACCGAGAGCCCTCCGAAGAGCATGATGCCCATGTCGCGGCCGCAACGTTACATCACCCGGATGGTCCTGTTCGTTGTCGTCGTCCTCGGCATCGCGGTGATGCTTTTCCCGGCGCTGGAACAATCCTTCATGGCCAATCCGGGCCTGAACGGCTTGATCATCGCGGTGTTGCTGCTGGGCATCGGCTATATCTTCCGCCAAGTGCTGATCCTCAAGCCGGAAGTGGACTGGCTGGAGAGCTTCCAGACCAACCGGCCCGCCTCCGACGCGGTCAGGGAGCCGGTGCTTCTGGCCCCGATGGCCCGCATGCTGGGCGAACGCAAGGGCAGGCTCAGCCTGTCGGCCTTGTCGATGCGCTCGCTGCTGGATGGCATCGACGCCCGGCTGGACGAAACCCGCGAGCTTTCCCGCTACCTGATCGGATTGCTGATCTTCCTGGGCCTGCTCGGCACCTTCTGGGGCCTGCTCGGCACCGTCAGCGCGGTCGGCGGGGTCATCTCCAGCCTGTCGGTCGAGGGCGACGACATCGGCATGATGTTCGGCAACCTCCAGCAGGGGCTTCAGGCGCCGCTGTCCGGCATGGGCACCGCCTTCAGCTCCTCGCTGTTCGGCCTCGCCGGCTCGCTGGTCCTGGGATTTCTGGAATTGCAAGCCAGTCAGGCGCAGAACCGCTTCTACACCGACCTGGAAGATTGGCTGTCCGGCGCCACCCGGCTGTCGAGCGGGTCGGGATTGGGAGAGACCGAGCAGTCGGTTCCGGCCTATCTGCAAGCCCTGCTGGAGCAGACCGCCGAGAACATCGAGAACCTGCAACGGACCGTGGCGCAGTCGGAGGACGGCCGCCGCTCGGCCAATCAGAACCTGATGGCGCTGACCGAGAAGCTGAGCACGCTGACCGACCAGATGCGGACCGAGCAGACGCTGATGCTGCGTTTGGCAGAGAACCAGATGGAGTTGAAGCCGATCCTGGGACGGCTGGCCGATTCGCTGGGCGGGCAGCAGCTTGGCATGGACGAGGCGACGCGCCAGCACATCCGCAACATGGATGTCTACACCGCCCGGCTGCTGGAGGAGGTCGCCACCGGCCGCGTCCAATCGGTTCAGGAGATCCGCAGCGAGATCAAGCTTCTGGCGCGCACGATCGCGGCCCTCGCCGAAGACAGCGAACGATGATCGCGGGCACCGCGAAACGCCGGAACGGATAACGGACAATGGCCTCCATCGGTCGCGGACGGCGCAGCGGCGAACGCTCGATCAACATCTGGCCAGGCTGGGTCGACGCCTTGTCGTCGCTGGTCATGGTCGTGATCTTCGTGCTGATGGTCTTCATCGTAGCACAGTTCTACCTGTCCAACACGCTGTCGAACCGCGATCAGGCGCTGACCCGGCTGAACCGCCAGCTTTCGGAGTTGAGCGAGTTGCTGTCCATGGAGCGCGAGGCCAACGCCGATCTGCGCGTCAACATCGCCCAGCTTTCCGCCGAACTCCAAAGCTCGACCGCCAACCGGGAGTCGCTGACCGCCAGCCTCGCCGAGGCCCAGGCCAAGCAGAGCGAGTTGACCGCCCAAGTCTCCGCCCTGTCGCGCCGGGGCGAGCAGGCCACGGGTGAGGTCACCCAGGTCAGCCGCGACCTGGAGGACGCCTATAAGGTGATCGAGGCCGACCGCCAGAAGATCGAGGCGTCGCTCCGTGAGATCGCCAGCCTGCAATCAGACATCCAAGCCCTGCGCGAGGTCCGGGAACGCCTGGAGGGGCAAGTCGCCGCCCTTGCCACCCTGTCCCGGAAAGCGGAGGCCGACCGTACCCAGACGGCGGCCACACTGGAACGAACCGAAGCGGCGCGGGCCGAGACGGCGGCCACTCTAGAACGGACCGAGGCGGCTCGCGCCCAGGCGACCGAGGAACTCCGCCTGACAAAGGAGCAGCGCGAAGCCCTCATGGCGGAACTATCGGCCGTCCGCGACCGCAGCCAGCAACTCGACGCGCAACTCAGTAGCGAGCGGGAACGCACCACCCTGGCGCAACGTGAGATCCAGCAGCGTGAAACCCGGATCGACGAGTTGGTCATCGCACTCGACCAGACCCAGGCGGCGCTGACCGGCGAGAAGAAGCTGACCGACGAGGGACGCTCGGAGGTGGCCCTGCTGAACCAGCAGATCGCCGCGCTGCGCGAACAGTTGAACCGGTTGACGGCATCGCTGGATCTGGCCGAGTCGAAGAGCACCGAACAGCAGGCCCAGATCTCCGACCTCGGCCGCCGGCTCAACCTGGCGCTCGCCAGCAAGGTCGAGGAATTGGCCCGCTACCGTTCGGAGTTCTTCGGCCGCCTGCGTGAGGTGCTGGGCAGCCGACAGGATATCCGCATCGTCGGCGACCGCTTCGTGTTCCAGTCCGAAGTGCTGTTCCCCAGCGCGTCGGCCACCCTGGAGGAAGGCGGCAAGGGCCGCTTGGCCCAGCTCGCCGCGACATTGCTGGACATCGCCAACCGGATCCCGCCGGAGGTCAACTGGATCCTCCGCGTTGACGGCCACACCGACCCGCGTCCAATCTCCAACTATCAGTTCCCATCGAATTGGGAGTTGAGCACCGCCCGCGCGATCTCGGTCGTCAAGTTCCTGGTCGAACAGGGCGTGCCGTCCGACCGCCTGGTCGCCGCCGGTTTCGGCGAGTACCAGCCGCTCGACCCAAGCCGAAGCGACGACGCCTTCGCCCGCAATCGCCGCATCGAAATGAAGCTGGATCAGCGCTGAAACAGGATCGGCGATCTGAGCCCGCCACTAAGGATTTTTGGCAATTTTCTCAAATACTTAGGGCGTCCGAGACGATCGGTGGCGAGATCGGCGATCGATGGCACCTCAAAAGTGATTTTGGCAAACATTTCAACCTCTTAGATTCAATTAAGATCGGCAACCGCAATGATGGGCTTGATCGAAACACTAGGCATGGTGGCGCCTTGCTTTCCGGTGGTAGGGCCCAGGACGACATCATGAGCGAACCGACCACGACGAACGAAGACACAGGCGGCGAACGCCGCCTGATCCGCATGCATGACCAATTCGCCAAACTCGTCTTGGACCGGCCCGGCAACGCCGACACCTTCCTGCGGGAGCGTTTGCCGGCACCGGTAACCGCCTTGCTGACGGCGGAGCCCGCCACCGACCGGTCGGAAAGCTTCGTCGATCCTCTCCTCGCGGAACTGCGCGGTGATCGGGTCCACAGCTTCGGCTTAAGTGACGGCCGTCCTTTGCTGATCTGGACGGTGACCGAGCATAAAAGCGCAGGAGAAGGCGATTCGCTGATCCAGGTGCTTGGCTATCTCAATGGTGCGGCGATCCGCGGCGCCCGTCGCGTCCAGAACCCCGATGGCACCGTTCGCGTGGTGCCGGCGCTGGTGCTCGCCGTGATCCTGTATCACGGCACTGGACGCTGGCCGCATCCACCCACCTTCGGCGAGGCCTACGGCATGCCCAAGGAATTTCTGGCGGCGGGCCCGATCGATTTCAGCTACACTCTGGTCGATCTCTCGACCATTCCCGACGCGGAGCTCTCCCGCGATCCGGATCTGCAAGCCGGGTTGCTGATGCTGAAATACGCGACCCGCGACGGCGATCCGGAGATCACGCTGGAAAGACTGCTGAGCGCCGCCGCGGTGATCGGCTTGACCGTCCTGCGCGCCGTGGTTAGATATCTCTTCGTCACCGACGAGGACCGCAATCGGGATCGACTTCGCGCGGTACTTGGCCGCGTGGTGCCTGGACAAGAGGACAAGATCATGCCGACGATCGCCGAAGCGTACATCGCCGAGGGCAAGGCTGAAGCCAAGGCCGACACTCTCCTCCGCATGGTCGGACGGCGCCTGGGCACCGTGCCCGCGACGGTGACCGCCAAGGTCGCGTCGGCCTCGGTCGATGAGATCGACCAGTGGATCGACGCGATCACGGATGGGACCGACGTGAACGAAATCTTCCGGGAAGCCACGCACTGAACGGGTGGCATCACTCATCCCCGATCACGGCGGGGATGCCAAACCCTGTCCCAACGCTCAGCGCGGGAACACCCGCGCGTTGTTGATCCGCAGGGCGCACCACGCCCCGACGCTCAGGCTCAGCGCCGGCAGACGGTCGCGGCCGACCTCGACCTCCAGGATGTGGCCGGCGTAATCCAACTCGACGCGGGCGTTGGGGCCGATCTGGTGGATCAGCCTGACCTGGGCCGCCTCCGGTCCCTCACGGTCGATCGGAACGAGATCGATCTCGTGAGGGCGGACGAAACAGGTGGCCGCACCCCGTGTCCCGTTCAATCCCGGCATCCGCAGTTCGGCGCCTTGGGTCGTCCGCGCCAAGCCGTTCTCGATCTCGCAGTCGAAGCGGTTGACCTGCCCGAGGAAGTCGCAGACGAAGGCCGAGGCCGGCTCGTCATAGACCTCGGCCGGGGAGCCGATCTGCTCGATCCTGCCGTGGTTCATCACGACGACCCGGTCGGCCAGTTCCAGCGCCTCCTCCTGGTCGTGGGTGACGAAGACACTGGTGATGTGCATTTCCTCGTGCAGGCGCCGCAGCCAGCGCCGCAGTTCCTTGCGGACCTTGGCGTCAAGCGCGCCGAACGGTTCGTCGAGCAGCAGCACCTTGGGCTCGATCGCCAGCGCGCGGGCCAGGGCGACGCGTTGCCGTTGGCCACCTGAAAGCTGGCTCGGATAACGATCCGCCAGCCACTCCAATTGGACCATCCGCAGCAACTCGGTCACCCGCGCCGAGATCGCGGCGTTGGTCTGCCGGTCGGCGCGCGGGCGGACCCGCAACCCGAAAGCCACGTTCTCGAACACGCTCATGTGACGGAACAGCGCATAGTGCTGGAAGACGAAGCCGACCTCGCGGTCCCGCGGCGCGCGGTCGCCGGCGTCCTCGCCATTCAGGCGGATCTCGCCGAAATCGGCGAACTCCAAACCAGCGATGATCCGCAACAGGGTGGTCTTACCCGATCCGGAGGGTCCCAGAAGCGCCAGCAACTCCCCGTCACGCACACTCAGATCGACATTGTCCAGCGCCGTGAAGGCGCCGAACCGCTTGGCGATACCCTTGACCTCGATACCCATTCCTGGGGCCATCCTCTCTGTCTTCGCCGCGGGTCAGCGGCGAGTCGCCTTGATCTGATCCGCGTAGCGCCACTCCAGCAGGCTCTTCACCACCAAGGTGACGAGCGCCAGCAACGCCAGGAGCGACGCCACCGCGAAGGCGGCGACGAAGTTGTATTCGTTGTAGAGAATTTCGACATGCAGCGGCATCGTGTTGGTCTCGCCCCGGATATGGCCGGAGACCACCGACACGGCGCCGAATTCGCCCATGGCGCGCGCGTTGCACAGCAGAACCCCGTACAGCACGCCCCAGCGGATGTTCGGCAGGGTCACGCGGGTGAAGGTCTGCCAGCCGCTGGCGCCCAGCACGCGGGCGGCTTCCTCCTCGTCGACGCCCTGCTCCTGCATCAGTGGGATCAGCTCGCGCGCGACGAACGGGAAGGTCACGAAGACCGTCGCCATCACGATGCCCGGCAGGGCGAAGATGATCTGGATGTCATGGGCGCGCAGCCACGGTCCGATCCAGCTCTGGGCTCCGAACAGCAGGACGAAGACCATGCCGGAGATCACGGGCGATACCGAGAACGGCAAGTCGATCAGGGTGATCAGCAGGCTCTTGCCGCGGAACTCGAACTTGGCGATGCACCAAGACGCCGCGACTCCGAACACGAGGTTCAGGGGCACCGCGACCGCCGCCGCCAGCAGCGTCAACTCCATCGCCGCGACCGCGTCCGGTTCGACCAGCGCGTCGAAATAGGGGCCGAAGCCCTGGTGCAGCGCCTCGTAGAAGACGGCGACCAGCGGGATCACCAGGAACAGGAGCAGGAAAACCAGCGCGACGCCGATCAACGCCGCTTTCACCAGGGGTGACTCACCCAGCGCCGGTCGTGGGATGGACCGCTGTCCAATGGCTGGCGCCGTGCTCGCGATGACGATTTCAGCCGGCATGACGCGCCCTCGTCCAATGCTGAAGCAGGTTGATCGCGAGCAGCAGGCAGAAGGACGCAACCAGCATCATGGTCGCGATCGCGGTGGCGCCGGCGTAGTCGAACTGCTCGAGCTTGATGATGATCAGCAAGGGAACGATCTCGGACACGCCGGGAAGGTTGCCCGCGATGAAGATGACCGACCCGTACTCCCCGACACCCCGGGCGAAGGCCAGCGTGAAGCCGGTCAGCAGGGCCGGCATGATCGCGGGAAAGACGACGCGGGTGAAGATCTGCAGCCGGTTGGCGCCAAGACAGGCGGCCGCCTCCTCGACCTCCGGTTCGGTATCCTGAAGGACGGGCTGGACCGTGCGGACGACGAAGGGCAGACCGATGAAGGTCAGCGCCACGACGATGCCCAACGGGGTGAAGGCGACACGGAATGGCAGGAATTGGCCGATCCAGCCATTATTCGCGTAGAGCGCGCTGAGCGCTATGCCGGCCACCGCCGTCGGCAGGGCGAAGGGTAGGTCGACGAGCGCGTCGATCACCCTGCGGCCGGGAAACTCGTACCGGACCAGCACCCAGGCGACCAGCAGGCCGAACACCGTGTTGATCAGCGCCGCCGCCAAGGCGGTCAGGAAGGTGACCTTGAACGCCCCGATCACGCGCGGTTCCGACATCACCGCCCACAGCCCGCCGAACCCCAGGCCAGACGCGCGGAGCGCCAAACCGGCCAAGGGTATCAGCACGACCAAGCTGAGATAGGCCACCGTGAAGCCCAGGGTGATCCCGAACCCTGGCAGGATGCTGGGCTTGCGGAAGCCACCTGTCAGGGTCGTGGAGGCGATTTCAGCCATGGATCACTTACCCGCGTTCGCCGAGATCTTGTCGAAGATGCCGCCATCCGCGAAGTGCTTCGCCTGCGCCTCGGTCCAGCCACCGAACTTCTGGTCGATGGTGAAAAGCTTGACCTGGGCGAACTGATCGGCATGGCGTGCGGCCACCTCGGCCAACCTGGGCCGGTAATAGTGCTTGGCGGCCAGCTCCTGTCCCTCAGGGGAGTACAGCAGCTTCAGATAAGCCTCCGCCGCCGCGCGGGTGCCGCGCCGGTCGACGACCTTGTCCACGACGGCGACCGAAGGCTCCGCCAGGATGCTGAGCGACGGCGTGACGATATCGAATTGGTTCGGGCCCAGTTCCTCGACCGCCAGATAGGCCTCGTTCTCCCAAGCCAGCAGCACGTCGCCGATCTGGCGCTGGACGAAGGTGATGGTCGAGGCGCGGGCGCCGGTGTCCAGCACGGGGACGTTCTTGAACAAGGCCTGCACGAACTCCCGCGCCTTGGCCTCGTCACCGCCGAACTTTTCCAGCGCGAAGCCCCAGGCCGCCAGATAGTTCCAGCGGGCGCCGCCCGATGTCTTCGGGTTCGGGGTGATGACCTGCGTGCCCGGCTTGATCAGGTCATCCCAATCCTTGATCTGCTTCGGGTTACCCTTGCGGACCAGGAACACGATGGTCGAGGTGTAGGGCGCGCTGTTGTCGGGCAGCCTGTTCTGCCAGCCCTTGTCGATCAGGCCCGCCTCGGCGATGGCATCGACGTCATAGGCGAGCGCCAGGGTCACGACATCGGCGTCCAGGCCGTCGATCACGGAGCGGGCCTGCTTGCCCGAACCGCCATGTGATTGCTTGATGGTCGCCTTGTCGCCGTTGTTCCCGGCCGCCCACGTCTCGGCGAACAGCTTGTTGAACGCGACATAGAGTTCGCGGGTCGGATCATATGAAACATTGAGGAGAGTCGTGGACGCCGCCGCGGATGGGTTTGTTCCCAACCCAATCGCTCCAATGGCGACTCCCACCGAGACTACGAAGGCCGCGACGCCGCGGGCGAATATCTGGAACGTCATGCGAAATCTCCTGGACGGGGTCCTCGGGAGGGATCTGGCCATTTCACAAAATTCTAAGGCACAAATCTCGACCGATTTAGTGGAGTTTAGACACGCGTCCGGAGAGCCGCCAAGCGGTTTTTTCGGCTTGATGTGCTTTTGGGGGTGCCTCACCTCCCCCAAAAGCCTTGGATCAGCCCCGATTCTCCGCCCGGTTGATCAACCGGGAGCATGGGCTATCCTGCCCCTCGCCCGGCTCGAGGAGCGGCAGGATCGCGGCCAGTGGGGTCAGCAATACCCCCAAGGCCACGGCGGCGGCTCCCCGCGCGATGGCCGCCGTCGGATCGACGGTGACGTGCGGATCCGCGAAAGTCCCTTCGGCACCCACGGGAGTCCTCGCCGACAAGGGGCTGAAGTCCTTGGGATGGGCCAGCATCTCGATGTCGAAGCGTTCGTTCTTTAGGTTGGCGGAAGCCTCGCCGATGACGTTGGTGTCCTCGGTGTCGAACACCAACGCCTTGGACTTCATCAATCCATCGGTGATGCCGAAGTCGGCGACCATGCAGCGCACGCCGACAGGTTCGTCCTCCGATAGGGCGAAGCCCAGCGCTTCTGCGATGTCGATACCGACCACTTCCAGGATCAGGTTGCTGACCTTGCCGCCCTCCATCACCATGGACATGTGTCCATTGCTGGAGCCGAGCATGCTCCGCACGGTGTCCCCCCTACCCTTGAGCTGTAACTTGCCGCCGAAAGTGCCGCCCATATCCTGGGCGAACTGGGTGCCCTGGAAGAACTTCGCCAAGTCGAGCGCCCGCATCTCCAGGTCCATGTCGATCGTCGGTGGGGTCTGCTGGGCGTCGATCTGGATGATGCCACCCGCCTTGCCTCCCGCGACCAGCAACCGCACCGGCTCGATCCGGGCGCGGCCATTGTCGACGATGATCCGGGCGTCGAACTCGTTGGCGGGGACATTGGGCACCAGCAACTTGTCGGCGTGGTACCGCATCTCGACGTCGACCGCCTTCAGCATCTCGACATTGATCGGCGTGTTGGGGATGACGCGGCCCTCCCGGTCCAACTGGCGGGCCTGCTCGACCTGCTTCGGTGACGCGGTCTCACCTTCGCCGACGGCGGGAGGCGCTCCGATGAAGCCGGCGAGATCGTCGTAGTCGAGGTTCTTGGACCGCAGGTTGCCGGTGACCTTGGGGCGCTCGTGGCCCAGGTCGATCTGGACTTGGCCACCAACGTCACTGTCGCCGACCCTGCCCTCCGCGTCGGTCATCGCCCAGACCTTGCCATGGCGCTCCAGCCGGCCGGAAACGTCGAAGGGAGGGGTCGATGGCGCCGGGAAACCGATGATCGGGAACAGGTCGGCCAAGTCCTGGCCGCGGATATCCACCGTCACATCCATTCCGGCCAATTCCTGCGGATCGGTCAGCGAGCCCTCGATGACCGTGCGCGTGCTGCCGACCGACGCCTCGGCCCGCACGGGGAACGGCGTCTGTCGGTCGCGCAGGGCCAGGAAGGTGCCGGTGGTCGCGTCGAGGTGAAACGGTTCATCGGCGTAATTGCCGTCGGCGACCATGCGGACGCGGTCCTCGCCCTGCTCGTTCCGCTCGGTGTTGACCGTGCTGGCGACCTGGATGTTCAGTCCATCGTCGCGGTACTCGACCTCGCCGCCCTTGATCTCGATGTGTCCGATCTCCGGTAGGTTAGGGCTGCCGTCGCCCTCCTGCGGTGGATCACCCTCGACATTGGCGAAATCCCAATTCCCCGTCCCTTCGGCATTGCGGGCCAGTTTGATCTTGGGGTCGATCAGCGTGATCTGTGGGATCACGATGGTTCCACCGACCAGCTTCCTGAGGTCCAGCGTGACCTCGACGGCGCCGATGTCGGCCATGTCGCCCTCACCGGCCCATTCGGTGTTGGCGAGATGGATTCCACCGGCGCGGATGCGCGGCGTCAGGGACCAGTCGATGTCGAAGTTCTCATCGATGCGAACCTCGCGCCCCAAGGCGGCGCTGGCCCGTTTGGCGACGAACTCGCGAGCCCAACTCGTCTCCAGCATCAGCAGGGAGCCGACGACCAGCAGCACGAGCACCCCAATCACGATCCCGAGCCACTTCAACACTCGACCCACAACGCCACCTCGCCCAATCCATCAGGTTAGGAGTCAACCGGCGTGGCGAGATAACGTTTCAAACTCGATGGATTTGCCCCATGCGCTTCATGCCAAAAATGCATTGCTCACAATACAATTGCACATGAGATAATTTATTGCCTACGATTTGATTGTGCGCAATCATTTCTCCATCGAAACACGGCGCTCCGGCCAACCCGACGCCGCACGGGAGTGAATGTCATGAAGGTTCTGTATTCGACCAAAGCTCGCGCCACCGGTGGACGTGACGGCAAGGCCACGACCGATGACGGTCTGCTGTCGGTTTCCCTCGCCACTCCAAAGGAGTTGGGCGGACCAGGCGGCGCCACCAATCCCGAGCAGTTGTTCGCCGCCGGCTATTCCGCCTGCTTCGTCGGCGCCATGAAATTCGTGGCTGGCAAGACCAAGATCGCCATCCCCGCAGACGCCTCGGTCTCGGCCACGGTCGGCATCGGAGCCCGCGACGATGGCGAGGGCTTCGGCATCACGGTGGCGCTCGCCGTCGACCTGCCCGGCATGGAACGCGCCGCCGCCGAGGATCTCGTCGCCCGCGCCCACAAGGTTTGCCCTTACAGCCACGCGACGAAGGGTAATATAGAGGTGACGACCACCATTTCGTGAGAACCCGGACCCAACCATGACCGAGTCCCGCGTCACCGAGCCCCGCCATCCGGAGAACACCCTTGCCGGAACCGGCGCCACCGAAGCCGGTGACAACCCGCTGCTGCTCGCCAATCAGATCTGCTTCGCCCTCTACTCCGCCACCCACGCCATGACCAAGGCGTACCGTCCCCTGCTCGACGACCTTGGCGTGACCTATCCGCAGTATCTCGTGCTGCTGCTGCTGTGGGAACGGGATGGCCGATCGGTCAAGGAGTTGGGCGAGCATCTGAGCCTGGACAGCGGGACGCTCACCCCCCTGCTGAAGCGCCTGGAGGGACAAGGTCTGGTCAGCCGGTCGCGCGACCGCGCCGACGAGCGGTCCGTCCTCATCCATCTCACGGTCCAGGGCAAGGCGCTCCACGACAAGGCGGAGTGCCTGCCCGCCCGGATCACCGAGGCGTCGGGCTGCTCGACTGCGGATCTGGCCGGCTTGCGCGACCAGATCCTGCGGTTGAGGAACGACCTGACGGCGGCGCTCCGGAAGACGTGAGCCTCCGCTATTCCTTGGCGGACGCCCGCTCGTTCAGCTGTCTCGCCATATCGCGCAGGACGAACTTCTGGATCTTGCCGGTCGAGGTTTTCGGCAGGTTGGTGAACACCACCGTGCGCGGGCTCTTGAAGTGGGCCAGATGCTCGCGGCAGAAGGCGATCAGTTCCGCCTCCGTCACCACCACGCCATCCTTGACGGTCACGAAGGCGCAGGGGGTCTCCCCCCAGCGCTCGTCCGGCCTGGCCACCACGGCGGCGTCGAGCACGGCGGGGTGACGGTAGAGCACGGCCTCGACCTCGATCGTCGAGATGTTCTCGCCGCCCGAGATGATGATGTCCTTGGACCTATCCTTCAGTTCGATGTAGCCGTTCGGATGCATCACGCCCAAATCGCCGGTGTGGAACCAGCCGCCCTCGAACGCCTCCTGGGTCGCCACCGGGTTCTTCAGGTAGCCCTTCATCACCACGTTGCCGCGCATGAAGACCTCGCCGATCGTCTCTCCGTCGTTCGGCACCGGCTCCAGCGTCGTGGCGTCCGCCACCATCAGACCTTCCTGGACGACATAGGTGACACCCTGGCGCGCCTTGAAGACGGCGCGCTCCTCGATCGGCAGGGCGTCCCACTCCTCGTGCCAAGCGCAGACCACGTCCGGGCCGTAGACCTCGGTCAGGCCGTAGACATGGGTGATCGCGAAGCCCATCCGCTCGATCTTCTCGATCACGGCGGCGGGCGGGGCGGCGCCGGCGGTCATCATGCGGATGCCGGCGGGGATCTCGCGGCGCTGGTCCTCGGGCGCGTTGACCAGCAGGCCCATCACGATCGGGGCGCCGCACATGTGCGTGACGCCATGGTCGGCGATGGCGTCGTACATGCCCTTGGCCGAAACCGCCCGCAGGCAGACATGGGTTCCCGCCATGGCGGTAATGGTCCAGGGGAAGCACCAGCCGTTGCAGTGGAACATCGGCAATGTCCACAGGTACACGGGATGGTGCGGCATCGCCCAGGTGACCGAGTTGCCGATCGCGTTGAGATAGGCGCCGCGGTGGTGATAGACGACGCCCTTCGGGTTGCCGGTGGTGCCCGAGGTGTAGTTTAGCGCGATCGCCCGCCACTCGTCGTCCGGGGGTTGCCACGCGTGATCGGGATCGCCGGTCTCCAGGAATTGTTCATAGGTCATCTGGCCGATCAGGTCGCCGGTCTTGGCCAGCGGGTCGTCGATGTCGATCACGATCGGCCGGTGCTTTGGGTCGATCATGTGGATGGCCTTGTTGATCACCGGCGAGAACTCGCGGTCCGTGATCAGCACCTTGGCCTCGCCGTGCTGGAGCTGGAAGGCGATGGCCTCCGCGTCGAGCCGGATGTTCAGCGCGTTCAGCACGCCGCCGGCCATGGGCACGCCGAAATGCGCCTCCATCACCTCGGGGATGTTGGGAGCCATCACCGCGACGGTGGTCCCGACGCCGACCCCGCGCTTCGACAGGGCCGAGGCCAAGCGCACGCAGCGCTCGTAGGTCTCGGCCCATGTGCGGCGGACATCGCCATGAATGACCGCGATCCGGTTCGGATAGACCGAAGCGGTGCGGCGGATGAACGACAGGGGGGAAAGCGGGACGAAGTTCGCCTCGTTCTTGTCCAGTTCAACCTCGAAGGGGTTGCGGTGCTGAGTCATCCGATGAGTTCCCGGGATTGCGGTGGACGCCCTTGATGGGCATTCTTGTGGCGGCGGAGCATACTCCTTAGCGGGGGCGGTATGGAATGCTCCGCTGCGCCATCACCGCGGCACTTCGCCCCGTCACTCCGGTTCATCCCACAACCCTTGGCCCCTCGAGTCCCACCCCCGAATGGCAAGCGCCCTCATCCTGCTGACCGGATACCGCGAAGCACCTTATCTGATCGACTATCTGCGCGGTTACAGCGACACCTTGCCGATCCACCACGTCACCGACCTGGAGGAACTTGACCGCGAGTGCCTGCCGGGCCGGGTGCTGATCGCGTTCTGCACGGCGGTCATCGTGCCCAAACGGGTGCTCGACCGCCTCGGCCGTCCGGCCTTCAACTTCCATCCGGGACCGCCAACCTATCCGGGCCGCAGTCCGGAGAGCTTCGCCACCTACGACGGCGTCACGAGGTTCGGAGCCACTTCCCACATCATGGCGCCGCGCGTCGACGAGGGACCCATCGTCGGGGTCGAATGGTTCGACGTGCCGCCGGACACCGGACAGATGACGCTGGCCGATCTGGCGTTCCAGGCGACCCTGCGGTTGTTCGCCCGGCAGGCGCCGATCATGGCGCTGTCATCGCAACCGATGAAGGTGCTGGACATCCAGTGGTCGGGCCGCAAGACCAGCAAGCGGGACTACGACATGATGACCGACTTGGCCCCCTGCATCGACGCCGCCGAGTTCAACCGGCGGCTGAGGGCGTTCGGCGAGGACCCGGAGACCAGCATCACGGTCACGCTGCACGGCCACCGCTTCGTGCTGCGGCACGAGGTCTGAGCGCCCATGCGGCTGTGCCTCGTCGATCCGCTGCCTTGGGACTACGACGCCGACACTCCCTTGGAACGGCCGCTCGGTGGCATGCAATCCGCCGCCTGCCATCTGGCGGCGGCGTTGGCGGATCTGGGGCATGAGGTGGCGCTGGTGACGCACACGACGCGGCCGGGCGCGCGCCGGGGCGTCGCCTGCCTGTCGCTCGGCACTCCAGGCGGCCGGACGGAACTACGCGACCGCGCCTGGGATGCCATGATCTCGCTGAGCGCCTTGGCCGGTCCCGTCCGCGCGCTGGTGGCGCCGGGAACCCCGGCCATCCTGTGGACGGGCCACGCCGAGGACCAGCCCGCCGTCGCCTGCCTGGGAACCCCGGCGGAACGTGACGCCTGGGACGGCGTGGCGCTGGTCAGCGAGTGGCAGCGGCTCCGCTATGCCGAGACCTTCGGATTGCCCGCCTTCCGCACCGTCGTCCTGGGGAACGCCATCGCGCCGGCTTTCGAGGGGTTGTTCCAGGATGCCGACGATCTCCAGGCGGCCAAGCGGGCGCGCACGGTCGCCGACGGCGGCCCGATGACGCTGGCGTACACCTCGACCCCCTTCCGGGGGCTCGAGCTTCTGACCGGCATGTTCCCGCTGATCGCGCGACCAGCCCGCCTGCGCGTCTTCTCCGACATGGCGCCGTACCGGACGGGGCCCGCCGACAGCCAGTTCGCCGCCCTGTACGAGCGCTGCCGCGCCACGCCCGGCATCGACCATGTCGGCACTTTGCCCCAGCCCGATCTCGCCCGCGCCTTGAGGCCGATCCCGATCCTGGCCTATCCCTGCACCTTCCCGGAGACCGCCTGCATCGCCGTTCTCGAAGCCATGGCGGCCGGCTGCGCCGTCGTCTCCAGCGACCTGGGCGCTCTGGCCGAGACGACGGCCGGGCACGCCCTGCTGGTCGATCCCGGTGAGGACTGGAGTAGCTTCGCGCCCCGTTACCTGGGCGCCCTGGATCTCGTGATGGCCTCGGTGACATCTAAGGCCGGGATCGAACGCCTGTGGGAACAGGTCCGGTTCGTCAACCAGACGGCGACTTGGGCCGTACGCGCCCGTCAATGGACGGATACGCTGGCGTCCTGGCCACCCCGCTGAAAAGGGGGCCGAATTATTGGTAAGACCGGTATCACGGTCCAAAATGTCGCAGCACCGCCAAAACACGAAACACATTTGCAAAATCTTCGCGCCGTGAAGCACTATCACGCCCGCGTCGCGGGGTTGAACGCCCTGGCGCGGAATGAAACCAACGCTCCAAAAAAGAAGAAGGCGTCCCATGACCGGTCGTTATGCCGAGCTTCACACCCGCTCGATCACCGATCCCGCAGGCTTCTGGGGCGACGCCGCCCGCGAAATCGATTGGATCAAGCCGTGGGACAGCGTCCTCGACAGTTCCAACCCACCTTTCCATCGCTGGTTCACCGGCGGTTTGCTGAACACCTGCCATAACGCGGTCGACCGGCACGTCGACGCCGGGCGTGGCGACCAAGCGGCCATCATCTACGACAGCCCCGTCACAGACACCGTCCAAACGATCACCTATTCCGAGTTGAGGGATCAGACCGCCCGCTTCGCCGGCGCACTGCGCGGCCTCGGCGTCGCCAAGGGCGACCGGGTGATCCTGTACATGCCGATGATCCCGCAGGCGGTCGTCGCGATGCTCGCCTGCGCCCGGCTGGGCGCCATCCATTCCGTGGTGTTCGGCGGCTTCGCGCCGCACGAGCTGGCGACCCGCATCAACGATTCCAAGCCCAAGGCGATCGTCACCGCGTCATGCGGCGTCGAGGGCAAGAAGGTCCTGCCCTACAAGCCGATGCTGGACGCCGCCATCGAGCAGTCGGATCACAAACCCGATCACGTGGTCGTGTTCCAGCGGCCGCAGGTGACGGCCGAACTGGTGGGGCCACGCGATGTCGACTGGGCGGCGGCGGCCGCCGCGGCGGAACCGGCGGAATGCGTCCCGGTCGCCGCGACCGATCCGCTCTACATCCTCTACACCTCCGGCACCACGGGCCAGCCCAAGGGCGTCGTCCGCGACAACGGCGGCCACGCGGTGGCGCTGAAGTGGACCATGACCAACATGTACGACATCAAGCCGGGGGAGGTCTTCTGGGCCGCCTCGGACGTCGGCTGGGTGGTCGGCCACTCTTATATCTGCTACGCGCCGCTGCTCCATGGCTGCACCACCATCGTGTTCGAGGGCAAGCCGGTCGGCACGCCCGACCCCGGCACCTTCTGGCGGGTGATCGAACAGCACAAGGTCTCGGCCCTGTTCACCGCGCCCACCGCCTTCCGGGCCATCAAGCGCGAGGATCCCAAGGCCGAACTGGTCAAGAAGTATGACCTGTCCAGCCTCCGCACCCTGTTCCTGGCGGGTGAGCGTTCCGACCCCGACACGCTGCACTGGGCGGAGGACAACCTCAAGGTTCCGGTGATCGATCATTGGTGGCAGACGGAGACCGGCTGGGCGATCAGCGGCAATCCGATGGGCATCGAACGGTTCAAGGTCAAGTACGGTTCGGCCACCAAGCCGCTGCCGGGATGGGACGTGCGCTGCCTCGACATCTCAAACAACGAGGTCAATCGCGGCGACATCGGCGCGATCTCGGTCAAGCTGCCGTTGCCTCCCGGCACGCTGATGACGCTGTGGAACGCCGACCAGCGCTTCGTCAAATCCTACATGACGGACTATCCCGGCTATTACCAGACGGGCGACGCCGGCTTCATCGACGATGACGGCTACGTCTACATCATGGCCCGCACCGACGACATCATCAACGTCGCCGGGCACCGGCTGTCCACCGGCGGGATGGAGGAGGTCCTGTCCGGACACCCGGACGTGGCGGAATGCGCCGTGATCGGCGTCGCCGACGAGTTGAAGGGACAGGTTCCGCTGGGTTTCCTGGTGCTCAAGAACGGTGTCGAGCGCGATCACGCCGTGATCGTCAAGGAAGTGGTCCAGCGGGTCCGCGACGAGATCGGCCCCGTCGCCGCCTTCAAGCTGGCCATCGTCGTGGACCGTCTGCCCAAGACCCGCTCCGGCAAGATCCTGCGTGGCACCATGCAGAAGATCGCCGACAGCGAGTCCTACAAGATGCCAGCGACGATCGACGACCCGCTGATCCTGAGCGAGATCTCCGAAGCCCTCCAAGGTATCGGCTACGCGAAACCTGGAATGGTTTGACCCTGCCCCTTTGGCGTGGGACATGGCAATGACCGCGCCCCCGAGGGCGCCGTCATTTTTTTGACAAACGGCTGGCGTCCTTTGGAATAAGGCGTGACCGCCGGTGTTCGTGGGATTGAGTTTCGGCTCTTGGCTTTTATCCACGCTCGGGACCGCCGGCATCGGAACTTTCATGAACATGGAAGGTTTCGCCTGAATTATCCACCAACCGGATGACGCAGTGAGCAGATTCGGGACTGAGCTGGAAGTACAGATCTCTTCGCTTCGCCGCTACGCGCGGGCTCTCCTGCGCGATAAGAACGACGCGGACGATCTCGTCCAGGAATCGCTGGCCCGCGCGCTGTCGCGTGCCGACCGATTCAAGCCGGGGACGAACCTCCGGGCCTGGTTATTCACGATCATGCATAACGTGCATGTCAATCAGGTCCGCCAGAAGATCTCAAGACCGGTCGAGGTGCCGGTCGAGGATCATGAGATGCGGCTGATCACGCCAGCCCGCCAAGAAACCAGCATAGAGCTGCGCGACATGTCCAGGGCGCTCGCCGAGTTGCCGGAGGAACAGCGTCAGGTCCTGTTGCTGGTGGCGTTGGAGGGTCTGAAATACGACGAGGTCGCCGCCGCGTTGCGCATTCCGATCGGCACCGTGATGTCGCGCCTGAGCCGGGCGCGCGAGGCGGTTCGGATCAAGCTCTCGAACGAGGGCGGAGTACCCCTCCGCCGGGTCAAGTAGGACATTAACATGGTGGCGCGCCCCGTCGAAGACCGCGATCTTCATGCATACGTTGATGGCTGCCTGGACACCCAGCGGCGCATCGAGGTGGAAGCTTGGCTGGCGGAAGACCCCGCCTCGGCCGAGCGGGTGAACGCGTACCGAAGCCAGATCGAACAATTGCACGACCTCTTCGACGGTGTGCTGCGCGAGCCCGCCACGCCGGAGATGGAGGATCTGCATGACAAGTTGTCCGGCCGGATGGCTGGCAACGACAACCACCGGCGCGGCCTGCTGCGTTCGCCCTTCGCCCGCATGGCGGCGGCCGTCGTGCTGCTGCTGGCCGGTGGCACCGGCGGCTGGATGCTGCGCCCTCCATCCGACCCGGTCGCGGTCGAGCAGCAGCCAGCCCTGCAGTCCTTCGCCCAGGAAGCCGTCCAGGCCCACACCTTCTACGCGACCGACAACCGGTTCGCCGTCGAGATGGGGGGCGAGGACCGGGGAGCCCTCGATAGCTGGCTATCCGAGCGGCTGGGCCGGCGTATCTTCGGCCCCGACCTGTCCTCCTCCGGTTTCCGCCTGATCGGCGGCAGGTCCCTCCCGATCGCGGCAGGCGCCGGCGCGCAGTACATGTATGAGAACGACAGCAAGCGCCGCCTGACCCTGTTCGTCGGAACACCAAGCAAAGCCGGGCAGGAAGCCGCCTTCAGCTATGTGCAGAAGGGCGACGTGTCGATGTTCTATTGGGTCGAGGGGTCGATCGCCTACGCGCTGACGGGCCGGTTCGACCGTGACCAACTAATGAACATCACCCAGGTCGTCTACCGCGAGTTGAAGGGACGGAATGTGCCGCCCCCGCCGGCCCCCGCTCCGCCACCCGATGCCGCCAAGCCGCCACAGCCGGGACCACAGCCGGTCGGCGACATAAAGCGGAAGGACATGTGAGCGGATCCGTCCGATCAGCCAATCAATGCCAACAGCCTTGCCCAACCGTCTTGACTGCGGTGATTTGACACAATAGGTTCATGTCCATCGCTCGAGTTGAGCAGGCGAGGCAATAAAGAAAGAGGGCCGCATCCAAGCGGCCCTCATCTTTTTTTGGGGGAGGCGCTGGCCATGGCGGATGGTCCGTTCTTGAAGTTCGATACGCTCAGCCTGCATGCCGGCCAACGGCCGGATCCAGCGACCGGCGCCAGGGCCGTGCCTCTTCACCAGACGACCTCCTATGTCTTCCAGGACACCGACCACGCGGCGGCGCTGTTCAACCTGGAACGTCCCGGGCACATCTACAGCCGGATCTCCAACCCGACGGTGGCGGTCCTGGAAGAGCGGCTGGCGGCCCTCGAAGGCGGTGTCGGAGCCGTCTGCACCGCCAGCGGACAAGCGGCGCTCCACCTCGCCATCGTGACGCTGATGGGAGTGGGTGGCCACATCGTCGCCTCCAAGGCGATCTATGGCGGCAGTCATAACCTGTTCACCCACACCCTGCCCCGCTTCGGCATAACCACCAGCTTCGTCGATCCGCGCGACTCCGCCGCGTTCCGGGACGCGATCCGGCCCGAGACACGGCTGGTCTTCGCCGAGGTGATCGGCAATCCGGGGCTGGAGGTGCTCGACCTGCCGGCGGTTGCGGAAGTCGCCCACGCGGCGGGCCTACCGCTGATGATCGACAGCACCTTCACCACGCCCTATCTGTGCCGGCCCTTCGAGCACGGCGCCGACATCGTGATGCACTCCGCCACCAAGTGGCTGGGCGGGCATGGCATCGCGATCGGTGGCGCCGTCATCGACGGCGGCCGGTTCGATTGGGAAGCCTCCGGGCGGTTCCCGACGCTGACCGAGCCCTATGCCGGGTATCACGGCATCGACTTCGCCGAGGAGTTCGGCCCCGCCGCCTTCATCACGCGGGCGCGGGCCGAAGGCTTGCGCGATTTCGGCGCCTGCCTCAGCCCGACCAACGCCTTCCAGATCCTCCAGGGTGTCGAGACCTTGCCGCTGCGCATGCGCGCCCATGTCGACAACGCCCGCCGGGTGGCAAGCTTCCTCGAGGACGCCGACGGCGTCGCCTGGGTGCGCCATCCCGACCTGCCCAGCCATCCCGACCATGACTTGGCGAAGCGGCTGCTTCCCCAGGGCGCCGGTTCGGTCGTCACCTTCGGGATAGCCGAGGGGAAGGCGGGGGCTCGACAGGCCGGCAAGCGGTTCATCGAGGCGCTCCGGCTGTTCTCGCATCTCGCCAATGTCGGTGACGCCAAGTCGCTGGTGATCCACCCCGCCAGCACGACCCACCAGCAGATGGACGCGGAGGCGCTGCGGGCCGCCGGCATCGGCGAGGAGATGATCCGGCTGTCGATCGGCCTGGAGGACGGCGGCGACCTGATCGGCGATCTCAAGCAGGCGCTCCGCGCCGCCCAGAAGGGCTGACGGCCATGGAACTGACTGTCGATGGGCACAAGGTCTTCGCCTCGACCGGCGGACGGCTTCTGGACGCGAAGGCGCCCCTGGTGGTGCTGATCCACGGCGCTGGCATGGACCACTCGGTCTGGAGTCTTCAATCGCGCTATCTCGCCCACCATGGCCGTTCCGTCCTCGCGGTCGATCTGCCGGGGCACGGCCGTTCCGGCGGGGCCGCCCTGACCAGCATCGAGGATCTAGCCGACTGGGTGGCACGCCTGATCGAGGCGGCCGGCTTCGAGCGGGCGGCGTTGGCCGGGCACTCGATGGGAGCCTTGGCGGCTTTGGAGACGGCCAACCGCCATCCCGACCGCGTCAGGGCCTTGGCCCTGCTCGGCGTGGCCGAGCGGATGCCGGTCCATCCCGACCTGCTGGCACTGGCGGCGGCGAACGACGACAAGGCCATAGCGATGGTGATTGGCTGGGGCTTCGCGACGTCGCGGGGCGGCTCCGCCGCTCCCGGGCTCTGGCAGGTCGGCGCGGGCATCCAACTGATGCGGGCCACCAAGCCCGGCGTGCTCGGCCTTGATCTGGCGGCCTGTGACGCGTGGCGCGGCGCGCCCGAGATCCGGTGCCCGACCACGCTGATCCTGGGATCCAGCGACCGCATGACGCCCGCCAAGGCGGGTCAGGCGCTGGCCGCCAGGATCGCGGGGTCCCGCGTGGTCGTGCTGAAAGGCTCCGGTCACATGATGATGGTCGAGGAGCCGGACGCCGTCACCGACGCCTTGGCGGCCGCCCTCTGACCTGACCTGACCGGCCCGCTACCGCTTCACGCCGCGCAGGCCCGCCATCCGGGGCACCGCCATGCGGTCTAGCACGAAGCGGGTCAGGCGGTCCGCCGCGGGAGTGGGCGTTCCGAACCGGGTGACCAGCGCGATGGCGCTGTCCGGCAGGTTGGGGAAACCCTCGTCCGGCGTCAGCACGCGCATTCCCGGCAGGATCGTGCCGCGCGCCAGCGCCGTGACGCCCAGCCCCGCCAGGACCGCCGCCTGCAAGGCCGCCACGGCGGCGCTGGTGCAGCGGATCTCCCAGGATCGCCCCACCTGTCCCAGGGCCGCCAGCATGAACCGGCGATAGAGGCAGGGTGCCGGGGACACCGCCAGCGGGACCACGCCGTTCGGCGGATCGGTCCAGTCGGCGCGCGCCACCCAATGCAGGGGTTCCCGCCAAATGGTCTGGCCGGGATCCTCCAGCGGGACGTGCTTGACCAGGACGACATCGAACAGCCCCGCCTCGACTCCGGATTGAAGCACCGCCGAGGTGTCCACCGTGATTTCGGGGACGATGGTCGGAAAGCACCGGGCGAAATCGCCGAGGATGTCGGATAGGAACTGCGTCGCGAACTCCTCCGCGGTGCCGAGGCGCACCGTACCGCCGATCGGCGGCGCCACCAAGCGGCCGACCGCCTCGTCGTTGATCGCGAGAATGCGGCGCGCGTAGCCCAACAGGTGCTCACCCGCTTCCGTGGGCACCACGAATCGACCGCTACGGTCGCAGAGCCGGGCGCCGACCTGATCCTCCAGCCGCTTGATCTGCACGCTGACCGCAGACTGTGTCCGCCCAAGGATCTCGCCAGTCCGAGTGAAACTCCCAGTCTCGGCGACAGTCAGAAAAGCCCGCAGAAGATCCATATCGAGAGTGGGAGGCGTGGGGCCATGACGGGATGGCATGCGGTGAATTCACCTTATCAATTTTTGTTCGGACCGCGCCAAGGCTAGGCTCTGGTCGACTGAGAACAATTTTGTCATCCGGGAGGTTCAGTTGAACAAGGATTTTACCGAACAGCGATTTATCTTGGATGGGGTGGAGATCAAGTTCACCACTGGTGGCAAAGGTCCGCCCTTGCTTCTGCTGCACGGTTATCCCGAAACCCGCGCGACCTGGAACCGTGTGGCGCCGGCCCTCGCGGGGCGTTTCACCATCGTCGCTCCCGATCTCCGCGGTTATGGCGATGGCACCGTTCCGCCGGGCGCCGATTTTTCCAAACGGGCCATGGCTCTGGATCAGGTCAACCTGATGACCAGCCTGGGATACGAGCGTTTCTCGGTCGTGGGCCATGACCGTGGCGGCAGGGTCGCTTATCGGCTGGCGCTCGACCATCCGGGCCGCGTCGATCGCCTAGCGGTGCTCGACATGGTGCCGACACTCGACATGTGGGAGATGATGGACGCCTCCATGGCAATGGCGAACTATCACTGGTTGTTCCTGGCGCAACCTGGAGGCCTACCCGAGAACCTGCTCGGGCGGGACCCGGATGGCTACCTCGATCACACGGTGCTCGGCTGGTGCGGTACGCCCGGAGCCCTGGACCCGGTGGTCGCGGAGTATCGCCGCTGCTTCCGCCGGCCGGAGGTTATCGCCGCCGCCTGCGGGGACTATCGCGCGGGTGCCGGCATCGACCGGACCCATGACGCCGAGGACCGCGCCGCCGGCCGGCGCATCGGTTGTCCCGTGCTGGCGCTGTGGGCGGGTGGAGGAACGGACGGGCTTTCCCATGACACATTGGAGATCTGGCGGCGTTGGGCCGACGACGTGTCAGGCCACGCCATCCCCTGCGGCCATTTCCTCCAGGAGGAGGCGCCGGATGAAGTCGCGCGTGCCCTGATCGCGTTTTTCGACTAGGAAACCACGAGAACGCGGAACTCACCACGAAAGGGCTCGGGCACGTGACTGCAGCCAACGAAACCAGGGAAGCCTATGGGCATTTTCTCGCCATCCCGACGCGCTGGATGGATAACGACATCTATGGCCACGTCAACAACGTGGTCTACTACTCGTATTTCGACACGGTCATCAACGAGTACCTGATCCGCGAGGGTGGCTTCGACATCCACGCCGCCGAGGTGATCGGCGTCGCGGTCGAGACCATGTGCAAGTTCCGCAAGTCGCTGGCTTTCCCCCAGACCGTCGACGCCGGTCTGAGGGTCGGCAAGCTCGGCAACTCCAGCGTCCGCTACGAGGTCGGCCTGTTCGCCGCCGGCGACGCGGAGCCGGCCGCGACCGGGCATTTCGTCCACGTCTTCGTGGAACGGGCCACGATGCGGCCGGTGGCGATCCCGGCGGCGCTCCGATCCTGCATGGAGCGCCTGCTCGTGGCGTGAGGCCGGTGTCTCGACGAACGCCGCTCAGGCCGCCCGTACGGTGGCGATGAACCGGGTGACCTCCGCGCGAAGCTGCTCGGCTTCCCGGGCGAGACCGCTGGCCGCGCCGAGCACCTGTTCGGCGGCGGAGCCGGTTTCGACCGACGCTTGATTGACGCCGACGATGTTCATTGAAACCTCCTGGGTTCCCTTCGAGGCTTCGACGACATTGCCCGCGATGTCGCGCGTGGCGGCTCCCTGTTCCTCGATGGCGGCGGCGATGGTGGTCGAGATCTCGCTCATCCGGCCGATCGTCGCGCCGATGCTCTCGACCGCGGTCCGGGCCCCGCCGGTGGCGCCCTGGATTTCGCGGACCTTGGCCTGGATCTCCTCGGTCGCGCGCGCCGTCTGGGTCGCCAGGGTCTTGACCTCGCTGGCGACGACGGCGAAGCCCTTGCCGGCTTCGCCGGCACGAGCCGCCTCGATCGTCGCGTTCAAAGCCAGCAGGTTGGTCTGCCCGGCTATGCTGTTGATCAGTTCGACCACGGCGCCGATCTGATCCGCCGCCGAAACCAGTCCAAGGATGGTCCTGGTGGTTTCATCGGCCTCCTGGACCGCCCGTCCCGCGATCCGGGTCGAGTTCTCCACCTGCCGGCCGATCTCCGAAATGGACGCGGACAGCTCCTCCGTGGCGGAGGCGACGGTCTGGACATTGGCGGAAGCCTGTTCGGACGCGGCGGCGACGGTGGTCGCCTGCTGGCTCGCCTGGGCCGCCGTCGCCGACATGGCCGTGGCCGAGCTTCGCATCTCGGTCGCGGCGAAGGCGACGGTCTCGACGATGCCCTGGACGCTGGCCTCGAAACGGTCGGCCAAGTCGATCATCGACCGCTTGCGCTCCGCCGCCACGCGGGCCTGCGCTTCCTTGGCGTCCTGTTCAATGCGCCGGGTCCGGATCATGCTGTCCCGGAAGACCTGGACGGTGCCCGCCATGTCGCCGATCTCGTCGCGCCGGCCAACCGCAGGGATCTCCGCGTCGGTATCGCCGTCGGCGAGCCGCCGCATCGTCGCGGTCATCGCCTTGACCGGCACCGCGATCCCACGCGAGATCAACCAGGCGAGCACCAGACCCAGGGCCAAGGCGGCGCCGGACAGGCCGGCGGACATGGTCTTGGCGTCACGCGCGTCGCTGATGGCGGCGTCGGCGACGACCTGTTCCGCCCGGGCCGCGTGTTCGCTGATCAGGGCCGACTGCTCGGTGATCGTCCGGCCGATGGTGCCGAGATCGGCGATCACATCGTCACTCGCAACCAGATCCGCCGCGATCCGCTCGAAACCGCCCGCGAATTCGGTGATGCCGCGATCCACGACGTCCAGCCTCGCGCCCTGTCCGGAAGCGGCGGGCATTTCACGCAGCAGGGCGATATCCTTCTTGATCTCCCCCAGGAATTCCCCGACCTGCTTCCTGTCCTCCGGTTTCCGGTCGATCACGAAACGGCCAGCCACTGTGCGGGCCAGGAGAAGATTGGTTTCCAGCCGCGTGGCGACGAGCAGGGTATCGATGTCGCGCGCCTCGGCCTCGACCTTGATGATCTCGGCGAACCGTTTGCGAAGCGTGATCCCCGCATCGTTCAGGACCGAGCCCATCAAGGACTCCTGGTCGCTCCGCAAGGCGACCAGCTTGTCGAAGTCCGCCGCGTACCGCGCCGTCAGTTGAAGCAACCCGTCCGCGATGGCGGCATCATCCGATGTCGCCTTCTCCTTCATTTCCAGGATGTAGCCATTGGCCGCCAGGAGCGACGTCCCCAAGGCCCGCGCGTCGGATGCCTGCCCGAGAGCGTAGAAGCGGTTGACGGCAAGTCGCGCCTCGGCGATTTCCGTGTCGGTCCGCGCGCTCAAAAGGGCCGTGTTCGCTTGCGCCGTGAAGTCGGCGAGATTTCCCTCACCGGCATCGGCGGAATACCAGGAAGCGGCACCCAAACCCACCAGCAACACCAAAACGGAGCCAAATCCAGCGTAGATCTTCGTTCCGGTTCTCAAATTGGAGAAGAAACCGAATTTGGCGGCGTTTTCCACCGTGGTACCCATACTTGAAGTCTCCTGATGACGCCGGTCCGCGCGTGTTCAGTGGCGGAAACCAGCAAGCCATCGGAATATTGAATTAAATATCTTATGATACGTTAACGTATGCTTAAGTACATAATTTAAATCTGTATTCATATATTATTCAGGCGCTTGTTGGACGCTGATCCGGACAACGCTCCTATACCTGCGGAAAGCGGATATCACTTCCGAAATAACTTGGCGATTGTAGAATAGAAAACGGCACCCCGGTTGCCCGGGGCGCCGTTCGAAGCGACGCGCGTGACACCCGATGGCGTTACGCGGCCTGCTGCTGATCAGATTGCTTGTGCTCCAGCACCTGCGAAGGCGCCGCGGCGGCTATCTTGATCGTACGGGGCTTCATGGCCTCCGGGATCTCGCGGACCAGCTCGACATTCAAGAGCCCGTTCGCCAAGTTGGCGCCGGTTACTTTGATGTGATCGGCTAGCTGGAAGCGGCGCTCGAATGCTCGCCCCGCGATACCGCGATAGAGGTATTGGCCGTTTTCCGCGTCATTCTTAGTTTTACCAGTGATCACAAGCAGGTTTTCCTGCGAGGTGATGTCCAAATCCTCGGCACCGAAGCCGGCGACAGCCATCGAGATCCGGTAGGCGTCGTCGGAGATCTTCTCGATGTTGTACGGGGGATAGGACAGAGCCTGGTCATCGGTCTTGAGCGCGGACTCCAGAACCCGGGTCATGCGGTCGAAGCCGACGGAAGAACGGAACAACGGCGACAGATCATACGTGCGCATTTCATACCCTCCAAAGAGCGATATCAGCGTCGGGGTTCACCACCATGGTCCAACCCCTCAGTGTCGTGGACCGGACCCGATAGCGGCGTCCCATCCACGAAACATGAGATAATCACGCCGATACGGGCTTCAAGAGGAAAATCGCACTGCTGATTCTGTCGCAGGAGCGGCGCGCGATTGGGGGTGCCTGTCGCGGGTCATTGATTTTTAATCTGTGGCAGGGACCATCGATCATGGGACTTCAGATCCCCGGAACGGGAGACAGCGTGAGCGGTCCAACGGCTTTCTTCAACCGCACATACGACGAGACGATGGCCCTGCTCATCGAGGCGAGGAACTACATCGCCTACAACGAGACCGCCGACCAGCGCGGTCTGCCGCCTCAAGTCCGCTTGCAGGTCAGCTATGAATCGTTGCGCGTGACCAGCCGCCTGACCCAGGTGATGGCTTGGCTGCTCGCCCAGAAGGCGGTCCACGCGGGCGAGTTGACGACCCAGCAGGTGGCCGGGGACGAGTACGCGCTGTCGGGCGGCGATGTCTGCACCGACCCATCCGGCCCCGACAACGAGGATCTGCCCGCGGGCCTGCGCAGCCTGCTGGAGCGCAGCCACAAACTCTACATGCGGGTCGAGCGTTTGGATGAGCAGGTCAGGCGCGCCGTCGCCTGACCCGCCAGATGGCTCCCCACCGTCCAGACATGCGAAAAGGCGTCCGGGTCGCGGACGCCTTTTCACTTGGTCGGTATCATATCAGGCAAGGCCTTCGAAAGCGTGCGGCTAATGGGCTTGACGCCCTGAAGCGGCTTACTTCTTGAGACCAAAGCTGCCAAAGCGCTTGTTGAACTTCGCGATCTGACCGCCGGTGTCGAGCAGCTTCTGCACACCCGTCCAAGCCGGATGCGACTTCGGATCGATGTCCAGGCGCAGCGTGTCGCCGGCCTTACCCCACGTGCTCCGGGTCTGAAACGAGCTTCCGTCGGTCATGACGACGTTGATCTCGTGATAGTCCGGATGGATGTCTTTCTTCATGGCCCAGTCCCCGAAAAAGAGCGCGCCTTATAGCGAACCAGCGCCGAAGACGCAAGCGGCATCTCCGGGAAGAGTCGATCATCCCGGTCTTGATCCCTGGCGTTCGGCACTCGGGGGAGCGGGCTGATGTGACGCGGACCGCTCCGCTTGTTGCGCTGGCGGCACCTTGCTATACCAGCGACGGCCGTTCAAGCTCCGTCACTGCGGGAATCTCCTGGTGTTTCGAGAACAAACCAACGCCGCGCCCCTGTCCGGACCAGTATCCGGCCGGGCATCCGGTCAGACGACCAGACCGACCGCGGCACCCGTGATCGACGCCAAGGCCGAAGCCCGATCGGCGCCCCGCAATCGCGACCTCGGACCGCTGCGCCAACTGCTGCCCTTCCTCAGGCCTTACCGTCTCGCGATCGCGGCGGCCGCCGTGTCGCTGACCGTGGCCGCCGGCACCGTGCTGGGGCTGGGCGCGGGTCTCCGCGCGCTGGTCGACCAGGGTTTCGCCGCCGGCAACGCAGGGTTGCTGGACGAGGCGCTGCTGGTGATGCTGGGTGTGATAGTCGTCCTGGCTGCCTCCACCTTCGGACGCTTCTATCTCGTCTCGTGGATCGGCGAGCGCGTCGTCGCCGACCTCAGGCGCGCCGTGTTCGACCATGTGGTCAAGCTGAGCCCCTCCTTCTTCGAGTCGACCCGGACCGGCGAGATCCTGTCGCGGCTGACGACGGACACCACCGTGCTCCAGGTGGTGGTCGGCTCGACCATCTCGATCGCGCTGCGCAACGCGCTGCTGCTGATCGGTGGCTCCGTCATGCTGCTGATCACCAGTCCGAAGCTGACCGGCTTGGTCTTCCTGGTCGTGCCCCTGGTGATCGTGCCGATCGTCTTCTTCGGCCGCCGGGTCCGCAAGCTGTCGCGTGAGAGCCAGGACCGCGTCGCCGACGTCGGTTCCTTCGTCGACGAGACCCTGGGCGCCATCCGCACCGTGCAGGCCTATGGGCACGAGGATGCCGAACGGCGCAACTTCGGCGCCCGTGTCGAGGACGCGTTCGACGTCTCGGTCCGCCGGGTGCGGGTGCGCGCGATCCTGACGGTCATCGTCATCGTGCTGGTGTTCGGGGCGATCGGCACGATCCTGTGGGTCGGTGGGCATGACGTGCTGGCCGGACGCCTCAGTGGCGGCGACCTGTCGGCCTTCGTCTTCTACGCGGTCGTCGTCGCCGGGTCGGTCGGCGCCATCAGCGAGGTCATCGGGGATCTCCAGCGGGCCTCGGGTGCCACCGAGCGGCTGTTCGACCTGATGGCGACGGTGCCGGAGATCACGGCGCCGGCCAATCCCGTCCCCCTGCCGCTGCCCGTCAGGGGCGCGGTCGCCTTCGACGCCGTCCGCTTCCATTATCCCTCACGGCCGGATGACGCGGCCCTCGAGGATTTCAGCCTGTCGGTCGAGCCGGGCGAGACGGTCGCCCTGGTCGGCCCGAGCGGCGCCGGCAAGACGACGGTGTTCCAGCTGCTGCTGCGCTTCTACGATCCGCGCCAGGGCCGCGTGCTGGTTGATGGCGTCGACGTCAGGACGGCCGACCCCTCCGACGTGCGCGCCCGCATCGGGCTGGTGCCCCAGGACCCGGTGATCTTCTCCACCAGCGCGCTCGAGAACATCCGCTACGGCCGGCTCGACGCCACCGACGAGGAGGTCCGCGCCGCCGCCGACGCCGCCCACGCGCTGGACTTCCTGGACCAGTTGCCGAATGGCCTGAACACCTATCTGGGCGAGCGCGGCGTCAGGTTGTCGGGCGGACAGCGCCAGCGCGTCGCCATCGCCCGCGCCATCCTCCGCAACCCGCCGATCCTGCTGCTGGACGAGGCGACCAGCGCGCTCGACGCCGAGAGCGAGCGAGTCGTCCAAGCGGCGCTGGAGAGGCTGATGGAGAACCGCACGACGCTGATCATCGCCCATCGCCTCGCGACGGTGCTGAACGCCGACCGCATCGCCGTCATGGAGCGGGGAAAGCTGGTTGCAACCGGAAGTCATGGCGAACTCATCAAGCAGGGCGGTTTATACGCGCGCCTCGCCTCGCTCCAGTTCGACCTCCGCGATGATGACGGCGCGGCGCTTGCCTTGCGAACCGTGGCGGAGTAAGCATTTCGCATGGTTGACACGCGCCCCACTGGTCCAAACACCAATCTTCCCGTCCGCGCCGATGCCGGCAGCGGCCGGGCTTCGCCTGGACGCGCCGTCGAGGAACTGCGGGCGAAGCGGTCCCACAGCGGACGCGTGCCAAGCCTGAAGCAACTCGCCAGCCTGATGGTCGACGGCATTCTGACGCTGCCCTCATATTACCGGCGCGGCATGTATCTCGACCTGCTGGTCTGAGCCGGCGATCACCGCCAACGCTTCGACCATTTCACTCTCCGGCCCCCGGCGATAGGCGCCTTCCTAAGAAATGCTGTCCCAGAAGGCCAAGTACGCCCTCCGCGCCCTCTTGATGCTGGCGGAACGATCGGAGGATGACTTGGTCATGATCGCCGACATCGCCGAGCGGGAGAACGTACCGCGCAAGTTCCTCGAGGCGATCCTGCTGGACCTGCGGAAGCGGGGGCTGCTGGACAGCCGCAGGGGCAAGAACGGCGGCTACCGTCTGGCCAAGCCTCCCGCCGCGATCTCGTTCGGCGAGATCATCCGGATCGTCGATGGCCCCCTGGCTCCCCTGCCCTGCGCCAGCAAGAGCGGCTTCCGCCCCTGCGAGGACTGCACCGACGTGGACACCTGCTCGGTGCGCTGGCTGATGCTACGGGTCCGCGATGCCACGGCGGATATCCTGGACAATTGCTCCCTGGCGGATGGGCTGAAGCATCGCCGCGCCACCGGCGTCCTGCCCGGTGAGGACGTGCCCGACGATATGCCCGGAAGCATGGCGGCCACCCCTCTTTGACACCGATGCCCGCCGGGAGTTTACGTGACGATGCCGGGCACACCATGTTTAATACATTCTGAATTCCAGATGCCGCCGCGACCTCGTCAATCCCGTCGCCGCGGCATCGATGCAGGAGTGCTTGATCATGGTGCGGAATCACCGGCGGCCGTTCGACCTCCGGGCCTTGACGCTCGGACTGATGCTCGCGGCGATGCTGGCACTGGCCCCAGGCGCCGTCAGGGCGGCCGACAGGGCCACGCTCCAGAAGTTCATCGGTAACTACGTCGGCCAAAGCATCTCTCTGGCCGACCAGGGACTCAGCGAACGCGATCTGGCGGTGACCATCAAGCCCTATGGGGACGATGGTTTCTCGCTGGACTGGACGACCATCACGAAACGCCCGGAAGGCAAGTCGAAGCAGCAGAGCTATTCGGTCGCGTTCGAGCCGACGCCGCGCGCTGGGATCTTCCGCGCGGCGCAACGGCGCAACATGTTCGGCCACTTCACCCCGCTCGACCCGATGGCGGGCGAACCGCTGCTGTGGGCGCATCTGGGGACCGACACCCTGACCGTCCAGGCGTTGCTGATCACCGAGGACGGCGGTTACGAGATCCAAACCTACGAGCGCAAGCTGGCGGCCCATGGCTTGGACCTGACGTTCTCCCGCGTGGCGGACGGCAAGGTTCTCAAGACGATCAGCGGCGTGCTTCGCAGGGTAAAGGACGGCCAACCGCTGCCCGTGAAATAACGAACGTCCAACGTGGTTGAACTCCGGCCTAGTCGAGGACGGTCGCCCGGATGTTGATGAAGCGGGTGATCGTGCCGAGCCAGCCGGGTGACAAGCCTATCCCGCGTAGGAATAGACAGCCCACCAGCCGAGAGACGCGCCCGTCCGCGTCGGCGAACGGTAGCAGCAGCCGCTCGCACGCCACGGGTGCCGCACCCCTGCGCCGGAGTTCGTCGTCCGACCACATGACCAAGCCGGACTCCCGAACCTTGAGACAGTCACTGTCAAGCCGTTCGCTGCCCGGTCCCAGCAAGCCGGTCCGCAGGTCCCGCCCCGTGAGGTCGACTCCGACGGTCCGGGCCAAGCCACTGCCGAACCGGCTGAGCCACGCGCCATTGTCGCCGAACCTGACCTCGAACATGTCCGGCAGCCACGGTCCCATCTCCGGGACGATGTCGATCGACCAGGGCGGCGGGCCATCGGGGGTGGTCTGATGGCGCAGCCAGAACTCGTACATGCACCAGAGGCGCTGGTCGCCGGGATAGAAGCTGGCGAAGTTCCAGGAAAAGTGCTCCGGATGTCCGGCGGCCGCCACGGAATGGGCGACGGACGGTTCGCTATAGAACCTGTCCAATTGGGCCATGACGGTTTGCGCTATGGACATTGTTGCCTCGCCGATTGGCTTTCAGGGATTTCTCTGTCCATTCAGCTGAAGCAGGAAGCATGCCAATATAGTCCGTATGGATTAATCCATCCGTTGAAAGGCGGTGATCTTTCGATGGCGGAAAAGCGCCTTCGCTATTCGCCGCGAATGCCGGGCAAAACCTGCCGATCGGAAGATCCTGCCGGAGAGCCCATCCAGCCAAACGCCCTGATCATCGTAGCGGAACCGGTGTTCCACGCCGCGGCGCGACTTGGGCAAAATGCGCGTGTGGCCGATCGGCCGCGCGCTTTCGTTCGCGATTTGCGAAGCGAGCCCAAACGCGTCTCCCCTCGGCGACAAGATCCCGGCGATCGGCCGCCGCCGGGATCTTGTCCACCCAGGGTCTCGTTTATTGGACCGTGGTTACTGAGCCGTCCAGCCACCATCCATGGTCAGCGCGGCACCCGTCATGTTGCTGGCCGCGTCGGAACTGAGGAACACAGCCAACTCGCCCAATTGATCCGGCGTGACGAACTTCTTGGATGGCTGCTTCTCGCCCAGCAGGTCGCGGGCGGCTTCCTCGACGGAGATACCCTTGCGCTCGGCCAGGGCGTCGATCTGCTTCTGGACCAGCGGGGTCAGCACCCAGCCGGGGCAGATCGAATTGGAGGTGATGCCGGTCTCGGCGTTCTCCAGCGCCACGACCTTGCTCAGCCCGATCACGCCATGCTTGGCCGCCACGTAGGCCGATTTGTTGACGCTGGCCACCAATCCATGAGCCGAGGCGATGTTGATGATCCGGCCCCAGCCGCGCTGTTTCATCTGCGGCAAGACGTGGTGGATGCCGTGGAACACGGCCGACAGGTTGATCGCGATCACGGCGTCCCACCGCTCGGCCGGGAATTCGTCGACCGGAGCGGTGAACTGGATGCCCGCGTTGTTGACCAGGATATCCACCCTGCCGAGTTCCGCCGTGGCGTGATCGATCAGGCCCTTGATCTGATCCGGCTTGCTCATGTCGGCGCCGTCATAGCCAACCTTGACGCCGAACCGGTCCGCGATGCCCTTGGTCAGCGCCGCGATGGCGTCGGCCTCGCCGAAACCGTTCAGCATGATGTCGGCGCCCTTGGCCGCCAAGGCTTCGGCGATGCCGAGCCCGATACCGCTGGTGGAACCCGTGATGACGGCGGTTTTGCCTTTAAGCACTTTTCTTCTCCGTATTGATCGGAATCGGATTGGCCGGAACTGGCTTTTGAAGGGAGTGATAGACGCTGAGGCGCGGCGGACCAAGCCACTTCGCTCGATAAACCATCACGCTCCCCACAACTTCATCAAAGATACATGGACCGGCCACGCGCGGCGCCACTTCCCGCCGCAGGTCACCGTGCCGGGGCGGGCTCGACCGGCACCAGCACGCCACCGGGGACGCCACCCGGCGATGGGCGAGGCGCCTCGGCGGCTTTGCGCCCGGTCGCGTCGGCCGCGCGGCGCTCCAACTCGGCCGCCAGGGCCGCCGGGTCCACGACACGACGTGGACGGTCCAGCGGCCCGGTCAGGGTCAGTCCCACGGCAGGCAATTCGGGATCGGCGGCGAACTTGACGCTGAGCCCAAGGTCGAGCGACCAGTCCATCAGGCTCGCCGAGCCACCGCCGGAAACCTCCGCGTCGGGCGCCGACAAGATCAGGTCGTCCGAGCGGATGACGCCCTGTTCGAGCTTGAGCGTCCCGCTCAGGCGGTCGAATGGGCTATCGCTTGACGCCAGCGCTTTCGTCAGCTGATCGATCGCCAGCTTCGGCTTGTCCGCCCGCGCCAGATCGGCGGCGGCCCGATCCAGGTCGATGCCGGCCAATATGCCGTCGCGCGCCGTCAGCTTGCCCGATCCGGCCAGCGCGCCGATCAAGGCGGCGGGACTCGAACCACTCGCGCCGATGTCCAAGTCGAGGTTCAGGACACCGTCGGTCAGATCGACCACCGCCGGCTTTTCCCGAAGGCTGGCCAAGCTGACGTCGACCAGCGACACCTTGGCCTCAAACCGGGGCGGCGCGTCCGGCGCGGCTGCGGTCAAGCCGCCCGACAGGCCGATTTGTCCCCCATGGATACCGCCGTCCAGCTGCTCGACCGTCAGCGCTCCCCCCGCCAGCCGCGCCCGCGCGGCGGGTTCGGCGAGCCGGGTGCCGCCCAGCACGATGGCGCGCGAGGTCAGGGCCAAGCTGCCGTCCACCACCCGCATCCAGCCCAGGTCGAGCGGAGCGTCCGACCACAGCGCCCCCTCGGCCGCCAGCGCTGGCTGGATCAGCGACGGCACCGCCATGGCGCGGGACGACGCTTGGAGGAAACGGTCGATGGCGATCTCCCCGGTCTGCAAGCGGGCGTCGATCACCGGCCGCTCCGCCGCGAGGTCGACGGTCGCCTCTCCCTGGACGCTGACCGGTCCGGCCATGCCCTGGATCGCGGAGAGCGACAGGGCGCTTTCGGACCCCGCCACCTCGGCATAGATATCGAAGCCTCCCAGCGCGCCCGCCGGCCGCCAGTCGGGCGCGAACAGCCCTCCCAGCTGGGCCGCGTCGGGATGGGTGAGCCTGACCTTGAGATCGTAGTTCGGCGCCGACGCGATCTGGTTCAGCGTGCCACCGGCCTGGACCGATCCGCCACCGCCGGCTAAGGTCAAGTCCAGCGCCAGCCGCTCCGCGTCGCCCGCGACCCTGCCCTTCAGGCTCGTCTCGCCAAGCCGTTCCACCGGCAAGGCCTCGAACGCGGTGCCGGGCCGCGTGGCGAGGAAGGCGCGGTTGAAGGCGGCCAGCGAGACCGCCTTGAGATCCACCGAGAGGTCGATGTTCTCCAGCGGCTTCAACCGCTTGATGCCGCCCTGCGCGGTTCCCGAGACACCCGCCAGATCGGCGGCGCGAAGCTGCCGGACGGTCAGCGAGCCATTCGACAGGGTGCCGTCCAGGCCAACCTGCTGGATCGGGACGCCCGCCACGGTCAAGGTGCCGATCTCGGCGTTCAGGTTGGCGTCGAAGCCACTGAGCCACGCGGCGAGATCCGGCTTGGCCACGCCCTCGGGCGGCACCCGGATCTCGCCGGTGTCGGTAACGCCCGTCAAGTCCGGCGCGTAGGCGTCGAGGTTGAGCCGGTCGATCTCCAAACGGGCGCCAAAACCGGGCCGGCCACGATCCACATAGGCGATGCCACCAGTCATCCGCGAGGTGTCGACCCGCAGGTCCATGCCGGCCAGTTGGAAATTGTCGATCCTGCCGGTCAACCGGCTGGTCATCGAGAACTTGCGCAGGCGGTCGGCGGGGACCCGGTCGATCCCGTAACCCAGCCACTCCAGCAAGGCCCGCAGGTTATCGGCGTTGGACTCGACCGACACGTCAACCAGGGGCTGGCCACGCTCCGCCGTGACAGAGCCTGTCACCGACATGTCGGCCCCGCCCGGCAGTAGGGCGGAAAGCCGGCGCAGCGTCATCACTCCCTTGTCCAGGCTGGCGTCGAGCCGGGCCTGCCGGACGATGTTGCCGCGATAGTTGAGCGCGTCGATGTTCAGCACCAACTTGCCCCCGAGGTTGGCGGGCAGTTTGAATGGTGGCGCCCCATCCCGCGCCAGGGCCATCCAGCTGTCCAAGTCGAAGCGGTTGAAGTTCAGCGTCAGCTCGCTTTGGATCGGCTTGCCGTCCGGTCCCGTCACCGGCCGCGTCGTGGTGGTGTTGGCGGCGGCGGCCGCCGCCGCCGCCGCGGGCAGGTACTTGACCGTGCCGGTGCCTCGGGTCTCGCCGATCTGGAGTTCGATGCCGTTCAGTTCCACCAGCTTGGTCGAGGCGTTGAGAGCGGTCCGGAAATTGAAGGATTGCTGGAGCACCGTCGGAAGCTCCGCCGTCGGCGGATCGCCCGCCGCCTTCATCACGGCGGTCGCGGCGGGACGCAGGTCGGGACCCTCGGCGCGCAGGTCGCCCTGGACACGCGCGTCCGCCCCCGTGATCACGATGCCGGCGAACCGCAAGGTGGTTCCGGCGGCGTCGGGCTGGCGCAGCGCCACCCGGACCGGCAGCGCGCCGCCCTCGCCCATCCGGCCGGCGGTCAGTTCGACCGCCAGGGGAACACCGCGCGCCATCACCGAACCTTGGACCTGGAAGGGGCCGACCAAGCTGCCGGCGACGATCTGGGCATCAACCGACTCGACGCGCTCGTTGATGCCGCTGGTGGCGTCCCGATAGATCACTGTGCCGTTCTGGACCATCACTTGATCCAGCTGGATCGCCTCGGCGAACCGGTTGGAACCGAGAGTGGCGCCACCCGCCGGGGTGAATTCCCAGTTGCGCCGGCCATCGCGCAGCACCTCGAGCGCGATCACCGGCTCGATCAGGGCGATGCTCTGAACCTGGATGCGGCCACTCAGCAGGGGCATGAACGCCACGCGGACATCCAGTTTCCGCAGCTTCGCCATGTCGGGCTCGGCCGCCCCCGGGGGATTGGCGAGCCGGGCGCCGGACACCGACAAGGTCGGGCGCGGCAGCAGCGCCAAGTCGATGTTGCCGTCGAGCGTGACCGAGCGGCCGGTGGCGGCGCTGATCCGCTCGGCTATGTCGGCCTTGTAGCTGTTCCAGTCGATCAGGCTGGGGACGATGAGGACTGCGCCGACGAGCAGCAGCAGAACGGCCAGGATTCCAATCAGAAGCTTCTTCACGAGGGACCCGCCGATACCGTTCGTTCCAGTGGCTCGCAGCGACAATATCCATACTTCGCGGCACCCGCATGGCACGTCATCCGGGTGTCGAATGTTCCAGTCTAACCCCACTCCCGCCCGATTGGGCGAGTTTGCGGGACCGGGCACCTGAGCTAAGCTAGAGAAGCAGGCGTCTTTAAGCAAACCACCATTGCTTCAAGCCGCTAAATCGGCTTACGCAAGGCAATTTGTAGGCACACGCAACCAACAGGGCGGGACCATGTCATGGGAGACGTCGTCAATCTGAACCGCTTCCGCAAGGCGCGGGAGAAAAGCCAGAAGGAAGCGCAGGCGGCGGCCAACCGGGCGAAACACGGACGCACCAAGGACCAGCGCGCGACGGAACGAGACGAGGAGGCCCGACGGGCGCGGGAGCTGGAGGGCAAGAAAATAGACGACCCTGTCTAGTCTACTGAAAGCTTCGACACGACCGATCATCGATTCGACAAAAGAATCGTTGCTACGCCGAAGGTAAAATGCGCTAGATTGTCGCATAACGACTCATTGTGTCGGCTCCTGGGGAGGCAACGATGACTTTCACGCACCATGACGCGAACGACGCTCGGCCAAGCCCGTCTCTCCCAACTTCGATTCCGCACATCCGCACGGTCAAGCTGGACCGCCCCTGGGCGTGGCTCGCGGCCGGTTGGGACGATTTAAGCCGCGCTCCGCTGGTCAGCCTGAGCTACGGCGTTACTCTGGTCGCGATCAGTTACATGCTCGTTTTGGGCTTATCCTCCATTGGCCTGTTCTATCTGGTGTTGCCGCTGGTCGCCGGCTTCATGCTGATGGGACCGATCGTCGCGGTCGGCCTCTATGAGGTCAGCCGCCTGCATTCCGAAGGACGGCCGGCCAGTCTGATGGACGCCTTCGCGGCCTATGGCCGTAACGCCGGGCAAATCGCCGGAATCGGGTTGGCGCTGATGCTGATGCTGCTGTTCTGGGTGCGAATCGCGCTGCTGGTGTTCGCCCTGTTCTTCAGCTATCAGCCGCCGACCCTGGAGGGCTTCGTCAACGCGGTGTTCTTCACCCAGACCGGCATCCTGTTCCTGATCGTCGGCTCGGCCATCGGCGGCGTCATCGCGGCGGTGGTCTTCGCGGTCAGCGCCCTGTCGATCCCGATGCTGCTGGACCGTGACACGGACCTGTTCACCGCCATCACGACCAGCGTCGCCGGAGTCATGGCGAACTGGAAGACCATGGCCGGCTGGGCCGGGCTGATCGTCCTGTTCACCGCCGCCGGACTCGCCACCGGCTTCATCGGACTGGCGCTGGCCCTGCCGCTGATCGCCCACGCCAGCTGGCACGCCTACAAGGACATCGTCGGCCCCTGAGCGATTCCGCCGGGGCCCTAGATCCAGGGGCTCAGATCCGGGGCAGCAGGCGCGTCACATGGCCCATCTTGCGGCCGGGACGCGCCTCCGCCTTGCCGTATAGGTGCAGGCGGGCGCCTGGTTCCGCGATCAGATCCGGCCACCGGTCGACATCGGAGCCGATCAGGTTCCTCATGACGGCGTCGGCGACCCGGTCGACCGATCCCAGTGGCAGGCCGCAGACGGCGCGGACCAGTTGCTCGAACTGGCTGGACGCGCAGGCGTCGATCGTCCAGTGCCCCGAGTTGTGCGGCCGCGGCGCCAGTTCGTTGACCAGCACGGCGCCCTCGCGGGTGACGAACATCTCCACCGCCAGGACGCCGACGAACCGCAGCGCCTCGGCGATCCGGCAGGCGATCCGCTCGGCCTCGGCGGCCGTCGCGGGCGATACGGCGGCGGGTGCGATCGTCTCGTCGAGGATGTGGTTGGCGTGGCGGTTCTCGACGGCGGGATAAGCCACCATGGCGCCATCCTGCCCGCGCGCGACGATGACCGACACCTCCAGTTCGAAGTCGATGAAGCCCTCGACGATCGCGTCCACGCCACCGATCGACTTCCAGGCATCCACCGGGGCGACGTCGCCGGTCAGCTTGACCTGCCCCTTGCCGTCATAGCCCATGCGGGCCGACTTCATCACGCAGGGCGTGCCGATCTCCAGCACGGCCTCGCCCGCCTGCCCTGGGCAGCGCGCCGGACGCCAGGGCGCCGTCGCGATGCCCAGCCGGTTGACGAAGTCCTTCTCCAGCAGGCGGTCCTGGGCCACGGCGAGCACGCCGGGGCCGGGATGGACCGGAACGAACTTGGCGATGAAGGCGAGGGTCTGGACCGGGATGTTCTCCCACTCCAGCGTCACCACGTCGACCGAGCGGGCGAATTTGGCGAGTGCCTCGTGATCGCCGTAGGAGGCGACCGTCTCGGCGGCCGAGACCTGGGCGCAGGGGCTGTCGGCGTCGGGCGAGAAGACATGGGTCTTGTAGCCAAGGTTGGCGGCGGCCAGCGCCGTCATGCGGCCAAGCTGTCCACTCCCAAGCATGCCGATGGTGCCGCCGGGGGCGATGGTCCGGACGTTTTGGCCAGTCATGGCGTCACCTCCGCGGGGATATCGGCCACGGCCGCGGTCTGGCGTTCCCGCCACGCGTCCAGCCTGTTGGCCAGATCCGGATCGGACAGGGCCAGCACGGCGGCCGCCAGCAGGGCCGCGTTGATGGCGCCCGGCTTGCCGATCGCCAGGGTACCGACGGGAACGCCACCCGGCATCTGGACGATCGACAGCAGGCTGTCCATGCCCTTCAGCGAATGGCTCTCGATCGGCACGCCGAACACCGGCAGCGGCGTCATCGCCGCCGCCATGCCCGGCAGATGGGCGGCTCCGCCGGCCCCCGCGACGATCACCTTGAGCCCGCGCCCCCGGGCATTGGCGGAGTAGTCGTGCAGGCGCTGGGGTGTGCGGTGGGCGGAGACGATGCGCGCCTCGAAGGGTACGCCCAAGGCCTCCAGGACGTCGGCGCCATGCTTCATGGTCGGCCAGTCGGACTGGCTGCCCATGATGATGCCAACCAGCGGCGCCGGATTGGAAGCGGGAACGGGTTCGAACGGTGTCGTGTCGGGGGTGTTCACGATGGGCGGCCCGCTGGTCGGTGTTTCGAAGCGCCGATTATAGGAACCGCTGGCCTTCGGGCAAGCCCACCCTCCGGTTGGCCGTCAAAACGCTCTGGAGGAGTGGATGACCAATCGATGGGACGGGAGCGGGACCCAGGGCCCCCTTCCCGGGTTCAGGCGATGATGTCGGGCAGCAGCCGGCTTTCGATCCGGGCGATCTGATCCTTCAGCAGCAGTTTCCGCTTCTTGAGACGCTGGATCTGGAGCTGGTCGAACGGAGCCTGCTCGCCGATGCGGGCGATCACATCGTCGAGGTCACGGTGTTCGCTGCGCAGCGAGTCCAGCTTCTGCTGCAATATTTCCTGTTCATTCATCGGTAGGTACGCATCTTCATGCAAAGTCTGAGCGGTCCCAGCCGGCCTGGGCAGGCTCGGACTTGGATGTCGTGGGGCGGGTTATAACAGAATTCCACGGCGCCCGTGAGAGCCTTGCATGGGTGGTTGCGGCAAAGGCACGCTTTGGTGACACTGACCCTGGATTTTGCGATAAGCCTCCAAGGCAACTCCCCATGGGCATCTCCCCACGGGCACTTCCCCCCTGGGCACTTCCCTCTCGGGCACAGCGAAAGACGGGCGGACATGACGGGTGAAAAGCGGATTGGCATCCTGACCAGCGGCGGCGACTGCGCCGGCCTCAACGCGGTGATCCGCGCGGTGGTCCACCGGGCCACGCTGACCTATGGCTGGCAGGTCGTCGGCATCAAGCAGGGGACGATGGGTCTGCTGTCACGTCCAGTCGATTACGAGGTGCTCGACCTCGACATGGTCGGCAGCGCCATGATGCGCCAGGGCGGCACGATCCTGGGCACCACCAACAAGGGCAACCCCTTCGCCTTTCCCATGACCGACGGGACCTTGAAGGACCGCAGCGCCGAGATCGCCGGCGGCTATCGGGAATTGGGCCTGGACGCCCTGATCGGCATCGGCGGCGACGGCAGCTTCGCGATCCTCCGCAAGCTGGCGCAGCAATGCGGCATCAACCTTGTCGGCGTCCCCAAGACGATCGACAACGACATCGGCCTGACGGAGGTCTCGGTCGGATTCGACACCGCCGTGGCGGTCGCGACCGAAGCCCTCGACCGGCTACAGCCGACAGCGGCCAGCCACGCCCGCGTCATGGTGCTGGAGGTGATGGGCCGCGACGCCGGGCACATCGCCTTGGCGGCTGGTATCGCCGGTGGCGCCGACGTCATCCTGATCCCCGAGATCCCGTTCGACATCGACCGGATCGCCAACAAGATCCGGCAGGTGCGCAACCAGGGCCGCAACTTCGGCTTGGTCGTCGTGTCGGAAGCGGTCAAGACGGCCGACGGCAAGGAACTCCAGAGGGAGTACCTGGGCGGCGAGAAGCGGTTTGGCGGCATCGGCAATTACATCGGCGAGCAGATCGCCAACGCCACCGGCGCCGAGACCCGCGTGACCGTGCTGGGCCATGTCCAGCGTGGCAGCATGCCAAGCCCGCGCGACCGGCTGATCGCGGCGGCCTTCGGGGTCCACGCGGTCGATCTGATCGCGGAGGGCAAGTTCGACCGCATGGTGGCGTGGTCGAACCGCGAGGTGATCGACGTCTCGATCGAGGACGCCATCGCCCGCTATCAAGCGGTGGAACTGGACGGCGCCTTGGTCAAGACAGCCCGTGGCCTGGGGATCTGCCTTGGCGACTGACACCGGCTCCGGCGCGGAGGATGGACTGTGGCGGTTCGCGCTCGACCTCTATGGCCGTCCGGGCGTCGGCGAGGCTTGCCTGTCGCTTCAGGACCGCCACGGCTGCGACGTGACCATCCTGCTGTTCGCCGCCTGGGCGGGCGCCGAGCGCGGCGTGACGCTGGATGAGGCCGATCTGGACACGGCGCGTTCGGCGGTCGGGGCATGGCACGACGAGGTGGTGCGGCCCCTGCGCGCGATCCGACGGCGGTTGAAGCAAGGTCCACCGCCAGCCCCCAACGAGCGGACGGGCGCGTTGCGCGCCCGCCTGCAAGCGGTCGAGATCGAGTCGGAGCGAATCGAGTTGGAGGTATTGGCCGGCTGCCTTCCCGACCGTCCGTCCGATCCCGGCGCCGCGCGCGAGGCGGCGCTGGCCAACCTGACCCTGGCTGCGCGGGTGCCGCGGCTGGATGACGAAACCCAAGCGGCGCTGCGGGTCATCGCCGACGCGGCGGCAAGCGGCAGAACTCCCGCCCTTTAATCATCGCCATCGAACTTTCGGCTGACCAAACAGTTTCCAGAGGAAATTGATTCGCCCGCATCTATCCTGAACGAACTTCGGAACGTGATGCGGGCGGATGGCTGGTCCAAAGAGAGAGCTGGCGCGATGATGGAACTGATGTTCACCCTCAAGGGATGCACTCCGGCGGTGGAGGAACGCGCGCGCCGCCTGCTCAAGTTCGAACTGGGCTTCGAGGCCACGGGAAGGACGGTGACCGTCGCGACGCTGTTCGCCGATTGCCAAATCAGCCCGGAGGAGACGGCCCAGCACCTGATGCGGATTTCGCCGAGAGACGCGGTCGATCATCTGAGCGACTGGATCGACACCTTCCAGATCGACGGCGAGCCCTGCCCGGAACCCAAGGCGCTGGCCCGCGCCGCCCTGCTCCACGCCGGCCGCGCGGTATAGTTCAACTCCCCGACGATCAGGCCTCGACGATCAGGAACGGCCGCGCGTCACCCCGCCCTCGTCAGCCGGCTCGCCCCAGCGACGCGCCAATCCCGCATCCAGGTCGAACAGGTCCAGCACACGGCCCGTGGTGTGGTCGATCAACTCGTCCAGCGTCTTGGGGCGGGCATACAGCGCCGGGACAGGCGGCGCCACGATGGCGCCCATCTCCGCAAGCGTGGTCATGGTGCGCAGATGCCCCAGGTGGAGCGGTGTCTCGCGCACCATCAGCACCAGCCGGCGGCGCTCCTTCAGCACGACATCGGCCGCCCTGGTCAGCAGGGTCGAGGTCACGCCGGTGGCGATCTCGCTCATGGTGCGGACCGAACAGGGCGCCACCACCATGCCAAGCGTACGGAAACTCCCGCTGGAGATCGCGGCGCCGATGTCCTGGATGGGATAGGTGACGCTCGCCAGGGCGCGGACGTCAGCCACCTTCAAGTCGGTTTCGTAGGCCAGCGTCACCTCGGCCGACCTGCTCATCACCAGATGGGACTCGACACCCAGCCGATTCAGCGCCTCCAGCAGGCGGATACCATAGATCACGCCGGAGGCGCCGCTGATGCCGACGATCAGGCGGGTCGGGCGGCCGGCGGGACCGTCGGCCATGCCGGATCAGTCCACCGTCTCGTCGAAGTCCGAACCGGGACCGGCGGCGTATTTCCCATGGTCGCGATCGCCGTCGTCATCGCCACCCTGGTCACCCCCGCGATCGTCGCCGAACCCAGTCGGCGCGTCGATCCCGGCCTCGTAGCCCTCCGACTCCTCGCCATCCTCATCCTCGGCCACGGGTGCCGGGGCGCCCGCCGGACGACGGATGGTGGCGATGGCCTCCTCCAGCTCGCGCTGGGTGCACAGGCCCAGCAGGACCGGACTGCGCGGCTTGATGTTGGTCGAATTCCAATGGGTGCGGTCGCGCACCGCCGCGATGGTCGGCTTGGTCGTGCCGATCAGGCGGCTGACCTGGGCGTCGGACAAGTCGGGATACTGCTTGACCAGCCAGGCGATGGCGTCGGGCTTGTCGCCGCGCTTGGTCACCGGGGTGTAGCGCGGCCCCTTGGAACGGGCGACCGGCTGCGGCAGGTCTTGGATCAGCAGGCGCAGCCTGGCGTCCTCGTCCTTCTCGGCGCGCTCGATCTCCTCCTTGGAAAGCTGACCGTTGGCGATCGGGTCCAATCCGACCATGCCGACCGCCACCTCACCGTCGGCGATGGCCTTGATCTCCAAGGAATGGAGACCGCAGAAGGCGGCGATCTGCTCGAAGGTGAGGGAAGTGTTCTCGACCAGCCAGACGGCTGTCGCTTTCGGCATCAATGGCAGGGGCATCGGTCCTCCGGAAAGTCTTTGGCTGGCTCGTCGTGACACGAGCGCGACCCTTGGTCTTCAATATAGGGGGTCGCGGCACCGTCGGCGAGCATGTTGGAATTGATGTTCTAGGAAATCGGCTTCCGGCTGTTCCGATCAGGCGTCGAGCGTCAGGACGATCTTGCCGATGTGACTGCTGGTCTCCATCAGGGCGTGGGCCGCCGCCGCCTCCCTGAAGGGGAAGGTCTGGTGGATCAGCGGCTTGACCTTGCCCGCCTCGATCAGCGGCCAGACCTTGGCGCGCAGGGCGTCCGCGATCTTGCCCTTGTCGGCCACCGTGCGCGGGCGCAGCGTCGAACCGGTCAAGGTCAGCCGCTTGATCATCACCGGGGTCATGTTCAGCGTCACCTTGGCACCGCCCAGGAAGGCGATGTTGACGTGCCGTCCGTCCGGGGCCATGCAGCCGATGTCGCGTTGGATATAATCACCGCCGACCATGTCGAGAACCACGTCGACACCCTTGCCGCCGGTCAGTTCCTTGACGACCTCGGCGTAATCCTCGGTCTTGTAGTTGATGCCGCGGTCGGCGCCCAGCCGCTCGCAGGCGGCACACTTGTCGGCGCTGCCCGCCGTCGCGAAGACCTTGGCGCCGAACGCCTTGGCCAATTGGATCGCGGTGGTGCCGATGCCGCTGGAGCCGCCATGGATCAGCAGGCTCTCGCCGTCGGCCAGACGTCCGCGGTCGAACACGTTGGTCCAGACGGTGAAGAACGTCTCCGGCACGCCACCGGCCTCGACCATGCTCAGACCCTTGGGGATCGGCAGCACCTGGGGAGAGGGCGTCACGCAATACTCGGCGTAACCGCCACCCGGCACCAGGGCGCAGACCTTGTCGCCAACCGAGAACCCCGTCACGTCGGCGCCAAGGGCGGCGACCTCACCGGCCACTTCCAGGCCGGGAAGATCGGAGGCGCCCGGCGGCGGCGGATAGGCCCCCTGGCGCTGCAGGACGTCCGGGCGGTTGACGCCCGCGGCCTCGACACGGATCAGCACCTCGCCGGGGCCGGGCTGGGGAACCGGACGGGTTGTCGGTCGCAGCACGTCGGGACCGCCGGGGGCGGAGATCTCGATCGCGGTCATGGTGTGCGGCAGTGCGGAGGCCATGGGCTTCCTCTTGAAGGCTTCGATCGATTGCGGGATAGACTGGCACATGTACCCCTAGGCGAAGGTCGTTACAAGCGGACTTGGGGGTGACGCACCCTGATTTCCGACGCGAAAGGACGAGAAATGAACATGGAAGACCTGGAACCGGCGAAGAAGCCCATCGTCAAGAAGGACCTGACGGTGATGTCGATCGACGAATTGCGGGACTACATCGCCGGGTTGCGGACCGAGATCGAACGCGCCGAGGGCGCCATCGCCGCCAAGCAGGCCCATCGCAGCGGCGCCGAGGCTTTTTTCAAGAAGTAGGAATGGCTTCACGGAGTAGGGCTGGGAAATCGACCGGGCCGGCGCCCCAGCCAGCGGCGCCCGCCCGCCCCACCTGAGCCGGCTAGGCCAAAAGGCGTTTTCGCCGACAAAGTACCTATGATCATTTTTCAAGAATTGAATGCGACGATTTCACGCGCCCATTAGAGTTTATTTTACAGCTTCCCCCAAAGATAAGCGCCGGTCCAAGGCAGGCCAGTGATCCAGATCAGGAAATCGGGAGGGACATTCATGTCCAGCGAAGTCGCGTCCACGGCAACTCGAGGCGGCCTATCATCGCGGATGGGGATCCGCGCCAAGGTATTTGGCGGGTTTTCCGTCGTGCTGCTGATCCTGGCCCTTGTCGGGGCCGCCGCCGTATTCGCGTTCTCGCAAGTCTCGGGCCAATTCGCCCAGATGGATGCCCGCGACGCCACCTTCGATGAGATCACCATCGTGGATCGGTCCTTCATCGAGTTGAAGCGCTTGGTCCGCGAGTACAACCAGACCGGCAACGAAGCGCTGGTGCCCCGTGTCGCCGAGGCGGCGAAGGAGGTCTACGAGCACATCGACCGGATCGCGACCCTTTACGAAGGCCAACCCGAACAAGCCATCGCACGCGAGGTCCGGAAGATGGGCGAGGCGTATGTCGCCTCGTTCGATCAGGTCGTCACGCTCAAGCGCCGTCAGGTCGGCCTGGTCGCCAAGGATCTGGTCGAGATCGGTTCGGACGTCACCCGCAGGCTCGACGCCGCCGCGACCCCGGCCATGGGCAGCGACACCACCGTCATGGACCTCGCCCGCCGCGTCCTCCAACGGGTGCTCGAGGTGAGGCTGATCGCCGAGAAGTCGCTGTCCGCGACGGCCGCCGGGTCGGGCGCCGACGTGGACAAGAAGATCGCCACGCTGAACTCCGGCCTGAAGGCCTTTGAGAGCCGGGCCGCCGCGGCGATTTCGGGCGGTCCGGAAGTCGTCGCCAAGATCCGCCAATATGTCGGGATCTATCAGGAATCCCAGGAGATCGGCTCCCAGCTGGAGATCCTGCTGGAAGGTGGCATGAAACAGGGTGGCGACGCCCTCGCGGCATCCCTCGAAACGCTGGTCTCGCAGGGTAAACAGCGTCAGGACGACCAGCGCGCGGAAACCAGCGCCCTGATGAGCACGATGGCGACGCTGATCATGATCATCGGCGGCATCGGGCTGGTGATCGGCTGCGCCGCCGCCTGGATGATCGGCAACGGCATCTCCAGCGCGATCCACCGCATCACCGCCGCGATGATCGCCCTCGCCGGCGGCGACCGGGCCGTCGCCATCCCCTACTCCGGCCGCGGCGACGAGATCGGCGAGATGTCGGGCGCGCTCCAGATCTTCAAGGACTCGATGATCGAGTCCGATCGCCTGACCGCCGAGGAAAAGGCCCAGGTCGAGCAGCGCGAACGGCGCCGGACCGCGATCGAAGCCCGGATCACCGAGTTCGACCGCCAGGTCGGCCAGTCGCTGGAGACGCTGTCGTCGGCCTCGGGCGAGTTGCGGCGGGCGGCGTCCTCCATGGCGACCGCGGCGGAATACACCGCGTCCCAGGTCGACGTGGTCGCCAACGCCTCCGATCAGGCGTCGGGCAGCGTGCGGACCGTCGCGGCGGCGGCCGAGGAACTGTCCCATTCGGTCGACGAGATTGGCCGGCAGGTGTCCCAGTCCAGCGACATCGCCATGAAGGCGGTGGAGGAGGCCGCCCACACCAATCAGGCGATCGATAAGCTGCGCGTCGGTGCCGGCAAGATCGGCGAGATCGTCACCCTGATCGACCAGATCGCCAGCCAGACCAACCTGCTGGCCCTGAACGCCACGATCGAGGCCGCCCGCGCGGGCGAGGCCGGCAAGGGCTTCGCGGTGGTCGCGTCGGAGGTCAAGTCGCTGGCCAACCAGACGGCGCGGGCGACCGAGGAGATCGGCGGCCAGATCGCCGCCATCCAGACCACCACCAACGAGGCGGTGTCCACGATCCAGAACATAACGGAGACGATCAAGCGGATGAGCGAGATCTCGTCAGGCATCGCCGCCGCCGTCCAGGAGCAGGCGGCGGCCACCCAGGAGATCGCCCGCAACGTCAACCACGCGGCCCAGGGTTCGAGCGAAGTGTCATCGACCATCACGACGGTCCGGGTCGCCGCGGCCGAGACCGGCTCGACCGCCACCCAGTTGCTCGGGACCTCCACCCAATTGGCCGACCAATCGGGCCGGCTGCGTCAGGACGTGGACGACTTCATGCGGGCGATCCGCCAAGCCTGAGCACGCCCTCCAGCCACCGGATCAGCTCGGTGGCTGGCTTTCCTGTCCGCGCTTCAGGATCTCCGCGTCGACCTCGGCGCCCGGACCGGGTCCCAGGCGGCCCAAGCCCGGCAGCTTGACCGCCAGATCGAGCGGATCGACGCCGATGGTCAAGCCGAGGACGTTGAATTCGATCCCCTCCTCGACCGCGACCAGCACCCCCGCCAAACCAAGGACCGACATCTGCCAGCCGGTTCCGCTGGGAGCGGGCGCGAACAGGCTCCAGGGCGCCAGATAGTCCTTGCCCATCGCGGTGGATGGCAGGTCGAGCCGCAGTTCCGGCACCGCCCGCCCGACGAAGGCGGCGAAGGTGTTGCTGTTTGGGCCGGGCCAGATCCGATAGGTGTCGTTGTACGGATAGGCCTTCGCGGCGGCGTCGATCTTGGCGATGGCGGCCTCCGCCTCCGGTCCCCGGAGTTGCGCCAGGATGGTCGGCTTCTGGCCAAACCAATACGCGTCCGGCGTCCGGGGAGCGATCGAGATCGCCGGCATCCCCCGCATGACGCGCCAGCCGATCTTCTCGTAGACCGTATATCCCGACGCCCCCGCCGGCTTCACGGCGAACCAGGGATGGATGCCGAAGGCGCCCCGCCACGAGAACGCGCGCGCCGCGTAGACCTGCACGACCGCCTCTGGCGTCGTTTCGGGATCGGGGGCTTGGTTCGAGGACGCTCGGCTGGCGCTGGACCAGCTGCCCCCCAGTGTCACGGTCCCCATCGCCACCACCAGCATCGGGCCAGTTAGCAGGAACAACAGGACCGCCATCGAAACGAACAGGACTTTCATGGCATATAGAACTATTCAAGGACCCGGCGGTTTCCAAGCGGTTACGCTTGAATAAATGTTGCGGTGCAAAAGTGGGGAGTTCCTCGGGCATGACGGACACGTGGCAGTTCTGGATCGATCGCGGCGGCACCTTCACCGATGTGGTGGCCCGGCGGCCAGATGGCGCCATCGTCACCCACAAGCTGCTGTCCGACAATCCGGAACGCTACGCCGACGCCGCGATCCAGGGGATACGCGATCTGTTGGAGATCCCCGCCGGCGCCGCGATCCCGGCCAACCGGATCGACGCGGTCAAGATGGGCACGACGGTCGCGACCAACGCCCTGCTGGAGCGCAAGGGCGAAGCCACCCTGCTGGTCACGACGCGCGGCTTCGCCGACGCCTTGCGGATCGGCTATCAGGCGCGGCCCAAGATCTTCGCCCGCCACATCATCCTGCCGGAGCAGTTGTACGGCCAAGTGGTCGAGGTGGCGGAGCGGGTCACCGCCGACGGCCAAGTCTTGATGCCAGTCGATCTCGCCGATGCCAGGGTCGGCATGACGCGGGCGTTCGACGCCGGCATCCGCGCCTGCGCCATCGTCCTGATCCATGGCTACCGATATCCGGAACATGAGCGCCAGATCGCGGATCTGGCCCGTTCGATCGGCTTCACCCAAGTCTCGGTCAGCCACGAGGTCAGCCCGCTGATGAAGCTGGTCGGCCGGGGCGACACCACGGTGGTCGACGCCTACCTGTCGCCGATCCTTCGCCGCTACGTCGATCGGGTCGCGGCTGAACTGGGCGATACGCGGCTGATGTTCATGCAGTCCAACGGCGGGTTGACAGACGCCCGCTTGTTCCAGGGCAAGGATTCGATCCTGTCCGGCCCGGCGGGCGGCATCGTCGGCGCGGTCCGCACCTCCACCATGGCGGGTTTCGACCGGATCATCGGCTTCGACATGGGCGGCACCTCGACCGACGTGTCGCATTACGCCGGCGAATTCGAGCGGACGTCCGAAACGCTGGTGGCCGGCGTACGGATGCGGGCGCCCATGATGCGGATCCACACCGTCGCGGCCGGCGGCGGCTCGATCTGCGTGTTCGACGGCAGCCGGTACCGCGTCGGCCCGGAAAGCGCCGGGGCCAATCCGGGACCAGCCTGCTATCGGCGGGGCGGACCGCTGACCGTGACCGACTGCAACGTCATGCTCGGCAAGCTCCACCCCGACTTCTTCCCCCGGGTGTTCGGGCCGAACGCCGACCAGCCGCTCGACGCGGAGGTCGTGCGGTGTAAGTTCGCGGCGCTGGCCGAAGAGATCCGTACGGCCACCGGCATCGACCGCACTCCGGAGGAGGTCGCCGACGGCTTCCTACGGATCGCGATCGAGAACATGGCCAACGCGATCAAGCAGATCTCGGTCCAGCGCGGCTACGACGTGACCGCCTATACCCTGACCTGCTTCGGCGGCGCCGGCGGCCAGCACGCCTGCCTCGTCGCCGACGCCCTGGGCATGAGGCGGGTCTTCATCCATCCCCACGCCGGCGTCCTGTCCGCCTATGGCATGGGCTTGGCCGACACGGTGACGATCCGCGAGCGGGCGGTCGAGGCGGAATTGACCCCAACCCTGATCCCGGACCTCGCCGCCACCTTCGAGGAGCTGGAAGCCGATGGCCGCCGCGAATTGGCGCTCCAGAACCTGGGAGACGCCGACATCCAGGCGGTCAGGACCGTCCACTTGAAGTATCAGGGCACCGACACCGCGCTGACCGTCGATTTCGGCGAGATCGAAACCATCGTCTACGAGTTCGAGACCGCCCACCGGCAGCGCTACGGCTTCACCATGGCCGGCAAGCCGCTGGTGGTCGAGGCTGTGTCGGTCGAGGTGATCGGCTCCACCGCGACGGTCGACGACCCGGAAGTGCCGTCCGAGCCGCAGACCGCGCCGCTGGAACCGTTGGCCGACATCCACGGCACTCCCGTGTTCGACCGCGCCACCCTCCGCCCTGGCGACACGATCGACGGGCCGGCGATCCTGCGCGAGACCAACGCCACCACGATCGTCGAGCCCGGCTGGCGGGCCGAGGTCACCAACCTGGACCACCTCGTCATGGCGCGGGTGCAGGCCCTGCCGTCGCGCGTCGCCGTCGGGACACAGGTCGATCCCGTCATGCTGGAGGTCTTCAACAACCTGTTCATGTCGATCGCGGAACAGATGGGCGTGACGCTGGAGAACACCGCCTACTCGGTCAACATCAAGGAGAGGCTGGACTTCTCCTGCGCGCTGTTCGACGCGGAGGGCGGCTTGATCGCCAACGCGCCCCACATGCCGGTCCATCTCGGTTCGATGGGCGAGAGCGTCCGCGCCATCATCCGCCGCCGCGCCGGCACCATGAAGCCGGGCGACGTCTTCATGCTCAACGATCCCTATAATGGCGGAACCCACCTGCCCGACATCACCGTCGTCACCCCGGTGTTCGACGATGCCGGCCAGGGTGCGGGCCGCGACGTGCTGTTCTACGTCGCCTCGCGCGGCCACCACGCCGACATCGGCGGCATCACCCCCGGCTCGATGCCGCCGGACAGCCGCGTGATCGCCGACGAAGGCGTGCTGATCGACAACTTCGCGCTGGTCGAGGGCGGAGTCTTCCAAGAGGATGCCCTGATCCTGCTCCTGACCTCTGGCCAGCATCCCGTCCGCAACACGGTCCAGAACATCGGCGATCTCAAGGCCCAACTGGCCGCCAACGAGAAGGGCGTCCAGGAACTCCGCCGCATGGTCGATCATTTCGGGCTCGACACGGTGACCGCCTACATGGGCCACGTCCAGGATAACGCCGAGGAACAGGTCCGGCGCGTGCTGGGCGTCCTCAAGGATGGCGCCTTCGTCCAGAAGCTCGACAACGGAGCCGAGATCCACGTCGCCATCTCGATCAACCGGGCGGAACGGTCCGCCGTGATCGACTTCACCGGCACCAGTCCGCAGCTGGACGACAACTTCAACGCGCCCTCCGCCGTTTGCCGCGCCGCCGTGCTATACGTCTTCCGCACCCTGGTGGACGACGACATCCCGATGAACGACGGCTGCCTCAAGCCGCTGCGCATCATCATCCCCAAGGGCTCGATGCTGGCGCCGAAATATCCGGCCGCCGTGGTCGCCGGCAATGTCGAGACGTCGCAATGCGTCACCGACGCGCTGTACGGGGCGCTGGGCGTGCTGGCCGCCTCCCAGGGCACCATGAACAACTTCACGTTCGGCGACGAGCGTTACCAATATTACGAGACGATCTGCGGCGGGGCCGGCGCCGGACCGGACTTCGACGGCACCGACGCGGTCCACACCCACATGACCAACTCCAGGCTGACCGATCCCGAAGTGCTGGAATGGCGCTTCCCGGTCCTGCTGGAATCGTTCCGCATCCGGAAGGGTTCGGGCGGCGGTGGCAGGCACCGCGGCGGCGACGGCACCGTCCGGCGCATGCGTTTCCTGGAACCGATGACCGCCGCCATCCTGTCCAACCATAGGATCATCCCACCCTTCGGGCTGGAGGGTGGGGAAAGCGGCGCGCTGGGGCTCGCCCGAGTCGAGGGTGCCGACGGTTCGACCCGTGTTCTGGGTCCGACCGAGAAGGTCGAGATGCGCCGCGACGACGTGATGGTGATCGAGACGCCTGGCGGTGGCGGCTTCGGCAAGGCGGACACGGGCCGTCGGCGATCGGATACCCCTGGTACTACCACTTGAGCGCAGGCCGGCTTGGCTCTGTTCCAAGTATTGTTCGGAGTACATATCAAGTGCTCCATGGAGCCCGCAAGAGGTTCCAGGTGAAACGATCGGGAGGATAAGACCATGCCTGGTTTGAGGACTTTTCTCGGCTGCCTTCTGCTTGGAACCTGTCTCGTTGCACCACCAGCCCTGGCGCAGGAGAATCTCAAGAGCCTGCAGGATTTCCGCGCCACCGGCACTGACCTGACGCTCAAGACCGTGCCCCAGGATCCGACGATGCTGGCGCAGCTTCGGAAGAACCTGGAGAAGGTCAAGCTTCCCCCCGGCTTCAAGATCGACGTCTACGCGATCGTTCCCGACGCCCGGCACATGGCGATCGGCCGCAATGTCGGCACCGTCTTCGTCGGCACCCGCAAGACGGATGTCTGGGCGGTGACCGACCGCGACAAGGACCGCCGCGGCGAGGAGGTCAAGCGCTTCGCTCCCAGCGTCAACTTCAAGGTTCCCAACGGCATGTGCATGAGCCCGGATGGCATCCTGCACGTCGCCGAGCACAATAGGCTGCTGGCCTTCCCCGCCGCCGAGTTCTTCTACGAGGGGCCGGATGTCGCGGTCGCCGTCGTCAAGGACCACTTCCTGCCGAAGGAGGAGGAGCACTTCAACCACGGTGCCCGCGTCTGCGCGATCGGTCCGGACAACAAGCTCTATGTGTCCCTGGGCCAGCCCTACAACGTCTGGCCGCACGAGAAGGGCCCGAAGACGGAGCCCTACGGTACCATCCAGCGGATGAACCGAGACGGCACGGGGCAGGAAACCTACGCCATGGGCATCCGCAACTCGGTCGGCGTGGCGTTCAACCCGGCGGACAAGATGCTGTGGTTCACCGACAACCAGGTTGACGGCATGGGCGATGACACCCCGCCGGGCGAGTTGAACCGCGTCACCCAGGCCGGCCAGAACTTCGGCCATCCCTGGTACGGCGGCGGCAAGGTCCGGACGGAGGACTGGGCGAAGGACGAGGCCCCCGCCGACGTCGTCTTCCCCGAGGTCGAGATGGACGCCCACGCGGCCGATCTGGGAATGACCTTCTACACCGGCCAGATGTTCCCGGCGCAGTACAAGGGCGGCATCTTCAGCGCCCAGCACGGCTCGTGGAACCGCACCACCCCTGTCGGCGCCCGCGTCATGTTCACCAAGGTCGGTCCGGACGGCAAGGCGGCCGGCACCGAGGTGTTCGCCTCAGGCTGGCTCGACGACAAGACCGGCGAGTACTTGGGACGGCCGGTCGACGTGCAGCAATACCTCGATGGCTCGCTGCTGGTGTCGGACGACACCGCCGGCGCCATCTACCGTATCTCCTACACGGGCCAGTGAAGACCAATCCCACGTCAAAACCATGCCACCCCGGAGCGCGCCGCCCGCGCTCCGGGCTTTTCCGAAATCCCTTCCGGTGACTTCATGAATTTGTCCCTGCCCGCGCTGGCCGCCGCCATCGCGCTGTTCCCCCTAGCCGTCCACGCCCAAGGCGCCGACGTTCCCAAGCTTGGCACCTGCGTCACCTGCCACGGCCGCAACGGTATCGGGACATCCCCGATATTCCCCAACCTCGCCGGCCAGAAATCGCTCTACATGGTCCAGCAGCTGGAGGCGTTCCGCAGCGGCGCCCGCAAGAGCGAGATGATGAACGTCGTCGCCAAGCCGCTGACCGACGCCGAGATCGAGGCGCTGGCCGGCTATTACGAAAGCTTGAAGCCGGGCTCCTGACCTCATGCCTTCAACGCCGGTCGGCGACACGGAAATCCCGCATGACTGGTATCACCACACGGCCTTGCGGCGGCCCCGCTCCTCGCTTAACCTGCGGTAAAACGCCAGCTTGAGGAAAGCGCCATGACCGCCCATGCCGTGCAGGCCCGTGCCCCCGCCGCCGAAGCCCTGATCGAGGAACTTCGCGGCTTGCTGGGCGACCGCCTGAGCACCTCCGCCGCCGTCCGCGAGCATCACGGCAAGGACGAGTCCTACCACCCCGTCGTTCCGCCCGACGCCGTGGCCTTCGTCCAGAGCACGGAGGAGGTCGCCGCGGTCGTCGCCGCCTGCGCCCGCCACGACACGCCCGTCATTCCGTTCGGCACCGGCACCTCGCTGGAAGGCGGCGTGGCGGCCTTGCACGGCGGCGTCTGCATCGACCTGTCCGGCATGAACGCGGTACTTCGGGTCAGTCCCGAGGATTTGGACGTCACGGTCCAAGCCGGCGTCACCCGCAAGCAACTCAACGAGCACCTGCGCGACACCGGGCTGTTCTTCCCGATCGACCCCGGCGCCGACGCCTCGCTCGGGGGCATGGCCTCGACCCGCGCCAGCGGCACCAACGCGGTGCGCTATGGCACCATGCGGGAAAACGTGCTGGGCCTGACGGTGGTGATGGCCGATGGACGGATCGTCAAGACCGGGGGACGCGCCCGCAAATCGGCGGCCGGCTACGACCTGACCCGCCTGTTCGTGGGAGCGGAGGGGACGCTTGGCGTCATCACCGAGGTGACGTTGCGCCTCTATGGCATCCCGGAGGCGATCTCCGCGGCGGTCTGCCCCTTCCCGACGATCAAGGACGCGGTCGACACAGTCATCACGACGATCCAGTCCGGCATTCCCGTTGCCCGGATCGAGTTGCTGGACGAGGTCCAGATGCGCGCCGTCGTGGCTCACAGCAAGCTCGACTACGCCGTGGCGCCGACCCTGTTCTTCGAGTTCCACGGGACCGAGGCCGGCGTCACCGAGCAGGCCGAGATGGTCTCCGCCATCGCGGCGGAGTTCGGCGGCACCGATTTCCAGTGGGCGGCCAAGGCCGAGGACCGCTCGCGCCTGTGGCAGGCCCGCCATGAGGCCTACTACGCGGCGCTCGCGCTGCGCCCGGGCTCCAAGGGCTGGGCGACCGATGTCTGCGTTCCAATCTCACGCCTCGCCGAGTGCATCGTCGAGACCAAGGCCGACATCGCGGCGTCCAGCCTGACCGCCCCATTGGTCGGCCATGTCGGCGACGGCAACTTCCACCTCGTCTACCTGGTCGATCCCGCCAACCCGGCCGAGCTGGAGGAGGCCGCCGAGTTGAACGAGCGCATGGTCATGCGGGCATTGGCCATGGGCGGCACCTGCACCGGTGAGCACGGCGTCGGCTATGGCAAGATGCACTTCCTCCCGGCCGAACACGGTGAGGCGGTCAGCGTCATGCGGATGGTCAAGCAGGCGCTGGACCCAAAGAACATCATGAACCCCGGCAAGGTGATCCGCGTCTGAGCGGTACCCTTGACATGACCGATCGACCCCGCGATCCTGCCTGCGGGGTCGATCGGACCCTCCATGTCCGCGGAAAGGGCAGCGCCCACGATCACGGAGCCCGAGGTCGTCCTCAACCTCCCTTTTCTGTCTGTCGGCGGACACGGACATGGATGAAAAGGGATCGCGATGACCGATCTGTCCGAGCGGCGCCCATCGCCGTTTCGCCTCAACCTCGAACATCAGAAGAAGCGGGCTAAGGAGCTTTGCCGTGATCTGCGGGCTGGAGAGCCCGACGCCGTCACGCGCCTTCGAGCCCATCGATCCGGCGCCACGGCGGACAGGGTGTGCCTGGCCGACGCCCAGTTCGTCATCGCGCGTGAACTCGGCGGTGCCAGTTGGCCGGCGCTCAAGGCCCATGCCGCTGGATTGGACCGCGCGCGGCGCGCCATCGACGAAGGCGCACCCGCGCCCGACGGCGACGTTGGAACGCTGCACATCCGATGCGGCTCCGACATCAGGACGACCTTGCGCGACGCGGGCTTCGTCGGCGAGTTCCTCGAGTATTCAAACCCCTATTGCCAGGGGCCGGTGCCCCACGCCACCGATCTCCCTGGCATCCGCGCGCGGTTCATCCTGGATGCCTATGGCCCGGCGCTTGGCTTGTCCGAAGCGGGAGTGATCGACAAGCTGAGGACCGAGGAGGAGGGTTTGGCGCGGGCCGCCATGGATCACCAGCGGGTCGTGCTGTGGTTCGAACACGACAGCTATGACCAATTGATCCTCGCGCGCTGCTTGAGCCACTTCGCCGAAGCGGGCGCACCCGCCGTGCTGGAACTCGTCTCCATCAACCATTTTCCTGGCTCGGAGCGTTTCATCGGGCTTGGTCAGCTACCCGCCGAGGCGATTCGGATGCTATGGGCGTCGAGGCGTGCCGTGGACCGCGGTGATCTCGCCGTCGGCCACCGGGTTTGGGCGGCGTTGCGCCAACCCGATCCCCGCGATCTCGCCGCCGCCGCGTCGGGCGCCGCGGGACTGCCAGACCTGCCGCGGGCGATCCGGCGGCATCTCGCGGAACTGCCGTCGACCCGCGACGGCCTCTCGCTGACGGAACGCCTGACGCTTCGACTGATCCAGGCGGAAAGCTCGACGATCGGCGGCATCTTCCAACGCCTCACGCGGGAACTGGATCCGCTTCCATTCCTGGGCGATATCATGTTCCTCGCCATTGTCGAAGCCATGACCCGCGTCACGCGGCCCGTGTTCGAAGTCACGGATGACACCGCTGGACTGAATTGGCCCCAGCGGCGGCTGGAGATAACGGCGGCGGGGCGGGCCGTCCTCGCCGGCGAGGTTGATTGGCTCTCCCTGAAACCACCGGAACGCTGGGTAGGCGGCACCCGCATCGAGGCGGCCTCCCCGAACTGGCGGTGGGACGAGACCGGATCCTTCCCGGTGCGGGCGTAAACTCCACCAAGCGCTCAGGCCGGCACCCGCCAGCCCGCTATCGCGGTTTCGCACTCGT
>NZ_AVFL01000021.1 GCF_000576635.1 Skermanella stibiiresistens SB22
TAAGACAAAGGCTCGACCGTGAAAACGGTTGGGCCTTCGTCGTTTTTGGGATTTGGCATCGCGCGTGCTCCCGCCCCTTGAATCAGGTTGGGTCAGGTCAGGGAAACGATGAAGCTGGTGCCGGGTCCCAAGGTGCTGGCCCTGATCGACCAGCGATGCGCGAGAGTGATCTCGCGGCAGATCGACAGGCCAAGGCCAGCACCTTGCTGTCCTCTGGTCGGGCCGCGCCAGAAGCGGGTGAAGAGCTTCGGAAGATCCTCCGGTCTAAGTCCTGCGCCCATGTCCGTGACGCGCAACTCGTCGGCCGTCACGACGACCGTCACCACCCCGGACGGCGGCGAGTGGAGGATGGCGTTCTCCACCAGGTTCTTCAGCAGGATGAAGATCGCGCTGGCATCGGCGGTGTGCGGCACCGGCAGGCCAGGGAGCAGCAGATTGAAGGAGGTTCGATTCTGGACCGCCTGCCGTTCCATGTATCTGACGACATCGACAGCCACGGCCGATAGATCGACCGTTTCGAAACGGTAGTTCTGAAGCTCGCTCAGCTCGGCCAGATGCAGGAGCTGGTGGACCTGGCGGGCCATCAAATCGACATCCATCAGCAACATCTCGCGCGACGCGAAATCCGTTTCCAGCTCGATCTGGCCACGGATCAGGGCCAATGGGGTCTTCAGCTCGTGGGCGGCGGAGGCTAGGAACTCCTGTTGAACGCGAAAGCCGTCTTCCAGCCGTTCCAGGGCGTTGTTGAAAGCGTTGATCAGGGGCCGGATCTCCAACGGCATGCCATCGGTCGAAAGGCGCTGGTGCAGGTTGTTTGGTGAGATCGTCCCGGCGGCGGCGGACGCCTCGCGCAGCGGTCGCAACAAGCGCCGGAGAGCGATGAGAACAATCAGCGTCACGGCGACCAAGCCCAGGATGGTCGTCGCCAACGCGGTCGGTGACGAGATGACCTGCGTTCTGAGCAGATGCAGCAGCCTTTCGCTCATGCTCAGGTATAGCCAGTGGGGATGCTCGTCGGAGCCGACGGAGAAGACACCGGTACGGAAGGCGGAGATATCGTCAGCCGTCCCTCCTGAACGTGGCGTCTCCGCTTGGCCCGGAGAACTGAGGATGGTGTTTCCCGCCGCGTCGATCAGGCGGTAGTGGATATCCATCTGCAACGCCCGCGGCAGCCATTCCAGGTCTGGTGGCAATTCGATCGCCAGCGGTCGGCCGTCTTCGCTCCAGCGGATCTTCTTCGTCAGCACCTCGGCGGCCTTCCCAAAGGTGTGCGCCGCAAGCACGTCGAAATGGATGTCGTCGATCTCGCGCGACAAGGCCTGAACCCCGACGAACACTAGGGCGAGTGCCAGCAGGAGGGAGCAGAGCAGTTTCGTCGCCAAGCTCGATCCGGCCCAGATCCGGGCTGGCACCGCCACCAGTCGCCGCGGCCCGTACCATCGCCTTCCTTCAAAGCGAGGGAAGGCGGGGTGCCGGGCCGGACCCTCAGACGTGCTCGGTGGTCGCATGTAGGGAGTATCCCTGGGCTCGCAGGTTGACGATGATCACGGTGGAACCGATGCCGAGAAGCTTTTTCCGCAAACGGTGGATGGCGACATCGAGCGCGTTGGGGGTCACGGCGTCCGATAGTCCCCAGGCGGTCTGTTCGAGGCGTCGGCGCTGGACCATGCGGCCATCGGCCTGCATGAGGCATAACAGGATTTGCAGCTCGACGGGGGCCAGGACGACGGACGACGGACCGCGGACGACGATCCCCTCGTCCGGCCGCAGTTCGAGATCTCCCAGGACGGGGTGGTCGCTCCGGATTTCCGCCGGCCGGCGGACCAGCGCCTTGACGCGCGCGACCAGTTCCTCCATGGCGAACGGCTTGGCGAGATAATCATCCGCTCCGTGGTCCAGTCCCTCGACACGGTCGTGCACGGCGCCCCGGGCGGTCAGGATCAGGCAGGGGATGCCGTTCCGGCCTTCGCGCAGGCGCCGCAGTAGGGTGATGCCGTCGCCATCCGGCAGGTTTCGATCGAGGATCAGCGCCGCGTAGTTTTGAAGACCGGCGGCCTGCGATGCCGAGGCGATATCGCCGAAGGCATCGACCTCGATCCCGACACGAACCAGCGCCTTGATGATCAGTTCGGCGAGACGGTCGTTATCCTCGACGAAAAGGATGCGGGACATCTCTATCAGGCCTCCCGCCGCCAATGTTCAACCATCGTACCCAAATCATCGACGCGATTGAAGACGACTGGAACGACGAGCGGGTTCGGCGGGGGCGAGGCCGCAAATCCCCCAATGACGGTCAGCGCCACCGACCGCCGGATCCCCGCGTTGTCCACCGAAACGCCATCAGGATCGGCGCTGACGGTCAAGGTCGGTGATGGTGCCCGCGCGCCGGACTTGGTGGGGGAGACGCCATCGGCGGCATCGAAACAGGTCGGCATGGTGTACCCCGATGATTGGAAAGCCACGGTCGCGGTTTCCGCTAGAAGCGGTAGGCCAGGCCAAGAAACACCGATGGCCGCACCTCACGCTCCGTCAGCGGACTGTCGGCGGCGTCCCCGAGGAGCATACCGACACCGACCTCGCTCCTGACCAGCCAATGCTTGTCGAGGTTGTAGGTCGCGGAGAGCTTGAGGCCGACATCCTGGATTCCGGCGTCCGCCTCATATGTCCGAAGCGGATTTCCCGCCGCCGTCGCCCGTGCCGCCTCGACCGCTGTGACGCCGAAGAAGTTTTCCGTGTGGGAGCCGTCCGCGAATCTGACCGACGCTCCGAGGGAGACCCGCAGATCGGGGAGCGGCGAGAACCCATAGTCGGCCCCGAGCTTCACCGTGGTTCCCGAACCATCGCCAAATCGGTGGTTGACCTCGACGGCGGCCGTGAAGGGGGTGAAATCATATTCCAGGACGGCGGAAATCTTGGCCCCGGCGTCGATCTCGTCCAAGCCTCGAAGACGATCGCCATCGTCGTTGTCGCGCCCGCCGGCATAGTTCACGGCGGTGGAGAACTTGAGGGGGCCCCGCGTCAGGAAATCGATCCCCACGCCGCGGCTGGTCGACACGAAGACATGACCGCCGAACATCCCGTCCAGTTCGAAGATGGGGATCGGATTGACGGTCATCTCATCGCCGCCCAGGTATTCCGGCTCGAGAATGGCGCCGGCTCCGATCATCAGCGAGGTCTCGCTTCCGAAAATGCCAGCGCCCCAGCCTTCCGCCCCTTGCGCGAGGCTCTGTTCAGGCGCCAGCACTCCGGTGATCCCGATCAGGATCACGGCGGCGCGCGACGGATGGAAGCGGAAGGGTCCCCAGGATGCGGGGAGCGCCAACCAGTGTCCGAATGCCATTTGACTTTCCTTGGCTACGAGGCCGTTGCGACATGCGCGGCGACCGTAGCTCCGGGAAAATTACGCGATACTTACGGGGAGACCGGATTGGCGGGACGGATCGGATTGGCGGGAAAGATCGGGATGGTGGCGTCGGATTGGATCGTCGTGCCGCGACAGCACCGTGACGCGCTTCCATTCCAGCTACGATACGAGAGGTCGTCGGAAATCTTGGGAAACGCCCGCTTTCAACAGAGGCATGCTGGACATGCCCTGGAATGGTGCTGCTGGACAGGATTGAACTGTCGACCTCTCCCTTACCAAGGGAGTGCTCTACCACTGAGCTACAGCAGCGCGCCGGGGTGCGGGGTGTATGCCATAGCGTTTTTGGGCACGCAAGGGCTAAAGCTTCGTTTTTCCCAATTCTGGATTGCCTGGCATCGGCGGCTGTTCGGCGCCGCCGATCGTGCTAAAGCTTCGGCTGTTCGGGAAAAGCGGTATCCAAGGAGTGGTTTGGCATGAAGATCGGGGTGGTTGGCTGCGCTGGGCGCATGGGGCAGATGCTGGTTCGCCGCATCCTGGTGACTGCGGGATGTGAACTGGCGGGCGGCACCGACAGGGCGGGGAGCGAGGCCATCGGCAGGGATATCGCAGGCATCACCGGGCTCGATCCAATCGGCATGCTGGTGACCGATGATCCCGTCCAGTTGTTCGCCGATGCGGACGCGGTGATCGATTTCACCTCGCCGAACGCGACCGAGCGTCACGCGGCGCTCGCGGCCCAGGCCAAGACCGTCCACATCGTCGGCACGACCGGCCTCAATCCAGGCCAAATCGACGCCCTGCGCAAGGCGGCGCAGCACACCGCCATCGTCCACGCGCCCAACATGAGCCTGGGCGTCAACCTGCTGATGGTGCTGGTCGAGCAGGTATCGCGGACGCTCGGTCCCGATTTCGACATCGAGATCGTCGAGATGCATCACCGCCACAAGGTCGATGCCCCATCGGGCACCTCGCTGGGGCTCGGCCGGGCCGCCGCCGCCGGCCGCGGTGTCGATCTGGATGCCGTCGCCGCGCGCGTGCGGGATGGCCATACGGGCGAACGCCGGCGCGGCGACATCGGCTTCGCCGTCATGCGCGGTGGCGATGTCGTCGGCGATCACAGCGTCGTCTTCGCGGGGGAGGGCGAGCGGATCGAACTGGGGCATCGCGCCGGCGACCGGGGGATCTACGCGGTCGGCGCGGTCCGCGCGGCGCTCTGGGCCCATGGCAAGCCGCCCGGCCTGTACTCCATGAGAGATGTGCTGGCGCTGGGGTGAAGTATTAACGTGGGTGGGGCGAGTTACCGGGTTCGGCCGCTTTCGAGGGCTGTGATCAATCCGCGACTCGGATAGTCACGATGGTATCGCCCGCTCCATCTTCTGTTTTTGTTCTCTGCGACAATTTGGAGCACCCCCAAGTTCGCCCCCTCGTTCGGCCCCGAATCTGTCTGAAGAAGGGCATAGGGATGGCAATTTCGAGGTGATTCCTGCTTGACAGTGTTGCTGCCGTATCAGTAAGCCAGGGGGAGGCAATCTTCGAATGCAACCTTAAGGAAGAGGCGCAACCCCATGACGCAAAAGCGGAACCAAGGACGCCGAGAGGTCTGTTTAGGATTTGGGGCGAAGGCGTCGATGGTTCTGCTTCTTGCCGGGTTCGTTTCGGGTTGCGCATCGTCCGACCAGGGCGACGTCTCCAATTCATCCTTCGGCGCTCCGGTCCAGGTGGTGTCCCTGACACCGGCGCCGGCGGCACCGGTCGATCCCAAGGATCCCTGGCGCGACCTGATCGCCGAGGCGTCCGACCGGTTCGATGTGCCGGAGCAGTGGATCAGGGTGGTGATGCACCGCGAGAGCGGCGGCCGCTCGATGGTCAACGGCAAGCCGATCACCAGCCCGGCCGGCGCCATCGGGCTGATGCAGGTGATGCCCGCCACCTACGCGGAACTGCGCGACCGCCATGGCCTGGGGCCGTCCCCGACCGATCCGCATGACAACATCATGGCCGGTGCCGCCTATATCCGCGAAATGTACGACCAGTTCGGCAGCCCAGGTTTCCTCGCCGCCTACAACTGCGGTCCCGCCTGCTACACGGCGGTCCAGGCCGGGCGCCAGCGCCTGCCGCGCGAGACGCGCCAGTACATGGCGGCGCTGGCTCCGGTGGTAGGGCGGACGGCGCCGCGTGGGACCGGCGGCGAGCCGGCCGCCTCGACGGTCATGGTGGCGTCGGCGGAATCGTCGCGTCGCGTTCCGGCCGGCAAGCCGGCACAGCCGACGCGCGAGACCATCCAGGTCGCCACGGCGCCGTCCGAGCCGGCCCGCGTCGAGGTCGTCCGCGCCGCCGTGCCGGTGGCGGCACCGATCGTTCAGCCGATCGCCGCCCAGCCCATTCCCCAGCCAGCGGCGGAGGTCGGTTACGACGTCGCCAGCATCGAGGACGAGGAGTACGAGGTTCCGCGTCCCGCCGCCCGTCCGGCATACCGCGAGGCCGAAGCCAGGGTGGTGATGCGCTTCACCCCCATGGGTGGCCTGGACGCGTGCGGCAGCCTGCGCGGCGTTTCCGGCGCGTGCCAGCCGCTCGACCAGGGCGGCCGTTCCTAACGGACAAGCCTCAGGGAGCGGGGCCGATTTGGGCTGCGCGTCGCGCCTCTTGGCTCTATAACGGGGATCGAGATGAGCGATGACCGATCCCCTTCCCAATCCAAGATATCCCCGGCGACCCTGAGGCGACAGGAGCGCCAGGCCGCCGCGCTGCGTGAGAACCTGAGGAAGCGCAAGGAACAGGCGCGTGACCGCCGCCAGCCGGAACCCACTTCCCACGAGACCGCCGTTGGGACGGCCGAGGGGGTCGCCGGGAACGACGCGGACGGCCACGCTTGAGCTTGGCCGCCCGGTCGGGTAGAAGCGCAGGCAGTCCAACCCTTCGGAGACTGCACCGATGTCGATCATGCCCGATACCTGGATCCGCGAGATGGCGCAGACGCACGGCATGATCCAGCCCTTCGTGGAGTCTCAGACCCGCGAGGACGTGATCTCCTACGGCTTGTCCTCCTATGGCTACGACGCGCGGGTGTCGGACGAGTTCAAGATCTTCACCAATGTCGACAGCGCGATCGTCGATCCGAAGAACTTCGCCGAACACGGCTTCGTCGACCGCAAGGTCGATGTCTGCGTCATTCCTCCGAACAGCTTCGCGCTGGCCAGGACGGTCGAGTATTTCAAGGTGCCGCGCGACGTCCTGGTGATCTGCCTGGGCAAGTCGACCTACGCCCGCTGCGGCCTGATCGTCAACGTCACGCCGCTGGAACCGGAGTGGGAGGGGCACGTGACGCTGGAGATCTCCAACACGACGCCCCTGCCGGCCAAGGTCTACGCCAACGAGGGACTGTGCCAGTTCCTGTTCCTCAAGGGCGAGACCCCTTGCGAGGTCTCCTACGCCGACCGCAAGGGCAAGTACATGAAGCAGACCGGCGTCACGCTGCCCCGGCTCTGACGGCTGGTTTTCCTCTCCAAGTCGCGTCCTTATTCCCAAGGTGTGTTGAGTTCCCATGGACAAGATCCGGATTCGCGGCGGCCGGCCGTTGCGCGGCACCCTGACGGTCGGTGGCGCCAAGAACGCGGCGCTGCCGCTGATGACGGCCAGCCTGCTGACGGACGAGACGCTGACGCTCGCCCAACTGCCCCATCTGGCCGATATCACCACGCTGGCGAACTTGCTGTCGCAGCACGGCGTCGCCTTCGGCATGGATGGCTCGGCGCCCCAGGATGGCGCGGCTGGCCGGGTGGTCGACCTGACCGCCAAGGAGATCACCAGCACCACAGCACCCTATGACCTCGTGCGGAAGATGCGCGCCAGCGTGTTGGTGCTGGGCGCGCTGGTCGCCCGTTGCGGTGTCGCCAAGGTGTCGCTGCCCGGCGGCTGCGCCATCGGCGCCCGACCGGTCGATCTGCACATCAAGGGCCTCGTCCAGATGGGGGCCGAGATCGAGCTGGAGGGCGGCTACATCCTGGCGGCGGCCCCTGGCGGACTGCGTGGCGCGCAGATCGTCTTCCCGACCGTCTCGGTCGGCGCCACCGAGAACCTGCTGATGGCGGCCACGCTCGCCAAGGGCGAGACCGTGCTGGTCAACGCCGCGCGCGAGCCCGAGGTGACCGATCTCGCGCGCTGCCTGATCGCGATGGGCGCCGAGATCGAGGGGCTGGGCACCGACACGCTGCGCATCCAGGGCAAGGACCGGCTGCACGGCGCCTACCACACCATCGTGCCCGACCGGATCGAGACGGGGACCTACGCCATGGCGGCCGCCATCACCGGCGGTGACTTGGAACTGATCAACGGCCGGCTGGAGCATCTCCAGTCCGTCACCAAGGTGCTGTCGGGCGCCGGCATCGCGTTCTCGCCGACCGAGCGCGGCTTCCGGGTGTCCAGGGCCAATGGCGCGCTGACCGGCGTCGATGTCATGACCGAGCCGTTCCCCGGCTTTCCGACCGATCTGCAGGCCCAGATGATGGCGATGATGTGCGTCGCCGATGGGGCGGCGATGATCACCGAGACGATCTTCGAGAACCGCTTCATGCACGCGCCGGAACTGGCGCGGATGGGCGCCAAGATCACGGTCCACGGCGCGTCCGCCCTGATCCGCGGCGTTCCCAAGCTGACCGGCGCTCCCGTCATGGCGACCGACCTGCGGGCCTCCGTCTCGCTGGTGCTGGCCGGCCTCGCCGCCGATGGCGAGACCGAGGTCAACCGGGTCTATCACCTCGACCGCGGCTACGAGCGGCTGGAGGAGAAGCTGTCGGCCTGCGGCGCCGATATCGAGCGGATCAAAGTGGCGTGAGGATTGTTCGGATCCGGCGTGGCGTGTGACCGCGCGGCGTGGCAACGGCGGGTGGAGTGGTGTCGATGAGCGGACCGATGAGGCTGAGGGCGGAGGACGAGGATGACCTCCGGGTGATTTCCGGCTTTCTCCAGGACTCCATCGTGCCGATGGGCGAGATGTGCTTCCTGCCCCAGGACAATCGCTTCGTCCTGGTGGCCAACCGCTTCAAGTGGGAGACCGCCGTCGAGGAAGCGCCGCCCGAGCCCCCGGTTCAACTCGCCGACGTCAGCTATGACGATGACGAGGGCGACGACATCCTGGTGCCGTTCGAGCGGACCAACTGCGGCGTCTGCTTCGACGGCGTGACCGCCGTCCGGACCCGTGGGCTGGATCTGCGCGAGCGGCGCCAGATGCTGGCCCTGCTGGCGCTGGAAGCGTCCAGCGACGGCGTCACGCTGCATTTCTCCGGCGGCGGCTGCATCCACCTCGATGCCGTCAACTGGGTTTGCCGCCTGCAAGACATCGGCGAGCCGTGGCCGACCAGCCGCCGGCCCGAGCACCCGGCGGAGTAAGCATCGCCGCAAATACCACCGCCGCCTCGGCGTCCACCCGATCAATAAAAAGCGGCACAAGCGCGATCGAATACTGTGGCTTCCCCTCCTTTTGGCGGTGGTAACCCATCCACGCCCCGGCTCCTTTCGTAAACGACCTTAGGCGACATTGACCCCGCCGACCTCGGTCGCGCACTTTTCCCACCCTAGGACACAGGGCCGGAGCATCCTCCGGCCGCACGCCAGCGGTTGGGACGGATGCGGAAAATACTCTCGGTGATCGGAACGCGGCCCGAAGCGATCAAGATGGCTCCGGTGATCAGCGCGCTCGACACGGCGCCGGGCGTCGAGAACATCGTCTGCGTCACCGGCCAGCATCGCAGCATGCTCGACCAAGTGCTTGAACTGTTCAGGATCACGCCGGACCACGATCTCGACATCATGAGGCCGGGGCAAACGCTGGCCGACATCACGACGGCGGTGCTGACCGGGCTGACCCGCCTGTTCGCCGAGGTCAAGCCGGACCGAGTGCTGGTCCACGGTGACACCACCACCGCCATGGCCGCGACGCTGGCCGCCTTCTACGCCCGCGTTCCCGTGGCCCATGTCGAAGCCGGCCTGCGCACCGGCGATCTCCAGCAACCGTGGCCGGAGGAGATGAACCGCAAGGTCATCGACAGCATGGCCGACCTGCTGTTCGCCCCCACCGCCAGTTCCCGCGACAACCTGCTGCGCGAGGGGCTGGAGAACCGCCGCATCGTCGTCACCGGCAACACCGTGATCGACGCGCTGCTGCACACGGTCGAGCGCCTGCGCGGCGACGCCGACCTTACCCGCGAGCTGGATGCCCGGTTCGGCTTCCTGGACGGCGGCAAGCGGGTGATCCTGGTCACCGCGCACCGGCGCGAGAGCTTCGGCGGCGGTTTCGAGCGGATCTGCCACGCGCTCGCCCGGCTGGGCGACCGCGGCGACACGGCCGTCGTCTACCCGGTCCACCTCAACCCCAATGTCCGCGAGCCGGTCATGAGGCTGCTGAGCGACCGTCCCGGCGTCCACCTGATCGAGCCGCAGGATTACCTGCCCTTCGTCCACCTGATGGAGCGGTCGACGCTGATCATCACCGACAGCGGCGGCCTCCAGGAGGAGGCGCCTTCGCTGGGCAAGCCGGTGCTGGTGATGCGGGACGTAACCGAGCGGCCCGAAGCGGTCGAGGCCGGCACGGTCCAACTGGTCGGCACCGACATCGACCGCATCGTCGGCGCCGCCTCGCGCCTGCTCGACGACGAGCGGGCCTATGCCGAGGCACGGCGCGCCCACAACCCCTACGGCGACGGTCACGCCGCCGAGCGTATCGTCAAGGAGCTGACCCGTGCAGCATAAGTTCTCCCGCGTCGCGATCATCGGCCTGGGCTATATCGGCCTGCCCACGGCCGCGACACTGGCCAGCCGCGGCGTCGAGGTGATCGGCGTCGACGTCAACGAGCACGCGGTCTCGATGATCACCCAAGGCAAGGTGCATTTCAGCGAACCCGATCTGGACATGCTGGTGCGCGCCGCCGTGATGACCGGCAAGCTGCGCGCCGTCGTGACGCCGGAGCCGGCCGAGGCCTTCATCATCGCGGTGCCGACTCCGCTGACCGATGGCAAGCGTCCCGACCTCAGCTTCATCGACGCGGCGGCGGCGTCGATAGCACCCGCGCTGGAATCCGGGAACCTGATCGTGCTGGAGTCGACCTCGCCGGTCGGCACGTCGGCCCGGCTGTCGCGCCAGCTTGCCGAGCTGCGGCCCGACCTGAGCTTCCCGCACGCGGCGGGTGAGCGGTCGGACATCCGCATCGCCTATTGCCCGGAGCGTATCCTGCCCGGCCGCATGGTGCTGGAGCTGGTGGAGAACGACCGGATAATTGGGGGTCTAACCCCGGTTTGCGCGGCGCGCGCCGACCAGCTCTACCGGATCTTCGTCAAGGGCGCATGCCTGCTGACCGACGCCAACACCGCCGAACTGGTCAAGCTGACCGAGAACGCCTATCGCGACGTCAACATCGCCTTCGCCAACGAGCTGTCGATGATCTGCGACGGCATGGGCCTGGATGTCTGGCGCGTGATCGAACTGTCCAACCGCCACCCTCGGGTCAAGATCCTGCAACCCGGCCCCGGCGTCGGCGGCCACTGCATCGCGGTCGATCCCTGGTTCATCGTCGATGGCATGCCCGAACAGTCGCGCCTGATCCGCACCGCGCGCGAGGTCAACGACGCCAAGCCGCTGCACATCATCGAGCGCATCCGGCGCCACGCCAGCCGCTTCAAGGACCCGGTGATCGCCTGCCTGGGCCTGACCTACAAGCCCAATGTCGACGACCTGCGCGAGAGCCCGGCGCTGGAGATCACCGCCCACATCGCGGCGGAGGGGATGGGCAAGGTCCTGGCGGTCGAGCCCCACATCGCGAGGCTGCCGCGCGAGTTGGCGGAGTTCGACAACCTGCGTTTCTGCGACATGTCGGAAGCGCTGGCCGAGGCCGACATCGCCGTGCTGCTGGTCGACCACGCCGAGTTCCGCGCGATCGAGGCCAAGGAACTGCTGAACAAGATCGTGATCGACACGCGCGGCTTCTGGCGCGACCGGATCCACGTCGCGGACCGCTATGGCAGGGCGGCGGCCGAGTAGATCGCCGGAATATCTACGACGCAAGGCTGCCATCCGCGGCCGCGCCGGTTCCGAACCTTCTCCCCAGCGGTTACAGTCGCCATGTGTAACCACACCGGCGCCTGACCGCCAGCGGGAGAATTTCACATGAGCAGCAGCCTTTTCACGCCGATCAAGCTCGCGGGGCGCGAGTTCGCCAACCGCATCGTCATTTCGCCCATGTGCCAGTACAGCGCCGAGAACGGCAACGCCAACGACTGGCACATGATGCATCTGGGCATGCTGTCGAATTCCGGCGCCTCCTTGATGATCCTGGAGGCGACGGCGGTGGAGGCGATCGGCAGGATCACGCCGGGCGACCTTGGCCTCTACAGCGACGATAACGAGGCGGCGCTGGGCAAGGTGCTGGCGGCCTTGCGGCGATATGGCACCGCCCAGATCGGCGTCCAGATCAGCCATGCCGGCCGCAAGGCCTCGGCGCAGTCGCCGTGGGAGGGTGGCCGGTCGCTGCCGGCGGGGCAGGGCGATTGGCAAAGCATCGCGCCGTCCGCGATCCCCTTCGCCGAGAGTTGGCCCTCGCCACGTCCGTTCGAAGCGGAGGATTTCAAGCGGGTCCGCGACGGCTTCGTCGCCACCGCCAAGCGGGCCGCCCGGCTCGGCTTCGACGCGCTGGAACTGCATGGCGCCCACGGCTACCTGCTGCACTCCTTCCTGTCTCCCCTCGCCAACCACCGCGAGGATGCCTATGGCGGCGATTTCGAGGGCCGCACCCGCTTCCCGCTGGAGGTCTTCGACGCCGTCCGCGAGGTCTGGCCGTCCGACCGGCCGCTCGGCGTGCGGATCAGCGCCTCCGACTGGGCCGAAGGCGGCTGGACGATCGAGGAGTCCGTGACCTTCGCCAAGATCCTGAAGGAGCGTGGCTGCGACTTCATCGACTGCTCCAGCGGCGGCGTGACGCTCGGCATCAAGATCCCGACCTCGCCGGGCTATCAGGTCCCCTTCGCGGCGCAGGTCAAGCGCGAGGCCGGAATTCCGACCATGGCGGTGGGCCTGATCGTTGAGCCGAAGCAGGCCGAGCGGATCGTCGCCAAGGGCGAGGCCGACATGGTGGCCCTGGCCCGCACCGTGCTGGACGAACCGCATTGGGGTTGGCGCGCCGCCCGCGAGCTTGGCGGCGAGATCGCCTTCCCGCCGCAATACGCCCGCGCCGCCCCCGCCCTGTGGCCCGGCCACTCGTTCCGCGAAGACTCCTCCGTTATGGATTAAGTCGTCGGCTGGTTCCGACCATGCCGAAACCAATTGGATGACCGTGATGAAAAGCCTGTCCGAAACTCCCGTTTCGGTCCTCGACCTGTCGCCGCTGATCGAAGGCGCCACGCCGGCCGACTCCTACCGCTCCACCCTGGATCTGGCGCGGCACGCCGACGGCTGGGGTTTCAAGCGCTATTGGCTGGCCGAGCACCACAACATCCCCGGCGTCGCCAGTTCGGCGACCGCCGTGCTGATCGGCCATGTCGCCGGCGGGACCGAACGCATCCGCGTCGGTTCGGGCGGCATCATGCTGCCGAACCACGCGCCGCTGATCATCGCGGAGCAGTTCGGCACGCTTGAGTCGCTGTATCCGGGACGGATCGACCTGGGGCTGGGCCGCGCGCCCGGCACCGATCAGGTGACAGCCCACGCGCTGCGCCGCGACCTGGGTCAGACGGGGGAGGAGTTTCCCCAGCTTCTGGCGGAACTGCGGGCCTATTTCCAACCGGCGGTGCCGGGGCAACGGGTGCGGGCGATCCCGGGGGAGGGGCTGGACGTTCCGATCTGGCTGCTCGGCTCAGGCGGCTTCAGCGCCCAGCTGGCCGGACAGCTTGGTCTGCCGTTCTCCTTCGCGCGCCAGTTCTCTCCCGCCAACACCCTGCCGGCGCTCGACCTCTATCGCCGCGCCTTCCGCCCGTCGGAGGTCCTGTCGGAGCCCCACGCCATGGTCGGGATCAACGTGGTCGCCGCCGAGACGGACGCGGAGGCGCGCCGGCTGTTCACCTCGCACCAGCAGAGCTTCCTCAACCTGGTGCGCGGCCATCCCATGCGGATAGCGCCGCCGGTCGATGACATGGACGAGATTTGGAGCGAGCGGGAGAGGGCGGCGGTCGAGAGCCAGCTGCGCGGCTCGATCGTCGGCTCGCCTGACACGGTGCGGGCCGGCCTGGAGCTGTTGCTGGAGGAGACCGCCGCCGACGAGATCATGGTGAGCGGCATGGTGTTCGACCACGCGGCGCGCCTGCGCTCCTACGAGATCGTCGCCGACATCTTCGGCAAGCGCTGAGCCCATTCCGTCCAGGCAAACAAAAGGCCGGCCCGATCCTCCAGGATCGGGCCGGCCTTTTGATTCCACGCGTCAGTGGACGCTGACTGGTTCCAGCTCGTGCTGGCGGACGGCCGCGAAGGCGGCCTCGCGCTCGGGCATCACGGTCAGCGGGGTGCCATCGGCGGCGTGGATCGCGTAGCCGGTCGAGCCATCGACATCGACCACCTTGATGTAGGCGAGGTCATTGACGCCGAAAGCCACGAAATCCTGGCTCGAGATCTGACGCAGTGTCGTCGGGGTGATATTCATGATCCAAGATCTTTCTGTAACGAAACTTCCAACGGGTGATGCCCGTGATCCCTAGAGGCCGGCTTCCTGATACGGTTCGGGCTCAGCGCCCCTGCTCCGGCGTCACGTCGATGGTCCGGGCTGACGAGCCGCCCTCCTGCCCACCCGCCGGCTGCTGGATCGCGATCGTCCGAACCTTCGGTTCCGGAATGGGGCGCTTGAGATCGACATGGAGCAATCCATTGTCGAGTGTGGCGCCCACGACCTCGATCCCCTCTGCCAGGACGAAGCTCCGCTGGAACTGCCGCGCCGCTATGCCGCGGTGCATATAGATCCGCGACTTGTCGTCGGTCTGGCGGCCGCGGATGACGAGCTGGTTGTCCTCGGTCTGGACGGTCAGGTCATCCATCGTGAAACCGGCGACCGCGAGCGTGATCCGCAAGCCATCCTCGCCGATCTGCTCGATGTTGTAAGGCGGATAGCCTTCCGCCGAGTTCTTCGAAATACGGTCGAGAGTGCGCTCGAACTGGTCGAAACCCAGCAGGAGCGGACTGTTGAACAAGGACAATCGTGTCGTCACGCGGCATCCTCCTCCAGCGAGCGAGTAGCTGTTCGGGCCCGAGACCGGCACCCTGGCGGCAGCCCCGGCCGGCGCTGCCATACCGATAGATGGGTAATCGGCGGCGCTGGGGCAAGGCTGACCTGCATCGCATGCTTCCCATGCGTATCATCCTTTAAAAAGAGACGGAGCGCCGCTATGGTGGCCGCTTCCGGAAGGCACGAGAGTTAGCGCAGTGACATCTCCGACCACCAATCAGCCGACCTCCACGATGTCCGCCACATCCTTGACTGGCGACGGGCAGCCCGGCGACCCGCGGGGAAGCGTGATGCAGCGGTTGAACACTTATCGCTCCGGTCCCGACGAGCATGGGCATTTCGGCATCTTTGGCGGTCGTTTCGTCGCCGAAACGCTGATGCCCCTGATCCTGGACGTCGAGGGGGCCTACAACGCCGCCAAGGTCGATCCGGCCTTCAAGGCGGAACTGCGGCACTACCTGACGCATTACGTTGGCAGGCCCAGCCCGCTGTACCACGCGGAGCGGCTGACGGCTCGGTTCGGAGGCGCCAAGGTCTATTTCAAGCGCGACGAGCTGAACCACACCGGCGCGCACAAGATCAACAACTGCATGGGCCAGATCCTGCTGGCGCGCCGCATGGGCAAGCGCCGGATCATCGCCGAGACGGGCGCCGGCCAGCACGGCGTGGCGACCGCGACGGTCTGCGCGCTGTTCGACCTGCCGTGCACGATCTACATGGGCGAGACCGACATCGAGCGGCAGAAGCCCAACGTCTTCCGGATGAAGCTGCTGGGCGCCGAGGTCAAGGCGGTCAAGTCGGGTGCCCGCACCCTCAAGGACGCCATGAACGAGGCGCTCCGCGACTGGGTGACCAATGTCGAGGACACCTTCTACATCATCGGCACCGTCGCCGGTCCGCATCCCTATCCGGCCATGGTCCGCGACTTCCAGTCGGTGATCGGCGAGGAGGTCCGCGAGCAGATGATGTCCGCCGAGGGCCGGCTGCCCGACAGCCTAGTCGCCTGCATCGGCGGCGGGTCCAACGCGATGGGCCTGTTCTACCCGTTCCTGGACGAGCCGACCGTCAAGATGGTCGCGGTCGAGGCGGCGGGCCATGGGATCGAGACGGGAGCCCACGCGGCCTCGCTGACCGGCGGACGGCCGGGCGTGCTCCACGGCAACCGGACCTACCTGCTGCAGGACGAGGACGGGCAGATCCTGGAGGGCCATTCGATCTCGGCCGGCCTGGACTATCCCGGCATCGGACCAGAGCATTCGTGGCTGCACGATGTCGGCCGCGTCGAATACGTCTCGGCGACCGACAACGAGGCGCTGGACGCCTTCCAGATGTGCTCACGCATGGAGGGCATCATCCCGGCGCTGGAACCCGCCCACGCGCTGGCCGCCGTCATCAAGCTGGCGCCGACGCTGCCCAAGGATCACCTGCTGGTGATGAACATGTGCGGCCGGGGCGACAAGGACATCTTCACCGTGGCGGACGCCCTGGGAGTCAAGATATGAGCGCTGCCATCGACACCGGAAACACGGGGTTCGGGGACACCGGGCGCGCCGCCGACAGCGGACGCTTGGCCGCCAAGTTCGAGACGCTGAGGCGCGAGGGGCGCGGCGGTCTGGTGACCTTCGTCACCGCCGGCGATCCCGACTACGCGACCAGCCTGCGGATCGTCCAGGGCCTGCCCGGCGCCGGGGCCGACGTGATCGAGATCGGCATGCCGTTCACCGATCCGATGGCCGATGGTCCGTCGATCCAGGCGGCCTCGCTGCGGGCGCTGCGGGCGGGCATGACGCTGCGCGGTACCTTGAAGCTGGTGACCGAGTTCCGCCAGACCGACGCCGAGACGCCGATCATCCTGATGGGCTATTACAACCCGATCTATTCCTATGGCGTCGAACGATTCCTGACCGACGCCCGCGCCGCGGGTGTCGACGGTCTGATCGTGGTCGACCTGCCGCCGGAGGAGGATGGCGAATTGTGCCTGCCGGCGCTGGCCGCCGGGATCAACTTCATCCGCCTTGCGACGCCGACCACCGACGACAAGCGGCTGCCGACCGTGCTGGCGAACACCAGCGGCTTCGTCTACTACGTCTCGATCACCGGCATCACCGGGGCGGCGACCGCGACCGAGGAGGCCATCACCGAGGCCGTCGGACGGCTGCGCCGCCACACCGACCTGCCGGTCGCGGTGGGCTTCGGCATCACGACCCCGGCGGCGGCGGCCTCCGTCGCGAGGCTGGCCGATGCCGCCGTGGTCGGTTCCGCCATCGTCAACCGCATCACCGCCAACCTCGACGAGACTGGCCTGGCCGCTCCCGGACTGGTGGATGACGTGCTGGCTTTCGTTCGCACCCTCTCGGAAGGCGTTCGCGCCGCGCGGGGCTGACCGGAAGCCATCCGCCCGGCGCCGCCTTCCCAGTCCCCAGCCCTCACGGCATCGGCCCCTCACGACATCGGCGAAGACCCTCCATGAACTGGCTCACCAATTTCGTCCGCCCCAAGATTCGCGCCCTCTACACCAAGAAGGACGTGCCGGACAACCTCTGGCACAAGTGCCCGAACTGCGAGGCGATGATCTTCCACCGCGATCTGGAAGAGAACCTTCATGTGTGCCAGCACTGTGGTTTTCACATGCGGCTGGACGCCGACAAGCGGCTCAAGATGCTGTTCGACGATGACGACTTCCAGGTCATCGAACTGCCCAAGGCGCCGATCGATCCGCTGCGCTTCCGCGACCAGAAGCGCTACACCGACCGGCTGAAGGAAGCCCAGGCCAAGACCGGCAAGAGCGACGCCATCCGCGTCGCGCACGGCAAGATGGGCGGCATCGGCACCGTCATCGCCGCGTTCGACTTCGGGTTCATGGGCGGGTCCATGGGCATCGCGGTGGGCGAGGGGCTTCTGGCCGCCGCCCGGCTGGCCGTCCTGCAGGAGGCTCCGCTGGTGGTGGTGCCGTCCTCCGGCGGCGCCCGCATGCAGGAGGGCATCCTGTCGCTGATGCAGATGCCGCGCAGCACGATCGCGGTCCAGATGGTCAAGGAGGCTGGTCTTCCCTACATCGTCGTGTTGACCGACCCGACCACCGGCGGCGTCACGGCGTCCTTCGCGATGCTGGGCGACCTGCACATCGCCGAGAAGGGCGCGCAGATCGGCTTCGCCGGCGCCCGGGTGATCGAGGACACCATCCGCGAGACCCTGCCGGAAGGCTTCCAGCGCTCCGAATACCTGATGGAGCACGGCATGGTGGACATGGTCGTCCACCGCAAGGACCTGCGGGAGACGCTGATCCGCGTGCTCGACCTGCTGAGCCGTCCCGGACCGTCCGCCGAGATCGTCACCCTGCCGAAGCAGGAGCCGGAGGCCGTGGTCGCCCCGACCGAGGCGGAATCGATCGAGGATCTGACGGCCGAGCCGACCGTCGCCGTCACGTCCGACACTCCCGGCGCCCAACCCCATAGCGGTGAGACCCTTGAGCCTGCCACCCCCGGTGATCGTCCCGAGCGCTGAGCGCGCCGATCCGGTCCTGGACCGGCTCAAGCACCTTCACCCCAAGGTCATCGATCTCTCGCTCGGCCGGACCTTCCGGATGTTGGAGGCGGTCGGTAGCCCGCATCTGCGGCTGCCACCGACGGTCCACGTGGCCGGCACCAACGGCAAGGGCTCGACCATCGCCTTCCTGCGGGCCTTCCTGGAGGCCGCCGGCAAGCGGGTCCATGTCTACACCTCGCCCCATCTGGTGCGCTTCCACGAGCGGATCAGGCTGGCCGGGAAGCTGATCCCCGACGACCACTTGGCGGAAATCCTGGAGGAGTGCGAGACGGCCAACCAGGGGCAGCCGATCACGTATTTCGAGATCACCACCGCCGCCGCCATGCTAGCGTTCTCGCGCGTGCCCGCCGACGTGCTGCTGCTGGAGACCGGCCTGGGTGGCCGGCTCGACAGCACCAACGTGCTGGACCGTCCGGCGGTCACGGCGCTGACGCGCATCTCCTACGACCATACGCAGTTCCTCGGTGACACCTTGACGGCGATCGCCGGCGAGAAGGCCGGCATCATGAAGCCGGGCGTCCCCGCCGTCGTGGCACCGCAACCGGAGGATGAGGCCATGGCCGCTTTCCGCGCCAAGGCCCAGGAGATCGGCGCCCCTCTCTTCGCCGCCGGCGAGGCTTGGACCGTGGTGCCGACCGCCACCGGCTTCCGGTTCGACAGTCCGGCGCGCGGGGTCGACCTGCCGCTTCCCGGACTGCCGGGAGCGCACCAGATCGTCAACGCCGGGGTGGCGCTGGCTTGCCTGGACCACTTGCCGGGGATCAGGGTCCCGGACGAGGCGGTGGCGCGCGGTCTGGCGACCGTCGAATGGCCCGGCCGCCTGCAACGCCTGACCCGCGGACCACTGGTCGACCGGCTGCCGCCGGGCTGGGAGCTTTGGCTGGACGGCGGCCACAACGATTCCGCCGGCGAGGTGCTGGGCGCCCAGGCCGCGCGCTGGAGGCGGGAAGACGGCCTGCCGCTCACCCTGATCTTCGGCATGCTGGCGACCAAGGAGCCGACCGATTTCCTCCGTCCGCTCAAAGCCCACGTGACGATGCTGCGCGCGGTCGCGGTTCCCGGCGAGGAAGCCTCGCTCGCTCCTGGTGACGCCGCAGACGCCGCAAGGGCCGTCGGCATCGCGGATGCCGCCGCCTCCAGCGGCGTGGAGGCGGCGCTGGCGGAGGTCATGGCGCGGGCCGCCGGGCCGACGCGGGTGATGATCTGCGGTTCGCTCTACTTGGCCGGCGCGGTCCTGGCTCGGCACGGCTGAGTACTCCCACCGCGATTTTCGGAAATCTCCAAAGTTATGAACCGGTTCACTGCGGTGCCTCGCCGCGGTGGTTAATGTCGTCTTCATGAACAGGGCATCGCCCAGCCCCAAGCTTCCAGATCATGGAGACCGGACATGAACAGCACCATCGCCCGCCGCATCGCCACCGCCGCCCTGTTGCTCCCGGTGCTGACCGGTCCGGGGAATGCCGCCGAGGTGCGGATGTTCGACCGTCCCCCGACCGTCGCCGAGGTCCAGGAACTGCTGGCCTCTCCCGCTCCCCGCTACCGCAGCATCGAGATCATCGGCGCCGCCGGCAAGGCGGCCCAGAAGGCGGCGCCGTCGTCCATGGCCCAGGCCTCCTACTCGCCCGCCCCCCAGGAAACCGCGACGGCGGTGCCAGCGCCCGCCCACGAGGAGCCGGCCCATCAGGTCGCCGCCACCCAGCAGGCCGCTCCGGCGCGGCCCGAACCCAGCCGGGAGCCCAGCCGCTCCTCCGATCAGACCGCTTTCGGTTTCCGCATCAACTTCGCGTTCAATTCCGCCGTCATTCCCGCCGAATCGTTCGAGTACATCGACACCGTCGGTCAAGTGCTGCGCGGCGAACCCGATGTCGCGATCGTGGTCGAGGGCCACACCGACGCGCGGGGCGCCGACCAGTACAATCAGAGCCTTTCGGAGCGCCGCGCCGAGGCGGTGGCCAAGTACCTGGAGCGCAAGCACCAGATCCCCGCGTCGCGCATCCTCGTCGTCGGCAAGGGCGAGAGCGAGCCGCTGACCGGCAACGCCTTCGACGACGCCAACCGCCGCGTCCAGTTCGCCCGCGTCAACTGAAGGAGCCAGGACTGAAGGGGCCAGGCGGGTAATCCACCCGGTCATGCCCCCTCATCCAAAGGACACCCAGCCCCAAGGGCATTTCAGCTTTGGTCGATCCTGGCCGACAATCACGCCAACGACCGTGGTGATCTTCAAAAAGAACCGCCGGAGAAGTCGAAATGATCGTTCGGGTTGCCGCCTTCCTCCTCGCCTGCGCCATTCCCGGGACGGCCTTGGCCCAGGATGCCGGCCATGGCACCCACGACATGACGGCGCCGGATGGCCAGACGGCTCCGGGGGACGAGCGGCCCAAGCGGATGGCGGCTCCCAAGGATGCCCGGGCCTACATCATCTGGCCCTCCAACGGCACGGTGATCAACGGCGGCAAGTTCTGGGTCCGCATGGGCTTGCAGAACTACGGCGTCGCTCCAGCCGGTGTCCGCCGCGAAGGCACCGGCCATCATCACCTGATCATCGACAGCGAGCTTCCGCCGCTCGACGAGCCGATCCCCAACGACCGCAACCACCTGCATTTCGGTGGCGGCCAGACCGAGGCGCGGGTCGAACTGCCTCCTGGCCAGCACACGCTCCAGATGCTGCTGGGCGACGCCGACCACGTGCCCCACGACCCACCGGTCACGTCCAGCAAGATCACCATCACGGTTCGCTGAGGCCCGGTACGCTGAGGTAAGGAGGTTCAAGCCATGAGATCAAGCGCCCTGGTCGCGGCCGTCGCCGCGGGTTTCGTATCGGTCTTCGTGGCGTTGGCTCCCGGCGCCGCCCCGGCGGACGACCGCCATCCGGCACCCAAGGACGCCTACGCCTATATCGGGTGGCCCAATGACGGCGAGGTCGTGACCGGACGGTTCAAGGTCTGGCTGGGCTTGCGGAACTTCGGCGTGGCGCCGTCCGGCGTCGATAAGCCCAACACCGGCCATCACCACCTGCTGATCGATGTCGGCGTGCCGCCGCTGGACGAGCCGATCCCGAACGACCGCAACCATGTCCATCTCGGCGCTGGACAGACCGAAACCTATCTGGAACTGCCGCCCGGCCGCCATACGCTGCAATTGCTGATGGGCGACGCCGACCACGTGCCGCACGACCCGCCGGTGACCTCCAAGAAGATCACCATCACGGTTCGCTGACCCCGTCCCGCAACAGCCAAATCCTCACCGGCAGGCGTTTGCCACGCAAGCCGATCTCGCCGACCGGCAGTCCATCGGGGATCGGCCCGGCCCCGGCTCCCGCCCGCGCGACGGCCTCCCAGGTCGTCTCACCGACGATCACCTGTGACCAGGGCGAGGTCCGCTCGGCCACCTGCTTGGCGTGGGCCTCCAGCCGGGCCGCCGTGTTGGCGGTGTCCCCCAACAGCGAATATTCCCGATGTCCGGCGCCGCCCAGGCTGCCGACCACCAGCGGACCCGTGTGGATGCCGACCCGGATGATCACCGACGGCAAGCCCTCGGTCCGCCACATCGCGTTCAGGGCCTCCAACTCGCGGCCCATGGCGAGGGCGCAACTCACCGCCTTCGCCGCGTCGGCGTCGATCTCCTCCCGTGTCGTCCGCGCCACGGGTGCCCCGAACACCGCCAGGATCGCGTCGCCGATGAAGCGCAGGACGACGCCGTCGTGGGCGGCGACCACCCGCGTCATCGCCTCCAGGTAGCTGTCGAGCCAGCGGATCAGGGGTTCCGGAGGCAGCGCCTCGCAGATCGTCGTGAAGCCCTTGATGTCCGAGAACAGCACGGTCGCGGTCAGTTCCTGCGGCTTCGGGCGCCCTCCCGCCATGAACGTCGCCCGCTCGCGCCACATCTCCTCCGCGACCGGACGCGAGACATGGGTGGCGAACAAGCTCATCAGGGTCCTGCGGTCGGCACGCTCGCGGAGCGAGCGGTGCGCGGTCATGCCGCCGATGCCTCCCGCCAGCGCCAGCGACGGCGCCAACAAGGGGATCAGCGCCCCACCGGAGGCGAACAGCGCCGCGGCACCCGCCCACAGGCAGGCCATCAGCGCCGTGCCCGCCACCGCCAGCAACCAGACCGGCAGGCCGGCCACCGCCAGCGCCACCCCGATGCCGCCGAGACCCAGCGTCAGGGCGGCCTCCCAAGCGGGATCGAGGCGCTGGCTCGTCCTGTGATCCAGCAGTTGGGCCAACACATGGGCCTGGATCTCGACGCCGGGCATGCTGATGCCCGTGCGGGACAGCGGCGTCCTGTGCCGGTCCGTTCCAGACAGCACGGTGCCGACCAGGACCACCTTGCCGGCCAGCCAGTCCGGAGGCAGCAGCGAGATCAATTCCGCCGGATAGATCGGGAAAGGCGGGGTGGCGTCGTCCGGTCCATGGCGCCACGCGATCCGGAAGGCATCTGGGGGCGGCGGCGTGCCGCCCGCCGCCACCGCCAGCCGCGCCGGAAAGCTGAGCGTGCCGTCATCGGCCGCCGGGACATGCCAGCGCACCGAACCGTCCAGCGTGTCCTTGGCCAAGTTGGCGTAGCCATGCGGAACGCCGGCCAGGAAGCCGCCGAGGAACTCGCGTTGACGTTCGGTCAAACCCGTCCGCTCGAGCGCGGAAATGGCGACCACGGGCATTCCGGGATCGGCTAGGCGGCGACGCAGCCGGTCGTCCAGGTCTGGCAGGGTAGGCTGGTCGAACAGGATGTCGATGCCGACCGCGCGGACCCGCGCATCCCGCAGCTTGCCGATCAGGTCGGCCAGGAACCCGCGATCGACTGGCGAGCGGCAGGCCAGGGTCGCGAAACTGTCCTCGCCGAAAGCGACCAGGGCGATACCGGTGTGCTGCGGCTCCGGCGGCGCGAAGTGCCCGATCATCAAATCGCCGAAGCTCTCGTCCGCCAGCCTCAGCGGCGGCAGGACGCGGGGCAGGGCGAAGGACGCCGCCGCGATGGCCAGGCTGATCGCCAGCGCCATCCTGAACGGAGCCACCTTGGCGGGGATGCCGCGCGGCCGCTGGGTCACCCCCTTGGCGTCAAGCTCCCGCTCCGGCGGTCCGACGTCCCGCGAGCGCTCTCCCGCATCCTTGGGCATCCGGGTTCCATCCGGTCCGTGGAGGCTTCACTCGACCCGCATGACGATCTGGGCCACCACCAGACGCGTCTGGCGCAATCCGTCCAGCGTGGCTTCCAGGCGTTCGACCGCGTCCTTGCCCATGGGGCGGAAGGCTTGGGCGCCCGCTTGCGCGCCAGACTGGCTTCCACCTGGCAGGGATGGCGTCAGATCGCGGTCGGCGGCGAAGCAGCGGACCTCGCTGTCTCCCCCCAGGTCGGACGCGGACAGCGGAAGCGGCATGCGGTCACCGGGGAAGGTCATCGGCGTGTGGCTCTTGACCAGCGAGCCGCCGCTCTCGGGCGACGGGAAGATTGGGATCAGGTCGTTCCGCCGGCGCAGATAGCAGTACAGATGGGCGTCCCGGTTGGTTTGGAGGACCAGCCTGATCTGGTCGCCCTGTCGATATGTCGGATACAACCCGCGATCGGACGACAGTGACAGGTCGAGCGGTGCCAGGGTCTCGCCCAGCGCCGCCAGCACGGGTTCCGCCTGCCGGGTGCAGCCGGCGCGGACCAGGGCCACCGCCAGCGCGCCGGCATCGCCGGAAGCGCCCGTCTTGTCGTCGACCAGCCGAAGCACGAGCGCGCTGCTATGGGTGCGGTCGCCGCTCAGCGCCAGCATGCGCGCGCCGTCCACCAAGGGTGCCTTGGCCGGCCACGGACGCACCTGCGCGCCGGTTGGCCACGCGATCGTCGCGTCGTCGACGCCGGGCGCGTGCAGGATCACCGTGTCGAAGGCGGGATCGGAAGGCTTCTGAAGCTCGGGCGGCCGGTTGGTCGGCGCGCACCATGTTCCCGGCAAGGAGAGGTCGATCGGCGCCAATTCGCCGCCCGATCGGCCCTTGGCGGGGCCGACGGTGCGGGCGGCGCCCAATTCACCTTGGGAAAAGCGGTCGGCGGCGAACAGCCCCGACAGGCGGCCCTGTGCCGGCGAGCCGCCGGACAGTCGGTCGAGCGGACCATCATAGGGTCCCTTGATGGTGATCGTTCGGCCGCTGGCGAACAGGAACAGGGCGTTGGTCCCCTCCGGCAGGTGGACGGGAGCGCCGTCCTCGACCACCTGACCGACGGTGAAGCCAGGGACGGTGGCGGCCACGACGATCGCCTGATCGGCGGTGGCGCTGCCCACGCCGCCCAAGCAAGCCGCCAGCGCCAGCCCTAGGGCCGAGCGTGCGAGATGGGTGAAGGGATAGCGGATGCGCATGGTTAACCTCCGTGAATGCCGCTCCATGCTGCATGCCCCCACCAAGGCCCGCAGTAAACCAGCCGACACCCCGCGCCGGTTTTCAGGTGATCTTTGGACTAGTTCAGCTCCCGGGCAACCCGAAAGCCGTTGGCCAGATAGCGCACGTCCTCGTCATAATTGAGGCGGCCGGTGGCCGACAGCGAGTTGGCGTCGTTCCGCCACGACCCGCCGCGCAACACGCGCTTGCGGCAATCGCCCTGCGTCCAGGCGCCGCCGTCGGCGGGGGCGCCACGGTAATTGTTGTTCCAGCAGTCCGCCACCCACTCCGCGACTCCCCCATTCATATCGTAGAGGCCGAGCGGGTTGGGCTTGAAGCTGCCGACCGGCAGGGGGGTCATCCTCTCGTACATGCCGCCGCAGTTCTCGCAATTCGCGTTGGCGACGCCGACGATGTCGCCCCACCAGAAGCGTCCGGCCGTGCCCGCGCGGGCGGCGTATTCCCACTCGGCCTCACTGGGCAGGCGGTATTTCTGCCCCGTCCGCTTGGACAGCCACGTCACATAGTCGACGGCGTCCTTCCAGTGGACATTGTGGATCGGCGTCTCGTCGGTGGCGCTGGTCATGCGCGGCATGGTCTCGCACCCGCCACCTTGGACGCAGGCGCGCCATTCCGCCACCCGGACCTCGAACATCCCCAGCGCGAAGGGGCGGCCGATCGTCACCTTGTGGCTCGGCATCTCGCTGGGATCGCCCTTGACCGTTCCCATGGCGAAGCTTCCGGCGGGAACGCGCACCATGATCGGACATTCCGCGCAGTCCTGGAAGCTGTTGGACTGCCCCTTGTTCCGCGTCGCCGGCTGGGGAGCGGGATCCGCGGCGGTGGTCTGGGCGGGAGCGGGCTTGACGGGTTCCGGTTTGGGCGGCTCGACCTTCTTCGCTTCCTGCTTGGCCGGCGCCTGGGCGGGCGTGGGGACGGGCGCTGGCGCCGGCTTGGGCGGTTCGGCCTTCGCGATCTCCGTCCTGGGAGCAGGGACCGCCGCGGCGGGGGCAGGTGGAGCAGCCGATGCCATTGGAGCGGGTGCCGGCGTCACGAGGGCCAGCCGGCTCCGCGCCAGCGCGGCGTTGCGGCTGTCGGGGAAAAGCTGGAGATACGCGGTGAAGTCCCCCGCCTGGGCGCTGTCGCGGATGCGCTGCCACATCGCGTCCTCCAGGTCGGGGCCGCTGGCGGGGGTGCCGGCGGGTTCAACCTCGATCCGGACCGACGCGGTCGCCTTGCCGCCCTTGCCATCCTCGGCCAGGATGGCGAAGCTGCCAGCGTCGCCGGGGGCGGACTGGCCCGGGTCATACAAGAGGCCGGGAATTTCGGCGGCCGTCACCTTGTCGCCCAGGCGCAACGCTTGCGAGCCTCTCCTGACCGTGCCCCGCGACGGCAGGGTGGCGACCGTCAGTGTCAGTGGGTCGCCGTCGGGATCGGTGGGCGTCTCCAGGCCAAGTCGCGGCACCGCCAGGCGGAAGGTGCGCTCACCGGCCACCACCGGCGGACGGTTCGACTGGTCGACCGTGATCGCGATGCTGCCGGGCGCCATGCCGCCCTTGTTGTCCATCACCGCGAAGTCGAAGCTGCCTGCGGCACCCACGCCGCCGATCTCCGGCTTGTAGGTCAATTGGGACAGTTGCGCGGCGCTGAGGTAGTCGCCGATCAGCACCAGCCGCTCGCCCAAGCGGATCTGTCCCAGTGTCGGCAGGTTGGAGACCTGCGCGAAGACCTCGTCGCCATCCGGATCGGCGACGCGTCCGATGCCAAGCTTGACCGGTTCGGCCGAGTCCCCGATGACGATTGGCTTCAGGGCGGGAAGTTCGGGGATGCGGTTCGGCGGCGCCGGATTGAAATAGAAGGGTGTGGCGCCCAGCGAGCCGAAGATGAAGGGTTCCTGGCGGCCCTGAGTCGCCTCCATCACGTTGTCGCGCACCCGGCGGAAGAACAGGCCAAGCTCCAGTCCCGGCACCGCGAAGTTTCTCAGCAGCGCGTTGGTGTAGGGACTGTGCTCGCCGCTGCCGTCCTCGGCCAGCGCGTCGGCTCGTGTCGCCAGGGCTACCAGCGTATCGCTCGGCGTGTCGTCGATCCGCGACAGGCCGGCGGAGACGTCGCGTTCCCGCAGGGCACCGGCGTTGTTCTTCGACAGGCGGTCGGCGAAGGGATTGTTGCGGCAGGCGTCCAGGATCAGCACGCCCAGCTTCCGGGCCTGCGCCAGCTCTCCCATGATCAGGTTGAGCGGCATCGCCTCGTAGACCAGATCGCGCTCGCGCTCCAGCTTGGCGTCGGACGGCAGCAGATAGTTCTGGCCGCGCACCTGAAGCCCATGGCCGGCGTAGAAGATCACGGCCACATCAGCCGAGGCGGCGCGGATGCCGAAGTCGCGCAGACGGCCGGAAAACCCCCGGTTATCCAGGTCGTAGGCTTCCTCGACCTCGAAATTCAGCTTCCGCAGGGAAGCGGCGATGGCTCGGGCGTCGTTGCCGGGGTTGGGCAGGGCTGGAGCGAACTGATAGGCGCCGATGCCGACCACCAGGGCGATCCGCTTGTCCGTCTCGGCGGCGCGCGCGATCGTCGCGCCGGTGACCAGCACGCCGCAGACCAGGATTACCAGCAGGCTCAGGAACCGAGTAATTCTCATCAGGGAAGCGTCCCACCCGTCGCATGCCACGCCGCCCGACCAGGATTTCGAGCTCGGCCGGCCGCGACAGCCGACGGCAACATACTCGTTAGATTATATCCCCGACGGGCCAGTTTGAGACAAGCATGAAAAGTAAGTATTCCGAATGCTCAACCAAATCGATTGGGGGATATGCGTAAGGGAATGATCGTTGCTTGTCTTGAGTGGGAAGATGTCCGGTAGCGTGTCCATCGATGGGCTCTTGGGAGGTGTTTCGAAAGAGGTGAATGGCTTCACAGACAAGGGTTATGCGTCCGCCTAACGTTTGCGGACCGACACGGTGGAGCCTCCACCGGTCACCGTAGCCGAGGGGAACGCCTCCATGCCGACACCGACCCGCTTCCTGATCGCCGGGGCATTCATGGCCTTGGCTTCCGCGACCGGCGCCTTGACGGTCGCCATCGGCACGACCACCAGCGCCGCCGCGGCGGAGTTGAACCAGCGCACCCACCTGGAACCCCGCTTCAACGACAAGATCCAGATGCAGATCGCCAAGAGCTGGCGCCGCCAGGGCGAACTCCAGAACCAGGACTTCACCCGCGGAAGCCAGCAGGGCTGCGGCAGCCAATCCGTCGGCAACGTCTTCGTCCCCAAGGGCGCCCAGGCCCCGCGCGAGGTCGTCACGATCATCACCGGCGACGTGATCAACAACGTCGGGCGGGGAGGCTGCCGATGACACCGAGGTTGCTGGCCCTCAGCCTCGCGCTGTCCGCCCCGATGGCTTTGGTTGTCACACTGGCCTTGGGCATCGGAGGCGCGGCGGCCACAGTGGTCAAGGAGGGCGGCCCGCCGGTCGGGGCCAAGGCGGGCGGAGCCCCCGGCCTCTTCCCGAGCGGGGCGGTTCGGCTTCAATGCTGGCAGCATGGCGACCGCATCATCGACGAGAGCGACCTGCGCGACACCGCGATCGATTACTTCGACAGCTCCAGCGGCCTGCGTTTCCGGCGCGGCTCGGCGCCCGACCGGATGGTGATGCTGCTCAACCCCGCGCCGGAGACCACCTGCCTGCTGCAGGAGGAGAAGGCCGAATAGGGCGACGCCCCAATCCATTCCGCCGCGATCACCCATTCACAGGAGAGAACCGATGCCCCCTTGGAACCGACTGGGCCGCCAGCTGGCCGCCGCCGTCCTGACCACCGGCCTCGTCACGGGCGCCGCCGCGGCGGCGCGGGACCGCGCGTCGATCGACGAGACCTTCACGGCCAAGGCGGCCGACCTGCGGGGTGTCGCGGGCCACGTCCATGTCCGACTGCACGACGGCCCCGGTATCCGGCTCAAGGCCGAGGGGCCGCGCTCCTGGATGGGCGAGCTGTCGCGACGGACCGAGCGCGGCACCCTGGTGGTGACGGCGGGCTCCCTGTCCGTGGCCTCGTCGGGATCCTCGGTCAACATCGCGAGCGGCTTTGGCGCCCGGGCGGTCAGCCAGATCGGCGGCTTCACCCTGTCCTCCGGCGATCAGGGTGAGGACGACCTGCCGGAGGTCGAGCTGTGGGTCCCGCGGGGTACGCCCCTGACCGCCACCGGCATGGTTGGCGACTGGGAGATCGGCGACCTCAAGGCGCCCGTGAGACTGGACGTGTCCAGCGGGCGGGTGACGGCGGGCGCCGTGACCGACGGCGATTTGTCGGTGCATGGTGGCGGCACCGTCGCGGTCGCCCGTGTCGATGGCGACCTCGACGCCGATCTGGCCGGCGCTGGCGGCATCACGGTGGGCGGCGGCAAGGTCGGCATGCTGAAGGCATCCATCACCGGTACCGGCAGCATCAGGGTACAGGCTCCGGTGGAACGCGCCGACCTCAGCATCTCCGGCATCGGGTCGATCGATGTCGACAGGATCCGGGAGGAGCCGACGGTGCGGGTCAGTGGTCTCGGCACCGTGCGGACCGGATCGCGTTAACGTTCGTTAAACGGCGCTCGCTGCTGCGGAATCTCGGTAAACGCTGCTTTAACCATGACGACGATAGTGTGCGCCACCGACCGGATCGGCATCCGACGCGCGGTGAGAGCACGAGACGTCATCATGGCATCCTCCCCTTCCTTCGACCGTTCCTCACACGACCTTTCCTCCAATGACAATCAGGAGGCCGTGACCCATAGCGGCATCACCGGTCTCTACAAGGCGTTCTGGCGCCATGCCGAGGGACACAGGCCGCTGGTCGCGGCTTTCCTGTGCCTGCTGTTCCTGGCCCAGACCGTGCGCTTGGCGATCCCCTATTTCTTCGGCGAGGCGGTCAACTCGCTTCAGACGGCGGGAACACAGGCCGACGGCCAGAACATGTCCTTGGCCGGCTGGTACATGGCGCTGATGTTCGGCACCTGCGTGGTTGGCTGGCTGATGCATGGGCCGGGGCGGGTCATCGAGCGATTCATGGCGGTCCGTATCCGCGAGCGGTTCGCCGACGCGCTCTACGCCAAGGCGGTGACGCTGCCGCTGCGCTGGCACGAGGGCCATCATTCCGGCGACACCATCCAGCGCATGGCCAAGGCGACGGCGGCGCTGTTCGGCTTCTCGCAGAACCAGTTCATCTATCTCCAGAACTCGGTCAGCCTGATCGGACCGCTGGTGGCGCTGTGCCTCGTCTCCGCCTGGACCGGCGCCGCGGCGATATTGGGTTATGTCTTGATCTTCGCGATCCTGATCCGGTTCGACCGCATCATGGTCTTCCTGCTGAACGAGGAGAACCGCTTCGAGCGCCGCTACACCGCCGAGCTGATCGACTGCCTGGGCAACATCTCGACGGTCCTGACGCTGCGTCTCCAGGCGGCCACCCGGTCGGCCGTCGCGGCCCGTCTCACCACCGTCTTCGCGCCGCTCCGCCGGGGCATCGTCCTCAACGAGGCCAAATGGTGCGCGATCGACCTGCTCAACAACGGCATCCGCTGCGGTCTGGTGGCGCTGTACGCGTGGCTGGCGTGGCGGAGCGAGGGCGTCATCCTGCTCGGCACCGCCGTCATGGTCCATCAGTACTCCCAGCAGATCGGCAACGTGGTCGGCTCGATGGCGACCAATTGGCAGGATCTCGTCCGCTACCAGACCGATATCGGCAGCGCCGACGAGATCCTGTCGGCGGCCAGTCGCAAATCGGCCTCCGCCCTGCCGGTGGCGTCCGGCTGGACCGAAATCGCTGTCGAGGGGTTGGAGTTCAGCCATGCCAACCAGCGGCAGGACGGGCCGACGCTTCGCGACGTGTCGCTGATCCTGCGGCGCGGCGGCCGCATCGCCTTCGTCGGCGAAAGCGGATCGGGCAAGAGCACGCTGCTGCGCGTGCTGGCGGGATTGTACGAGGCCGACCGCGTGACGCTGTCGATCGATGGCGTGGCACGGTCCGACCTCCGCGACCTCGGCCCGATCGCCACGCTGGTGCCGCAGGACCCCGAGATCTTCGAAGGCACCATCACCCAGAACATCACCATGGGCGTCCCGTACCCGCCGGGTGCCGTCGAGCGGGCTTGCGCGCTCGCCTGCCTCGGACCCGTGATCGAGCGGATGCCCCAAGGGTTGGCGACCGAGATCACCGAGCGGGGCCTCAACCTGTCGGGTGGCCAAAAGCAGCGGCTGGCGCTGGCCCGCGGCATCCTGGCGTCGCGCGATAGTTCGCTGATCATGCTGGATGAGCCGACCAGCAGCATGGATCCGACAACCGAAATGCGGATCTACGACAATCTCCTGGCGGAGTTCCCCGACGCCTGTGTCGCGTCGTCGATCCACCGGCTGCATTTGCTGACCCGGTTCGACACCATCGTGTGGATGGCCGATGGCGCCGTGGTCGACTTGGGCTCGCTGGAGGATCTGCTGGACCGCCAACCCGTGTTCCGAGCACTGTGGGAAACCTACGCTGGCACCCGCGGAAGCGGCGCTTCCCCGGCTGGCTTGGTGCTGGCGGCCTGAACCGGCCCCAACTCCGCTAGGGCTGCTCGCGCCGGGAGCGGCGCCACGAGGTCCAGCGCCGCTCGCCCCGGATCATCACGCCCGCGGTGGGCCGGCGCAGGAAGGGAATGTCCAGGGCCAGCAGCAGCAGGCCGAGCGGCACCATCCAGAATCCCAGGATCGGCAGGAAGCCCAATATCCCGCCGATGATCAGCAGGACGCCGGCCGGTATCCGGATCCACCGCTGGTCGGGATTGCGGAGTCCGCCAACCATCCGGGAGATCCAGCCCGGCAGGTTGCGTTGAAGTCGGTCCAGGCTACGGTCGAGCCTGCGTTCGTCGTGGTTCGTCATGATGCGCCCTGAACTGGGGTGCCGATGTCGGATTGTGAAGAGGCTGCCGCCCGCGTTCGCTCTTTCGGGTTTGCCCGGCACCGCCGGCGCGGGTAGATAGCCGGCGGCGGTGAACGGGGAGTGGTGATGACCGAGTTGGAGCAAGCGGCGCGTGGGCTTCTGGTGGCCAAGCGATACCGCGCGGCGCGCCGGCTGCTCGCCGCCCAGCCGGATCTGTCGGCACAAGGGCACGCCTTGCTTGGCCGGGCCCATCTCGGCATGAAGGACTTCGAGCCGGCGCTCGACCACCTCCGTCGCGCCGCCGCGCTGGACCCCGGCGACATTGACATCCGCGTCCATCTCGCCCGTGCCCTCACCGCCGCCGGATCGCCGCACCTGGCCGTCACCCTGCTGGAGCCCTTGGCGGCGGCGCCTGAGGTGGACCCGCCCGCTTGGGAGGCACTGGCATCGGCTTATCGCCTGGATGCCCGCTACGAGGACGCGATCCGGCTGGTGTCGCGCGCGGTCGCGGCGGGTGGCGTCACAGGCCAGCTTCTTTACGACCAAGCCATGTGCCAACACGCGCTCGGCGACGCCGCCGGCGCCCTGGCGGTGTGGGATGGATTGCTCGACAGTCGGCCCGATCTCGCGGCGGCCTGGTTCCAGAGCCACGCCGCCGCCCTTCAGGTCATCGGCATGGACAACGCGCTCGACCGTCTCCGCCGCGCCGCCGAGTGTCATGGGGCCAACGGCAAGTACTGGGCCTTCCTGGCGGCATACGCCCTGCTGGAGGGCCGCGAGGCCGACGCCGAGGTCATCATCGCGCGGCCACTCCGGGACCGTCCGCATCATCTGGCGCTGGTCGATGGGGTCCGGGCGCTGCTGCCGCGCCTGGCGTGCGATTTCCGGCTGTTCGGCTGCGGCGCCGACCTGCTGCGCCACGGCGTCGCCTTGGCGGAGCGAACCGGGCTCGTGCTGGAGTTCGGCGTCCGGCGCGGCACCTCGATCAACCACATCGCCGACGCCGCCGGTCAGGACGTCCACGGCTTCGATTCGTTCGAGGGCCTGCCGGAGGATTGGGGTACCCAGCCCCAGGGCAGCTTCACCACCGGCTTGGAACTGCCACCCGTGCGGCCGAACGTGACGCTCCACCCCGGCTGGTTCAGCGACACCGTGCGGCCTTTCCTCGCCGCCCATCCCGGCTCGCTCCGCTTCGCCAATCTGGACAGCGACATTTACTCATCGACCAGCACCGTCCTGACCGCGCTGGCCGACCGCCTGGAACCCGGCGTCATCCTGGTCTTCGACGAGTTCATCGGCAACCGCACTTGGCGCGACCACGAGTACAAAGCCTTCATGGAATGCGCCGCCGAAACCGCCATCGATTACGAGTACGCAGCGGTGTGCCCCTTCACCGGCCAAGTCGTGGTGCGGGTGGTGGCATCAGGCCGTGCCACTCAACCGTAGGTCGGCTACAGCGAAGCGGCAGCCGACAAGCAGGCGCGTTGGGAGTGGTGTCGGCTGTCGCTTCGCTGTAGCCGACCTACCTCCGGCTTGCTTGTCTCCGGGGTGAAAGTCGGGCCGGCGCGTGATAGGGTCCGCCTCCGCGAAGAACAACACCAGGAAGATGTCCGATGACCCAAGCGCGCGCCGACGCGGAGACGGATCCCGCGCCCGTGGCGAGCCCCCGTGGACATGGCGTCGGCCTTGGTGAGGCCTTCTGGGTCTGGGCCCGCATCGCGGCGCTCAGCTTCGGCGGACCGGCGGGGCAGATCGCGGTCATGCACAGGATCCTGGTCGAGGAGAAGCGCTGGATCGGCGAGACGCGGTTCCTGCACGCCTTGAACTATTGCATGCTGCTGCCGGGGCCGGAGGCGCAGCAGTTGGCCGTGTATATCGGCTGGCTGATGCACCGGACCGTGGGCGGCCTGATTGCCGGCATCCTGTTCGTGCTGCCCGGCGCCGTCGCGATCATGGCGCTCAGCTGGATCTATGCGGCCTTCGGCAATGTTGGGGTGGTGCAGGGCCTGTTCTTCGGGTTGAAGGCCGCCGTGCTCGCGGTCGTGCTCGACGCGGTCATCCGCATTGGCAAGCGGGCGTTGCGGAACAACGCCATGATCGGCATCGCGGCGGCGGCGTTCCTGGCGATCTTCGCCTTCGACGTGCCGTTTCCGATCATCATCCTGACGGCCGGCCTGATCGGCTTCGTCGGCGGCCGCCTGGGCAACCCGGTCTTCCGGGTCGGCGGCGGGCATGGCAAGGCTGGATCCTCGGTGGTGGCCGACGCCGACAGCCTGCTGGGCGAGGAATCCCCGCTCCACGCCCGGCCGAGTGTGGCGTGGTCGCTCCGGATCGGCGGCATCTTCCTGGCGCTCTGGCTTGGACCGGTGGCGGTCCTGGCCCTCACGTTGGGGTGGGGCGACGTCTACAGCGAGATCGCCGTGTTCTTCTCGAAGATGGCGGTGGTCACGTTTGGCGGCGCGTACGCCGTCCTGGCCTATGTCGCCCAGCAGGCGGTCGAGCATCACGGCTGGCTCCAGCCCGGCGAGATGCTCGACGGTTTGGGTATGGCGGAGACGACGCCCGGCCCGCTGATCATGGTGACGCAGTTCGTGGGCTTCATGGCGGCTTATCGGGACGCGGGCTCGCTGCCGCCCCTGGTGGCCGGCACGTTCGGCGGCCTGCTGACGACCTGGGTCACCTTCGTGCCCTGCTTCCTGTGGATCTTCCTTGGCGCCCCGTTCATCGAGGGCCTGCGGGGCAACGTGGCGCTGGGGGGAGCGCTGTCGGCGATCACCGCCGCTGTCGTGGGCGTCATCCTGAACCTCGCGATCTGGTTCGGCCTGCACGTCATCTTCCGCGAGGTGCGGGAGGTCGCGTTCCTGGGAATGTCGCTGGACATCCCGGTGCCCGCCTCGGTCGACCCCGCCTCGCTGGCGCTGACGGTGCTGGCGGCGCTGGCGATCTTCCGGTTCAAGATCGGGCTGATCCCGACGCTCGGCGCCAGCGCGCTCGCCGGGATGCTGTGGTTCCTGGCCGCGAACGGCCCGTGATGGTCCCTCCGGACGTGGGCGTTTCCCCACCGACGCCAGCCGCCACTTGCATTTTATCGGCTGGCCGTACAAGTATCCGGCCCAAATCGTGAAACGCAGGGAGAATTGAGATGTCCAGGTTGCTTTCGACGGTGGGAGCGATCGCCATCGGCTCGCTTCTGGCCGCTCCGGCCGCCACCACGGCGTGGGCGCAGGAGACGGTGACCGTCGGCGCCATCGAGATCCTGTCCGGGCCGAGCGCCGCCTATGGCACCGCGATCAAGGGCGGACTGGAACTGGCGCTCGACGAGATCAACGCGGCCGGCGGCGTCTTGGGCGGCAAGAAGATCGCCCTGATCATCGAGGACTCGGCCGGGAACAAGGACCAGGCGGTCAACGCCGCGCGCAAGCTGGTCGGCCGCGACAAGGTTCCGGTCGTGATCGGCCCGACGCTGTCCAACGAGATGTTCGCGGTCGGTCCCGTCACCAACGAACGCAAGGTGGTCACGGTCGGCACCTCGACCACCGCCAAGGGCATCACCGAGATCGGTCCGTTCATCTTCCGCACCTCGCTGCCCGAATCCGACGTCGTTCCGGTGACCCTGAAGACGGCCAAGGACAAGTTCGGCGTCAAGAAGATCGCGATGATGTACGCGAACGACGACGCGTTCAGCAAATCCGGCTTCGACAGCATGAAGGCGGCGGCGGAGCAGCTCGGCTTCGAGATCGCGACGATCGAGACGTTCGGCAGCAAGGACAGCGACTTCTCGGCCCAGTTGACCAAGATCAAGGGCTTGAACGTCGACGCCATCACCATCTCGGCGCTGGTCGAGCCGATCTCCGGCGTCGTCCTCCAGGCGCGCCAGCTCGGCATCCCCGCCAGCGTCCGCTTCATCGGCGGCAACGGCGCCAACTCGCCGAAGCTGGGCGAGATCGCCGGCGGCGCCGCCGACGGGTTGCTGGTCGGCAGCCCCTGGTTCATCGCCAAGAAGGGCGAGACCAACGAGAAGTTCGTCGCCGACTACAAGAAGCGGAACGGCAAGGACCCCGACCAGTTCGCGGCGCAGGCCTATGACACGATGTACATCGTGGCCAAGGCGATCGACACCGCCGGCGCCGCCGACAGCGACAAGATCCGGGAGGCGCTGTACAAGACCGACTTCAACGGCGTGATGGGGCCGTTCAGCTTCACCCAGGGCCGCGATCCCGCGTCGAACGAGGGTGTCGTGGTGCTGGCCATGAAAAACGGCCGCTTCGAAATACTGGAGTAGTCCCGCGAACGGTCCCGTGCTAAGGGAGGCCCGCTCCCGGAGCGGGCCTCCGCCACCGCGGATATCCGTGCCACCCGCGACGCGGGACGCTCTTGTTACTGTGAATGGCGTATCGCTTCCATGCTGTCCCAACAATTGGTCAACGGCCTGGTGCTGGGTTCGACCTACGCGCTGTTCGCGCTGGGGTTCACCTTGATCTTCGGTGTGCTCCGGGTCATCAACCTGACCTATGGCTTCTACTTCTCGATCGGCGCCTTCGTTGCGCTGACGGCCGCGCGGTCGTTCGGCGCCAACATCTGGGTGGCCTTGCCGCTGGGCGCCATCGCGGCCGGACTGGTGGCCGTCGTCGCGGACTGGATCCTGCTGACGCGGCTGCGCCGGGCCAAGGCCGGTGAACTGTCCTCCCTGATGGTCACGCTCGGCGCCGTCCTTGCGCTCTATTCGCTGATGGCGGTGTTCATCGGCACCGACATCCAGCGCTTCCCCTTCGGCTTCGTCGACAACTCGGCGATCGAATTCTCCGGCATCCGCATCTCGCTGGTGCAGATGCTGATCATTGGCACCACGTTGGTGCTGGTGGCCCTGCTGTTCGTGCTGCTCCAACGCACCAAGCTGGGCCTGATGATCCGGGCCTTGGCGGAGAACGAGGACGCGGCGCGGCTGATGGGCATCAATGTCGGCCTGACGGTCGCGGCGGTTTCGTTCCTGTCGGGCATGCTGGGCGGGGCGGCCGGCGTGCTGATCGGCCTCAACTTCAACGCGATCCAGCCCTTCATGGGCGAGCACATGATGCTGCGGGGCTTCGCCGTGATCATCATCGGCGGGCTCGGTGACATCCGGGGCGCCCTGATCGCCGGCGTGCTGCTGGGCGTGCTGGAGGTTCTGACGGCGGGCTATATCTCGTCCAACGCCAAGGAGGCCGTCGCCTTCACCATCCTGGTGCTGACCCTGTGGTTCCGCCCGGTCGGCCTGTTCGGCCGCGCCCAGGCGAAGAGGGCGTGACCATGGCTGAATGGCTCGACGATTTCCTCTTCACCTACGAGAACCTTGTCCACGCGCTGGGTGTCCACGGCTTGCTGGCGCTGTCGATGTATTGCGTCATGGCGGTGGGCCAGCTCTCGCTGGGACAGGCCGCCTTCATGGGGATCGGCGCCTATACCGGCGCGCTGCTGACGCTGAACCTGGGGCTGCCGTTCTGGCTGGTGCTGCCGCTCTCCGCCCTGGCGCCTGCTCTGGTGGCGCTGGTCATCGGCGGTCCGACGCTGCGCCTCAGCGGCGTCTATCTCGCGATCTCCACCATCGCGCTGGGTGAGGTGCTGCGTGTCCTCTACATCAACGCCGAATGGCTTACCGGCGGCGCGCTTGGCCTGTCGGGCATCCCGCGCAAGGCGGATCTCTGGCTGATCTACCTGCTGCTGCTGATCGGCGTCGTCGCCTTCTGGGCGGTCGGGCGGTCCAAGATCGGCCGCGCGATGGAGGCGATGCGCGAGGACGAGGCGGTGGCCGGCGTGATGGGCGTCAACCTGCCGCGCTACAAGCTGGGGGCGCTGATCGTCTCGTCGATGATCGCCGGGCTGGCCGGCTGCCTGTCGTCTCACAGCAACAGCTTCATCGGTCCCAACGAGTACGGTTTCGAGATGGCGGTGACGATCCTCAGCTTCGCGCTGCTGGGTGGCATCGGCACCCCCGTGGCTCCCGTGATCGGTGCCATCATCCTGACCGCGCTGCCGGAGGTGCTGCGGCCCTTGCAGGATTTCCGGCTGGTGTTCAACGGCTTGATCATCGTGATCGCGGTGCTGTTCCTGCCGCGCGGCGTCATTCCCTTCCGGTTGAGGCGGGCGCCATGACCACCTTGCTCACCGCCAGCAAACTGACCAAGCAGTTCACCGGCCTGCTCGCCGTCAACGAGGTCGATGTCGCCGTCGAGGCCGGGAGCGTCCACGGCATCATCGGACCGAATGGCGCCGGCAAGACGACCTTGTTCAACCTGATCTCCGGCCTGCTGCCGCCGACATCGGGCAGCCTGACGCTGGATGGCCGGGACATCACGGCCGCGGCGCCCTACGAGCGCACGCGGCTGGGCGTCGCCCGCACGTTCCAGAACATCCGCATGTTCTCCGACATGACGGTGATCGAGAACGTGATGACGGGGATGCACACGCGCCTGGAGTATTCCGGCGTCGCGGCCTTGTTCCGGCTGCCCGCCTTCCGGCGCGGCGAGCGCGCGGCCAAGGAGCGGGCGACGGAGCTGCTGGAGTTCGTCAACCTCGCCGGCAAGGCGCGGTCGCGCTCCGGTGATCTATCCTATGGCGACCAGCGCCGGCTTGAAATCGCCCGCGCGCTGGCCGGCGATCCGCGCCTGCTGCTGCTCGACGAGCCGGCCGCCGGCATGAACCCGACCGAGACCCGCGATCTGGCGACCCTGCTCCGGCAGGTCGGCCAGCGCGACATCACGCTGCTCCTGGTCGAGCACAACATGGGCTTCGTCATGGACCTGTGCGACCGCATCACGGTGCTGAACTTCGGCCGCAAGATCGCCGAGGGCACGCCCCGGCAAGTACGCGACGATCCGTCGGTGATCGAGGCCTATCTGGGCACCAAGGTCGCCGAACGTCTGGCGAAGGCGCACGGCGCATGAGCGCGCTCCTGGAAGTCACCGGCCTCCATCTCGGCTATGGCAGGACCACCGCCGTCAAGGGCATCGACCTGTCGGTGCCGGTCGGCGGGGTGGTCTGCCTGATCGGCGCCAATGGTGCCGGCAAGACCACGACCATGCGCGGCTTGGCCGGACTGCTGAAGCCGACCGCCGGCAGCATCCGGTTCGAGGGCGCCGACATCACCGGCACGGCCGCCCACCGCATCGCGCGCTTGGGCATCCGCCAAGTGCCGGAGGGACGGCAGGTCTTCGCCGAGATGACGGTCGACGAGAACCTTCATCTTGGCGGCTTGCAGGCACCGGACTCGGCCGAGTTCGCCAAACGGCGCGACTTGGTGCTGGAGCGTTTCCCCCGCCTGCGCGAGCGGCTGTCGCAGCAGGCCGGCCTGTTGTCGGGTGGCGAGCAGCAGATGCTTGCTATGGGCCGCGCGCTGATGGGAGCCCCCCGCCTGTTGCTGTTGGACGAGCCGAGCATGGGGCTGGCCCCCCTGTTCGTCGAGGAGATCTTCCGGATCATCGGCGACCTGAAGCGTGAGGGCACCACGATCCTGCTGGTCGAGCAAAACGCCCAGGCCGCGCTGGAGATCGCCGACTACGCCTATGTGCTGGAAAGCGGCGTCATCACGCTGCACGGGCCGGGTCCCGAGATCGCCGACAACCCGCGGGTGGCGGCGGCCTATCTTGGCGGCCACTGAGGCGTTAAGGTGATCTCCGCACGCTTTCGTTGGTGGGCCAGTGTCGGATTGGGCAGTAATCGGTGGGGATGATGGCACGAAACAGTAACCGCGGCGGGGCGCGTCAGGGTCGCCGCGTGATCCGGCCCAGCGCTCCGGCGAGGGTGACGGTGGTCAATGGCATGGCCAGCGTGACCGTCCAGGTCCCCGAGGCCGCGACCGCCTTCATCGAGAAGGCGGCGGAATTCATGCGCGACGGGTCCGATCCCGCCGCGGCGCTCCGCCGCGCCGGTGGCAGCTTCGACGCCTCCGCCCCACCGCCCAGCAGGGACGCGGCGCTGTCGGACGACGACATGGCGCGCCAGCGTGACCAGCACCAGATGGCGAAACTGCGCAACCGCCTGGAGTCCCAGGAATTGCGCAGCGCCGCCGAACTGGGCCAGCGGGTCAGGAACCTGCGCGGCTGGCGCTTGGTCCTGGCCCGCATGGCCGGGGTCGTCGTTTAGTCCAAGTGGTCACTGGGTGGCGGCTTCGCCGACCGCCGTCGTGGCGCCGACACGCCAGACCTTGTTGCCGACATCGTCGGTCACCAGCAGGCCGCCCTTGTTGTCCGGCCTGACATCGACCGGCCGGCCCAGCGCGTCGCCGCCCTCGGTGACGAACCCGGTCAGCACGTCGACCGGCTGGCCCGAGGGCATGCCGTTGGTGAAGGGCACGAAGATCACCTTGTAGCCGCTGCGCGGCTTGCGGTTCCACGACCCGTGCTGGCCGACGAAGACGCCGTTGGCGAATTGCGGAGTGAGGGTTTCGTCGTTCGAGAAGCTCAAGCCGAGCGAAGCGGTGTGGGGCCCGAGAGCGTAGTCCGGAGCGATCGCCTTGGCGACCAGCTCGGGGCGCTGCGGCTGGATCCGCTCATCGACGTGCTGGCCGTAATAGCTATAGGGCCAGCCGTAGAACCCGCCGTCCTTGACCGACGTCATGTAATCGGGAACGAGGTCGCCGCCGATCTCGTCACGCTCGTTGACCGCCGTCCACAGCGCTCCCGTCGTCGGTTCCCAGTCAAGGCCGTTGGGGTTGCGGAGACCGGAGGCGAAGATCCGATGGTCGCCGGTGGCGGGGTTGATCTCCCAGATCGCGGCGCGGCCCTCCTCGGACTCCATGCCGTTCTCGCCGACATTGCTGTTGGAGCCGACCGTCGCGTAGAGCAGCTTGCCGTCAGGGCTGGCGATGACGTTCTTGGTCCAGTGGTGGTTGAGACCGGCGGGCAGGTCGACCACCTTGGTCGCGGGCGCCGTGATCTTGGTCTGCCCCTCCTCGTAGGGGAAGCGCACGATCCCGTCCGCGTTGGCGACATAGAGGTCGTTGCCAACCAAGGCCATGCCGAAGGGCGAGAACAGGTTCTCCAGGAAAGCGGACTTGGTCTCGGCGACGCCGTCGCCGTTGGCGTCGCGCAGCAGGGTGATGCGGTTGGCGCTGGGCACCCCGGCGCCGGCGCGGCTCATCACCAGCCCCATCACCCAGCCCCGGATGCCGGTGCTTTCCTCCTTGGGGGGCGCGTTGGATTCCGCCACCAGCACGTCGCCGTTGGGCAACACATGCAGCCAGCGGGGGTGGTCCAGCCCTTCGGCGAAGGCGGTCACGCCAAGGCCCTGGGCGGCGGTCGGCTTGGCGCCCTCCGGCCATCCGGTCGCCGTGGCGATGTGGACGGTGGGCATGATCGACTCTTCGTTTGGCGCGGGCAGTTCCGGCTTCGGTCCCGTTCCGGCCGCGACGGGAAGGGCCGCGTTCTCGCCACAACCGGCCAGTGTCAAACCGGCCGCGGCGAGAAGGAGCGAAGCGGTGGGAAGGTTGCGCATGTTACCTGGTTCCTGAAATCTAAAGGTGTTGGATCAGATAACAAACCGCACGCCCAGCGGTTCCACCGCCCCCTTTCACAATCCAGTGATCCGATCGCCTGATAAGCGCCAATCGCCTGTTAAGCGATCGTCTCGGATCAATCCGCGATCACCTTGCGGTAAAGATGCCACGTCGCGTGACCCAGGACCGGCATGACGACCGCCAAGCCGACGAAGAAGGGCAATGCTCCCAGGGCGATCGATACCGCCACGATCAGGCCCCAGATCGCCATCGGCACAGGGTTCATCATGACGGCGCGGAGCGAGGTACGAACAGCGGTGACCGGCCCGACATCCCGGTCCAGCAGCAGCGGGAACGAGATGACTGACAGCGCCAGCACCGCCGCCGCGAACAGGAACCCCACCACGTTTCCGACGATGATCAGCCGCCAGCCTTCGGACGTCGTCAGGAGATGATGGACAAAGCCTTCGTTCGAGGCCGGCGCCGAGCCACCGATGGTCATGTCGTAGATCATCGACGCGGCGCTCAGCCATGCCACGAAGATCGCGACCAGCACGATGCCAAGCATCAGGATCGAGGAGATCGACGGCGATTTCAGCACATCGAACGCGTTCAGCCACGTGACCTCCAAGCCCCGCTCGCGCCGCCGACTCAACTCATAGATGCCCAATGCAGCGATCGGGCCCATCAGGGTCAGGCCGGCCACCATGGGATAGAGCAGGGGCCGCAGGTCGGCGCCATAGGCGGCGCGCGCCGCCACCAAGCCGACCAGCGGATAGATGATGCCCAGGAAAACAAGCTGCGTCGGTGTCGCCAGGAAGTCCCGGACGCCCAGTCTCAGGGCGCTCATGATATCCTCGAGCCCGATCCTTCGGACTTCCGGTCTCGAGTTCGCCGTCCTCGCCGCTCCGGGATATGCTGGGTCATACGCCATCCCCGCCAGCGCGGGTCCGTTCGTAACCGTTCTGTTCGCCATCTTCGTGCCTCCCCATGAGAGCGGCCGTCAGAAGCGGTCTTGCCGCGACATCGTCGCGGGGGCCAGGATCCATCGGCCGTCGACCTTTGGGCGGAAACGAGCCGGTTTCAGCCTCTGGTACTAAATCTACCATTGTCCAGAGCGGGGACCACCGCGCTTGGGCGATGGTGTGACGTTTGTCCCGGGTCAACGGAGGGGTGACTAATCCGAACGAGTGGATAGGTGTCAGGGCGCTTGTTCCGCTGCCCGAACGATGCCGTCCCCGATCAGGTCGTGAAGCTCCCGGGCATAGCCGGTGCGGCCCGACGGACTGTCCGTGTCCGACGTGATCACCGCCGTCAGCCCAAGGTCCGGGATCACGTGGATCATCTGTCCTCCGAAACCCCAGGCGTAATAGACCGGGTGTCCCCGCGCCTCGGTGATGAACCAGCCATAACCATAGGCGTCTCCCGTGTGGACCGACCGCGCGCGCGGCGTCCAGGAGACGTCGATCCAACGCTCGGACAGCACCCGCCGGCCGTCGACCACGCCGCCGTTCCGGTACAGTTCACCGAAGCGCAGCAGGTCGCGCGGCGACAGCAGCATGTTGTTGCCCCCGAAATAGATCCCTTGGGGATCGCGCTGCCACGCCGGGATTTGGATGCCGAGTGGTTCGCCCAGCCAATCGCGCGCCAGGGCCAGGGTATCGCGCCCGGTCGTCCGCGTCAGCGCCGCCGACAGGATGTGCGAGTTGCCGGTCGAATAGAGCATCCCGCCGCCGGGTTCGTCGACGAAGGGGCGGGCGAGGGCGAAGCTGACCCAGTCGCGGCTGCCGACCCAACGGCCATAGAACGGCCCCGATGTCCGCTCCAATCCCGCCCGCATCGACAGCAGGTGATCGACGGTGACCCGGCGCAGGCGGGGATCGGCCGAGGCCGGCACGCGCCCTCCCAAGAGCGCCACGATCGGCTGGTCCACACCTTCGAACTCGCCGCGGTCGATCGCCACACCGGTCAGCGCCGCGATGATCGTCTTCGAGATCGACTTGATGTTGACCGGCTGGTCCAGGCCGGGACCGCGAAAGACTTGCTCGATCACCGGCACGCCGTCGCGGGCGACGATCAGCGACCGGAGGGCCGGGAATGCGGCGGCCCGTTGGAGGGTTTCCTCCATCATTCCGGGATCGAGCGAGCGGGCGGCTTGGGCCGGGGCGACTGTCAGGAAGACGAGAAGACAAGTGGAGAGGGCGAGCTTTATCTGCATGGTGCTTACTTGGCGCTTGCGGCCGCCCGGTCAACGGAGCCGCTCGATGTGCCCGAATGTTGGTCTTTCAGCCATATTCCAGGGCATGCCTGGCGGGATTGTTCATGCCCTCCGCCTCTCCCGAAGGCAGGCCCGGGCCTTGCATAATTTAGTATGCGCCCAGGCGCGTCGCGGGGGCGCGACCGGCGCGGCCCCGGACCATACCGGAGACCAAGGAAGATGTGTCAGGGAGACGACCGGAACTGCCCGGATTTCGAAGAGCACCGTCGGAGCTTTCTCAGCACGATGGACCATGAGCGGCGCGGTTTCCTCAAGAGTGCCTTCGCCACCGCCGGCGGCATCGGAGCCCTGGGCGCTGGCGGCCTGTCGCTCGTCAGCCCCGCCATGGCGGCCGCCGCCCAGGCCCAGCAGCCGGAGAGGACGAGCCATCATCACCTGCCGGCCACGGCCGACACCGTCCACTGGGGCTATTTCAGCAAGAGCCTCGCTCCCCGACTGGAGATCTCGCCCGGCGACTACGTCACGATCGAGGCCCTGACCCACCACGCCAACGACGACGCCGAGCGCATGGTCAAGGGCGATCCCGGCGCCGAGAGCGTCTTCCACTGGACCAAGGAGAAGAAGAACGTCGATCGGCGCGGCGCCGGGCCGATGGACGCCTCGATCCTGGGCCGGGGTGCCGGCGAGGGCTTCGGCGTCCATATCTGCACCGGACCGGTCGCCATCCGGGGCGCCGAGCCGGGTGACGTGCTGGAGGTCCGCATCCTCGACATGAAGCCGCGGCCCAGCGCCAACCCCGAGCATGCCGGCAAGACCTTCGGTAGCAACGCCGCCGCGTGGTGGGGCTATCACTACAAGGACCTGCTGACCGAGCCGAAGGAGCGCGAGGTCGTCACCATCTACGAGATCGACGCGCGGGGCGAACGCAATTGGGCCAAGGCGGTCTATAACTACCGCTGGACACCGCAGACCGATCCCTTCGGTGTCGTCCACGCCAAGATCGATTATCCCGGCGTGCCGGTCGATCACGCGACCATCCAGAAGAACTTCGACGTGCTCAAGGGCATCCGCATCCCGGTGAGGCCGCATTTCGGCGTGCTGGCCGTGGCCCCGCGCGAGGTCGAGATGGTCGACAGCATTCCGCCCGGTTATTTCGGCGGCAACATGGACAATTGGCGGCTGGGCAAGGGGGCGACCATGTACTACCCGGTCGCGGTTCCCGGCGCGCTGTTCTCGGTCGGTGATCCGCACGCCTCCCAGGGCGACAGCGAGCTTTGCGGCACGGCGATCGAATGTTCCTTCACCGGAACGTTCCAGTTCATCCTGCACAAATCGGCCGATCTGGCGGGAACGCCGCTTGAGGGGCTGGACTATCCGATGCTGGAAACGGCGGAGGACTGGGTCATGCACGGCTTCAGCTATCCCAATTACCTGGAACAGCTGGGCGCCAACGCGCAGTCGGTGATCTACGAGAAGTCTTCGGTCGATCTCGCCATGCGCGACGCCTTCCGCAAGATGCGGCAGTTCCTGATGAACGCCAAGGGCCTGACCGAGGACGAGGCGATCTCGCTGATGTCGCTCGGCGTCGATTTCGGCATCACTCAGGTGGTGGACGGTAATTTCGGGGTCCACGCGATCATCAAGAAGGCGATCTTCTCAGCCACCGACGCCTGACGACAAAGCGCTGGCCGAAGTGGGACGACCGCCTGGAACGACCTCCGGTTCCGGGCGGCGTCGCATTACTATCGCTTGATCGTTCCTGTTCCGAACGAATAGACAGGACGGGTGGAGGGAGAGCGGAGCAAACCGTTAACCGGAGTGTGCGATGACTGACGGCCCTTCCGCACGGTGAATGCGACAGGATGGTGTCCGTGAAAGTTGCTGGAATGCCCATGATCTCGAAATCGGCCGCGTGTGTCCTTGTGGGGGCGTTCCTGGTCTCCGCCTGCGTCGCCGAACAGGTCACCGACCACGCCTATACCGCCGTTCGGGAATCGGGCGTGTTCGACCAGGTGGCGAAGCGGACCGGAGTCACCGCCCTGTTCGACGAGGCGGCCGCCCGCTACGCCGAGGCGATGGCGACCGACGCCGTGCCCATGTCCACCGTCGGGGTGCCGCTGACGCAGCTGGCGGGTGGAACCATCACCGGGCCGCGTCCGCCAGACTTGGTCCAGCAGGCGCTGACCGAGATCGCCGCCGAGCAGGGGCCGGGTGTCGCGCGCCGCATGATGATCGCCATGGCGACCGGTGGCACCACGCTGGTCACCAACCTGCCGTCGATGGCGTCGGGAGTCAAATCGGCCCAGGAAAAACTGTTCGCCGCCCAGGAGGCGCAGATCCAGGTCGACGCCGCCTATGCCGCGAGCGAGGCGACGCGGGCGGAAACCACCCTGATACCCGACGAGGACCGGCCCTTCGAGGCGGCGGCCCTTCTCAATCTGGTCGATCAGCCCGCTGGAACCAAGCTCGGCTGGAGCAATCCCGCGACGGGCGCGGTTGGCGCCGTGTCGGTTGGGGCCGCCGAGACGGCCGGCGAAACCGCTGGAACCAAGCCGCGGGACAAGGGCGTCACCTGCCGCACCGTCATGCGCGAGTACCTGCATGGCGCGGTGTCGCGCGGCGGCTTGGGAACGGTGTGCCGGGAAGGTGAGATCTGGTATGATCTAAGTTGACATCCGGGTCGGGATCGGGAACCAGCGGATGGTGTTCCTCGGAAACACTCGGCTACAGGAGCTTCTCGATCCGCTTCGGCGCGATCGGCTGGGGTTGCGCCACAAGGATGGGTTTGGACGGTTGGTGAGCGATGCTGGTGTTGGCGACATCGACGTGGACCGCTGTCGGCCAAGGGCTTCCCACGGTCGCTTGTTCCGCGGCGCCGGCCGCGTACCCAATTGAACAGGCCAGGACGATGGTCATGGCCTTGACCGTCCTAAGCACCGCCGTTTCAGTCGTTTGGACGTGCATATCTCGTCTCCCGCTTGATCCGGTCCTAATTCAACAATCGACGTCCCGATTCGTGGCGAGTCGAAACAATGGAGCGAATCATTTCATCCGCAAGGGGGCGTGGCTGTGATTGTGATCACCGCGCGATCGTTAAACTTTGCGGCACATTTCGACTCATCTACATTTTGTGCTGCTCTCATCGTTTGCTTACAATGCCTAAACTATAGTTTGGGCTGGATTATGGATGGCCGTAAAACACGTCAGGTTATTCTGATTGGCAGCCAACGGAGTGCGATGGTTTGACCAGTATTTGGGCCGAATACGCCAGGAGCGGCCTTGAAGGGTTTCCGTCGGTCTCCTCCCCATTGGTCGAGGAGGCCTGGGCCTACTGGAGCGTCAAGCGCGGTCGACGGCGGATGCCGTCGCGGGCCGACTTCGATCCCGTCGAGATCCCCCGCCTGCTGTCCTCGACGGCCTTGGTCGAGGTGCTGCGCGATCCGCTCGATTTCCGGTTCCGGTTGTTGGGCACCGCGATCGACAAGATCACCACCAAGAACCTACGCGGCGTCCGCTTCTCCGAACTGCCGTTCCTCCACCAAGGCAACAAGGGTTGGCAGGATTACGAGTACGTCGCCACCACTGGCCGCCCTCTGTTGACCGACCGTCCCTATGTCGGGGAAAGCAAGCTGGTGCTGCGCCTGACGGATTCGCTGTTCCCACTGTCCAACGATGGGGAGACGGTGAACATGGTCTGGAGTTTCCTGGACATCTGGCAGCTTCCGCCACGCGAGCGGATCTGGAACGGCATCGCCGGCTAAGATCGCGGAATAAAAAAAAGCCCCGCAGCGGATGACGCGCGGGGCTCAAGTCTACAAGGAAGAACCGCACCGAGATTGGCGCCCGCACAGTGTGGGGCTGAAATGGTTAACGAGTCGCTAACCATAATCAACTTCCATTTGTTTTTTGGAAGAGCGCCAACAGCGTTCCGCGCCATCGCCTGGTTATGGATTTTTAGGCTTATGTTATCTAAACTTTCGGTAGGATAAAAGGCGAGCGTGATCCGTGCTGGTATCCATCCAGCCGGGCAGGGCCGCGAATGAGTGGGAACGGTGGCCGTGACGCAGCAAGTGGATCGTATCAAGACAGCCGTTTTCGTCGATTTCGACAATGTCTATCTAAGTCTGCTGAACGTGAATCCTCAGTCCGCCGAGCGGTTCGCGACGGATCCGCTACGGTGGCTGAAGTGGCTCGAGAGCGGCTCCCACGAACAGAGCGAGCATCCGGCGAAGCGCGCCATCCTGATCCGGCGCTGCTACCTCAATCCCTCCGCGACCGGATTCGGCAATTACAGGGCCTATTTCAGCCGAAACGCCTTCTCCGTCATCGATTGTCCCCCCGTCACGGCGCGCGGCAAGAACAGCGCCGACATCGTGATGGTGATGGACATCCTGGACACGCTGACCCACACCACCCGGATCGATGAGTTCATCATCCTGTCGGCCGACGCGGATTTCATGCCGGTGCTGCTGCGTTTGCGCGCCCACGACCGCCAGACCACGATCTGGAGCCGGTTTTCCGCCGCGGCCTATCGGGCGGCTTGCGATTTCGTGATCGACCAGAACGTCTTCGTGGAGCAGGCCTTGGGCATCGAGCCGCGGTCGACCTTCAGTCCCCAGCCGGCCATGGCGCCCGTCGCCTTGGGGCGCGATACCTACACCGCCTTGTTGCCGCGCGTCGCGGGCGCGTTGGTCGAGCGGGCGCGTTCGACCGGCCCCATCGCCAGCCGGGATGTGCATGAGGCCATGCGCAAGTTCCCCCAATTCACCAACAGTTCCTGGTTCGGCTTCGGTAACCTGCGCTCGCTGGTGGACCACCTCTGCCACCTGGAGCCTGGGCTGGAATGCAGGACCCTGACCGATTCCGAATGGCGACTGGAATGGCGGGCCGGTGTTCAGCCCAGCTTCGGGCAACCGGGTTTCGGGCAGCCGGGCCTTGGGCAACAGCCAGCGGTGTCGGAGGCCACGCGGTTGGACGACGCGGCGCTCCGGACCCGCATCATGGATATCGTGCGCGCGGAACTGCGCGCGTCCGACCGCCCGGTATCGCTGGCCGCCCTGGGCCAGACCATCACCCGCACGCTGGGCCACGAGGTCAAGGACCAGCGCCAGTGGGCGGGTCACGGCACCTTCAAATCGCTGATCCTGGCGAATGGCGGGGCCGATATCGGGATCGACACGACGGGAACCGGCTTCGCGTTCGACCGCTCGCGCATGCCGCCCCAGCCGGCGGCCGCCCCGAACGACCACTCGGCCGATCAGCCGCCCGACCGGCCAACCGACATGGAGGCGGCGGAACTCCAGGATTTCATTGGCCGGATCGCCTCGATCACCGATATCCCGCCGCTGTCCGCCGCCACCTATGGCAAGCTGTTCGCCCTGATCGGCGAGGCGTTGGCGCGTGAGCCGTTCCAGGATCAGCTGGGGCTGGAAAGCCAGGTCGCGGCGCTGTGCGCGGACCAGGGCCTCGATGTCGACAAAGCGTCGATCTGCTATGTCGTCACCGGGCTCGCCATGTCCGACTTCAGCTTCACGACCGACCGGCCAGACCCTGGCGTGATCGCCCGCGTCTTCATGGAGAACGCCATCGCGAACTGCGCCAACGCGCAGCTGCCACTGGCGGATCGCGACCGCGCGCTGTTCTCCATCTGGCTGACCGGGGCCACGTGGCGCGATCTCCAGTCCGGCCGCAATGCCGTCACCGGCACCGGTTTCGCCTCGACCTTGGAAAGCGACGGCTTCCCGGCCCTCATCCAGACGACGGCCGACATGGTGCTGAGGGAGGTCCGGGCCAGGGGCACCCTGACGGGGCTCGATCTGGTCGAGATCGTCCGGCGCGTCAACACCCGCGGCGACCGGTCGTGGTTCGGCTGCGGCAACCTGCGCATCCTGGTGGAGAGGATCATCGACCTGTATCCCGAGATGATCGTCGATCAGCCGCCCGGCCAGCCCTGGGGCTTTGTCCTGAAGGGGGAACGGGCACCGATCCAAAATCCAGCATCCGATCCTGGGACCGATCAGTCGAATGACCGGGCCGAACCCATGCTGGTCGGCTGACGTCTCAAACGCGGTCGATGAAGCGGGCGATCGCGTCCAGTGTCCGTTCCGGCTGGTCGCGGTGGGGGATGTGGCGGCAGTCGGGCAGGTCCAGCCGCTCGAAGGAACCGCCGGTCTGGCGCTCGATCGCGTCGATCTGCGCCAGGGTCGCGTACTCGTCCTCCAACCCCTGGATGGCGAGAAGCGGGCAGCGGATGCCGGGCAGCAGGTTCTCGATGTTCCATGAGCGGAACGATGGGTCGAGCCATGCGTCGTTCCACCCCCGGAACGTCGCGTCGGCATCGTCGTGATAGCGGCCCAGGCGCTTGGAAAGGTCGGTGTCGCGATAAGCCGCCTTGGCGTCCTCGATCCCGGCGATCGTGATGTCCTCCACGAAGACATGGGGCGCCATCACGACGGCGCCGCGCAACCGCCGCACCCCCGATCCCGCCAGGATCAGCGCGATCGACGCGCCATCGCTGTGCCCGATCAGCACCGGATCGGCGATCGAAAAGGCGTCGAGCACGTCGGGCAGGGACCTCAACGCCTCGTCATGGAGATAGCCGGGGCCGCGCGGCCTCTCCAGCCGCTCCGACCGGCCGTACCCGTGGCGGGAATAGACCAGCGCGCCGCAGCGTGACGCCGCCGCGACCTTGTCCGGAAAGTCGCGCCACAGTCCGATCGACCCCAGCCCCTCGTGGAGGAACACCAGCGTCGGGCGGCCCTCGTCACGCGGTTCGATCCACCGTGTCTCCAGTCGCCGTCCGGCCGCCATGATGAAGGGCATTGGTCCGCTCCCCCGTCACTCGCGGAACCGAGTCAGCGAACGGGACCGCCATAGGGACTCGGCCATCTCCTCCGCCTGTTCGATCGACCCCGCCCGGCCGACCGCCTTCAGCCCGATCGCCGCCGTGGCGATCACCGCCTGCTCGGCGACCGGATTATCCAGCTCGCCGGCCCAGAGCGATGCCGGGTGGCTCGGGTCCAGGTCCTCCGCCCGCCACTGGTAGGTCGTCTCCATCCGCTCGGCCAGCCGGGGTGCCCAGAACTCCTCCGCCGCCTCGCCGTCGATCACGGTCGCGACCGTGCATTCCTTCAGGGGAGAGCGCTGCGCCTCGCCACCGATGCCCTTGAAGATCGCGGCGCGCGGCTGGCCCAGTCGGATGGCGATCTCCTGGTGCAGCGGGCGGTAGGGCGGGTGGAAGACGCTCTGGATCTGCGCCGGCGCTCCCAAGGGGTTGATGTCGCGGGCGAAGGTGTTGACCGCCGTCCGCACGCCCAGCAGCGGCCGAAGCTGGAACAGCCGTTCAAGCTCCGGGCAGAAGTCCGGCAGGCGGATATAGGCGAAGCTGGAGCTTCGCAGGCTGGCGGCCGCCTCGGTCAGCGAGCCGCAGGGTTTGATGCCAAGCCGCGCCAGGGCGGCCGGGGTGGGGGCGTAGCCTTCCGATCCGCCGTCGATGCCGTGCATCAGCACCTTGACGCCTTCGGACGCCAGCAGCAGCGCCGACAGCACGAACCAAGGCTGCTGGCGGTGGCGGTCGGCGTAGGATGGCCAGTCCAGATCGGGGACCACCGCGTCGTCCGGCGGCGTCAGCACCGATTTGGCGGCGCGGACGAATCCCGCCAGTTCCGCCCCGGTCTCGCCTTTGCGCCGCAGCAGCAACAGGAAAGCGCCGAGCTGGATCGGATCGACCTTGCCGCGCAGGACCATCGCCATGGCGGCCTCGGCCTCGTGCTCCTCCAGGTCGCGGAACAGCTTCGGTCCCTTGCCCAGCGCCCTGGTGTATTCGGCGAACGGATGCTCCTGCATGCTTGGCTACTTTCCCGGATGTTCGACTGGGTCACGGTGGATCGGGTCACACTATAGGGCGTCACGGCGCGCCGCGGCCAGTTCGTCGGCCAAGGGGGTGGGGCCAAGTGTTTGGCCAAGCGGTTGGAACGAGCGGCCTGGTCCCTGGTTCCCACCACGACACCCATTTCTAGTTTCACTCCGGAGAGGATGCCGCCGATGGCCGAGGACAATCAGGATCAAGCCCGTGAGATGGCCCGCGAGGGTCTGGAAAAGGCCAAAGCCAACAAGCCTGGCGAGGCGACCGAACTGATCGAGGAGGCGAAGCGCCTGGATCACGACGCCATCGCCGATATCGTGCCGGAAAGCGAGGACATCGACCGCGACGATCCGGCCGGGACGGCGCCCGCGACATGATGACCTATGCCGCGGCGCATGACGCCGAACATCGCGGTTGATGCCACGGCGAAATACGCCTAAAGCCATAATACCATTGACATGGCATGCGGATTCTTCACAAAATCCGCATGCTTCCGCAACCGTCGAGAGATCGCGTGGAGGCTGACACTCCACGATCAGGGAGCGCGCGCCCATGGCCAGCTACGCGAACATCAAGCCCCGAACCCTTCCGCGGTTGATCGAGGACCCCGCCACGCCAGCGGAAAGCGGCACCCTGACCTTCGCCCCCCGCTCCCCCTCGGCGGAGATGATCGCCGCCGGTATGGCGATCAGCGGCCTCAGCGCCCTGAAGATCCGCGCGCTCTACGAGGCGATGATCGACGCTGGAGACGAGGTGGAGCAGGCGTGAACATCACGAGCGGCTAAGTGGCTATTCCCGTAGGTCGGATAAAGCGAAGCGGCATCCGGCAAGCAGGCGCGTCGATGTCGGGTGCCGTTTCGCTCTATCCGACCTACCATGATACTTGAATTGGCGTGCCATCGTATTGGAACGATGGCGCACCGATGGCTGGCGAATACTTGAGAGTACCCGCCAGAACCGTCGCACCCGAACCCTCAATGCGTCAGGTCGTGGATGTAGCCCAGCTTCGTGATCACCGCCGGTGACAGGATGAAGGGGTAGAAGTCGGGCTGGCCCATGCTGCGGTTCATGGCGTTGACCGCGTAGGTCAGCGGCAGCCAGTTGTCTATCAGGATCTCGATGTTGGTCGCCTTGTGCGGGTCGAAGTCCACTTCGGCCTGCATTTCGGAACCCAGCTTGATCTTCGGCTTGACCTTGATGCCGAAAGCGCGCGCCGTCTCCAGCGTGTCGACGATGTGCAGGTAGTGGGCCCAGGTCTCGGCGAAATCCTCCCAGGGGTGGGCGGTCGCGTAGGTGCTGACGAAGCTTTCCTGCCAGTTGGCCGGCGCGCCATTGGCGTAGTGGGTTTGGAGCGCTTGGCCATAGTCGGCGCGCTCGTCGCCGAACACGGCGCGGCACTTCTCCAAGGCTTCCTCGCCCTGATCGCGGATCAGCTTGTCCCAGAAGTAATGGCCGACCTCATGCCGGAAGTGCCCCAGCAGGGTGCGGTAGGGTTCGCCCATCTGGGTCCGGCGGCGTTCGCGCTCGGCGTCGTCGGCCTCAGCGACGTTGATGGTGATCAGGCCCTCGTCATGGCCGGTCAGCACCGTCGTGACATTGCCGTTGGCGTCGACCTGATCGGACAGGAAGTCGAAGGCAAGCCCACCCTGGGGATCGTCCACCCGGTTCCGCAGCGGCAGCTTCAGCTTGAGCAGCGTATAGAACAGGTGGTGCTTCGCCATCTCCAGCTTTCGCCAACGGGCCATGTTCTCGGCGTCGGACAGGTCGGGGATGGTGCGGTTATGACGGCAGGCGGCGCAATGCGTCTCGGTGGAATCCGACGGGATCAGCCAGTTGCAGGCGTCCAGTTCGGCGTTCTGGCAGAACTTGTACAGGGTTCCGGGAGCGCCCAGCGCCGTGAAAACCTGACCTTCCGGCTCCAAGGCCGTGACCTTGTTGACTTCGGGAATGTAGCCCAGCTGGTGACCGCAGCTCTCGCAGAGGGTGTTCTCGAAGTAGAGCGGCTGACCGCAGTGTTCGCATTCAAACAGCTTCATGTGACATTCGCCTTGCCAGAAAGGTGCTGCGTCACGGGAATGCGTCTCCGCGTCCCGCCCCCGCGCGCGATGGCCCACGTAACGCGTTATCGGCGTGCGTGTTCCAAGAAAAGCGGCTGAAGTTTTAGGGAAGTTACCGTCAGGCGAACAATGCCGCGCAACAAAGGTTTGGATGAGAGCAGAAGGGGCGGTGGATCCAATCGCCGCAAGGCGCCGCTCCCGCATGACAACCTTCTTGCCGGCTTGGGTATTCATCCACCCCGCCAACTATAAGATAAAATCGCCGAAGTTAACAAATCGAACAGGATCCTTGAATTATTATCGATTCACCATGGTTTACAGGCTTGTCGGCATATGAACTTCGAGATACTAGGGTTATGCTTCACGTCTGACGAAGGCGGGATGGTCTTTTCGCATAATCCATGGCTGGTGGCGCTTTCCTTCGCGACCGCGGCCTTCGCCTCCTTCGTCGCCTTGGACATGATCGAGCGGCTTCGCCAAGCGAATGGGCGCGCCCGTCAGGTATGGCATGCCGGCGCCTCGGCGGCGCTGGGTGGTGGTATCTGGTCGATGCACTTCATCGGCATGCTGGCGTTCAGCGGACCGGCGGAACTCCAATACGATCCGGCGATGACGATCCTGTCGCTCGCCATCGCGATCGTCTTCGTCGGTGCCGGTCTCGGAGCCATGAGGCGCGCCAGGGATTACCGGACGAGGAGCCTGACGGCTGGCTTGCTGGTCGGGCTGGGGGTTTCGGCCATGCACTACACCGGCATGGCGGCGATGCGTTTCTCCGGAACGATCGCCTACAAGCCGTCCCTGTTCGCCCTCTCGGCCGTGATCGCCGCAGCCGCTGCCATCGTGGCGTTGATGCTCGCCTTTGGTTTGAGGAAGGCGCACCAGCGCGCCATCGCGGCGGTCGTCATGGCATTCGCCATCTGCGGCATGCACTATACGGGCATGGCGGCCACCGTGATCCGGCTGGAACTCCTCGCCCCGCCAACGATGGGCACCAGCCACACCTCGCTGGCCATCGCCGTCGCCGCCGGAACCTATGGGCTCCTGTTCCTGGCGCTGGTCGCCACCATCGCCGACCGCAGGATGACCGCGGCCGCCGTCCGGGAAGCCGGGCGCCTGAAGGTCGTCAACCTCGCCCTGGAACAGGAGATCGGCGAACGGCGTCGGATGGAGGAGGAGTTGAGGGTCGCGCGGGACGAGCTGGAACTCCGGGTCGTGGAGCGGACCCGCGACCTTGAGGAGGCCCGCTCCCGCGCGGAGGCGGCGAACCATGCCAAGTCGGATTTCCTCGCCAGCATGAGCCATGAGCTGCGGACGCCGTTGAACGCGATCCTGGGCTTCGCGCAGCTTCTGGATTTCAACAGCGCCCGGGAGCCGCTGACCGCGAAACAGAGACGGGCGAGCGAGCAGATCGCCAAGGCCGGGCGGCATCTGTTGCAATTGATCGACGAAGTGCTCGATCTGGCACGGGTCGAGGCTGGACACCTCGTCCTGTCGATGGAGGCGGTGGATGCCCGCGGCTTGCTGGACGAGGTCGTCATGGCCTTGCAGCCGGTGGCGCAGGACGCGGGTGTCACCCTGTCGACCCTCGGGTCGGAGATGCTGCCGGTGATGGCCGATCGGACACGGCTTTCCCAGGTCGTCACGAACCTCGTCTCCAACGCCATCAAGTACAACCGCCGTAATGGGACTGTCGAGTTGTCCGGCGAGCGGAGGCGCGACGGCATGATCGAGATCACGGTCCGTGACACCGGCCTCGGCATTCCGGCCGACCGTCTCCAGGACTTGTTCGTTCCGTTCAACCGGCTCGGCCAAGAGTATGGCACCATCCAGGGCACCGGCATCGGCTTGAGCATCACCAAGCGGCTGGTCGACGCCATGCATGGCACCATCGGCGTCGAAAGCACCGTGGATGTCGGCAGCGTCTTCCGCGTGGCGCTGCTCCTGTCGCCGGTCGAAGCCCAGCCATCGCTGAGGGTGCCTCAGGAAGCGACGGTAAGGGCCGGTTCCCACAGGCTGCTGTACATCGAGGACAACCCGTCGAACATCGAACTGATGCGCGATCTCGTCGATGTGGTTCCCAGCCTCGATCTGCAAGTCGCCGCCGATCCACTCATCGGTCTCGATCTCGCTTGGACCACGTCGCCCGAGGTGATCATCCTCGATATCAACCTGCCCGGAATCAATGGCTTCGAGGTCTTGAAGCGCCTGCACGCGGATCCCCGGTCGGCTGGCATTCCGGTGATCGCGCTGACCGCCAACGCCATGCCCCGCGAGGTGGAAAAGGGGCTCGCCGCCGGGTTCCATTGCTACCTGACCAAACCGCTGAAGGTGACGGAGTTCCTCGCCGCCTTGGATAGCGCGCTGGAGCGGCGTCATGCGGCCTGACGGTTGGAGCTCCGACGACAGGATGGCCGGCGCGCGCATCCTGATCGTCGACGACCTGCGGGCGAACATCGAGGTGCTCGAATCGCTGCTGGAATCGGCTGGCTACGAAGACATCGTATCCGCCACCGAACCCCACGCCGGGCTCGACCTCTATGCCGACCTGAAGCCGGATCTGGTGCTGCTGGACTTTCGGATGCCGGGGATGACTGGCGCGGATTTCCTCCGCGAAGCCCTGCGGCGCGTGCCGGACCAGTATCCGCCGGTGCTGGTCGTGACCGCGCAGAACGATCAGGCGACGCGCCGAGCCGCCTTGGAGGCGGGAGCCCGCGACCTCGTCACCAAGCCCTTCGACTTCTGGGAGCTTCTCGCCCGGGTGCGCAATCTCCTGGAGCTGCACTTCCTGGCCCGCGAACAACAGGAGCGGGCGGATGCGCTGGAATCCGTCGTGGAGGCCCGAACGCGGGAGCTTAGGGTGGCCCATCGGGAAATCGTCCAGCGGCTATGCGCCGCCGGTGAATTTCGTGACCAGGACACCGCCCAGCATGTGGCGCGGATCGGTTCCGGAGCCGGCGCGCTGGCGCGGCGGATGGGATGCGCCGAGGACTTCGTGGGGCTGATCGAGGCCGCCGCTCCCCTGCATGACATCGGCAAGATCGCCATTCCGGATAGCATCCTCCTGAAGCCGGGTCCCCTCACCGAGGATGAATGGGTGATCATGAAAGGGCATACGACGGCCGGACACAGCATCCTCGCCGGGAGCGGCGTCGGGATGCTCGACCTCGCCGCCGAGATCGCGCTGAGCCACCATGAGCGGTGGGACGGCAAGGGCTATCCCCACGGGCTTTACGGCGTCTCCATCCCGCTCGCGGCCAGGATCGTCGCCATCGTGGATGTCTTCGACGCCTTGAGCTCGGAGCGTCCGTACAAACGGGCTTGGCCTCGGGCCGACGTGGTGGCTTACCTCCGCGACCAAAGGGGCCGTCATTTCGACCCGGAGATCGCCGACGCCTTCCTGGCCGGGCTGGACGCCTGGGACGATTCCACCGCCAAAGTCTAGGCCGCCGGAACGATCAACGGCCGGTCCAGGTCGGTTCGCCGCGACACCAGGACGGGATGGTCGAAGGTGGCTGACAGGGCCTCGGGCGTCATGACGCTCCAGGGGGTGCCAGTCTCCAGCACCCGGCCGCCCCGCATCAGCACGATGGTGTCGGCGTGGACGGCGGCCAGATTGGGGTCATGCAGAACCGCCAAGACCGCCCAGCCCCGCCGGGTCAGTCCATGCGCCAGTCCCAGCAGTTGCGCCTGATGGCGGATGTCCAGGCTGGCGGTCGGTTCGTCCAGGATCAGGTGGCGCGCGGAAGTTTCGGCCGGATCGTCCAGTTGGGCCAGCACGCGGGCGAACTGGACCCGCTGCTGTTCGCCGCCCGACAGGGACGGGTAGGAGCGTCCCGCCAGATGGATCGCGTCGGCGGCCACCAGGGCCCGCTCGACGATCCTGACATTCTCCGCGTGGGTGCGGCGGGAACGGTGCGGCGCGCGGCCCAGCATCGCCACCTCGCCGACGCGGAGCGGGAAGGACAGCGTCACCGCCTGGGACAGGACCGCGCGCCGGCGGGCGAGATCCCCGGGATCCCACTCGGCCAGCGGGCGCCCGTCCAGCGTCACCGAGCCGCCATCCGGCGCCACCTCGCCCGACAGCAGCCGGACCAGCGACGACTTGCCGGCCCCGTTCGGCCCCAGCACCGCCGTCAGCGTTCCCGGTGTGAGATCAAGCGAGACGCCGTCGACCAGAGCCTTGCCGCCCCGGCGCAGCGACACGTTGCTGGCGCGGATCACGGCGACAGTTCCCGCCGCCGGCGGATCAGCAGCCACAGGAAGAACGGGCCCCCCAGCAGCGCGGTCACCAAGCCGATCGGCAGTTCCGCCGGAGCCACCACCGTGCGGGCCACGATATCGGCGCAGACCAGCAGGGTGCCGCCGAGCAGCGCCGAGGCCGGCAGCAGCCTGCCATGGCCGGCGCCCGCCATCAGCCGCACCAGATGCGGCACGACCAAGCCGACGAAGCCGATCACGCCCGCCACAGCCACGCTGGCGCCGACGGCGGCCGCCGCGACGATCACGATGCCCCGCTTGGCCGGCTCGACCCGGAAGCCCAGCAGCGCCGCCTCCCGCTCACCCAGCAGCAGGGCGTCCAGCACTCCCGCCCAGCGTCCCGCCGCCAGCACGGCGCCCAGCGCGAACGGGGCCAGCCCCAGCACCGTCGTCCAAGTGGCCCCGCCGATCGACCCCATCGTCCAGAACGTGATGTCGCGCATCTGCCGGTCGTCGCTGCCGAACACCAGATAGCCGGTCGCGGCCGAGGCGATGGCGCTGATCGCGATGCCCGCCAGCAGCAGCGTCGCGACATCGGTCCCGCCGGTCCGCCCCTGACCTCCCTGCACGTGGCCGCCGCGCGCGATCCGCTGGACCAGCAGCGTTGTGCAAACGCTGCCAAGGAAGGCGGCCAAGGGCAGGCTGAAGGGGCCGAGCATCCCCGCGGCCAAGGCCGGCACCCCCAGCACGATCACCGCGACCGCCGCCAGCGCCGCACCGCTGGAGATGCCGATCAGCGCCGGATCGGCCAACGGGTTGCGGAACAGCCCCTGCATCATGGTGCCGCTGACCGCCAGCGCCGCACCGACGCCGAACCCCAGCAGCGTGCGCGGCAATCTCAATTGAAGAACGATCGCGGCGTCCCGCGCCGCCACGTCTCCGCCCAACAGGGCCGCGATCACCGTCCGGGACGGGACGGCGGAGGCTCCGATCGCGAGGCTGGCGATCACCGCGCAGCATGCCAGCACGGCCAGCGGCACCAGCAGGCCGACGGTGCCGAACCAGCGCCAGGGCACCGAACCGTCCCGCAGCGGCACGGAGGTCATGACCGTTCAGCTGCTGGCTTCGGGAAGTCCCCGGCATGGTCTGGATGCAGCGCCCGCGCCAGATCGGCGATGGCGTCGGGCAGCCGGGGCCCGAAGCCCAGCAGGTAGAGCGTGTCCATCGCCACCAGCCGACCGTTCATCGCGGCGGGCGTTCCGGCGAACTGGGGCATGCGGAGGATCGCGTCGCGGCCTCCCGCGGAGTCGACGGCGTCGGCTGGCAGCAGCAGCACGTCGGGGGCCGCCGTCAGGATCGCCTCGCCGGACGCGGGCTTGTAGCCCTCGTACCCGTCGATCGCGTTGACGCCGCCCGCCAGCGTGATCATGGCGTCGGCCGCCGTGTTCCGCCCCGCCGCCGTGGGGGCGCCCCGGCCCAGCCCCATCAGGAACAGCACGCGGGGCTTGTCCTGGATACTGGCGACGATGGACCCGACGGCGGTCAGGTCGCCGGTGATCCTTTGAGCCATCGCCTCCGCCTCGCGCTCGCGGCCCAAGGCGGCGCCGACCGCGCGCACCTTCTCCACCACGCCCTCGACCGTCGGCCGGTCCGGCACCATCCGGGTGGGAATGCCGAGCGAGCGGATCTGCTCGATCACTGGCGGTGGACCGGCGTTGTCGCTCACCAGCACCAGATCGGGCCGCGTCGCCACGACGCCTTCCGCCGACAGCGCCCGCATGTAGCCGACCTGGGGCAGGGCCCGCATGGCGGTCGGGAACTGGCTGGTGCTGTCCACGGCGACCAACCTGTCACCCAGATCCAGCTGGTTGACGATCTCCGTGATGGCCCCGCCGACCGAGACGATGCGGTCCAGGGGTTCGGCGGGCTTGGTGGGTTCGGCGGCGACCGCGATCGACGCCAGCACCAGCGAGAAGACCACCGGCGGCAGCCATGCCCTCATGGCGCGCTCTCCGCATCCGGCAAGCTGGCGGCCAGTTCCCGCCACCCCTCCAATTCCGGTTCCGACGGCCTGCGGCGGCCGAACACGAAGGCGATGGTCTCCCCGGCGGCGTCGAACAGTTCGAGCGAGGTCACGACGCCGTCCGAGGTCGGCTTCCGCACCACCCAGGCCGACGCGATGTGGTCTTCCCGAAGGTGCAGGTTGAAGCCGGGATCGAGCACGTTCAGCCACGGCCCCATCGTCTTGATCCGGTGGACCGGCCCGGTGTGGATCTCGATGCAGCCGCGGTTGCCGACGAATACCATGATCGGCAATCCGCTTTCCGCCGCCGAGTTCAGCACCACCGCCAGCGCCGAGACCGCGACTGGCCGCGCCCGCTCCACTCCGGCGAGGCGCAGCGCCTGCACCCGCCCAAGATTGAAGCGCCGCAGCAGGCCGAAGAATTCGTGGGTATCCAGCAGCGCGTCCCAGCCGGTATGGAATCCCGCCAGATCGACCAACTCGTCCGCCTTCGGTGCCGGACGCTCCGGCGGCGGTTCCGCGACGAACGCCGTCGTCTGGTCGTCGGTGCCGCGATCGGCCACCAGCCGGTCGAACGCGGCGCGGTCGCTGGCGTCGGTCAGGTAGATCTTGTGAACCGCCACGCCCGCCGCGTCGAACACCTGGAGACTGTGCCGCGCGTTGCCGTGGCTGTCCTCCCGCACCATGAACAAATGGCGCCAATGGTCGAGGAACAGCCGCAGGTCGATATCGGGATCGAGCACCAGCCCCATCGACGCGCCGCACTGGATGTTCCGATAGGTTCCCGTCTTCTCGATGACGGCGTGCTCGTTGCGGGTCAGCGCCATGACCGGCCCGATCGCACCGACCCGTTCAAGGAAGTCGCCCCAGTCGCCGCCGCGCAGCCGCAGGCTGATCCGGCCGCAGCCGCTGGCGATCAGCGCCGCTTCCGGCACCTCCAATTGGTTGGCCGCGTCCCGCGCCCGGATGCCGGGATGGTCTTTCCGCAGCACCTGCCAGCAATCCCACAGCAGGTCGTTGGCGGGCAATGGCATACCGGGCAGGGCCTTCAGGGACATGCCGATCAAGGCGGGCGCGGGGGCGGTCTTGGACTTCATGGACTCACCACTTCAGGATGGCGTTGACCGCGATGGTGCGGCCGGGTTGGGCGTAGCGTTCGATGCTGGTGGAGGTCCGGCTCTGGCCCGTCACGTCCTGCGGGTTCCAGTACCGCTCGTCGGTCAAGTTGAAGAGGCCGGCGTTGAGCGTGAAGTTCGGCGTCACGTCCCAATAGGCCATCAGGTCGACCACGGTGGAGGACGGCGGCTGATACAGCGTGTCGTCACTGACCCTGGATTTGCGGGCGGTGTATGTGGTCGCCAGCTCGACGCCCCAGGCGTCCTCGGGATGGTCGTAGCGGATGCCGCCGACCAGCTTCAGGGGATCGACGCTGTCGATCGGATCGCCGGTCTCCTCGTCCTCGCCCCGGGCATACCCAAGGCTGCCCAGCAGGGTGACGCCGTGGCCCACGGTCCAGTCGCCGCGCGCCTCGGCACCCCAGATCTTGACCCGCTCCAGGTTCCGCGCCTGGAACAGTTGCAGCCCGCCCGCCGTGCCGACCACGACCTGTTCGATGAAATCGCGGTAGCGGTTGTAGAAGCCGCTGACGCTGAAGCCGGCGTCGCCGAAGTCGCCGCGCAGGCCCGCCTCGAAACCGTCGCTGGTTTCCGGCTCCAGATCGGGGTTGGGCAGGACGGCATAGCCGAACGCCGCGTTGGTGAAGCCGATATTGGCGTCGTCATAGGGTGGGCTGCGGAAGCCATGGGCGTATTGCCCGAACACGGTGAAGCGGTCGTCCAGGTCATAGGTCACGCCCAGCTTGGGCGACACCGCCGTCTCGGTCACCTTGCCGACATCCAGGGTGCCGGGGTTCAGGTTGCGGTAGTCCTGGTCCGGTTCCGGATCGAGCTTGTAGTAGTCGATCCGCACTCCGGGCGTCAGGCCGAACCGGCCGATCCTGATCTCGTCCTGGACATAGGCGCCGGCCAGCAAGGTGGTGCTGTCGGGAAAGGTCTTGTTGGGGAACAACTCGCCGCCGACGAACCGGGTGACGGCGCCGGTCACCAGATTGGTCTCGGTCCGGTCGCGCGGCCTCGACGTGTCGGAATAATCGATGTCGATGCCATAGGTGAAGGTGTTGGAGAGGCCCGCCAGCACCGCCTTGCTCATCAATTGGACATCCAGGCCATAGATGTCCTGGTCGAACTCCTGGTCGGTGACGCGGAGCCGCCGCTGCCCGGCGGTCAGACGGCGTTGCGTGCTGTCCTCGCTCCGGCTGACCCGCTGCCAGGAGAGCTGCCAATTGATCTGGTCGATGAAGCCGATCGGGGCGTCGTGCTGGTGGTCCAGCGACAGGCGATAGCGGTCGGTCGTGTCGCGCGCCAGGCTGTCCAGCACCGTGGCGGAGCGCTCCGACCGGATGTCGGTCCAGGTCACCGCCTTCCGCATCTCGCCGGTCAGCTTCAGCGTGTCGTCGTCGCCGGCGTTCCAGACCAGCTTGCCCAGCAGGTTGTTGGAGAAGTAATCCTGCGGATTGGCCGTGGCCCGGCCATTGGTCTCGACCTCCTCGCCGTCGCGCCGGGTCGCCACCAGCATGCCCTCCAGGCTGCCGACCCGGCCGGCCAGCGTGGCGGTGCTGGCGAAGCTGTCATCGGCGCCGTCATAGGCGGTCTTGCCGCTGACGAAGACGTCGCGGCCGAATTCCGCCAGGTAATCGGCGGGGTCCTTGGTGATGTAGGCGACAACGCCGCCGATCGCGTCGCTGCCGTGGAGCGACGACGCCGGGCCGCGCACGATCTCGACCCGCTTGACCGTGTCCAGGTCGACATAGTCGCGGTTGAAGGTCGGGCTGGTCGCCGGAAAGTCCGGAAGGCGCGCGCCATCGACCTGGACCAGTACCCGGTTCCCGCCGATGCCGCGGATGTTGTAGTTGGTCAGGCCCGAGCGGGAGGGATCGTTGCCGATCGACACGCCCGGCTCGTAGCGCAGCAGATCGCGTGGGTTCGACACCAGCCGCCGGTCGATCTCGTCGTCGGTGATGACCGAGACGGTGCCCGGCACCTCGCCGATCGGCCGCTCGCTCCGCGTTGCGGTCACCGTCACGGGATCGAGCCGCAGCACCGATGCCGGCGGCGGGCTTTCCTCCGGCGGAGGCTGCTGGGCGAGGGCTCCCATGGCACCTAGGGCGATGAGGCTGGACGACATCAGGACCGTGCGGCTGAGGCGGAAACCAGGACGGGACATTCCCGCGCCCGTGGCTCTGATGCTAATGATACTAAGACTCAGTCGCAATTTGTTTTTCTCCGGTCTGGAAGTCGGGTGACCCGGTGGGCATCTAATTGCTAATGAGAATCGTTCTCATTTACAAGGTGGAAATTGGGCTAATTTTCTGGTGGCGCCTGAACGGACGATAAAGTGGAAACCGATTAATCAGTATGCTGATGAATTGACGCATACCGGTGCCATTCGCCCGCGTCTCCGATCCTGAAACACCCCGGTATGCTGATAAACCCGTGCTGGCACGATCCTTGCCAACCCGTTCACCGTCCCGGTGTCTCGACCGGGGCGCGGGGAAGAGCAGGGGAACCGGCCATGGACGATTTCACGACGATCCCGATGATCGACGTCAGCGCCTTGAGGGGCGGCGGCGGCGACGAAAAGGCTGCTTGCGCTGGTTTGATCGGCGACGCCTGTCGACGCGCGGGGTTCTTCCAGATCACGGGCCACGGCGTCGATCAAGCCCTGCTCGACGGCGTCCACGACGTGGCGAAGGACTTCTTCGCTTTGCCCACCGCGGACAAGATGGCGGTGGCGCTGACCAAGTCACCCCAGTATCGCGGCTACTTCCCCCTGAAGGGCGAGGTCACCGACACCGCGTTCGGCGGCGATCCCAAGGAAGGCTTCGACATCTCCCTGGAACTGCCGGTCCAAGCGGCGGGCGCTGGGGGGTGGCCGAAGCTGCGCGGTCCCAACCAGTGGCCGGACGGCATGCCGGAGTTCCGCCAGCGGCTGACCGATTACCACGGAGCGCTTTGCGACCTGGGCCGCTCGTTGTCACGGGGCTTCGCGCTGGCTCTCGACCTGCCGGAGGATTTCTTCCTGTCGAAGCTGGACGCACCGACCGCGATCCTCCGCATCCTCCACTACCCACCGGTCGAAACCGTCGCCGATCCCACCAGCCTGCCGCCCCACGGGTGCGGCGCCCATACCGACTACGGCTACCTGACCATCCTGGCGCAAGACGGTTCGGGCGGCTTGCAGGTCCAGAACCTGGCTGGCGCCTGGATCGACGTGCCGCCGACCCCCGGCGCCTATGTCTGCAACATCGGCGAGATGATGGCGCGCTGGACCGGCGACGAGTTCCGGGCGACCTCGCACCGCGTCGTCCGCGTGTCCCCTGGCTCCCGCTATTCCATTCCGTTCTTCCTCCATCCCAATCCCGACGTGCTGATCGAGCCGCTGCCAAGCCGCGGCGCCGTGGCGTTCGAGCCGACCACCAGCGGCGCCTATCTGCTACGGCGCCTCGAAGGAGCCTACGCCTGACCGCCCCCGATCCCGCCAACCGCCTCCCGACCCCCGGGCCACTGGAGACGCTCCATGGGTAACGACGACTGGTTCTCCGCCGTCCATATTCCCGTCCAAGGTTGGGCCGACAATCTGGTGCTCTGGCTGGCCCAGCATTGGCGGCCAGCCTTCCAGACGGTCCGGGCGCCGATGATCGCCGCCATCGACGCGCTGACGACGGTGCTGACCTCGGCGCCGCCGCCGCTGGTGCTGATACTGCTGTTCCTGCTGGCGTGGCAGATCAGCGGTGTCCGCAACGCGGTCGTCGCCACTGCCCTGATGTTCGCGGTCGGCATGATCGGCGTCTGGTCCGACGCGATGCGGACCCTGTCGCTGGTGACGGTCGCCGTGCTGCTGTGCTTCGGGATCGGCTTTCCGCTCGGCATCCTGTCGGCGCGCTCCGACCGGCTGGAGGGCGCGCTCAAGCCGCTGCTCGACCTGATGCAGACCCTGCCGGCCTTCGTCTATCTCGTGCCGATCGTGCTGCTGTTCGGCATCGGCGACCTGTCCGGCGTGTTGGTGACGGCGGTCTTCGCGGTGCCGCCGCTGATCCGGCTGACCAGCCTCGGCATCCGGGGCGTCCCGCCGCCGATGGTCGAGGCCGCCGTCAGCCTGGGTGCCACACCCGCCAACGTGCTGTTCATGGTCAGCCTGCCGATCGCCTTGCCCGCCATCCTGACCGGCATCAACCAGACCATCATGATGTCGCTGGCGATGGTGACCTACGCCTCGATGATCGGCGTCGGCGGACTGGGGCAGCTGGTCCTGCGCGGCATCGGCCGGCTCGACATGGGGCTGGCGATGGTGGGCGGCGCCGGGATCGTGGCGCTGGCGATAGTCCTGACCGACCTGGTCCAGCCACGCGGCACGGCGCCCCGCGTCAAGCGCGTCTCCCGCTCCACCCCGATCGGCCTCGTCCGCGCCCTGATCGCCCGCGTCTCCCGTCCCGCCACACCCACCGCGATTCCCATGAAGAGAGGTTCCTGATGCCGTCGTTCCACCGCCTTGGCAAACTCCGCCTGCTGGCGCTTCTCGCGCTGGGATTGGCCGCGGCGCCGGCCGTCAACGCCGCGTCATCCCTGCCGGGAGCCGGCGTCACCGTCCAGGCGACCCATGACAGCACGGCGGAGACGCTGTTCCAGACGGAGATCGTCAATATCGGGCTGGAGAAGCTGGGCTACACGGTCAAGCCGATCCTGCCGCTGCAAATCCCCGCGATGTATCTGGCGGCGTCCACCGGCGACGTCACCTTCACCGCGTCGGCCTGGAACCCGCTCCAGAACGCCTTCTTCGAGCGTGTCGGCGGCAGCTCGACGCTGGTTCGCATGGGCGGTCTGATCTCCGGCGCCAGCCAGGGCTATCTGGTCGACAAGAAGACGGTCGCCCAATACGGCATCAAGAACGTCGAGCAGCTGAAGGACCCCAAGATCGCCGCCGTGTTCGCCGATGGCGGCACCAAGGCCAAGCTGATCGGCTGCCCGCCCGGCTGGGGCTGCGAGCGCGCGATCGAGCATCAGCTCACCGCCTACGGCCTGCGGCCGACCGTCGAACACGTCCAGGGTGACATGGCCGTGCTCGCCGCCGACGTGATCGCCCGTTACAACGAGGGCAAGCCGGTCCTCTACTACACGTATACGCCGCTCTGGCTGTCGCAGGTGCTGGTGCCCGGCCGCGACGTCGAGTTCCTGGAGGTGCCGTACACCGCCTTGCCCGAACCGACCGATCCCAGCGCCACCACGCTGCCCGACGGGCGCAATGTCGGGTTCACCAAGAACACCATCCACGTCGTCGCCAACAAGGAGTTCATCGAGAAGAACCCTGTGGCCAGGAAGTGGTTCGAGCTGGTCTCCATCCCGATCGCCGACGTCAACGCCGAGAACTTCCAGATCTACAAGGGCGAGAAGTCGTCGGAACAGATCCGCAAGCACGCCGAGGACTGGATCGCCAAGCATCAGGCCGAGGTCGACGCCTGGATCGCCGAGGCGGCCCAGGCCGCCAAGTCCTGACCTTCATCGGCATCCGGGAAACGCCGCCATGACCTCCGCCACCCCATCCTCCGCGACACCGACGGTCATCACGATCGAGAACCTGTGGAAGCTCTATGGCCCGGCCCGCAAGGTCAAGGCCGCGGCGGCGGCGCTGGGGCGGGGCGGCGCGGTCAAGCATCTGCCGACCGGCCACGGCGTCTTCGCCGCCGTGGCGGATGTCAATCTGGAGGTCCGGCGGCGCGAGATCCTGTGCGTCATGGGACTGTCGGGCAGCGGCAAGTCGACGCTGATCCGCCACATCAACGGGTTGATCCCGCCGACGGTGGGGACGGTGCGGGTCGATGGCCGCTCGGTCCAGGACCTGTCGGCGCCGAGCCTGCGGGAGCTGCGCGCCAGCCAGGTCGGCATGGTGTTCCAGAGCGCCAGCCTGTTCCCCCACCGCTCCGTGCTGGAGAACGTGACCTTCGGGCTGGAGGTGCGGGGATTGCCCAAGCAGGCGCGGGAGGACATGGCGCGGGAGTGGCTGGCGCGCATGCGGCTGCACGACTGCGCCGACCTGTTCCCGACCGAACTGTCCGGCGGCATGCAGCAGCGGGTCGGGCTGGCCCGCACCATGGTGACCGACCCCGACATCCTGCTGCTGGACGAGCCGTTCAGCGCGCTGGACCCGATCATCCGCCGCGACTTGCAGGCGCAGTTCGTGGCCCTGGTGCGGGACCTGAACAAGACGGCGGTCTTCATCACCCACGATTTCGACGAGGCGCTGAAGATCGCCGACCGCATCGCCGTCATGGTGGAGGGGCGGATCGTCCAGATCGGCCCGCCACACGACATCCTGATGCGCCCGGCCACTCCCCAGGTCGCCGACTTCGCCACCGACGAGCTTCGTCGGCGCCATGCCAGGGCCGGCGACCTCGCGATGGGCGACACCTTCGGAACGGACACGCCAGCCAGCGCCACCATCCGTCTGCCGGCGGCGGCTCCCTTCGCCGACGTGCTCGAAGCCCTTGGACGGGATGACGTCACCATCGCCGTGATCGCCGAGGACGGCAGCACCACCGGCCACATCGACCGCGGCTCGATCATCCGGCATCTGGGGGGAGCCGGACTGTCCGCCGCCTGACACACCAACCACCATCGAAAAAGGTGAGACATGCCCAAGCATTTGACCAAGGATCAGGTCCGCCATTTCCGCGAGGAGGGCTGGCTCGCGCCCCTGCGGGCCATGAGCGCCGAGGACGCCCTGAAATGCCGCGACGGCGTCGAGACGCTGGAGCGCCAAGTCGGCCGCGAGGCCAACGCCTTCATGAAGATCAAGGGCTACCTCGCGTCACCGTGGATCGTGGAACTGGCCCGTCGGCCGGAGATCCTGGACGCGGTCGAGGACATCATCGGCCCCGACATCATGCTGTTCGGCGCGTCGATCTTCGCCAAGGGCGGCCGCGATAGCCGTTATGTCTCGTGGCACCAGGATTCGGCTTATTTCGGCCTGTCACCGCATGAGGAGATCACCGCCTGGGTGGCGTTCACCGAGAGCACGGTGGACAATGGCTGCCTGCGGGTGGTCCCCCGCACCCACACCGGTCCCGACCGCGAGCACGTCGAGACCTACGCGCCCGACAACATGCTGGCGCGTGGCCAGGAGCTGCAAGGGATCGACGAATCCCAAGCGGTCGACCTCGTGCTGAAGCCCGGCGAGTTCTCGCTGCACCATGAACGCACGGCGCATGGCTCCAGCGCCAACCGCACCGGCGACCGGCGGATAGGGTTGGCCTTCTTCTACATTCCCGCCCATGTCGGCTCGACCATCGGCCGCCGCACGGCGACGCTGGTCCGGGGCGTGGATCGTTTCAACCACTGGGACCCCGATCCCCTGCCACAAACCGAACTGGATCCCGTCGCCTTCAAGGCGCTGGAAGCCGCCTGGGGTCAGTACAAGGACGGCGAGGTCCGGCAGGCGGCGAACGAGCCCACCACGGCCTGAGTGTTCACCGCGTCGTTTTCCGGAATTCCAGCCACGCCAACCGGGCGGCGTGCCGAATTCCGGAACGATGGGCCGGCGCTTCGCCGACCTCCGCCGGCATGACCCATACGTGTCAAACACTTAACGTCTTGTCGACACCGGTCCCAAGAATGGCACGGAACCTGCTCTAGGTCCCTCAGTTGTACTGCCGCTCGACACGAAGAATGCCCGGCATCCCCAGTGGGAACGGTCGGCGATAGCGGTAGGGTCAAGGGAGAGGGAACCATGCAGGCCACAGGAAGCGCCGGCGCCGCCGCCGCGCCCGTTCACCACAAGAAAATCTACCAGCACCTCTATTTCCAGGTCCTCTGCGCCATCGTCATCGGCGTGGCGGTCGGGTATTTCTACCCGGAATTCGGCGCCAGCCTCAAATGGCTGGGCGACCTCTTCATCAAACTGATCAAGATGCTGATCGCCCCGATCATCTTCTGCACCGTCGTCCACGGCATCGCCAGCATGGAGGACATGAAGAAGGTTGGCCGGGTCGGCATCAAGGCTCTGATCTACTTCGAGGTCATGACCACCCTGGCGCTGATCATCGGTCTGGTCGTAGTCAACCTGTGGCAGCCGGGCGCCGGCATGAACGTCGACGTCAACTCGCTCGACACCAAGGCGATCGCGGCCTACACCTCGAAGGCGTCCGAGCAGGGCACCATCGAGTACATCATGCACATCGTGCCCTCGACGGTGGTCGGAGCCTTCGCGGAAGGCGAGATCCTGCAGGTCCTGTTCTTCGCCCTGCTGTTCGGCTTCGCGCTGTTCTCGCTGGGTGAGAAGGGCAAGCCGCTGCTGGGCATCATCGACCAGTCGGCCCATGTCTTCTTCAAGATCGTCGGCATCGTGATGAAGGTGGCCCCGATCGGCGCGTTCGGCGCGATGGCCTTCACCATCGGCAAGTACGGCGTCGGCTCGCTGCTGTCGCTGGGCCAGCTGATGCTGGCGTTCTACGCCACCTGCCTGCTCTTCATCTTCCTGGTGCTGGGAACGGTCGCCCGACTGGCCGGCTTCAGCATCATCAAGTTCATCAAGTACATCAAGGAGGAGCTGCTGATCGTCCTCGGCACCTCCTCGTCGGAATCGGTCCTGCCCCGCATGATCGCCAAGATGGAGTTGCTGGGCTGCGAGAAGTCGGTCGTCGGTCTGGTGATCCCGACCGGCTATTCGTTCAATCTCGACGGCACCTGCATCTACCTGACCATGGCGGCGATCTTCCTGGCCCAGGCGACCGGCGTCGACCTCAGCCTGTCGCAGGAGATCGGCATCATCGCCGTCCTGCTGCTGACCTCCAAGGGTGCCGCCGGCGTCACCGGCAGCGGCTTCATCGTGCTGGCGGCGACGCTGGCGTCGGTCGGCCACATCCCGGTCGCCAGCATCGCGCTGATCCTGGGCGTCGACCGCTTCATGTCGGAGGCGCGGGCCCTGACCAACCTGATCGGCAACGGTATCGCCACCGTCGTCGTCGCCCGTTGGGAAGGCGCCCTGGATGTCGACCGCATGCATCGCCATCTCAACAACGAGACGGACGCCGAGGCCGATAGCCCGGAATCGGTCCTGGTGACCGAGGAGGAAAGCTCCGGCATCGGCCAAGCGCGCGCCTACTGAGCCTGGGTCCACCGAACCCTGGGTCACCATGATGGCGGGGAGTCCCTCGGGGCTTCCCGCCATCTTTCGGTTCGATGGGAGCCAAAGAGATGTCGGGAACCCTGAGCGTGCTGCTGGTCGAGGACGACGACGCCGTGCGCGCGTCCAGCATCCAGACCTTCCAACTGGCCGGCATCGACGCCAAGGGCTTCGGCTCCGCGGAGCCGGTCAGGGACATGCTCCACCCCGATTTTCCCGCCGTCATCGTCACCGACGTGCGACTGCCCGGCATGAACGGCCTGGCCTTGCTCGAACACGCGACGCGGGCCGATCCAAAGCTGCCGGTGGTGGTGATCACCGGTCACGGCGACATCTCCATGGCGGTGGAAGCCATGCGGATCGGCGCCTATGATTTCATCGAGAAGCCCTTTCCGACCGAGCGCCTCGTCAATTCGGTCCAGCGCGCGCTGGAGCGGCGCGCCCTGACGCTCGAGGTCGGCACGCTGCGCCGCAAGCTGTCCGACCGCGACGGCATCGAGACGGTGCTGCTCGGCCAGTCGCCCGCCATCCAGGAGGTCCGCCGCGTCATCCTCCAGGTGGCGGACGCAGCCGCCGACGTGCTGATCCTGGGCGAGACCGGGACAGGCAAGGAACTGGTCGCCCGCTGCCTCCATCAATTCTCGCCCCGCCGCGACAACAACTTCGTCGCCCTCAACTGCGGCGCCATGCCGGAGACGATGTTCGAGAGCGAGGTGTTCGGCCACGAGACCGGTGCCTTCACCGGCGCCAGCCGCCAGCGCGTCGGCCGGCTGGAACACGCCGACGGCGGCACCCTGCTGCTCGACGAGATCGAGAGCATGCCCCTGGCGCTCCAGGTCAAGCTGCTGCGCGCCGTGCAGGAACGCATGGTCGAACGGCTCGGCTCGAACAAGGAGATCCCGATCGACGTCCGGATCGTCGCCGCGACCAAGGAGGATCTGGCGGAACTGAGTCGTCAGCAACGCTTCCGCGCCGATCTGTATTACAGGCTGAACGTCATCTCGGTGACCCTGCCGCCGCTCCGCGAGCGGCGCGAGGACATCCCGCTGCTGTTCGAGCATTTCGTGCTGCAGGGTGCCGCCCGCTTCCGCCGCGAGGCCCCCGTGCTGTCGAGCGGCCAGCGCCAGAAGCTGATGGCCTACGCGTGGCCCGGCAACGTCCGCGAGCTGCGCAATGTCGCCGACCGCTTCGTGCTGGGCGTCCACGGCAGCCCGCTCGACCTCACCAAGGCGGGCGCCGACGCCGAGCCGCCCTCCTTCGCGGAGCAGGTCGACGCCTTCGAGCGCGCGACCCTGGCCGAAGCGATGTCCCGCCACCAAGGCAACATCGCCGCCGTCAGCGATAGCCTCAAGCTTCCCCGCAAGACCCTCTACGACAAGCTGAAGCGCCTCAACCTGGCGATCGAGACGTTTCGGTAAGGCTCTATCAGCGCGGATTGTTGGCGTCCCATGTCCTCCCCATATCCGAGGCCGGGTGGGCGTGCTGTCGGCGGTGCTGACCTAATCGAGCGATTGGTCAGTACCGCCGCACTTGCAAGACCTTCTTGGCTTGGTAGCGTTCGACGAACGCGTCGCGAATGCGGCGGAACTCGCTCGGCGGCAAATGACCGTAATGGAAGCGACCCGGCTGACGTGGAAGGTTCCGTAAGTCTTGCGGCCATAGGTCGATGTTGCACTCCGAAATCAGCAACCATTGTGGGGCGGAATCCAGCCCGGCTTTTCGCTTGGCATGATCGGAAAGTTTAATCCCAACTTGATCGTCGCTTGGCGGCGAATGGGAAATCGGGAGATAGACAACGTACTGATCCAGCTCGGAGCCCGGCTCGGTATCATCCTGCGACTTCTTCCTAAATGTCGCAACGACACACGCCGGATGATCCTTATCAGCGGTCGGCGCATCCTTCCGTCGATGCCATCTGTATTCATACTGAACCACCAGACCGAGATCCAGTTCTGGCAGTGGCATGCTCAGGCATCCTCGTCGAGATGGTTATATCTTGCGTCCATCTCGGAGTTTGCAATCTGCTCGACCAGCCATTCAGGCAAATCCTCGGTTGCCATGGCCCGCTTATCGCGTTTTTTCAAGCGCGCGTACTCTTCCGCCGATACGATGACAACTGACGGCTTGTTGTAATGTGAGACATACACAGGCTCTTCCTCAGCGATCGCTCTGTACTCGCCAAAGTTTTTCTGCACATCTCCTGAACTCACTTGCGGCATGGTCATCTCCACAGCATTCTCACGGCAAATCTTACGTAACATGTTGGCTATTGTCCAAGCCTGCTTATTCCAAGGCTGAAAAAAGGCTGGATCCAACATGTTTCGCTAAACAGAGCCTTCGGTAATCACTCCCGAGATGGCCATCCGGCTGTCCAGATCGTTCGGCAGCCGTGCCGAGATCTGGCTGGCACTTCAATTCGATCACGACATGGCGAAGGCGGGAAGCCCCGCCTAGAGAAGTTCCCGTCTAGAGAGGTTTCCGATCAGGATGGGGGGCGTGCTTCCATAGGGGCCGATCTTCCTCTTGAAGCAACATTCCGGGCGGGCTTTCACCCCTTTCGTCATGCGCGGACTTGATCCGCGCATCTGTAATCCGGAGTTCAGCGAACGAAAACAAACTGAGGTGGAAATCCTCATATCGGTTTCCGCTCGGAGATGCGCGGATCAAGTCCGCGCATGACGAAGAGAGTGGAAGAGACGGAACGTCCTTGAGGCTCAAAAACCATGTCCGCGCCGATCGAACCTGATCCGGGGATGCAAGCTGATCGAAAACCGCCCTTAAACCTGCTTGCGCTCGATCTCCACGCCGATGCTGGCGGCTTCGGCGAAGACGTCCAGCTTCTCGACGCGCACCGTGGCGACCTTGACGCGGCGGTCGATCAGCAGGCGCTCGGCGATGCGCTCCGCCAGCGTCTCGCACAGGTTGACATGGCCGGCGCCGACGATCTCCTTGGCGGCCGCGATCATGGTGTCATAGGACACAACGTCGGCCAACTGGTCCCGCGACGGGCCGGGACGCAGCTCGACTTGGAGGTCCAGGTTGACGCGGATGCGCTGCGGCTTCTCCCGTTCGTGATCATAGGCGCCGATTTGCGCGTCGAGCACGAGGTCACGGATGAAGACGCGGGTGAGAGCGCGCTCGGCGGACTGGCGCGCCACCGGGGCGACGACTTGGGCGAAAAGCTTGTTCATGGCGCGCTGCTTTACCATTCCGGCCCCTTCAAGCCAAGCGTCGGCGATGAGATAATAAAGGGTTTATCAGCAATGCAGCTCCGCGAGAACTTTCTGCCTCAGCATGTCGATTGGGCGCTGCTCTCCATTGCCCGCGTCGAAATGCCAGAAAGTCCAGCCATTGCAGGCCGGCAAGCCCTGCATCGCGGCGCCGACCTGATGGATCGATCCGCAATGATCGCCCAGATGGTTGCTGCCGATCAACATGCCATCGGCGCGGACATGCGCCGTGTGCTTGCGGCGCTGGTCGGATAGGACGGTGCCGGGGTTCAGCAGACCGCGCTCGATCAGCCAGCCGAACGGCACCCGCGGCGCTTGGCGCTTGGCCGGCGCGTAGAGCAATTCCTTGTTCGGAGCCTCCTGGACGGCGGCGATCCGCGCGTTGGCGACCTGGGCGTATTGGTGCTCGCGCTCGATCCCGATCCACGACCGGCCAAGCCGCTTGGCGACGGCGCCCGTCGTGCCGGTGCCGAAGAACGGGTCCAGCACCACGTCGCCCGGCTCGGTCGAGGCCATGATGCAGCGGTAGAGCAGGGCTTCCGGCTTCTGGGTCGGATGGGCCTTGTTGCCGTCGGCGTCCTTGATCCGCTCCTGGCCGGTGCACAGCGGGAACAGCCAGTCGCTTCGCATTTGCAGGTCGTCGTTGAGGCTCTTCATCGCCTCGTAGGCGAAGTGGTAGCGGGCCTCCTTGGACTTGGCGGCCCAGATCAGGGTCTCGTGCGCGTTGGTGAAGCGGCGGCCCCGGAAGTTGGGCATCGGGTTTGTCTTGCGCCAGATCACGTCGTTGAGCAGCCAGAAGCCCAGGTCCTGGAGCGCCGAGCCGACGCGGAAGATGTTGTGGTAGCTGCCGATCACCCAGAGGCAGCCGTCATCCTTCAGCGCGTGCCGGGACGCCGCCAGCCAATCTCGCGTGAAGCGGTCATAGGTCGCGAGATCGGCGAACTTGTCCCAGTCCTCCTCCACCCCCTCGACGCGGGAATGGTTCGGCCGCAAGAGGTCGCCCCCCAACTGGAGATTGTAGGGAGGGTCCGCGAACACCATGTCGACCGAACCGGCCGGCAGGCCGTTCATGACGGTGACGCAATCGCCGACCAGAATGCGGTTCTGGTGCATCGGGACCACGGTGGAGGGCGCCTTGACGGCGGGCCCGCGGAAGGCCTTGGGGGAAAGTGCTTGACTCATTGCGGCAAGATGAGTCGAGCGCGAATCCGCGTCAATCCTTATTTGTCGAACTTGGAGTCGCCCGCCACTTTCTCCATCGATCGAGTCTCCAGCGCAACCTTTACCGGTCCGAAGCTGCGCCGGTGATGCGGTGTCACTCCCAATGAAATCAATGCCTTACGGTGCTCCGCCGTCGGATAGCCCGCGTTTCGCTCCCAGCCGTATCCCGGATGCCTCCGCGCCAGTTCGGCCATCATGCGGTCGCGTTCCACCTTCGCCACGACCGACGCGGCGGCGATCGACAGCGACGCGGCGTCGCCGCCGACGATGGTGACCGTGCGGCACGCCAGACCCGGCGCCTTGTTGCCGTCGATCAGCGCCACCGCCGGGGTGGAGCGAAGCCCTTCGACCGCCCGCCGCATCGCCAGCAGGCTGGCCTGGAGGATGTTGATCCGGTCGATCTCCTCGACCTCCGCGATCCCGATCGCGACGTCGCAGCACGCCAGGATCAGTGGCGCCAACTCCTCGCGGACGCCGGCCTTCAAGAGCTTGCTGTCGTTGATCAGGGCCGCCAGGGCGGGGGGCAGGCCCTCGGCGGGCAGGATGGCGGCGGCGGCGACCACGGGACCCGCCAGGGGACCGCGTCCGACCTCGTCCACGCCGCAGACGAGGATGCCGGTGCCATAACCGGCGGCGATCTCGTGGGTCAGGTCGGGCATCGGGGGACCGTTCGGGTTGCGCCGCCGCCGGGGACCCGGCGCGGCTGTCCGGCGGTGATAGCCCAGCCGTCCCGGCCAAGCCAGTGTTCCCCGTCAGATCAGCGCCACCTTGAGGTGATCGGCCAACCGCAGCGCCAAGGCCACGATGTTGATCGTCAGCATGGCGCAGCCTCCGGTCGGCACCACGGAGCCGCCGGCGACGAACAGGTTCGACAGTCCGTGCACCCGGCAATCACCGTCGACCACGCCGGTCTTGGGATCGGCGCTCATCCGGGTGGTGCCCATATAGTGGCTGGACTGGTGGATGGTGTCGGGCCACGGCTGTTCCGGACCCGCCGGGATCAGCTGGAGCCGCCCACCACCTCCCGCACCCATGCCGCGGGCGACGAGGTCCTGGCCGGACGCCCAGGTCCGCTTGTCCAGCTCCGTGGTCCGCCAATCCACCACCATGCGGCGCAGGCCCAGCGCGTCCCGGTCGTCTCCCAGCATGATCCTGCTGTCGGGGTTGGGAACCTGCTCGAAGAAATGCTGGACCTCGTAGACGCTGGACGCGCTCTTGTCGTTGAACCAGCGGTTCCAGGTTCCCTTGAGCGCGGAGCCGAAATCTCCCAGCAGGGTCTCGACATCGTGGCGCAGGTGCTCCGATACCTGGCGGTGCTTCAACCGGGCCACCAGATGCCGAAGCGCCTGATAGCCCGCCGTCTCCTCGCCATCGAAGGTCTGGTTGATGAAGGCGACATAGTTGCCGATGCCCTCGGCCTCCTGTCGCGCCGGGGTTGGCTGGAACCCGATCAGCATGTCGACCCAGGTGGGGGCCAGCCGGTCGGCCCAGCCCTCCGGATCATAGAAGCGGTAGACGTCGATCGCGTCGGGGATCATCACGCGGCCGGCGACCATGTTGAGGTGTTCCATGAAGTACCGGCCGACGACATCGTGGCCGTTGGCCAGTCCCGCCGGCGCCTTGTCGTTGGACAGCAACAGCAGCCGCGCGTTCTCGATGCCGGCGGCCAGCACGACGGCGCGGGCCTTGATGGTGTGGGTGTGGCCCGTCAGCGTCCTGACGTCCAGTTCGGTGACCTTTCGCAGGTCGTCGTCCGTCCGCAACGCCACGGCGGTCCCATTCAGCATCACGGTGACGTTGCCGGCATCCGGTTCGAAATCGGCTTTGTAGCGATGGCCGAAATGGGTCCGTGGGCTGCGCTGATAAACCTTCTCCTGGACCAGGCTCTTGTCCAGCGGCAGCCGATAGGCCGCGAAGTCCGGTTCCACCCCCGCCCACTCGTCGGCGTCGAAACCATGGCCGCCCAGTTGGAACAGCGGCTTGGCGCGGTTCCAGTAAGGCTTCAACTCGGCATGCCCGATCGGCCAGCCGGAGAGCGGCACCCAGGGACGATCCTGGAAGTCGATCGGGTCCAGCGGCGCGCAGTTGCCGCCCCAGAGGCTGGTCATGCCGCCGAACAGGCGGGCGCGGAAGCTTTCCAGGTCCAGGATCAGGTCGGACTGGTTGCCGGCCACGTTCAAGGCCGCCGTGTCGGCCTGGAAGTCCATTCCGCCGCTTTCCAGCAGGATGACCTTGAAGGGAGACCCCAGCATCTCGCGCGCGATGGAGATGCCGGCGGCGCCAGCGCCAACGATGCACAGGTCGGCGTCGAACCGCTCCCCATCGGAGAGTTGGCGAAGATCAAGGAACATGGGCTACCCGACGACGTGCGATGCAAACTGAAGGTTTGGGTACCATGTGGTCGACGCGATCATAGGGCCGGACCGCCGTGGTGGCCGATATGCGTCACATCCAGGAACTTGCGCGCGACACCCCGCAGCGCCACCCGGGACCGGCGGCCGGCCGCGCGGCCCAGACGCTTCGACATGCGGGGAACGCTGAAGAACGGATTGCACAGCAACGCGAGCGTCAGGCACAGCGCCGCCTGGGAGACCCTCTTCTCCGCGTGGTGGACGCTGGCGTTGCGATAGTTCTGCCGCGCCTTGCCGTCGATCCATTCCAGGAAGCGGATGAAATCCGGAGCGCTGTCGAGCGCCCCCATGAACTCCTCGGGGGTGCGCATGGGCCGCCCGGCCAGGATGGCCCGGTTGCGGGCCTCGATGTAGCGGATCAGCCGAATCTGGTGCGCGGCCTTGCCCGACGTGATGCTGCCGCCATGGACGCGGTAGTCGGTCAGGATGGTCGGCAGCACCCGCGCCTGCCCACGGGCCGTCATGCGGTGGAGAAGCTCCAGGTCCTCGGCGGAATTGAAGAACGGATCATAGCCGCCGATCTCGAGCGCGATGTCGCGCCGGAACATGACGGTCGGTCCCTGGATCACGAACATGGAGCCGGCCAAGCGGGTTTCCTCGAACTCGGCCGCTGTCGTCGGTCCCGTTCGCAGCGTGCGCAGAGGCTTGCCCGCTCGATCGACCAGACGGGCGAAACCACCCCACAGAACGACCGATGGGTCCTGTTCCGCCGCCCTGATCTGAAGCTCCAGCCGGGCCGGCACCATCACGTCATCGGCGTCCAGCCGGGCGATCCACGGGTATTTGGCCTGGAACAGGCCGACGTTGCAGTTGCGGCTGATGTTTCGGCTGTTGTTTCGAAGCAGCCTGATCCGGTCGTCCTGGCGCGCCAGCCGTTCCACGATTTCGATGGTCGCGTCGGTCGAGCCATCGTCGCACACCAGCAACTCGAAATGCGGGTATGTCTGGGCCCTGACGCTTTCGATCGCTTGCTCGATGAATTCGGCGGAGTTGTAGGACGGCATGACGACTGAGATCATGGCGGATATACCCTGCTTTTTTAGACTTAAATTTGTCTCCCTTGATAGCAGGCATGACATTCGGCGTACGCGTCCTAATCGGCCCTAGAACACCCGGCGTAAAAGTAACCAATCCAGATGATGTTGCAAATTTACCGGGCAATTCGCGCGCTTTCGTGTGACGCGCCCAAGAGACTGGTTTGGCGCGGGATTTTGCCCTGAATAAGCCATAATGTTCACTTTACGTTCCGAGTTTTGGCGGTTATCCTGATCGGCATGGACGAGATCGCGCGCAGGGCTCTGAAGGGGCGGGGTGCCATCGGGAACGAGAGTTCGCGCTTCGAGCGCGAGCGCCGCGTACTGGTCGATGACGGCTGGTCAGGAGCTTGGGTCCCTGGTGGCGACGAGGATCCGCCGCCGCTCCGGACCACCGTGTCCGACGACGCCTCGCGGACGATCATCGCGCGCAATGACTCGCCCGATATCCCGTTCGAGCAATCTTTGAACCCGTACAAGGGTTGCGAGCACGCCTGCATCTATTGCTTCGCCCGGCCGACCCACGCCTATCTAGGCCTGTCGCCTGGTCTCGACTTCGAGACCCGGCTGTTCCGCAAGAGGAACGCCGCCGACTTACTGGCCAAGGAACTGCGGGCCAAGTCCTACACTTGCCGGCCCTTGGCGATCGGAGCCAACACCGACCCGTACCAGCCGATCGAGCGGGATGAGCGGATCACCCGCTCGGTGCTGGAGGTCTGCCGCGACTTCAACCAGCCGATCGGCATCATCACCAAGTCGGGCTTGGTGACCCGCGATCTCGACATCCTGGCGCCCATGGCGGCCAAGGGGCTGGCCAATGTCTCGGTCTCGATCACCACGCTCGACCGCGACCTCGCCCGCCGGATGGAACCGCGCGCCAGCACGCCGCCCAAGCGGCTGACGGCCGTGCGGGAACTGGTCGCGGCGGGAGTGCCGGTGTCGGTGCTCGCCAGCCCGATGATCCCCGGCCTCAACGACCACGAGATGGAGGCGATCCTCGAGGCCGCCGCCGGGGCGGGCGCCACGGGGGCCAGCTATATCTTGCTTCGCCTGCCGCTGGAGATCAAAGACCTGTTCGAGGAATGGCTGCGCGAGCACGTACCCGACCGGGCCGCCCGCGTGCTGAGCCTGATCCGTCAGGCGCGGGCTGGGGCGCTGTACCAATCGGACTTCGGCACCCGCATGACCGGGACCGGTCCGATCGCGGACCTGCTGTCGCGGCGCTTCAAGCTCGCCACCCGGCGCCTGGGGCTGGGCGGCCGGCGATGGGAACTCGACTGTTCCCAGTTCAAGCCGCCGCCGATGAGGGGCGACCAGCTGGCGCTGCTTTAGATTTTCCTCCGGCACACGACGCCGATCCACCGAGAGCGGAACTATTTCACCAGGTGTTCTGCCGACCTACGGCTACTGATTTATGATTGAATATCGGGGGGATGGTGGGCGGTACTGGGATTGAACCAGTGACCCTTCGCGTGTGAAGCGAATGCTCTCCCGCTGAGCTAACCGCCCATCCGTGTTCCGCCGGGGCAAAAGCCCGTCCGTGCGGCGGAGGCCCTATTTATTCGGGGCCGCGGTCAATGTCAAGCGCCGGAAGCGTGGTTTTGAATTTGCCGGGATGGGGCCGAGCCCCACATGCATGGGGTGGTTCGATCAACAGGAGGCTACCCCGTGCCGATCATGACGCCATCGCGTTTCCTCCCGGCCACGATGCTGGCCGCGGCAGCCTTGATGGTGGGTGCGCAAGGTGCCTTGGCGGCGGAGAGGGTCAGGCTCGGCTACGCGATCTATGCCGGCGGGTTCGAGGTTCTCCAGGCGTCGATGCTGCTGGATGTCCAGCGGAACAGCTACTCGGTCGAGGTCAGCGCCGAGACGCAGGGGCTGCTCGGCACGTTCTTCCCATGGCGGACCCTGTCGCGCTCCGACGGCGTGCTGCGGGCGGGCGAGGCCGAGCCCCGCGTCCACCAGCAACAGGGAAGCTGGCGCGGACAGGGGAGGACGGTGCGCCTCGACTATGACGGCGCCGGTGGTGTCGCCGCCGATGTCATGCCGCCCGACGACCCGGCCGAGCGCGAGCCGGTGCCGCCCGAGATGATCCCCAACACGACCGATCCGCTCTCCGCCGTGCTGTCGGTGGCGGCCGGCGTCGCCCTCGGGCGCGGCTGCACCGAGACGGTGCCCGTGTTCGACGGCCGCCGCCGCTACGACCTGAGTTTTCGAACGGTGGGAAACCGTCAGCTGGCGCCCAACCGGTACTCCGTCTTCAGCGGTGCCGTCACCCAGTGCGAGGTCACCTCCAAGGTCCTGGCCGGCAACTGGAAGCGGGACGGTGCCGCGACCGAGGAGGAGAAGCGGACGCCCTACGCGCTGATGCTGGCGCCGGTGATCGAGGGAATGCCGCCGATCCCCGTCAGGCTGGAGGGTGCCAGCCGGTTCGGCGACGTGATCATGCACCTGACCTCCGCCGACGCCGCCCAGTGAGCCGCCAATCCGTGGCACGATTTCGCCCCTGGTCGGGCGGCATTGGACACCCATCTCCCTCGATATGACAGACCAACCAACCCCGTCTCCCGCCGCGACCGTCTATTACGACGGCGGCTGCCCGATCTGCTCGCGCGAGATCGCCCTCTACCGGCGCCGCGACGTCGAAGGCCAAATCCGTTGGCACGATCTGCGCGCCGAGCCGATCGCCGCGAATGGCGATGGCCCTGGTCAGGAGGCCGCACTGGCGCGCTTCCACCTGCGCCGCGCCGATGGCGTCTGGCTTTCGGGTGCGGCGGCTTTCGCGGCCCTCTGGTCGATCGTCCCCGGCTTCAAGACGGTTGGCATGTTGGCCCGTCTTCCCGGTATGCTCTGGGTGCTGGAGCTGGCCTATCGCGGCTTCCTGCGCGTACGGCCTCAGCCCGCGGGCGCCGTGTGCTCGGACGGTTGCCGTAGCGCCTGAGCGTCCACCAATCAGTCCGGGAGTAGGTGGTGTGAGAGCCATGACGATCATACCGCTTTTCCTCGTACTGGCCATCATGGTCGGGGTCGGGCTTTGGCTCTGGACGCCCGATAAATCGCGCGCGGACCTGGAGGCGCGCTATCTCCAGTCGCCGGACGACCTGATCGAGGTCGCCGGCATCCGCCTCCATGTCCGCGACAGCGGCTCTCGCGAGGCGCCGCCCAAGGCGCCGGTGGTGATCCTGATCCATGGCTTCGGGTCCAGCCTCCACACGTGGGAATCCTGGGCCCGCGAGCTGTCGGTCGATCACCGGGTCATCAGCTTGGATCTTCCAGGGTCCGGCTTGTCGGATCCGGACCCGACCGGCGATTACACGGTCGGACGCGACGTGGAGATCGTCAGGGCCGTCATGGACGCGATGGGGATCGATCGCGCCAGTTTGATCGGCCAGTCGATGGGCGGCAGGATCGCCTGGAACCTCGCCGCCCGGGACCCTGGGAGGGTCGAAAAGCTCGTCCTGATCGCCCCGGACGGGTTCGCCGCTCCCGGCGTGGAGTATGGCCGCAAGGCGGAGGTCCCGTTGCCGATGAGGCTGATGCGGTATGCCCTGCCGCGGGTTCTGCTGAGGATGAACCTGGAACCGGCCTTCGCCGATCCGGCCAAGATGACGGACGCCTATGTCACCCGTTATCACGACCTGATGCTGGCTCCCGGCGCCCGCGACGCCTTGATCGCCCGGATGGAACAGGACACACGCGAGGATCCCGTTCCCCTGCTGCGCCTGATCCAGGCGCCGACGCTGCTGCTCTGGGGTACCAAGGACGCGATGATCCCGATCGCCAACGCCGCCGATTACCTCGGCGCCTTGCCGAACGCCAAGCTTGTGCGCCTGGACGGCATCGGCCACGTTCCCCAGGAGGAAGCGCCCGCGGCGGCCCTGGAGCCGATCAAGGCGTTCCTCAAGCCTTGAGGCATGGCAGCCCCAGGGTCAACGCCGATAATCAATGATACCCGGCATCCTCGGTGATCTTGCCGCGGAAGACGTAATAGGAATAGATCGTGTAGATGACGATCGTCGGGATCAGGAAGGCCATCCCGACCAGCAGGAACTCCTGTGTCTCCGGCGGCGACGCCGCGTCCCAGATGCTGATGTCCGGTGGGATCACGTTGGGCCACAGGCTGACCGCCAATCCCGCGAAGGACAGCAGGAACAGCCCCATCGACAGCAGGAAGGGCTGGACCTCGCGGCGGTTGTTGATCGCCCGCCAGAACAGCAGCCCCAACCCCACGGTCAGGATCGGCACCGGCGACAGGTACAGGATGTTCGGCCACGTGAACCAGCGGGCGGCGATGGTCTCGTTCGCCAGCGGCGTCCAGACGCTGACCAGGGAGATGAAGCCGATCACGCCCAGGAATAGCGGCTTCGACAGCTTGTAGGCCCAGGCCTGGAGCGTCCCCTCCGTTCGCCAGATCAGCCAGCCGCAGCCGAGCAGCGCGTAACCCAGCACGAGGGCCACGCCGGTGAACAGGCTGAAGAGGGAGAACCAGTCGAACATGCCGCCGACATAGCTGCGGTTCTCCACGGTGAAGCCCTGGATGAAGGCGCCCAGCGCCATGCCCTGCGCGAAGGTCGCGACCAGCGAGCCGAAGTGGAAACTGGCGTCCCACAGGTACCGGCTGCTCTTGGCCTTGAAGCGGAACTCGAACGCGACGCCCCGGAAGATCAGGGCTATCAGCATCGCCAGCAACGGCAGGTACAGCGCTGGCAGGATCACCGCGTAGGCCAGCGGGAACGCCGCGAACAGGCCGGCGCCGCCGAGGATCAGCCAGGTTTCGTTGAAGTCCCAGACCGGGGCCACCGAGTTCATCATGACGTCCCGGTCCTCATGCCGTCCCGCGAAGGGAAACAGGATGCCGAGGCCGAGGTCGAAACCGTCCATCAGGACGTACATGACGATCGCGAAGGCGACGATGCCGGTCCAGATCAGGGTGAGGTCTTGCCACCATTCCATAACAATCACTCCGCCGGTTCGATGGCTTCGTCGGTGGCCGACAGGGGCCGCTTCGGCCGCCCGGTATCCAGTCGCGCGTTCTTCGTGGTCTCCCCGCGGTGTGGCTGGGGACCCAATTGCAGCAGGCGCAGGATGTAATAGGTGCCGGCGGTGAAGATCAGCGCGTAGGTCACCATGAAGGTCACCAGCGAGGTCAGGGCGCCTCCCGCCGTCAGCGACGGCGTCACGCCATCGGCGGTCCGCACCAAGCCTTGGACCATCCAGGGTTGCCGTCCGATCTCGGTGGTGAACCAGCCGGCGATGATCGCGACGAAGCCGGCCGGCGTCATGGCGACCGAGAGCCAGTGGAGCCAGCGCGTCTCGAAGGCCCGCCCGCGCCACCGCAGGAAGGCGTAGGCGGCCCCGACGAACAGCATCAGGAAACCGATCCCGACCATGATTCGGAAGGTCCAGAAGACGATCGGCATGTAAGGCCGGTCCTCCGGCGCGAATTCCTTCAACCCCGGAACCACGCCGTCCAGCTCATGCGTCAGGATCAGGCTGGACAGATAGGGGATGCCGATCTCGTAGTGGTTCTCCTCCGCCGCCATGTCGGGCAGGGCGAACAGGATCAGCGGCGCTCCGGCGCCCCCTTCCCAGTGCCCTTCCATCGCCGCGATCTTGGCTGGCTGCATTTCCATCGTCTTCAGGCCGTGCAGGTCGCCCAGCAGGATCTGCAAGGGGGCCAGCACGACGATCATGCCCATCGCCATGGGATAGTTGATGCGGGTGTATTCCGGGAAACGGCCCTTCAGCATGTACCAGGCGCTGATGCCGGCGATCACGAAGGATGTCGTCAGGAAGGCCGCCGTCACCATGTGGGCGAGGCGGTAGGGGAAGGACGGATTGAACACCACTTCCCACCAGCTGGTCACGAAGAACCGGCCGTCACGGATCTCGAATCCGGCCGGGGTGTGCAGCCAGCTGTTCGACGACAGGATCCAGAACGACGAGATGATGGTGCCCATCGCGACCATCAGCGCCGCGAAGAAATGCATGCCGCGTGGCACCTTGTCCCGGCCGAACAGCAGGATGCCCAGGAACGCCGCCTCCAGGAAGAAGGCGGTGATCACCTCGTACTGGATCAACGGGCCCAGCACGTTGCCGGTGATGTCGGACCAGCGGCTCCAATTGGTGCCGAACTGGTACGACATGACGATCCCGGACACCACGCCCATGCCGAACGAGATGGCGAAGATCTTCGTCCAGAACTCGGAAAGCCGGCGATAGACGTCGCGGCCGGTCCGTAACCAAAGTCCTTCGAGAACCATGATCCAGTTCGCGAGGCCGATGGTGAAAGCCGGAAATAGGATGTGAAAAGATATCGTGAAAGCAAATTGAATGCGCGACAACATCAACGGATCGATGTCCATTGTCCGCTCCTGTCCCTGACCTGCGTGTTCCGAAGCGGCGCTTTGGATCGCCTTGCCTCCGGTACCACCTAGCTGGCGCTTGGCGATACCTTGACCAGTGCGACGACTTGGCATCCCTCTTTGGAGCCGCGAACCCCCCGCGGGCCCCTCGATGGGCGGTTCAATGGACGCGGGAACGAAACGTTGCGGTGATTTCGCTCAGGAACTCATCGGCGGCCCAATTTATCGAGCAGGCCATCGAGGGCGGTCGGAAGTTCGGTGAAGTGGTCGATGATGGCGTCGGCACCCATCTCGGCCGTCGGCACGTGCGGATAGCCGTAGCTTGCGGCCACCACGGGGATGCCGGCGCCGCGCGCCGCCGCGATGTCGTTGTGGTTGTCGCCGACCATGATGGCGGCGCCATCGGTCACGCCAAGCTGGTCCATCACCCAGCTGACATGGCCGCCATCGGGCTTCCGCACCGGCAGGGGGTCGCCGCCGGCGACCGATCCGAAATACCGGGCGAGGTCGAGCTGGCCCAGCACCTCGCGGGTGACCGTCTCCGGCTTGTTGGTGCACAGGCCCAGGCGCAGGCCACGCGCCAGCAGCAGGTCCAGCGTCTCCAGCACGCCGGGAAAGATCTGGTCCGGCGAGGCGCTTTCCCGTTCGTAGAAGTGCAGGAAGTCGTCGTAGATCTTGGGAGCCTGGTCGGGGTCGAGGGGCGCGCCGGTCGCCTCGAAAACCCTGCGCAGCAGGATCGGGGCGCCGTCGCCGACCATGCCTCGGATCTGGTCGACGCCGACATGCGGGCGCTCGTACTTGGTCAGCAGCTTGTTGACCGCCGCCGTGATGTCGGTGGCGCTGTCGATCAGGGTGCCGTCCAGGTCGAAGATGACGGCTTGAAGCTCGGGCATCGAAGTTTCCCCAAATGAGTCAGTCCAGGTCGAACAGCCAAGACCCCGTCCCAAGAGCCCAGCCCAAGAACCCATCGAGGGCTTTGGCCTTGGCCGGAGGTGTGGCACAAGGGAGGCCAAACACCTCCCGTGAACGCGGATCGAACGATACCGGCAGCATGACAATGACACACCAGCGTACAGATTCCAGCCGTCCCTTCGCCTGCATCATCTTGGCGGCGGGCAAGGGCACCCGCATGAAGTCCGACCGGCCTAAGGTGCTGCACGAGGTCGCCGGCCGTTCGATGGTGGGCCATGTGGTGGCCGCCGCGTCGGCTTTGGCGCCGGAGCGGATCGTTGTCGTGGTCGGGCCCGGCATGGACGACGTCGCGGCCGAGGTCGCCCCCCACGCCACCGTCGTGCAGGAACGCCAGCTCGGCACCGCCGACGCCGTCATGGCGGCGCGGCCTCTGCTCGACGGTTTCGCCGGCGACGTCGTGGTGGCCTATGGCGACACGCCGCTGGTGACGCCGGCGACCCTCTCCGCGATGATCGCCGCCAGGGGAGGGCGGGGTGGTGGCTCGGGCGGCGATCCCGCCGTGGTCGTGCTCGGCATGCGGCCGGATGAGCCCGGCGCCTATGGCCGGCTGATCCTGGGGGCGGACGGCGGCCTGGAGGCGATTGTCGAGTACCTGGACGCGACGGAGGAGCAGCGGGCGGTGACCCTATGCAACGCCGGGCTGATGGCGTTCGACGGCGGGCGCATGTTCTCCCTGCTGGACGGCATCGGCAGCGACAACGCCAAGGGTGAGTTCTACCTGACCGACGCCGTCGCCGTGGCGCGCGCGGCGGGTCATTCCTGCCGCGTGGTCGAGGGACCGGCGGAGGAGGTGATCGGCGTCAACTCTCGGGCGGAACTGGCCGTCGTCGAGCGGCTGATGCAGGGCAGGCTGCGGGCGGTCGCGATGGCGGGCGGTGCCACATTGGCCGATCCGGAGACTGTCTATTTCAGCCACGACACCCGCCTTGGCCGCGACGTGACGGTTGGGCAGAACGTCGTGTTCGGCCCTGGGGTCGAGGTCGGCGACCGGGTCGAGATCCGCCCCTTCTGCCATTTCGAGCGGGTCCGCGTCGCGTCGGGCGCCCAGATCGGCCCCTACGCCCGGCTGCGTCCGGGCGCCGATATCGGACCGGACGCCCATATCGGCAATTTCGTCGAGATCAAGAACGCCCGGATCGACCAAGGCGCCAAGGTCAACCACCTGACCTATATCGGCGACGCCACCGTCGGAGCCAAGGCCAACATCGGCGCCGGCACGATCACCTGCAACTACGATGGCTTCTTCAAGAGCCATACCGAGATCGGCGCCGGAGCCTTCATCGGCTCCAACTCCGCGCTGGTGGCGCCGGTCACGATCGGCGCCGGGGCCATCGTCGGCGCCGGCAGCGTCGTCACCCGCGACGTGCCCGCCGAGGCCCTGGCGGTGGAGCGCGCCAAGCAGGCGGTGTTCGAGGGCTGGGCCACCAGCTTCCGCGCCCGCCGCGCGGCGGAGAAGGCGGCGAAGTCCAAGTAGCCTCGGATTATTGGCTGGGGCGGGAGATACCCATGCTGGCATGCCGGCATGGGACCGCCTATATTGAGGCCATCGCATCGAGGACGAAACATGGGCCATCTGGCGCTCGACAGGTACAAGAACATCGAAGCGAAGCTCGATGCCTTCTGTGATCGCTGGAAGGTCGCCGAATTGGACCTGCTGGACCTACCGGAGCAGGAGCGTTCCGACCCGGAGGCCGAACTGGACGTGCTCGTGACCATGCGTCCCGACGCGGACTGGACCTTGTTCGACCGCGTCAGCATGCAGGATGAGCTTTCCGACATCTTCGGCCGCAAGGCTCATTTCTACAGCTGGACCGGATTAGTCGAGTTTGGCGATCGGGATCGGGCGCGGATGTTCCGCGATTCCGCCCACCGACTTTACGTCGCCGTCTGAATGTCACCGTCCGACCGGCTGGCGCTCGGGCACATCCGCGACGCCTGCGGCTTGATCGAGAGCTTCGTCGGCACGCTCGACGCGACTGGGTTCGAGAATGACAGGCGGTCGATATCGGCGGTGGCTTACCAGATGATCATCGTGGGCGAGGCGACCAAGCGGCTCTCCATGGTTTTTCGGGACCAGCACGGCGGGATCAACTGGCGGTCAATCGCCGGTACTCTGGATGTGCTGGTCCACGACTTCCAGAACCTCGATGTGATCATACTCTGGCGCGCCGCCACTCGGCACGTGCCCGCTCTGGGATCGGCCGTCGCTGGCATGCTCGAACCTGTCATGCCCGCCGCGACCTGATCAGGGAAACCAGGGGTCCATACAAGAAACACGCTAAGCAAGGAGACCACCGATGAGCGTCATGACCCAAACCGCGAACGCGCTAGGCTTGAAGGATGCCGGGCTGTTGCGCGGCCAGTGTTATGTCGACGGTCAGTGGATCGATGCCGACAGCGGCAAGACCATCGACGTCACCAATCCGGCCAATGGCGAGAAGCTGGGCACCGTTCCGGCGATGGGCGCCGACGAGACGCGCCGCGCGATCGAGGCCGCCAACAAGGCCTATCCGGCGTGGCGGGCCAAGACCGCCAAGGAACGCGCCAAGATCATGCGCGCCTGGTTCGACCTGATGATGGAGAACCAGGAGGATCTGGCCCGCATCATGACCGCCGAACAAGGCAAGCCGCTGACCGAGTCGCGGGGCGAGATCGCCTATGCCGCCTCGTTCATCGAGTGGTTCGGCGAGGAGGCCAAGCGAGTCTACGGCGATACCATCCCGCAGCACCTGGCCGGCCGCCGGATCGTCGTGACCAAGGAGCCGATCGGCGTCTGCGCCGCCATCACGCCCTGGAACTTCCCAGCCGCAATGATCACCCGCAAGGCGGGTCCCGCCTTGGCGGCGGGCTGCCCGATCGTGATCAAGCCGGCCACGGCGACTCCGTATTCCGCCTTCGCCATGGCGGTGCTGGCGGAACGGGCCGGCGTGCCGGCCGGCATCCTCAGCGTGCTGACCGGTTCCGCCAAGGAGATCGGCGGCGAGATGACCGGGAACCCGATCGTCCGCAAGCTGTCCTTCACCGGCTCGACCGAGATCGGCAAGCAGCTGATGTCGCAATGCGCCGGCACGGTCAAGAAGGTGTCGCTGGAACTGGGCGGCAACGCGCCGTTCATCGTGTTCGACGACGCCGACCTGGACGAGGCGGTCAAGGGCGCCTTGGCCTCCAAGTACCGCAACGCCGGTCAGACCTGCGTCTGCGCCAACCGCCTGCTGGTTCAGAACGGCGTCTATGACGCCTTCGCCGCCAAGCTGGCCGAGGCGGTCAAGGCGCTGAAGGTCTCCGACGGCATGGAGGAGGGGGCCCAGCAGGGTCCGCTGATCGACATGGCCGCGATCGAGAAGATCGAGGACCACATCCGCGACGCGCTGTCCAAGGGCGCCCGGGTCGTCGTCGGCGGCGAGCGTCACAAGCTGGGCGGCACCTTCTTCCAGCCGACCATCCTGGCCGACGTCACCACCGAGATGAAGGTGACCCGCGAGGAGACCTTCGGACCCGTCGCCCCGCTGTTCCGCTTCGACACCGAGGAGGAGGCGGTGCGGATGGCGAACGACACCGAGTTCGGCTTGGCCTCGTACTTCTACAGCCGTGACATCGGCCGGATCTGGCGGGTCGCCGATGCCCTGGAATACGGCATCGTCGGCATCAACGAGGGCATCATCTCGACCGAGGTGGCTCCGTTCGGCGGCATGAAGGAGAGCGGCACCGGCCGCGAGGGCTCCAAGTACGGCATCGAGGACTACCTCGAGATCAAGTATCTGTGCATGGGCGGCATCGACAAGATCTGATTTCCAGCTCAGGTTTCAAAGGTCGCCAAGGCTGATGGGGGGTGTCGGATGTGGTTCCGATGCCCCTCGATCGAAAAATGGTAAGCGTTCCTCAATCGAACCGACGATTTTGCATGACCGGAGCCCCTGTTCCGGTCTATTCCAAAAGGTTCGAACCAATCGCGGTGCGGCGCGTACACGTTTCAAGCGCCACCATCGCGAGCCGGTCCCAACAAAGGACGCACAAGTGCCGCCGCCAAGACATAATCGCCCCTCCTTCCGAAGCCAGAACCGAGCCCCCGGCATTGATGGCGGCAGTCCCGAAAGGGTCCGCGGCGACGCCATGACCAAGCACGCGCGGTATCTGGATCTGGCGCAGGATGCCAAGGCCGCTGGCGACGAGATCACCGCCCAGGGCCACCTGCAATACGCCGAACACTGGTACCGCACGGCCATGGCCGACCGCAGGCCGCCCGATCCGATCGAGCAGCCGCAGGACGACGACGGTCAGATGATGATGGACCAGGGTCCCGGTGGCGGCCCCGGCGGTCCGAATGGCCCGAACGGCGGTCCGAACAACATGGACCGCAAGCCCCGCCGGCGTGGCCAGCGCACGGGGCCCCTGCGCCGCCGTCCGCCGCCGGACCAGCCGCTCTAGGCGGCTTCGGGCCCGCGGCTCACGGGAGGTCGCTCACGGAAGATCTTCGACCGCGACCAGGATGCCGACGCAGCGGTTCAAGGGTTCCGACACCCCGTCGTTCGTTGGCATCGGCATCTTGGCCTCGCCCATCCCGACCGTTTCGATCAGGTGACCGGGAACTCCGGTCCGCTCCAGCAGCTTGGCGACCGACCCAGCGCGTGCCAGAGCCAATTCCTCGTTGAAGGTCGCGGACCCCACGGTGTCCGCGTAGCCGACGATCCTGATCGCCCGCACCCGCAGTTCCGATATGAAGCGGCTGGCCGTCAGGGTCTTGCGCTCGCCGCCGGGCGTCAACGTGGCGCTCCCCGGATTGAAATGCACCTCCTGGATCTTGAACAGCATCTGGCTGAGATCCGGCTGTGCGCCCACGCGTGCCCGCGTCGGCACCACCGAAACGTCCGATGGCAACCGCTCGGCCGGCGCCAGCGAGGTGACGGCACCGGGCTTGCGCGCCGGCGCGTGTGCCGGCTCCTCGCCTCTGGCGGCGACGGCGATCCGTTCCGGCTTCTTGGGCGGGATGGCGGCGACCTGCGGGTCACGCGCCGGGCTCGGCTTGGCCGGGCTTGGCTTGGTTGGCGGCGTCCTTACTGGAGCCGCCCCTGGAGCGGCCATCCTGTCCGGTGACGCGGAGGGGGAGGGCGACCCGGCCGAGGGCTCCGATCCGGTGATGGGAGCCGGAGCGGGAACCGGCTCTGGCTCCGGCTGGGATGGGGTGATCCCAAGGGAGGCTTCGGCGTCCTCCTCCTGATCGTCCGCGCCCGCCAATTCGTCCGGTGGAATCGATTCGCCACCCGCTTCCGGTTCGTCGCCGGTGGCGCCCGCGACCACACCGGGCTGGGCATCGGGCTCCGGGATGACGGCTTCCGGCTCGTTTAGACCTGGCGGCGTGACCTCCGGCGGCGTGGTCGGCACCGGCGATGGCTCTGGCTGGTTCGCCAGTTGATCCTGTGGCTGACCGGCGCCCTGGTTCTCCGCGACCGAATCCTGTGACGTGGCTGAGCTATCTTTCTTTTCCGACTCGCTGTCGCACGCCACCAAGGCGAAGGCGAGAACAAGACTAAATAAGCGGGCGTTATGCCGCTTCCTCCAAGAATTCATTGTCAGGCCCCGTTCCCCGTAATTTTACGGATCGACCGTAGCCACCGGATCAGGCATTTCGCTTGTGGCAATTCGTGGACGGAGACGCCTTGTCGCAACACTGTGTCTCGATTTACACAGTTATCCTGTCGCGCGTCTGGATCAATCCGGTTTTTTACTACTTTCGCGCGGATCAGGCCCTGCGCTGCTTGAGATCGCGCACCAGAAAGCGGGCGGGATGAAGCGCCGCCATCATCTCCCGCCGAGCGGCGAGGTCTGGCGATCCGGATTCTCCGGTGATCAGCGCCGCCAGCAGTTCCCCGGCGAAAGGCGCCGTGACCAAGCCCCGTGCCCCCAGGCCCGCCAGCACCCATAGTCCCGGATGACACTTGGCATCTGGAAAGCTCCGCTCCAGCTTGCCTTGACGCAGTCCAGCGAAGTCCTCCATGAAGCGGTCGTGGATGACGACCGGGCCGACCAGCGGCAGATGGTCGGTCGTCATCGCCCGCAGCGACGCCCGCCCACCGAGTGGTGCCGCGCCGGCGAACAAGTCCGGGAGAAGAGCGGCGGCCTCCGCGAGGTTGCTGGCGTCGTCGGAGTCGCTGGGATGTTGAACCAAGGCCGGTACCGCGTCCTCGACCCGGTCGAAGGTGGCGCCGATCAGGTATTCCCCGTCACGGGCCGGAATGACATAACCGCCATGGCTGATCACGCACCGGGGGCCTTCCCGGTTTCGGCTGGCCGATACCCTGGTGACTTGGCCGCGGCGCGGCGATAGGGGAAGCCAGTGGGTTTGCTCGAAGGCGCGGGCATCCAGGCTGTTCGCCAGGATCACAACATCGGCGGGCTCCAGGTCGCGGCCATCGGCGCAACCCGCGTGCCACGCTCCACCTTCGCGCCTCAGGTCGACGATCTGGCACTCCAGATGGACGATGGCGGTGTCCGAGAGCAAGCCGCGGGAGTACGACGCCGGATCGATCCAGCCCGCGTCCGGAAACCATAGGGCTGGATGATCGATGCGAACGCCGGCCAACACCGTCGCCTCCTCGGCGGCAACGGCGCGCATTGCGGAGGTCGGCAAAACCTCGGCCCGCAGGACGGCGGCATGGCTTTCCACCTGCCGATGGTTGATCGCCAGTTGCAGCACGCCACAGGCCGACCGATCCACCGCCGAACCCAACCGCGTCAGTTCCCGCGAACCATGAAGATAGGCTTGCGTGTGGAAGAACCGCTCGGGCGACCGTCCCGCCACCAGGCGCGGCATGTGGATGCCGGCTGGGTTGCCGGACGCTTCGGCGGCGACACGCCCGCGCCGTTCCGCCACCGTGACGCTCCAGCCCCGTCGCGCCAAGGCGGCCGCGGCGGAAGCTCCCGCGATCCCGCCGCCGACCACGAGCGCCCTGGCCGGTGCCACGATCGGCGGTGGCGGCCGGAACCACGGTGGAATGCCGTCCGCGGCCTTCATTACCGTACGATCATTCCGGACGGCGTAACGCCACTTGCCGACCAAAGTTCTTGAACCGCTTCGGAGTGGCGTCGTCCGCGACGCAGTCCGCCATGCCGTCCGGATCGTCGACCACGAAGCCGGCGAGGATCTCGACGCCATAGCTGAACAGCCGAGGCGTCAGGGGAGTACCCGGACCGGCCAGCGCCACCCGCGAGCCGCGCGCCAGATCGAGCAGCCGGGGCAGGGAGCGGTTCGCCAGCGTCGATGCCGTGATGACCGCCGCGGCACACCCCGGCAACAGCCAGTCGGCGGCGGCCGCCGGGTATTCATCGGCGCTGGGCAGGGCGTCGATCACCCGGGCGCGCGGCATCCGGCGCGCCACGTCGGGAAATGACCCGACGCAGACGACACGGCCTTCCTCGCCGGTGAAGGCGTCCAGGCCATTGGTGTTCGGGCCCTTGGTGTTCGGGCCATTGCCGTCACCGGCGACGATGTCGGGCCGATTGTAGTGGGCGTTGATTGCGGCCACACCCAAGGCCGCCTCGAACAAATCGGTCGACTGGACCAGCGCGGCGAGTCCCTTCAGCCCCAGCGCCGCGAAGCCCTCCAGCGGACGGCCCGCTTGGTCCGCGCCCCGCGGCACCCGGGCCAAGCCGCAGCCATCGGGCCCCTCGACCAGTAGCCAATGGGCGCCCCGCGTGACGCGCTGGACCTCGCCATCCCCAACCCCGAACAGGAGGTCTTGATATAGCCGCTGGCCACCCCACCAAGCCCACAGCGCCGCCTCGTCGGGTCGCAGCAGGTCGCAGTGGCCGCCGCAGAACTCCAGCCAGTCGTCGATCAGGCGGCCCGAGACGGCGGTGAGGACAGGATATCCTTCGGACATGGCCCATAGCAGCTCATCGGCCAAGCCCCCGCCACTTTTCTCCAGTCCGCCGAACTTGTTGACGATCACCAGATCGGGCTTGCCGTCCAACGCCGCGCGCAGCCGCGATCCGGCTTCGGCCACCCCGGCCGGATCGACCCGGCACGAATTAGAGCCCGTTCCCAGATCCTGTGAGATCCGGATGGCGTCGCCGCTGGCGACGTCGACCAACTCCATGACGCAGGCGCAACCATCGCCGACATCCTGATTGCGCTGGATCAAGCCCGCGACGTTGAAGCCCCGCCGGCTCAGTTCGCTGGCGAAATCGCCCAGCAGCGTGTCCGTCATGGCCTTGGGCCCATGGATGACGGCACCGGGTCTCAGTACCGGCATCGAGACTGGCACCTTACCCACCGCCACCTCCCGCATGTCGTGATCCACTCCGAAGGAGCGGCGCGGGAGTGTAGGTCATGCCAGCGGCGGAGTCACCGCCGCCGGCCGACCATCGTCACATCTGTTCGCTTTGGGCGCCCGAGCCCTTGCGCGCCGGTCCCAGCACCGGCTCGTCGCCGAGCGGCGCCGCCTGGACGGCGGAGAAGGTGCCCTTGCCGTCCATCGACGCGCCTTGCGTGAACCGGCCGGCGGGAGGTGCCTCGCCATCCTTGTTGGTGCCGAAGAAGGCGTAGCTGTATTCCTGCTTCTCCAGGCTCTGGTCGAAGCTGTTCGGGATCGGCAGGGCCGCGGCGCCGCCCAGTTCCTCCAGTACCGCCAGCCATTGCTGCTGGTGCATGGTGTCGCGGGCGATCAGGAAGCTCAGCATGTCCTTCATGCCGGGATCGTGCGCCGCGTTGTACAGCCGCACCGCCAGGGTGCGCCCCGTCGACTCGGCCGTGACGTTGGCGAACATGTCGCCCGCCAGATTGCCGCTGGCGTAGACATGCGAGCAATCGAACGGCACGCCGTCGGCATTGCCGGGGAACGCCGCGAGACCGGTCGAGAGCAGGTGTTTGTGCAGCATCCCCTCGACGGTGTGCCGGGGGCGTTCGCCGCTCATGACGGCGTTGACGAGCGGGTTGGACTCGGCGGCGGTCTCCTGGAGCGACAGCGGAGCGTCCTCCAGGTTCAGGGCCACCGCGGTCGCAAGCATCTCGATATGGCCGATTTCCTCGGTCGCGGTATGCAAAAGCATGTCGCGATACTTGGTGGTCGGACCGCGAGCACCCCAGGCTTGGAAGAAATATTGAAGACAGACGCGGATTTCGCCTTCTATACCACCGATCGCTTGTTGAAGCTGGCGTGCGAACAACGGATCGGGGGTCTCGACGCGAACCGGATACTGCAGACGCTTATCATGATAGTACATGGCGGAAACCTTCGTCTTACGGAATGACGCCTCCCGCAACAGAACGAAGGTTATGCCGTCATGAAAAAAATCGCCCCTACCACCAATGCGCGGTCAGCCGGCGTGGAGGCTGTTCGGCGCGGTGTGGATGGTCACGTTGCCAATGCCAGCCAGCATCTGGCGGAGACGGGCGACGACCTTCTGCCCATCGGCTTCCTTGGCGGCGACGGCGCAGACGACCATGCGATCCTGCGCGCTGGTGTCGAGCAGGATATGGTCGGTGTGATAGACGCCAGGACTGTATGCGACCAATCCGCTTCCCTTCAGCAGACCGCGCAGTTCCTCGACGGTGAGAGTGTTGGGTTCCGCGACGATTTCGACCGCGCTGATTTCAGCTATGCTCATGGCGTGATTGTTCCCCGACCCCTGGTTCAGCGGCCTCGGCTCATCCAGACGAAGCCATCCCGGATATGATACCGCGCCGCAACAAAACCATGAGGCGAGATTTGGCGGAGCCATAAGAACTTTAGCGGGATCCATCCGGATTACACCACGGGCGGAACGTGCCGATCACTCCGCCGGGGCTGGTGTGGGGTCTCGATCCGGGCGGCCCTGGACGCGCCGGGTGGTCCATTCACGCATGTTCTGGATCACGACGTAGAGCATAGGTATCACGAACAGGCCCAGGCTGGACGCCGTGATCATGCCACCAAACACCGCCGTCGACACGCCGCGCCGGCTGGCCGCCGCGGCGCCCGCGGCGGTCACCAGCGGCACCAGACCGAAGATGAAGGCGAGACTGGTCATGATCACGGCGCGGAACCGCAACCGGGCACCCTCGCGCGCCGCGTCCTGGATCGACTCCCCCGCCTCGCGCCGCTCCTTGGCGAATTCGACGATCAGGATGGCGTTCTTGCTGGCGAGCGCGATCAGCACGACGACGCCGATCTGGGCGTAGACGTCGTTCGCCAACCCAGTCACCATCAAGGCCAGCATGGCGCCGCACAGTCCAACCGACACCGACAGCAGGACCGCGATCGGGATGGTCCAGCTCTCGTAGAGTGCCACCAGGAACAAGTAGGCGAACAGCACGGCCAGGGCGAGGATGATCGGGGTCTGGCCCGCCGCCTCCTGCTCCTGCAATGAAATTCCCGACCACGCGAACGAGAAACCCGCGGGCAGCGTGTTTTCCGCCACCTCGGTCATGGCGTTCAACCCATCGCCCGAGCTGAAGCCGGGGGCGGGCGACCCCTGGATGGCGACGCTGCGGTAGTTGTTGTACCGGTTGATCGCCTGCGGCCCCAATTGGAACCGTACGGAGGCGAGGCTTCGCAGCGGCACCATGGACCCGCTGGCGCTTCGGACATGGATGCGCCACAGATCCTCGACCTGATCGCGGTCCTTGGCCTCGGCCTGGACATTGACCTGCCAAGTCCGGCCAAACTTGTTGAAGTCGTTGACGTAGAAGCCGCCCAGCGTGGTTTGCAGCGCGTTGTAGACATCGCTGACCGCGACACCGAGCGCCTGCGCCTTGTCGCGGTCGACCTCGACGAACAGCCGGCGGGTATCGACCCGGTAGGTTGTGAAGACCTGCGCCAGCCTGGGATCCTGGTTGGCGGCGACGACCAATCCGCCGGCGGCGGCCGACAGCCGCGCGGGCTCTCCCCCCGTCAGGTCCAGCAGCCTGAAGTCGAACCCCGCCGTGTTGCCCAAGCCGGAGATCGGCGGCAGGTTGAAGGCCAGCACTTGGGCGTTCGGCACCGTCGCGGTGCGCTGGGTGATCTGGTTCAGCACGCCGAAGGCCGAGGTTTCCGCCTCCGCCCGCTCCTCGAAGGGGTCGAGCAGCACGACCATGAAGGCGGCGTTGCCGGTCTGCAGACTGTCGAGCAGGCTGAAGCCGGCCACCGCCGTGACGCTTCGGACACCCGGAATGTCGCGGACCTGGGCCTCAACGTCGCGGACTACCTGTTGTGTCCGGTTGAGCGCCGCGTTCTGCGGCAGCCGGAGTTCCATGAACAGGGCGCCCTGGTCCTCGTCTGGCAGGAAGCCGGCGGGCACGATGGTGGACAGGCCGAAGTAACCGCCGAACGCCACCCCGACCGCCACCAGAGACAACAGCGAAACCCGCACCAGCCGGTTGACCACGCGCGAGTAACCGTTCCGCGTGTTGTCGATGCGGTCCTGGATCCAGCCCATGACCCGGCCATGCTTCTCGTGCGGCTTCAGCAGCAGCGCGCACAGTGCCGGGCTCAGCGTCAGGGCGTTGACCGCCGACAGCAGCATGGCGACCGAGACGGTCAGCGCGAACTGGGCGTAGAGCGAGCCGGTGATGCCGGGGATGAAGCCGACCGGGATGAAGACCGACAGCAGCACCAGGGTGATCGCGACGATCGCGGGCGTTATCTGCGACATCGCCTTCCGCGTCGCCTCCCGAGCCGGCAGGTTCTCGTCGCGCATGACCCGCTCGACGTTCTCGACCACCACGATGGCGTCGTCCACCACGATGCCGATCGCCAGCACCATGGCGAACAGCGAGATGGTGTTGGCCGACTGGCCGAACAGCAGCAGGAACGCGAAGGTCCCGATCAGCGCCACCGGGACCGCGATCAGCGGGATCAGCGTCGCCCGCCAATTGCCGAGGAACAGGAAGACGACCACCAGCACCAGCACGAACGCTTCGATCAGCGTGGTGACGACCTCCTCGATCGACGAGGTGACGAACACGGTGGTGTCGTAGGTCACCTCGTAGTGAACGCCTTCCGGAAAGCGCGATTTCAGCCCGTCCAGCACCCCCAGGACCTGCGACGCCGTGGTGACCGCGTTGGCCCCCGGCGACTGGTAGATGCCGAGCACGGCGGCCGGCCTGCCGTTGGATGTCCCGGCGGAGGAATACGAGCGCGCCGCCAGTTCCACCCGCGCCACGTCGCTGAGGCGCAGCAGCGAGCCGTCGGCGTTGGCGCGCAGCACGATGGCCTTGAACTGATCGACATCGGTCAGGCGGCCGGCGGCCTGGAGCGAGAATTCGAGCTGCTGGTTGTCCGGCTGGGGCTGCGCGCCGATCTGGCCGACCGCCGCCTGGACGTTCTGCGACTGGATCGCGGTGACCACGTCATTGGGCGACAGGCCGAAGCTGGTCAAGCGGTCGGTCTCCAGCCAAACCCGCATGCTGTAGTCGTACTCGCTGAACAGCCGCGCCTCGCCCACGCCGGGCACCCGCGAGATTTCGTCCAGCAGGTTGATGCGGGCGTAGTTGTTGAGGAACAACTCGTCGTACTCGGGTGATTCCGAGACCAGACTGATCATCTGCAGGAAGGCTGACGACTGCTGGCGGACCTGCACGCCCTGCCGCGCCACCTCCTCCGGCAGGGACGCCTCGGCCAAGCGCACCCGGTTCTGGACATTGACGGTGTTGATATCCGGGTCCGTGCCGACGGCGAAGGTGACGGTCAGCGTGTAGCTGCCGTCGTTGCCGCTGGTCGAACTCATGTAGATCATGTCCTGGACGCCGTTCACCTGGCTTTCGATCGGCTGGGCGACCGTCGCCTCCACCGTCTCGGCGTTGCCGCCGGGATAGACGGTGGTGACGCTGACCTGGGGCGGCACGATGTCGGGGAACTGGGCGACCGGGATGCGGGTCAGGGCCAGCAGGCCCGCCAGCGTGATCACGATCGAGATGACCATCGCCAACCGGGGGCGGTCGATGAAGACGGAGGAGAGCATGGCTCAAGCCCCCTGGTTGGGATCGACCGGACTGGGCTGGACGGATGCTCCGGGGCGGACCTGCTGGATGCCCTGGATCACCACGCGGTCGCCCTCCTTCAAGCCCGACCGGACGACGACGCGGCCTTGCTCCAGCGTCTCGCCGGTTTCCACCCGCAGGATCCGCACCTTGTCCTCGCCATCGACGCCGAGAACGAAATTGCCTTGCTGATCGGCCTGGATCGCGGCTTGGGGGATCGTGATGGCGAGTTCGGCCTGTTTGGGTTGGATCAGGACGCGGACGAACTGACCGTCGCGCAGCATCTCCTGGGGGTTGGGCACCTCGGCGCGGATCGGCACCGTGTCGGTCTGCTGGCTGACCGTGATGCCGACGAAGTTGACCGAGCCCGGGTGCGGATATTCCGTGTCGTCCGGCAGCATCACGCGGACCACGAAGTCGTTGGCGTCCAGTCCCTCGTCGCCCGCCGCGCGCTGGGCGTCCAGCAAGGTGCGCTGGCTGACCTGGAACAGCACGTGGATGGGATCGCGTGTCACCAGTTCGGCCAGGGGGCCTGACTCCGGGTTGACCAGGTCGCCCACGTCGAACAGCGCCAATCCGATCCGGCCGGCGATCGGCGCGCGGATCTCCGTGTAGCTCAAGTCGATCTCGGCTTGCCGCAGGGCGGCCTGCGCCTGGAGCACCCCGGCTTCCGCCGTCCGGGCGGCGGCTTGCCGCTCGTCCACGGTCGCTTCCGCGATGTTGTTGCGCTGGACCAGTTCCTGGGCGCGGCGGAGCTGGACCGTCGCATTTTCGCGTTCAGCCTCGGCCCGGGCGAGATCGGCGCGGCGCTGCTCGACGATGGCTTGGTAGATCTGGGGCTCGATCCGGAACAGCGGCTTGCCCTGGTCGACGATCTCGCCTTCCCTGAACAGCCTCTCCTGGAGGAAACCCGTCACCCGCGCCCGGATCTCGATCCGCTGGACCGCCTCGATCCGGCCGATGAAGGTTTCCCCGATGGTCACCGGCTCCGGCTTGACCTGGAAGACGCCGACCGGGATCGCTTGCCGCTGTCGCGGGGCGCCTTCCTGCTGGGCCTGCCCGCCGCCCTGATCGCAGGCGGACAGCGCCAGCAGGGCTAATGCCGCGACCAATACTCGGCGTGGGGCGATGTGCGGGGGGACTGGCAACCTTCTCATCGCCTTGGCTCCGTGGGCAAGCGGGCTGGGCCACGGTGATGCGGCGATCCCGGATACGGTTGCCAAACGCGCGAGAAAGCCCGTGGTTCAAGCCCGCGGCTGAAAGTAGCCTATTTGTTGGGCGCCTGAGTGGGGGCCGTGGTCGGTGCCACGGCCGACAGCACGACGCGGGCGCGGATGACCAGCTTCTCCGAAACGTTCATCGGCGATTCCTCCGCCGCGTCCGCCGGTGCCGCCATCGCCATGGGCATCGCCGCTTCGCGGGTCTTGCGGACGAAGGACTGCACCGGCGCGTCGGCGAAGTCGATATTGCCCATGCGGAACGAGCGGCCGGGGAAGCTCTGCTCCAGCGACTTCAACTCGGCCGCCGCCTTGCCATAGATCTCGGCGCGCAGCCGCGCCCGGACTGTCTCGGTCTCGGCCAGGGTCGGGGTGAACTCGATCGCGCCGATCCGGAGCTGAAGTCCCGGCCGGCTCGCCTGCTTCGCCTTGTCGGCCAAGCCGCCGAGCGCCGATTCCGGCAGGCGGGCCTCGATCACCGCCCGGCGGCGTTCCAGTCCGGCTTGGTCGGTCGAGCGGTCGAACTGGACGATCCGCCAGTCGGCGTTCGGAACCAGTGCCCCGACCGACTTCAGAAGATCGTCGCGTTGCCCACCCGAATCGGATCCTTGGCCCGACGCCGCGGCGTCGGCGACGATCGAGACGCGCGCCGTATCGGTGCCGACCCAGTCCTCCGCCGTCAGGTCCAGCACCACCTGATCCATCGTCGGAGCGATGATCTGCGCCGCGGCGGGGGTGCCGAGGACCAAAGGCAGGCCTAGGGACAGACCCAAGGCGAGCGGAAGGGCGAGGGACGGAAATATGCGTGGCATGCTTGGGGATCCAGGCTCAGAAATCGAGGTCGGCGTAGTGGGCCGGCGGCGGGTTGCCGGGTAGGGCGTCGCCCAGCAGGGGCCGGAAGCAGCGGCGCGACTTGATGCGCGAGTACCACAGCCGCGCTTCCGGATGATCGTCCCAAGGGACGTCTCCCAGGTAGTCGACGGCGGAGAGATGGGCGCCGGCGGAAATATCGGCCAAGCTGAAGGTGTCGCCAGCCAGCCAGTTGCGGCGCTCCGCCAGATAGGCGATGTAGTCGAGGTGATAATGGATGTTCTGCAAACCGGCCCGGATCGCGGCGGCGTGGGGATAACCCCAGCCGAGATACCGCTTGATCAGCTTCTCGCCGACCAGGTTCTCGGTCACCTCCGCGTTGAACTTGCCGTCGAACCAGGACACCAGCCGCCGCGTCTCCGCGCGCTCGGTCGGTGTCGATCCGATCAGCGGCGTGTCCGGATAGGCCTCGTCAAGGTACTCGCAGATGGCGGTGTGATCCGCCAGGGATGTCCCGTCCTCCTCGACCAGCACCGGCACGTCGCCAGCGGGGTTCAAGGCCAGGAATTCCGGTCGCCGGTCCGAGATCTTTTCGACCTGCAATTCGAAGTCGAGCCCCTTCTCGCCCAGCGCTATTCGCACTTTGCGGGAGGACGCCGAGAGCCAGTAGTGATACAGGGTTCGCATGGGGTGGGCACCATAACGCAAGCTTTCCGCCAAACATAGGGGGCGCTTGGCGGTATATGCCCATTTGGCGAAGCGCCGCGAGAGACATCAAGTGGTCGCGAGCAGGCGCGGTTTGATCACGCGCGAGGCGGGCAGCCGGATGGTGACCGTCGTTCCGACGCCGGGCTGGCTCCGCAACTCCAGCGTTCCGCCGTGCAGATTGACCAGCGACCGGGTGATCGGCAATCCCAGGCCGGTGCCGGACTCGCCGGCCATGTAGGCGTTGCGGGTCTGGCCGAACGGTTCCAGGACCTTCGTCATCTGATCGGCCGCGATGCCGATGCCCGTGTCCCGCACGCTCATGACGATGTCGCCGTCGTCGGCCTGATGGCCGGTGACCTCGATCTCGCCGCCGCGCTCGGTGAACTTGACGGCGTTGGTCATCAGGTTGATCAGGATCTGCTTCAGCGCCCGCTCGTCCCCCATCACGGGAGGCAGGCGGTCGATGTTGGTCTTCAAGGTCAGGTCCTTGCGCAGGGCCCGCTCGCGCACCAGCCGGATGACGGGATCGATGATCCGGGTCAGGTCGACCTGCTCCTCCTCCAACTCATAGCGGCCGGCCTCGATCTTGGACAGGTCGAGGATGTCGTTGATCAGGCTCAGCAGGTGGCGCGCGCTGTCCAGGACGTTGCGGTTGTACTCGGTGTAGCGCGGCGAGCCGAGCGGACCGAAATATTCCTGGTCCATGATCTCCGAGAAACCCAGGATGGCGTTCAGCGGTGTGCGCAGTTCATGGCTCATATGGGCCAGGAACTCCGACTTCGCCTTGCTCGCGGCTTCCGCCAGCCCGCGGGTCTCCTCCGCCTCCCGGCGCGCCTGATCGAGCTTCCGCGCCAGCACCGACAGGTCGGCCGCCTGCCGTTCCAGCCGGTCGCGCGCCTGGAAGATCTCCTGCTCGCGGCGCTTCTGGTCGCTGATGTCCAGCAACACGCCGACCGACATGCGCTGTCCGTCCGCGACGTATTCATCGACCGCGAGATAGGCGGGGAAGGTGCGGCCGTCGCGGGTGCGGGCCATCACCTCGCGGGCGACGCCCAGCGTCGGCTCGGCCCCGATCGTGGAGTTGGGCAGGGGCGGTATCAGGGTGTCTATGGTCAGGCCCTTTGCCTCCGCCGCGCGATAGCCGAACAGGTGCTCCGCGGCGGGATTGAAGAGCTGGATGCGGCCCTGCTCGTCGTGGACCAGGATGCCGGTGACCGCGACGTCCAGGACCGCCCGCAACCTAGCCTTGCTGTCGGCCAGCGCGCGCTCGTTCTCGCGCAGTTCCGTGACGTCCTGGATGATGCCGAACAGCCGGATGGTCTGGTCACCCTCGGTCCTGCTGCGGGTGAACTCCTCGCGGACGTGCCGTTCGGTGCCATCGGGACGGATGATGCGGTATTCCCGCGTGCAGTCCGGCCCATCGGCCAGATCGGCGTCGTTCAGCCGCGAGCGGTCGTCGGGGTGGATCGAGGCGCGCCAACTTTGCAGGGTCGGCGGCGAATCCGGATCCCGGCCCCAGATGTCATAGAGGGTGTCGGACCAGACGACGCTGCCGCTGGTCAGGTCGATCGCCCACCAGCCGATCCCGGCGAGACGTTGTGCCTGCCGCAGCCGCCTTTCGCTCTCGCGCAGCCGCTCCTCCTGACGCTCCCGCTCGGTGACGTCGTTGGCGGCGACCATCAGGAACAACTGACCCGACGCGTCGGAGAAACCGCCCACGGTGATCAGCACGCGCCGGATATGGCCATCGGAATGGCGCAGCCTGAGGATCTGCGGCGGTTGCGGGTCACTCGACCCGCCGGAGCGAAGCAGGTCGTTGGCGCGGTTGCGCTCATCGGCGGGGAAGGCCTCGATGAATGGGCGCTGGACAAGCTGTAGTTCGGACACGCCGCACAGCGCGCCATAGGCCGCGTTGGCCCGCGCCACCCTGCCGCCGGCATCCACCATGCAGAATCCGGTCCCCGCCGCGTCATAGGTCGCCGAGAGCAGTCCATGGGCCAGCACCTGACGGCGGTACTGGGCCAGCATCAGCACGACCACGGTGGTGAAGCTCGTCAGCACGATCGCCGCGATCAGCGAGTTCTGCGCCAGATCGCGGTTCCAGTCGGCCAGCACGTCGGTTTCCGCCAATCCCACCGCGACGAACAGCGGAAGGGTTCCGATCCGCTGATAGGCGATGATGCGGGATTGATCGTCGAAGCAGCACTTGACGCTGACCGACGCGGGAACCTGCTGTTGGCTCCCCAGGATGGTCCGCAGCAGGATGTCGTCCGGCAGCTTGCGGCCGATCAGGTTCTCCTTGAAGGGATGGGAGGTGACGATGGTGCCGTTCTCGTGCATCAGGAACAGGATGCTGTGCGGCCCGGTCGCCATCGAGTCGAAGAAGCGGCGGGAAATGTCCGGCTTGACCGCCGCGGCGGCCACGCCGGCGAAGGCGCCGTCGCGTGGCCTGCTGATGCGTCGGCTCATCGAGAAATAGATGTCGCCCGCGACGCCGTCCATCGCGGGCGGCCCGACGAACAGGCTGGGACCGGAGGTGTCCTTGTGGGCTTGGAAGAAGTCGGTCCGCGAATCATCGATCGGCTCGACCGGGTAGCGGCGGGAATGGATGCGGACCAAACCGACTGGATCGATGATCAGCATGTGCCGGATCTGGGCCAGTTCGCTGCCGATGCTGCTCGCTTCCAAGGTCGCCAGATAATCCCAATCGCTCCAGGAGTCACCGATCTCCGAGATGTTCAACTCGCTGAAATGCTCGACCGCGCTGCGGAGCGCGATGTCGTTGATCTCGAACATGCGGAGCGTGTGTTCGGTGGCGAGATTGACCAGCGCCCTCGATTTTTCCGCGGCCTGCGCCAGGGCGTCGTTTCGGGTGGTCCACTCGTTGTAGCCGAGCATCGCGACCACCACGAAGAGCAGCACCGCGTAGATCCGGATGAAGATTGTCGGCGTAACACGCTGTTGGGTCACGAGAGTTCCAGGATTGGAGTCACTCAGGCGGAGACCGTGCGGTCGCCTGTCCTAAGACATAGCACGAAGGTGATACCTTGCGCCACGCAAACGGATTGCGACCGATTGAACCCTCTATTTCAGATATACTACATATGGTTCCAGAAGAGAGACCGCCGTGGGGGCCATGACCCATCCATTTCGCTCATAGAAGGCGCGGGCACCTTGGTTGGCCGCGAGGCAGCTCAGGCGGGCGGGCCGGAACAGGTGGGAACAGGCGTGGTCGAGCAACAGGCTGCCGATGCCGCGATGCTGCCATCGGGGATCGACGAACAGGTTGTGCACGAAGTTCTCGGGCCGGTAGATCGATGCGAAACCGACCACGACCCCATGGGTCTCGGCGACCCAGACCTCCTCGTCCTCGTTCGCGCGCGGATAGTCGTCCAGGACGAAGGTGGCGGCCGGCTGCCAGTGGAACGCGGCCCGGCGCGAGGCGAGGTAGATTTCGGCGCAACGCGGACCGTCGGCCGTCCTGGCCAACCGGGTCGTGATGGAGGCTCCCTCACACTCGGGCATGGCGTCGGTTCCCTGCGCGGCCACCGTTTCCAAGTCCATCCGCCGGGACGGTCCCGGAGAGTGATGCAATCACGGTAACCATAGCCAAGGCGCTGCGGCCGCGATAGGGCGGCACCGCCCAGGGGCGCCCCATGCGACATCTCGCGCGTCGGAACGAAAAGGCGCCTCCCAGCCATAGCCGGGAAGCGCCCATTCTTTCGTCCATCCGCGCTGGCGGATGCCGGGTGGGTATCAGTCGGCCGCTTGCGCCGTCCGCACCGGAATCCCCAGCCGGTGGATCATCTCCTTGGGCACCACCTGCCAGAAATCGCCCCGCACCAGATGCCAATCGTTGAGCAGGCGCTCGGCGAACTTGCTCTGCGTCTCCGTGACATGCTCGGTGATCAGGTCGCGCAGCATCGCCTCGTAATGCGGCACCTCGATCCGCTGGAAGATGACGCTCTCCTCGTTGACCTTGCGGGAGAAGCTGTCGTCCTCGTCGTAGACGAAGGCCATGCCGCCGGTCATGCCGGCGCCGAAGTTCTCGCCGACGCCGCCCAGGATCACCACCAACCCGCCGGTCATGTACTCGCACCCGTTGGAGCCGCAGCCCTCGACCACCACCTTGGCGCCGGAGTTGCGGACGGCGAAGCGCTCTCCCGCCTGACCGGCGGCGAACAGCTTGCCGGCGGTGGCGCCGTACAGCACGGTGTTGCCGATGATGGTGTTCTCGTTGGACTTCAGCGGGCTGCTGGTGCTCGGCCGCACCGTGATCGTGCCGCCCGACAGGCCCTTGCCGACATAGTCGTTGCTGTCGCCCAGCACCTCCAGCTTCATGCCCTGCACCGCGAAGGCGCCGAGCGACTGGCCGCAGGACCCGCGCAGCCGCACCGTGATGTGGCCGGGCTGGAGCCCGGTCATGCCGAATTTCCGCGTGATCATGGCGGAGAGACGGGTGCCGATGGCCCGGTGCGTGTTGCGCACGTTATAGGCCAGCTGCATCTTCTCGCCCTCCTCGAACAGCGGGCGGGCGTCGGCGATCATGCGGGCGTCCAGCGTGTCCGGCACCTCGTTGCGGCCCTGCATCGTGCAGTACCGCGCGCTGTCGCCAGGGTCGGCCTGGGCCAGCAGCGGGTTGAGGTCGAGGTCGTCCAAATGGGCGCCGCCGCGGCTCAGCTGGTGCAGCAGGTCGGTCCGGCCGATCACCTCGTTCAGCGTGCGGAAGCCCAGCTGGGACAGGATCTCGCGGACCTCCTCGGCCAGGAAGCTGAACAGGTTGATCACCCGTTCCGGCGTGCCGACGAACTTCTTGCGCAGCTCCTCGTCCTGGACGCAGACGCCGACCGGGCAGGTGTTGCTGTGGCACTGCCGGACCATGATGCAGCCCATGGCGATCAGGCTGGCGGTGCCGACGCCGTATTCCTCGGCGCCCAGCATGGCGGCGATCACGATGTCGCGGCCGGTCTTCAGGCCGCCGTCGGTGCGCAGCCGGACGCGGTGGCGCAGCCGGTTCAGCGTCAGCACCTGATGGACCTCGCTCAGGCCCATCTCCCACGGCACGCCGGCGTACTTGATCGAGGTCTGGGGGCTGGCGCCCGTCCCGCCGACATGGCCGGAGACCAGGATGATGTCGGCGTTCGCCTTGGCGACGCCGGCGGCGATCGTGCCGATGCCGGAACGAGACACCAGCTTGACGCAGACCTTGGCGTCCGGGTTGATCTGCTTCAGGTCATAGATGAGCTGGGCGAGATCCTCGATCGAGTAGATGTCGTGGTGCGGAGGCGGGCTGATCAGCATGACGCCGGGCGTCGAGTGGCGCAGCCGGGCGATCATCTCGGTCACCTTGAATCCGGGCAGCTGCCCGCCCTCGCCGGGCTTGGCGCCCTGGGCCACCTTGATCTCGATCTCGCGGCACTGGTTCAGGTATTCGGCGGTGACGCCGAACCGGCCCGACGCCACCTGCTTGATGGCCGAATTCCAGTTGTCGCCGTTCTTGTCCGGCTTGAACCGCGCCGGGTCCTCGCCGCCCTCGCCGCTGTCGGACTTGGCGCCGATCCTGTTCATGGCGACGTTGAGCGTGCCATGGGCCTCGGGCGACAGGGCGCCCAGCGACATGGCCGGCGTGATGAAGCGCTTGCGCAGCGACGTGATGCTCTCGACCTCGTCGACGGAGATCGCCTCGCGCGTCGAACGGAAGTCCAGCAGGTCGCGGATCTGGATTGGCGGCCGCTTGTTGGTGGCCTCCGTGTACTTCTTGAACGTCAGATAGCTGTCGGTCGCCACCGCCTGCTGGAGCATGTGGATCAGACCGGCCTCCCAGGCGTGCCGCTCGCCGTTGCGGCGGTACTTGTAGAAGCCGCCGATCGGCAGGGCGATGACGTCCTCGGCATAGGCCAGGGCGTGCTGCTCCAGCACCTTCTTCTGGATGCCGGCGAGGCCGATGCCCGAGATGCGGCTGACCATGCCGGGGAAGTGCTCGGCGACCAGCGCGCGGCTGAGGCCGACCGCCTCGAAGTTGCAGCCGCCGCGGTACGAGCTGATGATCGAGATGCCCATCTTGGACATGATCTTCAGCAAGCCCTCGTCGATCGCCTTCTTGAAGCGGTACAGGCACTGCTCCAGCGTCAGGTCGCCGAACAACCCGCGGCGGTGGCGGTCGGCGATGGCCTCCTGCGACAGATAGGCGTTGACCGTGGTGCCGCCGACGCCGATCAGCACGGCGTAGTAATGCACATCCATGCATTCGGACGACCGTACGTTCAGCGACGTGAAGGTGCGGAGCTGCTGGCGTACGAGATGCGTGTGGACGGCGCCGGTCGCCAGGATCATCGGCATCGGCGCGCGGCCGGCGCTGACCCGCTCGTCCGACAGGATCACGTGGGTGGCTCCCCCGCGAACGGCGTCCTCGGATTCCTGTCGGATGCGGCGCAGCGCGTCACGCAGCCCGTTGGAACCGCCGTCGACGTCGAAGGTGCAGTCGATCTCGGCGGAGGTCGAGCCCATGTACTCGCACATGGCGCGGAACTCGGCCGTCGTCAGCACGGGGCTCTCCAGCTGGAGCAGGCTGCACTGGGTGGCGTCCTCCTCCAGAATGTTGCCCAGGTTGCCGAGGCGCGTGCGCAGGCTCATCACCCGGCGCTCGCGCAGGCTGTCGATCGGCGGGTTGGTGACTTGGCTGAAGTTCTGGCGGAAGAAGTGGTGCAGGCCGCGGTACTTGTCGGACAGGACGGCCATCGGGCTGTCGTCGCCCATCGAGCCGACCGCCTCCTTGCCCTCGTCGACCATCGGATGCAGGACGGTCTCCAGGTCCTCCATCGTGATGCCGACGGCCAGCTGGCGGCGACGCAGCTCGTCCTTGGCCAGCACGGCGGACTCCGCCGGAGCGGCCTTAACCAAGCTGTCCAGCTCGGTCATGTTGCCGATCCAGTTGGCGAAGGGGCGCTGGGCCGCGAGATGGTCCTTGATCTCGCGGTCGTGGTACAGCTTGCCTTCGGCCAGATCGACCGCGATCATCTGCCCCGGCCCGAGCCGGCCCTTCTCCACGACGGTGCTCTCGTCCACCTTGACCATGCCGGTCTCGGAGCCCGCGATCAGCAGCCCGTCATTGGTGATGGTGTAGCGCATCGGGCGCAAGCCGTTGCGGTCCATGCCGCCCACCGCCCACCGGCCGTCGGTCATGGCCAGCGCCGCCGGGCCGTCCCACGGCTCCATGACGGCGTTGACATAGCCGTACAGCGCGCGGTGCGCCTCCGGCATGCTGTCGCCGGCGGCCAGCGCCTCGGGCACCAGCATCGTCTTGGTCATCGGCGCGGAGCGGCCGGCGCGGGCGACCACCTCGAACACCGCGTCCAGCGCGCCGCTGTCGGACGAGCCGATCGGGATCACCGGCTTGAGATCGTTGACGTACGAGCCGAAACGCTCGTGCTCCATCCGCGTCTCGTGCGCCTTCATCCAGTTGACGTTGCCTTTCAGCGTGTTGATCTCGCCGTTGTGGGCGAGCATGCGGAATGGCTGGGCCAGCGGCCAAGTCGGGAAGGTGTTGGTCGAATAGCGCTGGTGATAGATCGCGACGTTGGAGACGAACCGCTCGTCCAGCAGGTCGGGGTAGAACGAGGTCAGCTGCTCCGCCAGGAACATGCCCTTGTAGACGATCGAGCGGGCCGACAGCGTGCAGATGTAGAAGTCGTTGATCTGCTCGGCGCGGACGGCGGTCTCGATCCGGCGGCGGATGATGTAGAGCTCCAGCTCGAACTTGTCGTCGGTCTCGCCCTTGGAGTTGCCGATGATGATCTGCTCGATCTCGGGCCGGGTCGCGTTGGCCTTCTCGCCGATGATGTCGACGTTGATCGGCACTTGGCGCCAGCCATAGATATAGTAGCCGAAGTTCAGGATCTCGGTCTCGACGATGCAGCGGCAGCGCTCCTGCGCCTCCAGCGACAGGCGCGGCAGGAAGACCTGGCCAACGGCCAGCGGCCGGTCCGGCGGGATGTGGCCGATCAGCTTGACGTAGTCGTGGAAGAACTGCTGCGGCACCTGGACATGGATGCCGGCGCCATCGCCCGTCTTGCCGTCGGCGTCGACGGCGCCCCGGTGCCAGACCGCCTTCAGCGCCTCGATCCCCTTTTCCACCACCGACCGGCGCGGCTTGCCGTCCAGTGTCGCGATCATGCCGACGCCGCAGGCGTCATGTTCGTCCGCCGGATCATAGGCGTGGGTGGCCGTCAGGGTTTCGACGTTCGCCCGATACTCGGCAACGAACTGCTCGCCTGCGGTAAGGGTGTTTTCGGGCATGGCTGTTTGTCCTTTCTGAACCACAGGGTCGAGTAGTCTGGCTGATGGTCAATGGGTGAGGTGAAGACCGGCGCCGGCTGGAACCAACCCCGCGAGATCCGCGCGGATACGTTCCGCCGTCGTCACATGGGCCTTGTCTGGTCGGGCGGTCGGCCCCGCCTCGTTTTCGAAGAGGTGATGACGAAGCTTCCGCGCCTTCTCGGCTTCCGGCTCGTTACGGACACCGTCATCGGCGATGGCGCCAAGCAGGGCTTCGGCGACTTCGTCGTCCCAGTCGGATAGCGATTTTCGTTCGTTCAAAAGGTCGAGGCAGCGCTCCAGCACCCAGTTCTCATGGTTGATCGCCGCCTCGATATCGGTCCGGTCAAAGCTCCTGCGACCCATCATTTCCCTCCATCACGCGCGATGCCAGGAGCATGTCCTTGACTTGGACAGGAAGCTCCAGCCGTTCCATGAGCCGCTGGGGAGCAAGCTCGAAGTATTCTTCCATCACATCCACGAACCGGTCCATGAAGCCCATCGCGGCATTCTTGTCAGCCATCCAATCGATCAACTGATTGAAGCGGGCTGTCAGAGCATCCGAGGTTGTCCGATCAACGAGACCAGGAAGGTCTCTTCGATCTTTCTCACGATCCGCTCCAAGCTTCAGGAAGAACAAGTCCTCCACCGTCAGCATTTTGACTTCGACATCCTGTTGTCCGACGCTCATGGTCGTAAACTTGGGCGATTGCTCCAGATCTTTCAGAATGACACGTCCCCAGATGGCCTCCGATGACGTCACGTCGATCTTGAACAACCGTCCATGAATCTGTCGAAATTCTTTCTCCACTTCATAGATGATCGTCTCGTCGATGTTCTTCGAGTAGAAATCGACGTCCTTGCTCAAGTCCCGGACGCCATGAGCCGCCAGAGCGGTGCCGCCCACCATCACAACCGACTTCGGCAACTCCCCGCCCCGTGCGGAAATCCGTTCCAGGACGCTCTTCAAGACCATAAGGGCGTCGTTCAGATCCAGAAGTTGCTTCATCGCCCAGCCTTTCCGGAGGAAGCGGCTGGTTCTATTCCGCCGCGACCGCCGCCGAGGCGTTCGCTTCGGCCTTCTGGAGCAGGTAGGTGTGCATGTGCTCGGCGACGTCGCGGCCATCGCGGATCGCCCACACCACCAGACTGGCGCCGCGCACGATGTCGCCGGCGGCGAAGACACCGTCCAGGCTGGTCATCATGGTGCGGAAGTTGACCGTCACGGTGCCCCAGCGGCTGACCTTCAGGTCGGTCGCGCCGAACAGGGTCGGCAGGTCCTCGGGGTCGAAGCCCAGCGCCTTGATCGCGAGATCGGCCGGCAGGACATAGGACGAGCCCTCGATCACCTGCGGCGTCTGCCGGCCGCTGGCGTCGGCGACGCCCAGGTGGATGCGGTGGGCGCGCACGCCGGTGACGACGCCGTCCTGGCCCTCGAAGCCCTCGGGCGCCGATTGCCAGACGAACTCGACGCCCTCCTCCTCGGCGTTGTGGACCTCGCGCTGCGAGCCCGGCATGTTGGCTCGGTTGCGGCGGTACAGGCACTTGACCGACTTGGCGCCCTGGCGGATCGCGGTGCGGACGCAGTCCATCGCGGTGTCGCCGCCGCCGATCACGACCACATCCTTGCCGGCCGCGTTCAGCGCGCCGCTGTCGTAATCGGGGACCGCGTCGCCCATGCCCTGGCGGTTGCTGGTCGTCAGATAGGTCAGCGCCGGGACGATGTTGCCCAGGTCGGAGCCGGGGCCGGACAGGTCGCGCGCCTTGTAGACGCCGGTGGCGATCAGCACGGCGTCGTGCCGGGCCCGCAATTCCGCCAGCGAGGCGTCGCGGCCGACCTCGAATTCGGTGTGGAATACGACACCCTGGTCCACCAGAAGCTGTACCCGGCGCTCCACCACGTACTTCTCCAGCTTGAAGCCGGGGATGCCGTACATCATCAGGCCGCCGATCCGGTCGTGGCGGTCGTAGACATGGACCTCGTAGCCCTTGGCGCGCAGCTGTTCCGCCGCGGCCATGCCGCCGGGGCCGCCGCCGATGATGCCGACGGACTGGCCGCGCTCGCGGGTCGGCAGGCGAGGCTTGACCCAGCCCCGCTCCCAGGCGGTGTCGTTGATGTACTTCTCGATCGAGCCGATGGTGACGGTGCCGTGGGTCGATTGCTCGATCGTGCAGTTGCCCTCGCACAGGCGGTCCTGCGGGCAGATGCGGCCGCAGATCTCCGGCAGGTTGCTGGTCGCCGAGGACAGCTCGTAAGCCTCCTCCAGGCGGCCTTCGGCCGTCAGCTTCAGCCAATCCGGGATGTTGTTGTGGAGCGGGCAGTGAACCTGGCAGAACGGCACGCCGCATTGGGAGCAGCGGCTGGATTGCTCGACGGCGCCCGGCTGGTCGAACTCGCCATAGATCTCGTCGAAGTCGTGCCGGCGCGCCGACGCGTCCCGTTTGTCGGGCATGCGCTTTTCGGTGTGGACGAACTGCAACATTTTCTGCGCCATGGCGAACGATCCTTCAGCTCAGTCCCCTGCGGGCGCCCAGGCTCGATCAAGCCCCATCGGCACCAGAGGGTCACGGCCACACCGGCGTAACCGCGTGGAGGTGGAAACAAACTTATCCAGACTAGGTCGGGTTGGGTGGATATACGTCATATTCCCCAGCCTGACTAGCGGAAAAAAGCGAATAGGTCACGTTTATTGACCAATTCGTTCTCTTCAACCCGATCTGATTGATTATTGGGCAGGCTGGAGAGCCTGTTTGATAACTAATAGGTCCGAAGTGGGACTATCAAGGAGAAAGCCCAGTATTTCCGGGCTTCGGCGGCCAGTCCCTAGTCTCAACCGATGATGCGGTGCGGCAACACGCGAGGATAGTCAAAAAAAATGCGGGCTGAGAAGCCCGCATTTGCGAAGAACGGCGCCGTTGGATCAAATAGGCCCGGAAAACCCCAATCACGTGCCGTACCCGGCCCGCTGGGAGAAGCGCCCGCCGATCCGGTACCGGTCGAGATAGGTCGGGATGATCACCTCGGCGGCGGTCGGGCTGATCCCAAGGTCGGCCAAGGTCGCGGCGCCCGGCGCCACGACGTTGTCGGACCTCAGCAACTCGACCTGATCCTCCGTCAGCATCGGCTTGGGCAGCTTGCCCAGAACCTTGCCCTGGAACTCGGCGACCGACCACGGCACGGACACCAGGAAGCGCTTGCGCTTGGTCTCCGCCAGGACCAGTTCCATCAACTCCTTGAAGGTGTAGACCCGGGGACCTCCCAGCTCATAGGTCTTGCCCGGAGCCTCCGCGGAGGCCAGCGCCTTCATGATGGCGTCGGCGACGTCGCCGACATAGACCGGCTGGAACTTGGTGTGGCCCCCGCCGATCAGCGGCAGGGCCGGCAGGACGCGGGCCATGGCGGCGAAGCGGTTGAAGAAGCCGTCCTCGGGACCGAACACGACGCTGGGGCGGAGGATCGTCGCCTCCGGGAAGGCCTCGCGCACCGCCTGCTCGCCGGCGGCCTTGGTCCGCGCGTAGGCCGACTTCGACTTGGCGTCGGCCCCGATCGCCGAGATCTGGATGAAGCGCTGGGCGCCCGCCGCCTTGGCGGCGCGCGCGATCCGGGCCGGCGCCTCGGCCTGGGTTCCCTTGAAGCTGTTGACGCCCGACTCGTACAGGATGCCGATCAGGTTGATCACGATGTCGGACCCGCGCACCGCCGCCGCGACCGACGCGTCGTCGCGGATGTCGACCGCGATCGGCACGATCTGGCCGACGGCGCCGTTGGTCCGCAGGAAGTTCGCGGAGCTGGGATGGCGCGTCGCGATGCGGATGACGGTCCCGGTCTTGGCCAGACGCTTGATCAAGTGACGGCCGATGAACCCGGACCCGCCGAAAACAGTGGCCACCCGATACCGAAAGGACATCGCACTCTCCAAGCCTGAAAATTGCCGGCGCCCCCGTTTTCGCGCCGTGACGCGCGCCGAGGGCTGTTGGGCAGTGCTTATAACCAAATGACGGGCGGGGAGCCAGCGTCGCGGTGGATGCCGGCGCCGGAACGGAATACGGGTTTGAAAAAGCATTTGACAGCATGCGGCGGGGGCCATATACCCCGGCTCCACATCGCCCAGGTGGCGGAATTGGTAGACGCGCAGGTTTCAGGTACCTGTGGCAGAAATGTCGTGGAAGTTCGAGTCTTCTCCTGGGCACCAATTCCTCGGTAACGGCCGCTAGATCGCAAGCACCCCAACTCTCCGGTGCGAGTGGATCGAAGCGGCCGTTCCCGCTTCCGGGACGGACGGCAGTGCCCATAGAGCTTTACGACGGCGATCTCCCCGACGATTACGATTTCGGCTCCAGCGTCGCGATCGACACCGAAACCATGGGGTTGAACCCCGTGCGCGACCGGCTCTGCCTGGTCCAGCTCTCGGCGGGCGATGGCAACTGCCACTTGGTCCAGCTGCGCCAGGGCCGTTACGAGGCGCCGAACCTCAAGCGCCTGCTGACCGATCCGTCCGTCACCAAGCTGTTTCACTTCGCCCGGTTTGACATCGCCGCCCTCCAAGCTTACCTGGGGGTGGTGTGCGAGCCCGTCTATTGTACCAAGATCGCCTCCAGGCTGGTTCGCACCTTCACCGATCGCCACGGGTTGAAGGATCTATGCAAGGATCTGCTGGGTGTGGAATTGTCGAAGCAGCAGCAATCCTCCGACTGGGGCGCGGTCGAGCTGACGCCGGAACAGCTGAGATACGCGGCGTCGGACGTGCTGCACCTGCACCAACTGCGCGAGCGGCTGGACCGGATGCTGGAACGCGAGGGCCGCACGGATCTCGCCGCCGAATGCTTCCGCTTCCTGCCGACCCGCGCCGCCCTGGACCTCGGCGGCTGGGCCGACCAGGACATCTTCGCGCACTGACGCTCTGCCCGCCGGCCGCGTCGACGGGTGGGAAGTTCGCCCAGCGGATGGACGTAATGCCGCGTTCCGCGTCAATTTGACGGCAGCGCGGGTTTGACCGCGTTTCGGCTGGTGGGCATACTGCCGCTCGCCAAGGGCCGGAATCGTCGGGGCGCCACACGCCGCCCGGACCCCCGCCCGGCCGACGCGCCGGGCAAGTTTCGCAAATTTGGGAGTTATCCGGCCTTGGACCATTCGATCGACAGCGACAGGACGCGCGCGGAAACGACGCCGGTCGACGTGTCGCTCGACGCGACGGGCCGCGCCGCGGCTGACATCGCCGTGGCCGGACGGGTGCTGCGCATGGAGGCGGAGGCGCTGGTCGATCTGGCCGCCAGCCTCGATCGCGGTTTCGGCCGGGCGGTCGATCTGCTCGCCGGCATCACCGGGCGGGTCGTCGTGACCGGCATGGGCAAGAGCGGCCATGTCGCCCGCAAGATCGCGGCCACGCTCGCCTCCACCGGCACGCCGGCGCTGTGGGTCCACCCCGGCGAGGCCAGCCACGGCGACCTCGGCATGATCGGCAAGGACGACGCGGTGATCGCGCTGTCCAACTCGGGAGACACGGCGGAACTGGCCGACATCGTCGCCTACGCCAAGCGGTTCCGCATCCCGCTGCTCGGCATCACCCGCCGCGTCCATTCGTCGCTGGGCGAGCAGTCCGATGTCGCGTTGATCCTGCCCGCCACCCCCGAGGCCTGCCCGCTGGGTCTGGCGCCCACCACGTCGACGACCATGATGATGGCGCTGGGCGACGCCCTGGCGGTGGCCCTGCTGGAGCGGCGCGGCTTCTCCGCCGCCGATTTCAAGGTCTTCCATCCCGGCGGCCAGCTCGGGCGCCAGCTGCTGCGCGTCACCGAGTTGATGCACAAGGGCGTCGAGGTGCCGGTGGCGCCCCTCGACATCAGGGTGTCCGAGGCGATCCTGGTGATGACGACCAAGAGCTTCGGCTGCGTCGGCCTGATCGGCGCCGATGGTCGGCTGGCCGGCATCATCACCGACGGCGACCTGCGCCGCCACATGAACCCGGACCTGCTCGCCAAGCCGGCCGCCTCCGTCATGACGGCCGATCCCAAGACGATCCGGACGACGGCGCTGGCCGGCGAGGCGCTGGGCATCATGAACGCCTTGGCGATCACCAGCCTGTTCGTCACCGATGACGGCCGCCCGGTCGGCATCATCCATATCCACGACTGCCTGCGGGCCGGTGTGGTCTGACATCATGGTCTCCCAACATCCAGGCACATCGGGCGGGATGGGCCGATCGCCCCAGGGCGGTCCCCAGTCCGATCCCCAAGCGGCGGTTTCCCCGGAGGCCGGTGTGATCTCCGCGCGGGTCGAGCGGATCGTCCGCGCCGGCGGCGGCTATTCGCACTTCGTCCGCCTGATGAAGGTGGTGCTGCCCTTGCTCGCCTTCGGCCTGATCGCCCTGTTGGCGGCGTGGCCCCGCATCCAGGGCGCCGATCAGGAGACGCCCCGGCGCGACACCGGTGAGTTGGAGATGATGCGGGCGCTTTATGTCGGTACCGACAGCCAGAACCGCCCGTTCTCGGTGACGGCCGACCGCGCCGTGCAGTCGTCGAGTGAGCCCGGCGTGCTAGATCTCGTCCGCCCGAGGGCGGAGCTGACCCTCCAGGACGGAACCTGGGTGGCGTTGAAGGCGGATCGCGGCCGCTACAACGACAAGACGGGCAAGCTTCTGCTGCTCGGCAACGCCGACCTGTTCCACGACAAGGGTTACGAGTTCAAGACCGACGAGGCCCATGTCGACGTCAACGCCAGCAACGCCTGGGGCGACCTGCCGGTGACGGGGCAGGGACCGTTCGGGGAGCTGAGCGCGCAGGGCTTCCGCCTGTTCAACGGCGGCGAGACCATCGTCTTCACCGGGCGGTCGCATCTCGACCTCGCCCCTGGCGTCTCCGGATCGGGTGGCCTGCCGGGTGCTGGCGGCTCCGCCGCCACCGTCTCCCCGGTCACGGGAGCCAGTGAGCCGGCGGTGCCGGAAGCACCTCCCCGCGTCGCCGAACGCCCCGATCAAGAACAAGAACAGCCCACACCGGAGCAGGTCCAGCGATGAGCACGTGGTTTCGCCAAGCGGCCCTCGCCTCGGGGGTTTGTCTGGGTCTGGCGTTCGGCGCGGTCCCCGCCCACGCCCAAGGCATCGGCGCCCCGGAACAGGGGGGTCTTCCCATCGCGATCGACGCCGATCAGGCGATCGAGTGGCACCAGGAACAGAAGGCCTATGTCGCCCGCGGCAACGCGGTCGCCAAGCGGGGCGACGTGACAATCACCGGCGACACCCTGGTGGCCTATTACCGCGACAGTCCCGCCGGCGGGACCGAGATCTTCCGTTTGGCGGCGGATGGCAAGGTGGTCCATATCTTCACGCCGGCGCAGAACGTCTATGGCGAACGCGCGGTCTACGATGTGGACAAGCAGGTCGCCGTCGTCACCGGCTCCAATCTCAGGCTGGTGACGCCGACCGACGTGGTCACGGCGCGGGACAGCCTGGAATACTGGCAGGCCCAGAAGCTCGCCGTCGCCCGCGGCGACGCCGTCGCGGTGCGCGAGGCCAGCAAGGTCAACGCCGACGTCCTGGTCGGGCTGTTCGAGGAAGGCGCCGGTGGGTCGCTGGAAATGACCCGCATCGACGCGCAGGGGAACGTCGTGATCACCACGCCCACCGATGTGGCGCGCGGCCGGGATGGTGTCTATAACCTCAAGACCAACATCGCGACCCTGACCGGTGACGTGCGCCTGACCCGCGGCGACAATCATCTGAACGGCCAGACCGCCGAGGTCAACATGAACACGGGAGTGAGCCGCTTGCTCAACACGGGAAACCGCACCGGCGAACGCGTCCGCGGCCTGTTCGTGCCCGGTCAACAACCAGGTGGCGCCGGGGCTCCCCCCGCGGTCGGGCGGCCCACTCCGGTCCAGCCGGCTCCCGGAGGCGGCGGCAATTGACCATTCGGGAGTTCAGAAAGCCGGATCGCCCCGACAAGGCCCCGTCTGCGGCCCGCCCGTCCGGTGCCACCGCGCCGCGCCTCGTCGCCGACAACCCGAAGGCCATTGGCGATCAGCCGGGGCTCATCGCCAGCAACCTGGGCAAGCACTACAAGAAGCGCCCGGTCCTGCGCGACGTCAGCATCACCGTGCGGCGGGGCGAGGCGGTCGGGCTGCTGGGGCCGAACGGCGCCGGCAAGACAACCTGCTTCTACATCATCACCGGGCTGATTTCGCCCGACTACGGCACGATCAGCCTGGATGGCCAGGACATCACCGGCTTGCCCATGTACCGGCGCGCGCGGCTCGGCATCGGCTACCTGCCGCAGGAGGCATCGATCTTCCGTGGCATGTCGGTGGAGAACAACATCCGCGCCGTGCTGGAGGTGGTCGAGCCGGACCGGGAGACGCGCGAGTCGATGCTGGACGAGTTGCTGGCCGAGTTCTCGATCTCCCACCTGCGCCGGACGCCGTCGCTGGCCCTGTCCGGCGGCGAGCGGCGGCGTGTCGAGATCGCCCGCGCCCTCGCGTCGCAGCCCCATTTCATCCTGCTGGATGAACCCTTGGCCGGCATCGACCCTATCGCGGTCAACGACATCCGCGAACTGGTCACCCACTTGCGGGACCGGGGTATCGGGGTGCTCATAACCGACCACAATGTGCGGGAAACGCTGGAGATCGTCGATCGGGCATACATTTTGCACGATGGTATGGTACTGATGGAGGGAGAGCCTTCGGAGATCGTGGCGCACAAGGATGTGCGCCGGGTCTACCTGGGCGAACGATTCAGCCTCTAACTACCCTCCTGGCATCATGGCGCTCACACAACGTCTCGATCTTCGACAAACCCAGTCGCTTGTCATGACACCGCAGTTGCAGCAGGCCATCAAGCTGCTGCAACTATCCAACATGGAATTGTCCGACTACGTCGACCGGGAGATCGAGCAGAACCCCTTGCTGGAGCGCGAGGAGGGCGAGTTTGGCGGCGGCGAGGCGGGGGGCGCGCATGGGGCTGCGGGAAACGACGCGTCGCGGCCCTCGGAGGGTGAAGGCGGCGGCAGCGGCGGCGTCGATCAGGCGGAACCGGTCTCGCCGATCAACAGCGCCGATCAGCGCCAGCTCGACACCCATGAACTGACCACGTCAGACCACATGGCCGGCGGCTCGGACTCGCCGCTGGACACCGATTTCGAGAACGTCTGGACCAATGGCAGCGCCGCCGATGGTGGGTTCGACGGCACCGAGGCGTTCGGCGACTGGTCCTCCAAGGGCGGCGGCGGCGCGTTCGAGGATTCCGATTACAATCTCGAGCAGACGCTCAGCGGCGACCTCAGCCTGCGCGACCACTTGATCGGCCAGCTCAACGTCGACATCGCCGATCCGGTCGACCGGCTGATCGGATTGGCCCTGATCGATACCCTGGACGCCGCCGGCTACGTCAGCGGCGATCTCGACGCGCTGGCCGAACAGCTGAACTGCGATCCGGCCCGGATCGAGGCGGTGCTGTGGCAGGTGCAGCGGTTCGATCCGCCCGGCGTCTTCGCGCGAAGCTTGAAGGAGTGCCTGGAGATCCAGCTGCGCGAGCGCAACCACCTGGATCCCGCGATGCAGGCGATGCTCGACAACCTCGACCTGCTTGCGGCGCGCAACGTCCCGGCGCTGCTGAAAGTTTGCGGCATCGACGCCGAGGATCTCGCCGACATGGTGGCGGAGATCAGGACGCTCGATCCCAAGCCGGCGTTGCGCTTCGACCATCAGGTTGTGCAGACCGTCACGCCGGATATCTTGATGCGGCCCCAGCCGGGCGGCGGCTGGCTGATCGAATTGAATACCGAGACGCTGCCTCGCGTTCTGATCAATCAACGATATTTCGCCCAGGTCAGCGGCGAGGTGCGTGGCAAGGCCGAGAAGGATTACATTTCGGAGCGCTTCAATTCCGCCAACTGGCTGGTCAAGTCGCTTCACCAGCGGGCCAACACGATCCTGAAGGTCGCCACCGAGATCGTCCGCCAGCAGGACCTTTTCTTCGTCAAAGGGGTGCAGTCGCTTCGCCCGCTGATCCTCCGCGACATCGCCGAGGCGATCGGAATGCATGAATCGACGGTCAGCCGGGTGACGACCAACAAGTTCATGGCGACGCCGCGCGGCGTGTACGAGTTGAAATACTTCTTCACGTCTTCGATCAATGGGGCGGATGGCGAGGCCTCGCACTCGGCGGAGGCGGTGCGCTTCCGGATCAAGGCCCTGATCGACGGCGAGCCACCCGATGGAATCCTTTCCGATGATCGGATCGTGGAGATTCTCAAATCGGATGGGATCGAGATTGCGCGGCGCACGGTGGCAAAGTATCGTGAGGCCATGCGGATCCCGTCTTCTGTCCAACGGCGCCGCGAAAAGTCGATGAGACTATAGACTGATCGAGGCGGTGTCGCCGGGGAGAGGGCCGGAATCCGCCAATCCGGGAACGGTTGCAGCCATAAGGCTGTTTGTCAACTTAAGGGAGGCGTCACCTTCGTCACGGCCCAGCAGTGACGTCGCCCGCTTGATCCCACTCTACGGGCCCAGAACACCGGACAACCTACGTCATGCACCTATCCGTCAAAGGCAAACAGCTTGACGTTGGGGACGCTCTGCGAACCCACGTCGATGAAAGCCTAACCGCCATCGTAGGCAAATATTTCGGCCGGCCGATCGAGGCCAACGTGGTCTTCTCCCGCGAGGCCCACTTGTTCAAAGCCGATATTTCGGTGCATGTCGGCCGCAATATCCTGCTGCAGAGCAACGCCGAGGCGAGCGAGCCCTATCCCGCCTTCGACACCGCCGCCGACAAGATCGCCAAGCGCCTCCGCCGCTACAAGCGCCGTCTCAAGGATCACCACAAGCACGACGGCGACGGCGTGGATGGCGCCATGGCCATGGCCCCGCTCTCCGCCAACCAGTACATCCTGGAAGCGGAGGCCGACGAGACCCATATCGACGGCTATGATGACGAAACCTTGGATACGGCGGCACCGCTGGCGAATGGCGACGATGGGCATCCCCAGCCCGTGGTCATCGCCGAGATGACCACCGCCATCGACACGCTGACGGTCAGCGAAGCCGTCATGCGCATGGACCTGGCCGAACTTCCGGCCTTGATGTTTCGGAACCGCGCCCATGGCGGCCTGAACATGATCTATCGCCGCCACGATGGGAATGTCGGCTGGATCGATCCCACGGGCACCGAGGGAGCCGGCGCCTGACCAGGCGCCACCGAACAATATATGGCCGAATACGCATATGATTGATCTGATCACGCCCCAGAGCATCATCGCCAACCTGCGCGCCGGCAGCAAGAAGCAGGCTTTGCAGGAATTGGCGAGGAAGGCGGCGGAACTGACCGGGCAGCACGAACGCGCGATCTTCGACGTGCTGCTCGAACGGGAAAGGCTCGGCACGACTGGTGTGGGGCATGGCATCGCCATTCCCCACGGCAAGCTGTCAAACCTGGACCATGTCCATGGCGTCTTCGCCCGTCTGGAAAGACCGGTTGATTTCGACGCCATCGACGACCAGCCCGTCGACTTGATGTTTCTGTTGCTGGCGCCGGAAGCGGCGGGTGCCGATCACCTCAAGGCCCTGGCCCGGGTGTCGCGCCTGCTGCGGGACGGGACGATGTGCGACAAACTGCGCGGGTCCGACAGCGCGGAGGCGATCTACGCGCTGTTGACCCAAGGCGAAGCGAGCCACGCCGCTTGAGAAGGTGGGTGCCGGCGCCGGATCGATGATGGGTCCGACGCCGGTGATCCCTGACGCTACCGAAGACCGGGACTTTACCGACGCAGGTCAGGCTGTCAGGCGCTCCATTCCGGCAATTTCCGCTCGAAATAGGCGATGGTCCGCTCCAAGCCCTGCTTCAGGGGGATCGTCGGTTCCCACCCCAACTGGGCCTTGGCGCGGCTGATGTCCGGCCGGCGCTGCGTCGGGTCATCCTGCGGCAGGGGTTTGAAGACCATTTCGGACTTCGATCCAGTCATCTCGATCACCAATTCCGCCAATTGACGGATGGTGAACTCGCCCGGATTGCCCAGGTTGACCGGTCCGATGACATCGTCCGGTGCCGCCATCAGGCGGACGAACCCCTCGATCAGATCCTCGACATAGCAGAAAGACCGCGTCTGGCTGCCGTCGCCATACAGCGTGACGGGCTCGCCGCGCAGCGCCTGGACGATGAAGTTCGACACCACACGGCCATCCTGGGGATGCATGCGCGGGCCATAGGTGTTGAAGATCCGAGCGACGCGGATGTTCAGCTTGTATTGGCGGTGATAGTCGAAGAACAGCGTCTCGGCGCAGCGTTTGCCCTCGTCGTAGCAGGCGCGCGGCCCGATCGGGTTGACGTTGCCCCAATACCCTTCCGTCTGCGGATGGACCGCCGGATCGCCATAGACCTCGCTGGTCGACGCCTGGAACACCTTGGCCTTGACCCTCTTGGCCAGCCCCAGCACGTTGATCGCGCCATGGACGCTGGTCTTGACGGTCTGGACCGGATCGAACTGGTAATGGATCGGCGACGCCGGACAGGCGAGGTTATAGATTTCGTCGACCTCCACATAGAGGGGGAAGGTGACGTCGTGGCGCATCACTTCGAAGTAGGGGTTGTCCAGCAGGTGCAGGATGTTGTCGCGCGATCCCGTGAAATAGTTATCCGCGCAGATCACTTGGCATCCATCGTTGAGCAGCCGTTCGCACAGGAAGGACCCGAGGAACCCGGCCCCTCCCGTCACCAGCACGCGTTTACGTCCGTACATTTTCGGCTTCGCCCCCGTTGATTTCCGATCGAGTATGCCCATCGCCCGAACCGCTGGCAATCGGCAGGCATGAAACACACATCGGGTGACAACAGCGCCGATTGTGCTATCACACGCCACAAGTCGCCCAGTTCTGGAGAATCCGTTGCCAATCCCGTCAATACCGGCGAACGAGCCGCTGGTCCTGGCCTTGCCGAAAGGGCGCATCCTGCTGGAGGTCCGGCCCCTGCTGGACCGTGTCGGGATCGTGCCGGAACCGGCCTTCGACGACGAGAACAGCCGCCAGCTTCGGTTCGCCACCAACCATCCCCATATCAGCATCATCCGCGTCCGCTCGTTCGACGTGGCGACCTTCGTCGCCTTCGGCGCCGCCCATTTGGGCGTGGCCGGCAACGATGTGCTAATGGAGTTCGATTATCCCGAGATCTACGCCCCGCTCGATCTCGGGATCGGCGCGTGCCGCCTCAGCGTCGCGGAGCCGAAGGAGATGGTGGAGGGCGACGATCCGGCGCGCTGGAGCCACATCCGCGTGGCGACCAAATACCCCGAGATCACCCGGCGGCATTTCGCCGCGCGTGGCGTCCAGGCCGAGTGCATCAAGCTCAATGGCGCCATGGAACTGGCCCCGACGCTGGGCTTGTGCCGCCGGATCGTCGATCTGGTCTCCAGCGGCTCGACCCTGCGGGCGAATGGGTTGGTGGAGATCGAGCGGATCGCCGATATAACATCGCGACTGGTGGTCAACCGGGCCGCCTACAAGACCCGGCCGGAGGAGATCGGCGGCTGGATCGACCGCTTCAGGGAGGCCGTTGATGCCGCTTGAACTGAACAGCAGCGCCCCCGGCTTCGAGGACGCCTTCAAGGACCTGCTCGCCGCCAAGCGGGAGATCCAGGAGGACGTGCAGAACTCGGTCGCCGCGATCCTGGCCGATGTGCGGGAGCGGGGCGACGCGGCTGTGCTGGAGCACACCGCCCGGTTCGACCGCGTCACCCTTACGGCGGACACGATGCGCGTGACCGCCGCCGAGATCGACGCGGCCTTGGCCTCGATCGACCCCGGCCTGCTCCAGGCGCTGGAACTGGCGGCCGAGCGGATCGAGGATTTCCACCGCCGGCAGAAGCCCGACGCCCTCTCCTATACAGATCACGCCGGGGTGCGGCTTGGCGCGCGCTGGACCTCGATCGGCGCCGTCGGCCTCTACGTGCCGGGCGGAACGGCCGCGTATCCAAGCTCGGTGCTGATGAACGCCCTACCGGCCAAGGTGGCGGGCGTCGAGCGGGTCACCATGGTGGTGCCGACGCCGGACGGCAAGCTGAACCCCCTAGTGTTGGCGGCGGCCAAGCTGGCCGGCGTGACCGAGATTTACCGGATCGGCGGCGCCCAGGCGGTCGGCGCGCTGGCCTACGGGACGGCGACCATCGGCGCCGTCGACAAGATCGTCGGTCCCGGCAACGCCTATGTCGCCGCCGCCAAGCGCCAGGTCTTCGGGACGGTCGGCATCGACATGATCGCCGGCCCGTCGGAGATCCTGGTGGTCGCCGACGCCGCCAACGATCCCGCCTGGATCGCCGCCGACCTGCTGTCGCAGGCGGAGCACGACACCAGCGCCCAGGCCATCCTGATAACCGATGACGGCGCCTTCGCCGAGGCGGTCAAGCGGGCGGTCGATGGGCATCTCAAGACCCTGCCGCGCGCCGCCATCGCCGGCGAGAGCTGGCGCGGACATGGCGCCATCATCGTCGTGTCCAAGCTAGACGACGCGATCCCGCTGGTCGACCGGCTGGCGCCGGAGCATCTGGAACTGGCTGTCGCCGAGCCCGACGCGCTGGCGGCCCGCATCCGCAACGCCGGCGCCATCTTCCTCGGCCGCCACACGCCGGAAGCCATCGGCGACTATGTGGCGGGACCAAACCACGTGCTGCCGACGGCCCGCAGCGCCCGGTTCTCGTCCGGTCTCAACCTGCTGGATTTCATGAAGCGAACGACCTTGGTCGGTTGCGATCCCGGTGCCCTCGCCGCGATCGGGCCGGCCGCCGTGGCCCTGGCCAACGCCGAGGGCCTTGGCGCGCACGCGCTGTCCGTGTCGATCCGCCTGAATGGAGCACCCCAGTGACGGAGTCCAGCCACCGCATCGTCCATGTCACCCTCGACGAGCGCAGCGTCGTGCGGCGCAGCGCCGAGGTCGAGCATGAGCGCGCGGTGGCGATCTTCGACCTGATGGAGGACAACCTCTTCCGGCCGGTCGAGTGTCCGGACAAGGGACCGTTCCATCTCCACCTCAGCGTCGAGGACAACCGGATGCTGTTCGACATCCGGAACACCGCTAACCAGGATCTGACCAAGATCCTGCTGCCGCTGACGCCGTTCCGCACGATCGTGAGGGACTACTTCATGATCTGCGACAGCTATTTCAAAGCGATCAAGAAAGCGACGCCCTCCCAGATCGAAGCGATCGACATGGGACGGCGCGGTCTGCACAACGAGGGATCGGAAGTGCTGCGCGAGCGGCTGGCCGGGAAGGTGGAAGTGGACCACAACACCGCGCGCCGGCTGTTCACCTTGATCTGCGTCCTGCATATCCGCGGGTGATGGGCGGGCAGGGGCGGGGCTGACGGACATGCAAGACCCGAACAGCGTGCTCGACGCCGCCCACGTCACCAGCGTGCTGTTCGCCTGCACCTATAACTCGATCCGCTCGCCCATGGCGGAAGCCCTGATGAAGCGCTTCCACGGCCACCGCATCTTCGTTGACTCGGTCGGCGTCCGCGAGGGCGAGCCCGATCCCTTCGTGGTGACGGTGATGGACGAGATCGGCATCGACCTGTCGCGGCACCGCTGCAAGACCTTCGACTTCCTGGAGGACACGTCGTTCGACCTGGTGATTTCCCTGTCGCCTGAAGCCCAGCACCGGGCCGTCGAGATGACCCGAACAACGGCTTGCGATGTCGAATTCTGGAACACCCTCGATCCATCGATGATCGACGGCAGCCGCGAGACCCGGCTGGCGATCTACCGCCAAGTCCGCGACATCCTCAGCGCCCAGATCAAGAAACGCTTCCCGATCATCGGCGGCCCGACGGTTTGAGGCCGCCCACCAACTCCGTTTCCCTACACTCGAAAAGGCATCCCGCATGATATTCGCATTGCCGTTGCACGGCATCGCGGCCGCTATCTGGGTCGGCGGCATGTTCTTCGCCTACATGGCCCTGCGTCCCGCCGCCGGGGCGCTCGAACCACCGCAACGCCTGAAGCTCTGGCGCGGCACCTTCGACAAGTTCTTTCCGTGGGTCTGGGCCGCCGTGGCGAGCTTGCTGATCACTGGCTACGCCATGATCTTCCTGCATTTCGGCGGCTTCGCCGGAGCGGGACTCCATGTCCACATCATGCACGGCATCGGCCTGATCATGATGGCCCTGTTCGCCCATCTGTTCTTCGCTCCCTGGAAGCGCCTGAAGCTAGCGGTGGACACCGGCGACTGGGTGGCAGGCGGGCGCAACCTCGGCCAGATCCGCAAGATCGTCGGGATCAACCTGATCCTGGGCCTGATCACCGTGGCGGTCGGCTCCGGCGGCCGCTACTGGCCTTGATGGGGACCACGTCGCCGTTCACCCCAGCAGGCTGGTCATCAGCGACCGGAGATGCGCCGGTTTGACCGGTTTGTTGAGGAGGTGGAAGCCACTGGCGTTGACCTCCTCCTGGACTTCCGGCAGGCGGTTGGCGGTGATGATCAGGCTTGGGATGGCGTGGCCGCAGTGCCCCGCGACGCGCCGAAGCTCGGCGACACCGATGGCGCCGTCCTCCAGATGATAGTCGGCGATGGCGAGATCGGGCGCCCGTTCCATCCGCTCCAGGATGTCGATCGCCTCCTGGCCCGTGGTCGCGGTCACCACCGTGCAGCGCCAGCCTTCCAGCAATGCCGTCATGCCGGACAGGATGCTGCGCTCGTTGTCGATCACCAGCACTAGGGACCCCGCCAGACGGTTCGTGATGGCGACCGGTGCCGGCTGGGGCGGGCGGACGAGGCGGCCGCGCTCGCCCATCGGCACCGTGACCGAGAATACCGAACCCTTGCCGGGAATCGAGCGGACCCCGATGCGGTGATCGAGCATGCGCGCCACCCGCTCGACGATGGCTAGTCCCAGGCCCATGCCGCGGTCGCGCCCGCTCTGGTCGTTGCCGAGGCGCCGGAATTCCTCGAAGATCTCCGCCAGCTTGTCCTCGGGAATGCCGGGGCCGGTGTCCCAGACCTCTATCCGCAATCCTCCCTCGGCCAGCCGGCATCCCAGCAGCACGCGGCCGGTGCGGGTATAGCGCGTGGCGTTGCTCAGGAAGTTCTGCAGGATTCGGCGGAGCAGGCGGATATCGCTGTGGACCACGGCGCTGCTGGAGACCACCCGGAATTCAAGGCCGCGCTCCTTGGCTTGCGCCGCGTATTCGGTCGACATGGCGCCCAGCAGCGATTCGATCGGGTAGTCGGCGGGTTCCGCCTGGACGACGCCGGCGTCCAGCTTGCTGATGTCCAGCAAGGCTCCCAGCAGATCCTCGACCGCCGCCAGTGCCACATCGGTGTTGGCGATCAGCGATCCATTCTGGGGCGTCTGCTCCAGGTCGCTCAGCGCCGAGATGAACAGCCGCGCGGCGTTGAGCGGCTGGAGAAGGTCGTGGCTGGCCGCCGCAAGGAACTTGGTCTTCGACAGGTTGGCCTGTTCGGCCTCGGCCGTGGCGACTCGCAGCGCCTCCTCGATCTGCTTGCGCTCGGCGATCTCCTGGTGGAGCTTGCCGTTGAGCGACATCAGGGCGGCGGTGCGCTCGTCCACCCTGCGCTCCAGGCTCTCCTTCGACTCCTTCAGCGCCTCGGCGACCATGCGGCGCTCGGTGATGTCCTGGATCAGCGCGAAGTAACCCAGGACCACGCCGTTCTCGTCGAAATGCGGGATATAGGTCGCCAGGGCGTAGCGCACGGCGCCGTTCTCGCCTGGCAACTCCATCTCGAAGGTGACTTCCTCCCCGGCCAAGGCCGCCAGCACGTTGGGACGGCGCTGCTCGTAATGATCGCGGCCCAGGGCGTCCCACATGGGCTGGCCGTCGATCTCCTCGCGCGGGCGGTTGAACCAGTCCTCATAGGGCTTGTTGACGAAGCGGAAGCGCTGCTCGGCGTCGACATAGGCGATCAGGGCCGGCATCGCGTCCGTGATGGTGCGGATGCGGCGCTCGCTGTCGCGGAGTGCCTCCTCGTTGCGCTTCCGCTCCGTGATGTCGGTATAGGTGTTGACGAAGCCGCCGCCCGGCATGACGGTGCGCCGGATATCCAGCACGCGGCCCTGCCATTCCTCCTCCAGCGCCAGTGGTCTCTCCGCCAGATCCTCGCGCGACATCGCCATGACGCTCAGCCCGGCGGCACCCAACCCGGCATTGTGGCGGACGAAGTCGTCATAGGTGGCGCCGTGCCGGACCACGTCGCCCGGCAGGTCGAGCAGATGGGCGAAGTTGTCGTTCCAGGCGACGAGGTTGAGATCGCGGTCGTAGACGGCGACACCTTGCGCGATGTTGTCCAGGGTGGCCTGGAGCAGGACCGATTTCTCCGCCAACTCCTGTTCACGGCGGCGGGTCTCGTCACGCTTCAGGTCGGTGATGTCGGTGTAGACCCCGACCACGCCGCCGTCGCGGGTGCGCCGCTCGTTGACCTGCATCCAGCGACCGTCCGCCAGCGCCAGCACATAGGGCCCCTGCGGATTGCGGTGCTGCGACATGCGCTCGGCCAGCCAGCCGCGGCCACCATCCCGGTCGCTTTCCTGGGACAGGCCGTCCTGGAGCGACCTGGTGTCCAGCGCCAGTTCGGCGATCTCGGCGAAGCTGATGCCGGGCCGGATCCTGTCATCGAAACTTGGCCAGACAGCCAGGTACTTGCTGTTGCACATGACAAGGCGGTCGTCGCCGTCGAACAGCGCGAAACCCTCGTTGACCGACTCGATCGCCTCGGCCAAGCGGGCCTGCACCGTCTCCGCCATCTCCTTGGCGCGGGCGAGATCGCGGTTCGACCGCTCCAACTCGTGCAGGGTGCGTTCCAGTTCGAGCGTGCGCTCGCGGACCTTGGTTTCCAGCACGATGGCGGTCTGGAACAGCGAGAAGGCGCTGCCCTGGAAATCCATGCTGCGCTCGACCCGGTCCATCAGGACCTTGTTGATGCGGCTGAGCTTCCGGTTCTCGCGTTCCAATTCGGCCAAGCGCTGCTGTTCCGGCGTCTGGCCCGGCTGGGGTGCCGGGGCCGCCAGTATCAGGGTTCGCATCGCGCACCTATGGCGACGCCGGTGAAGGTCTGGTTGACGTGCATCGCGTTGAACTGTTCTCCGTAGGTGCAGAACCCAATCACGTTGTTGCGGGCCAGCACCTGTGAAACCACGTGCTTGATCTGCTTCTGCTCCATCTCCAGGCTGCGCAGGATGCAGTCGCAGCCAAGGATCAGTTCCGGCTGTCCGATCTCGCCGCGCAGCCGGGTGAACAGGCTTTCGAGGTTCTGGACCAGATCGACTCCCTCGGCGACCGTCAGCACGATGCCCTCGTCGATGGCGCAGAAGAAGGTCAGGCTCTCGTCGTCGTTGACCTTCTGGATCGAGCGGACATGGTACTCGCCACCGACCCGCACGACCACGGGATGCGCCGCGAAGATCATGGAGGTCAGCGGCTCGCCTTCCAGCCCGACCATTCGGGCATATTCCTGACCGGCCGGTTCGGCGTTGATCTCGGTCACGATGCGGCGGGCGGGATCGGCCTCAGTCACCACCATCTTGCGGTCGGAACTGACGAAGTGCTCGGTGCGGAAGACGGTGAAACGGCGGACGGTGTCGACCAGGACCAAGACGGCGGCGTTGCTGCGGAACTCGCCGTCATGGAGGATCCAGGTCTGCTCGAACTTCAGGTCGTCACCGGCGGAGCCGCCGAACAGCGGGATGTCGCCCAGCGCCGAATAGAGCGAGCTGACGACCAGTTCCTCGCGGACGGACAGCCCGTCGATCAGTAGCAGGGCGAAGCTCTTGCCGCTGACATCCTCGTCATCCCCCAGCGCCTCATCGCGCCGGGCGGCGAGGTTGCGGACCAGCGCGTGGGCATCGGCGATCTCGAAGCCTTCCAGGTCGTCGATCCGCTCCGCCACGGCGGAGAAGTCGCTGCGCGGGAAGCTGACGCCGGTGATCGAGCCGGTCATGTAGCCGACCGGCGTGATCTCGCCCGCCGTGGTGCAACCCAGCGTCAGCGTGTCGCCGAACAGGTCGGCCAGGGCTCGGCCAAGGGCGGGCAGATCGTATTGCGGCGAGCAGAAGACGAGGATGAACGCGGTGTCGGGCTGGGCGATGGCGTCGTACAGCTCGGCAGCCGCTTGGCGCGGGTCGAGCGCGTGGCTCATGCCGCGGCGGAGGCGGGACTGGCGCTGGTCGATGACGGCGCGGGCCGTCACTTCGGCTGTCGTGACTGCGGGCGGCTCGGAAGGTCGCGACTCGGTCACCAGCCTGTCCCGCACCAGAACATCCAGCCGCTTCTTGACCGGCACGCGCGAGGTCCGACCGCCGGCGACGCCGGTGCGAGTCCCCTTCGCCATCTAGATTTCTCCGCCTTTTCCCCTGGTGGTGGGCGCATGGTTCGGCGGATCTTCCGATCTCCCCACCTCCGACGCCCCTCCGAACACAAAATTACCTCCCCGGCGACGCCTCTGCCAAGCGCGCTGGCCCAGGTGCGACGTTAGACCAAAGTCTAACTGAGGTGGACGGTGCGAAATCGATCTGTTCAATGGGCCGGGTCGTTGATGACGGCTTCCGGCGAGGAGGCCTCGAGGATGCGCCCGATCCAGCGGTCGATGTCCGCGATCGTCGCTGTCCGCACCTTGAGGTCGACCGCGTCTGGAACCTCGCCGAACCGCTGTTCGAGGATCCGGATGAACAAGGCCGCGCGGCCCTTCAACTCACCCTCGGCCAGTCCCTCGGCCAGCCCCTCCGCCATGCCCTTGGCGTGACCCTTGACCTCTCCCTCGGCGATGTAAGACTCGGCGATCGTCGGCATGATGTCGTCCTCTTGCCCTGGTAGTATCCGTCCCAGCACGCTCCGCAGGCGATTCCGATGTCCGGCATCGCCCGATCCGAAAAGATATCTGACGACGATCCGGACGATCGACAAGTCGATCGTCGCCGCCGCGCCCAGCAAGCATTCCAGCGTGACTTCCGGGTCGTCGTCGCGGGTCGCGTATTTCAGCATCAGCAGGCCGGCCTGAAGCTCCGCGTGCCCCGACAACCCAGCGTCCGGAAGGTTCGCCAGATCGACCAGAGTATACCCGAAATCAAGAGGCCCGGCGCGGAGCATTTCCTCCGGAAGGCCATAGGCCGCTCCCAAGGTGGGTGGAAGTGTCCAGCGATCGACGCCATGATAGAGGACGATGGCGAACACGGGCGCCGGGACGATCCAGACGGTGCCATCGGCGTTCACCCGCCGCTGGGCGCCACCCGCCGCCAAGCCGTGCAGATATCCCATGGTCTGTAGCAGGAAGTCGGTCGTGGGGGAGCTCTTGTGCTCGACCATGGCCCATACCAAGACCGGAAAGCCGTCCTTGGTCGCCAAGCTGTAAACCCTGTCGCCCCGCAGTTCGGCTAGAATCGGATCGATCAGGCTCTCGGACCGGTCCATGGCGGGGTCAGCCGAGAGCCGGGCCACGAGCGACGGCGGCAAACGCTCCCGAAGGAAAGCGTCGGCGTTGCCGGCGTGGTCCAGGAGACGCTTGGCGAATTGGTCATGTCTTCTGATCAGGCGGCGGTCGCCGTCACCGCCGTCAACTGGCTCCGCCATCGCAGTCGCGTCTCAAGTTGTTTCCAGGGTCGCCTTATATCAGCGGCGACCTTTCGTGCAATGGCATGTCGCGCGAAACGGGAAAGTCGGATCGGAAATGCGAACCACGCGAAATCGCGTCCAACCATGGGATTGACCCGCTTCTTGTTCGAAAGTCTAATGCCCGGCGAGGCCCTGCGACAATTAGTCTGTATCCTAGAAAAATTACGACCGGGAGGGACAACTCCATGGACATGTCCGGCAGCTATCGGATCACGGCCCCACGCGAGGACGTTTGGGCCGCCTTGAATGATCCGGAGATCCTCAAGCGGTGCATACCGGGATGCGAGGAGATCGAGAAGCAGTCCGACACCGAGATGACCGCGAAGGTCACCGCCAAGGTCGGACCGGTCAAGGCGAAGTTCGCCGGCAAGGTCACGCTCAGCGATATCGATCCGCCCAATGGCTACACCATCACCGGCGAGGGAACCGGCGGCGCCGCCGGCTTCGGCAAGGGGGGCGCCGCCGTCAAGCTGATGCCGGACGGCGCCGACGCCACCGTGCTGGAATACACGGCGCACGCCCAGGTCGGCGGCAAGCTGGCGCAGATCGGCTCGCGGCTGATCGACGGGACCGCGCGGAAGATGGCCGACGACTTCTTCGCCAAATTCAGCGAGGTCGTCGGGTCTCCCGCCGACGAAGTCGTCGGCGCTCCGATCGAGGAGGTGGCGGTGGAACCGGACGACGCGCCGGTCGCGGTCCCTTCGGGCCAGTTCGCCGCCCAGCCGATGTCGGTGGCCGCCTTCGCGGCGCCCGACCACGCCATCAACCATACCGTCAGGGAGGCTCCTGTCGATCTCCGGCTCGTCGGTGGAGTGGGACTTGCCGTCGTCGCCTTCGTCGTCATCCTCTATGCGATAGCCGGTTCCTGATCAGCCTCTGGTCACCCAATCAAGAAGAATTCAACGCGAGGAAAGGCTCAAGAGACATGCCCAACAAGATCACGTTGAGCGTCAACGGCAAGTCCGTGACGCGGGAGGTCGAGGGGCGCACGCTGCTGGTGCAGTTGCTGCGCGACCATCTCGGCCTGACGGGAACCCATGTCGGCTGCGACACCAGCCAATGCGGTGCCTGCGTCGTCCACATCGACGGCCACTCGGTCAAGAGCTGCACCATGCTGGCGGTCCAGGCCGCCGGCACGGAGGTCACCACGATCGAGGGCTTGGCGGCGGCCGACGGCACGCTCCACCCGATGCAGGCCGCGTTCCGCGAGCATCACGGTCTCCAGTGCGGCTACTGCACGCCCGGCATGGTGATGGCCGCCGTCGATCTGGCGCAAACCCACGACCAACTGGACGAACAGACCGTCCGCGAGGGGCTGGAGGGCAACATCTGCCGCTGCACCGGCTATCACAACATCGTCAAGGCCGTGCTGGCCGGGGCGAAATCGATGCGCGCCGGCCTGTCCCAGGCGGCGGATTGAGGAAGGGCCAAGATCATGTCCAACTCACCAGCCAATACGAACGTCTCCGGCATCGGCGCCTCGGTCAAGCGGCGTGAGGACTTCCGCTTCCTGACCGGGCAGGGCAACTACACCGACGACATCAACCGGCACAACCAGACCCACGCCTACATCCTGCGCTCGCCTTACGCCCACGCCCGGATCAACGGCATCGACACCTCGGCGGCACTGGCGGCGCCCGGCGTGGTGGCGATCTTCACCGGCCAGGACATCGCGGCCGACAAGGTCAACGGTTTGCCCTGCGGCTGGCTGATCCATTCCAAGGACGGCAGCCCGATGGTCGAGCCGCCGCATCCGCCGCTGGTGCTCGACAGGGTCGTCCATGTCGGCGACCAGGTCGCCGTCATCATCGCCGAGAGTCGCGACGAGGCCAAGGACGCCACCGAACTGATCGTGGTCGATTACGACGAGCTTCCCGCCGTCACCACCTCGCCCGCCGCCCTCAAGGAAGGGGCGCCGCTGGTCCACGAGCAGGCCGCCGGCAACCTCTGCTACGACTGGCACCTGGGCGACAAGGCCGCGACCGACGCCGCCTTCGCCAAGGCGGCCCACGTCACCAAGCTGGACCTGATCAACAACCGGCTGGTGCCCAACGCGATGGAGCCACGGGCCGCGATCGGCGAGTACGACCGCGCCACCGGCGAGTACACGCTGTGGACCACCAGCCAGAACCCCCACGTGATCCGGCTGCTGATGGGCGCCTTCGTGCTGGGCATCCCCGAGCACAAGCTGCGCGTCATCGCTCCGGATGTCGGCGGCGGCTTCGGGTCGAAGATCTACCACTACGCCGAGGAGGCCATCGTCACGTGGGCGTCGAGGAAGATCGGAAGGCCGATCAAGTGGGTGGCCGAGCGGTCGGAGAGCTTCGTGTCCGACGCCCATGGCCGCGACCACGTCACCCACGCGGAACTGGCGCTGGACGCCGACGGCAAGTTCCTAGGGCTGCGGGTCCAGACGCTGGCGAACATGGGCGCCTACCTGTCCACCTTCGCGCCCTCGATCCCGACCTACCTCTACGCCACCCTGCTGGCCGGGCAGTACACGACGCCCGCGATCTACGCCGAGGTCAAGGCGGTCTTCACCCACACCGTGCCGGTCGACGCCTATCGCGGCGCCGGGCGGCCGGAGGCCTGCTACCTGATCGAGCGCATCGTCGAGAACGCGGCGCGAGAGATGGGCATCGACAAGACCGAACTGCGCCGCCGCAACTTCATCCCGCCATCGGCCATGCCGTATGACACGCCGGTGGCGCTGCAATACGACTGCGGCTTGTTCGAGAAGTGCCTGGACCAGGCGCTCGACCTGATCGACTACAAGGGCTTCCCGGCGCGGAAGGCGGAGTCGAAGGCGCGCGGCAAGCTGCGCGGCATCGGACTCGCCAGCTACATCGAGGCTTGCGGCATCGCGCCCAGCAACGTCGCCGGAGCCTTGGGCGCGCGGGCCGGGCTCTACGAGTCGGGCGAGGTCCGCTTCCACCCGACCGGTTCGGTGACGGTGTTCACCGGCTCCCACAGCCATGGCCAAAGCCATGAGACGACCTTCGCCCAGTTGGTCTCCGACCGGTTCGGCATTCCGATCGAGAACGTCGAGATCGTCCATGGCGACACCTCCAAGGTGCCGTTCGGCATGGGCACCTATGGCTCGCGCTCGCTGGCGGTGGGCGGCTCGGCCATCGCCAAGGCGATGGACAAGGTCGTCAACAAGGCCAAGAAGATCGCGGCCCACATGCTGGAGGCGGCGGAAACCGACATCGTGTTCGACCAGGGGCGCTTCACGGTGGCGGGCACCGACAGGAGCCTCGGGATCGGCGACGTGGCGCTGTCGGCCTATGTGCCGCACAACTTCCCGCTGGACGAGTTGGAGCCGGGTCTGGACGAGCAGGCCTTCTACGACCCCAAGAACTTCACCTATCCCAACGGCACGCAGATCGCCGAGGTCGAGATCGACCCCGAGACCGGCGTGGTCAGGATCGAGAAGTTCGTGGCGGTCGACGACTTCGGCCGGGTGATCAACCCGATGGTGGTCGAGGGTCAGGTCCATGGCGGCATCGTCCAGGGAATCGGGCAGGCGCTGATGGAAAATTGCGTCTACGACCCCGACACTGGTCAATTGCTGACCGGGTCCTACATGGATTATTGCATGCCTCGCGCGGACGATGTCCCGAGCTTCACCGTCCAGTACCACGAGGAGGCCCCCTGCACCCACAACCCGCTGGGCGTCAAGGGCTGCGGCGAGGCGGGAGCGATCGGCGGCAGCGCCACCATCATGAACGCCGTCGTCGACGCGCTGGCCGATCTCGGCATCGCCCATATCGACATGCCGGCGACGCCGGAGCGGGTCTGGCGCGCGGTCCAAGCCGCGTCCGTACCGCTGGCGGCCGAATAAACGGGACAGGGGAGGAAAACAACGATGTACGCCTTCGAA
>NZ_AVFL01000022.1 GCF_000576635.1 Skermanella stibiiresistens SB22
GGCCTGGGCGACGGCCGATCCGGCCTGGGCGACGGCCGATCCGGCCTGGGCTGCGGCCGATCCGGCCTGGGCGCCGGTCATCTGGTTCCTCGCGGTCACGACGAGGTCGCCGCCTTTCGGCATCGCGTCGCGCGCGTTGGCGGCGAGGTTGAGCAGGACGGCGTTCAAGCGCGAGGGGTCGACGATCACGGGCCACAGGTCGGTCGCCAGATCGAACCGGCAGCGCACCAGGGGGCCGGCTGTGTGGCAGATCATCTCCTCGCTTTCCCGGAGTATATCCTTGATGTCGACCACCGTCGGCCGTGACTCCTCGCGCCGGGCGAAGGCCAGCAGATGGTGGATCAGGCCGGTGGCGCGGGTGACGGCCTGCTCCCCCAGGTCGATGATCTTGACCTCCTCGGGAGTGATCGTCCGACGCCTCAGCAGGTTGTAGCTGCTCTGGATCACGGCCAGGATATTGTTGAAATCGTGGGATACGCCGCTGACCAACTGGCCCAGCGCCTCCAGCTTCTGCGATTGCAGCAGCGCCGCCTGCGCCTCCTCGCGGCGGCGGATCTCCGCCGAGAGTTCGAGCGCCGCGTCGGTCAACGCGCGGGTCCGCTCGACGACCCGGGCCTCCAGCATGGCGTTGTCGCCCCGGAGGATGTCCTCCGCCGTCTTGCGTTCGGTCACGTCCGCCGTGACTCCGGTCAGGCGAACCATGCGGCCATCGTCATCGAAGATCGCCGCGGCCGATTCCTCGAGCCAGACGGTGGACCCGTCGCCCCGCTGGTACCGGTAGGCGATCGTATAGTTCGGAGTGCCGGGGTCGAGCGCGATCAGGGTGTCCACGAACCGCTCGCGGTCCTCCGGGTGGACGCGCTCGAAGAAGGCGTGGCTGGTGATCCCGGCGGGATCGGAGGCACCCTCCCGACCGGGTCCCAGGATCGGGGCGGCGCCATCGCTCTGGCGCACCGTGTCGGTCTCCAGGTGCCAGTCGAAGGCGAACATGCGGCCGGCGGCCAGGGCGCGGGTCAGTTGCTCCTCGGCGTCGCGCAGCTGCCGCTCCAGGGCCTTGTTGGCGGTGATGTCGGTGATGGTGCCGACGAAGCCCGAGATGTCGCCCGAGGCGGTTCGTTCCACCAGGGCCTCGCCGAGCACCCAGGTGATCGCGCCGTCCGGCGCGCGGAAACGGTATTCCAGGCGAAACGGTCTGTTCTCCAGGGCGGCGTGGCGCCATTCCTGGAAAACGACGTCATGGTCTTCGGGATGCAGGAATTCGGTCCAGCCATTGCCCAGCGCCTGTTCCGGGCGGGCACCCGCGATCTCGCACCAGCGTCGATTGACGCCGACGCAGCGTCCCTCGGCGTCGGTGCGGAAGATGCCGACCGGAGAACTGGACGCCAGCGTGTGGTATCGCTCCTCGGCCGCGCGCAACGCGGCGGTCCTCTCGTTCAACCGGCTGAAAGCGGTGGTCAGGGCTTGCCCGACCTCGTTGGCCTCGCGCCACGTGGTCCGGATGGGGGGCACCGAGTGGCCGCCCTGGAGGGCGTTGCCGGCCACGGTCAGCACCCGCGCGGCCCGCGCGATCCGCAGGCCGAAGACGTAGGCCAGGGCGGCCGACAGGGCGAGCAGCGCCAGCCCCAGGCCGATCGGGGCCAGCAATTCGCGGGCGACCCGCGCGTCCACCGCGTCCCCCGGCAGGCTGACCAGGGCGGTCCACTCCGTCATCGCTGATCGGCTGGCTCCCGAGATGACGTCGCGCTCGCCGACACCGCCTTCACCCGCCGTGATGACGCCATCCCGCCCGACGGCCTGCTTGATCCAGGCTGGCGGATCGTCGCCACGGCGCGGCGGTCCGTCGCCGGGGATGACGGCCAAGGGGCGTCCGTCGCGGTCCACGACGGCGATGCCGCGGTCGCTGGCGATGCCGGTCTGGACCAGGATATCCCGGAACCTGCCCACCGGCAGGCTGGCCGCCAGGACTTGGGTCGCGGCGCCGTCCGCCGGCACCGGGACGAGGATGCCGACGACCTCGGCGCGGGCGACCGGGCCGAATTCCACGTCCGTGACGTAGGGGGTCTTCGTCTCCATGACGGCGCGGGCGATATCATCGTCGAAGAACGGCGGCAACGGCGTGTTCCAAGGCACCCGCGTGTTGAGCCGCTGGCGCTCGCCGCCGTCGGCCAGGACGATGCCGATGCCATAGCGCTTCGTGATCTGGCTGGCCTGCTGGTGAAACGTGGCGAAATCCCGCCGCTGGAGCGCCGGCATCAAGGCCAGCGTCTCCAGCATCGCCATGACGCCCCGCATGTCGCGCTCGATCATGGCGGTGACCGTCCGTGCTTCCTTCAGCAAATCCTGCTCGATATGGGAGCGCTGTAGCTTGACTTGATGATGCAGCAGGAGGCCGGTGAAAATCAGGACCGGAATGATAAGACCAAGCGCCAGTAAAATCAGATGCGCCCGCGTCGAGATACTGTGTTTCGCGCAGATCGTCAAATTTCGGGACATGATCTGGCGGGCTCCGACTTGACATATATCAATAATCTGTGCCTGTGGCCTAGGACTGTATCCTAAGCAACGTAGCGTCCCAAGATGAGCCAAAGTAAGTTTGCGATTGCGAGAAATACGACTTGGACATCCGGGTTCGTTGGCAATCTTCTAACAGTGTCCAGTCCAGGATGCCAGCGACATGATCTCTTGTGAAAACTCTTTCGCTTTCTCCATTCCAAAAATTAGCGTAGTGTTAATCCTTTATTTCTACATATCCGTCGTCTCGAGCGCCGAAGGCGGTTTTCCCGAGGCGGTGACGGCGCGATCACGGGGGCGGAATCATCGATCCGGCGCGCGGCGCAGGGCGACGGTGAAGACGGCGCCGCCCTCCTCGTGGTTGGCGGCGGCGATGCGTCCGCCGAATCCCTGGACGATGCCGTAGCTGATCGACAGGCCCAGTCCCAGCCCGACGCCGACCTCCTTGGTGGTGAAGAACGGATCGAACAAGCTCGGCAAGTCCTCCTCCGGGATGCCGGGGCCGGTGTCGCGCACCCTCAGCAGGACATAGTCGCCGTCCTGGTCCAGGCTGACCGTGATGAGCCGGTGGTTGCGCGCCGCCACGGCGTCCAGCGCGTTCCGCAGCAGGTTGACGATCACTTGGTCCAGCCGCGCCTCGTCGGCCAGGACCATCGGCGACTGGTCCGGCAACTCCAGCACCATCTCCGCCCCCAGCGCCTGCGTCTGGGCGCCCAGCAGCGCCATCGACCGCTCGACCGAGGCGCGCGGCGACACCGGCACCAGAACCCCGGACGACTTGCGGGCGAAGGTCTTGAGCTGGCGGGTGATCGTCGCGACCCGTTCGGTCAGGCCGGTGATCTCCAGCAGGTTGGCGCGGACCAGATCCAGCTTGCCGCGTTCCAGGAGCAGTCCGGCGTTCTCGGAATAGGAGCGGATCGCGGCGATCGGCTGGTTGACCTCGTGGACGATGCCGGCCGCCATCTGGCCCAGGGCCGCCAGCTTGGCCGCCTGGACCAAGTCCTCGCGCGCGCGCTCGGCCGCCTGTTCCGCCCGCTCGCGCTCGGCGATCTCGGCGGTCAGGCGGGCGTTGGCGGAACTCAGCTCGGCGGTGCGCTCGCCGACCCGGTGCTCCAGCATCAGGTGGGCGCGTCGCTGGTACTCGAGCCGTTCGGACAGCGCCAGGCGGCGTTGCAGGACGACCAGGCCGGCGGCCAGCAGCAGCAGCGTCGCGATGCCGGCGCCAAGCCCGGCCGACCAAGCCCGCACGTTGACCGGCCGGTTGTCCAGCGCCACGTGGACGGTCCAGTCCGTGCCGGGAACCGCCGCCTGATGGACCAGGGAGCTGTCCATCGGGGGCAGCGGCAGCAAGCTGGTGCCCTCGTACTGCATGCTGCGCTCCACCTCGCGCCGGGTCTCCGCGTCGAGCGGCGCCAGCGTGCGGAACCGCCACTCGGGAACGTTGGAGATGAAGACGACGCCGCGCCGGTCGGACACGAACACGCGTTCCCCGGCCATCTGGTGCCACGCCGACTCCAGCGCGTCCATGCCGATCTTGGCGACGACCACGCCCAGCGTCTGGTTCTCCGCCCGGACCGGCGCCCAGACCGGATAGGCGATGTAGTAGCCGGGAATGTTCGAGGTGGTTCCCATGGCGAAATAACGCCCGACACGCCCGGCGATGGCGTCGGTGAAATAGGGCCGGAAGGCGAAGTTGCGGCCGATGAAGCTGCTCTCCTCGGTCCAGTTGCTGGCCGCCAGCGTCATGCCGTCGCGCCCCATCACGTAGAGCGCGGACAGGGCGGCCCCGGCGTTGAGCGCCGCCAGCTTGCGGTCGACCCGGTCGATCAGCGCGATGTCGCGCGGCGCCGCCAGCAGGGCCGCGACATCCGGGTCCCAGGCCAGGGTCAGTGGCAGCACCCGGTATTTCTCGATCTCCGCGGTCAGGGTGGCGGTGTAGAGGGTCAGCCGGGCCCGCGCCGTTTCCGCCAGTTCGTCCAGCGCCTGTCCGCGCGCCCATTCCGAGGCCAGGTAAGACGCCAGCGGCACCAGGACGCAGGCGACCCCGGCCATGGCCGCCGCGAGACCCCGGTAGCCGCGCGGCGGCTTGGGACGCCACGCCATCGCGGCGATCAAGGCGCCCACGATCCTGGAGCCCATGGTCTTGGAGTTCATCGCCGACCCGCTCCTCCGCATGCCCGGCATCATCCGCTTCCCGTCAGTCCAAGCGCAGTATCTGCGCTTTCAGATAGGCTGTCTCGGGTAGATGGGGGTGGACGGGATGATCGGCGGCGGCCCCGCCGGTGCGCAGGATGCGTCCGGTCCGGCGGGCGTCGTCCAAGCCGCGCGCGACCTGTTCGGCGAACAGCGGCACGTCGACATTGTGGCTGCACGAGGCGACCAGCAGGAAGCCGCCCGGTGCCGTGATCGACGCGGCCAGCCGGGTCATCTTGCGATAGGCGCGGCTGCCGGCCTGCAGGTCCTTCTTGGATTTGACGAAGGCGGGCGGGTCGGCGATCACCACGTCGAACCGCTCGCCCGCCGCCGCCAGCCGCTCCATCTCCTCGAAGGCGTCGGCCCTGCGGAACCCGCAGACGGCGGCGACGCCATTGGCTTCCGCCGCGCGGGCGCCATTGGCCAGCGCCGCCTCCGACCGGTCGACCGCCACGACGGAGGCGGCGCCCGCCTTGGCGCATTGCACCGCGAACCCGCCGTTGTAGCTGTAGAAGTCGATGACGCGGCCGCCGGCGGCCAGCGCCGCGATGGCCGCACGGTTGTCGCGCTGGTCGTAGAACCAACCGGTCTTCTGTCCCACCCCGGGATCGGCGAAGAAGACGCAGCCGTTCTCCTCCAGCCGGACCGGACCGTCCAGCGCTCCACGAACCACCTTGACCTCGCCGCCCAGACCTTCCTGCCCCCGCGCCGGGCTGTCGTTGCGCAGCACCACGGCGGAGGGCGCCAGCACTCGGTCGATCGCCTCCAGCAGGTCGGGCGTCAGCCGCTCCATGCCGGCGGAGTTCGCCTGGACCACCACCACGTCTCCGAACCGGTCGACGATCAGCGCCGGCAACCCGTCAGCCTCGGCGTGGATCAGCCGGTAATAGGGCCGGTCGAACAGCCGCTCGCGCAGGTCGAGCGCGCTCCGCAACCGCTCCGCCAGGAAACCCGCGTCGATCGCGGCGTCGGCGTCGCGCGTCAGCATGCGGGCGCAGAACAGGGTGTGGGGATTGAAGGTCGCGGCGCCGAGCGGCGCGCCATCGTGGGTCAGCACCCGGACGACGCTGCCCGGCGGGATCGCCTTGGCCAGGTTGTCCATGTGGATCTCGTTGGAATAGACCCAGGGATGGCCATGCTGGACCCGCTTGTGCCGGCTCGGCTGAAGGCGGATGGTCGGTCGGGATGTGGTTTCGCTCATGGCCGGCAGTCTAGCCGTTGCGGGCGGCCAAGCAACAGCGGGCGTGACGTTGTGCGCCTGGATGGCGTGCCCCAAAACACCTGAATGGTCCGGGCTAATTCACGGGCTCTCCTGGAGCGGTCGAATCCCGCATCCGGTGAAGCAGGAAGATGGCGCCCAGCAACACCGCCGCCCCAAGCCATTGGCTTCGGGCAAGTTGCTCCCCCAGGAAAGCGAACGCGCCCCCCACCCCAAACAGCGGTGTGAGATTCAGGAACTGGCCCGCGAAGCTGGCCGGGAGAGTCTTCAAGGCGATCAGATACAGCCAGAAAGCGAATGCGTACTGGACCAAGCCGGAGAGCATCGCCAGGGACCACAGGGGTGCCGGCAGGTTGCCGAGAATGTCCCACGTGTCGGCCGAGATCTCCAGGGGCCAGATCAGGAGTGCGAACACAAACCCGAAGGACTGCTGGACCGCCAGGAGAACGAGCGGATCGGTATCCACGACCAGACGGCTCGACAACACGACGTACAGGGCCGCGCAGCCGATGCCAAGCAGGATCAGCAGGTTGCCGACCAAGGGATTCGGGCCGAGTTCCATCGCCCCGTCGAGACCGGCGACCATCGCCACGCCGACGAGTGCCACCGCCATCACCCCCATCGTCCGTCCCCCTATCCTTTCTCCAAGGATCAGGGCCGCGAACCCCACGATCATCACCGCCTCGGTCGCTTGCAGGAGGGATGCGGAACTCGCCGACGTCATCGACATTCCGATCAAGCCGATCGAATAGGCCAGCCCTGGTTCCAGGAGTCCGGTCGGGCCGAACTTCAAGGCGACTTGGACAGGTGGGATCGACAACCCCCTCACGAGGGTTACGAGCCATAGGAAGGCGCAACTCGTGAGCAACTGGATCACCAGCAAGGTGATTGGCGGCAATGCGTCAAGCGCGCCCTTCGACATGACGGTGGCCGAACCCCAGCAGGCCGCCGCGCCAATCGCGGAAACAACGCCGAGATCGCGGCCCTGGTTATCCATGGCGCGCCGCCGCGAAGCGAAACAGACAGGGCTTTCCATTGTGCGCCTTGGTTGGTGGACAAGGATTGGAGTGGATCGCGGTATCCTGGATCTCCGGTCCCCAAAGCCGTCCGCGATCACATCCCCCAGACCCGTCGTGAATGATCCGGGCTAGCCATCGTTGGCCGCGTCCCGCGGGGACGTCGGCGTCAGGTCGATCATCTGCTTGCACAGCCTCAGCGTCTCGACCGCGTGCCCCGCTTCCCGAAAGCAGCCGAGCAGCCAGTCGCAGTATTCCGGCAGGCTGGAATAGTCGTCCGGCAGGTTGGTGTGGATGGCGGCGCAACCCAGGTCGTCGGCCACCTTGTCCATGGCGCCCAGCAACGCGTCGGCGGCGCCGTCCAGGTCGAACAGGTCCAGGACGATGAAGTTCTCGACCGACAGCACCCGGCCGTGACGCAGGTGGTCCTCCACCGCGTGGCTGAACAGGCCGTGGATGTAGCCCCGGCTGTTCTGCACGGTCATGATTCCCCGTCCACCCTCCCGAAGGTGGGATCCGACGGAGCGACCCGCGCTGGATTCAAGCTCCGGCGCCGCCAGGATGGCTGCGGCAAATTCGCGCCATCGCTCGATGTCGAGATCGGGTGCGATCGTCTGCACCACCGGGAACGCCTGGTCGATCTGACGGCGGGCTAGGGGTTTCGCAACATAAATGTCGTGCATGGGTGTCTCGACCACGGGTCAGGACAAGACGATGGCAGCCAGGGCGCCCATGGGTCCTTGACGTAGATCAATGTTGCCGGCCCGCGGCATCCCCATAGTCCGCAATCGGCAACAGGATTTGCGCGCGTGCCGCGTGCCGTCGCGGCGGTCCTTATCCGGCACGATCGAATTAAGAGCAACCTTACGGTGGCGCGGAACGACCGGCTTCGCTGGTGTCGATCCCGCCAGACGGGAGATTAGGTAATGACAGCAGCGACCCTGTCCCACGGTTCATCCGTGGGAGGCGAGCGGGCAGGTGAGGAGACCGTCTCGTACAACGAGGCTGTCGTCCGCCTGTTCGTCATCGCCACTATGTTCTGGGGTGTGATCGGCTTCCTCGCCGGTATCTTCATCGCCTTCGAACTGGCGTTTCCGGCGCTGAACCTCGGGCTGGAATGGACCAGCTTCGGCCGTCTGCGGCCGCTGCACACCTCCGCCGTGGTCTTCGCCTTCGGCGGCAACGCCTTGTTCGCCACCTCGCTCTACGTCGTCCAGCGGACCTGCCGCGCGACGCTGTGGGGCGGACCGGCGGTCGCCAACTTCCTCTTCGTCGGCTACCAGATCTTCATCGTGCTGGCGGCTTCCGGCTATGTCCTGGGCATCACCCAAGGCAAGGAATACGCCGAGCCCGAATGGTACGTCGACCTGTGGCTGACCGTCGTCTGGGTCGTGTACCTGCTGGTCTTCGTCGGCACGATCATGCAGCGGCGCGAACCGCACATCTACGTCGCCAACTGGTTCTACCTGGCGATGATCGTGACGATCGCGATGCTCCACCTGGTCAACAACCTGAACGTCCCGGTCTCGTTCTTCGGAACCACCAGCTATTCCTACTTCTCCGGCGTCCAGGGCGCGCTGGTCCAGTGGTGGTACGGCCACAACGCGGTGGGCTTCTTCCTGACCGCCGGCTTCCTGGGCATGATGTATTACTTCATCCCCAAGCAGGCGGGCCGGCCGGTCTATTCCTACCGGCTGTCGATCATCCATTTCTGGTCGCTGATCTTCCTCTACATCTGGGCCGGCCCGCACCACCTGCACTACACGGCGCTGCCGGAATGGGCGCAGACGCTCGGCATGACCTTCTCCATCATGCTGTGGATGCCCTCGTGGGGCGGCATGATCAACGGCATCATGACGCTGTCCGGCGCCTGGGACAAGCTGCGGACCGACCCGGTCCTGCGCTTCCTGGTCACCTCGGTCGCGTTCTACGGCATGAGCACCTTCGAAGGTCCGGTGATGTCGATCAAGGCGGTCAACGCCCTGTCGCACTACACCGACTGGACCGTCGGCCACGTCCACTCCGGGGCGCTCGGCTGGGTCGCCTTCGTCAGCTTCGGCGCGGTCTACTTCCTGGTTCCCAAGCTGTGGAAGGCCGAGCGCCTCTACTCGCTGCGGCTGGTCAGCTATCACTTCTGGACCGCCACGATCGGCATCGTTCTCTACATCACCTCGATGTGGATCTCGGGCATCATGCAGGGCCTGATGTGGCGCGCCTACGACAACCTGGGCTTCCTCCAGTACTCGTTCGTCGAGACCGTCGCGGCGATGCATCCCTTCTACGTGATCCGCGCCCTGGGCGGCGTGCTCTTCCTGATCGGCGCCCTGATCATGGTCTACAACCTGTGGCGCACGACCAAGGGCGACATCCGGGTCGAGAAGCCCTACGTCACCGCTCCGACGCGCAAGTTCGCGCCGGCCGCCGAGTAAGGACTCAGCACGATGGCTAGCACCGACAAGAAGCCCGGGCTTTTCAATCACGGTCTGATCGAAAAGAACGTCACCCTGATGATGGTCCTGATCCTGCTCACCGTGTCGATCGGTGGCCTCGTCGAGATCATCCCCTTGTTCACCATCGAGACCACCATCGAGAAGGTGGAGGGCATCCGCCCCTACACCCCGCTCGAGCAGATGGGCCGCAACATCTACGTGCGCGAAGGCTGCTACAACTGCCATAGCCAGCAGATCCGCCCGTTCCGCGACGAGGCCGAGCGCTATGGCCACTACAGCCTCGCCGCCGAGAGCATGTACGACCATCCGTTCCAGTGGAGCTCCAAGCGCACCGGTCCCGATCTGGCCCGCGTCGGCGGCAAGTACTCCAACCAGTGGCAGGTCGCCCATCTGATCGACCCGCGCGCCGTCGTGCCCGAATCGATCATGCCGGGCTACGCCTTCCTGCAGAACCGGCCGCTCAAATACACCGACGTCAAGGATCACCTGAAGACCCTGCGGATCGTCGGCGTCCCCTACACCGACGAGAGCGTCGATCAGGCGGCCAAGGATCTGGAGGTCCAGCAGCGGCCGGACGGCGACACCGCCGGTCTCCTGGCCCGCTATCCCAAGGCTGTCGTCGCCGATTTCGACGGCAACCCGAAGCTCGTGTCCGAGATGGACGCGCTGGTCGCCTATCTGCAGATGCTCGGCACGCTGGTCGATTTCACGAAGTACCAGCCGGCGGATTTCAAACAGTAGGTGGTGGCACCAGTGGATCTCAACGCAATCGCGTCGTTTTTGCGCTCCTTCTGGACGGTTTGGTTGATGCTGCTGTTCGTCGGCGTCCTGTTCTGGGCCTTGCGGCCCAAGAACAAGGACAAGTTCGACGAGGCCAGCCGCATCCCGTTCGGGGATGAAGGCCAGGAGAAATAGGTCATGCCGACCAAGGTTGAAAAGGACTCCTTCTCGGGGGTCGACACCACTGGACACGAGTGGGACGGTATCCAAGAGCTGAACAACCCACTGCCGAAGTGGTGGCTGTACGTCTTCTACGTCTGCGTCGTCTTCTCGGTGGTCTACTGGGTCCTCTATCCGGCGATCCCGCTGGGCAAGACCCACACCGCCGGGATCCTGGGCTATGCCCAGCGCGAGACGGTGGTGGCCGACATCGCCAAGGCCCGCGCGGCCCAGGGCGCCTATCGGTCGAAGATCGAGAGCGCCTCGCTGGACCAGATCGTCGCCGATCAGGACCTGCTCGGCTTCGCGATCGCCGGCGGCCGCGCCGCCTTCGCCGACAACTGCTCCGCCTGCCATGGCGCCGGTGGCGCCGGTGCCAAGGGCTACCCGACGCTGGCCGACGACGACTGGCTGTGGGGCGGCAAGGCGGATGACATCCACACCACGCTGCTGCACGGCGTCCGCTCGACCAACGACGACGACACCCGCGTCTCGGAAATGCCGAAGTTCGGCGTCGACGACCTGCTCACGGCGGCGCAGATCAACGACACGGCCGAGTACGTGCTGTCCCTCACGGGCCGCGAGTCGGACAAGACGGCCGCCGGCCGCGGCGCTGCGGTGTTCGCCGAGCAATGCGTCGCGTGCCACGGTGAGAAGGGCGAGGGCATGCGCGAGGTCGGCGCCCCCCGCCTGAACGACAACATCTGGCTCTATGGCGGCGACAAGAAGACGGTCGTCGAGACGATCACCTATGCCCGCGCCGGCGTCATGCCGGCCTGGGGCGCCCGTCTCGATCCGGTCACCATCAAGCAGCTGGCCGTCTACGTCCACAGCCTGGGCGGCGGCGAGAAGTAGGCTCCCGTCCCGTCCGGGTCGGCATCCGGCGCGCCGGGGAAGTCAGCTTCCCCGGCGTTCGCTTTTTTCAGGGCAGCGGTTCGACCGCGGTGGGTCAAGAACCGTGGTCAAGAAACGTAGGTCGGATAAAGCGAAGCGGCATCTGACAAAGCAGGCGAGTTGGTGGTGTCGGGTGCCGCTGCGCTCTACCCGACCTACGAATACTTGCTGGTTCGATATCTGTATTGGCATGGTGTCGAAAAAAAGGAAATGTATTGTCCCGGAATATCGCGAGTGAAATCCTTGAGGGATTGCGGGAGGCCGTCGACCACCTGGATGGCAAGGATACAAAAATCCGGGTCACAACCATCGATGTGCCGGATCGTGTTGAGGTGCGGACCATTCGGGAGGGCTTTGGTGGTTTGAACCGCGATGTCGCGGAATAACCAATCGGTCATGTTTTCAGGCTAACGTCCGGGTCTCCTGGATGAATGGCCCGTCGGCACACGGCCTCGCCGCCATGCGGGCTGATGGGACGAGGGCCTCGTGAGCGGAACCTACTTTTCGGCTTTGTTGGTATTGATCCCCCTGGCTTGCCAAATCGGGACCCCGGAAGCCGCCGCCGCCCCGGCCGACCAGCAGGTGATCGACCGCACCGCGCCGGGGCACTTCACGGCGATGCCGGTGTCGCCGTGGCCGCCGGATTGGCGATACCCGTTCCGGGCGACGCCGGTTCGGCCCGAGCGGATCGTGTATCGCCTGAAGGGCCGCATCCGCGACGTGGCCAAGCTTGACGCCGAACTGTCCAAGGCCTGCCGCCGGGGGGCGTTCATCCAGCGGCTCAACTCGATCTTCCGGGTGCGCTCGGCCGATGACAGGCCGATCGGCATCGGCTGGGGTTCCGGGGTCAACCTGCACGACCCGGAAAAACGGAGCCATCTCGACAAGGTCTACCTGTTCGACCGGCAGGACACCGGGCTTTGCGCCGTCTGGGTGGCGCCGCTCGACACCATGATCCGCCATCTCGATCCCAGCCCCGCCCGCTGACCGCGATAGGCGTCGGGGGCATGCGCCGGGGGCATTGCCGCGATCCAGGGGCAACGTCGCGCTTCCCGCCAGTGGTTTGAAGCTCTATATAGGCACGGGCCGTCACTCCGGTGTCTTCAGCGGTCGGATCGGCGTGCCTTTTATCCGAACCCTCTCCCCGATATCCCGGGAGGGGATTTTTGTCGCGCCTGAAGTTACCAGAGCCCCGAGCGCCATGCCCAAACGTACCGACATCAAGTCCATCGCCATAATCGGCGCCGGCCCCATCGTCATCGGACAAGCTTGCGAGTTCGACTATTCCGGTGTTCAGGCCTGCAAGGCGCTCCGCGAGGAGGGTTATCGGGTCATCCTGGTGAACTCCAACCCCGCCACGATCATGACCGACCCGAACCTGGCGGACGCGACCTACATCGAGCCGATCACGCCGGCGACCGTCGCGAAGATCCTGGAGAAGGAGCGGCCGGACGCCCTGCTGCCGACGATGGGCGGGCAGACCGCGCTGAACACCGCGATCGCCTTGGACGATGACGGCACGCTGGCGCGCCTGGGCATCGAGATGATCGGCGCCAACAAGCAGGTGATCGCCAAGGCCGAGGACCGGCTGCTGTTCCGCGACGCCATGGACAAGATCGGGCTGGAGAGCCCGCGCAGCCGCATGGTCCGCACCTTCGACGAGGCGCTGGCGGCCCTGGCCGAGACCGGCCTGCCGTCGATCATCCGCCCCAGCTTCACGCTGGCCGGCACCGGCGGCGGCATCGCCTACAACAGGGCCGAGTTCGAGGACATCGTGCGCGGCGGGCTGCGCGCCTCGCCGACCCACGAGGTGCTGATCGAGGAATCGGTGCTGGGCTGGAAGGAATACGAGATGGAGGTCGTGCGCGACGGCGCCGACAACTGCATCATCGTCTGCGCGATCGAGAACCTGGACCCCATGGGCGTCCATACCGGCGACAGCATCACGGTGGCCCCGGCCCTGACGCTGACCGACAAGGAATACCAGATCATGCGCAACGCCTCGATCGCGGTGCTGCGCGAGATCGGGGTCGACACCGGCGGGTCGAACGTCCAGTTCGCGGTCAACCCGGCCGACGGCCGCATGGTCGTGATCGAGATGAACCCGCGCGTCAGCCGCTCGTCGGCGCTGGCGTCCAAGGCGACCGGCTTCCCGATCGCCAAGATCGCCGCCAAGCTGGCGGTGGGTTACCGGCTGGACGAGCTGGACAACGACATCACCGGCGTCACGCCGGCCTCGTTCGAGCCGACGATCGACTACGTCGTCACCAAGATGCCGCGCTTCACCTTCGAGAAGTTCCCCGGCACCGAGCCGCTGCTGACCACCTCGATGAAGTCGGTCGGCGAGGCGATGTCGATCGGCCGGACCTTCGCCGAGTCGGTGCAGAAGGCGCTGCGGTCGATGGAGACCGGCTTGACCGGCTTCAACGAGATCCTGATCGGCGACGGCAACCCCGATCCGCTGACCGTGCGCGCCGCCTTGAGCCGGCCGACGCCGGACCGGCTGCTGGTGATCGCCCAGGCGTTCCGCCATGGCCTCAGCGTCCCCGAGGTCCATGCCGCCTGCAAGTACGATCCCTGGTTCCTGGAGCAGATCGAGGCGATCGTCGCGGTCGAGACCGGGATCCGGGCCGAGGGCCTGCCGACCGACGCCGCCGGCTGGCTGCGCCTGAAGCAGGGTGGCTTCGGCGACGCCCGCATCGCGGAGCTGACCGGCACCACCGAGGCCGAGGTCGCGGCGGCCCGCCGCGCGCTGGGCGTCACCCCCGTCTACAAGCGGATCGACACCTGCGCCGGCGAGTTCGCCTCGGCCACGCCCTACATGTATTCGACCTATGAAGCCAACGGGTTCGGCGGCGCCGAATGCGAGTCGGAGCCGACCGACCGCAAGAAGGTCGTGATCCTGGGTGGCGGTCCCAACCGGATCGGCCAAGGCATCGAGTTCGACTATTGCTGCGTCCACGCGGTCTACGCGCTGATCGAGGCCGGGTACGAGACCATCATGGTCAACTGCAACCCGGAAACGGTGTCGACCGACTACGACACCTCCGACCGCCTCTATTTCGAGCCGCTGACCGCCGAGGACGTGATCGAGTTGGTCCGGGTCGAGCAGAGCCGCGGCGAGGTGCTGGGCGTGATCGTCCAGTTCGGCGGCCAGACGCCGCTGAAGCTGGCGCGCGACCTGGAGGCGGCGGGCATCCCGATCCTCGGCACCTCGCCCGACGCGATCGATCTGGCGGAGGACCGCGAGCGGTTCCAGCAACTGCTGCACCAGCTCGGCCTGCGCCAGCCGGCCAATGGCCTGGCGCGCAGCCTGGAGGAGGCCGAACAGGTCGCGGCCCGGATCGGCTTCCCGGTGGTGATCCGGCCCAGCTACGTGCTGGGCGGCCGCGCCATGGAGATCGTCCACGACATGGCCGGGCTCAAGCGCTACATGGGCTCGGCGGTCAAGGTGTCGGGCAAGAACCCCGTGCTGATCGACAGCTACCTGCAGGACGCGATCGAGGTCGACGTCGACGCGGTGCGCGACGGTGTCAGCGTCTATGTCGCGGGCATCATGGAGCACATCGAGGAGGCCGGCATCCATTCCGGCGACAGCGCCTGCGCGCTGCCGCCCTATTCGCTGCCGACCGACGTGGTGGCCGACATCTCGCGCCAGTCGACCATGCTGGCCAACGCCCTGGACGTGATCGGCCTGATGAACGTGCAGTTCGCGGTCAAGGGCACCGAGGTCTACATCCTGGAGGTAAATCCGCGGGCCAGCCGCACCGTGCCGTTCGTCGCCAAGGCGACCGGCACGCCGATCGCCAAGATCGCGGCGCGGGTGATGGCCGGCGAGAAGCTGGACGCCTTCACCCTGAACGGCCCGACCCCGCCGCACACGGCGGTCAAGGAGGCGGTCTTCCCCTTCGCCCGCTTCCCTAACGTCGACATCATCCTGGGGCCGGAGATGAAGTCGACCGGCGAGGTGATGGGATTGGACAAGGACTTCAGCCGGGCCTTCGCCAAGGCCCAGCTGGGCGCCGGAATCGTGCTGCCGCCGAGCGGCAAGGTCTTCATCTCGGTCAAGGACCACGACAAGGCGGCGATGGTCGCGGTGGCGTCCAAGCTTCACGAGATGGGCTTCGTGCTGCTCGCCACGGCGGGCACCGCGAAGGCTTTCGGCGAGGCTGGCATCCCGGTGACACGGGTCAACAAGGTGCTTGAAGGGCAACCACATGTGGTGGATGCCATGATCAACGGCGATGTGCAGTTGGTTTTCAACACAACGGACGGCGCACAGGCGATGTCTGACAGCTTCAGCTTGCGCCGGACCGCGCTCGTCAATAACATTCCCTATTATACGACCGTCGCGGGAGCGCGGGCTGCCGTCGAGGCGATCTCGGCGCTTAGGAGTGGTAGCCTTGACGTGGCACCCCTCCAGTCCTACCTGAGCGGGTCGTATTAAAGGGATCGAGGCTACCGGCGCGGCTGATCTGGCCGCGCCGCAGTCTTCTGCAGCGTCGAGTGGACCGGAAATGGAAAAAGTTCCAATGACGGCGGCGGGTTACAACCGCCTCCAAGAGGAGTTACGGCACCTGAAATCGATCGAGCGCCCGGCGGTCATCAAGGCCATCGCGGAGGCGCGGGAACACGGCGATCTTTCCGAGAACGCCGAGTATCACGCGGCCCGCGAGCGGCAGAGCTTCATCGAGGGCAGGGTGCTCGAGCTCGAGGACAAGATCAGCCGCGCCGAGGTGATCGACGTTTCGAAACTTTCAGGTGAGGCCGTCAAGTTCGGCGCGACGATCACGGTCGCCGACGAGGACACCGACGAGGAGACGACGTATCAGATCGTGGGTCAGGACGAGAGCGACATCAAGCAGGGGCTGCTGTCGGTCAGCTCGCCCTTGGCGCGCGCCTTGATCAACAAGACCGTCGGGGACATGGTCGAGGTTCCGACCCCCGGCGGGTCCAAGAGCTATGAGGTGGTGAAGGTCGAGTTCCGCTGAGGAACCGGCTCCGGCCACCGAGCGTCGCTCGGCTGAAAAGCGAGCGTCGCTCGACTGGAAAATGAAAATGCGGGCGAAAGCCCGCATTTTCATATCCACCGTTGGGTTCGCGTGGCGTCCCCGCCGTTTATTCGTCGTCCTCGAGTTCGTCCTCGTCCGGCAGGTCGCCGACCTCGGTGTCGATCGGAACGCCGGGCAGCGCCTTGGATGTCCGGATCGCCAGCGCCGATTTGACGTGGCTGACATTGGGCGCGCTGGTCAGCTTGGTGGTCAGGAAGCGCTGGTACGAATCCCAGTCCTCCGCGACGATCTTCAACAGGAAGTCCGTCTCGCCCGCCAGCATGTTGCACTCGCGCACGAGCGGCCAGCTATTGACCAGCTCCTCGAATTTCTTTAGGTCCGCTTCGGCTTGGCTGGTCAGCCCGACATGGGCGAACACGGTGACGCCGTAACCGAGGGCTTCGGGGTTGATGTCGGCATGATAGCCACGGATGAAACCGGCTTCTTCCAGGGCACGCACGCGCCTGAGGCAGGGGGGCGCCGAAATGCCCGCGCGACGCGCGAGTTCGACGTTGGTCATGCGACCGTCGGCCTGAAGGTCACGCAGAATGCGCCGGTCAATCCGGTCGAGTTTGACTCGCCGCATGGTCTTCTCTTGTAGCCTCTAGGGGTGAATTGGAAAGGATATTACACAGACTACTGGTTTACGCCAAGACAGAGCCGTCTTACAAGTGCGAAACTTTATAATAGGCGGAATGTGCTATCGACGCACCCGGTCAGCAACCACGAAGGCCCGTGATCGTGCAACATCTCACCTGCTGGGTCGTCACAGACGGCAAGGCCGGCATGGAAAACCAGTGCATTGGACTGGCGGAGGCGGTGGGAATCACCCCGGTCGTCAAGCGCGTCACGCTGCGCAGCCCCTGGCGCCAGCTCAGTCCGTTCTTCCGGCTCGGGCCGCGGCATTCGACCGCGCCCGGCAGCGACGCGCTGGAGCCGCCCTGGCCCGACCTGCTGATCACCTCGGGGCGCGCCAGCGTCACGCCGGCGCTTGGTGTCCGCCGCGTCAGCCGGGGCAAGACCTTCGCGGTCCACATCCAGGACCCCCAGATCCCGCCGCGCCTGCTCGACCTCGTGGTGGTGCCGCAGCACGACAAGCTGCGCGGGCCCAACGTGATCACGACGCGCGGCGCCCTTCACCTGATCACCCCGGAGAAGCTGGCCGACGCGGCGGCCAGGCTGGGCCCCGCCTATGAACACCTGCCGCGTCCGCGCATCGCCGTGCTGATCGGCGGCACCAACAAGCTGTTCCGCATGACCCCTGTGATCATGGGCGATGTCGCGGAGAAGCTGGCCAATCTGGCGAAATGCCACGGCGCCGGTTTGCTGGTGACACCGTCGCGCCGAACCGGCGCCGACAACGAGGCGATCCTCCGCGCGCGCATGGCCGACGTGCCGTCCGTCGTCTGGGACGGGCAGGGCGAGAACCCGTATTTCGCGTTCCTGGCGCTGGCCGACGTGATCGTGGTGACCAGCGACAGCGTGTCGATGGTGTCGGAGGCCTGCTCGACCGGCAAGCCGGTCTACATCATCGAGTTGGACGGCGGGTCGCCCAAGTTCCAGACCTTCCACCAAGCCTTGAAAGACGCGGGCGTGATCAGGACGTTCACCGGCGAACTGGATCACTGGAGCTACCGGCCGCTCGACGACACCGCCGTCGTCGGCGCCGAGATCCGGCGCCGACTCGAAGCCCGCACCGGCCAACGCATCGAGGCGCCGCGCCAAGCGGGCTGACGGGAGTTGGCCAAGGGCGGCAGGTTGACGCTCGGGCGGCGCCGGGCCATGTTCAAGGCACCCTATGATGAATTCGCTCTCCATTTCCCGTCCCCGTGACGCATAGCCGAGGCCTCCCGCGCATGTCCGCCCATCATCATTCCAAGGTCCTGATCATCGGCGCCGGCCCCGCCGGCTACACCGCCGCGATCTACGCCGCCCGCGCCAACCTCAAGCCGATGCTGGTCCAGGGGCTCCAGCCGGGCGGCCAGTTGATGATCACGACCGATGTCGAGAATTATCCCGGCTTCGCCGACGTCATCCAGGGGCCTTGGCTGATGGAGCAGATGCAGCGCCAAGCCGAGCATGTCGGGACCGAGATGTTCTTCGACGTGATCACCGAGGTCGATTTCACCAAGCGGCCGTTCGAGGCCAAGGGCGACAGCGGCGATCTCTACACCGGCGACACCGTCATCATCGCGACGGGAGCCCAGGCCCGGTGGCTGGGACTGGAGAGCGAGCGGACCTATGCCGGCGCCGGTGTGTCGGCCTGCGCCACCTGCGACGGCTTCTTCTTCCGCGGCAAGGAGATAGCGTTGGTCGGCGGCGGCAACACCGCGGTCGAGGAGGCGCTGTACCTGACCAACCACGCCTCCAAGGTGACGGTGATCCATCGGCGAGACTCGTTCCGCGCCGAGAAGATCATGCAGGAGCGGCTGTTCCGCAACCCCAAGGTCGAGGTGATCTGGGACAACGTGGTCGACGAGATAACTGGCGAGGGCGGCGACGGCGCGCCGAAGGCGGTGACCGGGCTTCGGCTGCGCAACGTCAAGACCGGCGATGTCTCCACCCTGCCGGTCGAGGGCGTCTTCATCGCCATCGGCCACGACCCGGCGACCAAGATCTTCCAGGGCAAGGTCAAGACCGATCCGGAAGGCTACATCCTGACCGCGCCGGACAGCACCGCCACCAACGTGCCGGGCGTCTTCGCGGCCGGCGACGTCAAGGACCGGGTCTATCGCCAGGCGGTGACGGCGGCCGGCATGGGCTGCATGGCGGCGCTCGAGGCGGAGAAGTTCCTGGCCGAGCACGAGGGCTCGCCGGAGGAGGCCCTGCGCGAGGCCACGACAACCCAGATGATCGGCGCCTGGGACTGAGTCTTTCAATAGGGCATGGCGATGCGGCAAGTTCGGCCGCCGCAGGGGTCGAATTTCGACATTTTTGCGGCGGTCGCCCGCTAAACATGCACTTTCGGTTCTAACGACCGTGGTCTTGATGTGCGTCGCGGTATATCATTCCTGAGTCGGCGTACTGAGCCGGCCAAGATGACGCGACGGACGGACATCATTCCGCCCGCCGACAAACGGGACGTTTCATGGACTGGGATAAGCTACGGGTCTTCCACGCGGTGGCCGAAGCCGGCAGCTTCACGCATGCCGGCGAAAGCCTGAATTTAAGTCAATCGGCCGTCAGCCGTCAGATCAGCGCGCTTGAGGAGAGCCTCAACGTGCCGCTGTTCCACCGGCACGCGCGCGGCCTGATCCTGACCGAGCAGGGCGAACTGCTCTATCACACCGCCCGCGACGTCTTCGCCAAGCTGTCGATGACCGAGGCGATGCTGACGGAGAGCCGGGAGCATCCCAAGGGACCGCTGAAGATAACCACCACGGTCGCCTTCGGGACCACGTGGCTGACGCCGCGCGCCCGCGAGTTCCTGCAGATCTACCCGGATATCCAGCTCTCGCTCCTGCTCGACGACACGGAACTGGACCTCGGCATGCGCGAGGCGGACATCGCGATCCGCATGACCTCGCCGCGCCAGCCCGACCTGATCCAGCGACACCTGATGACGATCCGGTTCCATGTCTACGGTCACGTCAGTTACCTCAAGCGGAAGGGCGTGCCCAAGACGATCCAGGAACTCGACAACCACGACCTGATAGCCTATCCGGCGGACATGCGGGCGCCGATCTCGAACATCAACTGGCTGTTGGAGGCTGGTGACCCGCCGCAGGGGACACGCACGCCCATCATGCGCGTTAACAATGTATATGCGATCTACAAGGCGGTGGAGAGCGGTTTGGGCATGGCGGCCTTGCCGGATTACATGGTCGAGGGCAGCCGCGACATGGTCAGGGTGCTGCCCGAGTTGAGCGGCCCGAAGGTCGAGACGTATTTCGTCTACGCCGAGGAACTGCGTCATTCCAAGCGGATAGCCGTGTTCCGTGACTTCCTGGTGCGCAAGGTTGGCGAGACGACGTTTTAGACAGATGCTTGGATATCAAAGCCATGCGGTTGTCGCATGGGCGGTTCCTCGAATCATGCATGGAATCTGAGCAGCGGATGACCAATTAATTGGCTGGCGTTGCCGCGCTGCGGTAACGCTGTTTCGCTCCGGGTTCGCCCGGGGTTGGGTCTTCGGACCCACGTCTCCCAGACGTGAAGCCTCCCTGTTCAACTCGCCCGCAAGTCATTCGATTTGCGGGCGTTCTTTTTGCCTGGATGGGGGCAGCCGGGTTTCGGTCCGCAGCAATCCCTCCGCGAGGTATTTGAAGGTCTCGACGGCCTTGGGGAAGACGGCGCGGGGATCGTCGGCCGCCGCGATCCACAGCGCGGCGGTGAGCGCCGCGCCATTGAGCAGGCGGGCGGCGGCCTCGGTGTCCACCGGCTTGACCGTGCCCTCGTCGATCAGCGCCTGGATCGTCTGGGCCGTCGCGCGCAGGCACTCGTTCTGATTGGGCCAGCGCGATGGATCGCCCAGCACGGCCGGGCCATCCAGCAGCATGATGCGCTGGATCTCCGGTTCCAGGGCCATCTCGATATAGGCGACGCACTCGGCCAGGAACCCGAGCCAAGCGGTGTCCGCCCGATCCCGCTCGACGCGCATCCGCGCCACCATCTCGGCGTCGATCTGATCGATGACGGCCCGCAGCAAGCCCTTCTTGTCACCGAAGTTGTGGTAAAGCGCGCCTCGCGTCAGGCCGGCCTCGGCGGTCAGGTCGTCCATCGACGCCGCCGCGTAACCCTTGGCGGCGAAGGCCCTCCGGGCGGCCTGGATCAGCTTGACCCTCGTTTCCTCCATCATCCGCGCGCGTCGTCCCGCAACCACTGACATCTCCCAAAATCACGCGTGTCCAGACATCGCCTATTGACATACGGCGCGTATGTGATTTTATATCCACATACGGAGCGTATATCAAGCGCCGCTCCGGATGGCGAGCGCGAATGCGTTCGCGGCTTTCTGTGAACATGGAGTGGACCGATGACCAAACGTGAAGCGATCTTCCCCGCCGGCCGGCAAGCGTTGTACGAGATCCACAAATACTCGGCCGCGATCCGGTCGGGCGACCTGCTGTTCGTCTCGGGTCAGGTCGGCAGCCGCGAGGACGGATCGCCCGAACCCGTGTTCGAACGACAGGTCCAACTCGCCTTCGACAATCTCGCGGCCGTGCTGAAGGCGGGTGGTTGCACCCTCGACGACATCGTCGACATCACAACCTTCCACACCGATCCGGCGACGCAATGGGACGCCATCACCGCGGTCAGAACCAAGGTATTCGGCGAGCAACCCTATCCCAACTGGACGGCGGTCGGCGTCAACTGGCTGGCGGGTTTCGATTTCGAGATCAAGGTCATCGCCCGCCTGCCGGAGCGGCCTGCCCAATAACGGTGGTGGCGATCACCAGCTGCGCAGGGCGCGCAGCATCGGGGTCTTCTTGGTCTGGTTGGCGGCCATCCGGGTCAGCAGGTGATCGAGCGCCGCGACCGCTTCCGCGACATGGGGACCCTTGTTCAGCATGACGCATTCGGCGCGGGCGGACATGGCGGCGTCGGTCATGTCGCCCCGCGTCGGCAAGCCTTTCTTGACCAGGCTCTCCAGCACCTGGGTCGCCCAGATGACCGGAACATGCGCGGCCTCGCACAGCCACAGGATCTCCTCCTGCATCTCCGCCAGCCGCTCGAACCCGATCTCGACGGCCAAGTCGCCCCGGGCGATCATCACCCCGAACGGCTGGCGCGACGCGGCTTGGACGATGATCTCCGGCAGGTTGCGGACGGCGACCGGGGTTTCGATCTTGGCGACCAGACCCAGGCTGTTCCAATCATCCGGTCGGCGCTTCGCCAGTTCGTCCTGGAGCAGGCGCACGTCGGCGCCGCTTCGGACGAAGGAATAGCCGATCAGATCGACCCGGCTGGCGATGAAGTCCAGACTCCGGCGGTCCTCGGCGGTGAGCGGCAGCAGGCCGAGATCGGTCGCGGGAAAGTTCAGTCCCTTTTCCGGCTTCGGCTTGAAGCCTTTGGGTCCCACCTGTTCGACGCGGACGACCACGCCGGCACCGTCCAGCCGCTCGACCACGCCGCCCAGCTTGCCGTCGTCGAGGAACACCGGATCGCCGACACGCAGCCGCCCGACGATCTCCGCCGGTTCGCAGACCACTTGGAACGGATGCCGTTCGATCGGCGCGAAGCCGCCGGCGGTCAGCAGGATCCTGTCGCCGGAAACGATGCGCCGGTGGCCGCATTCGGCGGTCCTGACCTCGCCGGTCCGCACCTTCGGTCCGCCGAGGTCGGCCAGGATGCGGGCGCGCCGGCCCGTCGCCCGCTCCGCCGCGCGCAGGTTGCCGATCATCGCCGCCCAGACCTCCGGATCGTCATGGGCGCAGTTTATCCGGACCACCTCGGTGCCATTGCGCAACAGGGCGGCCAGCAGATCGGTGCCGTCCGCCGCCTCGGTCGGCAGGGTCACCATGATCCGGGTCACGCGTTCCCCCTCTTGGACCGGACCGAACAACTCGTCCGTGCCGGCGCGCAGCATCCGGTCGCCGCGGAAGAAGGCGTGTGGCCGCGGATAGTGGCGCGGCACGCCGCCGGTGATGGCGGTCAGCGCGTTGATCGTGGCGTCCAGGTTCGCCAGCACGCGGCCTTCCGACCGGCCCAGCGAGGAGAGGCCGTAGGGCATCAGGTCGGCCTGGAGCGCGCGCAGGTCGCGGCGCCGCAGCGCCAGGTAATGCGCGAAGTTCAAGGCGCCGACCCGAAAGCGCCGTCGCTGGTCCCCGACCTTCCAGTCCCGCCAGATCGTCCGCCCCTCCGCGGCCACGGCGCGCCGCAGATCGCGGAGCGTGTCCAGGAGATCGGAGGGGGAGGGGATCGTTTCGGGTTCGTGTTTCATCTGGACCGGCGTGGGTTGTTGGTGCGTCACGCTCCCTAGCACGTCTCCTTTACAGGTATGTGTCGCCCAGGCGTTTGAGTGCGGAAGCTAGCCACTCGAGAAGACGCATACCGTCGGATGGGAGCGTGCTGACGGGAGGGGCGACCGCGCCGGCCGGAGCGGTCGCGGACATGAATTTTTGATGACGGTGGCGATGGCGGCGCGGGCGCGGATGTTGGGTCAGGGTGCCCGATGCCGCCGCGCGACAGTGATCCGGGCGACGGCGACCCCTTGGACCAAGCTGAACCCCAGAGGAGGCGAATCATGACCAAGACACCCGATATCACCAGCGGCGCTTTGAACAGCACGCCCCAAAAGAACGCCGAGGACGCCGAACGGCTGTTCGGGGCCGAGGATGGCGCCGAGGAAGGGGTTGAGGAGGGAGATGAGGCGCGGGAGGCGAATCTGGCGTTGCGCAAGCGGCGCGAGGGCGGCGAGAACGCCTTGGGCGGCAGTCCGACCAGCGAACGCTTCGGCAGCCCGGATTGAGGGTGATCCGTCGCTCTTATTCCGATACGGCTTGAACGGATGGGGTGCGGAGCCATGCCAACGGCTCCGCACCCCTGATCAGCCCCCCGCCTGTTTGGCCGATGACCTCAAGCGGCGTGGAGGCCGTCGAACCCGCCCTCGCCACCCCGTACGCCCACCAGCGAGACCGGGTCCCAGTCATGGTGGTCATGACCACCGTGGGGGGACCGTTCCTCCAGGCGGAGGCCGACCACCAGCGGATCGTGATCGCTGGCCTGATCGGCGAACTCCGCGTTGAGGTGGACGATGTCGAAGGAGGTCCCCCGCGCCAGCGCGTCGCTGACCAGGGCTTGGTCCAGTTGCTGGGCGTTGCCATCGAAGACATAGCTGTATCGCTCGTCCTCCGGCAGACGGAAGGTCAGGTTGTGGAGAACCTGATCGTCGCCTTCGCCGGTCGCGGCGGCCAGGGGAGGCAGGAACTGGAACTCGTTGAAATCGCCGAGCACCAGGACATTGGCATCCGGGTCCTCCTCCAGCAGGCCGTCGACGAAGGCGTTGATCGCCTCGCCCTGCGCCACCCGCTGCTCCTCGCCGCCGTTCACCGGCGGCTGGACCGCGCCGAACAACGGGGTACTCCCGCCCTTCGAGGCGTTGTGGACGGTGATCACGTCGACCGTCTCGCCGTTGAACTCGAACTGGGCGTGGAGGGGAATGCGGCTGTCGGTCCAGGCAGCGTCACCCGTTCCGCCGATGGCCTGGACGCTGTCCTCGACCAGATCGACCCGGTCGCCGTCGTACAGCATGCCGACCCGGATGTTGCCGCCAGGTTCGCCGCCCGAGGTGTTGTCCTCGGGAGCGACCTCGACATAGCTGTAGGTCGGTCCGCCCGCGTCCTCGATGGCGTCGATCAGCACCTGGGCAGTCGCCGCCGCGCTGACGGTGCCGTCATCGGCCGAGCCGCTGCCATCCTGCACCTCCTGGAGGGTGATGATGTCCGGCGACCTCAGGTTATCGACGATCTGGGACGCCTGTTCGGTGAACTTGCCGTCGGCGACGTCCGTGTCGCCGTCGTCGTCGTTCGGGTCCAGGTTCTCGACATTGTAGCTGGCGACGGTCAGACGCTCGTGACCGCCCCTGATCGAGGTCGTCTCGCGCTCGATGCCACTGGGCGTGATGTCGCCGATCTCCTGGACCAGGACCTCGTAGTTGCCGAAGGCGTAGCCGACCACGCCGGAGACGTCGCCAAGCCCGGCCCCGGTGTCGACATCGGCGGAAAGGCCGCCGGACACCTCGGCGTCGAATTGGAGCTGCACCCGTTCCGGGTTGAAATCATCCTCGGATATGACGATCGCACCCCGATCGTTGAGCCCGGTGGCTCCCGCACCGCCATCGGCGACAACGAAGATCTCGCCGAAGCCGTTGGTCGGCGACGTCGCCACCGCGTCGGCGACCGTGACCCGCATGCCTTCCAGGCTCTCGAAGAAGGCGATGCCGTCGGGGCTGATCGTCTCGGTCGGCGGTAGCCGGCCCTCGGCCCCGATTATGACGGCGTCGGGTAGGTCCGAGTCCAGATCCAGCACCCGCGTCTCGGTCACGTCGGCGATCTGGGTGGTGGACAGGTTGCCGCTGGAGGCGCCGCCCGGCGTGAACTCGCCGACGGTGCCGGTCACCGCGATCGCCATCCCGGCGGTGACGCCCGGCTGTCCGCCGGTGAAGACGAAGATCCCGTCGGAGGTGGCGTCGTCGCCATCGCCGTCGGGATCCTGGAGATAGTAGCCATTGCCATCGACCGCCGTCACGACGCCGCGGGTGGTGACGGTCTGGCCGGCCAGGGGAGAGGTGTCGCCATCGCCCTGGATGTCGCCGATCGCGGTGAATTCACCCTCGCCTGGACCATTGCCCGGCGCGTCGCCTCGCTCTCCGATCGAGAACAGGCGGGTGCTGCCGCTGACCTCGTTGGTCACCGCCAGCAGCGGGGCGCCGGTTGGGCTGTCCTCGGCGGAGATGAACGCAAGTCCTTCCGGACCCAGGTCGCCACCGCCGCCTTCCTCCGCCGAACCCGCGAAATCGCGCGTGTTGACGTAATCGACGAAGCGGGGGGCGTCGGCGTCGGTGATGTCGTAGGTCATGACGCCGCCGACCCGTTCCAGGCCGACGAAGGCGTAGGTCCGGCCATCGACCTCGCCGATCGCGACACCCTCGGGCTCCGGACCCTTGTTGTCCGAGCGGCTGTCGAAACTGTCGTTGTCGTCGTTGTTGGCGTTGAACCCGACGGTGCCCAGTTCCACTGCGGTGATCCGCTCGAACTGGTCGCCGCTGTCGAAGACCCTTTCACCGGCATCGTTCCAGATCGTGAACGATCGGCCGCCGAAGGTGTGGAGCTGGTCGATGTCGCCGTCGCCGTCGGTATCGCCGTCCACCGCCGAAACCGTCAGCCGGCCCAGCTCGTCGTCCGCCTTCAGAGCGTCGGCGTCGGGAAACGCCTCGGGGTCGAGGTTGGCGTCGGAAACCCGGATCTCCTCGCCGTCGCGGGTGTCGCCCTCGTTGGCGGTGACCCAATAGGTCGAACCGTCGGACCCCGTGTAGCTGGCGATCGCGTCGGGCTGGTACAGGCCGAGCACCGGCACGGGGCGGATCGCGATGGCGCCGTCCTCGTCGCTCGGATCGATGCCGTTGCCCGGCTCCGAATAATCCTTGGTGCCCAGCGGCAGAATGTCGGTGACCGTGGCCGACGTCAGATCGACGCGGGCGACCGCGTTGTTCTCCTGAAGCGTCACCCAGGCGGTGGCGCCATCCGGCGACACGGCGATGTATTCCGGTTCGGCGTCCCGGGAGAAGGTCTTGCCCTCGGCGATCCGGACACCGTCGGCGCGAAGATCGTCCTCCCGGCCGTCGAAGGCGCGGAAGTCCAGCGTGGTCGCCTCGGCGCCGATCAGCCCGCCCGACAGGTCGATGATGGAGATGCTCCCCTCCGGATCGACGCCGTCGGTCGGCTCGCCCTCGTTGGCGACCAGCAGCTTGCCGCCATCCGGCGAGAAGGCCAGCGAGTCCGGCAGCACGCCCGCCTCGATCGTGCCGAGGAAGGCGCCGCCCACCGTGTAAAAAGCGACGAAGCCGTTGGCGGTGCCGTCCTCGTTCTGCACCGCCGCCGCGACCAGTCCATCAGACACCGCGACGCTATTGACACCGCCGGCGCCTTCGATGCTTCCGATATCGCCCTGGCCGACGCGGGCCGGCGCCTCCGGATCGGAGATGTCGATGAAATCGACCGTCAACTCGCCGTCATTGCTGACGAAAAGCCGCTGGGTCAACGGATCGTAGGCGGGGATCTCCTGGGCGCTCTCGTTGAAGATGCCCGTCTCGAAGCTTCCCAGTGGGGTCAGGACGATGCCATCGGTTCCGCCGTCTTCCCCATCGGTCCCGTCGTCCAGGGAGTCCTCGCGGACCGACAGGTTCTGGATGCGGGTGTCCTCGGTCGGCGCGGTCTCGGCTTCGGCGTAGGGTGTCTCCGCGAAGTTGGCGGCGAGGTATTCCGCCAGCGCGTCCTGCTCGGTGCCGGGAGCGGCGAAGGTGGCCACTCCGGCATCGGTCAGCGCCTCCTCCAGGTCGACGCGGTTGGCGAAGACGGGATCGGCCTCGATGAACTCCGGGAACGGATAGCCGTCGCCGCCATCGGCCAGGAAGCTCAGGGTCACCACCCGGATCGCGTCGGGCGCGTCGGCGGCGACGACGCCCTCCGACACGATGACCTGGCCGGGCCCCTGACCGGGATTGCCTTCGTCATCCAGAAGCACCGCCGTTCGGACCCGCTCGCCCGGCGGCAGATCGGGATCGTAGCTGAAGGCGACGCCGCCGACCTGGGCGAACTGGCCGGGTGTGGCGCCCGGACCGACCGCCGCGACGCCATGTTCCAGCACCTGTTTCAACTGATCGGCCGTCACGGTGACGACCGACAGGCTGTTGTTGAAGCGCAGCGCGTTGGTGATGTCGAGCTCGGAGACCTCCCCGGCGGCCTTGCCCGCTTCCGGGTTCCCCTGTGTCGGCAGCAGGCCGCCGTCACCGGCCACCTCGCCGATCGGCGCCCGGATGCCTCCACCGTTCTTGATCGAAACCTGGACCGTCTCGTCGAACTGGCGGGCCGCCGCGATGTTGGCGTCTGACGACAGGTTGCCGAGGTTGGTCTCCTCCGTCCGCACGTTGATCCGGCGGCCTTCCAGGAAGACGGAACTGGACCCGAGGATGTTGCCGTCCTGCTCCGTCACGATGCCTTGGACCGCACCGACGAGATCGCGCACCTCGGCCGCGGCGGTGCCCTCGGCGAAGGGATCGGCACCGTCGTACAGTGCCGCGACCCGCTCATCGGTGGTGGCGATGGGACCGCTCTCGGCGGCGTCAACGCTGTCCGCGACCAGCACGCCGTCCGCGTCGAACTCGACCACCAGCCGGCCGACATAGCTGTATTCGCCATCGGTCGAGACGATGGCGACCGGATTGCCGTCCGCCCCGGTGGCGATGATCGGGTAATCGCCCGCCGCCTCGTCGCCCGGCCGGAGCGTGTCGGTCCCGTCGGCCAGGATGGTGTCGGAACCACCGGCGATGATGACGTCGACCCCGGTCAGCAGCGGCGCCAAGCCCTGCTCGAGCGAGAGTTGCTGAAGATGGCTGACCAGCACGACCTTGGTGACGCCCTGCTCGGCCAGCCGGGCCGCCTCCGCGTTGACGAATTCGGCCAGGGTCGACAGGTCCTCGTCGGAGCCGCTTACGCCGACATCGCCGGGTGACGAAATCTCGGCGAGATCCGGCGTGGTCAGGCCGATGACCCCGATCCGCTCACCGTTCTCCTCGACGATGGCCGAACTGGAGATCTTCGCCGGATCGGCGGTGCCGGCGGCGGCCGCGTCCAGATCGGTCCGGAAGCTGTCGGAGGTCCGCAGCTCGGCTGTGTAAAGCCCCTCCAGGCTGGAGCCCTCGAATTCCAGGTTCGACGACAGATAGGGGAATTGCGCGCCCAGCCAGTCGACGCCGGACAGGGGATCGGCACCCGCCTCCGGAGCCCCGGCGGCGACTCCGATGATCGACGACACCACGTCGGTGCCGAGGTCGAATTCATGGTTGCCGAAGGCCGAGGCGTCGAACCCCATCAGGTTCATGACGGATATGTCGATCCGGCCCTGGGCCGGCACCAGCGTTTCGAAGCTGACATCCGTGGCATCCGCCGGAAGGTCGTAGATGAAGTCGTAGGCATCCGCGAAGGCCGGCCCGAGGGTGGCGTCGGCCGAGGCGTTGAAGAACGGTCCGGAGATGTAGTTGTCGCCAGCCGATAGGGTGATCGAGTTCTCGGCCTCGCCCTCGAGGGCCTGTTCGATGGCCGCGAAGTTCGGCGCCCTCTGGACGGCGTCGATCCCGCCTTCCAGATCCGACGCGTGCAGGATCTGAAGCCGGAAGTTACCGCCGGTGCTGGGTGAGTCGGACATCTTGGTTGGGCCTCCCTGGGGGCGGATTGTCGCCATGCCAGTGCCGAGACGTTGGCAAGGATTTGCCTAGTCTACGTGTGACGTATTGGCGAATATTTCAAATATAAAGTAAACACGCTGATATCGCCGCCGAGCAGATCAGCTGATCGACTGCGGAAAGTCAGGGAGAAAATGTCAGAGTGGTATTGCGTTATTATTACATGAGGAAGAAATTAACGGCGGAGACCTGCCAGTGTTAATACGATTAGATTGATTTTTGGGCTTGTCGTGTTGGCGGAGTTTCTCTTTTGCCGAAAGAGCGGGCTTGCTGCACGAAGGCTGGCAATTATCTTGCGGGACTCGCGCCTGCGGCCGATCGGAGCGGCGGACGCCTTGAAGACTAGGCGGCGGAATCCGGAATCGAGATTGACGTTGCCGCGGTAGCCGAAACTGGGAGAGGGCCGGATCAAGTTCCATTGGCGCTAACCTAGGAAGGTCGATTGATCCACTCATACCAACGGCACTAAACAATGACCGGTCGAATAGTTGTTCGCGTAGGTCGGGTAAAGCGCAGCGGCACCCGACACCAACTCGCCTGCTTGTCGGGTGCCGCTGCGCTTTACCCGACCTACAATTCCGCCAGCTGGTTTCTTCATAACGAAACGGCACCCGACCTACTGTGGGACGTTCGTTAGCAATCGGTCATTGTTTAGTGCCGTTGGTATCAGGGCATCAATCCTCCAATATCGTCAGCCGCGGACTTGCGTGCCGATGGGGTGTTCCGGGCGTTGGGGGCACGGCTTGGCAAACCGCCCAGCCGCGCCGACCCGGATGCCGATCGCCCGTCGCATTCGGCGGGTCGAGGGATGCGACGCGATCAGGCGGTCGCCGGACGCGGATCCAGGCCCGTGACGACTTCGCCGGCGGGTTCGATGACCACATCGCGATCGACCGAGCGCCGCTCGTCGGCGATGCGGTCGATCAGCAGGAAGATCCGTTCGGCGCTGCCCAGGATCGCTAGCAGGGACGCCCTTTCCGTCGGGGCCAGCCCCTCCAGCCTCAGGCATTGGCGCCGTAGGTCCGCCAGCCCGCCGATACGCTGTTCGGCCGTCAAGGACAGCCCGGTTCGGGACGCCGAGGGCAGCACGACCGACATCGCGTCGGACACCTGATCGAGGATGCCCTCGATCAGGTTCTTGCCCGCTGGCGAGAATTCCTCGCTCTTGACGCGCCGGGCGATCTGGTGAAGCGTCTCACCGAGGCTTTCGGCGAAATCGGCCTCCTCGATCAGGCTCGCCACCAGGTCCGCCTGGGAATAGGGCTGGCCCGGCTTCAGCAGCGTCGAGGCGAACACCCCGATGTCCCGGCTGAGATTGCCCAGATTGACATTGTGGGGCTGCGGGTCCTTCGGCGCGTCGGGCAGGCCCCGGGCGATGTCCAGATAGATCTTGCCCGCTCCCAGATGGCGCTCGATCTCGGCGCGAAGGGCGGGAACTCCCCGCGCGAGATCGCCCCGCAGGTTGGCCGCGAGATGCTTCGGCAGGGAGTAATCCTCGATGTCCTCCGACGCGTCGTGCCCGATGCGCGACAGCACGCGTTCGAAGACGCCGACGAAGGGGAACAGCAGCAGGGTGTTGAATATGTTGAAGAAGGTCGAATAGAGCCCGATCGCGACGGGGATCAGCGGAAAGGTCTCCTTACCGTTCACCATCATCGGGACGCCTGGATCGCCGCCGAACCACCCCATGGCGAAGCGCAGGACGTCCATCGAGACGAAGAAGAGCGGGATCGTCACCATGACGCCGATGATGTTGAACGATATGTGGGCGTAGGCCGCCCGCTTCGCGTTCTTCGATAGGTTCAGCGACGCGATCCAGGACGTGATGGTCGTCCCCAGATCGGCGCCGAGGGAGAAGGCCACCGCGGTCTGCCAGTCCAGCACACCGGACGCGCCCAGCCCCATCACGATGCCGATGGTCGCCGACGAGGAGTGGATCATCGCCGTGACCAGCGCCGCCGTCACGACGCAGGTCAGCAGCCCGACATAGTCGTCGGCCCGCAGGGTCGAGATCGCGGACATCACCTCCGGCATGGCGCGGAGCGGCTTCAGGCCGCCGGTCATCAGGTTGAGGCCGTAGAAGATCAGCGAGAAGCCCATGCAGGCCAGCGCGATGTTCTTCGTCCGATCGGATTTGGCGAAGATGTGGATGAGCGCGAAGAAGCCGGCCAGCAGCAGGCCCAGCGGACCGAGCGGCAGAGCGATCAGGCCATTCCCGAGCGTCGTTCCGATGTTCGCTCCCATGATCACGCTGATGGCGGGCCGCAGCCCGACCACGCCGGCGTTGACCATGCCGACGACCATGACGGTCATCGCCGTGGAGGATTGGATGACGCCGGTGATGATGGTACCGGCGAAGACGCCCTTGATCGGTGTGCCCGCCAGTTTGGCCAGCAGGGACCGCATGCGGTTGGCGGCGACGGCTTGGATGCCGTTCGACATGAATTCCAGACCGAGCATGAAGATGCCAAGCCCGCCGATGACGGGTACGATGATCTGGGTGAAGATATCAACCTGCATGGATCGTCCTTCCCTCGGGCCCGCGCGCGGGCACCGGTTTTCATTATCGCTGGGTCGATTTCCAATAGGAACGGATCTGGCCGACGACCTCGTCGGGCAAGGGAACGTAGCCGAGATCGACCGCGTCCCGCCGCCAGTGGGTCAGGGCGTCGTCGAAGAAACGGAGCGTCCTCGCCGAGGTTGGGCCCGTCTCCCGCGGCATCAGGACGTGGACCGTGGCCGCTATGGGATAGGCACGCGGGTCGGTGGCGCCGGTGAGCAGGAGGTCGTGGTGCCGCGAACCCGCCCAATCGGCGCCGGCCGCCGCGGCGGCGATGGAATCGGGAGACGGCGCCCTGAACTCGCCCGCCCGGTTTTCGACCAGGGCTGCGGGCAGCCCATCGCGCCGCGCTTGCCCCACCTCGACATATCCGATGGAATTCCGGTCGGCGGCGACGCTCCGGACGATGCCGCCGCTGCCCTTGACGCCGCGCCCAACCGGCCATTTCAGTTCGGTGTCGACGCCGACCCGCTCCCTCCAGTCGCCGCTGGCATCGGCGAGATAGGCCGCGAAGTTATAGGTGGTGCCGGAGCCATCGCCGCGATGGACGACATCGATCGGCGCGTCCGGTAGCGTGACGTCCGGATTGAGCGCCTTCAAGGCCGGATCGGACCAGGATGTCACCTTGCCCAGATAGATGTCGGCGAGCACCGCCCCGGACAGCCGCAGGGCGCCGTCGGCCACTCCTGGCAGGTTGAAGACCACCGCGACGCCGCCGGTCACGATGGGAAACTGCATGAGCTTGTGGCGATCGACCTCCTCGGCCGGCAGGGGCCGTTCGGAGGCGCCGAAATCCACCGCGCCGGCGATGACGCGCATGATGCCGCCAAGCGATCCCACCGGCTCATAATCGAGACCGCCGGCCCAGGGTGACAAGGGGGAACCCAGACCACCTTCGGGAGCGAGTGGGCCATCGAGCGAGGCGGCGATATCCATGCCGCTCTCTTCCACGGCCTGGAATTTGGCTCCCCACTGGCTCAGCAGGGGGAAGGCGAAAGTCGATCCCGCGCCGCTCAAAGCTTCGGCGCGTACTGGCGTTACCGATGCCAAGCATAACAGTAAAAGAATGGGAAGCAGGCGTGGCATTGAGGCATCCATCTACCTAGGTTCATCGACGGTCATCCTGATCGTCGATCCCGGTAGCGTAGATTTTCAGCGTGACAGTTCAGTGAACCTGCGGATGAAACGACGCGATTCATCACCGGTATACATCCACTGTTCCAAACCACTCCGCAATTTCAGGCGAGTGTGGGCATACCCAGCGGGTCCATGCCTCATTCGGGGTCCGTGGCTGGCAGGGTTCAGGGAACGACAGGCGCGCGGTTACGGGACTATTCGTAGACGCCGATATAGGCGACCAACTCCTTGCCGGCGACCCGCTTGACGAAGGACGATTTCGGCTCGATCCGGTTGGACACGGGGTTGAGCCAGCGGTAGCTGACCCAGCCCTGGCCGCTGGCCTGGGCGACCTTCAGGATGTCCTGGACCATGGACTTGCCGTCGGGATCCTTTAGGTTGACGACCTTGTAACCCACGCTGGCGGGGCGGGGAGGGTAGACCAGCCAGGTTCCGGTGAAGTCGATCACGTTGACGTAGATCTCGCCGAACTTGAACTCACCTTCGGCGTTGAAGACCTCGCGGGCGGCGTCGATGCCCCGGGCCTCGATCACCTCGGCGGCCCTGGCGGTCAGGATCTCGACCTCGGACCGGGTCGGCTTGAGGGTATCGGCGGAAGCGGCACCCGCGACCATCAGGATGCCGATGGCGGCGAGCCCGATCCCCCGGATCATGCCCATGACGGACAGGCGCATCATTCGATCTCCACACCGGTGTGCCGGAGTGACGATGTCCAGCATCGGCGGCTTCGGCGTTCGGCCCTTGGTGATAATACGAAAGACATAGATGTCAAGGCGATTGCGGCTTCGATCGAGGGACGGCACCCATTGGCTGCGGATATTTACTTTGTTGTCCAAACTAATCATCCCGTGCGTTGGACGCTTTCCAAGCATGGCTCCAGCAATTGATATCGTTTGAAAATGAATCCCATGTCGCGGCGCGGTGTCGAACGCCGAAATTGGGTGTCGCCCGTCCGCGCGGGACTGTCGCACCTCTTCCCGGGGCCGGCGCGCCTTTTTTCATGGACACAGGGAAGTGGCGGGAGGACCATCGATTCCACGAACACGGTAGCGGGTCGACGACGTCCACGGCCGTCGCTTCACGAACGGCCGAACCCGCGGACGCCCCGATCCGATACAACGGTAGTGGGAGGTTCCGAATGCCAAGCACCAGAATCGCGGGGCCGCGTAGCGCCGCTCTCGTCGGCCCCTATCTCAGCGGCAAGACCACCCTGATGGAAAGCCTGCTGTTCGCCGCCGGCGCCATCACCCGCAAGGGTAACGTCAAGGACGGCAACACGGTCGGCGACAGCGCGCCCGAGGCGCGCGCCCGCAAGATGAGCGTCGAGGTCGGGCTGGCCAGCGCCGACTATCTCGGCGAGCGCTGGACCTTCCTGGACTGCCCCGGCTCGGTCGAACTGCCGGCCGAGGCGCAGGCGGCGCTGATGGTGGCCGATGTCGCGGTCGTCGTGTGCGAACCCACGCCGGACAAGGCGCCGATGCTGGCCCCGCTGTTCAAGTTCCTGGACGACAACGGCATCCCGCACATGCTGTTCGTCAACAAGGTCGACGCTTTGGGCAATCAGGACATCCGGGTGCGCGACCTGATGCAGGCGCTGCAGGCGTCCTCGGCCCGTCCCCTGGTGCTGCGCCAAGTCCCGATCCGCGAGGGCGACACCGTGACCGGCTGCGTCGATCTGGTCAGCGAGCGGGCCTATCACTACAACCCGCACGCCCCGTCCAACCTCGTCCAGGTGCCCGACACGGTGCGCGAGCGCGAACAGGCCGCCCGCCAGGAATTGCTGGAGGCGCTGGCCGATTTCGACGACGGCCTGCTGGAGCAGCTGCTGGAGGACGTGGCGCCCGACAGGGGGGCGGTTTACCAGCAATTGGCCAAGGATCTGGCGTCGGACCTGATCGTCCCGGTCTTTATCGGCTCGGCCGAGAACGACAACGGCGTGCGCCGCCTGCTGAAGGCGCTGCGCCACGAGACACCCGAGGTCGCCACCACGGCGGCCCGGCTGGGGATCCCGCTGGAAGCGGGTGTGGTGGCGCAGGTCTTCAAGACCTACCACGCGCCGCACGCCGGCAAGCTCAGCTTTTCCAGGGTTTGGAAAGGCGAGGTCACCGACGGCATGACCTTGGGGGGCGAGAGGGTCAGCGGTGTTTACCGCATGCATGGCCACGACCAGCACAAGCTGCCGTCGGCCGGCGCTGGCGAGGTCGTGGCCCTGAGCCGGATGGAACGCGCCGCCACCGGCGAGGTGCTGGACGACCAGGGCGCCCGTGCCAAGGCGCCGCTGTGGCCGGCGGCTCCGGCGCCGGTCTACTCCCTCGCCATCTCGGCCGAGCAGCGCAACGACGAGGTCAAGTTGAGCGGCGCGCTCGCCAAGCTGACCGAGGAGGATCAGGCCCTGTCGGTCCACCAGAACCCCGACACCGGCGAGATCGTGCTGTGGGGCCAGGGCGACATCCATCTCCAGCTCGCGATGGACCGGCTGCGCACCAAGTACAACCTGCCGGTCCGCTCACGGGCGCCGCAGGTCGCCTACAAGGAGACGATCCGCAAGGGGGCGGCGCAGCATTCCCGGTTCAAGCGCCAGACCGGCGGCCACGGGCAGTTCGCCGATGTCCATGTCGAGGTGGCGCCGCTGCCGCGCGGGAGCGGATTCGCCTTCGATGAGAAGGTGGTCGGCGGCGTGGTGCCGCGCCAGTTCATCCCGGCGGTCGAGGCGGGGGTCAAGGAGTACTTGGTCCAGGGGCCGCTGGGTTTTCCCGTGGTCGATGTCGCGGTGACGCTGACCAGCGGCCAGTTCCACGCGGTCGACAGCAGCGAGCAGGCGTTCAAGACCGCCGGGCGGATGGCGATGGGCGAGGCGATGCCGAAATGCGACCCGGTCCTGCTGGAGCCGATCCTGCAGGTGACCATCGCGGCGCCGGCCGAGTTCACGCCCAAGGTGCAGCGCCTGATCACCGGCCGGCGCGGCCAGATCCTGGGCTTCGACGGCCGGGCGGGATGGGACGGCTGGGACGAGGTCAAGGCGCTGATGCCGGAGGCCGAGGCCAGGGACCTGATCGTCGAGCTGCGGTCGCTGACCCTGGGCCTCGGGGTGTTCACCACCCGCTTCGATCATCTGGCGGAACTGACCGGACGGCTGGCCGACCGGGCGGTCGAGATCCGGCAGTCGATGGTGGCGGCGCAGTAGGCGGCCCGCGACAGGATGTGGCGGGGATGGCGCGCGGGATTTCGTCATTTCCACTTGTATATAGCGATTGGGGCGCCGCACTCTCCGGTCAGGCCGGACCCGCATCCGGCCTGACCAAGCAACGGAGGATGTTCCATGAACCTGAGCGCGCGCAATCAACTGAAGGGCACCGTCGTCGAAGTGGCGAAGGGGCCGGTATCGGCCAAGGTCAAGATCGATATCGGCGGCGGCGTCATCGTCACCTCCAGCATCACCACGGAGTCGGCCACCGAGCTTGGCTTGGCGGTCGGCGACGGCGTCGTGGCGATCATCAAGTCCTCTGACGTCATGATCGGCAAATAGCGAAACCCGCTGGGCCGGCCGCTCGCCAAGGCCGGCCCACCCATCCGTGCCGCCCACCATTCTTCGAGCGTACGGCACCTTTTCGCCATTTCCTCGTTGAAACAGGAGAATTCCATCCGAACCCAGTCCAGGACGGCGGCTGCGCGATGGTGAGCCCCCGATGGGGTTGACTTCGCCAGCGCATGGTCAAATTGGGTGGGCAGGGTGGAACAACCAATCCACAGTGTTTCAAGGAGCCAAGTCATGGCATTCGAAAATTCAACCGCACAGTCGCATGAGCCGATGTCCGTCCACACCGGTATCGCCGAGGACCAGCGCAAGGCTTTGTCCGATGGTTTGGCCAAAGTATTGGCCGATACCTACACGTTGCTGGGCAAGACACATGGCTTTCACTGGAACGTGACCGGCGCGCAGTTCCATAGCCTGCACGAGATGTTCGAGACGCAGTATACGGACCTGACCACGGCGGTCGACGAGATCGCCGAACGGATCCGCGCCCTTGGCTATTTCGCGCCGGGCAGCCTGAGCCAGTTCCTCAAGCTCAGCACGATCGAGGACGAGCATGGCGTTCCCGACGCGCGCGGCATGCTGGAGCAACTGGTCCGCGACAACGAGACCGTCACGCAGGCTTGCCGCGCCGTGGTCCAGATCTGTGACGAGGCCAACGACACCGTCACCGAGGACCTGATGAACCACCGCATGGACGCCCACGAGAAGGCGGCCTGGATGTTGCGTTCGTCGATGAGCTGAGTGCGATGGGTTGAGCCCGGTGGCCCGGTGGCCTCGATGCCATCGGGCCACCGGGTTCGCCGCTGTTTGGTCGAGGGAAAATCACCGTCATGCCGTTCTTCGTCCTGGAACCCGTGCTTCCGCTCGCCCGCAAGTGGGAACACTACCGCAAGACCCGCAAGCTGATCGTCCGCGCCCCGGACGAGTCATCGGCTCGGCAAGTCGCCGCCGGTCAGGCGGAGGTGGCGGGTCGCGAGGGCATGCATCTGCTGTTGCCGGAAGCCGACGAGGGCGAGGCCATGGCGAACCCCTGGCTCGATGCCGAATCGGCATCCTGTGTCGAAATGGACCCCGATGGCCCTCCCGAAGTGGTGAGCATGCAAGCCGATTGATCCGGCTGGTCAAGCGTTCCAGGCCGATCGTTCCGCCATGCGTTTGATGCAGATCAAAACTTTGGAACGATTCTAAGGAGATCGTTTGCGCATTGCCTTTTCGAGGCCCATATCTGACTGTGCAGACTGGGTTTTTGAGGGGATATGTCATGCAGATCGATATTGGAATTTCAGAGACCGACCGGCGCGAGATCGCCGAGGGCCTGTCCCGGCTGCTCGCCGACACCTACACGCTCTATTTGAAGACGCACAGCTTCCACTGGAACGTCACCGGCCCCATGTTCAACACGCTGCACCTCATGTTCGAGACGCAGTACAACGAGCTGGCGCTGGCCGTGGACCTGATCGCCGAGCGCATCCGCGCGCTGGGCTTCCCCGCTCCGGGCAGCTACGCCCAGTACGCGGCGCTGACCTCGATCCAGGAAGCGACCGACGTTCCCAAGGCCGACGAGATGATCCGCCAGCTGGTCGCCGGTCAGGAAGCGGTGGTCCGCACCGCCCGCTCCGTCTTCCCGGCGGCCGAGAAGGTCGGTGACGAGCCCACCGCCGATCTGCTGACCCAGCGCATGCAGCTCCATGAGAAGACCGCCTGGATGCTGCGCAGCATGCTGGAAGGCTGAGGCCGACCCGGTTCGGGTGACATGGGTCGCGAGGGAGGGCGTTCCAGGAGCCCCCTCACGACGCCATCACCCGAACTTGATTTGCGCGCGACGCGGTCCAAGGTCAAATCTAGCGGCGGGGACCCAAGAGCCCCGAAGAGGATTGCCTTGGAAGGAACGTCATGCTGATCCGATCCAGACGGGGTTGGGAACTGCCCGAGTCGGCCGCCACGCCGGAAGAGGTTTTCCTGAACCGGCGCGGTTTGTTGAAGAGCTTTCTGGCGGCTCCCGCCATCGCGGCGGCGGGCTCCCTGATCGGTGGCCCCCTCCTGGCCGGGACGGCCTTTGGCCAGACGGAGATCGCGGCGGACGATCCGACCGCCAAGCTCTATCCGATGCCGCGCGACGAGCGCTTCAAGCTGGATCGCGCCATCACCGATCCGTCCGAGTCCACCACCTACACCAACTACTACGAGTTCGGCTCGCAGAAGAACATCTGGCGCGCCGCCCAGAAGCTGAAGCTACGTCCCTGGACGGTGACGTTCGACGGCATGGTCGAGCGGGAGAAGACCGTCGACATCGACACCCTGCTGGCCCAGATGCCGTTGCAGGAGCGGCTCTACCGCCATCGCTGCGTCGAGGCGTGGTCCATGGCCGTGCCGTGGAGCGGCTTTCCCCTGAAAGCGCTGGTCGATTTCGCCCAGCCGCTCGGCTCCGCCAAATACGTCGTGATGAAGACCTTCCAGAACCCCGACATGGCGAGCGGCCAGCGCCAGTTCTGGTACCCCTGGCCCTATGTCGAGGGCCTGACCATGGCCGAGGCGACCAATGAGCTGGCCTTCATGGTGACCGGCATGTACGGCAAGCCGGTGCCCAAGCAGAACGGCGCGCCGCTGCGGCTGGCGGTGCCATGGAAATACGGGTTCAAGTCGATCAAGTCGATCGTCAGCCTCACCTTCACCGATCAGCGTCCCGTCAGTTTCTGGGAGAAGATCCAGGCCAGCGAATACGGCTTCTGGGCCAACGTCAATCCCGAGGTGCCGCACCCGCGCTGGAGCCAAGCCAAGGAGCGCGTGCTGGGGACGGGCGAGACCGTGCCGACGCAGCTCTACAACGGCTATGGCGAGTTCGTCGCCGATCTCTACAAGGGACTGGAGGGCGAGCGGCTTTACCTTTGAGCGGGGATCACTCGCTGCCGATCTTGACGGCGTCCAGGCAGGCGAGGATGGCGTCGCTGTCGGCGACCATGGCCTCGGCGCTCACGATCGCGGACCCCTCGGGATCGAGCCCGTTGTCGGGCGCTCCCTCGATCAGCAGCTGGGCGCCGCCCTTGATCGCGTTGAGGCAGTTGCGGATGGCGTGACGGTGCGGCCGGCTGAGCAGATCGGCCGGCGCGCCGGTGCCGGTCAAGTCCCGGAGCGAGGCGATCGAGACCGAGATGTAGCCGACCATCTTGAGATCGTCCTCGTCGGTGATCCCGTCCTTGGCGGCGATCACACCGGCGGAGTGGGTGTCGATGGAGCCGGTCAGGCGCCTCAGCTCCCGATGGGACGCCTCGAGGGAGATTTGTCCGGCGCCGCTCATGATCCGGCCGCCAGACGGAACCGGTTCAATAGGGTCTCGATCTTCGACAACAGGCGGTCGATATCGACCGGCTTGGTCTCGAACTCGTCGCAGCCGGCCGCCATGGCGCGCTCCCTGTCCTCGGTCATCGCGTGGGCCGTCAGCGCCATCACCGGAATCGCCGATATCGTCGGATCGGCCTTGATCGTCCGGGTCGCCTGCCAGCCATCCATCACCGGCAGGCTCATGTCCATCAGCACGAGATCGGGCCGCTCGCGAATCGCCGTCTCGACACCGGCGGCGCCGTCGACCGCGACGATCACCTGAAACCCCCGTCGGGTCAACCGGCGGGACAGCATGTCGCGGTTCAGGTCATTGTCTTCGACGATCAGGATACGAGTCAATCAACGCCTCCCGTCACGGCCTCTCCAGATCGGATCATCAAACTGGCGAGTTCGCGATCGGCCTGCTCCCCCACGACCAGCCGGCGGACCGTCCTGACCAGATCGTCTCGTTCATATGCACCCTTACGTAACACACGATCAACCAAGCCGTCCATCCGGACGGTGCGCTCGTCGTCGACATCCAGCGCCGTGACCACCACGATCGGGGTATCGTTCAACCGGCGGTCGCCGCGGATCAGATCGAGCACCTGGAAGCCGTCGGGCGCGGGCATGCCCAGATCCAGGACGACCACCAGCGGCCGGTGGGTCCGCATGAGATCGATGGCGCCCAAGCCATCCTCCGCCTCGATCACCTTGAAGCCGGCCCGTTCCAGGGTTCGGCGCAGCAGGTCGCGGGCGGAGGCGTCGTCATCGACCACCAGCACGTCGCAACCGCTCGGCGCTTCAGGCTCGGAGCTGACCATCCCCAAGCTGGAGACGCGGTGGATCGCGTCCGCGATGGCCTCGGCGGAAGCGGGTTTCGCCAGGCACTCCGCCGCGTCGGCCAGGAGGTTGAACGGGATCGGCTCCGACCCCGACGGCACCAGCAGGATCTGGGGCGGGCAGGCCATGTCGAAGTCGGTCAGCAGGCTTTCCGGCAGGGACTGACCGTCGTGGCAGCGTAACTCGGCATCCAGCACCAGCAGGTCGGGCCGCAGGGCCCGCGCCATCCGCAGCCCCTCGCTGCCTCCGAAGGCGTGGAGGATCATCACGGAGACGGCCGAGGCATGGGCTGCCCGGCCGCGCTCCAGGGCGGCGTCGACCGCGTCGTGCAGTCGCGGGTCGTCATCGATCATCAGGACGCGGATCGTCCCGCCGCGGCTGGCCGGTGCCTCGGCTCCGGTGTCGGAGTCCCCGGCCAGGGCCGCGAGAGCGTCGTCGTCCAAGCCCGGACCACGGCTGGCCGAAGACTCTCCCGCCGACGCCCCGGCCGGGCGGGTGGCGGGCAGCGTGAGGGTGAAGGTGCTGCCCTTGCCCGGTTCGCTCGACACGGTGATCCTGCCGCCGAGCATGTCCGCGAAATGACGGCTGATCGCCAGCCCAAGCCCGCTGCCGCCATAGCGCCGGGTGGTGGAGGTGTCGGCCTGGGTGAAGCGGCGGAACAATCGGCTCAGCTGTTCGGGCGTCATGCCGATCCCGGTGTCGCTCACCCTGAACTCGACCGCCGGGCGCGCGCCCGGCAGGCAGCGCGCGGAAAGGCGGACCGTGCCGCCCGAGGTGAACTTGCAGGCGTTGCCGATCAGGTTCAGCAGGACTTGGCGGACCTTGGTCTGATCGGTCAGGAGAATGCCGATGCCATCATCCCCGTTCCCGTCCACGTCCAGTACAAGCCGGTTGCCGTTGGCCTCCGCCAGGGGCGAGGACATGGCGCCGACCTCCTCGATCAACTGGTCCACGTCGAACGGGGTGATGTCGACCGACATCCGGCCCGCCTCGATCTTCGACAGGTCGAGGATGTCGTTGATCAGGGCCAGCAGGTGCTTGCCGCTGCCGCGGATCTTCTCCAAGTCGGGAACGTAGGACTGGTCGCCGCGATCCTCCGCGTCCTCCGCCAGCATTTCGGCGTAGCCGATGATGGCGTTCAGCGGCGTCCGCAGCTCGTGGCTCATGTTGGCCAGGAACTCGGATTTGCTGCGGTCGGCCGCCTCCGCCTGTTCCTTGGCGCGGCGCAGGATGTCGGCGCCGCGCTGCGCCTCGGTCACGTCGAAGAAGGTGCCCACCCGGCCGGCGATGGCGCCATCGGCTCCCCGGAAGACGGCCTCGCCGACCATCACCGTCCGCTCCTCGCCCTCGCCCGCGTTCCGCAGCACCGCCTCGTACTGGAGGATGCCGCCCTGGCCGTTGTCCGCGGCTGGGCCCCCGGCCGGATCGGAAGAACCCAAGGAAGCGTCGCGGGTGAATTGGGCCCAATCCGCGCCGAACAGGTCGGTGGGCGTCATGCCCACCACGCCGTCGCGCGCGACGCCGGCGAATCGGGCGAAGTGACCGTTGCAGACGATGTACCGGCCTGTTGGATCGAGAACGAACAGGGGGACAGGGACGGTGTCCAGCAGCGTCGCCAATAGGCGGTTGCGCTCCTCCAGCGTGTCGGTGGTGGCGGCGATGGCGCGGCGCTGGGTGGCGATCCGCTGTCCCATGTCGATGACCCGGTGGGCCGTTCGCTCCAGTTCCAGGATGTCGAAGCCGGGCGCCCGGTGGATGCCGGCTCCGGTGTCGGGATCCAGGTCGTCGCCGGAGCCGATCCGGTCGGTGAGCCGGTCGATCTCCCGCAAGGGGCGGCTTATCGCGTGGCTCATCGCCTGGGCGCGCCGGTAGAGCAGGGCGAAGAAGCAGGCGTAGAACAGCGTCACCCCCGCGATCAGCATCAGGCCGATCCGGTCGAAACGCTCCTTCAGCGCGGTGGCGTCGGCGAAGATGCTGGATTCCGGCGCCATCACCAGCAATCGCCAGCCGGTCTCGCCGATGGTCGCCCACGACGCCAGCCGGGGATCGCCCAGGGTGATGGTGCCGGTCCCCGCGTCGGAACCGCCGATCAGCGCCGCCAGCGGCCTCAGGTCGGCGCGGCGGAAGATGTTGAAATCGTCGGGCTTGAATGTATCGGCCCTGATCGCCTCGTCGTAGCGGTGCGTCGTCAGTTCGGACAGGGCGAAATCCCGTTCGGCGGCGGGCGGCAGGGCCAGGATCACGCCGTCGCGGTTGAGCAAGACGGCGTAGCCGTTCCAGGGAAGTTCGAGCGCGGCGATCCGGTCCACGAAGCTGCCGACGGTGATATCGACCCCAGCCACCCCTTCCAGGGTCCCGTCGACATATGCTGGCGCTATCGCGGACGCCATCCAGCCGCTCCCGGCGGGATCGACGTAGACATCGGTCCAGACGGTGCCGCGGCCGGGATTATGGCTGGCGTCTGCCTCGTAGTAGAAGTTGAAGCTGGGGATGTCCATCCGCTCGGCGTACTGGGTGGACACGTCGAAATAGGGATAGATCCGGTTGAGGCTGTCGCGCGTGTTCAGGTAGGTCTGAACGATCAGCGGATTGGTCAGCTTGAGGTTCTTGAGGAGCGGATCGAGCTGGGCCAGCCGCAACGCCTTCGCCCGCTCCGCCTCGCCGATCGGAACGATGCCGCTGTAGAAGGCGGCGCCCAGTCCGATGTCGCGCGTCGTGTGCCAGGAACCGCCCGGCCCCCAGGCGTAGCGTTCGGCCTCCTCCGGCGGCGCTCGCCAGGGAGTGCCGAAAGCGACTTCGGCCTGTCGGGCGAGCAGGGCCGCCGACGAGCCGATGCCGACCAGGGTCGCGTTCAGGGTCTCCGCCTCCTGTCGCGCGGTGCGCCCCAGCTGGTCTCGCGCGACGCCGCGCATCGCCGACAGGTTCTCGTCGCGGACCAGCGCGTTGGAATGGAGGAAGAGCGCTATCAGGGCCAATTCGACGAGCACCAGCGGCATCAGGGCCGCGCGCAGGTACGATCCCCAGATCCAGCCGAGCAGGGAGCGCGGCTCCGCCTTGGGCGCGTTCGCCTGAGCGGGGATGGCTTGTGCGGATCTGGCTTGGATCTGGCTCGCGTTCCGCATGTCGGCTGACCCTATACCAGTGTGCTCTAACCTATCGAATTAACACCTATTCTCAATCAAAGCCAATCTGGCCTAAGGGTTAGGACGGAGGGCGGCCATCGCGACCGGTACCGCCCTTGGCAAAGTACGAGCCACCGCCTATGGTTGCCCAGGTCGCGGGGCCCCCGGCGCCGCTCGGAGCCGGTGAAGGAGATTGCCATGACGGAAGAGACGCGGGTCGCCCTGGTGACCGGAGCCAGCCGGGGGATCGGCAAGGCCATCGCGACGGCGCTGGCGGAGGCTGGTTTCGATCTGCTGATCACGTCCAGGACGGCGACCGCGCTGGAAACCGTGGCGCGCCAGATCAGCCGCGAGACGGGTCAGCGGGTCGAGATCCTGCATGGCGACCTGAGCGAACCCGAACTGGCGGAGCGGCTGGTCGAGACGGCGGTGGACACCTTCAATCGGCTGGACTTGCTGGTCAACAACGCCGGGGCGACCAAGCGGGCGCCGTTCCTGGAGTTGAGCGAGGACGACTGGCAGGACGGCTTCGCCCTCAAGTTCTTCGGCGCCGTCCGGCTGTCGCGCGCCGCCTGGCCCCATCTGAAGCGGACCGGCGGTCAGGTGATCAACATCATCGGCGCCGGAGGACGGACGCCGACGGCGGAGTTCACCATCGGCGGTTCGGTCAACGCCGGCCTGATGAACTTCACCAAGGCGCTGGCCGATCTGGGGCTGGCGGACGGGGTTCGGGTCAACGGCGTCAATCCGGGACCGATCCGGACCGAGCGGCTGGATGTCCGCGTCCGCCAGTTCGCCCAATCCCAGGGGATCGATCCGGAGGAGGCGGCCAGCCGCATGGTGCAGGCCCAGAAGGTGATGAGGTTCGGCGAACCGGACGAGATCGCGGCGGTCGTGACCTTCCTGACCAGCGACGGTGGCGACTTCATCCACGGCGCCCTGATCGACGTCGACGGCGGGGCCACCAAGGGGCTGTGAGGAACCGGCGCGCCGGGTGACGGCCATCGGCAGAGTTGCCCCCGGCGCCGGGCGCCGATCCACCGCGACTGAAACCGACTGGCTGGTCATACAACCGTAAGTCGGGTCGAGCGCGGCGGCACCCGACAAGCAGGCGAGTTGGTGTCGGGTGCCGCTGCGCTCTACCCGACCTACGGCTACTTTTTCGCCGGCTGGTTTCCTCAGAGCGTCAGTTCGGCGATTTGCACGGCGTTGAGCGCCGCACCCTTCAGCAACTGATCGCCGCAGACGAAGAAGTCCAAGCCGTTGTCGCCGAACACCGGGTTGGCGCGGATGCGGCCTACCTCGACGTCGTATTCGCCGGTGGCGTTCAGCGGCATCGGGTAGACGCCATTGGCCGGATCGTCGGTCAGCTTGACGCCGGCGGCCTCGGCCAGGACGGCGCGGGCGGCCTCGGCGGTGACGGGGCGGATCGTCTCGACCGTGACGCTTTCCGAATGGGCGCGGTATGTCGGGATGCGGACCGCCGTGCAGCTCGCCAGAAGGTCGGGGATGCCGAGGATCTTGCGGCTCTCCCACGTCACCTTCATCTCCTCCTTGGTGTAGCCGTTCTCCTGGAAGGCGTCGATCTGCGGGATGACGTTGAAGGGGATCGGGTGGCGGAAGACGCTGTTGGTGACGGGACGGCCAGCCAGCTGGTTGCGGGTCTGCTCCTCCAACTCGGCCATGCCCTCGGCGCCGGCGCCACTGGTCGCCTGATAGGTCGACACGATCACGCGCTTCAGGCCGAACGCCCGATGCAGCGGGCCGAGCGCCAGGACCAGGATCGCGGTGGTGCAGTTGGGGTTGGCGATCAGCTTGCTGGAGCCGAGGGCGTCGGCGTTGATCTCCGGCACGATCAGCGGGATCTCGGGGTCGTAGCGGAAGGCCGAGGAGTTGTCGATCACGATGGCGCCGGCTGAAGCCAGCGTGGGCGCGTGCTGCTTGGCGAACTCGCCGGACACCGCCAGCAGGACGATGTCATAGCCCTTGACCACGTCGGCGTCGAAGGCGACCAGCGTCTTCTCGCCGAACGGCGTTTCCAGGACGCGGCCGGCGCTGCGCTCCGAGGCGAACAGGGCCAGTTCGGCGACGGGAAATCCCCGCTGGTGCAGGACGTTGACCATTTCGCGGCCAACGGCGCCGGTGGCGCCGACGATCGCGACGCGGCGGGGGGAGAGGGAAGAGGGAGAGGGGCTCATCTGATCAAGTTCCGTCCTGTTGCATGCCCGCCAGTCGCATACCGGTGGTGAGCGCGGGACGAAACCCCGATACGACGAGGCCCCGTCCGTGTCCGGCGGGGCCTTCGTGGTTGATGAAGCGTCTTTACCCGATCAACGCATTCCACCCACGAACGGCCCGCCGAAGCTGGTCGTTTTGGGAGTGGTGGTGGTGATGGCGCGCGAGCGGTTCATGATGGCCGGTCTGTTACCAAGACCGCCGCGACTTGTAAAGCGTCCGTTTCGTCCCACCCCCGAGCCGGTGTCAACCCAGGGGATAGTCCTTCAGCGGATCGTAGACCGGACCGCCGTTGCCGGTGCGGCTCTCGAACAGGGTGAAGTGGTCGATCGGGATGGGGCCGGCGCGGAACAGGCCGCGATCCTGGATGAAACGGCCGACCCGCTCCGCTGGCGCGGAGCGCAGGCGGGCCAGTGTCACATGGGGGCTGTAGCGCCGCTCCTCGCGGGGCAGGCCGGCGCGGACCAGCGCCGACTCGACCTTCTGGTTCAGGTGGACCAGCGCGTCGTTGCGCTCCACCCCCGCCCACAGCACGCGCGACTTGGCGCCGCTGCCGAACTGGCCGACGCCATCCAGCACCAGTTCGAAGCCGGGGGCGGAAACGGCGGCCAGCGCCGCGTCGATGTCGGGCACCACGCCGTTCTCCACCTCGCCGATGAACCGCACGGTCAGGTGCAGGTTCTCCCGCTCGGTCCAGCGGGCGCCGGGCACCCCACCGCCAAGGCCGATCAGGCGGTCGCGGACGGGTTCCGGCAGTTCAAGGGCGACGAACAGGCGGATCATGGCGGCGTCGTGGGGTGCTTGTTCAGGAATGGGGGACTCGGGTGAAAGTGATCAGGGGCAGGGGTTCGGGAGGCGGGCGTGGACCTCGTCGATCTCCTTCAGCACCTCGTCGGACAGGATGATGTCGAACGAATCGATGTTCGTCCGCAGATGCTCCATCGAGGTGGCGCCGATGATGTTCGAGGTGACGAAGGGCTGACGGGTGACGAAGGCCAGCGCCATCTGGGCCGGGTCCAGCCCATGGCGCTGGGCGATGTCCAGATAGGCCCGGACGGCGGCATCGGCGTTGACGGTGTCGTAGCGCGACTTGCGGTGGTCGAGCGAGCGGCGGGTCCCCGCCGGGATTTGACCGTCCAGGTATTTGCCGGTCAGGGTCGCGCCGGCCAGTGGCGAATAGGCCAGCAAGCCGCACTCCTCCCGCACCGAGACCTCGGCCAGACCATCCTCGTAGGTGCGGTTCACCAGGTTGTAGGGGTTCTGCACACTGACGACGCGCGGCAGGCCCAACTCGTCGGCCAGCCGCAGGAACGTCATGGCGCCCCAGGGCGTCTCGTTGGACAGGCCGACATGGCGGATCTTGCCGGAGGCGATCAGGTCCTGGAGCGCCCGCAGGGTCTCGTCGATCGGGGTCGCCTCGGGATCGTCGGCGATCTTGAAGCCGCGTCCGCCGAAGCGGGTCGTGGTCCGGTCGGGCCAGTGGAGCTGGTAGAGGTCGATGTGGTCGGTCCGCAGCCGCGTCAGGCTGGCCTCCACGGCGGCGACCAGATTGTCGCGGTCGAGCTTGGCCTTGCCGCCCCGGACCCACGGATGGCCCACGGGGGAGTAGCCGATCGCCTTGCTCGCCAGGAACACGCGGTCGCGTCCGCCGCGGCTGGCGAACCATGAGCCGATGATCTTCTCGGTCGAGCCATAGCTCTCCGCGATCGGCGGGATCGCGTACATCTCGGCGGTGTCCCAGAACGTGACGCCGCGCTCCAGCGCGTAGTCCATCTGGGCGTGGCCCTCGGCCTCGGTGTTCTGGCGGCCCCAGGTCATCGTGCCCAGGCAAATGGCGCTGACCTGCACGTCGGTGCGGCCCAAACGGCGGTATTCCATGCGAAACCTTGAGGTTGGCGCCCCCCGGAACGTCGGGAAGGTCGCTTCATAGGAAGAGTGTCAGCACTCCGGTATAGCCATAAAGCCGGTTGTGGGAAATCTCCCCATTGGCGAAAAATCCGACCAGCGGAAAGTCCCCCAGCTCGTCCCGGATCGCCTTCAGCTCTTGGCTGTCGTCGCCGAACAGGGCCGGTCCACGCGCCAGGCACGAGACGTAAACCCCGCCGCGCGGCGGTCCGTTCAGCCGCTTCTTGATCATTCCCAGCATGCGCTCCAGGTCGGCCTGGGCGCTCGCCAGATCGCGGCGCGCGAACATGATGGTGCGGCCGGGTTCGACCATGTCGCCGATCGCGATCAGCCCATGTTCCGGATCGATGCCGACGAGGTTGCGCACGAGGTAGTCGCCGGTGTCGGAGCCTGTGATCGGCAAGGCCGCGAAGATGTAGCCGGCGACCCGGCGCAGGTCGCGCGCCAGCAACTCGCCGATGTCCTCCTTGAAGACCTCCAACGCCGGCCGTCCGTCGATCTCGACGATGATGTTGTTCTGGGCCCGCGTGATCTTGTGGACCGGACCGATCGGCGTGCAGCCCTGCGTCAGGCCGGTCGCGACCTTGACCTCGCTGGAGAACAGCACGCCCGACACGCCGCCCTCGATCACCGGCGCGGTGCCGGGCCTGCCGCCGAACTGGCCGTAATTGGTCCGCGACGAGGTCAGCCCGCCGACCAGGAAACCGCCGAGCGCGTCGGACAGTTCGGGGATGATCTCGTGGGTCTGGGGGTTGCGCGGGTCGCCATGGACCAGCCCCAGCACGGGAGCGTGGGCCTTCAGCCACTCCACCGTCTCGGGCTCGAACCCCTCGATGCTCTCGGTGATCGGCGCCGGCAGGTGGAAGCTGCCCGGCGGCAATTGGGCGGTCATCACGGCGATGGCCGGGCGGTCGAACATCTCCTGGCCGCTGGCGCAGATGCCGATGCCGACGGTGCCGACCCAGTCCTTGACCCCCGTCACGCCCCGCATCAGCGTCACGATGCTGACCGCGTCGGCCGCCAGCGCGTCGGAGATGTAGAGGAAACCCAGATTGCAGCCGTCGACCGGTCCGAGCTTGTCGAGGCAGGCCTTGACCGTCGCGCGCCAGTCCTCGCCCGTCGCCGACGCCGCGGCGAAGCGGGCCCCGGTCGGGGCGTCCATCCCGCTCATCCCTTGATATCCCCGTTCGAGGTGTCGGCGGGGGTGTCGGCGCTGGTGATCTCGTCCAGGAGATCCATCAGATGCGGCAGGATGCCCTTCACGACGATCGCGACACCCTGGGCGTTGGGATGCATGCCATCCTCCTGATTGAGGTTCCGGTCGAGGGCGACGCCTTCGAGAAAGAACGGATAGAGCGGCACATCGTATTTCGCCGCGAGCTCCGGGTAAATCGCGTTGAAGCGATCGCCGTAGTCGCGGCCGAGATTGGGCGGCGCGTACATGCCGGCCAGCAGCGTCGGAACGCCGCGCTCCTTCAAGGTCGCCAGGATGGCGTCCAGGTTCTCGCGGGTCGAGGCCGGGTCGATGCCGCGCAAGCCGTCATTGGCGCCAAGCTCGACGATGGCGGCCTGGGGCTGGTCGGCCAGCGCCCAGTCGAGCCGCGCCCTGCCACCCGCCGTGGTGTCGCCCGACACGCCGGCGTTGATGACCTCGACCTCATAGCCCTTGTCGCGGAGCGCCCGTTGCAGGCGCGGGGTGAACCCATCGGACTCGGCGAGGCCGTAACCGGCGGTGAGGCTGTCGCCCAAGGCCAGGATCTTGACCGCCGCCTTGCCCGGCTCGGCGGCTAGGACGGGGTGCGAAAGCGCCAAAAGCGCCAGCCCCGCCACCGCGCCCATCCGCATGGCGCCTTTCGCACCTGCGTTGAAAAGCCGGCGGCACATGCCATATCCGCATGAGCTGTCACGAATGTCTGGAAGACCCATGGCGAAGTCCGATGCTGCTTTCCGGGATGATCTGATCGTCGAACTCGCCGACGTACACCTAAAGCTGGACAGTGCGGCGGGTCCCGTCAACATCCTGCGAGGCATAGATCTGACCGTCAGGCGTGGCGAGACCGTCAGCGTCGTCGGTCCGTCGGGTTCGGGCAAGTCCACCATGATGATGATCATGGCGGGCCTGGAGCGGCCGACCAGCGGTTTGGTCAGGGTTGCCGGCCATGATCTCGGCGCCTTGAACGAGGACAAGCTGGCGCGGTTCCGGCGCGAGCATGTCGGCATCGTGTTCCAGGCGTTCCACCTGATCCCGACCATGACGGCGCTGGAGAACGTCGCGATCCCGCTGGAGTTCGCGGGGCTGTCCGACGCGTTCGACCGCGCCCGCCAAGGCTTGGAGGCGGTTGGCCTGAAGCATCGCGTGACCCATTATCCCGGCCAGCTTTCCGGCGGCGAGCAACAGCGCGTGGCGCTGGCCCGCGCCTTCGCGTCCGAACCGTCGCTGTTGCTGGCGGACGAGCCGACCGGCAACCTGGACGGCGAGACCGGCTCGCAGGTCATCAAGCTGATGTTCGATCTGGCCGCCCATCGCGGCGCCACCCTGGTCCTGATCACCCACGACACCGGTCTGGCGGCCCGCTGCGACCGAGCGGTCCGCGTCGCGGATGGCCGGATCGAAAGCGTGACCGATCAATCGGCTGGCCCGGATAGGGGTCACGATACCGGCCTTCGCCCCGTCCGCGCCTCCGGTGCCTGACATCCTTATCGCGCCTTCAACCTGGGCCTTTCGATGACCTCCCTGAAAATCGCCTGGACCATCGCGCGGCGCGAGTTGCGCGGCGGCCTCAAGGGGTTCCGGATCTTCCTCGCCTGCCTGACCCTGGGCGTCGCCGCCATCGCGACGGTCCAGTCGCTGTCGGGCGGCATCATCGAAGGCCTGCGGGCCGACGGCAAGGCGATCCTGGGCGGCGACGTGGCGCTCCGCGTGATCTACACGCCGCTGGGTGAACCGCAACGCGCCTGGCTCGATGGCCAGGGCCGCGTCTCGGTCGCGGCGGAGACCCGCGCCATGGCCCGGCGCGACGATGGCGCCCGTTCCACCCTGGTCGAGCTGAAGGCGGTCGACGGGACCTATCCGCTCTACGGCGACTTCACGCTCCGCGCGGGGGGATCCTTGCCCGACGGCATCAGTCGGCGCGACGGCGTTTGGGGCGCCGTGGTCGAGGAGACGGTCAACCAGCGGCTCGACGTCAAGGTCGGCGACAGCGTCAAGGTCGGCGACTCGACGTTCCAGATCCGGGACGTCATCCTGCGCGAGCCGGACCGGGCCGGCGGCGGCGGATTCACGCTGGGACCACGCCTGCTGATCGACCTCAACGCCCTGGACGGCACCGGGCTGATGCAGCCGGGCAGCATGATCTACTGGAACTACCGGATCGGTCTCGATTCCGGCACCAATCTCCAGGCGTGGCTGGCCGACCTTCGGTCGCGTTTCCCCGACGAGAACTGGCGGGTGCGCGACTTCACCAACGCCGCACCGCAGATCGAACGGTTCATCACCCGCCTGACGCTGTTCCTGACGCTGGTCGGGCTGACGGCGCTGCTGGTCGGCGGCGTCGGTGTCGGCAACGCGGTCCGCAGCTATCTCGACGGCAAGGTCGAGACCATCGCGACGCTGAAATGCCTGGGCGCCCCCGGTTCGCTGGTGTTCCAGGCCTATCTGATCCAGATCCTCATCCTCGCCTCGCTCGGGATATTCCTCGGCTTGGTGATCGGCGCCATCGCTCCGCTGGTCGCCGGCGCCGTGCTGGCGAACGTGCTGCCGATCACCGCGCGGATCGGGGTCTACCCCGGCGGCCTCGCCATCGCCGGCGCGTTCGGCCTGCTGACCGCGCTGACGTTTTCGCTGTGGCCCTTGGGACGGGCGCGCGAGGTGCCGGCCGGCGCCTTGTTCCGCGACGTGATCTCGCCGGCGTCGGGCCGTCCGCGCGGCGTCTATCTGGTGGCGGGCGTGCTGTCCGGCGTGGCGCTGGCGGCGCTGGCGATCCTGACCGCGCAGGAGAAGCTGTTCGCCGCGTGGTTCGTCGGGGGAGCCTTCGTCACGCTGCTGGCGTTCCGGGCGGCGGCGCAGGGCGTGGTCTGGGCGGCCTCGCGGGTCGGCCGGCCGCGCCATCCCGGTTTCCGGCTGGCGCTGGCCAATCTCCACCGGCCGGGCAATCCGACCGGCAGCGTCGTGCTGTCGCTGGGATTGGGGCTGACCGTGCTGGTCGCCATCGCCCTGATCGAGGGCAACTTCTCCGCCCGCGTCAACGAGAGCATCCCCCGGGACGCGCCGGCCTATTTCTTCATCGACATCCAGCCGAACCAGCGGGCCGATTTCAACGCCACGGTGCTGGGCATTCCCGGCACCGCCGACCTTCGCGAGGTTCCGATGCTGCGCGGCCGGGTCAGCAAGGCCAAGGGGGTCGAGGCCGAGAAGGCGATCATCAACATGGAGCACGCCTGGGTGCTGCGCGGCGACCGCGGCATCACCTATTCCGCCGCCCCGCCGGTCGACGCGGATATCCTGCAAGGAGAGTGGTGGTCGGAGGACTACAAGGGCAAGCCGCTGGTCTCGATCTATTCAGACATCGCCGAGGCGTTCGGGCTGAAGCTGGGTGACGAGATCACGGTCAACGTGCTGGGCCGCGACATCACGGCCGAGGTCGCCAGCATCCGGGCGATCGACTTCTCGACCATGAACATCAACTTCACCATCATCTTCTCTCCCGGCGTGCTGGACGGGGCGCCCCAGACTTTCCTGGCGACCGTCCGCGCCACGCCGGAGGCCGAACCCCTGATCCAGCGCGCGGTGACCGACCGGTTCGCCAACATCACCTCGGTCAGGGTCAAGGACGCGCTCGATACCGTCAACGAGCTGCTGGGCAACATCGGGACCGCCGTCAGGGTCACGGCGGCGATCACGCTGCTGGCGGGCACCCTGGTGCTGGCGGGTGCCGTCGCCGCCGGGCACCGGCGCCGGGTCTACGACGCCGTCGTGCTGAAGGTGCTGGGCGCCACGCGCGCCGACGTGCTGAAGGCCTTCCTGGTCGAATACGGTTTGCTGGGACTGATCACGGCCGCGATCTCCGGCGTGATCGGCACGGCGACCGCCTGGGCGGTGCTGACCCGCGTGATGGACTGGGAATGGACCTTCCTGCCGTCGGCCGTGCTGGTGACGGCGGCGCTCTGCACCGCGATCACCCTGGCTTTCGGCTTCGTCGGCACGTGGCGGGCCCTGGGCCAGCCGGCGGCACCCCTGTTGAGGAACGACTGACGAACCACGGCGATCCAAATCGGGCCGGAATATTTCCGGGATTAAAACGATGGCTCGCGCGTAGCGGGTGTTTGGCCGGATAAATCGATACCCCTCAAAGGGTTACACGGGTGGGCGGCGATTTCGGGCGAGTCCGATTTTGATTGAATTGCTCGGACATCTCCCCAATATCCTTGATCACGAGGTATCCGAACTTCGGGCAACTTTGGGATTGAGGACCACATGGCAAACGGACTGTTCAATCGGTACGCGACCCCCGGCCGCGCGATCGATCAGGCCCAGTACGACGAAGGCCTGCGTCAGCACATGCTGAGCGTGTATAACTACATGATGGTTGGTCTTGGCGTGACCGGCGTGGTGGCTTTCGCGACGGCCATGCTGGCCATGTCCAACCCGGCTTTCGCGCAGGCGATCTATGGCTCCCCGCTGAAGTGGGTGGTCATGCTGGCGCCGCTGGGTTTCGTCTTCTTCCTGTCGGCCAAGATCCACTCCATGTCGATGTCGACGGCGCAGATGACCTTCTGGGCCTTCGCCGCGGTGATGGGCTTGTCGCTCTCGTCGATCTTCCTGGTCTTCACCGGAGCCAGCATCGCCCGGGTGTTCTTCATCTCGGCCGCGACGTTCGGGGCCATGAGCCTGTGGGGCTACACGACGAAGCGTGACCTGTCGGGCATGGGCTCGTTCCTGATGATGGGCCTGATCGGCATCGTCATCGCCAGCGTGGTCAACATCTTCGTTGGCTCCTCCGCGTTGCAGTTCGCGGTGTCGGTCATCGGCGTCCTGGTCTTCACCGGCCTGACCGCCTTCGACACCCAGCGCATCAAGGAGCAGTACAACGAGGGTTACGGCTCCGAGTCGCTCGGCAAGATGGCCCTGATGGGCGCGCTGTCGCTCTACCTGAACTTCATCAACATGTTCATGATGATGCTCCAGCTGTTCGGCAACCGCGAATAAGCCATCCGACATACGGCCCCAAGCGATTGGGACCGCACGGGAAACCCGGGCCATTGGCCCGGGTTTTTTCGTGCGCGCCGGTGATCGCGGACTGGCGATCGCGGACGAATCCGCGCGGTGGGACTTTCCTCGAACGGGTCGGTATATTAGACTATTGGACAGAAGGACTATCACGAAGGATAGGACGCATGTTTGACGGGCGATGGTCGCGCTAGGCGGTTCTCCCCGCCTCTCCAGGTCGCGGAAGGAACGGTGGATCAGTCGATCCGGCCGAAGCAGGGCATTGCACGCGTCCTGCGCCTACGCGCTGGCGGCGGGGTTCTGGATACTGGCGTCCGACCACCTGCTCGCCCTGATGATCGATGACCCAGGGACGCTGACCCTGGCGCAGACGATCAAGGGCTTCGCCTTCATCCTGATCACGTCCCTGTCGCTGCACGCCCTGATCCGCCACATCGGCGCCGCCACCCATGCCGAGGCGGCGCTGCGCCAGGATCAGGCCCGATTGTTGGTGATGCTGGAGAACATGCCGGTCATGGTCCTGGCGCTGGACGAGGACTCGCGGCTGGCCTTGTGGAACCGCGAGGCCGAGCGGATAACCGGCTACACCGCCGCCGAGGCGATCGGCGATCCGGGGATCCTGGAGCGGTTGTTGCCCGATCCCGACTACCGTCGGGCGACCGCCGAGACCTTCCGGCGATCGAACCTGTGGTGCCGCGATTGGGAACGCCGGATCACCTGCAAGGATGGGGAGGTCCGCACCATCGCCATCTCCTGCATCGCCCGCGACTTCGCCATCGCCGACTATCCCGGCGGGTGGGGCATTGGCGTCGACGTGACGGAGCGGCTGGCGCACGAGCGCGAACTGGCGGAGGCGCGCGACGCGCTGGAGGATGCCCGGGACACGGCGGAGCACGCCCGGGCGGAAGCCGAGACCGCGCGGATCTCGGCGGAGGCCGCGAACCGGGCCAAATCCGACTTCCTGGCCCTGATGAGCCATGAGCTGCGGACGCCCCTGACGGCGGTGATCGGGTTCGCCGATGTGATGCGGGGTGAATATTTCGGCCCCTTGGGATCTCCCCGCTATCATGAGTACTGCCAGGACATCGAGGTCAGCGGACGGCATCTGCTGGGCCTGATCGACGGCATCCTGGAACTGGCGCGGACGGAGAGTGGCCGCTACACCCTGGCCGAACGGGAGATCGACCTGCCGGAACTGGCCGCCGGCGCCGTCCAGCTGCTGGGCGACCGCCCCGCGCGGAAAGGCGTCTCGCTCACCCTCCGGATGGAGCGGCCGCCGCGCGTGCGCGGTGACGAACGGGCATTGAAGCAGGTGCTGGTCAACCTGCTGGGCAACGCCGTCAAATACACGCCGCCCGGCGGCGCCGTGGAGTTGTCGATCGAACGCGACCGCGACGACGGGGTCAGCTTGGTCGTCGCCGATACCGGCATCGGAATCCCGGCGGGTGAGCTGGCGACGGTCCTGGAGCCTTTCAGCCAGGCGAGCAATTGTGGGACGGCGGGTGTCCAAGGATCCGGGCTGGGATTGTCGATCGTCCGCACGCTGGTGGATCTCCATGGCGGTGACCTGTCGGTGGAGAGCGACCTGGACATCGGCACGCGGGTCACCGTCCGTCTGCCCGCCGAACGGGTGCTCCCTTCCCCCTGAGCCGCCGCTAGGGTATGGTCGCGGCCCTGGACCGCCCGACAACCAGCGCAGGCTTCTCCGATCCCCGTGCCGACATCCTCCCAGCCCAGTCCTCCCGACAACCAGCGCGCCGGGCTCCGGAAAACCGCCCGCCGCATCCTCGTGGTCGAGGACGAGACCCTGGTCGCCATGGATCTGGAGGATATGCTCCTGTCCGCCGGCTGCGAGGTGATCGGTCCGGTGGCGAAGGTCGCCCGCGGTCTGGCCCTGGCCCGCTCGGAACCCTTGGATGGCGCCATCCTGGACATCAACGTGGCGGGAGAACTCGTCTATCCCATCGCGGAGGTGCTGAGCGGACGCGGCATCGCCCTGGTCTTCGCCTCCGGCTACGACAGGGGGCTCAGCGTTCCGGCCCACTTGGCGGACTATCCCAGGATCCGCAAGCCCTACACCATCCAGGACATCGAGCGATCGCTGGCGGGATTCGCCGGAACAAGCTGAACGCGGCGGCGCTTTTTTTCAGCCGCCCGTCGGCTCCGGGCATGCCGCCGCGTCCTTGGGGAGAATGGGAAAGGACCACGCATGCTCTATGCCATCCTCTGCTACGATTCCGAAGACGTCGTCTGCTCCTGGTCACCCGAGGAGGAGGCCGCCGCCATGGCCAAGCTGGCGGTCGTCCGCCAGAAGCTGGCCGATCAGGGGAGGCTTGGGCCCGTCGCCCGCCTCCTGCCGACCACGGCGGCCACGACGGTCAGGAAGGGCCGCGAACCGCTGGTGATCGACGGCCCGTTCGCCGAGACCAAGGAACAGCTGCTGGGTTTCTACATCGTCGAGTGCGCCTCCCTGGAGGAGGCGGTCGAGACGGCCAGCGACCTCGCCCGGGCCAGCAGTTCGGCGGGCGCCTACGAGCTTCGTCCGCTGTCCGTGTTCCTCCCCGGGACCGCGACCGGCGAGGGGGCCTGAGGTGACCGACCCCGCCTGGATCGACGCGGCGCTGACCGCCGCGCGGCCCCAGGCGCTCGGCGCCCTGCTCCGCTATTTCCGGGACCTGGATACGGCGGAGGAGGCTTTCCAGGAAGCCTGCCTGCGAGCCTTGGGAAATTGGCCGCGCAATGGGCCGCCGCGCGATCCCACCGCGTGGCTGATCTTCGTCGGGCGGAACGCCGCGATCGACCAGGTCCGGCGCCAGGGCAAACAGCGGCCCCTGCCGCCGGACGAGGCGTTCTCGGACCTGGAGGACGCCGAGGCCGATCTCGCCGAACGGCTGGACGGCTCGCGGTACCGCGACGACATCCTGCGCCTGCTGTTCATCTGCTGCCATCCCGACCTTCCCACGACCCAGCAGGTGGCGCTGGCGCTCCGGGTCGTCAGCGGCCTGCCGGTCAAGCGGATCGCCAGCGCCTTCCTGGTCGGCGAAAGCGCCATGGAGCAGCGCATCACCCGGGCCAAGAGCCGCGTCGCGGGCGCCGGCGTTCCCTTCGAGGCTCCGGGACCGGAGGAGCGGGCCGAGCGTCTGACCGCCGTGTCGACCATGGTCTACCTGATCTTCAACGAGGGATATTCGACCAGCGCCGCCGACACGCCGCGGCGGGCGCCGCTGTGCGACGAGGCGATCCGGCTGGCGCGGCTGCTGCTCCGCCTGTTCCCGGGCGAGCCTGAGATCATGGGCCTGCTGGCGCTGCTGCTGTTGCAGCACGCGCGGGCGCCGGCGCGGTTCGACGCGGGCGGATCGATCGTCACGCTGGAGGATCAGGACCGCTCCCTGTGGAGTTCCGGGATGATCGCGGAGGGGCTGGCGCTGATCGACAAGGCGATCCGCCACCGGCAAGCCGGACCCTATCAGGTGCAGGCGGCGATCGCGGCGCTCCACGCCCGCGCGGTCCGTCCGGAGGAGACGGATTGGACGCAAATCGACCTGCTCTACGCGACGCTTGAAAGGCTTCAACCGTCCCCCGTTGTCACACTCAACCGGGCGGTCGCGGTCGCCAAGACCAAGGGTCCCCAGGCGGCGCTCGACATGATCGAACCGCTGGCGCCCAGGTTGGCCGGTTACTTCCACTTCTTCGGGGTGAGGGGCGCCTTCCTGGCGCGGCTTGGCCGGGCGGAGGAGGCGCGGGTCGCGTTCGACCGGGCGATGGCGTTGGCGAACACCGCGGCGGAGGCCGCGCATATCCGATCCCATCTGGACCAGCTGACCCTGGAAAATCCCGCGACCATTCCGGATTGACGTCCGCCTCATCGTGGAAGCGCGTCACCGGACGGGCTTCCACGATGGCTGGGGACCGGCGTGCCGGCCTCATCCCCGGCGGTGGAGCTTTCCAGGTCCTCAGATCCCGGAGAACAGCACCACGAGCAGGGTCAGGACGCTGAACCCGAGGGCGATCTCCAGGCCCAGCTCCACCCGGTCGAAACCGCGGCGGCAGTCGCTCATGGACGGGAGGAACTCGGACGCGAATTGCTGCGTGGTCATGATGAACCCCTTTCTTTTTGGTTTTTTTTGTCTTCGGCCAGCTTGGATTGTGGGTATCCCGCTTTGCGCATGGCTTTCTTCAGGTCATCCCAGGCGAGCCAGATATCCGCCGCGTGAACGGCGGCCTGCTCATCGCCCGTGGAGCCGGTGGCGTGTTCCCGGAAGTAATCGGCGGCATGGCGCATCCGTTCGGAGAGCGCCCCGGTATCGTCCCGGATTGTTTCGGTCCTCAGCGTGGTTTCCCGCCGTGCCAGCCAGTCCTCGATCTCCGTCAACTCGGCCTGGGTACAGGCCTTGCGCAATTTTTCCGGGACGCCCAGCGCGTCCTTGTCGATCTTCCCCACCACCTCGGACCGGCCGCGCTTGACGGCGGGATCGTAGACGGTGCGGATGACCTGGATGACGCGGCGGCGTTCGCGGAACTGCATGACGGACCCCTTGAGAGTGGCGGGCCGTGCTGTGCGGTCCGAATATGGGCAGTATAGTGCGCCCCTATCGTCCGCATATCAAGCCCAAAAATGGGCCGCATAACACTTTTTCGTGGAGCGGTGGATCAGCGGCCACGCCGGCCTGTCAGCGGCCAGTCGTTGCTGATCGCGAAGTTGCGAGCCAGGAACCGGTAGGTGTCCTTCAGCAGCGCCTCGATCTCGGCCGAGCGTTCGACCGTGATGTTGGACCAGGGGACGATCATCTCGTCCCACAGCATCAGGCGGTGATGCAGTTCGTCGCGCGTCTCGCGGATGAACTTGGTCTGGGCTCCGATGTTGCGCAGCACCGCCAGGATCTCGCCGGTCTGGGCGTCGGCCTGGGTGAACATGGTGTCGAAATCGGCGACCGGTGGGCGGATCAGGATCTGCATGCGGAAGATCTCGTTCCGCACGCCGGGTTCCCGTTTGTACAGCTTCGACAGGATCGCCAGCTGCGCGTTGATGTATTGAACCCTGCCGTACCGGTCGCGCAGCGCCTCGATGTAGGACAGCTCGCGGGCCAGCTTGTCGATCATGTCGACGACTTCCTGCTTGCGGTCCGCGCCGATGCCCAGCTTCTCGGCGGCGCGGGCGAACGCCTCCTGCACGCGGAGCTTGGTCTGCGGGTCGTCGGCCAGCTGCTCCAGCTGCGCCATGTCGACCATCAGGGTCTCGCCGCCGGTCAGCCACGAGACGAGCTGCATGGTCAGGCGATTGCGGGCGATGGTGTGGTGCTTCTCCTCGACAGTCCACGACGCGGTTCCGTCGAGCAACTCGTGGGGGATCGAATCGTTGGGCCGGATCTCCCGCACGAAACGAAGCGACTTCTCGACGATGCCGAGCAGCTTGCCGTCCTTGGTCTCGGGACTGAGATCGAATTCGGAGCGCAGAACCGGTATCGCGATCGACCCCTTCAGGTCGCCGAGGGGGAAGTGGAACGCCGCTTCCTGGGTGTTCTTGACGTAGGAGAAACAACCACCCTCCATCGAGAAGACCTTGTGCTCGAACTTGAAGGTCTGGCTACGGTCATCGGAGTCGGTATCGTCCACCGACGTGACGCCGTTCGCCTGCGGAAGCTGGTCAGCCGCGGTCATGGCCTGAATTCGATCCGTCCGATAGAGGTAACCATAACCTCACTTATACAACGCCATCGGCGTCACGGGAAGCAAGGCTTTAAGGATAAGGCCAAAGCGAGGGCAGGGAATCTGGCTTGCCCGACCAGTCCAGACGGCATGCGACAATCGACCGAACACCCTGTTAGGATGCGGTCATAACCCGTCGGAACCCCCGCCCGACACAGAGCAAGCACGAGACCCGGACATGGACAAGAACGCCCCTCAGGCCATCCATCTGAAGGACTACGCGCCGCCGCCCTATCTGATCGACACGGTCGATCTCGCCTTCGACCTGGGCGAGGATGTCACGCGCGTCCAGTCGAAGCTCGCGATGCGCTCCAATCCCGCCCTTGCCCCCGCCTCCGCCACCGGGGGCGGCCCCCTGGTGCTCGACGGGCAGGACATGCGGCTGGTCTCGGTCGCGCTGGATGGCCGCGCGCTCGATCCGTCGGAATACTCGGTCGGGCCTGACAGCCTGACCCTGCCGAACCCGCCGGCGGACTTCATCCTCGAGATCGTGACGGAGCTGAGGCCCCAGGAGAACACCTCGCTGTCGGGGCTCTACCGGACCAGCGGCAACTTCTGCACCCAGTGCGAGGCGGAGGGTTTCCGCAAGATCACCTATTTCCTGGACCGCCCGGACGTGATGGCGCGCTACCGCACCACCATCACGGCGGACGCGATGAGATATCCGGTGATGCTGTCGAACGGCAACCTCGTCGCGGCGTCCAAGATGGAGGCGGACGGCCGCCACACCGTATCCTGGGAGGATCCCTTCGCCAAGCCCTCATATCTGTTCGCGCTGGTCGCCGGCGTGCTGGTCCATATCGAGGACACCCACGTCACCAAGTCGGGCAGGACCGTGGCGCTGCGCATCTACGTCGAGCCGGGGAACCAGGACAAGTGCGACCACGCCATGGCGTCGCTGAAGAAGTCGATGACCTGGGACGAGGAGGTCTATGGCCTGGAATACGACCTGGACATCTTCATGATCGTCGCGGTCGGCGACTTCAACATGGGGGCGATGGAGAACAAGGGTCTCAACGTCTTCAACACCAAATACGTCCTGGCCAAGCCGGAGACCGCGACCGACACCGATTTCCTCGGCGTCGAGGCGGTTGTGGCGCACGAGTATTTCCACAATTGGACCGGCAACCGGGTGACCTGCCGCGACTGGTTCCAGCTCAGCCTCAAGGAGGGGCTGACGGTGTTCCGCGACCAGGAATTCTCGTCCGACATGCATTCCCGTCCGGTCAAGCGGATCGCCGACGTGCAACGCCTGCGCGCGGCGCAGTTCCCCGAGGACAGCGGGCCGATGGCCCACCCGATCCGGCCGGACAGCTATATCGAGATCAACAACTTCTACACGACGACGGTCTACGAGAAGGGCGCCGAGGTCGTGCGGATGATCCACACGCTGCTGGGCGCCGACGGTTTCCGCAAGGGCATGGACCTGTATTTCCAACGCCACGACGGCCAAGCCGTCACCTGCGACGACTTCGTGGCGGCGATGGCGGACGCGACCTCGGTCGATCTCGGCCAATTCCGCCGCTGGTACTCCCAAGCCGGCACGCCTGAACTGGATGTGACCGGCGCGCATGACGCCGCCGCGCGCACGTATCGCCTGACGGTGCGGCAATCCTGCCCGCCGACGCCGGGCCAGCCGGTCAAGCAGCCGTTCCACATCCCCCTGGCGCTGGGGCTGCTCGACCCGTCGGGGGCGGACATGCCCTTGCGGCTGGCCGGTGAGGCGGCGCCGGCCGGGACCTCCCGCGTGCTCGACGTGATGGAGGCGGAGCAGGTCTTCGACTTCGTCGACGTGGCCGAAGCGCCGGTGCCGTCGCTGCTGCGCGGGTTCTCGGCCCCGGTCAAGCTGCGCTTTCCCCACGGCGTCGACGACCTGACCTTCCTGATGGCGAACGATAGCGACGCCTTCAACCGCTGGGAGGCCGGGCAGACGCTGGCGACCAGGCTGATGCTGGACCTCGTCGCCGACCGGGCGGCGGGCCGACCGCTGGAGCTGTCGCCGGGCTTCATCGCCGCGTTCGGCAAGATCCTGAAGGACCCGACGCTCGACCCAGCCTTCGCGGCGCAGGCTCTGACCCTGCCGTCGGAGGGCTATCTGGGCCAGCAGATGCCGGTGATCGATGTGGACGGCATCCACGAGGTCCGCGCCTTCTGCCGCCGCGCCATCGCCACGGCGCTGCGCGACGACCTGATCGCGACCCACCGCGCGCTGGGCGGCAACGAGCCGTTCGCGATCGACGCGGCGGCGATCGGGCGCCGGAGCCTCAAGAACCTGGCGCTCGGCTACCTGATGGCCCTGGAGGAGTCCGGGAGGGAGGGGACCGAAGCGGTCGAATTGTGCGTCGGCCAGTTCCACAACGCCCACGCCATGACCGACGTGATAGCGGCCCTGGGCTGCCTCGCCGACACCGACCTGCCCCAGCGCGAGGTGGCCCTGCGGCGCTTCTACGATCTGTGGAAGGACGAACCGCTGGTGGTCGACAAGTGGTTCTCGATCCAGGCCATGTCGGAACGGCCCGGGACGCTGGAGGAGGTCAAGGCCCTGCTCGGCCATCCAGCCTTCGAGATCCGCAACCCGAACAAGGTCTACGCCCTGATCGGCGGCTTCGCCGGCGGCAACCCCGTGCGCTTCCACGATATCGGCGGCGGTGGCTACAGGTTCCTGGCCGATCAGGTGCTGACGCTCAACGCCCTCAACCCGCAAGTGGCGTCGCGCATGGTCAAGATGTTCGCCCGCTGGCGCAAATACGACCCCCGGCGCCAAGCCCTGATGCGCGCCGAACTGGAACGCATCGTCCAGACACCCGGCCTGTCCCGCGACGTCTTCGAGATCGCCTCGAAGAGCCTGGAGGGGGCTTGATGCCTGTCATCGATCACTCTTGAGCGAGGCATGACATGAGCTTTCCGGTAACTGACAGGCTCTCCCCAATTCATCCCGGTGAGATCCTACGTGACGATCTTGAGGCCCTTGGATTGAGCGCGCGGCGGTTCGCCGAGCACGTCGGTGTGCCGCCAAACGCGATGGTGGAGATCCTGAGGGGCGAGCGCCGTGTCACGGCTCCGATGGCGCTTCGGTTCGCCAAGGCGTTCGATACCGATCCGAGATACTGGACCAATCTTCAAAGCCTATATGAAATCAAGAAGGCGCAGGAGGAGATTGGTGATTTGATCGCCGCGATACCCTCCTTGACGCTTCATCATCGGGCCGCGTGACGCATCCTTCACCAAATTCGATGAGCGGCTGGCTTGCGGCGAAAGCCGCGATGCTGGACCCACTTGGCCGCCGCGACGATGATGAGCGCCGCCACTCGGAAGGGGCTGTCCGGGCGGTAGGTCAATAACGGTTGTCCTCGCGCATGCCGCGGACGAGGTCACCGGCGCTCTCGGTCCTCGATTACCGCGTTTTCCACTATCGCGAATGGAACTCGACAGCGCCTTCCCAGCCCGCGTTCCCACAGCGGCGGAATGTCGCAGGCTGGAAAGCCCCACGTTTACGCTGGGTCTTTCGCGGACATGGCTGAAAGGCCTATGATGGGGCCTCGAAGCGTCGCCTTCCGCCTTGACTTTCACCGTCCGCTCATCACTTAATCAGTACCAGATTGGTACGGATTGGGGCGCTGAAATGATCAAGCTCAGCAAGTTGACGGATTACGCGGTTGTCGTGATGGCGCGCATGGCGCGTGACGGCGATTGCGTGCAGACCGTTCCCCAATTGGCCGAGCGCACCGGCGTGCCGGCTCCCACCGTCGCCAAGCTCATGAAATTGCTGGCTCCCGCCGGCTTGATGGACAGTCATCGCGGCGCCACCGGCGGCTATCGGCTGACCCGTTCCGCCGAGGGGATCTCGATCGCCGAGATCATCAGCGCGGTGGATGGGCCGATCGCCCTGACGGCCTGCGTCGACGGCGCCGAGGGACATTGCGATGTCGAAAGCCTGTGCCCCATGCGGGGCAATTGGGACAAGGTCAACCGCGCGGTGCGCCACGCCCTGGAAGGGGTGACGCTGGCGGATATGTCGGCGGTGCCGACCTTCATCCCGCCGCCGGATCGAATACCCGAAATGACAATCGATAACCGTCGGACCGGACGGACTACGAGGGAACTAGGAGAGAAGCATGGCTGCGACGCTTGAAACCGCCGAACAGGTCCGGGCCGTTACGGAACAGAAGTACAAGTACGGCTTCTTCACCGATATCGAGTCGGACACCGCCCCCAAGGGCCTGAGCGAGGACACCGTCCGTTTCATCTCGGCGCGGAAGGAAGAGCCGGAATGGCTGCTCGAGTGGCGCCTGAAGGCCTATCGCCACTGGCTGACCATGGAGGAGCCGAACTGGGGCAAGCTGGGCTATCCGCCGATCGACTACCAGGACGCCTATTATTACTCGGCGCCCAAGGTGGCGAACAAGCCGAAGAGTCTGGACGAGGTCGATCCCGAACTGCTGAGGACCTACGCCAAGCTCGGTATCCCGCTGAAGGAGCAGGCGATCCTGGCCGGCGTCGAGGGCGCGGGGGATAGCCCGTCCATCGCGGTCGACGCCGTGTTCGACAGCGTCTCGGTCGCGACCACCTTCAAGAAGAACCTGGAGGAGAAGGGCATCATCTTCTGTCCGATTTCGGAGGCGGTCCAGAACCACCCCGAGCTGGTCAAGAAGTACATGGGCTCGGTCGTGCCCTATTCGGACAACTACTTCGCGACCTTGAACTCCGCCGTCTTCACCGACGGGTCGTTCGTCTACATTCCCAAGGGTGTCCGCTGCCCGATGGAACTGTCGACCTATTTCCGGATCAACGCCAAGAACACCGGCCAGTTCGAGCGGACGCTGATCATCGCCGACGAGGGCAGCTATGTCAGCTACCTGGAAGGCTGCACGGCGCCCCAGCGCGACGAGAACCAGTTGCACGCCGCAGTGGTCGAACTGATCACCCACGACGACGCCCAGATCAAGTACTCGACCGTCCAGAACTGGTATCCGGGCGACGAGAACGGCAAAGGCGGCATCTACAACTTCGTGACCAAGCGCGGCGCCTGCCGCGGCAAGAACTCGAAGATCTCGTGGACGCAGGTCGAGACCGGCTCGGCGATCACCTGGAAATATCCGAGCTGCATCCTGCAGGGCGACAACTCGGTCGGCGAGTTCTACTCGGTCGCGATCACCAACAACCGCCAGCAGGCCGATACCGGCACCAAGATGATCCACATCGGCAAGAACACGAAGTCCACCATCGTGTCGAAGGGCATCTCGGCCGGCAAGGCGCAGAACACCTATCGCGGTCTGGTCAAGATCCTGCCGAAGGCGGATGGCGCCCGCAACTTCACGCAGTGCGACAGCCTGCTGATCGGCGACAAGTGCGGCGCGCACACGGTTCCGTACATCGAGAGCCGGAACCGCAGCGCCCGCGTCGAGCACGAGGCGACCACGGCGAAAATCAGCGAGGACCAGATGTTCTATTGCCAGCAGCGCGGCCTGTCCTCCGAGGACGCCGTGTCGCTGATCGTCAACGGCTTCTGCAAGGAGGTCCTGAAGGAACTCCCGATGGAATTCGCGGTCGAGGCGCAGAAACTGGTCGGCATCAGCCTGGAAGGCAGCGTCGGCTGACCTTCCGGGGATAACGAAACGATTTACGGGACGGACGCGCCCCCCTACCCCCTCCCCATGGAGGCGGCCGCACCGTCCCGCCAACCGATACGGAACCGAATTCATGATCGAGATCAAGAACCTCCACGTCACCGTCGCCGACAAGCCGATCCTCAAGGGCTTGAACCTGTCCATCGGGGCCGGCGAGGTCCACGCCATCATGGGGCCGAACGGCGCCGGCAAGAGCACGCTGGGCTACGCGCTGGCCGGCCGCGACGGCTATGAGGTCACGGAGGGCAGCGTCAGCTACAACGGCAAGGACCTGCTGGACATGGAGCCGGACGAGCGCGCCGCCGCCGGCGTGTTCCTGGCCTTCCAGTATCCGGTCGAGATCCCCGGCGTGTCCAACACGACGTTCCTGAAGTCGGCCGTCAACTCGATCCGCCGGGCGCGGAGCGAGAAGGAACTGGACGCGATGGAGTTCCTCAAGCTGATCCGGGCCAAGACCAAGCAGCTCGGCATGACCGACGAGATGCTGAAGCGCGCGGTCAATGTCGGCTTCTCCGGTGGTGAGAAGAAGCGCAACGAGGTGCTTCAGATGGCCGTGCTCGACCCGGCGTTCTGCGTGCTGGACGAGACCGACAGCGGCTTGGACATCGACGCGCTCCGCATCGTCGCCGATGGCGTCAACGCGCTGCGCGGTCCGGACCGCGCCATCCTGGTGATCACCCACTATCAGCGCCTGCTCGACTACATCGTGCCGGACAAGGTCCACGTGCTGGCCAATGGCCGCATCGTCCGGACCGGCGACAAGGGCTTGGCGCTGGAACTTGAAGAGAAGGGCTACGCCGAGTTCGGCGTGGACGAGGCCGCTTGATGGCCAAGACCGTCACCATCACCGATACGCCCGCTCCCGCGGTCCAGCCCTATCTGGATCACCATGGGCGCGTGGCGTCCTCGCTGCCCGGCGGCGACCTGTCATGGCTGGGCAACCTGCGCGCCGAGGGCATCGCCCGGTTCCGCAAGCAGGGTTTCCCCGGCGCCCGGGTCGAGGCTTGGCGCTACACCAATCTCCGTCCGCTGGAGAAGGTCGCGTTCGAGCCGGCTCCCGCTGGTGGCGGACCATCGGCGGCCGTTTCGGTCGACCTGCTGCCGACGGTGATGCCGGCGGGTCAGCCGTCGCACCGGCTGGTGTTCGTCGACGGCGCGTTCCGGGATGACCTGTCCTCCATCGGAACGCTGCCCGAGGGCGCCGTCGTGACCTCGCTGGGCCATGCGCTCAACAGCCACGCGGACCTGCTGGAACGCCACCTGGGCCGCGTCGGCGTCACCGACAGCAACCCATTCCAGGCGCTCAACACCGCGTTCCTCGCAGATGGCGTCGTGGTCCACCTGCCCAAGGGTGTCGCGGTCGCGGAGCCGATCGAGGTGGTCTTCATCGGTACGGGCGGCGTATCGGAAAAGCCGACCATGCACCACCCGCGCATCCTGGTGGTGGCTGAGGCGAACTCCGAGGCGACGTTGGTCGAGCATCATCTGGGCCAGGGCGTCGGCACCTATTTCGCCAACCACGTGACCGAGATCGTGGCCGGCGAGGGCGCCCGGCTGCATCACTACAAGGTGCAGCGGGAAAGCACGCTGGCCTTCCACATGGCGACGGTGACGGCCGATCTGGCCAAGGACGCCAGCTACGACAACTTCGTGCTGACCATGGGCGGCCGGCTGTCCCGCAACGAGATAAAGCCTGTGTTGAACGGCACGGGTGTCGAATGCCGCCTGTCGGGTGCCTATATGGTCAATGGCCAGCAGCACTGCGATACGACCACCGTGATCGACCACGCCCAGCCCCACTGCACCAGCCGCGAGGTCTACAAGGGCGTCATCGACGGCACCGCCAAGGCGGTGTTCCAGGGCAAGATCATCGTGCGGCCCGACGCGCAGAAGACCGACGGCTACCAGTTGAACCGGGCGCTGCTACTGTCGGATACGGCGGAGATCGATAGCAAGCCCGAGCTGGAGATCTACGCCGACGACGTCAAGTGCAGCCACGGCGCCACCGCCGGCGAGCTGGACGACGACCAGCTTTTCTATCTCCGCGCCCGCGGCATCGATTTGGAGAGCGCCCGGAACCTGCTGATCGCCGCCTTCCTGGCGGACGCCATCGAGGAGGTCCGGATCGACACGGTTCGCGAGGCCTTCCAGGGCATGGTCACCGGCTGGCTCAAGACCCAGCGGGCCTAGGACCAGAGCCGCCAAGGATCAGGAAAACGACATGAACGAGATCACCAAGCCGCCTCAGGGTTTCGACAGCGGAACGACCAGTGGCTATGACGTGGAGGAGGTCCGGAAGGACTTCCCCATCCTGTCGCGCGAGATCTATGGCAAGCCGCTGGTCTATCTGGACAGCGCCGCCAGCGCCCAGAAGCCGCGTCGGGTGATCGACGCCATGGTCACCAGCATGACGGAGGAATACTCCAACGTGCACCGGGGCGTGCATTGGCTGAGCGCCACCGCGACCACGCGGTTCGAGGCGGCGCGGAAGACGGTCCAGCGATTCATCAACGCCCGCGAGGACCGCGAGATCGTCTTCACCCGCAGCGCCACCGAGGCGGTCAACCTGGTGGCGTCCAGCTGGGGCCGGACCAACTTGCGGGAAGGCGACGAGATCGTCATTTCGCAAATGGAACATCACGCCAACATCGTGCCGTGGCAGATGCTGCGGACCGAGAAGGGCATCGTGCTGAAGATCGTGCCGATCGACGAGGCCGGCACCCTGCTGATGGACGAGTACGAGAAGCTGCTGGGTCCCAAGACCAAGCTGGTCGCGCTCAGCCACATGTCCAACGCGCTGGGCACCATCAATCCGGTCAAGGACATCGTCAGGATCGCGCACGACAAGGGCATTCCCGTCCTGATCGACGGCTGCCAGGGCATCACCCATCTGGGCGTCGACGTCCAGGATCTGGGGGCGGATTTCTACGTCTTCTCCGGCCACAAGCTGTACGGTCCGACCGGTATCGGCGTGCTCTATGGCAGGGCGGAGATCCTCGAAGGCATGCCGCCCTACCAGGGCGGCGGCGACATGATCGCCCGCGTCACCTTCGAGGAGACGACCTTCAAGGGCATCCCCCATCGTTTCGAGGCCGGAACGCCGGCGATCGTCGAGGTGATCGGGTTGGGCGCCGCCTTGGAATACCTGATGGAGTTGGGGCTCGACCGGGTCGCGGCGCACGAGCGCGATCTGCTGGCCTATGCGACGGCACAACTTTTGGAGATCCCCGGCTTGAGGATCTACGGCACCTCGCCGGACAAGGCCAGCATCGTGTCGTTCACCCTGGGCGACGCGCATCCCCACGACATCGGCACGATCATCGATCGCGCCGGCATCGCGGTGCGGGCCGGTCACCATTGCGCGCAGCCCCTGATGGACTTCTATAATGTGCCGGCGACGGCACGGGCTTCGTTCGCTCTCTACAACACCTTCGGGGAGGTCGACGCGCTGGTGGCGTCGCTCCACAGGGTGCGCGAGATCTTCGGGTGAGATGGATGGGGCGGCGGCGATGATGGACGAATTGCGGGACCTCTACCAGGAGGTCATCCTGGACCACGGCAAGTCCCCCCGGAACTTCCGCCATCCGGAAGACGCCAATCGGGAGGCCCGTGGCGACAACCCGATGTGCGGCGACAAGGTCACGGTCTTCCTCAAGGTCAGCCCCGGCGGCGTGGTCGAGGACGCGGCCTTCGAGGGACGGGGCTGCGCGATCTCGACGGCGTCGGCCTCGATGATGACCGAGCTGATCGTCGGACGGACGGAAGCCCAGGTGAAATCCCTGTTCGAGAGCTTCCACGAGATGTGCACCAAGGAAGACCACGAGCACGTCCATCACGATGGCTTGGACGACGAGGCGATGGAGAAGCTCCAGGTGCTGGCGGGGGTCCGCCAGTTCCCGATGCGCGTCAAGTGCGCCACGCTGGCGTGGCACACGATGGACGCGGCCTTGGCGGGCGGCACCAGGATTTCGACGGAATGATGAGCGACAGGATTGAGGAGGCTTCGAGATGCCGGACGATGTGAGTGGTGGCCAAGTGCTGGATGAGACGCCGGCGGTGGCGGTGGTCGACAACGAGACCCTGATGGAACAGGTGCTCGACGCGATCAAGACCGTCTACGACCCCGAGATCCCGGTCAACATCTGGGAACTCGGTCTGGTCTACCGGGTCGATGTCGACAGCGAGAAGAACGTCGAGTTGGACATGACCCTGACGGCGCCGTCGTGTCCGGTGGCGGGCGAGATGCCGATGCAGGTCCAGCAGGTGATCGAGAACATCGATGCCGTCAAATCCTGCCGGGTCGAACTTGTCTGGGAACCGCCGTGGCATCCGGGCATGATGTCCGACGAGGCCAAGGTCGCGCTGGACATGTTCTGAGCCAACAAGATTGGTTTTCGAGATTGGTTGAAGTCGGAGTGAGAAGAGAATGGCATTTCCCAAGGCGATGACGATCACGGACGCCGCCGCCGAGCGCGTCAAGCAGATCATGGCGAGATCGGAGAAGCCGGCCCTGGGCCTGCGCGTCGGTGTCAAGTCGCGCGGCTGCTCGGGCCTCAGCTACACCGTCGAATACGCCGACGAGATCAAGAAGTTCGAGGAGGTGGTCGAGGACAAGGGTGTCAAGATCCTGATCGACCCCGCCGCGACCATGTTCCTGATCGGGACCGAGATGGACTATGTCGACGACAAGATCCAGTCCGGCTTCGTCTTCAAGAACCCGAACGAGAAGGCCCGCTGCGGTTGTGGCGAGAGCTTCAGCGTCTGATGGCGCTTGAGGTCGAGGCATGTGGGATTGTAGGTCGGGTAGAGCGCAGCGGCACCCGACACCAACTCGCCTGCTTGTCGGGTGCCGCTTCGCTTTACCCGACCTACGGTTGACTCATAACGTTTGAATTGCAACCTTTTTACGTCAGCAGGTCGTGGAATTCGGGATGGCTCCGGATCCAGTGGGCGGCGTAGCCGCAGATCGGCACCACCTTCATCCCGTCGGCGCGCGCCGTCTCCATGACGCCGCGCATCAGCCGTCCCGCCGCACCCGTGCCGCGCAGGGACGGCGGCGCCTCGACATAGGGGATGTGCAGGGTGGAGCCGACCTTGCGGTAATTGGCGAAGGCGACCTTGCCATCCACGTCCAGTTCGTACCGGCTTCGCGCCGGGTTGTCGGTGATCCGTTCCATCATATCCGTCTCCCTCATTCCCGCGCGCTGACCTGACCCAGGTTCTCCAGCAGGGCGGCGTTGAATTCCTCGGGCGCCTGGACCTGCGGTGAGTGCCCCAGGTTGGGGAACGTCACCAGCCGCGCTCCCGGTATCCGGTTCGCCGTTTCGCGGGCGAGCTCCTTGTAGTTCCCCAGCCGCGCCGCGACGTCCTCGGGCGCCCTGTCCTTGCCGATCGCGGTGTTGTCACGCTCGCCGATCATCAAGAGCGTCGGCACCTGGATGTTCTGGAGTTCGTGGACCACGGGCTGCATGAACACCATGTCCGAGGTCAACGCTTGGTTCCAGGCGACCAGATCGCCGTCATCGCCCTTGTACATCCCCGCCAGCATCTCGACCCACCGGTCATAGTCGGAGCGCCACTCGCCCGCGTAATACGTGTTCAACTGATAGCGCTTGATGCCCTCGGCGTTGGTCTTCAGCTCGCCCTGGTACAGCTGGTCCACCGTGGTGACCGGAACACCCTTGGCCTTCCAGTCCTCGAGCCCGATCGGATTGACCAGCACCAGCGCCGAGGTCTGGTTCGGGTACATCAGGGCGTAGCGCATCGCCAGCATGCCGCCCATGGAATGCCCCATCACGATCGGGTCGCGGACCCCCGCCTGTTCCAGCAGGGCGTGGGTGTTGGCCGCCAACTGGTGCAGGCCAAACTGGTAGGCCGCCGGCTTGGTCGATTTGCAGAAGCCGACCTGATCGGGAACGACGACGCGGTATCCCGCCAGCGTCAGCGGCTGGATCACGCTTTCCCAGGTGGCGCCGCAGAAGTTCTTGCCGTGGAGCAGGACCACGGTGCCGCCATTGCCGGCGCCGGACGGCGGGATGTCCATGTAGGCCATCGCCATCTTCTGGCCCTGCGAGGTGAACTCGAAGGTCCCGACCTCGTGCGGATAGTCGAAATCCGCCAGCATGGCGTCCGCGAAGACGGATCGCACCGGCGTCAGCGGTCCTCCGGTCAGTAGCATTCCCAGGGCCAGTGTCGTCAGTACGGTCCGCTTCATCATGTCACTTCACTTCCTTTACCAGGTCAAACCTCAGGAACCCGAGCCGCCGGACCCCCCGACGAAGGCCTCGCGCAGCCGGCCCGCGACATAGGCCTGGGCCTCCTTCGCCTTCTCGATGACCGAGGCGGCGCCGAAGAACTCGTGGGTGACGCCCTCGTAGTTGTTGGCGGCCACCTCGACACCGGCGTTCCGCAGCCGCTGGGCCAGCAACTGCCCGTCGGAGCGCAGCGGGTCGATCTCGGCCGTCACGATCGTGGTTGGCGGCAGGCCGGCCAGATCGGGCGCGTCCACCACATTGATCAGCGGATCGTTGCCGTCACGCGGGTTCCGCAGATACTTATCGAAGAACCAGCCCATCATCGCTTTGTTCAGCGGCTTGGCGTTTGCGTTCTCCCGATAGGATTCCGTGTTCATGTCGTTGCCGGCGACGGGATAGATCAGGGCTTGGTGGATCGGCGGGCGAAGTCCTTGCTGCCGCGCCATCCGCGACACGCCGATCGCCATGTTGCCGCCGGCGCTCTCGCCGACCACCGCGATGCGGTCGGGATCGCCGCCAAGCTGACGCGCGTTGGCCTGGGTCCAGCGATAGGCCGCCAGCGCGTCCTCGTGGGCGGCGGGGAACTTGGCTTCCGGTCCCTTGCGGTACTCGGCCGAGACGACGATCGCGCCGGCTTGGTTGGCCAGGGCGCGCGCCGAGGCGTCATAGGTATCGAGGTCGGCGATCACCCAGCCGCCGCCATGATAATAGACGATCACCGGCAGGGGCGTGCGCGCGGCGCCGGGCACATAGACGCGGGCCGGCTGTGATCCGCCAGGGCCGGGAATGGTGATGTTCCGGACGGAGGACACCGCTTCGGGCTTGGCGGTCTTGCCGTCGTCGGTCAGAACCTTCTTGACGGCGTCCGTCAAAGTCGGCTGGCGCCGCGCCTCCGGGGCCGACAGCGTCTCGATCGGCTTGGGTCCCAGCGCCTGGAGCGCCAGCAGGACCGATCCCATGTCGGCGTCGGCCGCCGCCAGCGTCGGGGTGCCCTGCGCGGTCGCCAGCGGATCGTTCGAGAGGGCGGTGCCGAGGTTCGACACCTGCTGGCAGGCGCCCAGCGCCAGCACCGCGACGGCGCTCAGGAGGATGGCGTTCAGGGGAGTGCGTTTGGACCGATGCTTCATCATATGCCCTTCGATGGGATACCACGACCGTTGGCGGGTTTGTCAGGCGGCGGGTTTCGGAACTTCCCAACAAGAAGTGGTAGGATTTGGTTCCAGATCATCGATCACATCGGCGTGATCGGAAGTCCGGCGAAGATCCAGGCTCCCGACATGAAAAACGCGCGGCCATCGGTGGCCGCGCGTCATTTCACTGTACTTGACGTTTATTGGTTGGGGTGTGTCGTCAGACCTGCTTGACCTTCGGCTCGCGCTCCCAGAAGCGCAGCTTGCGGCAAGTGGTGATGAAGGTCTTGGCGTCGGCCGCCGACTTCAACTCGGTGAAGCCGCCGTCCATGTCGGCCGCCACGCAGGCCTTCTCCAGCAATGGCATCGCCGCCGCGTTATAGGCGATGAACTTGACGTGGGCGAAGGCGTCGGTGACGAAGTCGCGGGCGGTGGCCTCCTTCGACAGCAGCTTGGCGCCGTCGTCGGACAACAGGACCGCCACCGCGTCGTAGACCACGGAAGGAGCGCCATTGATCTTCTCGTCACCCTCGATCAGGGTGCCGTCGCTCGCCTTGACGCCGCCGACCATGGGGGTGACGAACTCCAGCATGGCGCCCTCGGCGGTGATGGCGTCCTTCAGGCCCTTGACCAAGTCGATGTCGACGCCATCGCTCAGCAGGATGCCGACCTTGCGGCCCTTGAAGGTGTCCGGTGGATTGCCGAGGATGCTGAGCGCCGGGGAGGGCGGCAGGTCCTTGGTCGGCCGGGCGGCGTCGGCCGGCTTCGGCATCGCCTCGAGCCGCAGGCCGGTCGCGACCTTCTGGGCCAAGCCCTGGTCGACGTTCAGCAGGTGCGAGACCATGCGGGCGCGGATCGCCACCGTCTTGACCTTGCTCAGCTCGAAGGTGAAGGCGTCGGCGATGTGGGTCTGTTCGACCGGCGTCTGGCTCTTGTAGAACTGGCGCGCCTGGCTGTAGTGGTCGGCGAAGGATTCCGGACGGATGCGCAGCTTGGGGCCCTGCTCCTCGGCCGGATAGGATTTGAAGCCGACATCCGGCGCCTCGCGCGGACCGCCGGCGGCGCCGCCCCAGGAATTCGGCTCGTAGTTGGCGCGGCCCTTCGGGTTGACCATCGCCATGTGGCCATCCTGCTGGAAGTGGTTGACCGGCCGCTTCGGCGCGTTGATCGGCAGATAGGTGAAGTTGGGGCTGCCCAGCCGCTTCAACTGCGTGTCCAGGTACGAGAAGTTGCGGCCCTGGAGCAGGGGATCGTTGGTGAAGTCGATGCCCGGCACGATGTTCTGGGTGCAGAAGGCGACCTGCTCGGTCTCCGCGAAGAAGTTGTCGACGCAGCGGTCCAGCACCAAGCGGCCGACGACGCGGATCGGCAGGATCTCCTCGGGGATGATCTTGGTCGAGTCCAGCACGTCGAAATCGAACTTCTCGGCGAAGTCCTCGTCGAACAGCTGGAGACCCAGCTCCCATTCCGGGAAATCGCCGGCCTGGATCGAGTTCCACAGGTCGCGGCGGTGGAAGTCGGGATCGGCGCCGTTGATCTTCAACGCCTCGTTCCAGACGACCGACTGCATGCCCAGCTTGGGCTTCCAGTGGAACTTGACGAAGGTCGACTTGCCCTCGGCGTTGACCAGCCGGAAGGTGTGGACGCCAAAGCCCTCCATGAAGCGGAAAGAGCGCGGGATCGTCCGGTCGGACATGGCCCACAGCGACATGTGGATCGCTTCCGGCGACAGCGAGATGAAGTCCCAGAAGTTGTCATGGGCCGTCTGCGCCTGCGGGAAGCCCCGGTCGGGCTCCTGCTTGGCGGCGTGGATCAGGTCGGGGAACTTGATGGCGTCCTGGATGAAGAACACCGGGATGTTGTTGCCGACGAGATCCCAGTTGCCTTCCTGGGTGTAGAACTTGACCGCGAAGCCGCGCACGTCGCGCGCCAGGTCGGCCGAACCCTTGTTGCCGGCCACGGTCGAGAAGCGGACGAAGGCCGGGGTCTTCTCGCCGGCGCGCTGGAACAGGTCGGCGCGGGTGATGTCGGACAGCGACTCGTAGGCCTCGAAGAAGCCATGGGCTCCGAAGCCGCGGGCGTGGACGACGCGCTCGGGGATCCGCTCATGGTCGAAGTGGAAAATCTTCTCGCGGAAATGGAAGTCCTCCAACGCGGTCGGGCCGCGATAGCCGACCTTGAGCGAGTTCTGGTCGTCGGAGACCGGAATCCCCTGCTGGGTGGTCAGAACCGGCACGTCGCCGCCGGCGACCTGATGGGTTTCGCCACCCTCTCCCCGGATGACTTCCTGGTCGGCGAATGTCGCGCTTTCGCGGCTGCTGGTGAGCCTGTTGTCCGGCATGTCTTGTGCCTTCTTCCTGAATTCGGTGTTCGCGCCTTGTCGTGGCGCCGAAAGTGAGGCGGGGGAATCCTCCGTCACGGGAGGCCATGGGCATGGGGGCCCACGGGATGGCTTGTGGCGGGGAGACCGGGTTCCGTTGCTCGCCCTGAGGAAACCCCTGGCAGCTTAGAATGGTTCCAGCGCCGAGACCGGATTGGGTAACCAGCTTCGGCCACTCTTCCGGCTTGCCGGGGCGGGGCTTGCCGGTATGCTGGCGCGCCATGACGACAGACCCGATCCCCGCCGCGACCGATCCCGTCGCGACCCGCCCGGCCCGTTCCCCCTCCCTGGCCCTGCCGGTCGCGGCGCTGGCGGGGGTGCAGGCGCTGGTCTCGTGCAGCCTGTTCGCCGTGCCGACCATGGCGCCGGTGGTGGCGTTGGATGTCGGCGTCGATCCGGCGACGCTGGTCGGTGTCTACATGGCGGTGATCTTCGGCTTGGGCATCGTGTCGTCGCCGGTCGGTGGCGATCTGGTGCTTCGGCTCGGCGCGCTGCGGGTGGCCCAGATTTGCCTGCTCGGCTGCGGCGTCGGCCTCGGCTTGGCGGCGACCGGCATCTGGTGGATGTTCATCCCGGCGGCCCTGGCGATCGGCTGCGCCTTCGCCCCCGAGACACCCGCCAGTTCGCACCTGCTGATGCGGATCTCGCCGCCCCACCGGCGCGGTCTGGTCTTCTCGCTGAAGCAGACCGGCAACCAGATCGGCGGGGTCGCCGGCGCCTTGGCCCTTCCCGCGCTGATCCCCCTGATCGGCTGGCGCGGTGGCTTGCTGGTCGTCGGCTGCCTGTGCGTCGTGGCGGCGATCCTGCTTGGCTCCCTGCGCGCCGTGTGGGAAACGCCGGTCGAGCGGCAGACCGGCACGATCCTCGTCCGCTATCGGCGGTCGATGGCGCTGGTCCGCGCCGACGCCCGGCTGCGGGCGCTGGCCCTGGCGTCCGGCGGCTATACCGTGATGCAGATCAGCCTGAACGCGTTCCTGGTCAGTTACTGCGTCGTGGAACTGGGCATGGGCTTGGCGATGGCGGGGGCGACGCTGGCGGTGGCCCAGATCGGCGGCCTGATCGGGCGCGTGTTCTGGGGGGCGGTGGGCGACCGTATCACCCATAAGCGGCGCGTGCTGGGACTGCTGGGATTCGCCATGGCCGTGGCGGCGGTGCTGACGGTCGGGGTCACCTGGACCTTCTGGCCCTTGACGGTCCTGAGCTTCCTGTTCGGTCTCACCGCCAGCGGCTGGAACGGGCTGTTCCTGGCGGAGGTCGCGCGGTTGGCCCCGGAGGGGCGGGTTGGCGAGGCGACGGGCGGCGTGCTGATCGCGACCTTCGTCGGCTTGGTCGCCGGACCGCCGGTGTTCGGCCTGCTGGTCCAACTGTCGGGAAGCTACGCTCCCGGCTTCATGGTGGCCGCGGCTTTTTGTGTCGCGGGCGGTGTGTTGTTGATGCGGCGCTGACACAAAGTATTAATCCTCCCCGAAGTATTATCGGGACGCGGTGTCGTCGCCGTCGTGGCTTCCGTTGCGTGGCTGGAGGAGGAGAGCGTCTTGAGCTTCAAGTTTATCGCTGTCGCCTACGGCATGCTGGGCGCCACGGCGGCGACCGGATTCTACATGCAAGGTGGTGGTGGTGGTGGCATGGGTGCCGGTGGTGCCGGCCATTCCGCCTCTCCGCCCAAGGTCGAGCGGGTCGCCAAGCTTGAGCTTCCGCCCAAGCTTGAACCCGCGGCACCGGCCGCCCTGCCCACGCCGGCACCCGTCGCGGCCCCCGCGCCGGAGATGAGGCCGGTGCCGGACGCGCCCGTGACCGTCACCGCCTCGGTGATGCCGCTGACCGCTCCACCGACGCCACCACCCCCACCGCCCGAGGTGATTCGGGAAGAGGCTCCGGTTCCGGTTACTATGGCGGCTGACCCGGTTCCGGCTCCTACTCCTGTCGCGAATACCGGTTTCGCGCGGGGTTATGTGCAAATCACCGACGCCATGACCGTCAATCCCTGGACCGGCGCTTGGTTGACCAGCGACGATCGTTCAATGGGCTATCTCACTGGTCCGGCCACGGTGCCGTCGACACCGGTTCCGGCTCCCGTCATGGTCGCCGAGGCTGAAAAGGCGCCAGTCGAACCGCCACCAGTGGAACCGCCGTCGGCCAAGGAGGAGGCGCCTGTCGTGGTCGCCCAAGCTTCGGCCGCGCCGGAATCCGCCGTGCCGCCTGTCGCGGTGCCGGTGACCGTCTCCAGGGTGGCGCCCGCCAAGTCGGAAACGGCACCAGCGACGGTGCCGGTCGCCCGTGCCTCCGTGATCGACCAGACGGCCCACGCCGGCCACAAGGCGGCGTCCGGTCCTTACATGGCGCACTTGGCGTCCTACCGGGACGAGCCGCATGCCTTGGCCGGGTGGAAGACCATTCAAAAAGCCCATCGCGATCTTCTGATCAACCGCTCTCCGGTGACGGTCACGGCGGAAATCCCGGGGCAGGGGACGTTCGTGCGTCTGATGACCGACGGCTTCACCCAATTGGCGGAAGTCTCCGAATTCTGCGGCGGTCTCAAGGCGGCGGGTCTGTACTGCACTCCCATGAAGGGCAAATAGGTCCAGGATCAGGTCATGAGCGGCATGTTTTCTCGCTTCATCATACTTCTACCGCTGGCCGCCCTGATGGCTGGCTGCGCTTCGGCCCCATCGAATTCCCCCCTGGCACAGCAGGTCGGCGCCTCGGTCGCGTGTGTCGACCAGATCGAAAGCCAACCCGCCTTCGCCCCGCTCCGCGCCAAGAGCGCGCCGCTGGGCGAGATGACATCCACGCAGTTGGGCGACACCACCAAGCCGACGGTGGAGGAGCAGGCGTTGGCGCGGGACTATCTCGGCGCCGTGTCGGCGTGCATCCCGCGCACCGACGCCATGCTCAACCCGCGAGACCAGGCGGCGGGCCGGGCGATTTTGACGACGTGGCACGAGCAGGAACAGCTCTATACCGCCCTGGCGTCCGGCCGGCTGACCTGGGGTCAGTTCAACCGCATGACCGAGGCGCTGGGCCGGCGGATGGACCGCCAGCTGCGCACCGCCATGGTGGCGTCCTCCGCTCCTTGAAGCTTGAGGGCCGGTTCAGCCGCCGCCGATGCCCTCGATGATCTTGCCTGTCCCGGAGCAGTTTTGGCAGGTGCCGCCGTTCAGCTTTCCGGTGCCCGAGCAGTCGGGGCAGATATCCTCGCCGGTGCCGGGAGTGCCGGCTGGGGCGTCGTCGCCGGGGGCCATTGGATCCGTCGCCATGTTCGCTTCTCCTGTCAGTGACGACTGCCATAACAGGCGGGGTCGGCGATTCGTCGCCACGGTCCCAGATCATTGGCCCAGATCATTCGTCCGAGGGAGGCACCCGCACGTCGCGGGCGTAGCTGAGCGGCACGCCCATGCGCTCCGTCCGGGCGATCACCGGGCCTTCCGTCTCGCTGTCGCAGGGCGCTCGAAGCTGGGTGATATAGAAGTCCGGGGTGATGCCATCGTCGTCGGCGTCGACCGCCTTCCAAGCCGGCGGCAGGTAATAGGCCGCCGAGAAGGTCGGGCCGCAGATCGCCACGGTGTGTGGTTCCCACAGGGCCGACGGGCCTTCGGAGGCGGTGATCTTGGCGACCATGGCGGTGGTCGTTTCGGCCAGCGAGTTGCTCCAGAAATCCATGTCGAAGCGGTCGGCCGCACCCGGCACGCCACCGACAAAGGCGTTGAAGTAGATGTACTCGTCGGGATGCAGCGCCACCATGACGCCCAGGTGATAGACCAGGAACCCGGCGACCGCCGACCACACGGCGATCCGTTGGGCGCGCGCCGGGATCAGCAGGCGGTCGAAGCGGTCCAACACCAGCCCGGCGATCACCGCCAGCAGGGGGATCAGGAACAGCACGTGCCGGATGTTGTCGTACAGCACGGCGTGCGAGGCGACGATGTAGGTTGGCGGAAACAGCAGCGCGAAGCCGAAGACCAGCCAGGGCAGGCGGGCGCGGCCGAGCCGCCAGACCCCCAGGACCGCGCCGATCACGACCAGCGGCACCATCGGTTCCGGCAGTTTGACCGAGAGGAAGCCGGGGATGTAGTACCAGGGCAGGGTGGTCGTGCCGACCCATGTGCCGAAGAAGGCGAAGTCGAACTCCATCGGGAAGTGGGAGAACTCGGCCAGCGCCTCCAGGGGGTTGGTGATCGGGTTCTGTTGCGCCCATGGCCACCAGACCAGCATGACGGTCACCGCCACCGGCACCACCGGCCAGACCGACCGGACGACGTGGCGCGCCGTCCTCGGCAGGCGGAGACGGTGCGCCGGGACGGCGGCCTCCAGCGCCAGGAACGCCGCCAGCACGAAGGCGAGGTTGATGAAGAGGATGACGCCGCCAACCCGCGTTCCCAACGCCAAGCCGATCGCGACGCCCAGCTTGACCACCAGGGCCAGCGGCGGGGTCGGCAGTCGGTGGGCCAGCCGGACCATGAAGTAGGTCGCCCAGGTCATCGCCGCCGCGAAGGGGATGTCCTTGGGGTTGTTGAACATCTGGCCGTACCAGTCGGGCACCAGCGCCAGCGACGCCGCCGCGAACAGGCCGGCGCGCGGTCCGCCCAGCACCCGCGCCAGTTTCCAGCAGCCGGCGATGCCGATGACGCCAACCCAGCCGTTCAGCAGGTGGCGAGTCTCGTAGACGCCGAACGGCGAGACCTTGTTGGCCAGCGAGGCCAGCGTGTCGAACAAGCCGCCGTACAAGTATAGATTGGAATAGGTCAGGGCGCCGTCGTCGGCGCCGCGGGTGGCGTACCACTGGACGATTAGGTCGCCGTAGGTGTTCTGCACGTCCTCGTCGAAGGTGACGCCGTAGTGCCGAAAGGTCAGGAAGACCGTCGCCGCCAACCCGGTGAAAAGCAGCCAGGCGAGACGGTCCCAGAGGGCCGGGATCGCGAGGGTTGCCGACGGTGCGCCGACAAGGGCGGTGCGGGATTCAAGGGTCGCCATGGATTGCCATGATCCGCGCGTGAGTCACTTGGTCGAAACCGACTGGAGCGTGGGTCGCCCGCGACGGCTTTTACATCATGTTCCAGGAGCGGGAACGTGAAATCCCGTTAATCTTCCCGTTTCAATTGGTCGCGGCGACGATCTCCGCCGAGGGCACGATGCCGTAGATGTCGGGAAGCACCACGACGCGGTCGTTCCGCAGCACCGCCGGCCAATAGACGAACCGGGTCGGCATCGGCTGCGCCAGCTTGATCCACCGCGTCTCGCCCGAGTCCACCCAGTTGGATATCCGTTCCGGGGTGAAGCCCGCCGTACCCAGCAGCGCCTCGGCCAGCGCCTTGGGGTCGGCGAGCCGGACGCAGCCGGAGCTGACGGCGCGGCGGTCGCGGTTGAAGACGCGGCGGTCGTTGGTGCCGTGCAGGTAGATGTCGTCGCCGTTGGTCAGGTTGAAGCGGTACCTGCCCAGCGCGTTGTGGTCGCCGGGGGACTGCGTGATCCTGACGCGCCACGGCGACACCCCCGTCCAATCGACGATGGCGGGATCGACCACTTGGCCGTCGAGCCAGACGGTGGCGTGGTCGATGCCGGGCTGGCCGGTACGCCGCAGGTTCGGCAGCTTGTCCTGCTTCATGACGGTCGGCGGCACCGTCCAGGTCGGGTTGACGATGACGTGGGTGATCGTGTCCGTCAGCAGCGGCGTCGGCCGCGCCGAGCTGCCGACCGCGGTGTCCATGGTCATCACCGTCTCGCCGTTCCGGACCAGATACAGCTCCTGCGCCGGCAGGTTGACCAGGACCAGCGTGCTAGGCGCGTTGGTTGCGAACTCCGTCATGCGCGACAGAGTCTCGCGGATCGAGGCGATCTCCTTGGCCGGGGTCAGGTTGAGCGCCGCCAACGTGGCGCCGCCGACCTTGCCGTCGGGGTTGAGGTCGCGCTCCGTCTGGAAGGTCTGGACCGCGGCCAGGACCAGATCGTCGAGGACGTCGCGCTCCGATCCGGGCTCCAGATAGCCAAGCTCGATCAGGCGGCGCGTCAGGTCGATCACCCGAGGATCCGCCATGCCCGGCTTCAGCACCGGCCCGCGCGGGATCGCAGTCACCGGCATGGCCTCGGCAGGGCTCGACTCGAGCGTCACCAGCCGGGTTTCCAGCGCCGCCGCCCAGCGCGCCAGTTCCTGGTCGAAGCCGCCGGCGCTGGCGGGCGTGGCGAGGAGGAGCATCGCCAGGAGCGCTGCCAGGAACGGAAAACGGCGGGGGATCATGCGGTCCACTCGGAACTGGGGGCTCGAAACATGCGGGTGACAAAGTGTAGCGCACCATGGCAGGTCGGCCATGGCAATGGCGTGACGGATGTCACTTCCTTCGGGGCGCTCGTTCGAGGGGCGGTTTTCCTCCTCCTTTGGAGATCACATCCGGGTTGTGTCGTGGCGCTTTATGCTGCAATACGTGCCGCGCGCGTCCTGTGAGGTCCCCCATGAAGCTTACCCACGTCCTTTCCGTCGATCAGTTCGACAAGGCGCTGATCGAAGAGCTGTTCTATCACGCCAACTGGATCAGCAAGGCGAAGGGGCACAGCATCAGCCACCTGCGCGGCAAGCTGCTGGCGAACCTGTTCTATGAGGCGTCGACCCGCACGTCGTCCAGCTTCTTCGCCGCCATGAGCCGGCTTGGCGGGCGGGTGTTGCCGATCAACGACGTGACGTTCTCCAGCGTGTCCAAGGGCGAGATCCTGGAGGACACGATCCGGACGCTGGCCTGCTACACCGACATCATCGTGCTGCGCCATCCCGAGAAGGGAGCCGCCGCCAGGGCCGCCGCCGTGTCGCCGGTGCCGATCGTCAACGCCGGCGACGGCGTCGGCGAGCACCCGACCCAGGCGCTGCTCGACCTGTTCACCATCCTGGCCGAGCAGGGCCGGATCGACGGGCTGAGCGTCACCATGATGGGCGACCTGAAGCATGGCCGCACGGTGCATAGCCTGTCGCGCCTGCTGGGCATGTACGACGTGACCATCAACTATGTCTCCCCGCCCGAGTTGCGCATGCCGTCCGATCTGGTCCGTCCCAGCGACCGCGAGATCGTGGAACTGGACGAGGTGCTGGCCGGCACCGATGTGCTGTACGTGACCCGCGTCCAGAAGGAGCGGTTCGAGTCGACCGGCGACTATCACTACGCCCTGACCGAGGACCACATGGCGCGGGCCAAACCGACCATGTCGGTGATGCACCCGCTGCCGCGCGTCAACGAGATCCCGCTGTCGCTGGACGCCGATCCGCGCGCCGCCTATTTCCGCCAGATGCAGAACGGTTTGTATGTCCGCATGGCGCTGCTGATGTACCTGCTGGGCTAGCGGGCGTCTGGTTTCGAAGGGCGTTCGCGGCGGCGGATGTGGCGGTCGAACAGCTTGAACCAGTGCGGCTTCCGCCGGCGCAGCCGGACGAACAAGCGCCGTGCGTCTGCCGAGTTGCGCAGCAGCATGACGACGCCGACCAGGGCCACCGGCAAGCCGAAGGGGCCGGGTAGGGGCGCTATCACGACGCCGGCCGCGATGATCGTCCAGCCCATGCCGATCAGCGCAAGTTGGCGCATGCGGGCAACGGACATCGCGGCCGCTTTCGGGGCCGTGTTGGGTCGCTTGGTCATCACGGGTCCGCTTTGTTAGTGGAGCGTGCGGCTCATGGCGAGCAGGCGCTGGCCCAAGCCGTTGGAAACCGGCAAGTCGAAACGGTGCAGCACTTCACTGACGACCGCCGGGTCGGGCCGCCAGCGAAACTCGCGGTTGAGCCGGCCACGAGCCTTGTGGGCGAATACCACCAGAGACTGCGGATCGAGTGGTGGCGCCACTTGTGAGCGCTGGTCGGCGCAGCTTTCGACCATCAGCCTGATCATCAGGTCGCGCTTGGAAACGTCGATGAAACCGTCGTTGTCGAAATAGACCTTGGTGAAGGCGACATCGGACACCACCGGTGTCAGATCCGGCGATTCGACCACCACCACGGACACCATCTCGACACAGCGGCCCGCCAGCCCGGCGATCGGGGCTATCCGGTCGTCGGCGCGGTCGAAATCCCGATGAGACAGCTCGATCAGGTCACCCGTCGATTGCCGTATCAGGTAACGGCGTCCCACCACCATGGCAGTCTCCCCACCCAAAAGAGCCGCCGGCATGGGCTCGGCGGCACGGTTTCAGGATACAGGAATCGGTCGCCGCCGCGAAGATGATTCCGGTTGAAAATTAGGGTTGGAGCCATCCTCCCCGGCGGACGCCTCGGGCGCCGCATGGGGCGGCGCGGCGGGGATCGCCTCCGGCTGGCGGACCAGCCCCTTGGCGAGCAGTAGGCTGCCATTGACCCTGGTCTCGCCGGTGACGACCACGGCGAAGGCCGCCCGCGCCCTGTCGTAGAAGCCGAACCGGTCGATGCGGCCAATCGTCCAGCGCGGCCCCTCGAACCGCTCGACGATCTCGATGAATTGGCGGCAGATCTCCGACTGCTCGACTTCACCGGCCACGTCGACCATCCGGGTGTAGGGCGTGTCGAGCATGTCGTCCAGCGGCATGACCGACAGGATCGCCTCCAGCGCGCGGGGCGCGTCGACGCCGTCCAGCCGGACCACTCGGGCGCCCAGCGACACGGCGGGAAAGTTCTTGTCCACCAGCGCCAACTCGTCGCCATGGCCCATGGCGGCCAGGACATAGAGCAGGTCGGCGTGGAGAAGAGGGTCGAGCCCCTTGAGCATGGTCGGTCCCTTCGCGCGCTGATTTGGTTCGGCGGAGTCAACCCCGCGGACCGGGCCGAGGTTGCACCGGTCAGGTGTTGCCCTTGGCGCCCTCCTGGGTGTCCCCTTTCGCGAGGTCGCGCAGCACGGTCTTCTGGATCTTGCCGGTCGAGGTTTTCGGCAGGCTCTGGAAGACGACGTGGCGCGGCACCTTGAAGTGGGCGAGGTGGTCGCGGCACCAGGCGATGATGGCGGCCTCGTCGACCGGTTCGGCACCCGGGGGAAGATCCGGCTTGAGGGTGACGAAGGCGCAGGGGGTCTCGCCCCATTTGGGGTCGGGCTGGGCCACCACGGCGGCCTCCAGCACGGCGGGATGGCGGTAGAGCGCCTCCTCGACCTCCAGCGAGGAGATGTTCTCGCCACCGGAGATGATGATGTCCTTGGAGCGGTCCTTGACCTCGATGTAGCCGTCGGGATGCTTGACCGCCAAGTCGCCGGTCAGGAACCAGCCGGTGCCGAGCGCGTCCGCCGTGGCCTTGGGGTTCTTCAGGTAGCCCTTCATCACCGTGTTGCCGCGCAGGCCGATCTCGCCGATCGTGGCGCCGTCGGCTGGGACGGGAGCGCCGGTCTCGGTGAACACGTCGACCCGGTCCATGGTTGGCAGCGGCACGCCCTGGCGCGCCTTCAGCCGGGCGCGGTCGCCCTGCGGCAGGTCCGCCCAGTCGATCTGCTCGGCGCAGATGGTCGCCGGACCATAGCACTCGGTCAGGCCATAGAGATGGATGACGTCGAAACCGAGCGACGCCATCGCCTCCAGCACCGCGCTGGGCGGGGCGGCGCCACCCGTGCCGGCGGAGACCCGCGGCCGGGCCGCCGCCTCACGGGCGAATTCGGCGCGGAGGCCGGCGGGGGCGTTGACCAGCATGTTCAGCACGATCGGGGCGCCGCACATGTGGGTGACGCCGTGGCGGACGATGGCGTCGAAGATGGCGGCGGCCTCGACCCGGCGCAGGCAGACATGGGTGCCGCCGGCGGCGGTGACGCCCCAGGTATAGGTCCAGCCGTTGCAGTGGAACATCGGCAGCGTCCAGAGATAGGCGCTCTCCGGCCGCAGGTTCAGGGTCCAGGCGTTGCCCAGCGCGTTGAGATAGGCGCCGCGGTGGTGATAGACGACACCCTTGGGGTTGCCGGTGGTGCCCGACGTGTAGTTGAGCGCGATGGCGTCCCATTCGTCCAGCGGCTCCATCCAGGCCGGTCCGGTCGGGTCGGTGCCGAACGCCGCGTCGGGATCGCCGCCCGCCAGGAAGGTCTCGTACTCGATGGCGCCCCAGCTGTGGGCCAGACTGTGCGGATGCCGGGCGTCGGGGTCTTCGATCTCGATCACCAGGATGTCGCGGCCCAGCCGCTCGATCGCGGCGGCGGCCGTTTCCCCCCATTCCCGGTCGACGATCAGCACGCGGGACTCGCTGTGCTCCAGGATGAAGGTGATGGTCGCCGCGTCCAGCCGCGTGTTGAGCGCGTTGAGCACGGCGCCCGCCATCGGCACCCCGTAATGGGCCTCCAGCAGGGCCGGGATGTTGGGCGCCAGGACCGCCACCGTGTCGCCCCGCCGCACGCCCGCCGCGATCAGCGCCGCCGCGAACCGGCGGGCGCGGTCGTAAAGCTGGGCGTAGCTGGTGCGCCGGTCGCCATGGATCACCGCGACCTTGCCGGGATATATGGCCGCCGCCCGCCGCAGATATCCCAGCGGGCTGAGCGGGACATGGTTGGCGGGGACGCGGCCGAGATCCTGTTCGAAGATCGACGGCGGGGTGGCGTGGCTCATGGCGGGGCGGTTCCTCTGGGTGTTTCTCATGAATCCCGTTTTCGGGACGGCCAGCTTACCACGTTGGCAGGATCGTGCCCTTGAAGCGTTCCAGGACGAACTCGCGGGTTTCGGGCGAGCGGTAGATCTCGATGTAGCGCTTGATCCGGGCGTCCTCGGCGCGGTCGCGGCGGGCGACCCAGACGAGGTTCCATTTGGACTTCTCGTCCTCCAGCACCAGCGACTTCTTCGGGTCCAGGCCGGCCAGGACCGCGTAGTTGAGCGTGATGATGGCGGCTTGCACGTCGTCCAGCGAGCGCGGCAGCTGGGCGGCGTCCAGCTCGATGAACTTGAGCTTGCGCGGGTTGTCGTTGATGTCGGCCAGCGAGGCGTCCAGCCCGACGCCGTCGCGGAGCGTGACCAGCCCGGCCTTCTCGATCAGGAACAGGGCGCGGGCGGCGTTGGTGGGATCGTTGGGGATGGCGACGGTGGCGCCCTGCTTGATGTCGTCGGCGCTGGTGACCTTGCTGGAATAGAGGCCCATGGGGACCACGATGCTGTCCGCCACCGGGACCAGATCGTAGCCGCGCTGCTTGATCTGGTTGTTGAGGTAGGGCACGTGCTGGAAGTTGTTGGCGTCGATGTCGCCATCGGACAGAGCGGCGTTCAACATGTTCCAGTCGGTGAATTCCACGACCTTGACCTCCAGCCCTTCCTTGGCGGCAGTCTTGGCGGCGAATTCCAGGATCTCGCCATAGGGGCCGGAGGAGACGCCGATCTTGAGCGGTTCCGCCGCGGAGGCCGGCGCGACGGCCAGGGCCAGCAGCCCGGCCATGGTCAGCAGCCCGGCGGCGGCGAAGTTCTTGAAAGCCCTGTTCATGATGTTTTCCCCATTTCTCAATTACGCGTTTTGAACTGTGCTTTCTGTCGGCGGTCACGCCGGTCATCGGCTCGGTTGGTGTGGAACTCGTATGATTCACATTGGAGAATGTCAAATACTTTGAAACCATCTTTGTGTCGCGGTGGTTTGACGCGGCTCGGCGGCTTCCGTATTGATCGGGAAGGTGACAGCGGCATCACGGTTGGGAGTAGGCGCGCGATGGGTATGGGTGTGGGTAGGGTTGTGGCCGTCAGCCTCGGCACGGGGCATCATTTCAGCAAGCCGGTCCAGGACAAGGTGACGCTTCTCGCCGGCCTGGGAGTGGAGGGCGATGCCCATATGGGCGCTACCGACCAGCACCTGTTCCACAAGCGGAAGAACCCGGACCAGCCGAACCTGCGCCAAGTCCACCTGATCCACGCCGAACTGCTCGACACGGTGGCGGCGGCCGGCTTCACCGTGGGACCCGGCGAGTTGGGCGAGAACGTCACGACGCGTGGCGTCGATCTGCTGGGGCTGCCGACCGGGACCCGGCTGCGGCTGGGTGGCGAGGCGGTGATCGAGGTGACTGGCCTGCGGAACCCGTGCGTTCAGATCGACCGGTACCAGAAGGGCCTGCAAAAGCAGCTGATGGACAAGGACGCGGAGGGCAGGCTGATCCGCAAGTCGGGCGTGATGGCGATCGTGCTGACCGGCGGTGTCGTCCATCCCGGCGACGTCATCCAGGTCGACCTGCCGCCGGAGCCGCACCGGGCGCTGGAACCGGTCTGACGCCGGGGCGGTGGGCAGGCGCCCCCCCCCACATGCTTACAAAATGTCATCATTCGTCATGATGGCGTGGGGTGGTCCGGCTGGAATGGCGGGGGCGGGGTGGCTTGCCCCAGGGCACGGAGGAGCGTTTCGGCCGGGCGGCCGATCGGGCGAAAGCGGGCATGACGGAGGCTCTTCGGTCGGTTGATCCGTGGAGGTTACGCTTTACTGGCTTGGATTACAATCCTATTGAGGATGAGTAGTCTGAATGGCTGGGGCATGCCAGCATCCCTGATCGAGAAAATCCGGGACATATTTAAACTGAGCGTGTTGCTGACGCTGGGTGACGACAACCCGAGCGGTATGATTGGCAGGCCATGGACAACGAAGCACCCAGAACCGACGATGCTGACGCTGTTCCTCCGAACTTCGCGACTTGGCCTCTGGGCGAAGTGATCCGGCAGTCCCATACGCCGACCGTCCTGACCAACCCAAGTCTGCCCGATAACCCGATCATCCTGGTCAACGAGGCTTTCCTGAGCCTGACCGGTTACGAGCGCGACGAGGTCATGGGGCGCAATTGCCGCTTCCTGGCTGGGGAGGAGACCGATGTGGAGGTCAGCGGCAAAATCCGCTTGGCCGTCCAGGAAAGCCGTCCCATAACCGCGACGCTGCTGAACCATCGCAAGGACGGCTCGCGGTTCTGGAGCGAGTTGCACATCAGTCCCATCCTCGACGAGACCGGCACGCTGGTCTTCTTCGTCGGCTATCAGCGGGACATCACGTGGAAGGTGGAAGCCGACGAGGCCCTGCGCGACGCGCACGCCGAAATCGGAAAGCGCCTGGCCGAACGCGAGGATCTGATCCGGGAGATCCAGCATAGGGTTCGCAACAACCTGCAAACCATCATCAGCCTGCTCCACCTGGAGCGGCGCCGCGGCGATCCGGCGGTGCGCGAGAGGGTCGGCGTCATCGCGCGGCGCGTGGGCGTGCTGGGCAGCATCCACGAACAGTTGGAGGCCTTCGGCAACTGGAACACCATCGACTTCGGGCGGCATCTGCGCGAGACCAGCGCCGCGTTCGCCAACCTGTTCGAGGACACGGTCGCGATCGAGGTCGACGCCGATCCGTTCATCTGCGATGTCCAAACGGCGGTGTCCCTGGGGTTGATCACAAACGAGCTGATCTCCGCCCAGTTGGATCTGGTATCGAGGGGTGACGCGTCGCGGCGGGGCGAGATCCGGGTTGTCTTCAGGCATCGGGAAGACGCGGGAGTGGTCGAACTGACGGTCAAGATCGTGGGTGCCGGAACCATCCCGCGGTTGGTCAGCGATGCCCTTCAGCCAAGCGACATCGTCGACGCGCTGGTTGAGGGGATCGGCGCCGAACTGGTTCTCGATGGTGGCGAGACCCCGACCATGATGCTTGTCGTGCCGGCGCGGAACCTCATGACCGAGCGTTAGGATAAACGCCCTTGCTCCGGCGGGTTTTCCCCTGCGGGGTTTGTCGGGGTGGGGTGGACTGTTGGCGGGCGGGTGGCGGAGAATGCCGACGCGATGGATGACTTTGCCATCATAACCTTGGCTACCGCCGTATGGATCGGAGCGATTCGACGAAGTTGGACCCCCTTGGCGCACGTTCGTAGACGACTTTCGACGCTTCTATCCCTATTATCGTTTTGTTATCTTCAAAGAGTGTGTGTTGTATTTGCGGAACGTGCGAGTTCACCAATATAAGAAGACATCCGAAGTGATTATCAATGCTAAATTAAGTATCCGGTATCGTTTGTTTCCGCGCCAGTGCGATTGGCTTCTTATCTAGGCGGTCACTGAATTTGGTCGATGGGTGGTGGGGTACGGATGTGGCGGGAAACTTCGACGGCGGAGACCCCTTCGATTTCCCTTAAGCTATCGAACACATCGCTTTCGATCAGTCCAGTGACAGTCCCGGTCAAGGGCATCTCCTGCTCAACCTGTAAGCCGGCTCGGCGACACGCACGGATCACTTCGTCAAACTTGTCCATTTTGTCGTCAGCTATCAACACATTCACGGTGATTTTGGGCATGGATAACACTCCCGACTTTTCATGAGTGGAATCAGTGATGCACCGGCAGCAACGTACCCGCGTGGCATCGCCTAAGCAGATGCCACGCGGGAGTTTTCCTGTGGCGGACAGCGACGCGTCTCAGGGCGCTTGTACAAACCCCGCGCCGACATCGCGGCTAGGTAAACCCAGACGGCGCGCCGTCTGTGCCAGTACCTGTAACAACGCCCGTCCGCGAGCGTCCGGGTCCGCCTCAGCGACCAGCGCCGCGATACCAGCTACGTGCGGGGTAGCCATGCTGGTGCCCCGGAGTCGACGATACAGGGTTGGCCGCGGCCATGAAGAGTAAACGTCGACTCCAGGTGCTGCGATGTCGACCTGACCGCCATCTGGATTCAACCCGCCGCACGAGAATGAAGCAACTTGACCCTGGGCGTCGACCGCACCAACCGCCATGATCGATGGACAATTGGCCGGATGCCCGACAGGGGCAATGAATCCCGGCCGTTCGCTTTCATTACCGGCAGCCGCGATAATGACGGTACCGGCAGCCAATGCCCGACTGGCTACCCGCTCGAAAATCCGGGAAAAAGTCTGTCCGGTTCCGACTGGCGCACCAAGCGACATGGAAATCACCGCGCATCGGTTGCGTATTGCCCATTCGATACCTTGCAGGATACCTCCATCCCGGCCACTACCTTGGTTGCTCAGTACCTTGCCCGCATAAATCTCGGCATTGTGGGCGATACCGTAACGGGGCAGTGTGCTGGGCTGGCGTGAGCCGCAGGCCGTGCCAATGCAGTGGGTACCATGGCCGTGACCGTCCTGGGCTTCCTCGCCTTTGATGAAAGACTGGGCCACAATGCGACGGCCTAGAAAGTCAGGATGCTGGAGATCCATGCCGGTATCCAGAACGGCCACCCGGATGCCACGGCCGCTGTACTGCGAAGCGGTCACTTTGGTTGATTGTAGACCCCAAGTGTACTGGGACTCGTCAAGCGCGAGCGCGGCTCCCTGCGAGGTTTCCATTTGGGTATCACCAACTATGCTCGTAACGAGATGGTTGATGGCGTCACGATAACCTAGAAGGTACTCAAGCGATCCAGGCGAGTGTTCCACCGGACCATGCCGCAGCATGGGCGGTGGCAAGTCGGATATCGCATGGTCCTGCAGAGCATAGACAACTCGCTCGGCCTCAATGGCGAGAATGCCCGATCCCTCCTCAGCGGCAGCTAAACTTAGCGATTGTATCTGGTCCGGCGGCGTATTGACCACGGCGACGCCCAATTCCTGCAAAAGGATGGCATCGGCGTCACCGACTTTTTCAGGGTCGATCATGCCTTCGGCAAAATCAGCCGTGCTTGTGACGCGCATCCCTGCGATATTGGTCAATGCCTTGCCGCCCGCCTTGGACTCCTCTGAGCGCAACAGGACGAGGTAGCGGCCTGTCGTCCCTGGAATTGGAACATCCGAGCGGTCTTCTCCCCCCGATGAACCACCATCATCGCCTTCTCGCGTTCGCTTGGGCATGGTAATCCTCCAGTGTATTTTGACGTTCAGTCAGAAATCTAGGGATTTATCACCAAGTAATCGACAGATAGACGAATTGGGGAATTCCAATCGATATCCAGCCAGATACCGACTGAACCATTTGCTGGCGCAACATTGAACAGTGTATATTTAGCTGAGCCGAGAAATTTCCCTCCTCCTGGCGCTCCTTCGCCAATTGAGACAAAAACTCTCGAGTTGGCTGTGATGGCGCCCCAGTTTAATGTAAGTCTTTGTCCATGATTCCGGTCACCCCAATCGTGACGATAGGTGAAGCCTGTTCCGCTGAGATCCGCCGGCCTCACTCCTGTGCCCGCTTCCTTGCCAAAAGAACGGACCTCCTGCTCAATGACCTCATGTGTGTCTTCATACGCAAGTCCTGAGAAAGGAGAAGATGAGTCAGACTGCCTATTCTGGTCCATTTGAGGTATCCTTTGCTGGTTGAGCTTGGTGGATTGATGGATTGCGAATTCGTCACTGAAGCAGACCCGGAAATTTTAGTATCTTGTAACAGTTCGTGTATTTCTATTATGTTTTATGCTTGGGTTGAGATGAGCGCATCTTTCCAAGCAGGCAAGGTGTTTTGATTCTCAGAAGTCTTGATTGGGAGTCTGGTTTCAAAGACAACTCTTCAGCCCGTCTTTGTCATCATTGTTGTAGCATGATATGAAGCCTTGTGAAAGACTTCGATGCATCTACTTAGGTCAATATACTCTCGGTTATCATACAAAAGCGAGATTTGGCATAGACTAGAATTTTAAACTGATTTAGTTTCTATTAATATAAGTCAGTCTAAATTGTGATATCCCTTCTGATGATGGAGATCGTGCAAAGGTTCAGGTGCTGTTTACTCAATTATCAGCTACGGCATTGATCTGGCGGATTGTTTCGTTCAGGATTATAATATTGATAATTCATGAAGAGCGCGACTACACGATCTGTTTGGGCTTTCCTGGTTAGCGACGCGACAATGCACTCGATCGAGAACAAGCCGACGGCCCATCGAGGCAAAAACTAAAGGGTCGGAATAGTTTATCGGCGGGCGGTTTTGAAAGATGCTGGCGAACTGAAAGCGTGATCGACACAGGCGATCCGTTCGATGTTCCCGTCGGCGATGGGCGCCAGGATCATTGACGGCACCATGGTCCCCCGGATCACCAGAAGTTACCAAAACACTCGCAGGCAGCGACTTCAGTCAGGGCAGGCGGGACGGCCTTGGCGGTGCCGGCGCGGCGTGCCAGTCGAGGGTCGAGCCGGAATGGCGGCCGGGATGTTCCGACGGGCCCACGCCGTTCCCAACGCTGGATCAGATTTCGGCCTCCAGCGCGTCGAAGGCTTCGTGCAGCAGGTCGATGATGGGGCGCTTGCCGCCCTCGCGGCTTAGGGTGTCGGACGCAAGGCGCATCGCGCCGACCGCCAGCATGGCGAGCAGCCTCAGTCTGGTTTCGCGCTGCGGGTCGGGCCAGCGTTCGCGTAGGGCCTCGAACAGCGCCTGTTCGTGTTGGACATAGCTCGCTTGCTTGCGGGCTTGGACGGTTGGGCTGGACCGCATCAAGCGGTCGATGACGATCATGTCGTCGGCGGGGATGGTCGCGCAAACTTTCACGATGGCGGCGCGGATCGCGTCGAGCGGGCGCGTGTCCGGCGGCGTCTCCCGCAGGGCCGCGACGATCATGTCGCCCAAGCCGCTTTGCAGGGAGAGCAGGATGTCATCCTTGGACTTGAAATAATAAAAGAAGGTCCGCCGGGAAATGCCGGCCGCCGCCGCGATGTCGTCGAGCGTGGTCGCGTCATGGCCCTTTTCGATGAACAGGCGGATCCCGGCATCGGTGATGCGCCGCAGCGTCTCACGGCGCTTGCGCTCACGCAGACCCTCCCGCGGCGCCCCCTGCGGACCCTCGGGGGGAGCGTCCGGCTTGCCGTTCGCGCTCATCCCACCCGTCGCTCCGCTCCGCTTTTCCAGGCCGCCTCTCCCTTCCGCCACGTCCATCCACCCGCCGGGCAAACCTGCCCCTTGAAAATTACACTGAGTGCGATAATATTTTACACCAAGTGCGGTTTTTTGAAAAGGCGTGATCATGGCCAAATGGACGGCATCCGACATTCCCTCCCAGCAAGGCCGCTCGGCCGTCGTCACGGGCACTGGGGGACTTGGCTTCGAGGATGCGCTGGCTCTGGCGCGGGCGGGCGGCGATGTCATCATCGCGGGACGCGGTTCGGAAAAAGGCGCCGCCGCGGTCGCGCGGATCCGCGAGCGGGTGCCTTCGGCCAAGGTTCGGTTCGAACCGCTCGACCTCGCCAGCCTTAAGTCCATCGCGGCGTTCGGTGACAGGATGCGCGGCCAGCGGGACAGCCTCGATCTCCTGATCAACAACGCCGGTGTGATGGTGCCGCCCCAGCGCCGGGAAACGGCGGATGGATTCGAGTTGCAGCTCGGCACCAACCATCTCGGCCATTTCGCGCTGACCAGTCAGTTGATGCCGCTGCTCCGCAAGGGCAGGGATGCGCGGGTGGTCAGCCTGTCGAGTGTCGCCGCCCGGAGTGGCGCGATCGACTTCGGCGATCTCAACGCCGAAACCCGCTACAAACCCATGGCGTCGTACAGCCAGTCGAAACTCGCCTGCCTGATGTTTGCCCTGGAGTTGCGGCGGCGGAGCGAGGCCGGCGGCTGGGGCGTCACCAGCATCGCCGCCCATCCCGGCATCGCGCGCACCGATCTCCTCCACAACGCCCCAGGCCGCTGGAGCGCTCCCGGCCTGGCGCGGACATTCCTGTGGTTCCTGTTCCAGCCGGCGCCGCGGGGCGCGCTGCCGACGCTGTTCGCCGCCACCTCCCCGGAGGCGATAGCCGGAGCCTATTACGGTCCGGACGGGCTGGGCGAGACGCGCGGATATCCGGCGTTGTCGAAGATTCCGGGCCAAGCTTTGGACGAGGCGGCCGCCGCGCGGCTTTGGGAGGTCTCCGCGAGTTTGACCGGGAGTCGTTTCGGGTAGTGGGGCGAGGCAGGATATTGATTGGCCGTTGCCGCGAATCGTTGGGCTGAAACGAGAGCGGCTTCAGGGGGCCGGCGTGATCGTGATGCGTAGGCCCAGTGCCTCCACCACACGGCGGATCGTGTCGTAGCGAGGTTGGGCGTCATTCGTCAGGGCCTTGTACAGGCTTTCCCGGCCCAGCCCAGTCGCCGCGGAAATCTGCGTCATGCCGCGCGCTTTCGCGACATGTCCAAGAGCTTCCAGAAACGCCCCAGGGGAATCTTCTTCCAATGCGGCGTCAAGGTACTCGGCGATGCTGCTTTCGTCCGTCAGATAGTCGGAAACGTCGAACTCGCGGAACTCCATGGCTCATTCCTCCTTGATTTGACGAGCTATCTGTCGGGCACGGTCGATATCACGCTTCTGCGTGGATTTATCGCCACCGCACAGCAACAGGTATATGGTTTCTCCTCGACGTGTGAAGTAGACCCAGTATCCGGGGCCAGTGTGAACGCGCATTTCGCTCACGCCTTCGCCGACAGGTTCGCAATCTCCGAAATTTCCGGATTGGGCATTGGCCAATCGCCTCAGGATACGGGCGCGTCCCTGACCATCTTTGAGGCTGGTTAGCCAAACGTCGAATTCATCCGAGCGCTTCAGCGTGTTCATTCTGAATATGTATCCAGTAGGATACTAATCTGTCAAGGGATGAAAGCTTTCCGGAGGGGGGAGGATGAGGTCCCTCTACCGCCGGGGCCAAGGTGCCATGTGCGAAATTGATGGGATGACGCTGGTGATTGCCGTGCTTAAAGTTGGGAACCGCAAGGAGATCCACCGATGAACACACTCCCTATTCGTCCCATCGCCCGTCCCATCACCCGTCCCATCGCCGAAACAGCGGATAGTGTCACGTTGAGCAGGCACGACTTCGAAGCTTTGGCCGAGTTGGTCAATGACGCGCGGGACTTGGCGGACGCCGACGCGGTGAAGGTGCTGCTGGAGGCGGGTGAAACGGATACGTTCCCCTTCTCGGTCGCGGAGCGCTTGCCGGATGGGGAACATCCCACGACCGTGATGCGTGGGTATCGAGGGTTGACGTTGCGCGGATTGGCGGAAGCGGCGGGGATATCGCCGTCATACCTGTCGGAAATCGAAGCAGGCAAGAAGCCGGGCAGCTTCGACGCGATGGCGCGTATCGCCGCATCGCTCCGTGTGCCGCTGGACCTTCTCGTGCGGTCGTGATCGATGATTGGGAAGGGTGTCGCTTCGCGTACCCACACCGGGATTGGGCGATCAGCGGCACCATGGCTGCCAAGACCTTGGCGGGTGCTGCATAAGACTGGATCGGAGCGACCCGAGGACATTGGACCATGCCCCAGACCCATCCGCCAAGTCCCTCCTATCCGACATTCGACCAGCTACGGTCCCGCCGTCTGGCCGAGCGGCGCGATGTCGCCATCGCGGCGGCAGTCGTTCCGGCGTTCAACGACGAAATTCGGGAGTTTGGCCGCACCGCGCTGAAATGGGAGGCGGTGAAGATGGTTTGATACCAACGGGCTTTAACATTGACTTGTGGCGGCCCTAGCGTGGACGCGGCCGGGGGCCGCGTCCACGTCAAGCGGTATCACTGGCCACAATCAGGTGCCGTCGGTTTAATTCAACCGTAGGTCGGGTAGAGCGTAGCGGCACCCGACAAAGCAGGCGAGTTGGTGTCGGGTGCCGCTTCGCTCTACCCGACCTACAAATCACGACAAAATGCACTCTGGAGTTGTGGTCCTTCGACATTGGTTCCGCTGGTCAGTCGGGGACGTGGCGGACGGCGCCCTTGGCGGCGCTGGTCGCCATGGCGGCGTAGGCGCGGAGTGCCGTGGTGACCTTGCGGGGGCGCTTCTCGGCGGGCTTCCAGGCGGCTTCGCCGCGCGCTTCCATGGCCTCGCGGCGGCGGGCCAATTCGGCGTCGTCGACCGCCAACCGCATCTTGCGGTTGGGGATGTCGATCTCGATCCGGTCGCCGGTCTCGACCAGCCCGATCAGGCCGCCCTCCGCCGCTTCCGGCGAGACGTGGCCGATCGACAGGCCGGAGCTGCCGCCGGAGAAGCGGCCGTCGGTGACCAGGGCGCAGGCCTTGCCCAGCCCCTTCGACTTCAGATAGCTGGTGGGGTACAGCATCTCCTGCATGCCCGGTCCGCCGCGCGGTCCCTCGTAGCGGATGACGACCACGTCGCCCGGCGTGACCTTGCCGGTCAGGATGCCGCTGACGGCGGCGTCCTGGCTCTCGAACACCACGGCGGGGCCGGAGAAGACCAGGATCGACTCGTCGACGCCCGTCGTCTTGACGATCGAGCCGTCCTCCGCGAGGTTGCCGTAGAGCACCGCCAGCCCGCCATCCTGGGAGAAGGCGTGGTCGGCGGAGCGGATGACGCCCGCCTCGCGGTCGAGGTCGAGGCTGTCGTAGCGGCGTTCCTGGCTGAACGCCTGCTGGGTCGGGACACCGCCGGGGGCGGCGGCGTAGAACTCGCGGACGCCGGTGCTTTCGGCCTGGGCGATGTCCCATTGGGCGATGGCGTGGCCGAGCGTCGGAGCGTGGGTCGAGCCGACCGAGGTGTCGATCAGGCCGGCGCGGTCCAGCTCGCCCAGGATCGCCATGATGCCGCCGGCGCGGTGGACGTCCTCCATGTGGACGTCGGATTTGGATGGGGCCACCTTGCACAGCACGGGCACCCGGCGCGACAGCCGGTCGATGTCGGCCATGGTGAAGTCCATCTCGGCCTCGTGGGCCGCCGCCAGCAGGTGCAGCACCGTGTTGGTCGAGCCGCCCATGGCGATGTCCAGGGTCATGGCGTTCTCGAACGCGGCGAAGCTGGCGATGGCGCGCGGCAGCACGCTGGCGTCGTCCTGCTCGTAGTGGCGGCGGGCCAGATCGACGATCAGGCGGCCGGCCTCGACGAACAGCCGGCGGCGATCGGCGTGGGTCGCCAGCATGGAGCCGTTGCCGGGCAGCGACAGGCCCAGCGCCTCGGTCAGGCAATTCATCGAGTTGGCGGTGAACATGCCGGAGCACGAGCCGCAAGTCGGGCAGGCCGAGCGCTCGATCACCTTCATGTCCTCCTCGGAGACCCTGTCGTCCGCCGCGGCGACCATGGCGTCGACGAGATCGAGCGCCAGTTCCTTGCCCTTCAGCACGACCTTGCCGGCCTCCATCGGGCCGCCGGAGACGAAGACGACCGGGATGTTCAGGCGGAGCGCCGCCATCAGCATGCCGGGCGTGATCTTGTCGCAGTTGGAGATGCAAACCATGGCGTCGGCGCAATGCGCGTTGACCATGTATTCGACCGAATCGGCGATCAGCTCGCGCGACGGCAGCGAATAGAGCATGCCGTCATGCCCCATGGCGATGCCGTCATCCACCGCGATCGTGTTGAATTCCTTGGCGACGCCGCCGGCCGCCTCGATCTCGCGCGCCACCAGCTGGCCGAGGTCCTTCAGGTGCACGTGACCAGGCACGAACTGGGTGAAGGAATTGACCACGGCGATGATCGGCTTGCCGAAATCGGCGTCCTTCATGCCGGTGGCGCGCCATAGGCCGCGGGCTCCGGCCATGTTGCGGCCATGGGTGGTGGTGCGGGAACGATAGGCTGGCATGGATGTAGTCCTGTGACCCTGCTGGAATTCGGCCTCGGAACCCCGGCCCGTCTTGGCTGGCGGGCTTGGGATCCGGAGGGCGCGATTGTGCTCGCTGGGCGGTGCCGGCGCAAGCGCGGGTGAGCTTCGGCAAACCTGTTGGGAGCGGCTGGGCTTCCGCCTAGTATGGCCGCGACGACGGGCCGAAGCCGGGAGAGGGCTCGGATCAAGATTAGGAAAGGGTGTGGGATGGGTTTGACCGAAGGGCGCTTCACCGAGGGACTGCGTGACGGGGCGGAGCCGCATTGGACGCGGATGACGACGCACCGCTTCGCGCGGGAGTTGGGCGACGGCACGCTGGATGACGCGGTGGCGGCGCGCTATCTGGTCCAGGACTACGCCTTCGTCAACAGCTTCGTGGCGCTGCTGGGGAGCGCCATCGCGGCGGCGCCGTCGATGCCGTCGAAGCGGGAGTTCGCCCAGTTCGCCGCGGCGGTCACCGCCGACGAGAACGACTTCTTCCTGCGCTCGTTCGAGGCGCTGGACATCCCCGAGGCGGTGTGGCGGACGCCGGACTTGGGGCCGGTGACGCTGGACTTCATCGACATGCTCGAGGGCGCCGGGCGGAGCCGGAGCTATCCGCATATCCTCAGCGTGCTGGTCGCGGCGGAGTGGAGCTATCTGACCTGGGCAAAGTCCTGCCCGGCGACGCGGCCCGACCGGTTCTGGCTGGCCGAATGGATCGAGCTGCACGCCATTCCGGAGTTCGAGGCGTTCGTGACTTGGCTGAGGGAGGAGACCGACCGGGTGGGCGCCGCGGCGGACCCTGAAACCCAGGCGCTGATGGCCGGCAACTTCCGCCGCATGATGGCGCTGGAGGAGGCCTTCTTCGACGCGGCTTATGGCGGATAGAATCCAGGCGGGGGAGCAAAGGGATCGGCCGGTCGATAAAATGTCGCGGAGAGAGATCGCGGCGTTGCCGGCAGGTATGGGCGCGCTTGTTTTGTTCTCCTCCGCTTCATTTTGTTCAATGCTGCCATGAAATGGAACGAGAGACTGTGTTCGTTGTTAGGGATCTGTTATCAAGATGGGTGGAAGAGACCTGTCGATAAACGTTCCCGGTCGCCGTGGCCGGGGCTAACCACTTGAAAAACGGTCAGGAAATCTTATCTGTAGTCTGTTCGTCGAGGCCGGAGGGGCTGTTTTGAATCGACGAACTTTCCCGGAAATCCCGACCTGAACGTCGTGGCGCGGATCGAACCAGCGAGGTGTGGCTCATTCCAGGGCCACTCCCGGATGGGGCGATATTTTTCGTGCCGGACGGTTTGGGGTCAGGGTGGGACATTTCGACCGAAGAGGAGGCTCGACGAATGACGTTGTTGAATATCGCGCAAGCCGGCGGCATGACCCGCTACCTGGACGAGGCGAAGCGTTTTCCCATGCTCAGTCCGGAGCAGGAACGCGACCTCGCCACGGCTTGGCGCGAGCGGGGCGACGAGGAGGCGCTGCGGTTGCTGACCGGCAGCCATTTGCGGCTGGTCATCAAGATCGCGCGCGGCTTCGCCGGCTATGGGCTCCCGGCTTCCGAACTGATCGCGGAGGGCAATGTCGGCCTGATGCAGGCGGCGCAGAAGTTCGATTCGGAGCGGGGCTTCCGATTCGCGACCTACGCGATCTGGTGGATCCGGGCGGCGATCCAGGAATACATCCTGCACAACTGGTCGATGGTCAAGATCGGCACCACCGCCGCTCAGAAGAAGCTGTTCTTCAACCTGCGCCGCCTGAAGGGCCGGATGGAGGAACTGGAGCAGGGCGACCTGTCGCCGGCCGCCGTCACCACCATCGCGACGGAGCTGGATGTGGCGGAGACCGAGGTGGTCGAGATGAACCGGCGTCTGTCGATGGGCGACAGCTCGTTGAACGCGTCCATTGGGTCGGAGGGCGACACCGACTGGATGGACATGCTGTCGGACGACAGGCCGACCCAGGAGTTCATCGTCGCGGAGGCCGACGAGTTGGCTCTGCGCCGACGCTTGCTGGGCCAGGCGCTGGAGAAGCTGAACGATCGCGAGCGGCAGATCCTGCTGGAGCGCCGTCTGGCCGAGGAGCCGGCGACGCTGGAGGTGCTGGGTGAGCGCTACGCCGTGTCGCGCGAGCGCATCCGGCAGATCGAGGCGCGGGCGTTCGAAAAGCTCCAGAAGGCGGTGCTCAACGCCGCTCAGACGCTGCGGAAGCCCGCCGGCCACGCGATGCTGGCGGTCTGAGCCGACGGTTGACGCTCAGACCCGGACGGACGAGGTGCTGAACGCCTCGATCGCCGGACGTTGGACATAGGTTTGCAGGACGACGGCGGCTCCGGTCGCCAGGACGGCTGCGGTCACGACACCGAGTACGAAGGCTTTCATCGACCGTGGGCTCCCTGTGTGGTTGGGCGGGCGTGATGCCGATGATAAGCCTCAAATGCGCGGGGCGCAATTGGCTGGAGATCGGGTTGGAGAGAGCCCGCTGAGGATCGATCCCAGCAGCAGGGCCAAGGCGCCCGCGATGAACAGCGGGACGTAGGAGTGGGTGACGCTGACCACGGCGGTCATGCCATAGCCGGCTCCGGCTTGCGCCAGGGCGAAGGCGGCCGTCATCAGGCTCCAGACCCGCGACCGCGAGGCGGGATCGACCAGTTCGACGATCCGCCCGGCCGCCAGCACGACCATCCCCGGCGTCAGCGCCCCGACCACGATCGAGGACAGCGCCAGCGTCGGGCCGCTCACCCAGATCACCGGCAGGATCACGGCCGCGGCCTTCAGCGCCAGGGCTCCCGACCACGCCAGCTTGAAGCCGAGCCGGTCGGCCAGCCAGCCGGCGACCAGCGGGCCGAACACCGCGCCAAGCCCGAACAGGCCCCAGTTGAAGCCGCCGACCGGCAGGCCCAACCCCAGTTCCCGCGCCAGGAAATCGACCCAGAACAGGGTGTGCGGCACGAAGCCGATGCCGTCGCAGGCATAGGCCGCCAACAGGGGCACTACGGCCCAACCGATCCGGGGGATCCTGACGGAGGAGTTGGCGGGAGGCGTCGCGTCGGCGGGCCAGCCGGTCCAGGCCACGGCGGTCAGGACGGCGGCGGCCGCACCCAGGCAGAGCCACGCGGTGGACAAGCCGAAACCGACCAGGAAGGGCATCGCGGTGCCCGATACCGCGACGCCTGTCCCGATGCCGGCGTAGATCAGGCCGCCGACGCGGCCGCGCCGCTCGGGCGGCGTGGCGCCCAGGATGGCGGGACCGGCCAGCACCATCAGGGTGGCGCCGGAGAAGCCGGCGAGGAACCGCCAAGGCGTCAGCCACAACAGTCCCGCTGGAATGGCGCAGGCGGCCAGCGAGACGGCGCAAGCCACCATGGCGGCCCGCAAGGCCCGCGGCACGTCGCCGATCAGGGTTGCGAAACCGCGGCCCAGCAGGGCTCCGGCCAGATAGCCCGCGAGGTTGGCCGCTCCCAGATAGGCGGCGGCCGCCGGCGACAGCCAGCCATCCTGGATCAGCGCCGGGATCAGGGGCGTGTAGGCGAACCGGCCGAGGCCGATCCCGATCAGCATGGCGCAGAAGCCGGACAGCGCGGCTCGATTGAACAAGAGGGAGCTCCGGATTGGGGCGCGTCGGCCTGGGCTGTCCGCCTAGACCAACACGCGATCCCCATCCAGGCAAGCGCTTAGCGGGCAATGCCGCTATTCGCGGGGCCGGCTTACTCGGCCGCGGCCTGGGCCTGTCCGCGATGGCGGCCCTCGGCGATCTCCTCGATCAGCTTGGCGCAGAAGGCGGGAAGGTCCTTCGGGGTGCGGCTGGTCACCAGACCCTTGTCGGTGACGACCTCCTGGTCCAGCACGGTGGCGCCGGCGTTGCTCAGGTCCTTCCGGATCGGCGCCACGGCGGTCAGGGTCCTGCCCTTGACCAGATCGGCGCTGATCAGGACCTGCGGGCCGTGGCAGATGGCGCCGACCGGCTTCCCGGCGGTGAAGAAGTCGCGGACGAACTTGAGAGCCGCCTCGTTGGTGCGCAGTTCGTCGGGGTTGAACAGGCCACCGGGGATCACGAGCGCGTCGTAATCATCCGCCTTGGCCTCGGCCAGGACCTTGTCGACGGCGACCTCGTCACCCTTCTCCAGGTGCTGGTAGCCGCGAATCGAGCCCTTTTCCGGCGAGACCACATGGACCGTGGCGCCGGCCCGCTTCAAAGCCTTTTGCGGTTCGGTCAGTTCAGCCTGCTCAAAGCCATGTGTAGCCAGAATGGCGACCTTGCGGCCTTCAATAGACTGAGCCATGTTGTTTCTCCTTGGTAAGTACAGGATCAGCATCACCCCAGGGATCCAGGGGGCTACTTCGGGTGATTTACTGATTGTGGGGTTCGCGCTGTTTCGCGATGCCCTCGACAACAGAGGTGGCGTCCATTGGGTTCCGATCAAGGGGTTGGAAACGGCGAAAATGATGCGCCTCGCCGAAATCCGCTCCCCGCGACGAGAGGAGCGGATGCATAGTCCGGCGCTCGACGGTAAAATCGCGCGTTTCCCGCCGGCCCCCGGTTGGACATTCAGAAAGACGCACGCCACCATGACGCTGCCGATCAGCGATCTCATCCTGGATGCGCTGCTGGCCCAGGACGCGCCGGCCGGCGATCTCACCACCCACGCGCTGGGCATCGGCGCTTGTCCGGGACGGATCACCTTCGCCGCGCGGGCCGACATGGTGCTGTGCTGCGTCGAGGAGGCGGCCCGCATGCTGGAGCGGGTCGGCGTGACGGCCCGCGCGCGGCACCGCGGCGGTGACCGGATCGCGGCCGGGACGATCTTCCTGGAGGGCGAGGGGCCGGCCGCCGGCATCCACTTGGCCTGGAAGGTGGCGCAGACGCTGGTGGAATACGCCTCGGGCATCGCGACGCGGACCCGGCGGATCGTCGATGCCGCGCAAGAAGTGGCGCCGGGGATCGCGGTCGCCTGCACGCGCAAGAACTTCCCCGGCACCAAGGAGATCAGCGTCAAGGCGGTGCGGGCCGGCGGCGCCCAGATGCACCGGCTCGGGCTGTCGGAAACGCTGCTGGTGTTCCCCGAACACACGGTTTTCCTGGAGGGATCGGCTAGTTTCCATGAACTGAAGCGCCGCCATCCCGAGCGGAAGCTGGTGGTGGAGGTGGCCTCGGCCGACGCGGCGGTGGCCGCGGCCGAAGCCGGGGCCGACGTGCTCCAGCTTGAGAAACTATCGCCCGACGTGGTCGGCGAGGTTGTCCGCCGCGTCGCCGGGATGACACCGGTTCCCCTGGTCGCCGCGGCGGGCGGCATCACCGAATCCAACGCCGCCGCCTATGCCGCGACCGGCTGCGCCATCCTGGTGACGTCGGCACCCTATTTCGCCGGGCCGGCGGATGTCCAGATCGTCATCACCAAATCCGGAGACCTCGCATGACCGGCAATCTCGGCTGGCTGTCCCTCGCCGCCGCCTTCCTGCTGGCCAGTCATTTCGGCATCGCCAGCACGGGCGCCCGCGCCGCCCTGGTCGGACGGATCGGCGAGCGCGGCTACCGCGCGCTGTTCTCGATCGTCGCGACCGTCGCCCTGGTCTGGCTGGTGATGGCCTACAACGCGGCACCCTACCAGCCGGTCTGGTTTCCGTCGGCCTGGATGTGGTTCGTCCCGCTGTTCGCGATGCCGCTGGCGTTCCTGCTGCTGGTGGGCGGCTTGAGCTCGCCCAACCCGACGGCGGTAGGCCAAGGCGCCGTGCTGGAGAAGGAACTGGGGCCGCGCGGCGTGCTGCGGATCACGCGCAACCCGGTGATGTGGGGTTTCGGCCTCTGGGCGGTCGCCCACATGGTGCCGAACGGCGACTGGGCGTCGCTGCTGTTCTTCGGCACCCTCGCGGTGTTGGCCCTGCTGGGCGCCATCCTGATCGACGCCAAGAACGCCGTCCGGCGTGGCCTGACCTGGGAACGCTGGACCGAACTCAGCTCCAACGTCCCGTTCGCCGCTATCATCCAAGGCCGCCAGAGCCTGCCCATCGCCATCCGCGAGATCGGCTGGATCCGGCTGGTCGTGGCCCTGGCGCTCTACGCCGGCTTGCTGCACGGCCACGCCTGGCTGTTCGGGGTATCGCCCCTGCCGCCGCTGTGAGGTGAGTTACAGATGCGGTTTCCGGAGCCTAGCGCCGTTCACACGGCAAACGCCTTCTCCTCTTCGTCCCAAAAACCGTCTTGGGCCGACGACGGAGGGATCAAGCGGCGAGCGGTTCGATTTGGGCGATGTCCGGTGCCGCGTTCGCGGCTTGGCTGAGGTCGAACATGATCTGTAGGTTCAGCCAGAATTCCGGGCCGGTGCCGAAGTAGCGCCCGAGACGCAAAGCGGTATCCGCTGTCACGGGAACCTCTTCACGGGCCAGCCGCTCGATCCGGGTGCGCGGCACCTTGCACCGCTGTGCGACGGCGTAGGCGGAGAGACCGAGTGGCACTAGAAACTCCATGCGGAGGATTTCTCCGGGGTGGATGGCCGGGGTCGGGCCGAGCATGGATCGATCTCCTCCACTTCAATGATAATCGACGATCCCGCGTCATGGCCGCACCATCACGCCAGACGAAGCAGATTCGCCACTGGTCGTTGATCCAAATGCTGTGCTGGCCTTCTCGATCGCCTTTGAGGGCTTCAAGCCGCTTTCCCGGCGGTTACCGCAAAGCGATCAGATCGATGGCCGCCGCCAGCATGGCCAGCTCTCGCTGGGTCGGTCGCATTGGATCCGATGGAAATCCTTTAGGTGTCCCGCCATTCCAAACAGCCTCGGCATCCTTGGTCTTGAAGCTGTGGATCATGACGCGCCTTGTCGCCGAGGCTGATATGTATCATGGTGTGATACGTTCGGCAAGCTTGAGATTTCGAGCGCGCTGGCTGGCAGCGGACCACCAGCCCCAAGATCACCGCGATACGGCTTCCGTCGCGAACTCGGCCGGTGAGGTGATTTCCAGCATCTCCAGGTCATCGGAATGCTCGACCTCGCGGTGTTGGATGCCCGCTGGCTGATGGACGCATGAGCCCGTTTGGAGCAGCACCTCGCCAACCCCCTCATACTCGAACCGCACCCAACCCCGCAGCACATAGACCATCTGGAAATCCAGCGCGTGGCGGTGCCATTCACCGGGGCGGCTCTCACCCGGCCGGGCGCGGATGACGTGGGCGTTGAACCGACCCTCGGTACCCTCGTTGATCTTGAGGTCACGGTATTCGAAGAACGCCCTCAAGCCGTCGTGGGTGAAGCCGTTCCCATCGGCGTGGCTCACGGTGAATTTCATCTCGATCCTCCCCTGTTTTCCCATCCTGGTGCCAGATTCTGGCCGATGGCCTATCGTTTTGTTCCTACGGGAATAATGCGTCAACAGAGGGCGGGATAAAACATCCGGATCGAACAGGCGCCCGCACAAACGAACGACCCGCCGGTGGGATGCCGGCGGGTCGGTGCGTGATCGTGGTGTTCAGCGTGCCGGGCGATGGCGCTCATCCGCCGTGGGGCGGACGGCCGTCATCCCGCGCGGCGCCTCAGAGACCCTTGGCCATGGCGCCCAGGCGCAGGCGGAGGGCGTTCAGTTTGATGAAGCCTTCGGCGTCTTTCTGGTTGTAGACGCTGTCGGCTTCGAAGGTCACGTAGTCCATGCGATAGAGCGAGTTCGGCGACTTGCGGCCGACCACCGAGGCTTGGCCCTTGAACAGCTTGAGGCGGACGGTGCCGTTGACCTGTTCCTGGGTGTTGTCGATCAGGGCCTGGATCGCCAGACGCTCGGGGCTGAACCAGAAGCCGTTGTAGATCAGCTCGGCGTAGCGGGGCATCACGTCGTCCTTGAGGTGCATGGCGCCCCGGTCCAGCGTGATGCTCTCGATGCCGCGGTGGGCCGCCAGCAGGATGGTGCCGCCGGGGGTCTCGTAGACGCCGCGGCTCTTCATGCCGACGAAACGGTTCTCCACCAGATCGAGGCGGCCGATGCCGTTCTGGCCACCCAGCTCGTTGAGCTTTGTCAGCACCTGGGCCGGCGACAGCGCCACACCATCGACCGCGACCGCGTCACCATGGCGGAACTCGACCTCGACATAGGTGGGAGTGTCCGGCGCCTTTTCGGGTGCCACCGAGCGGGTGAACATGTCCTCGTCGGGCTCGACCCAGGGATCCTCCAGCGCCTTGCCCTCGTAGGAGATGTGCAGCAGGTTGGCGTCGGTCGAATAGGGCGCCTCGCCGCGCTTGTCCTTGGCGATCGGGATCTGGTGCTGCTCGGCGTAGTCCAGCAGCCGGGTGCGGCTGTTGAGGTCCCAGTGGCGCCACGGGGCGATCACCTTGATGTCGGGCTTGAGGGCGTAGTAGCCCAGCTCGAACCGCACCTGGTCATTGCCTTTGCCGGTGGCGCCATGGGCGACGGCGTCGGCGCCGACCTCCTTGGCGATCTCGATCTGGCGCTTGGCGATCAGCGGCCGGGCGATCGAGGTGCCGAGCAGGTAGGTCCCCTCGTACAGCGTGTTGGCGCGGAACATCGGGAAGACGAAATCGCGGACGAATTCCTCGCGCAGGTCGTCGATATAGATGCTCGACGCCGGGACGCCCATCATCTCGGCCTTCTTGCGGGCGGGCTCCAGCTCCTCGCCCTGGCCGATGTCGGCGGTGAAGGTCACCACCTCGCAGCGATAGGTTTCCTGCAACCAGCGCAGGATCACGGAAGTATCGAGGCCGCCGGAATAGGCCAGCACGATTTTTTTGATGTCGCCGCTCATGAGGGTACCCGTGCAGTCCGAGGGTAATAAAACCGGCGCGACATTAGGGCGAACGGCGGCGGCCCGCAAGCCGCGCGCGGTGGCCGGCCTGGAACAAAGCGTCCTGGGCGCCGGTTGAATTGGTATCGCTGAATAAGCACCGCGCCGTCCTTCGGTATCAGGATCACCATCGCAATGAAGACCGTCCTCGTCATCGTCGTGCTCGTGGCCTTGCTGGGAGCGGCGCTCGTGTTCGGCGTCACGGGCTGGAGCCTCGACGGCGCCGACGTCGACATCAGCTTCCACGGGATGGTGGCGCTGGTGCTGGGCGGGTTGGGCACGCTGGCCCTGGGCGGCGGGCTGATGTTCCTGGTGTTCTACAGCAACCGGCGCGGCTATGACGACGCGGTGGAAGACAGGGCGACGCGGCCAGCGGCGCGGTCGCGCGAAACGCGGACGCCACATGGTTCGTGGACCACGACTGACGATCCGCCGGGCTGAAGCCGACGTCAGCCGGCCAGATCGTACCGGGCGACGATGTGGAAAGGCTGTTCGCGGCTATCCTGCTTGAAGACGGTCAGGTCGTCGATCACCAGAGGCGCCGCGGTGAAGGGTGCCGTGGCGTGCCGCAGATGGTCGAGCGCCATTGCGCGGTCTCGGTCGTCCAAGCTGCCGGTCAAGGTCATGTGGAACCGGAATTCCTCGAAGACATAGGCGTAGCCCCATCGTCCCAGGTATTCGTCCTGGCGTGCGGTCAGGCCGTGGGCGCGGCGCTTTTCCAGTTCGGCTGGCGAGGGCGCCGCCCGGAATGGGTCGAAATCGCGGACGCAGTCGGCGGCGAAGGCGTCCAGGGATTCCGATGGGGCGGAGGGAACCAGGGCGATGAAACTGCCCAGCTCCGCCAGCTTGAGCGGCGGCGCCTCGAACCGGTGGTGGGTTCGGGCGAACTCCGACGCGGCATCCAGCAGTTCCGCCTCGGTACGGCCAGTAGCCAGGACCATGGGCGGCTTCAGGGTGGCGTGGAAGCCGTAGTGTCGGGGCTCGGCGGTCCAGTCCGGAAAGGGTGACTCCACCGTCTCGCCGGTTGCGGCGTCGCGGCCAAGCCAGCGGCTGGTGAACCGCCATAGGAGGCTGTCGGGTTTCGGGGCGTGGTAGAGGGCGTAGCGGGGGGGCGGCGTGACGGTCATGGCTGGACAGGATCGGAAACACGGGTCGCCGACGCAACCGTTTTCAGCAGTCCGGGCGCCAGCCGGCACGCGGCGGCGGCGATGCCTTGCAGGACTGGCTGACGGATCGTCCGCGCCAGCCATGTGGCGGTGCGGATCTGCCCGGCGAAGCGCCTGCCGTCGAGCGCCGGTTGTCCCGCCAGCACCCTGTCCGCCGCGAGGAAAGCCGATTGCAACGCGATCGCCATGCCGTCGCCCGAGAAGGACGGGATCACGGCGAGCTGGTCGCCCAGGCGGTGCAGCCGGCGTGATGGCGCTGGGGCGCGGTGAACGAAGCCATAGGGGATGCCGTAGATGGACAGCGGGCGTTCCCAGCGCGACGTCGCTCCCGTCAGGCGATCGGCGAAGGGCCGGCAGTGATGGGCGATGTGGTCGAGCAGATCGTCCCAGCTCTTGCCGACTTCGGCGTGGACGGTTTTCGACACGACGAGGCACAGGTTGGCCTCGGTCGCGGACACCGGCTGCAATCCGGCGTAGCCGCCTGGGAACAGGAAGACTTCGACGTGTCCCGCCAGCTCGGCCATCCGGTCGGGCGCCAGCGTCAGGTATCGCTTGAACCCGATCATGTCGTTGATGGCGCCGGGAGCCCGGCGGTGGCCGCGCAGGTCGTGCTTGCCGCTCGCCAGCAGGACGGTCTGGGCGGTGACCAACTCGTCCGCATCGAGGGTCACGGCATCTGCCGCCTCGGTCAGCGAGCGGACCGCGACGCCGCGCCGGATCTCGGCGCCCTGGCCGGCCGCCGCTTGGAGCAAGGCCTCGTCCATCACTTGGCGTGACAGGCTGAACGCCGGGAAGGGCAGGCGTGTCGTGGTGGCGGTGCCTCCCTGGATCAGGCGGACGGAATGGATCGGTAAAGCGCCGAGCCCAGCCAGATCAAGGCCGAGGGTCGCCAACTGCGTGGCGGCCTCGCCGCTGACGAACTCGCCGCAGACCTTGTGATGGGGCAGGGCCTCGCGCTCGAACAGCAGGACGGAACGGCCGGCTTTCGTCAGCAGGCAGGCGGCGGCGGCTCCGGCCGGGCCCCCGCCGACGATGGCGATCTCGCGCGTTCCCGCCGTCACTTGACGCGGCCCACGCCGTAGCGGAATGGGGTGAACCACTCGACCGTGACGTCATCGGGAGCGAAACCGGCGGCATCCAGCAGGCGTGTCCAGTCGTCCCGCGTGAAGGCGCGGGCGACGGAGACCGGCGCGTCATGGACCACCAGCCGATTGACCGGCAGGGCCGCCACCATCAGCCGGGCGAAGCCGTGGGAGATGGCATGGCGGTGCAGGTCGTTGCTGAACCAGCCCAGGGTGGCCCGGTCCTCCATCCAGCGGAGGAAGCGGATCAGGTCGGGGTCGGGCAGATGGTGCGTGAACAGGGCGCTGATCACCACGTCCGGGCGGTCGTCGTCGGGCAGGTCGAACAGGTCGCCGACGCGGTAGTCGATCCCGGCGTCGGGCGGCGTGGCGAGGGCAGCGGCCTTTGCCGACCAGGGGTTGAGGTCGACGCCGGACAAGGCGACCTCGATGCCGCGCTTGATCGACCATCGGTGGATTTCCCGCAACGTGTCGCCATAGCCGAATCCGACGTCCAGGATGCTGAGGCGGCGGCGGCCGGTCCGCTCGACCAAGCGGTCCAGCCAAGTCAGCGTCGGGCGATAGGCCACGGTGCAGAAGTTGATGCGGCGCAGGTCGCGCAGGCAGTGCTGGAATTCCTCGAAGCCGACCCGCTCGGTGTCCATCAACTCCGGCTGCTCGCTGCGCCGGGAGAGGTCGCGGGGTGCTGGACCGGTCACGGCGCTCACGCGGCGGCGAGGCGGAACATCATGCTTTCCGCCGTCAGCCCCGGTCCGAACGCCATGGCGCAGCCCAGCGAGTTGCCGCCGATGCCGGTGTTCCGGAAGCGGTCGAGCATCCGCTTCAGCACGAACATGACGGTCGCCGACGACATGTTGCCGTAGTCGCGCAGGATGGCGCGCGAGTCGGTCAGCGGGTCACCGGATGAGCCGCCGCCCGAGCCGGCAATCACGCTGGCCACGGCGTCCAGGATCGAGCGGCCACCGGGATGGACCGCCCACAGCTCCACATCGCGCGGGTCGCGGCCCCGCAGGATCTTGGGCAGGGCTTCGGGAAGGCCTTGGCCGATCGTGCCGGGGACCGTGCCCGCCAGCCGCATGTCGAAGCCGGTTCGCCCGATATGCCAGGTGATCTGGTCGGCGCTGCCGGGAATGACGGTGGCGCGGAAGCTCTCCAACTCGACGCCGTCGGGCTCGGCGCTGACGACGCAGGCGGAACAGCCGTCGGCGAAGATCAGGAAGCTGAGCACCTCCTCGATGTTGGCGGTCTCCTGCAGATGCAGCGTGCAAAGCTCCAGGTTGACGATCGCCACCTTGGAGGCTGGCTCGGACCGGACGATGTGGCGGGCGGCCTTCAGGGCGTTCATCGCGGCGTAGCAGCCCATGAAGCCGATGATGGTGCGCTCGACCGATTGATCCAGCTCGAAGTGGCGGGCCAGTTGCAGGTCCAGGCCGGGGGCGTAGAAGCCGGTGCAGGAGGTCACGATCAGGTGGGTGATCCCCCCGCGGTGCCGCGCGATCCCGGCGGCTTCCAGGCTGGTGACGGCGAGGTCCAGGGCGTGCGTCTCGTAGAACTTCATCCGGGTCGCGGTGTCGGGGAAGGCACCGCGCTTGAAGAAGCCGCCCTGATCGAGCACCTCGGGGTCGGGATCGGGTTCGAAGAAGGAGTAGCGGTGCTCGATCTGGCATCGCTCGGCCATGCGTCGGAACAGCTTCCGCAGGCGCTCGTCGGTCAGGAGCTTGGGCGCGTAGCTGACGAACTTGTCATGGACGTCGTGGGTTGGAACCGCGGTTCCGATCGCGTTGATGTAGGCGGCGGTCATTCGCGGCTCCGGTTTGGGCGGTGATGCCCCGTGAAACAGCGCCGCCGGTCAAACGTCATGACTCGCCGGTCGGATAGGCTCGCCCACGCCAGGTCGAGGGCCGGCCGCGCGACGCCGTCCACAGCGCCGACCATTGTATCGCCAGCATGATGGCGACGCCCAGGGGGTGGAGCAACGCGCTCACGATGCTTTGATCGAAGCGGAAGGCGACGCCGAGACGCGTGCCCAGCGCCACCGCGATCCCGACGCAGGCGGGGAACAGGGCCTCGGGCGGGCCGCCGAGCAGCAGCAGGAACGGCAGGATATGGCCGCCAGCCAGCAATGTGGTCCAGATCGGCAGGCCGATGGGGGTGGCCATGCCCTCGGTCGCGTTCTTGGTGAAGCCTTGCCAGACCTCGACTCCGCTGCGGTACATGCGGCAGGTGGCGATCTGTTCGGCATCGAAAAGTTCGGTGTGGATGCCGGCGCGGCGGAAGGCACGGGGCAGCTTGACGCCGTCGTGCAGCGACTGCTTGATCTCGGCGTGCCCGCCGGCCTTGGCGTAGGCGTCGGCACGGGCGATGAACAGCTGGCCGCAGCCGGCTCCGAATCCTGGATGGTCGGACAGGCGCATGCCAATCACCGGCAGGAAGCCCAGCAGCAGGAAATGGATCATCGGGATCACCAGCCGCTCGGGCCAAGTGCCGGTCTCCTGATGAGGGAAGCCGCTGGCGAGTCCCGCCTCGGGATTCCGGGCCATGAACGCGGCCATGCGGCCGAGACCGTCGGGGGAGAGCCGGACATCGGCGTCGACGAAGACCAGCAGCGGGTGGCGTGCCAGCTTCGACAGGTGCCAGCAGGCGTGCTGCTTGCCCGACCAGCCGGGGGGCAGGGGGGGAGCCAGTTCCACCCGGACGCGAGGGTCGCCGATGGCGCGCACGACATCGGCCGTTCCGTCGGTGGAATGATCGTCGAGCACGACGACCTCCAGATCGACACCGGTGTTCGACAGCGCCGAGCGGACCGAGGCTTCGATCTTGTCCGCCTCGTTGCGGGCGGGGATCAGGACCGAGAGTGAGGCCTGCTCGCCCTGTCGCGGCGGCGGGCGGTAGAGCAGCAGGTTCCAGATCGTCATGACGGCCGGAACGATGGCGAGCCAAGCGCAGACCCAGGCGAAGGTTTCCATCAGGCGGCGATCCGGGGTGCTGTGAGGTGAAGGGGCGGCGTTTTCGTGTGGTGGATCCCCGGATCAAGTCCGGGGATGACGAAAGGGGTGCCGGAACGCCCATCGAAATCCATCATGGATGTTCCCTGCCGTGTTCCGGTTGGAAGCGCTCGCCACGCGCCAGTGACTTGGCGCGGCGCCAGAGGTCGTAGACGCCGCCCACTCCGGCGGCGCCGCTCAGCAGGGGTTCGAAATGGGAGGTGTCGCGGGTCTGGGACAGGGTGGCGAGATCGTCCATGGTGCCGGTCAGCGCCGCCTCCAGGCGGGCGTTCCAATCCTCGACCGAGCCGCCGCCGCTCTCCATCACGGGGCCGAAACGACACAGGGCTTCCGGCGTTCGTTCGTCCCAGAACGGGTATTCCAGGGCCAAGGGCACGATCGAGGCGCCCGTCACCCGGCGCGCCAGATGGGCGAGGCCGGGGCGAAGACTGACGGGGCGCCGGCGTGGGTCGGTGAAACGGCCTTCCGCCGTGATCCACAGCATGGTGGCGGGGTCTTCAAGCAGACCGCCGCAGATCTTGAGGAAGGCCGCCGCACCCCGGGGCCGGTCGGGTTCGATGCCGAAGATCCCGATCTTCCGCATGAACCCGTATTGAGCCAGCGCGTCCTCGTCCATCGGGCCATAGCCCCGCCGCTCGGGAAAGCGGAGCGTCGCGAGAATCATGAACATCGCCGGGTCCCACCACGAGGGGTGGTTGGAGTAGACGATCACGGGACGGTCCGGCGCCAGCACCGGAAGCGTCCCGCGCGCCAGCCGCACGCCGTGGAACCGGCGCGCGGCGTAATGGCGCATGTAGCGGCCGAAGAGTCGGACGACGCGCGGCGACCGGGCCGCGCGCACCGACTCGGCGGGCGTCATGCCGCCCCAACTCTGGATGGAGCGTTCACCGACTGGGGCGCCGGTTCGAACTCCATCGGCGTCGCGGTGGCGCCACCGAGGTCCTGGTCGACCGTGTCGGCCGCGATCCAGCCCGACATCATCACCATCGGCATGCCCGGTCCCGGATGGGCCGCCCCGCCGGCCAGATAGAGCCCCGGCACCTCGCGGCTCCTGTTGCCCGGCTTGAAGGCGCCGAAGAACCTGCCGTGGCTGGCGAGACCGTAGATCGCGCCGTTGAGCACGCGGTAGCGGTCGTGGATGTCCTGGGGTGTCAGCCAGCGTTCCACCCGAATGCGGCTTTCCAGGTCCTTCATCCCGCCGGTCCTGGCCAACTTGTCCAGGATCACCTTGCGATAGCGCGGCAGCATCGTCGACCAGTCATGGTGCGGGCGCAGGTACGGGGTGTGTACGAGCACGTACAGCGCCTCGCCACCGGGCGGGGCGACACCGGGTTCGGTCCGCGCGGGGGCCGCGATGTAGCAGGTCGGATCGGGTGCCGGCTCGCCCTTGTGATAGATCCAGTCGAACTCCTCCTCCGCGTCGCGCGAGAAGACGAAGTCGTGGTGGGCCAAGTGGTCATAGGCGCGGTCGAGGCCGAGATAGAGCACGACGCCGGAGCAGGCCGGCTCCGGCTTCCGCCGCCGCTCGAACTTGGCGCCGATGTCACCGCCGATCAGCTCGCGGTATGTCCGAACCGAATCCATGTTGGACACGACCGCGTCCAGGCCGATCGTTTCGCCCGAGGCGGTCTCCACACCGGTGGCGCGGCCCTGCGCCGTGATGATCTTGGTGATGCCGGTGTTCAGCCGGATCTCGACGCCCAATTCGCGGGCCAGCTTTTCCAGCGCCTTGGGCACGGCGCGGGTGCCGCCCATCGGGTACCAGACTCCCCCATCCGTCTGCATGTGGGCGATAGAGCACAGCACCGCCGGGGCACCATAGGGCGACGAGCCGACATACTGGACGAAGTGGTCGAGCATCTGGGCGATGCGGGCGTCGGGCACGTGCTTCCGCACCGTTCCCGCGACCGTGTGGCCCATCCGCAGGCTGAGCACGTCGGACAGGGTCGACGCGTTCATGTTTTTCTTGAAGTCGAGCGTGTCCTTGATGTCCTCGACCGATTTCCAGAAGAAGAAGCGGTCCGACACGTCATGCAGCCGCTTGGAGCGGTTGATGAAGTCGCGATATCCAGCGCCCGATTTCGTGCCCGGTGCGTAACGGTCCAGCTCGGCGGCCATCGTCTCGACGTTCTCGACCAGGTCAAGGACTGAGCCGTCCTCGAAGAAGCAGCGCCATTGCGGATCGAGCCGGATGAGATCCAACTCCTGGTCCATGTCGCGCCCGGCCTCGGCGAAGATCCGCCGAAGCACGCGGGGCACCGTCAGGATGGTCGGCCCCATGTCGAACCGGAAGCCGCCCTCCTCCAGCACGGCGGCCTTGCCGCCCGCCCAGGAGTTGGCCTCGAACAGCACGACCTTGTGGCCGCGCGCCGCCAGGGTGCAGGCGGCCGCCAAGCCGCCGAGGCCGCCGCCGATGACGCCAACCCTTCCTCCGGTCTGGCCACCGGTCTGGCCGCCCGTTTGGCTACCTGCGGGGCCGCTCAAGACACGCGCTCCTGGATCAGGGCGGTCTGTCCGGCCGCCATGTGGGTCCCGGCCTCCCAATCGTGCGACAGGCCGAGTTGGTCGGCCATCAGGCGGCTGGTGATGCGGGCGCTCTCGAAGATCACGGGCAGGCCACTGCCGGGATGGGTGCCGCCGCCCACGAGGTAGACGCCCTCCAGATCCTCGAACTTGTTGCGCGGACGCAGATGGAGCATCTGGTCCAGCGAATGGGCGAGGTTGAAGGTGGCGCCGCGATAGATCTGCATGTCGTTCTCCCAACCTTCCGGCGTCAGCACTTTCTCGTAGCGGATGCGCTTCTCAATGTCCTTCAGGCCGATCCGTTCCAGGCGCTTCAGCACCAGGGACCGGTAGCGCGCCTTTTCCTTCTGCCAATCGATGCCGCCGGTGCGGTGGGCCACGGGGACCAGCACATAGAGCGCGCTATGGCCCTTGGGCGCCAGCTCCGGGTCGGTGACGCAGGCGTTCTGGACATAGAAGCTGGGCTCGCCCGGCAGTTCGAGCCCGTCCTCGATGTCCTTGATGTTCCGCGCGTAGTCCTTGGTCAGATAGATCGTGTGATGGGCCAGATCCGGCAGTTCGCCCTCGAGCCCGAGATAGAGCATGAAGGTCGAGCAGGAGAACTTCTTGCGCTCGAGCTTCTCGTCGGTCCAGCGGCGCCGCAGGTGATTGGGCACCAGTTGGCTCATGGTCTGGGCGAAGTCGGAGTTCAGCACCAGCGCGTCAGCCCGATACTCCCCGGCGGGGGTGCGGACTCCAACGGCCTTGCGGCCCTCGAACAGGATCTCCTCGACCGGCTCGGACAGGCGGATGCGGACCCCCATGTCGGTGGCGGCGCGCGCCATCGCGGCCATCACGGCGCCGGTGCCGCCGCGCGGATGGAAGACGCCGAACTCGTATTCCATGAAGGACAGGATGGTGAACAGGCTGGGGCAGCGGAACGGAGACATGCCCAGGTACTTGCTCTGGAACGAGAAGGCCAGCCGTACGCGCGGGTCCGAGAAGTAACGGCCCAAGTCGGCGTCGACCGACTGGTGGGGCCGCATCAGGGGCAGCGACTTCAGCAGGGCGGGGTCGAGCAGGTCGAGAGCGCTGGAGAACGCCTTTTCCAAGACGGGCCGGAAGGCCGCCAGCTTCCGCCGGTTGTCGGCCATGAAGCGAGGCAGGTTGGCGGCGTCGGCCGGGCACAGCTTGGCGACCTGCTCGGCCATGGTCGCGGGATCGCCGCTCGCCTTCAGCTCGCCGCCGGCCTCGAAGATCAGATGGTATTGCGGATCGAGCCGGATCAGATCAACCTCGCGGTCGAGATCCTTGCCGCAGGCGGCGAAGATGTCGCGCAGCACGCGCGGATACAGGAAGAAGGTCGGGCCCATGTCGAACCGATAGCCACCCTCCGCCTCGATGGTGGACGAGCGGCCGCCGATCCGGTCGAGCCGCTCGACGACGGTGACGTCGGCTCCCGTCTTGGCCAGCAGCATGGCCGACGCGAGACCTCCCGGCCCCGCGCCGACGATGACGATGCGGCGGCTCATGGCGTGTCATCCACATGGGGAGACACTGGACACGGGGACCCGTTCGGCATTCTGGAATCCGCTCCCTGCTTGTTTGATAGATTGGGCTTGTTGATTGGAATGATGTTCGACGTATCTGCCCATTTCCACGTCACCCGCTTCCCGGTCGGTTTTACCCGAGGAAAGGGCATCGCGGAAAAGTCCATCGGAGGGGGTGGGGCATAATGGATCGTCATGGCAGCACAGAAACTGGATTGATGGCGGAGGATGTCCAGCACCGCCGCGACGCGGCGGAGATTATTCCGGTATCCCGCGTGGCGCGGAAGGAATGGGGCCGGCTGGCGGTCGCCGAGCGCGTCGCCGTGATCGGCCGGCTGCGGCGTCTGATCGCCCGGGACGCGCGCGCCTTGGACGACGCCGTCGGCGACCGTCCGGGCCGTGCCAAGGGCGAGACGGCGGCATTGGAGATCCTGCCCTTGCTGGACGCCTGCCGGTTTTTGGAACGCGAGGCGGCGGCCCTGCTGGCGCCGCGCCGGCTGGGCTCGCGCGGCCGTCCGGCCTGGCTGTTCGGCGTCAAGGCGGAGGTCCGACGCGAACCGCTGGGCGTGGTGCTGGTGGTGGCCCCGTCCAACTACCCGCTTTTCTTGCCGGGTGTCCAGATCGTCCAAGCCTTGGCCGCCGGCAACGCGGTCGTGGTCAAGCCCGCCCCGGGGCACCGGGCGCCGATCGACAAGCTGGCGTCGCTACTGGCCGAGGCCGGGTTGCCGGACGGCTTGTGCGCCGTGCTGGACGAGACGGTCGAGGCGGGCCGGGACGCCATCTCGGCGGGGGTCGACAAGGTGGTGCTGACCGGATCGGTCGTGACCGGGCGGCGCGTGCTGGCCGATCTGGCGGAACACCTGACGCCGTCGGTGATGGAGCTGTCGGGCAACGACGCGGTGTTCGTGCTGCCGGGTGCCGATGTCGGGATGGTGGCGAAGGCGCTGGCTTATGGGTTGAGGCTGAATGGCGGCGCCACCTGCATCGCGCCACGCCGGGTGTTCGCGGCGCGGTCGCTGGCGCTCGACTTGGAGCGCCAGCTGACGTCGCTGGTTCTGGAGACGCCGCCGGTCGCGGTGCCGGAACGGATCCGCCTTCAAGTGGCCCCGCTGGTGGAGGAGGCCCAGGCGGCGGGCTGCCGGTTGATCGGCAGGCCATTTGACGCGCGGGAGCCGGAGATGGCGCCGCTGCTGGTGGCCGACGCGGTGCCGGAACTGGGGCTGCTGCGGCAAGACATCTTCGCGCCCGTGCTCTCGCTGGTGCCGGTCGCGGACGAGACCGACGCGCTGGCGGCGGCGTCGGCCTGCGACTACGCGCTGGGCGCGGCGATCTTCGGTCCTGAGCAGGAGGCGCTGGCCCTGGCGGTGCTAGTCGAGGCCGGCTCGGTGGTGGTCAACGACCTGATCGTCGCCACGGCCGATCCCCGCTTGCCGTTCGGTGGACGAGGATCCAGCGGCTTCGGCACCACGCGCGGCGCCGAGGGTCTGCTGGAGATGACGGCGCTCAAGGCCGTCTCGATCCGGGGCGGCCGCTTCCGTCCGCATTACGATCCGGTCGGCCCGGCGGACGCCGCCCTGATGTTCGACTACATCGAGGCCGTCCACGGCACCGGCGCCCGGCTGCCGGCGCTGCGGCGGCTGGTCAAGGGCCTGATGGGGCAGGGGCGGGGGTGAAAGGTACGTTTCGAGATTATGATTAATTTTATGAATTTATCTTGACGCGTTTGATTGGGCGATTGTATTGGAGGAAGGTTCTTCCCCATATTCGAGAACCACTTAGATGTCCAAGTACGATGAGATCAGGGCTATCCTGAGCGAGCTGGGTTACGACTCCTGCCAGGATCCTGATGATCTTGTCCCTCTCTTCAGTGATTTGCTGGCGGCGACCGGAGAAGACGGTCTCGAAGGCGAGAGGCTCAAGCGTCTGGTGACGTCCCTCTACAAAGCCGAACTGGTCAAGAGCAGGCAAAAATTCTCCAAGAAATGGTATGATTACGTCCAAAGCGTGAAGAAAACCTCCCCCATGTCGGTGCGGGACATGCGTGTCCGTGATTCCGCCAACGACCGACGCAGTGCGTTCTGGGCGATGAAATACATACTGGATCGGGATTTATTGATCGAGCTTCGCCAGAAAACCAAACAGAAAATAGAAACGAATGGGGATGCGTCATGAGCGGAAATGCTAAGAAATACAAGGTGCTTGGCAGGCTGGTCAAAGAACTGGTGATCGAATACCTGGAGAGTGAAGGCGAGGCGGCGAGGGAGCCACGTGTCCGGAGGGTTTCAGTCAATCTCAAGCACGCGATTGTCGCGCCAACATATCTGGCTGGATTTCGGAACGAGATGGCCGCCATCATGGATCGGGCTCATCGGCCGGGATGGCCCAGCACCCACATGGAGGAATGATCCGGGCAGGGGTGATGGGCTGTCGTAGGTCGTGTTTTCGTCGACCGTGTTTCCGAAGACCGTGTTTCCGAAGACTGCGGTTATCGTGGGGCGCGGGATAACGCCATCGCCAAATCGCGCTTCAAGTTGGGATCATCGCTGGTCACGCCACGCTCGAACGATTCGAAGGCAGCCGTGAGAGCCTCGATCTCCTCATCGTTCATGACCAAATCGGGGTTGGCCTGATTTCCGGCGCTCCTCCTTATGATCGAAGCCCAATCCTTGGTCATGGTGAAATTCCCAGTTCCTGGCTTCGCGGCGCGGAGCCTGTGGCTGACGAGATCGCGGAATCCCTCATCGTAGCCATGATATCCATACGATAGCTTTGTTGGAATATAAAACAATTTGCTGATTCGCACAGTGTTTCATAAAGCTAAAAAATTGTCAACGCCAAACGGATTTTAACTTTAAGGGCATCGGGCTGGGTAGCCAATCTCGGAAAAGGTGTTTTTGAACAAAGAATAAAACCCTCACGTGTCCGGCAAATTCCCGCGCTGATCGGTCCCGCCATCTTGATATCGCCCGATAGCCCTTGTTTACATTGGCATGGGCGCTTCACATACTGCCGCCACCACGGTCCTCCGGATCGATCAAATTGCCAAGACGGTTCGATAGGGCATGGAAACAAACTTTACGAATGCCCGAATCGTCGGGCGCGACGGCGTCCTGAGCGGCGGCGTCTCGGTTCGGGATGGCGTCATCGCCGAGGTTGGGGACGGGCCGGCCGCTCCGACCGGCGCGCTGGATTTCGAAGGCGATTTCCTGCTGCCCGGCCTGATCGAGATGCACACCGACAATGTGGAGAAGCATTTCTCGCCGCGGCCGGGCGTGATCTGGCCGTCGAGCAAGGCGGCGGTGATCGCGCACGACCTCCAGATCGCGGGCGCTGGCATCACCACGGTGTTCGACGCGCTTTCGGCCGGGGATTATGGTGAGGGCGGCGACCGGCGGCGCATGCTGGCCGACGCGGTCTGGGCGCTCGGCGCCTGCGCAACGCAGGGCTTCCTGCGCGCCGATCACTTGCTGCACATGCGCTGCGAGGTTTCCGACGCCGGCGTGGTCGAGATCTTCGAACAGTTCGTCAACCATCCCCTGCTTCGGCTGGTCTCGCTGATGGACCACACGCCTGGCCAGCGGCAATGGGCGGAAGTGTCCAAGTATCGCCTGTTCCACCGATCGAAGAATTGGACCGATCCGGAGTTCCAAGCCCATCTGGAAAGCCTGCTGGAGAGTCAGCAACGCTACGCCCGGCTGCACCGCGAGCAGATCATCGGGATGACCAAGCCGCGCGCCCTGCGGCTGGCCAGCCACGACGACACCACCGAGGAGCACGTCGCGGAGGCGGTCGCGTCGGGCATCACCATCTCGGAATTTCCGACCACGCTGGAGGCGGCCGGCGCCGCCCGGCAGGCGGGGATGAAGGTGATCATGGGGGCACCGAACCTGGTGCGCGGCGGGTCCCACTCCGGCAACGCCTCGGCGGCGGAATTGGCGGGACAGGGGCTGCTCGACGGGTTGTCGTCGGACTATGTGCCGTCGAGCCTGCTGCACGCGGCCTTCCTGCTCCATGGCGTGGTCGGCCTGCCCTTGCACAAGGCCATCGCGTCGGTGACCGCCAACATCGCCGACATGCTGGACTTGGGCGACAGGGGCGTGATCGAGCCGGGCCGCAGGGCCGACCTGATCCGGGTCAGAATGGATGGCGACCTGCCGGTCGTGCTGACGGTCTGGCGCGAGGGCCGCCGGGTCATCTGAGCGCGAGCCGTGAACCCAACGGGAGGGACTACTTCCCCTTCTTGCCCTTGGCCAGCGCGTCGGCGTGGGTCACTCGGACGCGGCGGTTGATGGTGTCCTTCTCCTCGTCGGAGAAGGACTTCCACTGTTTCACCTCGGTCCTGCTCCGGCCGCAGCCCTTGCAGATCTTGTCGTCATCGTATTTGCAGACGTCGACGCAGGGGTTCTTGGTCTTCAGCTTTGCCATGAACTCACGATACCCGGCCCGGGCTTGGTCGGCGACCAGTTGGTCAGGCTCTGCTCGATGATGGCGCTGGGCCGGGTCGGCGGCACGCGGGTCAGGCTGGACGGGTCGACCGCGGGAGTGGGCTCCGCCTCGGCGGTGGCGAGCCGGCGCAGTTCCGGCGGCGGATCGACCTCCTCCGGCGTCAGGAACAGCCCGGCGCGGCGGGCCGCCAAGCCGAAGTCGGTCCTGCTGGTCCAGACTGTCAGCCAGACCGACACCACCAAGCCGGTGATGACCGGCACCAGCCACCAGAAGAAGTCGGGCGCCACGTTCAGCACCAGGGCGCCCCAGGCGAGGCCGAGGGCCACGTGCAGCCCATTGCGGCCGATCGCCTCGCGCAGGGTCAGGCCGCGCTCGCCGCGCGGCTGCGCGTTCCAGGTGACGCTTTTGCCCATCAGCGTCGCGACCACGAAATGGGTGTGGAACAGCATCATGGCGGGCGCCAGCAGCATCGAGAACAGCAGTTCCAGGAAGGCGCTGGCCCACAGCTTGCCACCGCCGCCGAAGCCGCGGCGCAGCGGGCCGTTGGCCATGGTCAGGATCAGGCTGTAGATCTTGGGCAGCAGCAGGATCGCGATGGTGACGCCGAACAGGGAGATCGTCTCGGACATCTTCGAGACCGGCCAGTTGGGGAACAGGTTGTAGCCGGGCAGGAAGTAGCTATGGCCGGTGACCGTCTGGTGCAGGATGTCGATCGTGCTGAGCGTCAGCAGCAGGAGCCAGAGCGGCGACGAGACATAGCCCAGCACGCCCATGATCAGGTGCAGCCGGCTGAGCGGGTGCAGGCCGCGGGTCGGCAGCAGGCGCAGGTGCTGCAGGTTGCCCTGGCACCAGCGACGGTCGCGAACGGCGTAGTCGATGGTGTTGGGCGGCAGTTCCTCGAAGCTGCCCTGAAGCTCGGGCACGATCCAGACCTGCCAGCCGGCGCGGCGCATCAGCGCCGCCTCGACGAAGTCGTGGCTGAGGATCTCGCCGCCGAGCGGGGCCTGGCCGGACAGCACCGGCAGGCCGCAATGCTCGATGAAGGCGCTGGTCCGGATGATCGCGTTGTGTCCCCAGTAGTTGCCCTCGCCCAGCTGCCACCAGGACAGCCCGCTGACCAGCGCCGGGCCGTAGAGCCGGCTGCCGAACTGGAGGATGCGGCCGAACAGCGTCTCCTGGTTGACCGGCGCCGGCAGCGTCTGGATGATGCCGGTGCCGGGGTTGTCCTGCATCAGCTTGGACAACGACACGATGGTGTCGCCCGACATCACGCTGTCGGCGTCGAGCACCAGCATGTGGTCGTAGGACGCTCCCCAGTTGCGCAGGAACTCGGCGATGTTGCCGGCCTTGCGCCCGGTGTTGTCCTCGCGCCGGCGATAGAAGATGCGGCCGTTGCCGTCCATCCGCTTGCACAGCGCCGCCCAGCCCGCCTCCTCCTCGGCCGCGATCTCCGGCTTGCGGGTGTCGCTGAGCACGAACAGGTCGAAATGGCGGTCCTCGCCGGTCGCCTTCAGCGAGCGCCAGGTCGCCTCCAGCCCGGCGAAGACCCGGTTGGGGTCCTCGTTGTAGATCGGCATGATGATCGCCGTCCGGGCCTTCAGTTCGACCGGCTTCGATGGGTCCAGGCCGGCGGGGTCGCGCCCGAACAGCCGGACCACGAATCCTACGGTCGCGGTCCAGAACGAGGTCGAGATCCAGGCGAAGCTGATCGTGAACAGCGCGAAGATCGCCATCTCCACGGCGGTGAAGCCATTGGCCCGCAACACGTCGGCCATCAGGTACGAGGCCGACAGGGTGGAGACGATCACCAGCGCGAAATAGACCAGCCGCCGCCACAGCGCCGTCCGGCGCAGATAGGCGGCGTTCCGGGCGGCATCCTCGGGGATGCCCAAAGGAGCGCCTGGGGGAACGTCGGGCATCGGACGTGATCCTTCGGTATGGTCCTCGGTCATGAGGGCGACCAGAGATAGACCCAGCTCTCGCTCAACGTCTGGCCGCGCAGGCGCAGGGTGCAGCGCAGGTCGGCCGGCTTGCCGTCGGGGATCAGGTCGAAGAAGACCCGCCAGCCGCTGGTCTCGGAATTGCGGTGGACGATCACCGGGCGAAGCTCGCCGGCGGTGGTCGTGACGACCGCCTCGATCGGCTGCTCCGCGCGGAGCGACGCCAAGTCGCCGCCCTGGAACTCCAACACGAAATGCCGGCCCTCGCGCGGCAGGTCGGGACGTCCGGGAACCCGGGCCGAACCGATCCGGGTCGAGACGGCGCGGGCCAGCGGCGGCCATTCCGGCGTCTCCAGCACCGACTTCAGGCTATAGGAGAAGTCGACCGCCTCACCGGCGCGAATCCGGCGCTCGGGCACCCAATAGGCCACGATGTTGTCGTTGATCTCCTCGTCGGTCGGGATCTCGACCACCTCGACCCGGCCCTTGCCCCAATCGCCGTGTGGCTCGATCCAGTAGCTGGGCCGCCGGTTGTACAGCGACTCGAGGTCCTGGTAGTGGTTGAAGTCGCGGTCGCGCTGGATCAGGCCGAAGCGGCGCGGGTTCTCGTCGGCGAAGGAGCTGACGCGCAGGTCCTTGGGATTGGTCAAGGGGCGCCAGATCCATTCGCCGCGCCCGGTCTGCATCTGCAAGCCGTCGCTGTCATGGACCTCGGGACGGAAGTCGTCGAACGACCGGGTGCGGCTCTCGCCGAACAGGAACATGCTGGTGAGCGGCGCCACGCCCAGCTTGCCGATGTCGCGGCGCGGATAGATCGTGGACGTGACCTCCGCCTCGGTGTCGGTGCCGGGCCGCAGCACGATCCGATAGGCGCCGGTGGCGCTGCGGCTGTCGAGCAGGGCGTACAGCGTCAGCTGGGTCGCGTCGGCGCCGGGTTCCTCGATCCAGAACTCGCGGAACCGGGGGAAGTCCTCGCCGCTCGACTCGGCGGTATCGACCGCCAGGCCGCGGGCCGAGGCGCCATAGATCTGGTCGCGGCCGAGCACGCGGAAATAGCTGGCGCCGAGGAAGACGGCCAGTTCGTCGGCGTAGTCGGGCCGGTTGAGCGGGTAGTGGATGCGGAGGCCGGCGAAGCCGAGATCGGCCGGCAGGCCGTCGCCGAAATTATTGGCGCCATAGTCGAACATGTCGGGCCGGTATGCGACCGGGGTCGCCTGACCCTCGCGCAGCAGGTTGATCCGCACCGGCTGCTGGTAGAGGAAGCCCAGGTGGAAGAACTGCAGCTGGAACAGCTTCTCGCCGCGCCAGAGCGACTTCTCCGGCTTGAACCGGATGTCGCGGTAGCGGTCGTAGGACAGATCGCGCAACGGTTGGGGCAACTGACCCTGGCCATCGGAGTGGTTCTGTTTGGCGAGATCCTGGGCAAGACGCTGGACCGTCTCGAAACCGAACGTGGGCTGGGGCTCGGCGGGTTGCGCAGGAACCGTGTCGGGCCGCGGCGGCTGGGCCTGCGCGCCCGCGTCCTGCGCCAGGGCCGAGCCGAACGGCAGCAGTCCGGCGGCGCCGGCTCCAGCGGTGGCGATCAGGAACTTGCGGCGGTCGAAGCCCTGCGCTGAGCGCGGGCGGAGCGGTTCGTCGTTCATGTACTCCAACTGCGTCCGGGTGGGATAGGTTCCGATATCGTCGGTCTGGCCGCCATCGGCGTGCCGACGGCGGTTCTCGCGGATGCGAACACCCGCACATCCAACACTCAACAGCCTCATTTAGTCCTTCGCCGCATGGCAAAAAAGGGCTGCCTCGCATTATGGCGGAAGTGTGATCCACGCGTCGTGAGTAACGGAGGGAGTGCGGGGATCAAAATGATGAAGCTGGCTGAAGCCAGTGAAAGACCCATATGAACAGGCCATGCTGAGGTTTCTGCTTTTTCTTTGTGGCGCCGCGACGGGTGCCGCCGCCGTCCTGATCTATGTTGGCATCGTCACGGTGCCACCTTCCTGGACGCCGTGGGGGCCGCTCGATCTGGCGGAGGAACCGGGGGTCTTCACGCGGATTCAGCTGGCTGGACTGCGCGACGAGCCGGGCGAATGCTTCGAGGCGCTGGAGAAGGCGGGCATCACCTTCGCGGTCCAACCCCAGCGCCCGGTGGAGAATGGCTGCGGTTTGGTCGACACCGCCCGTGTGCGCCAAGTCGCGACCACCTATAGCGGGGCCTTCGTGGCGACCTGCCCAGTGATCGCGGCGCTCTACCTGTTCGAGCGCCATGTGCTCGATCCGGCGGCGCGGCTTCACCTGAACTCGGGCGTCGCGCGGATCAACCATTTCGGCACCTACAACTGCCGGAACGTCTATGGCCGGGCGGTGGGGCGGCGCAGCGAGCACGCGCTGGCAAACGCGATCGACATCGGCGGCGTCGTGCTGGAGGATGGCCGCATCGTGTCGCTGGCGCGTCACTGGGACCGCGGAGGAAGCCCCGAGGGCCGCTTCCTCCGCGAGGTCAACGATGGCGCCTGCCGCTTCTTCAACGCCGTGCTGGGGCCGGAATACAACGCCGCCCACCACGATCACTTCCACCTCGACATGGGGCGGTGGCGGGTCTGCCGGTGACTGGGGGCACGAAGCGGAGGTGAGGAAAATATAGGCAATAAAAAAGCCCCGGCGCTGCCGAGGCCTTGAATCTTGGACTTTCTGGAGTGGCCTTCTTTTGTGCCACCTGAACTAGTCTCAAGCTCCTTATTTGGAGCGTTTCTTCCCTGTTCGCTGGCCGCCTTTTTATTAGGCGATCCGTTCTTGGCGTGCTCATTTTCTAGCAGAGTTCGGTCTGTGATTTAAACTGTCAAAACGGCCTATGACATTAGACATAGTTGGCTTTGTGCCGCCGCGGACTCCTCCGCGTGTGTTTCGGCGGGTGCGTATCTCCTAAGCCTTGCAAATTAGGAGAATTTTTGTGATTTATGAGCTTAATTGATTGCTGTCGGATGGTTTGTTTCCACCGTGACGCCACCGTCGTGATTGATAGCGCCATTTTTTGATCAGCCGAGATCCTCGGTTTCGATTCGTTTTGAGGTTTAGCATGGCACGTGATGGCCGGGTGGCGAGCGCCGCCCTGTTGCTCTTCCTGTCGCTGGCCGGTGTCGCCGGCCTCGCGGTGGTTCCGGCCGTGGCGCAGCCCCTGCCGCCGATATCCAGCTCCAACGGTCCCGGCAATGGCCCCCCCGGCATTCCCCCCGATGTGCTGACCATCCCGCAACTGCCGGTCCCACCGAGCAGCAGCTTCGCCATAGACGACACGGTTTTGGTCGGCAACGACGACGACTGGACCGGTCAGGTCATCCTCAACGCGCCCTATTCGGTCATCCAGGTCACGCAGTTCTACCGGACGGAGATGCCCAAGATGGGCTGGGCCGAGACCGCGATCGTCCGCGCCCGCCGGACCTCGATCTCGTTCGTGCGCGACCAGCGCGTGGCGACCATCCGGATCAGCATCCAGAAGGACGACACCAAGCGCACCGACATCGACGTGGTGGTCTCGCCGATCCAGACGAAGATGACGCCGGGCACCCCGGGCGCGTCGATCCCGCTGCCCCGGCTCAAATAGGGGACTGAAATAGGGCGGGCTCCTTCCGGATCCCTCATCGATCGCTTGCGCCCAGGCCGCTTGTCGGGTCACATCACGGCCAGACCGGCGGGACAGCCGGAGCCAACGATCGAGGGGGGACCCCAATGACCAGTCAACCCATGGGCGGAGATCCCATCGTCATCACCGCCGCCGCGCGCACGCCGATGGGCGGCTTCCAGGGCGACCTCGCCACGGCCACCGCGCCGGAACTGGGCGCCACCGCGATCCGCGCCGCCCTCGACCGCGCCGGACTGGCCGCCGATCAGGTCGACGAGGTGATCATGGGCTGCGTGCTGCCGGCCGGCCTGGGACAGGCGCCGGCGCGGCAAGCCTCGCTGGGAGCCGGCATCCCCGAGTCGGTCGGCTGCACGACCATCAACAAGATGTGCGGATCGGGCATGAAGGCCGCCATGCTGGCCCATGACCTGATCGCCGCCGGGACCAACCGGGTCATGGTGGCGGGTGGCATGGAGAGCATGACAAACGCCCCCTACCTGCTCGACCGAGCGCGCGGTGGCTACCGTATGGGTCATGGCCGCGTGCTCGACCACATGTTCCTGGATGGGCTGGAGGACGCCTACGAGAAGGGCCGTCTGATGGGCACCTTCGCGGAGGACTGCGCCCGCCATTACCAGTTCACCCGCGAGGCGCAGGACGCCTACGCCGTCGCCTCGCTGACGCGGGCCCGGACGGCGGTGGAGGACGGCACCTTCGATCGGGAGGTGGCGCCCCACACCGTCCGTTCACGGAAGGGCGATGTCGTGATCTCCCGCGACGAGCAGCCGGGCAAGGCGGCTCCGGACAAGATCGGCGGCTTGAAGCCGGCCTTCCGCCCGGATGGGACGGTGACGGCGGCCAATTCCAGCTCGATCTCCGACGGGGCGGCGGCCTTGGTTCTGATGCGCCTGTCGGAGGCCGAGCGCCGCGGCGTCACGCCGCTGGCCGCCATCGCCGGCCACACCACCCACGCCCAGGCGCCGGGCTGGTTCACCACCGCGCCGGTCGGCGCGATGCGGAAGCTGTTCGACAAGGTCGGCTGGTTGGCCCGCGACGTCGACCTGTTCGAGGTCAACGAGGCCTTTGCCGTGGTCGCCATGGCGGCGATGCGCGAGCTGGACCTGCCCCATGACAAGGTCAACATCCATGGCGGCGCCTGCGCGCTGGGCCACCCGATCGGCGCGTCGGGCGCCCGCATCCTGGTGACCCTGCTGGCGGCGCTGGAGAAGCACGGGCTGCGTCGTGGTGTCGCGTCGCTCTGCATCGGCGGCGGCGAGGCCACGGCGATGGCGGTCGAGCGGCTGGGCTGACGCCCCATGCCGACCGGCCATGATGTACGGGAGGGAGTGATGACGGGGCGCCGGTTGATTTCGGGCGGATCGGAGTTCGAGCGAATCGCGGGGTACTCGCGCGCCGTGGTGGAGGGCGATTGGGTCTTCGTCTCGGGCACCACCGGGTTCGACTACGCGGCCGGCACCATATCCGACGACGTCGCGGAGCAGGCACGCCAGACCTTCCGGACCATCGCGGCGGCGCTGGCCGAGGCGGGGGCGAGCCTGTCGGATGTCGTGCGGGCCCGCTACCACATCACCGACGCCGCCTTCTGGAACGAGCTTCATCCGGTGCTGGGCGAGGTCTTCGGGGAGATCAGGCCGGCGGCGACCTGCGTGGTCAGCGGCCTGATCGATCCCCGGATGAAGGTCGAGATCGAGGTCACGGCGCGCGTCGGGTCGGCGCCGGGCGTCTAGCCGAAACGGAATCAAGGATTTCAGGCGGTAAAGAATGCTGATCACCGAGGAACAGGCCATGGTGCGCGACATGGCGCGCCAGTTCGCGGCGGAGCGGCTGGCGCCCTTCGCGGCCGAGTGGGACCGGACATCTACGTTCCCGGTCGAGGCCCTGGCCGAGATGGGCAAGCTGGGGATGCTGGGCATGGTGGTGCCCGAGGAATGGGACGGCGCCGGCACCGATTATGTCTCCTACGCCTTGGCGCTGGAGGAGATCGCGGGTGGCGACGGCGCCGTGTCCACCATCATGAGCGTCCACAATTCGGTCGGCTGCATGCCGATCCTGAAGTTCGGCACGACCGACCAGAAGGAACGGTTCCTGCGGCCGATGGCGCGCGGCGAGATGCTGGGCGCGTTCTGCCTGACCGAACCGGAGGCCGGGTCCGACGCGGCGGCGATCAAGACGCGGGCGCGGCGCGACGGCAACCACTGGGTGCTGGACGGCACCAAGCAGTTCATCACCAACGGGCGCAACGCCGGGGCCGCGATCGTCTTCGCGGTGACCGATCCCGCCGCCGGCAAGCGCGGCATCAGCGCCTTCATCGTGCCGACCGACACGCCGGGATACACGGTGGCCCGGATCGAGCACAAGCTTGGCCAGCGCTGCTCGGACACCGCCCAGATCGTGCTGGAGGGCTGCCGCCTGACGCCGGACCTGATGCTGGGCGAGGAGGGCAGGGGCTATGGCATCGCGCTGGCCAACCTCGAGGGCGGCAGGATCGGCATCGCCGCCCAGTCCGTCGGCATGGCGCGCGCCGCCTATCGGCACGCGCTCGCCTACGCCAAGGAGCGCCGGAGCATGGGCGTGCCGATCATCGAGCATCAGGCGGTGGCCTTCCGGCTGGCCGACATGGCGACCCGGGTCGAGGCGGCGCATCATCTGGTCATGCACGCCGCCAGCCTGCGCGACGCCGGCATCCCGTGCCTGAAGGAAGCCGCGATGGCCAAGCTCAACGCGTCGGAGATGGCCGAGCGGGTTTGCTCCGACGCGATCCAGATCCATGGCGGCTACGGCTATCTGGAGGATTTCCCGGTCGAGCGGATCTACCGCGACGTCCGCGTCTGCCAGATCTACGAGGGGACCAGCGATATCCAGCGCCTGATCATCAGCCGCCAGATCGCCGCCGAGGATTGAGACCAGACACCGCGAGCTCAACCGATCACCGGCGATCCCCGGAAAACCAAAAGGACGCATAGGGGCGTGCTTGACCGCTATTGCGTGTCAATAATCTCTTGGACTATCTATTTTGGCTAGGGAGGGACGGGGTTTTCCCGTGCCCTGGGAATCTTCGTCAATCCGGGCCGGGCACTGTGACACACATACTTGCGGTCGACGACGACGAACAGGTTCAGGAGATGCTCGAGGAGTATCTCACTCGTGAGGGATTTCGGGTCACGCTGGCGGCGACGGGCGCCGCCATGGAGGAGGCCCTGGCCGCCGAGCCGGTCGACCTGATCCTGCTCGACCTGAGACTGCCCGATGGCGACGGGTTGGCGCTGGTTCGGCAGCTTCGGACCGAGAGCCAGCTTCCGGTGATCATCCTGTCGGGCAAGATCGAGGCGGTCGACCGGATCGTCGGGTTGGAACTGGGGGCCGACGACTACCTGACCAAGCCCTTCGACCCCCGCGAGTTGCTGGCCCGGATCAAGGCTGTGCTGCGCCGGGTCGGCGAGGCGGGCGCCGTCCGCGCCGGCGACGAGTTGCGCGCGGCGGTCAGCTTCGCCGGCTGGAGCTTCGATCTGGCGTCGCAGCGGCTGACATCCCCCGACAATCGCGACGTGGATCTGACCAAGGCGGAATTCGCCCTGCTGGCGGCCTTCGTCAAGCAGCCCCAGCGGGTGCTGTCGCGCGATCAGCTTTTGGATCTCACCCGGATCGACGGGGCCGAGGTGTTCGACCGCAGCATCGACGTGCTGATCCTGCGGCTGCGCCGGAAGATCGAGTCGAACCCGAAGGAACCCCAGATCATCCGGACCGAACGGGGGCTTGGATACTCGTTCGACGCCAAGGTCAAACCGATCTGAGCCGATCCCAAGATCGGTGGAGCCGGGCTTGCCGCATATCCCCGCCGACGATAGGGTGGCGCCAAACAACCGGGGGAGGGACAAACCCATGAACGCGCCCATGAACGGGACATTCGACTTCTATTTCGACTTCGCCTCGCCCTACGGGTATTTCGCGGCGACCCGGATCGACGGCATCGCGGAGCGTCATGGTCGCGCGGTGCGCTGGCACCCGATCCTGCTGGGCGCCATCTTCAAGGTCAGCGGCATGAAGCCGGTCATGGAGCAACCGCTGCGGGGTGGGTATCTGGCTCACGACGTACCGCGCTTCGCCCGATTGCTGGGGGTGCCGCTGACCATGCCGGCCAAGGCGCCGTTGAACGCCCTGGTGGCGTCGCGGGCCTATTGGTGGCTCGAGGATGTCGATCCGGCCAAGGCGCGTGACCTCGCCAAGGCGATCTACCACGCCCATTGGGGCGAGGGACGGGACATGACGACCGCCGAGCAGGTGGCCGAGGTGGCCGAACCGCTTGGGATCGCCGTCTCCGACTTGCTGGCCGGTGTCCAGAACCCGGTGGTCAAGGACCGGCTCAGGGCGGAAACCGACGAGGCCATCCGCCAAGGCGTGTTCGGCGCTCCTTTCATCATCGTCGACGGGGAGGCGTTCTGGGGAGCGGACCGGCTCGATCAGGTCGACCGGTGGCTGGAGCGTGGCGGCTGGTGAGCGGGGGGCCTGACGCGGGTCACCGCAATCCCAGCTTGTATAGGCCCTTCATCAGATAGTCGTGAAGGTCCGCCTTCTCGGCGATGGTGTCGATCACCGTCAGGTTGGCGGCGCCATCGGCCTGGGCCATGGCCTTGCCCCAGTCGCCCGCCGCGAAGTCGCCCCGCCCGATCCACATCACCGCCCTCAGCTCGATCCGGGCATCCTCGGAGAGATCGGCGATCATGCCGCGCAGGCGCTGGTACTTGCCGCTGTCATCGGCCGCCTCGACCACTTCGAGACTGTCGAACGAACTGGGGTTGCGTTCCCCCCGGGCGTTCGGCTCCTCGTCGACATCGCTCTGGTAGGTCTTGTTGAGGATGGTGTCGCGAATTTGCCGGCACTCGTCGGAAAGCTCGGCGATCCGCTCGATCTGGTCGATCTCGAGATTGTCCAGCATGGTCTTCCTCCATCGCTTCCGGTCCATGGACGAAAACCCAACAGGAGCAGTCCCGGCCGGTTCCCGCCCCGTTCCCACCCGCGCCCTGGACACGGTGCCGCATGGCATCCGGAAGCTGGATCGGAATGGTCGATCGGTATAGCTATGTCGATTGTTCGACCCTCAAATGGCATCAGGGCGAAGTAACGCGAGACCCCGGGGGATTACCGATGCGCCAGACCGAATCGTCCCGCTTCGCGAAACTCCCCGAGCTTCGGCTGTCATGATGTCCGATCCTTCGCGGACCAGCCCAAAACCCGGTCCGCCACCGATGCCGAAGGAGGATGCCCGCGCGCGGCGCCTCGCCAGACGCCGCGCCAGGCTTCACGGCGGCTTGAGCGCGGTCGTCTTCACCGGCGTTCTGCTCGGCCTAATCTCGCTGTCGATCAAGACGGTCGCGGGCGATCTCGCCTTCGTGCTGCTCGCGACCGTGGCCATCGTGGTCTACATCTTCCACAGGCTGTTCCCCGGCGGCGAGTTCTTCACCATCGCGCTGGCCAACTTCATCGGCATCTACGCGTCGATCTTCGTCCTCTTCGTGGAGGGCAACTTCAAGACGCTGACGCCCATGGTCCAGGCCGTCGGCTTCGTCATGCCCCTGGCCGCCTTCGTCGGCGGCGCCTATTGGAAGCGGCACGCCGTCCGGACCATCGTGCTGACGGATGTGCTGCGCCCGGGAGGCCGGTTCGACCGCATCTTCCTGTGGCTGCTGCCGGTCATCGCGATCGGATTCCTGACCTTCCTGATGCCGGGGCACGACTTGGCGCCCGCGGCGGTGACCAAACTGTTCCTGCTCGCCATGGTCGCGATCTCGCTGGTGGTGCTGTTCGTCAGCCGGGACATCGCGATCTTCCTTCTCGACACGGGCTTGCTGTTCGAGGGCTTCTTCCAGGCCGCCGCCCGGCTGGTGGTGCCGGCCTTCGCCTTCCTGACCTTCTACTCGCTGCTGGTGATCGTCTTCGCGTCGCTCTACACCATCCTGGACCGGTTCACCGATCCGCCCAACTTCGTGATCGACGGCCGGCCAAGGGACATCACCTTTCCGGAGAGTCTCTATTTTTCACTGGTCACGCTCAGCACCGTGGGTTACGGCGATATCCAGCCGCATACCGGCTTCTCGCGGCTGATCGCGGCGACCGAGATCCTGCTGGGGATCCTGCTGTTGCTGTTCGGGTTCAGCGCGATCATCAGCCACCGGACCGACCGGCGAGGTGGCTGACGAGGTGGCTGAATGGATGCGGGACACGCGAACCTTGGACGCCCGAACCCTGGCGCCACCATGAGGAGATCCGAGATGGCCAATCCTAAGACCGGCTCCTTCACCGGGCTGAAGAGCCAGATCAAGATCGTCGAGGTTGGTCCGCGCGACGGCCTTCAGAATGAAAAGGGGATCGTTCCCGCGGCGGTGAAGATCGAGTTGATCGACCGGTTGACCGAGGCCGGACTGCCGGTGATCGAATCGGGAGCCTTCGTGTCGCCCAAGTGGGTGCCGCAAATGGCCGACACCGCCGAGGTGCTGGCGGGCATCCATAGGCGCGCCGGGATCTCCTATCCCGTGCTGGTGCCGAACTCCAAGGGGCTGGAGGCGGCGATCGCCTCCGGCGTCGACGAGATCGCGATCTTCGGCGCCGCGTCGGAATCCTTCAGCCGGAAGAACATCAACTGCTCGATCGACGAGAGCTTCGAGCGGTTCAAGCCGGTGGTCGAGACGGCGCTTGGGCATGGCATGCGGGTGCGGGGATATGTCAGCTGCGTGCTCGGCTGCCCCTATGAGGGGCCGGTCGATTCGGCCGCGGTCATGGACGTCGCCGAGCGCCTGATGAGGCTTGGCTGCTACGAGGTCTCGCTGGGCGACACGATCGGGGTCGGCACGCCGGGGCAGGCGCGCGACCTGATCGACACCGTGGCCCAAGCCGTTCCGATCGATCGACTCGCGGTTCATTTTCACGACACCTACGGTCAGGCGCTGGCGAACATCCTCGCCACGCTGGAGGCGGGGATCGCCGTGATCGACAGTTCGGTCGCCGGACTGGGGGGCTGCCCCTATGCCAAGGGCGCGTCGGGCAATGTCGCCACGGAGGACGTGTTGTACATGCTGAATGGTCTCGGCATCGAAACGGACGTTGATCTGGATAGGGTCGCGGCCGCCGGCGCCTGGATCTCGGAGCGGCTGGAGCGGCCCAACGCGTCGCGGGTTGGGCGCGCCATGGCGGCGGCTGGCGGCTGACCTTAAGTCTAGCGGGCCTAACGCTTTTGTCGGACGGGACTGACAACGTTTTTTAACGGAATTGGGCTAAGCTCGTATCAATTCGATCCGAACAGGGCCCCGTCTGCTGGCGTGGGTTGATGGAACCCATGTCAAGATCCACGGAAGACGTCAAAAACTGGATGAACATGTTCCGCTGGATCGTCAAGTTGATCCGCGACGAGTTCGACATAGACGAGAAGATCCTGGTCCGAACCGCCACCCTGGAAACCGACATGGGGCTGTCGATCGAGCAGGTCGAGCAGGTGCTGGAATTCATCGCCGAGAGCTTCCAGATCACCTTTCCCGAGGGAACGCTGGACGAGATCGTGAAGCTCGAGGAGCTGTGCATGCTGGCCAGCTGGATCAAGGGTTTCTACAAGCGGCCGGAGTTCATCTCCGACTCTTTCGAAAGCCGCTGCCGCGACATCAACACGATCGCGGCCTGAGTCCAGCGGGCGCGCTTCGAGCACGCATAGCGGATTATCCACCTCCCCCTTCTCCACCGTCTTTATCCGGTTGGCGGGCGTGCTATCTGGTGCTGATCAAACTCGTCGTCAGCATGCGGAACCTCATGCCCATTCACATGATCAAGATGGCGGTCGGGATCACCGATCCCGACCATCTCGCCGAGGTCCAGCAAGGCCGCCGGTTCGTCCGCGAGGGACAATCCGTCGTGCCAGCCTATACCCGCCGGAAACCGCGCCGCCCCGACGAGGTCATCGACGGCGGGTCGATCTATTGGGTCGTCAAGGGGCAGGTCCGTTGCCGCCAGCGGGTGGTCGATTTCGAACTGGTCGATGGGGAGGAGGGCCAGACCTGGTGCAGGATCATCCTGGACCCGACGCTGGTTCCGACGGTGCCGCAATCCAAGAAGCCGTTCCAGGGGTGGCGCTATCTCGAACCCGATCTGGCGCCGCGCGATCTCGCCGACGCCGATCCCGAAGGCGAGTTGCCGCCCCATATCCTGGCGGAATTGCGCGAGCTGGGGCTGGCTTGAAGGCGGGCTCGACGCCCCGCCTGTCACGGCCCAGTCAAAAAAACTTCACCGGCTGGCAGCTTTTTGTGTTGCGAGGCTGAAATCAGGGGTCTATATACCGCCTCACCGAAGCGCTGGTGGCTGACGCCGCCGACACGC
>NZ_AVFL01000023.1 GCF_000576635.1 Skermanella stibiiresistens SB22
TGAGGAATTTTCAATGCCCTCAAGTGGGGATTATTGAGTGCCCGATAACAGTGTCGACATGGCTGTTGATCCGCGTCTCCGAGAAAGCGACACGACAAGGGGCGTACGCGCGCACGGGGGGCGCCGTCGCTCGATCCCAAGTCAGGGAGCGGGCCGGTGTTCGGGCTTGACGCCGAACTCCAACTCTCAGGACGGGAGCGTGACCGTGGCGCCGCGGAACTCCGCGACGCCCCACGGTTCGCCCGTCGCCGCGAGGGTCGAAACCCCCACGGCGACGGTCACCAAAAATCGGCGCGCGAAGGCGCCGGGCGGTGTGCTATTGGTGGCGGTAGCCATTGATACATTTTCCTTAACACGGGCTATCAGTGGTCAGGTCGGGCGGGGAAGTTGCAAGCTCCTCGTTCGACCGCCCCGCGGGTGCGTGGGCTGCGGCGACTCTGATTGGGTTACCCCGGAATGTCAAGGATGGGACAGGGGGCGCCTGGCTCTTCGGCGCGATGGCAACCGGGAACTGCCACGTGACTGATGGCTGTTTCATATCAGGTTTTCTCTTCCCTACTATGCGGCACCAACTCCGTTGCCGCCCACTTCGCGTCGGTGGTGGAATGGACGTTGAATGCTTGAGACAGTCATCGCGAGCCGCTGCGACTGGAAGGCGGTCGTTGGACTTACAACACCATATCGGATCGCCGCCACCACTAAGAGCGCCTAACATAACCTTCGTTCACGCAATAAAATCAACTGCTTAGATGTTGGCGGCTAGGGTTATGATAGGTCCTCTAAGCCGAGCGATGATGTTGAAATGCTTGTGAAGCCGAGCGCAGGATGTGATGGTGGTGTCGCAGCCTTGGTAGACGGTGTCGTTGAATTTATCCCCGTGATGAGATGAAGGTGTGATGCACACCTATACTCATACCGTGCTTCGTTATATTCATGAGAAGATTAGTGTAGAATTCGTGAATATGAAGGTGGCGCTACACGCTGCTGATTACCAGTTCCTCGGAGCCAAGTGTGGGCATATCTTGGCCGTATCTCGAAGGCATTCCCTCGCGTAGACGGAGAAGTCTTGTCGCCCACGCTGCTTGCAGCAAAAAGCGAAATTGGGAAACGTGCCGGGCGGATCGGCAGCAAGTTTCTATTCGATCTGACAGCTTCTGTAGAGCATTTGATCATAGAGAAGCCTATTTATCAAAATTTATCAACGATGAATATATACATTCATCGTATCCCGAAAATTCTTCAGCCGCAAATGAATGTGGGAATATACAGATGGATAACTTTCGACCAATATTCCACTTTCCCGCTTAGTGGGTAGCCATAGCTCACTTCTAATTCTATGTCGAGGATAGCGGCTCTGAAGTATTTTCTCGTAGACAAACTGCTTTCTCAGATCTTTCTCAAAAACCCAGGTTTCAGCTTTCGAGTCGAGCATCTGATGTTCGTTCACATATTTGATGTCAATGATAGTGAGAGCAGGCACAAGCGCGTGACGGGCTGCCGCCCAATCAACTCTGTGCTTTTCAATTATATCGAAGAAATCTTTTGCTAGAATCCTCAACGACTGGTCTGTATATTCTCGAAATATGCATTTTTCTAAGAACTCACTTCTACCTGCGTTTTTCTCAAGCCATTTTGGAAAATCTAAACTACCCTTAGTTCCATCGAGAACATATTGTACAGACAAGCTGTTCAGCCGTATAAGTACTTTAAAGAGATATATTCGATCATTCTGAGGCATGTTGTCAATTTCATCATCATCCAAAGTAATATGAGACACAATATCATCTGGGAATGGATATCTTAAGTTAATAGCAATATATTTTTGACCATACCGATCTTTGTCATCGATTACCACTGCCAAGCCTTTTTCTACCAGAGAGTTAGACGAATGTGAAGAGTGAAAATCTCCCTTCTGGTGGTCTAACGATGCCAGTTTAACTTTCATGCTCACGCCTGAGATGGGCAGACTTAATGTATAAGTTGCCTTATATCCAAAATCATCCCAAGCATTTGTCTTTAAGCGGATATTTAGCAGAGCGGTGCTTTCTACTACGGCGTCTGGGCGAAGATTAATCCATTTTTCTTCATTAGAGCCACGGATGGAGAAACAAAGGTCGGTACTATGTCCAAAATTAATAAAGGAAGTATCAACACACAAGAGATGATTTATGCTCGTAGTCTCTACGAGTTCTGTGAGGCACATGCTCTCCCAAACAGCCCAAAAGTTCGAAAACCCCCATATTACCCCGTCTGGTTCAACAGATTGCTCATTCGAAGCATACAAAAAAGCATAGATGGCGTCAAATACATCATGATAAAGATTGTCTTTATAGTTTGTAGTACAATCAATTCTTTCCAACTCATCTCGGAGTGTATCCCTTACTAGTTCGAAATAGTCCTGATCAAACATCATGCCATGGGCTATTCCCAACTGCTCATGACACGCTTCTGCCAGCACACTCATTTCAGGATGGATCATTTCACGCTGATCCATTTCTGATATAAGTTCGACAAGTACAAAAGCGTACAACCGGAAAATAGGTCCAGGCCAATATAGAATTTCGTTTCTCAATTCACAACTTTCTTGGAATATGGCTGTGCCGTCCGAAAGAAAGGTAGCCTGGTCTAAGCTGCGGAGACACCATTCATTGAATGCATCACTCGATTTCCCAAGATTCCTTATGATAGAACTTTCTTGCACTAGCTCATGTATATTTAATACTGCTTCAAGTTGAACAAATCGCGCATATCCAGGTATTGGGATAGCGGTCTGCGCCATTTTTCTGTTTGTTTCTTCACTAGACTGATAAGTTCCATCTCGCGAGTTCGATAGTATTTTATTAATAGAATCTTCAGAATATTGGTTATTTTGCAAAAGGTTTGCAAACTTCCTCAATAAACAAAACATTTCGAAAAACGCTTTTTTTTGCTTTCGAAGCTTCCGATATCAGTTTCGCCACTATATCCCTTTGGAAGATGTAGTGTAAGTTTTCCGTTGAACTTCTGGAGGCCAACAAATGAATTAGTAGCATCTACGTTGATTTGCAGTTTGTCAAAGGCGATCATGGTACAGTTAACTCTCATAGATTGAGTTAGAAGGGAATTTTAGATTCAAGCCCGTGAGACTCCTCCAAACGGTTTTGGAATTTTCCAAATCCGTCAGAGAAATCGCCAAATGTAAAGAGTCTAGTGTCTTTTCCTAAAAATTCGCTCAATGGCTGTTTAGATCGTGAGAAGACTGAGTCCCAGAGATGAAATAGAATTTTCTCCCTTACGTTTTCAGCGTCAAGTACTTTATCGCGCGTCGGCTTTATAAACCAGTATCCTATAGTCTTGTCCTCAACTCTTCTCACTTTGTCGGCACAGGAAATAATAAATGAATTGACGGCATCCACGAAGTTGATCCAGTCGTATGACAAACGCTCGTATTCGAAATGACTTTCCATATGAGCACTCGTTTCGCTCAACTGGTTTCTAATATACTGCCAGTTCCATCTACGTTTAAATGCACTATCCAAGTAAAAGATTGACTCGTCTGATGTATTCATTGTTCCAATTATCGAAAGATTAGGTGGGAGTACAATTCTTCTTTCTCTAAGCATTTCGCTCAATTCTACCATAGCGGCTTCGTTCTTGGGTTTGATGAAACTGAATCCAGTAATTTGGCCAGACCTTGTATTTTCTTCAAACCCCACCTTACGAGCTAGTGCCAAGATTTCCATGTCCGACATCGATACAGCGTAATTGGACCAACCGTTAAGGTTACGATCAAGTAACTGAAAAACCTTTCCAAAGATCGCTGGCGCATTTCCACGGTTAATTTCATCAATGATAAGGGCAACAGGTTCGGGAACTTCTTGGGATATAAGTAGATAGTACGCTCTTGCCAGGGCACGAAAAAAGTCACCAATATAATAATTGTAGGCAACACCGCCATCTGGACGTGAAAGTGGAAGCAATTTACCAACGAAATCGCCATAGCTGTATTCAGGATGAAAAACAGTTCTCACGACATTCTGCTGCCAATCACAGTCTAGCAGGAGCCTCTCGCCAACATGATGGCTTTTTCCTGTTCCTGGCGGGCCAAAAAGTATTTTCTGGATAGGTTGAAGTGGAGAGCCATCTGGGGCTAAAATTTCGTAATCCATTATGTTCACATCTATCAGCCAGCGAGCCTAGTACGGTTCGATCAACTATTTTACCCTAACCTATGACTTTTGGCAAAGGACAATCGGGCGTTTCTGATTCGATAGGAGGCAAATAGGCATTGACGGCGATCAACTTTGGAATGTCATTATAGCTGCGTACCACATCTTCCTTTAGATTCATTCAGCTTGAGATTGATAAGAGCCACAGTAAATGTCCCTCAATATCGCGCCAAGGTAGTGGACCCACGCTTTGCGGCGCCAAGTCGTTTCTCACCGCCCCAATTCGAGGACGTTGTCCGATCCGGCGTGCTGCGCTCACGACTACGTTCCGTTAAGCCGTGCCGGCGGAGGGGTTGTCCTTGGCGATCTGACAGACCGCCACGAGTAGGTCGCGACATAGAACCGGGGACAGACCCAATACCGTTCACTTAAGTCGGCCGAAAGCCAGATATTGGGTATTTTTCCGCTTGGTGCCCACAATATCTTGTTCTCTTTTGCGTTAAGTGAACGGTATTGGGGACAGACCACCATTAATGCGATATCCTAGATGCGCTGGACGTCGTCATGCGTGGAAGATTTCCACGCCTTCCGCTTCGACTGAGGCACGAACCGCATCACGCAGGCATTCGTCCGCGACCACATCCGCCTCTCGTCCAATGATGTCGGTCAGGAGGTTCCTCCAGCCGGCCAGACGCAGACCGCTGACGGTCACGGAGGGCAGGGGAGTGACCATGATGTCGACATCGCTGTCCCTGGTATCCTCTCCTCGAACGACCGACCCGAAGACGACGACCCGCCCAATGCCCGCCTTCCGCAGCCTCGACTTGTTCTCGCGGAGCGATTCGGCGACCGCGTACAGGGTTGGCCTGGATGCGCCGTCGATTTGATCGATCACCCGTGCCATGCAATCCTCCGCCACCCGCGATGAACATGCTCCTGATCCCCGCGAAGGACAAGCCGTCGTCGATCGGAAGCCGCAGCAAGCCATGGTTCCAGCGGGCAAGAACCCAGCAGGAACCGGGGCAGGCATCAGCCTTCCAGCAGCCTTGCGTGCCACCCTCCGCCAGTTTAATTTGGCACTGGAGGCCACCATGCATCGCGAGATCGTCAACGACCGGCTGAAGCTGATGTATCACCGCTTGGTCGTGCGGCGGCTGGCGCGCGACTCCAGCTTGATCGACGACGCGCGTAAGGTCGTGGCGCGCTGGCGGGAGGAAGAGGAACGCAGGACCTTCGTTGGCGAATGGGACTCGCTCCTGTCTCAGCCCTCCGACCGCATTTGCCGGCTCATCTCGTCCCGCTCACAGGATGCCGCCCGTCTTCGGCTCAGTTCACCTTTTCCACATGTCGAGCGTCTACGTATCGCCGATGAGGCCACACGGAGGCGCATGTGGCGGAAGGCACGGATGTCCGCACGGTAGCGGACTCGACCGCGCCGTCCGGGCGCTGTGCGAGTACTTCAAGACCGATACGACGATCATCATCGGCAGTCAGGCAATTCTGGTCGGCTGGCCCGATGCTCCGGTGGTCATGCGGACTTCGGTCGAGATCGACGCCTACCCGGTCAATGCCAGGGAGTGGGAGGCGGCGAACCCCGACGCGGAAGCGTCGGAGGAAATCAGCGTGTTGTTTGGCTACCTCTCGGATTTCCACACCGCGCATGGCTTTTACATCGATGGCGTGGATGAGACGACGGCATGCCTGCCTCCTGATTGGCGGGAACGCGCGGTCAGCAGGACGGTCCACAGCCACGGGCGCATGGTGACCGCCGTGGCACCGGCGACGAATGACTTGATCGTTTCCAAACTCCATCCGTTACGAGAGAAGGACAGAAGCTTCATCCTCGCCTGTCATCAAGCGAGGCCGCTCGATATCGATTTGATCAGGCGGCTGTTTGTCGAAACTGCTCCCAACGACCAAGCTCAAGCGGCCGCGACGGCGTTTCTCGATACGCTGAAGTGAGAGGAAGAAAAAGCGTCGAAGCATAGTTCCGCCGCTCAGGCTGTGCGGGCTTCCAGCCCGCGGGATCCTCCAAAGTGCGGACTCCGTGCCCTCAAAGGTCCCGCAGCAGTTCCGGCAACTCGCGGGCACCGTGGAGGACTCGGAGGATCAGTGCCGGCTCAGACCGCGCATCATAAACGATGACATAGGGAAAGCCGCTCACAGGTAGAAACCTCACGTTTTGCGGCGCCAAGTCGTTTCTCACCGTCCCAATTCGAGGATGCTGTCCAATCCGGTGAGCGGCGCCCACAACCGTGTCCCGCAACGCCGTGGCTGCGGATGGATTGTCCTTGGCGATCCAACGGACCGCCGCGAGTAGATCGCGCCGTGCCCAGGGAGCCAACACCGCCGTGGGTGGTGTCACTTGGACGCCGCGATGATCTCGTCCATTTCCAGGGCGACGGCGTCGATATCATGGGTGCCTTCGCGGTCGGCCTCGCCTCGGACATCATCGAGCATCGATATGAACCCGGCGCGGCGTTCCTCGCTCTCCTGTAAAAGCCGCAGCCCCGACCGGACGACTTCGCTGACGTTGTTGTACCGTCCGCTTTCGACACAGCTCCGGGCGAACTTCTCAAGTTCGGCCGTCAGGCTCACATTGGTGGACACGCGCGACTCCTATGCCAAGCTTTGACATAGGCTACCGGACCGCACCGGGATTGGCAATCGAGCGCGCCGATCACCTCCCCAAGCTCCCCCATGGCCACCCCCAACTTCCACCCCCTCACGCATCCGCCAGCCCCAGCAACTCCGCCCGGACCAAGCCCAGCGCCCGGTCCGCCTCCTTATCACGCCGCTGGATCAGTCCCAGCCGGCGCGGGATCGGCGGGGAGAGCGGGCGCGTCATCATGCCCTCGGGCATCGGGCGGCGCATGACGGACTCGAACGGCAGGATGGAGGCTCCCAGGCCGGCCGCCACGATGGACTTGATCGCCTCGATCATGTCCAACTCCATGGCCGGGCGCGGCGGCGCGCCGGCGCCGGTCAGCCACTCGCGCACCATCCGGCCCGTGGTGGCCTTGGCGTATTCCAGGATCAGCGGCTGCCCCATCATGTATTCGGCGGTCACCATGTCCGGAACACCCTCGTAGCTGGTCGGCAGGACCGCCTGCATCGGATCGCTCCTGATATAGGTCACGTCGAAAACCCGCTCATCCACCGGCAGGGTCACGGCGCCGATGTCAATCTCGTTCCGTAACATGCTCTCCACGATCGACTGGGTCGTTCCCACGGTGATCTCCAGTTCGATGTTGGGATGCGCGTCCCGCAGCCGCCGCAGGATGGGCGTGAAGAAATAGGCCAGGTACGTGGCGCCGGTGCCGATCCGCACCCGGCCAAGCCAACCCTCCCGATGCCGCCGCATCGCGGCCAGGGCCAAACCGGCGTCACGGGCCAGGACGCGGGCGTGTTCGACCAACTCGGCGCCGGCATGGGTGGCGAAAGCCCGCTTGCCCAGCCGCTCGACCAGTTGGACGCCGACACGCGCCTCCAACTCCCGGATCTGCTGACTGACCGCCGGCTGGCTGAGGTTGAGCCGCCGGGCCGCCGCGGAAAAGCTGCCGCCCTCCAGCACCTCGACCAAGGTCGCGAGTTGATCGAGGCTGAGGTTCCGCATCTCAAACCTTTCCTTATGGTTTCGATCCAAAGATGCAATTTGCGCTAATGGTTGGCCGGAAGCAATCTTTAGGGCGCACCGCTTGAACAACACCGCGCGTCACCGCGCATTCGGGGGACCCGACCATGAAGCACTCAACGGCCTTACGGCACTCCAGCACGACCGGAAGCCTCGGCCAAACCATCCTCAATTCGGCGGCCGGCGCCTGGTTGGCACTTCTCGAACATCGGCGGATCCGGCGCGACTATCGTTACCTGATGGACGCCGACGACACCCTGCTCCGCGACATCGGCGTCACGCGCGACGACATCCGGAAAGCCTCGATGGGCACCGCGCCAAGCGGCGCCCACCGCTGATCCCCACGCCGCGAACGACGATGCCATGCCTCCCCGCTTGACGATCATCCAAAGCCTGCCCGACGCGCCGGCGTCGATGCCGCTGATCGACGCCCTGTCCGCCGAACTCCTGCGCCGGTTCGGCCACGACGGCCGCCACTCCTTCGCCGACTGGAACCCGCGGGACCAGCGCTCCGTCTTCCTGCTGGCGCTGGACGGGACCGAGGCCGTGGGCTGCGGCGCCATCCGCCCCATTCCTGGCGAGCCGGATGTCGCCGAGGTCAAGCGCATGTACGCCAGCAAGGCCCGGCGCGGCATCGGCTCGGTGGTGCTGGAGGCGCTGGAAGGGGAGGCGCGCCGCCTTGGCTTCTCCCGGATCTGGCTGGAGACGATGGCCATCAACACCGAGGCGGTCGCGTTCTACACCCGCCACGGATACCGCGGACGCGACAACTACGGGCGCTATGTCGGCATGGACGACCGCGTGTGTTTTGAAAAGTGGTTGTGAGGGAATGTTCGACGGAGGTCCTCCGGAAACGCCACGGCGGCGAAGCGATTCCGGGAACCCTTGGCCGTGTGGATCATACCACCACGGCCAACTTGACGGGGTGGGCGGGACTCAGTAGGTGGCGCGGCCACCGGACGCGTCGAACACGCTGCCGGTGGTGAACGAGCACTCGTCGCTGGCGATCCAGCAGACCAGCGATGTGATCTCCTCGACCAAGCCGAAGCGGCCCATCGGGATCTTCGACAGCATGAAGTCGATGTGCTGCTGCGTCATCTGATCGAAGATCGCGGTCTTGACGGCGGCGGGGGTCACGGCGTTGACGGTGATGTTCGTCTTGGCCAATTCCTTGCCCAGCGACTTGGTCAGCCCGATCACCGCCGCCTTGGACGTGCTGTAGGCCGACGCGTTGGGGTTGCCCTCCTTGCCGGCGACCGAAGCGATGTTGACGATGCGGCCGTAGCCGCCCGACATCATGTGCGGCACCACGGCGCGGTTGCAGTGGAAGATGCCGTTGACGTTGATGTCCATCACCTGACGCCAGCTGTCGACCGGGTAGTCCCACAGCGTCGTGTTGGGTCCGGTGATGCCGGCGCAGGCGACCAGCACGTCGATGCCCCCCAGCTTCGCGACCGTCTCGCTGGCCGCGCGTTCGACTGTGTCCCAGTCCGCCACGTTGACTTGGACGCCCATGGCCTTGTCGCCCAGCTCGGCGGTGGCCTTGGCGATGCTGTCGGGGTTGACGTCCCACAGGCAGACCGACGCTCCTTCCGCCACCAGCCGGCTGGCGACGCCAAAGCCGATGCCGGACGCGCCGCCGGTGATCACGGCGCGACGGCCCTTGTAACGGTTCTCGTAGATCATCTTTCCCCCACAGGTTCTTGGTTCGGTGGTTCTTGATTTTGGTCGATGGCGCGGTACGCGATTACGTCCGTACTCGATGGGCAATTGGTAGAAGCTACCGCGTGGCAACTCAAGGAGATTGCCGGCTGGTTGAATCCGACAGCTGATTTGACCTGAATCAAAGCCCTACAGTTCTTGTGGCCGTAGCGTTTCCCCATCGCTTGGTGATGGGTGGAAAAATGGAAACGCTGCTTTTCGTCGTCCTCGGAATGCTGGTCCTGGGTTCGGGGTTGGCGCTGTCCGGTCTGGTGCTGACCGGCGTCATCGCGACCGCGCGGACGCTGCTCAAGACCGTGACGAACGCGCGCGGCAAGGCGCTTCCCGCCGGCTGAGCGGTACTGGACCCGGATCAACCCAATGACGGTAGGGTGACGATATGTCGACAGGTGAGATTTTGTATCTCGTGATGGTGGTGGGTGCCTTCGCCAGCTTCAGCGTGTCGGTCTATTACGCGATGAGCGTGACCAAGGAACTTGGCGCCAAGCACTGAGCGTAAGCGTGAACTTGGCCGGCAACCATCCGGTTCCCGCGGCGTTCGGAAATGGTATGTTCCGACACGTCGATAGGGAGGGATCGCGCCGATGCCCAAGGAAATTTTGTGTGCCTTCGGGGTGGATGTGGACGCAGTCGCGGGGTGGCTTGGCTCCTATGGGGGTGAGGACTCCCCGGACGACATCTCGCGCGGCTTGTTCGCGGGCGAGGTCGGGGCGCCTCGCCTGCTGAAGCTGTTCGACCGCTTCGGCATCAAGACGACGTGGTTCGTGCCCGGCCACTCGATCGAGACGTTCCCCGAGCAGATGAAGGCCGTGGCCGAGGCGGGCCACGAGATCGGCATCCACGGCTATAGCCACGAGAACCCGATCGCGATGACGCGCGAGCAGGAGGAGAGGGTTCTCGACAAGTCGATCGAGCTGGTCACCCAGCTTTCCGGGCGTCGGCCGACCGGCTATGTGGCGCCGTGGTGGGAGTTCAGCACCGTCACCAACGAGCTGTTGCTGGAGCGGGGCATCAAGTACGACCACAGCCTGATGCACAACGACTTCCATCCCTATTACGTGCGGGTCGGCGACAGCTGGACCAAGATCGATTACTCGCAGGACCCGGACGACTGGATGAAGCCGCTGGTGCGCGGTCAGGAAACCGACCTGATCGAGATCCCGGCGAACTGGTACCTCGACGACCTGCCGCCGATGATGTTCATCAAGAAGGCGCCGAACAGCCATGGCTTCGTCAATCCGCGCCATCTGGAGGAGATGTGGCGGGATCAGTTCGACTGGGTCTACCGGGAGAACGATCACGCCGTCTTCACCATGACCATCCACCCCGATGTCTCCGGCCGGCCGCAGGTCCTGATGATGCTGGAACGGCTCTACGCCCACATCATCCGGCATCCGGGCGTGCGCTTCTGCACCTTCGACGAGATCGCCGACGACTTCGCCCGGCGCTCGCCCCGGAAGAAGTGACGGCGGGCCGATCGAGGGAGACAGAAGATGTGCGGGTTATGCGGGGTTCTGGGCGGCGGACCCCATTGGACCGACGGCGCCACCGGAGTGGATGATCCAAGCGCCCGGCGGCGCGAGCGGCTGGGACGGGTCGCCACCGTCAACCGGGTGCTGGCGCATTACGCGCTGAGGTCCGACGACTGGCAGGGCAGCGCCTATCTGCTATCCAACAGGACGGGGAAAACCGAGATCGTCGACAACCTGACCCACTTGTGGCAGGCGGCGGAGCGGATGATCGGGCGGGGTTGCGACCCGCTCGACCCGGCCTTGATCGAGCGGCTGGGAATGGATCGGTTGGGGAGGGGCGGGTGAGCCGGCTTCCCGTCAATGTCCTGACGGGGTTCCTGGGGAGCGGGAAGACGACCCTGCTCCAACGGATGCTGGCCTCTGAGGATCTGGCCGACACCGCCGTGCTGGTCAACGAGTTCGGCGAGGTCGGGCTGGATCATCACCTGCTGCGCCGGGTCGAGGGCGACATCGTCCTGCTGAAGAGCGGCTGCGTCTGCTGCACGATCCGCGAGGACCTGGGCTCCGCGATCCGGGACCTGTACTCGATGCGGAGCCGGGGTGTCGTGCCGCCGTTCCAACGGCTGGCGATCGAGACCACGGGGCTGGCCGATCCGGTGCCAATCCTGTCGACCGTCATGGGCGAGCCGGTGATCCGGCATCACTTCCGGCTGGGCAACGTCGTCGTCACGATCGATGCGGTCAATGGCGGGTTCCACCTGGACCGCCAGCCGGAATCCGTCCGCCAGATCGCCGTCGCCGACCGCATCGTGCTGACCAAGACCGACATCGCGGAGCCCCACGAGGTCGAGCGGCTGGTCGGGCGGGTGCGGGCAATCAACCACGCGGCGCCCATCGACTTGGCGGGCGATCCGAACCTGGACATCGGCGGTCTGCTGTCCTCCGACCCCTACGACGTGGGTTCCCGGGGCCAGGTGGTGGCGGATTGGCTGCGGCTGGCGGGGGAGGAGCGGGAACATCACCATGACCATTCCCACGGTCATGACCGCAACAGGCACGACGCGGCGATCCAAACCTTCAGCGTGACGCTGGACGAGCCGCTGGATTGGACCGCGTTCGGCATCTGGTTCAGCATGATGCTGAACCGGCATGGCGACGACCTGCTGCGGGTCAAGGGCATCCTGAACCTGAGGGGCGGCGACGCTCCCGTGGTGATCAACGGGGTGCAGCACGTCATCCACCCGCCGATCCACCTGGACGCCTGGCCGGATGGGGACCGGAGATCGCGGATCGTCTTCATCGTGCGCGGGCTGGAGCGGGAGCGGATCGAGGCGTCCCTGCGGGCTTTTCTGGGGCTGTCCGCGCTTTAGGCGTCGCTCGTGTCGCTTGGCGTCATGTCCATGACGGATTCTGTCAAGCGGCGTGCCGTGGCTGGCTCACACTGACGCTCACAGGAACAGCGAGCGGCACGGTGCGCCATGGCCCATTCAACCGAGATCAACCGACGCGTCATCATCACCTGCGCCGTCACCGGCGCTGGCGACACCGTCGACAAGCATCCCGCCATCCCCGTGACACCGAAGCAGATCGCGGCGGCGGCGCTGGAGGCGGCCTCGGCCGGCGCGGCTGTCGCCCATATCCACGTGCGCGATCCGGATACCGGCAAGGCGAGCCGCGATCCCGCCCTGTACCGCGAGGTGATGGACCGCATCCGCGACAGCGGCGGCGATGTCATCGTCAACCTGACGGCGGGCATGGGCGGCGACCTGTATATCGGTCCCGACCACGCGCCTTTGGGCTTTGGCGACGGCACCGATCTGGTCGGGGCGGAGGACAGGGCGGTCCACATCGCCGACCTGCTGCCGGAGATCTGCACGCTGGACTGCGGCTCGCTGAACTTCGGCGATGGGTCGCTGGTCTATGTCTCGACGCCGGACATCCTGCGCCGGCAAGCCGCGATCATCCAACGGTTGGGCGTCAAGCCGGAGCTGGAGATCTTCGACACCGGTAATCTGTGGTTCGCCAAACAGCTGCTGGACGAAGGTCTGCTGGAAGCGCCACCGCTGTTCCAATTCTGTCTCGGCATTCCGTGGGGAATGCCGCCGGAGCCGCGCCTGATGCTGGCGCTACGCGACATGCTGCCGCCGGGCGCCGTTTGGGCGGGCTTCGGCATCGGCAGGATGCAGATGCCGATGGTGGCCCAGGCGGTCCTGCTGGGTGGCAACGTCAGGGTCGGACTGGAGGACAACCTGTACCTGGACCGGGGCGTTCCCGCCAGCAACGGAAGTCTGGTGGAGCGCGCGGTGACCATCATCGAGGCGCTAGGTTCCAAGGTGGCGACACCGGACGAGGCGCGGGAAACACTTGGGTTGAGGCGGCGGGCATGAGCACCGACAGGATCATAAAGACGCTTGGGCTGGTCGGCGGCGGCGTGATTGGCAGCGGCTGGGCGGCGCGGGCGCTGGCCCAGGGGTTGGACGTGGTGGCCTACGACCCCGCTCCCGCCGGCGAGGCGACGCTGGTCGCGGCGGTGGAGAACGCCTGGCCGGCGCTGGAGCGGATGGGATTGGCCGAGGGAGCCAGCCGGGACCGCCTGCGCTTCGTCAGGTCGGTGGCCGAGGTCGCCGCCGCGGCCGATTTCATCCAGGAGAACGCGCCGGAGCGCGAGGAGTTGAAGCGCGGGTTGCTGGCCGAGATCGACGCCGGCTGTGGGCCGGACGTGATCATCGCGTCGAGCTCGTCGGGGCTGCTGCCGTCGCGCATCCAGTCGGAGTGCCGGCACCCGGAGCGGGTCGTGATCGGCCACCCCTTCAACCCGGTCTACCTGCTGCCACTGGTCGAGGTCGTTCCCGGCGAGCGCACGGCGGCGGAGACGGTGGAGCGGGCGGCGGCATTCTATCGCTCGATCGGGATGCGGCCGCTGCGGATGCGGAAGGAGATCGAGGGTTACCTGTCCGACCGGCTCCAGGAGGCCTTGTGGCGCGAGGCGCTCCACCTGGTCAACGAGGGGATCGCCACCACCGAGGACATCGACGACGCCATCGTCTATGGGCCGGGCCTGCGCTACGCCTTCATGGGCACCTGCCTGACCTTCCACCTGGCGGGCGGCGCAGGGGGAATGGCCCACATGCTGGACCAGTTCGGCCCGGCCTTGAAGCTGCCCTGGACCAAGCTGGTGGCCCCCGAGCTGACCCGCGAACTGCGCGACCGCATGGTCGAGGGCACGGCGGCGCAGGCCGACGGACGCTCGGTCGCGGAGCTGGAGCGCTGGCGCGACGACTGCCTGATCAGGCTGATCGAGGCGCTGGCCCCCGTGCGGCACGAGCGGCCGGCATGATGATGGCTACAGGCGCGCTTCACTCGCACCGGGCCCGGATCATCGCGGACTGGGTCGATTACAACGGACATCTGAGCGAGGCCTACTACGTCCTGATCTTCGGCCACGCGACCGACGCCCTGCTCGACGCGATCGGCATGGACGACGCGTTCCGCCGCCGGACCGGCCGATCGGTCTACACGGTGGACGCCCGCGTCCTCTACCTCGCCGAGGTCGCCGAGGGCGAGGAGGTCGAGATCCGCAGCTGGGTCACCGCCGCGGATCGGAAGCGGATGCTGGTCCAGCACGCGATGTATCTGGCCGGATCCGATCAGCCGGTGGCTCGGACCGAATTGGTCCTGCTGTCGGTCGGCCCGCCTGGACCGAAGGCGATGCCGTTCGACGCCGGCGTTCTCGACAGTGTCTTACGGCTCGTCAGGTCGTCCGGAGCGGACTTCCCGGCGATGCCGCCACGATGGGTTCCATCCAACCAGTCATAATCTCAACCAAAAACAGGGAGAACCAACATGCCTTTCAAAACCGCCCGCATGATGACAGCCGCCGGTATCGCGCTTTGTGGTGTCTCCCTGTGGTCCATGGCGGTATCGGCCGCCGAACCCGCCGAGTGCAAGCCTGTCCGGATGTCCGACCCCGGCTGGACGGACATCACCTCGACCACGACGACAGCGGCGGTGATCCTGTCGGCGCTGGGGTACGAGCCGAAGGTCGTCAGCCTGTCGGTCGCTGTGTCGATCGAGGGGCTGAAGTCAAAGAACCTGGACGCGTTCCTGGGCAACTGGATGCCGGCGCAGGAGGAGATGACCCGCAAGTACATCGATGGTGGCCAGATCGACATCGCAACCGTCAACCTGGAGGGCGCCACCACGACGCTGGCGGTCAACAAGGCGGCGGCGGACGCGGGCGTGAAGACCTTCGAGGACCTGAACAAACACGCCGACAAGTTCAACAGCACGATCTACAGCATCGAGCCCGGCTCCTCCGCCAACGCGAAGATCCAGAAGATGATAGCGGACAACGCCTACGGCTTGGGTGGCTGGAAGCTGGTGGAGTCCAGCGAGGCCGCCATGCTGGCCTCGGTCGACCGGACGGCGCGGCGGAAGGAATGGGCGGTGTTCCTGGGCTGGGCGCCGCACCCGATGAACGTCAAGCTACCGATGGGCTACCTGGATGGCGGCGAGGAGTATTTCGGCCCCAACCGAGGCAGCGCCACGGTCCGCACCCTAACCAGGTCTGGCCTGACGGGAGCCTGCCCGAACCTGGGTACCCTGTTGAAACAGATGGTCTTCTCCATTCCGATGGAGAACGACATGATGGTCATGATCCTGAACGACAAGATGGACCCGAAGAAGGCGGTCGAGCAGTGGATGCGGGCCAACCCGGCGGCGCTGGAGCCGTGGCTGGCCGGTGTCACCACGTTCGACGGCAAGCCGGGTCTGCCCGCCGTCAAGTCGGCGCTCGGCCTTGCCTCCTGAGGACATCGCGGCGCTGCGGGCGGCTTACGCCGCCGAGCGGGCGGGCTGGAACCAGCCGGTTATTCCGCTGGCATCGGTCACGGACGCGGTGCTCGAGGTGGCGGGCGGCGGCGTCGCGGTTCGGTTCTACCGGCCTTCGGACGCGATTGCGGCGCCGGCGCTGATCTACCTGCATGGTGGCGGCTTCGTGGTCGGCTCGCTCGACACCCACGACCGTATCATGCGGCAGCTTTGCCGACGATCGGGAGCCATGGTCGTTGGCGTCGACTATCCGCTGGCCCCGGAACACCCGTATCCCGCGGCGCTCGATGTGGTCGAGGCCGTGGTGGTCGAGTTGGCCGGTCGGGCGGCGGACCATGGCATCGATCCGGCGCGTCTGGCGATCGGCGGCGATTCCGCCGGAGCCTTCCTGGCGCTGTCGGCCACGGTGCGACGGCCCGACCTGATCAAGTTCATGCTGCTGTATTATGGTCTCTATGGCTTGCGCGACGGACGGTCCCGCCGGCGCTTCGCCGCTCCCGAATACGGCCTGACGCCCGCCGACCTGTCGTTCTACGAAGCCTGTTATCTGGCGGGCGGCGTGGACCGTGCCGTGATGGACGTGCTGGCGGCCGATCCATCCGGACTGCCGCCCGCCTTCATCGGTGCCGCGGCCCTCGATCCGCTGCTGGACGACAGCCTCGCCTTGTCCGATCTAATGCCGGGTGCCGAACTCCGCGTCTACGACGGCATGCGTCACGGCTTCCTGCACTGGAGCCGGGAGGTTCCCCTGGCGGAAACCGCGCTGGACGATGGCGCCCGCGCGCTCGCCGCGGGCTTGGTCACGCCCGCATCGTGAGCGTGGTCGCGGCCACCGCCGGCTGAAGGCGCGCCGTCGCCCTATCCTTGCTGGGCGAGGCTCCCGCGTGGCGCCGGTATGTCCGGGAAAAGCCCTCGTAGCTGCCGAAGCCGCATGCGACGGCGATTTCCGACAGCGGCTGGGTGGAGTAGAGCACCAGGGAACGCGCCCGCTCGACCCGAAGCCAGAGATAGTAGCTGGTGGGAGACTGGCCGAGACCGGCGTGGAACAGCCGCTCCATCTGTCGGAGCGACAGGCCCGCCCGATCGGCCACAGTGTTCAGCGACAGCGGCTCCTCGAGATTCTGCTCCATCATCTGGACCGCCGCCGCCAGCTTGGCATGCTGGAGCCCCAGCCGCCGCGGCACCTCCGCCCGCTGGCTGGAATGGGCGTCGCGGATGGCGGGGTGGATGAACTGCTCGGACACGGCGACGGCGACCCGATGGCCGAGGTCGATACGGATCAGGTGCAGCATCATGTCCAGTGCCGCGGTGCCGCCAGCACAGGTCAAGCGCCGACGGTCGATGACGAAGATCGAGGGTTGGACCTCGATCCGGGGAAACTGCTCGGCCAAGCTGTCCAGGCATTCCCAGTGGGTCGTCGCCGCGTGCCCGTCCAGCAGGCCGGTGCGGGCGAGCAGCAGGCTGCCGCTGTCGATGGCGCCCAGGATGGTGCCTTGCCGGTCGAACCGGCGCAGCGGAACCGCCATCGCGTCGTCGAAGGTCTCGCCGGGATCGAACCCCGCGCACAGGATCAGCATTCCGGGAGAGGGGAGATCGCCCAACCGATGATCCGTGACCAGCGTCATGCCGTTGCTGGCCATCACGATGCCGGTTTGGGCGGAAACGGTCGACCAGCGGTAATACGGTCGGCCCATCAGATGGTTCGCGACACGCAAGGGTTCGACGGCGCAGGTGAAGGCCATCATCGAGAACTTGGGAAACAGGAGGAAGGCGATATCGCGGCCGGTCCGCTCACCTGGCCGCTCGCTAGACGGTATCGCGTTCAGGCCCAGCCTCCGTCGCCAAAATTCACGTGTCCGACAGTGTGCGATCAGCCGCCGCCGTGCAAGCCATCCGGTATTCCGGCCACGGCGAAGCCATGGCGGGCCAGGATCCGCTGGCCGGGGGGAGACATGATGTACAAGACCAAGGGCAAGGCCTTGGCCCTATCCGCGTTCTCCATGACGGTCAATCCATACTCGGCCGCCACGCCAAGTTCGGGAGGAAGCTCCACCACGGTGGCGCCCGGCAACTCAGAAGGAACGTGACGCGCCGCCGTGTGGTAGGTGAGGAAGACATCGGACCGGCCTTCCTGGATGTGCCATCCATAGACCGTCCGTCCCACCGGCGGATGGGGGGAGTTCGGCCCGCCGGTCAACGTCAGCGCCTTGGCCTCCAGCCTCTCCCGGCTGCCCGGCAGCACGGCTTCCGCTTTCGCGAACATCGCCCAGGCATAATCGCCGGATGGGTCGGCCCCAGGAGTCGAGGTCGCCAGTTTGATCGACGGGTCGAGCAGGCTCGTCAACAGGGTTCGCGGAGTCAGTTCCAATCCCGGCCGGACGATCGCGCAGAGGTGATTTCGGGCGAACAGCACCACGGGACCCGCCAGTCCCAGGTGCGACAAGGTCATCGGGTTGCCAAGATCGGCGGAGGCGAAGATATCTCCAAGCTCGCCCCTCTCCAAACGCCTGCGGATCAGTCCTGACGAGCCGAACATCGCTTCCACGGGAGCGCCGGTCTCGGCGGTATAGGCGCTTGCGACTTCCGAAAGCGCCGCCTTCAAGCTGCCAGCCGCGTGAAGGCGGATCGGTTTGGCGTTGATCACGGGAACCGAATCGGTAGGCGGAGGCATCGATACCGGAGCGTGATGGAGTTCACTTCCTAATCGGGGAAGGGACATGGACAGCATGCCACGGCATGCATGTTCGCGTGTCGCGGGTACGACTTATCCCCTATTCTCGCCAGTGTCCGGTGGAGCGGAACGGCCACTCCACCGAGACATACTGGAGGGAGAATCCATGCTGAAATGGATAATCCGGCTCCGCTGGAAAGGACAGACGATCGAGATTGAAATCGAGATCGGACTGAACTTCTAACGGAGTCGCGGGAGGGGTGTAGCAAGCACCCCTCCCTACTCCTCCACTCTAATCAAATTCGTGGCGGTTTGAAAGGGGCCGCGTGATGACGAGCCTTGGCCATATCGTCCGCCCGGCACCGGTACCAGTTGCCCCATCCGCCGCTGAACCGCCGCGTCCCAGCCATCGTTGGCCGGCAAGCCATTGGCCGCCTTGAACAGTTTGAGCGCCTTGCGGGATTGCGGTCCCCAGATGCCGTCGATCCGTCCTTCGTAGAGCCCAACCCCCTGGAGCAAGCGCTGGACGGTTTCCGCGTGCGTCGCGTTGTCCAGGTCCAGCAGGCTGGCCCGCCCCAGCGGAATGTCGCCGCTGGATTTCCCACGTGTGCTGATCGACAGGGTCGGGGACTCGGGCTTGACGCGGGGGGCGCTTCGGCCGACTGGCGGCTCGCCCCTTTCGGACGGCGGGACGATCTCGTCACGATGGCCAAGGTAGGAGGCGCCGGTTTCGATCGACGGCATCATGTTGCCGTTGAAGAACAGGGTCGCCGTGTCGAACGCCTCCAGCAACTCGCCGGGCTTCTTGTCCGGCGCGCAGAAGCGATACTCGGAGCGCAGAAGCTTGAACATCGGCGGCAGGACGCGCTCGGAATCGTCGATCACCTGCCACGCCAGGACGCAGCCGACGATGCCATCCGTCGCCGTCGCGTAGCTGTACATTCCATAGCGATTGACGCGGAGGTCCGGCTGGATCTTCGCCTGGAGCGTTGGAAACTCCTGTTCCAGCTTGACGGTCAGCACGCGCTGGTCGTAACGCGGCGTCGCGAACGGTTCGCTTAGGGTCGTGATGCTGGTCAGCATCGACGTGGGACGGTGCCGGATTTCCAGCCGGAAGCTGTTCTCGCCCGGCAGGATGGTCGGGTTCTCCAGGGTCAGTTCGAAGATTTCCGTCAGCTTCCCATAGGTCTGGCGCCGCGCGGCCAGGATGTCCAGGGGGTGGTCCTCGGTGAAGATGACCGGAACATCGTCCTGGGCGACCCTGCGCCACGACTGGGAACTGGGGAGCTGGGCCTCCGGGTCATACCACGCGGTGCAGGCCGCCGTGGAGGCGAGGAGGCTCAGGGACAACGCCGCCTTGATCACGCGGCGGACGCCGGTGGACCGGCGGCCAATCTGGTTCACCATTATTCATAGCCCCCGGTGGTGACGCGGATTCCCTCGCGCGATTCAGGTGTGCTCAGCAGCTTGTCGAGTTGCCGGAAGATATCGAGCGCCTCGGTGATCCTATTTTCCTGGCGGAGGCTATAAGCGCGCAGGATCTCCAGGTCGCGGCGAGGCGGCATCACTTGGTTGCGAGCTTCGATCAGGCGCAGGGCCTCGGCGTAGTGGCCCGCCTCGTAATGGCGGATCGCCTGCTGCGACAGCGCGTCGGCGTGGAGTTCCGCGATCTTGGCCCGGCTGAGGTTGCTGGTCGCGAGGTCGCGCATGGCCTCGTCGACCATGCCGGCCTGGAGGCGCGACAGGATGATGCCGAGCTGGGCATTGTCCTCGTCGCTCGGCGTGCCCGACACGCCGGTTGAAACGGGGGTCGTTCCGGGGGCGGTGGCGCCAAGCGCCTTGGCCTCCTCGAAAGCCATGCGCGCTTCGGTCTCGCGCTTCAGCGACAGCAGGCACCAGCCGCGCATCTCGGCCATGGCGCTGGTCCAGCCCGGCAGCTCGCGGACGGGGTTCAGCTGGGCCAAGCAGTCGGAGGAGGCTCCCCGCGCATGGGCGGCGGTGGCGGCCCGCATGGCGGCGGCGGTGACCGCGTCACCCGCGGATTCCGGGCGAACGGCCGGAGCGCCACGCGCCCGCTGGGTCGCGGCGGCGGCGGACTTGGTGGCCGGTTTGCCTCTGCCCTTGGCCGCCGAGCCCTTGTCGGAGGCCAGCGCCTTCCTCACCTTGTCCGACGTCGACCAGGGTTTGGCGGCGTCCTCGGCCCGTTCCCGGTCCTTCAAGGCCAGATAGGTGTAGACGAGACCTTCGGCGGAATTCTCGTCAGGCCGCAAGGCGTTGGCGTAGAGGAACCACTTCTCCGCCTCGCGGTGGTTCTTTTCGTTGTGATAGTACCAACCAAGCGTCACGGCGCCGTCGCTATCCTTGGCGGCCCTGGTCTCCTCTTCGAACGACTTGACCTCCGTCGGATCCAGCTTGGCGCCCTTGGCGGTCGTCAGCTTGCGTGACAAGTTTCCCCGCTCCAGCTGGGCGCGGACCTGTTCGAACCGGGGTTTGCCCTCGGCGCTGGAACGCGCCGCCTCCTGGTTCAGCAGCGTCGCCAGCTGTGTCTCGCTCAAATAAGCCGACGCCTTGAGCAGGGTGTCCTGCCGCTCCTTTTCATTGGGGCAGGTGCCGATGATCTTGCCGAACAAGTCGTTGGCGTCGCCCTTGCGCCCAAGCTCACCATAGGCTTGCGCCACGGTCCACATGATGTCGATCGTGTCGCACGCCACCAGTTCCGGATGCTGGCCCGCGATCTCCACGACCGTCGTCCATTTCCGCGCCGCGCTGGCGAGCTGAATGCCGCCGCGCGTTTCCTGGACGCTCAGGTGCTTCTCCAACGCGGGGGACGCCGTCCAAGTCGGGTTGAGCCGCTTGATCTCGGCCAGCTTGGCGCGGGCTTCCGCCGTCTTGCCCTTGGCCGCCAGATCCCAAACGGGTGTCTCGTCGGCACCCGCCGTGGCGGGCTTGGGAGCCAGCAGGTCCTTGGGCGGCTGCCAGCTGGGGTCGAGCGCCTGGAGCCGCCGGATCTCCGCTTCGACGCGGCCAAGATCCCGCTTCGACGCGTAGTATCGCAGCGCGGTCTCATCCAGCGCTCCGGCCGATGGCTGGGGTTGATCGAGCGTCACGGTGGGAGCGGACGGAGCGATGTCCGGCTTTTGAGCGTGGGCGGGGCAGGCCGCGAACAGGCCGACGGCGGCGCCGAGACCGATCAGGGTATTTTTGACCATGTCTATATCCCGGTTTCTTTGGCGGCTATCTTGGAAAGCAGCCGGAGTGATGCGGAGTAATAATCCTCAGGCATGGCGGCGTCTGGCCGGGGCGCGCGGTATCCCGCTTTCCGCGACCGAGCGACCAGCTCGTAAACCGCCAGGGTCCCGGCCGAAGCGGCCATGGCCGAGGGTTCGCCCGACGATAAATCGACCGTCGCCGCCATCGTCGGACCGTCTTTCCGCGCTTCCACCAGCGTCAGGTAAGGCTCCAGGTACCAGGCGTCTTGATAGCCGGCCCAGGTCAGATAGAGCGGCACCCGGATCGCGTCGAAGCCGAACTTACCGGAGAACCCTTCGGCCAATCCAACGTTCAGATCGGGATCGACCAGCATCCAGTCCGGCGGCAGGTTCCACTGGCTGAACCGCCCGCGGGCGAGCAGGGCGAGGCCGCCGGTGACGATGTCGTTCCAATCCGGGTGCCGTTCCCAATCGTGGAACGCCAGCAACGCCGGAAAGACCCAGTAGGACGGATTGACCACCAGCCCGCCCGGCCGGTCGAACCCTTGCGCTCCGGGCTTCAGGACGCTCTGATCACCGATCCGCTGGACCAGGGTTTCCCGGATCGTGACCGCCAGGGCGGTGGCGGCGTTCAGATAGCCGCGATCGTTCCACCGGCGGCCCGCCCGCAGAAGCGCCCAGGCGATCAGGATATCGCCATCGCTGGCGTTGTTGAGATCGGTGACCTTTCCCGAGCCAGCGGCCGCGGCGTCGGGCACCCATTTCCAGGCGGCCAAGCCGTCCTGCCGAACCATCAGCCTCGTGCGGGTCCACTGCCAGATCTGGTCGAAGTCGGACTTGGCGTCGGCGGATGCCGCCAGCAGCATGCCATAGCCTTGCCCCTCGGAATGGGAGATGCCGCCGTTGCCGGTATCGGTGACGCGCCCGTCCGCCGTCACGAAGGACTGGCGGAACCAACTCCAATCCTCCCGCGGCAGTGTGGGCGGAGGCGCCGCGCGAGCCATGAGCGGGGCGAAGGGCAGGCAAGCCGCCGTCGCCCCAGCCGCCTTGATCAAGTCACGCCGGTCAATCATGGCCGGACTTCTGTTCATTGCCAAGAAATGTCCGGGTGACCAAGCCGAACGCCGCGACCAGGGCCAACAGGCCCGCCGTCCACCACAGCACATGTTCCGACATCAGGTTGCCGGCGATCAGGCGGAGGTTCGACACGCGGAGGTCGGTGTCGAACCTATGGTAGGTCGTCGCCGGCTCGATGCTTCTGGTGGCCGCTGGATCGGGGCCCCAAGCCGTGGCGGCCCCGGACAACCTGTCCCAGTACGGGCGACGAACCAGAAGTGCCGCACTCTCGGCCAGCTGCCCGTCACCGCCGGCCGTCAGGATCGTCCAGGTCCGGGACGGCGTGACCGTCGATTCCATCTGCATCAGCAAGCCGGACGGTACCGGTCCACCGCCGGAGAACAAGCCGACCTCGGCGGGCTTGGCCTGGCCGAACACGGCGGGGAAGTGCTGGCGCATCGACGTGACGGCATCCTCCGCCGCCTCCGATACGCTGGTGACGACGCTCTGCTTCTCCCCCGACTTGACGATCTTCTGCCAGCGGTTCCGGACATCGCCATCGCCGGCGGGCGTCTCCGTCTCGCCGGAGGACTGTCCGGCCGCCCGCATCGCCTCGATCTGGGCCAGCAGTTGGCTGGTGTCGTCGTTGACCGGAGAGGCCGGGTCGGGCGACGGCGATGTGTCCAGCCCGATGCCCCAGGCGGCGGTCATCTCGGCTGGCTTGACTGGAAGCTCGACGCCGGGCAACCGCGCCAACGTCCGATGGTTTCCGACGATCAAGGCGTCGCCGATCGGCATCGTGGCGCCCGGCGGGACGAAGCGTGGCGCCAGGGGATGGCCCGAAGCCTGTGCCAGCTTGGCCAGCAGCGCCCAGGCGGCGGAGACCTCGTCCGCCGACCTGTTCATGAGGACCACGTCGAAGGCGTCGGCCCCGCCATCGGTGTAGGGGCTGCCGGTGCGGGCGAATGTGCCGAGGTCGGGGAATTGGGATAGCCGGGCGTATTCGGGCAGGGTCAGCGTGCTGTCGGAGAACAGGCTGAAGCGCGGCGAGATCTGCTGTTCGGGTATGCAGTTGGCGCCGTCGGCTGGCGGCAGATCGGCGGTGATCAGGATTTCGTTGTGGCCGGGCCGGAACAGCGACATCGGCAGATGAAGGTCACGGCGTTCGATGATCGCGCCGTCGCGGCTCAGCGGCATCGCCGCGGCGGCTCCGCCATTGACGAAGACCGAGAGGGCGGCACCCGTCCCGATGCCGGGAGCGGACGCGGCGTTGATCCGCAGGATGGCCTTGCGGCTGTCCAGATTGAAGAAGTCCCGCCCCAGCGTCACCGCCAGCCTTTGCGAGAACCGGTAGCCGTTGAACTCGCGGGTCTTGTAGCCGAGTTCCGACAAGGCGACCGCCCGCCCGCTGGGGAAGGTCACCAGTTCCGGCACCGGAGCCGCGTGCGCGTCGGAAACGATCATCTCGGCCGTGGCCGGCAACGTCACGGCGGGGTTGGAGAAGGCTTGTGTGGCGGTGGTCACCTCGTCCGCCGTGCGGCCGGAAACGACGAGGACCATGGCTCCGTCGTCACCAACGTTGAACAGACCAAGATAGGGCCCGGTGATGGCGGTCTGGATCCGGTCGCCGACGATCGCGCCGAGTTGCTCCGCGTCGCCGATCAGGACATTGCGGCCATATCCCAGCGTTGATTTATCCAATCCAGGAAACAGGCGGTCGCCGTCGGGGCGCTGGACCACCGCGGTGCCAGCCTTGGGGGTGATGGCCCGATCGCCAGCCCGGAGCGCCACGCCCTGTGCGATCCCCGCTCCCCAAGCCAGTTGAGCCGTCCCGCCATCCGGTTTGGCGTTCAGGATGGTCAGGCCGTGCCCTGTGGGGGACGCCATCGCCAGCAGCGTCGCGGCATCCCGCAGCAGGGGGGCCGCGGAGGCGTCCTGGTCCAGCACCTCGAGGGACGAGCGGTCCAGCAAGGGACGCGCCCACATCTCGAATGTGCTCTCGACGCCACAACTCACCCGGTGCCGGGCGGTATAGTTGATGGTCAACTCGTTGCGGCCGGCTTTCAGATAGCCGGGTGGCATGTCGATGCTGGCCGAGACCGGCTTCTCGAACGCGGTCAGGGGAAGGTCGCCAAGTTCCAACCCGTTGAGCGCCACCTTGAAGTGGGACAGGTCCGGCAGGATGTGGACCGCGTTCTCGTAGGCCAGCTTCAGGACCGCCGGCTTGTCCTTGGCGGTGACGGGGAGGTTGAACGGGATCGACAACGTGTCCGCCTCGCCGCCGAGGGTGGCGTGCAAGTCCGCATCGACCAACCGCGACAGCGGCACGGCTTCCAATTGGGGCTGTGCCGACGCGGGCATGGATGACGGTAGGGTGGCCGCGATCCAGACGGCGCCGGCGGTGGCCCGTTTGATGACGCGGGAGGACCGGCCGGGATGAGCGGGCTTCTTCATTGCGCGGGAACCGTTTCGGAGGACTCTTTCGCGGCGCCGCGGCGGGTGACGGCGCCTTTGCAGATGTTCCAAGCGGCCGGCAGGCCACGCGTCAGCGCCAGACCGGTCAGGAAGGCGAAGCTGCGGAGCGCGGATCTCTCCGCCGGAACGCGGCCTTGCCAGCGCTTGGCCCAGATCCGGCTGTTGCCGTAGACCAAGTGGACGGCATGCGCCGCCTCGGTCTGGCTGACCGGATTGAACTCGCAGCCGATCGAGAATGTGCCGCCCGAGACGGACATGCGCCTGACGCGCAGCGTGATCGGCTTCTCGATCTCCTCGTCTTGGGTCGGCGCCAGCAGGGTCACGATCATCGACTCGCTCAGATGCGACCGCGCCGGTATCGGCAGCTCGATGTTCAGCCCATTGGCCGACCCGTTGAGGACCTGCGCCGGGAAGCTGATGCCGTCGAGTTTCAGGACCGCCGGGACTTGCAGGCCGATGCGGGGAAAGCGGCGGATCTGGCGCTGCTCATAGACCGCTCCCAATCCCGCCAGCGCCAGCAGCAGGCTGATGCCGTTCCAGAACGCGACGATGCCGATGATCTCTCGGCTGTCGGGAAGGACGATGAAGCGCCAGACAGCCGCCACCATGCCAGCGGACAGGATAAGAACCATCCACACGAAGGGCCCGGCCAAGGGGGAGGCGCGGTTGGATGTCATGGTCTCGCCCTTCGCCGTCACCTTGAATTGGGGTGCGCGGGGATTCCACAGCACCGACAGCACGGCGCGGGACAGGTGGAGCGAGAGCACGTATTCGTAGAGTTCGGAGATGAACGGCCAACGAACCTTGCCGTTCAGGATGTTCGGCAACATCACGCTGGCGACGATATGGGGCAGTATATAGGCGAAGAACTCCGGCACATTGGTCCGGACGATCTGGAGGCCGAAGAACAGGTAGCATAGCGGGCCCAGCACGAAGATTGGCCGGATGAAGACGAAGAACCAGTACAGGCTGTTGCTGAGGTAGCAAAGCCGTTGGGCCACGGTCAGGCCCCGGCGCCACAGCACGTTCTTGAGCAGCAGGATCTGGATCATGCCCTGCGCCCAGCGTGACCGCTGGCCGATGAAGCTGACGAAGCTCTCCGGCTGGAGACCGGCGATCAGGGGTTCGTCGAGATAGGCGCTGCGATAGCCCTGGGCATGCAGGTCCATCGCGGTCTCGCAATCCTCGGTGATGCTGGTGCCGCTGATGCCGCCAACCTCCTCAAGGGCGGTCCGGCGGAGCAGCGCCGCCGAGCCGCAGAAGAAGGCGGCGTTCCAACGGTCGAGACCGGGCTGGATGTTGCGGTAGAACAGCTCGTTCTCGCTCGGCATCCGGGGGAATGTGCGGAGGTTGTATTCGACCGGATCGGGATTGAGGAAGAAGTGCGGCGTCTGGACCAGCGCGATGCCGGGGTCCTTGACGAAGAAACCGACCGTCTTCAGCAGGAAGTCGGACGATGGGACGTGGTCCGCGTCCAGGATGGCGATCAGGTCGCCGCCGATCTTGGACAGCGAGGCGTTGATGTTGCCCGCCTTGGCGTGCTCGTTGCGCTCACGCGTCAGGTAGATGGCCCCAGTCGCGGCGCAAAGCTCCTTCAGCTTCTCCGCCCGCCTGCGCGCGGCGTCCGCCTTCAAGGCGTCGGCTTGGTTGCATTTCTGCGCGGTCCCGCCGTCGTCCAGCAGGTAGACCTTGAACTTCGACTTTGGATAATCCAGCGAAACCGCCGCCGTCAGGGTGATCAGCAGCAGATTGGCCTCCTCGTCATAGGTCGGGATGACGATGTCGACCGAGGGCAGATCCGGATCGGTGACGTCGATCGGGATCGATTTCCGGTTGAGCGGATTGCTGATCACGAAGGTGCTCAGCAGGAACATCATGAAGGAGAAGATCTCGGCGACGTAGAGGATCATCCCCGGCACGAAGTTGACCAGATCGTCAGGCGCGGGGAGCGTGTTGGTCGTCCGCCAGATGATGTATCGGATCGTCACGAAGGCGGCGAAGGAAATCCCAAGGATACGCCCCGTCCGATGCGTCTTCAGCGAGGAAATCAGGAACAGGGCCGCGACGAAGGACCAAGCGACGAGAAGCTGCGCCTCAAGGCTGACTGGCAGGGTTGCCGAACATCCGATCGCGGTGAGAAGCACTAACCAGAGAGCGCGTGAAAGCAACTTGCGAACCATGAATAAGGTCCATTCTTTCCCCGTCCTCCGATAGGTCAGGTTCCATCAGATCGTTATGGCCTGCCTTGCTAAACATTTACTTAATAGATGCACGAGAAGCAGCTTACGTTATGTCGAGATAACAAGAATAAATGCTATAAAAGTCTCTTTATACTGACCGATGTCAAAACGGATACTTTACAAAAGACATAGCTCATTCGGTGGTGTGGTCACGCCGTGACGTTCCCTGTTGGTGGGTGTTGAGGGTTGGGCGGGCGCCATCCGGCGGACCCGCGCGAGACCAGGCAATTCACGGGAGGCCACCATGGCCGATGAGAACAAGAGCAATCAGGTTGACCAGGACCATCCCGACAGCGGCACGCCGGACGCCGGAAAGAAGGACGGCGCCAAGCAGAAAAGCGGCGCCGTCGATCAGGATGTCCAGGAGGAAGCGGCGGAGGAGCGGAAGGAAGGCGGCTACCAGTGACGCATCACCGGTGATGCGTCATCCGTGATCCGTCCCGCCCGGTTCCGTCCAGCGCGCCATCAGCGCGTTCGACGGCAGGGCGGGATCGACCAGTTTCCGGGCGGTCTCGACCCCGGCGACCGGCAGGCCGTCGGGCTTCAGTACGCCAATCTGGACCAGCACGGAGGCTTGATCCCAGTAGATGTGCTCGTTGTAAAGCTTGTCGCCCCGGAAGTTGATGATCGCGATCAGAGGGATCTCGACATATTTGCCGGTTGGTGGGATCCCGGGGATCATCCAGTCGATCTCGCGGTCATGGGTGAAGCAGAACAGCATCTCATCCACCACCCGGTCGGCCCCGACGGTGCGGGAGATCGGGATCAGCTTGGTGTCCCCAGGGTTCCCGTGGACGAAATGCTTCAGGTAGAAGTGATGGAGTTGCTGGTACCCATAGCCGCCGGTCATGGTCGGGATGTGGTTGACGTAGGGCTCGGCGACCATGGTCGACATGGTGGCGTCGACATCTCGGGTTCCGAACTCGTATTCGCAGTGCTTGTCCCACAGCGCCGACAGATCATAGCGTGGTCCCATCGCCTTGCGGAACACCGCGATCGAGCGTGAATGCGCCATCAACGCCGCCGGCTTGTTGAAATGCGGACCAGGGCGGTTGAAGGCGTGGCCAGCCTCCGGATACGCGAAGACCTCGACATCGGGACGGCCGGCGAAGGCGGCGCGGATCCTCTCGATGGTCTCCGGCGGTGAGATCCTGTCGGTGGCGCCGAAATGCAGCGTCAGAGGGCAGGAGACGCCACCCGCCTCGTCCAGCAGCTTGTCGATGCCGCCGCCGTAGTAGCCGACCGCCGCGTCGACCTCGAGGCGCGCGGCGCTCAGATAGGCCAAGCGCCCACCCAGGCAGAAACCGACGACGCCGACCGCCTTCCGCCCATCGGGACCGGTCACCTCCGGCAGGGCGCGGGCCGCGGCGACGGTCGAACCGATGTCGCGGACTCCCTGGTCGATGTCGAAGCGGGACAGCAGGTCCAGCGCCTTCTCCCGCTCGGCGCCCTCATAGCCAAGTTCGACATCCCGCTCGACCCGCCAGAACACGTCCGGAGCCAGAACGACATAACCTTCCTCGGCGTAGAACTCGGCGACATCCCGGATATGCGCGTTGATGCCGAAGATCTCCGGCAACAGAATGATCGCGGGGCCGCCGCCCGACCGTGGCACCGCCTTGTAGGCCCGGAACCGCTCGCCGCCTTCCGCTTCGATCTCGATGAATCCGCCACTCATGTAGGCACTCCCGATCTCACGTGCTTGGAACAGTCTGTCTACCGCGCGATCGGTGGCGCGTACAGGCGGGAACGAGAAGTCGATGATTTGGTTATCGCCATAAACCAGTTGATCACGATCCGGAAGATGACAATCATGACCGCGCCCCCAATCCCATACTCCCCGTCCGTCGAGACGGTGGAACCCGACGAGGCGGAGACGATCGCCGATCTCGTCGCCACCATGCGGAAGATCAGCGAGACCACATTCAGGGATGGTGGGCACGCCTTGAGAAGCGTCCACGCCAAGAGCCATGGCCTTCTGCAAGGCGAGTTGCGGGTGCTCGACGGTCTGCCGTCCGAACTGGCGCAAGGAATGTTCGCGCGCCCGGCAACCTACCCGGTGGTGCTGCGGTTCTCGACCAATCCAGGAGATATATTGGACGACAGCATCACCGTCCCGCGCGGCTTGGCGATCAAGGTCGTCGGTGTCGAGGGCGAGCGGCTTCCCGGATCGGAGGGAGCCGCGACGCAGGACTTCGTGATGGTCAATGCCCCGGCCTTCGCGGCGCCCACCGTGAAGAAGTTTCTAGGCAACCTCAAGCTGCTCGCCGCCACGACCGATCAGCCGCAGATCCTGAAGAAGGTGATCTCCACCGTCCTGCGCGGCGCCGAAAGTGTGGTCGAGACCTTCGGCGGCGAGAGCGCCGCGTTGAAGACCATGGGCGGCCATCCCCAGACCCATCCTCTGGGCGAGACCTTCCACACCCAGACGCCTTACCGGTATGGCGCCAACATCGCCAAGCTGTCGGTGGCTCCCGTGTCGGCCGAAATGACGGCGCTGACGGGCGACAAGCTCGCCACATCGGGCCAACCCAACGTGCTGCGCGAGTCCATCGTGGATTTCTTCGGGACCCAGTCCGGGACGTGGGAGGTGCGCGTCCAGCTCCAAACCGACGCGGAGGCGATGCCGATCGAGGACGCCTCCGTCCCCTGGCCGGAGGACAAGAGCCCCTACGTCACCGTCGCCCGCATCACGGTCCCGGCGCAGCCCGCCTGGAGCGACACGCGCTCCCACGCGGTGGACGACGGCCTGGCGTTCAGCCCGTGGCACGGCTTGGCGGCGCACCGCCCGCTCGGCTCGATCAACCGCGCCCGCAAACCCGCCTACGAGATGTCGGCGGGCTACAGGGCGGAACACAACGGCTGCCCGATCCACGAGCCAGACGCCGGGATCAAGTTGCCGGGCTAGGGCTTTCGACATGGCCCATCACGGAAGTTGAGCCGACGTCACTTTGTGGATGGCTATGGGGTCGGGCTCGATCAAGATTTCCATGTTGTCGATTGGCCCATGGGAGGCGATGTGCGCGAGCGCTTTGCCGAACGCGGCAAGCTGATAGGCGCGGCCACGCGTCGCGTCGGCGATGAACACGACACCAGCGTGAAACACTTGGCGGTTTCGATACCGCGTCCGGAACTCCTCGATATTGTTGGTCACCAAAGTGTACCCCTCGGCTTCCACAAGCTTGAGAAGCACGGGGTCACCGTCGTTCTCGCGACCTAGCGTACGGACATGGTATGCCTCATGTCCGTACGCCCAAGCTGAACCTTCGAGTTGTGGGGTGAGATTGGCGTCAATCAAAAAACGGTACTTCACACATCCCGGCCTTTCCCCAAGGGTCTCCCCCTTTGGGGGTATAGCCTATCGAAAAGGACCGCAAGCTCGATCATCTCGTCTGTGATCCGAGGGAAGTCCTCCGCGATCTCCCGGCGGTCAACCTTGTTATGGACCAGGCCTGCGACGTGGCGGACAAGAACGCGGGTTCCCTTGAAGGTCGGTGCTCCGCCTTGAACGTCCTCATCCATGACGATCAATTCGCGGATGCGCTCGATCTTCGCCAATCGCTCCGTCACGAGTTTGGCGAGTTCGGAACTCTTGAACGTCGTCACCACGCAGTGTTCGGTGTGGTCGACATCCTCGACTTCCGAAAGCCCATCGGCATCCCTGATCGCGTCCGCGACCTTCCCCTCGATACGCTTTCGCACCGGCGCTGGATAGTGTTTGAGGCGCTCCGCCACCGCGAGTTCGAAGGTGCCGCGGAGGTCGAGCGTCCGTTGCCGGGGTAAATTGGCGACCGTCGTGACTCGGTGGTTCTCGAAGGCCTTGGTGACCTTCCCATAATCCACATCGGCGACAAACGAGGCCTCCCGCGCCGTCAACGCCGTTTCCATCCCGAGCGCCATGTCCGTTCCCCATAAATATACCCCGTCTCAGGGTATATTTATGGGAAATAAGCTACCCGATCAAGATGGTCGATGGACCGAAGCACAACGGCATCCACCGAGGTTGAACCTCAAGCCGTCGGGAATTCCGTCGCGACGAAGTCCTCGATGTCCTTGAGGGTGCGGGCGAAGCGGGAGACGACTTCGCGGATCTGCTCCTCGGTGATGATCAGCGGGGGGCAGAAGGCGATGGTGTCTCCGATGGCGCGGATGATCAGGCCGTGTTCGTGGCCCTGCTGGAAGAACTTGGCTCCGACCTTGCCGAAGGGGTCGAACTTGGCCTTGGTCGCCTTGTCGGCCACCAGTTCCACCGCCGCGATCAAGCCGACGCCGCGAACCTCTCCCACCAGGGGGTGGTCGGCGAACCGGCGCAGTTCCGCTTGCAGGACCTCGCCGACGATGGCGGCGTTCTCCATCAATCCGCGCTCCTCGATGATGTCGAGGTTCTCCATCGCGACGGCGGTGGCGACCGGGTGGCCGCTGGTGGTGAAGCCGTGGCCGAAGCTGCCGATCTCGGCGGATTGGTCGGCGATGCCCTGGTAGATCTTGTCGCTGAACAGGATGGCCGCCAGCGGCTGGTAGGACGATGTCAGCTGCTTGGAGATGACCAGGATGTCCGGCTTGATGTTGAAGCGCTCGCAGGCGAACTTGGTGCCGGTGCGGCCGAAGCCGTTGATCACCTCGTCGGCGACCACCAGCACGTCGTAGCGGCGGCAGACCTCCTGGACCTTCTCCCAATATGTGGCGGGCGGAACCAGCACGCCGCCGGCGCCCATCACCGGCTCGCCGATGAAGGCGGCGACGGTCTCGGGGCCCTCCTCCAGGATCTTCGCCTCCAGCTCGGCGGCGAGGCGGTCGGCGAAGGCCTCCTCGGTCTCGCCCGGCTCCGACCAGCGGTAGTGGTGCGGGCATCCGACATGCTTCATCATCGGCAGCGGCAGGTCGAAGCCGCGCTGGTTGATCGGCAACCCGGTCAGGCTGCCCGACGCGATGGTGATGCCGTGATAGCCGCTGATCCGCGAGATGAACTTCTTCTTCTCGGGCTTGCCGATGGCGTTGTTGTAGTACCAGACCATCTTGACGACGGTGTCGTTCGCCTCGGATCCGGAATTGGTGAAGAAGACGCGCGACAGCCCGTTCGGCGCCATCTTGACCAGACGCTCGGCCAGCAGGATCGAGGGTTCGTGCGCCTTGCCGGAGAAGGTGTGGTAATAGGGCAGCTTGGCCATCTGCCGGGCGGCGGCGTCGACCAGCCGCTTCTCGCCGAAGCCGACCGCGACGCTCCACAGGCCGGCCATCGCCTCGATATACTGCTTCCCGGAGTCGTCGTAGACGTAGACACCCTCGCCGCGGTCGATGATGATCGGACCGACCTCCTCGTGGCGGCGGGCGTTGGTGTAGGGATGCAGCTGGTAGGTGATATCCCGGGCGTGCAGGGAGTTCAGCGCGACATTCATCATGTGATCCGTGGTTTCAGGTTCGCCGCGCGCTCCTCGCCATGGGGAGAGGCGCGCGCGGCAGGGTAAGTCCCGACCCCGCTCAGGCGGTCTCGGTTTGGCGGACGGATTTAACCTTATAAACCGTTTCCGCCTGTTCCGGTGTGATGAAGCCGTCGAGCAGGTCGGCTTCGACCAGCGCCGGATCGCGCTCCTCCACCGGACCCCAGCCGCCACCGGCGGGCGAGGTGATCTTGATGCGGTCGCCGGGCTTGATCGGCACGTTGGCGAACTTGCTGGGCGACGGCTTGTTGAAGGCCTGCGTGATCGTCAGCCATTCCTCCGAACCGGCGCGCATCATGAACAGTTCGGCCTTGCCGCCATCCTGGCCCTCGTGGATGCCCCAGGGCGACAGCTTCTGGCGGTCGCTCATGTAGCTGAAGGTCATCTCGGTGTCGGTGCAGCGCACCGTCTTGCTGAGCGACAGCCCGCCGCGGAACTGGCCGGGGCCGCCGGAGCCGTCGACCAGCTTGAACTCCTCGACGTGCCAGGGATAGCGGAACTCGAAGACCTCGACCGGGATGTGCGGGCAGTTGCCGTTGATGCCGCCGACCGCGTCGTTGCCGTCGGCGTTGGCGCGGCCGCCCCAGCCGACCGGCGTCAGGTCGTAGCAGCAGAAGAACTCGCCGGTCTGCTTGTCGGTGCCGCCGAACAGGAAGTTGGAGTGCGAGGCGCCGTCGGTCGCGGCCGAGCGCTCCTTGAGGCCGGGCGCCAGCGCGCCCATGATCGTGTTGGCGATCCGGCAGTGGGTTTCCGTGTTGCCGCCGACCGACGGGCCGGGGAAGTTGACGTTGACCACGCTGCCCGGCGGGGCGAGGATCCGGATCGGCCGGAAGCAGCCGGAATTCTTGGGAATCGAGGCGTCGGTCAGCTGCAGCACGGCGTTGTAGGCGGCGCCCCAGGCGACACCCAGCGTCGCGTTGATCGGCCCCTTCGCCTGCTTCGAGCTGCCGTGGTAATCGACGATCAGATCGTCGCCGTCGACCAGCACTTCGGCGCGGATCTTGTACGGGATGGCCTCGATCCCGTCGTCCTCCATGTAATCCTCGAAGACGTAGCGGCCGTCGGGGATCTTGGCGATCTCGGCGCGCATGCGGCGCTCCGAATAATCCATCAGGGCCGCGACATGCTCGCGGAAGCCCTCGATGCCGTGCTTGCGGGCGAGATCGGCCATGCGGCGCTCGCCCAAGTCGACCGCCGCGATCATGGCGCGGAAGTCGCCGTAGTTGTAGCGGGGTGTGCGCACATTGGCGAGCAGCAGGCGCCAGACGTCGTCGACGTCCTTGCCGGCCCGTTTGATCTTGACCGGAGGGACGCGCATGCCCTCGTGGAACACCTCGGTCGCCTCGCCGGCGAACCCGGCCGGGGCCATGCCGCCGACCTCGCAGACGTGGCCGATGGCGACCGAGAAGCCGATCAGCGCGCCATCCACGAAGACCGGCTTGAAGAAGGTGTGTTCCGGCGTGTGCAGACCACCCCGGTAGGGATCGTTGTGCAGGATGACGTCGCCCTCCTCCAGGTCTGCGATGTCGATCTCCTGCACGCAGGAGCGCAGCAGCAGGGGCATGCCGCCGATCATGCTGGGGCAGAAGTCGCCGGTGGCGACCAGCTCGCCGGTCGGCAAGGCCAGGCCGCAGGTGAAGTCGAGCGATTCGCTGAAAATGGTCGAATAGGAGGTCCGCATCAGCGTGACGCCCATGTCGCGGCAGATCGACACCAGGATACCGCCGGCGATGTTCAGGGAAACCATGTCCATGGGGGGATGATCCTCAGTTTCGCGTCAGGTTTGGCGGGTCAGGCCGAGATCAGCAGGTTGCCGTAGCGGTCCACGGTCAGCGTCTTGCCGGGATCGAGCACGGTGACCGAGGCGTTCTCCTCGACCAGTGCCGGGCCGGCGATGTCGTGGCCGGCCTTCAGGTCCTCGCGCCAATAGACCGGCGTGTCGCGCCAGCCCTCGGCGAACCAGACCGGGCGGCTGGCCTTGGGCTCGCACGGGCCGGTCGCGGCCTCGATCTCCGGCAGGGTCATCTCGCCGGTGCGGGCGATGCCGGTGACCAGGAAGTTGACCAGCTCGACATGGTCGTCCAGCTTGAAGCCGAAGCGCGCCAAGTGCTGGTCGTGGAACGCCTGGAAGACCTTGACCACCTCGTCGTCGGTGAACTCCTCGGCGTCGATCGGGATCTCCAGCTCGTAGTTCTGGCCGAGATAGCGCATCTCGACGCTCTTCATGATCTCGACCTTGTCGTGACCCTGGGCCATCAGCTCGTCCCGGCACTCGTCGATCAACGCCCGCATGGACGACCGGGCGCGCTCGCGGTCGAAGAAGCGGGAGTTGAGCTGGACCGTGCGGTAGCGGTCGACCCGCGCGTCGGCCATGGTGAAGCCGAAGGCGGAGAACTGTCCGGGGAAGTTGGGCACCAGACCGCGCGGAATCGACGCGTCGGTCATCAGGTCGCTGACATGGGGCGGGCCGGCTCCGCCGAACGCCACCAGCACGAAGTCGCGCGGGTCGAGCCCCTGTTCCGTCAGCACGGTGTGTAGGGCGCCCACCATGTTGTTGTTGGCGATCCTCACGATGGCCAGCGCCGCCTCCTCGACCCCGAGGCCCAGCGCCTCGGCGATCGGGGCGACGGCGGCGCGGGCCGCCGCGGCGTCCAGCGCCATGGCGCCGCCCAGGAAGTTTCCGGCGCTGATCCGGCCCAGCACCACGTTGGCGTCGGTCACGGTCGGCTTGACGCCGCCCTTGCCGTAGCAGGCGGGGCCGGGGTTGGCGCCGGCGCTCTCCGGCCCCACCACCAGCATGCCCCCGGCGTCCATCCGGGCGATCGAGCCGCCGCCGGCGCCGATCGACCGGATGTCGATCATCGGCACCTGGATCGGGCGGCCCCACTCGATCTCGAAATCGGTGGTGAACTTCTCCTTGCCGCCGACCACGGTGGAGACGTCGGTCGAGGTGCCGCCCATGTCGAGCGTCACCAGGTTGTCGAGACCCAGCAGCCGGGCGGTCTGCTTGGCGGCGATCACACCGCCTGTCGGGCCCGACATGGCGATCTGGATGGGGCTCTCGGCGACCGCCTCGGCGCTCATCTCGCCGCCATTGGAGCGCATGATCACCAGCTTGGCGTCGACGCCCTCGTCGCGCAGGCGCTGTTGCATGGTGCCGATGCGGGTCTTGACGACCGGCTTGATGAAGGCGTCGCAGATCGTGGTGGACGAGCGGAAATGCTCCTTCCATTTGGGCAGGACCTCGTAGGAGATCGAGACCGGGATGCCGGGCAGCGTCTCGGCGAAGATCTCCTTGATCCGGCGCTCGTGGTCCGGCCGCAGGTAGGAATGCAGCAGCATGACGGCGATCGCCTCGATCCCGCCATCCGCCTTGATCCGGGCCGCGATGTCGCGCACGCCCGCCTCGTCAAGCTCCTGGATGATCTCGCCCGACGGGCCGACCCGCTCCTCCACCTCATAGGTGTCGCGCCGCTGGACGAAGGGCTTCGGCTTGACCCAGGTCAGGTCGTAGTGGTGCTTGCGGTTGCCGCGGCCGATGAACGGCACGTCGCGGAACCCTTTGGTGCTGACATAGGCGACCCGCGCGCCCTTGCCCTCCAGCAACGCGTTGGTCGCGACCGTGGTGCCGAGCCGGATGCCGACGATGTCGTCGATCGCGCCGAAGGCGCGGAGGCCGGTCATGATGCCCTCGACCGGATCGGCTGGTGTCGAGAGGTTCTTCCAGGCCTTGAGGGTGCGGTCGTTCTCGTCGTAGGCGACGAAGTCGGTGAAGGTCCCACCGATGTCGATGCCGAGGCGGTATTGCATGGATCTGTTCCCTGTCATCGTGTCGCTGTTGTCTTCGGCGGCGATTTCTTGTTGTTCGTTCTTGGGTTTTTGGAACTTGGCCTAGCCGGCGATCTCCGGGTCGGCCTTGTCGTAGTCGATCGGCGTCGCGTGCCAGCCCTGGGCGCGCTTGGCCCAGAAGGTCTCGCGCAGGCGGGTGGAGATGGGTCCCGGCCGGTCGTTGCCCATGATCCGGCCGTCGATGCGGGATGCCGGCATGACGCCGCCCGCCGTCGTGCAGGTGAAGATCTCGTCGGCGTCGCGCAACTCGGCGGCGGAGACCGGCCGGACCTCGAACGGGATGCCAAGCTCCTCGCACAGCTCCAGCATCGACATCCGCGTCATGCCGTCCAAGGCGCCCCGATCGGGGGTCGCGACCCGGCCGTCGGTGATGCTGAAGACGTTGAAGCCGGCGCCCTCGGTGGCGTTGCCCTGGGCGTCGAGCAGGATCGCGAAGTCGCAGCCCTTCTCCATCGCCTCGAACTGGCCGCGCGTCAGATCGCCCCAGTGGAAGTTCTTGACGCGGGGTTCGAACGATTCCGGCGGGATGCGCCGCGTCTCGGCGATCATCAGGTGGAGCCCGCGCTCCATCATCTCGGCACTGGCGACCGACACCCAGGGCACCGCGTAGGCGGCGAGATAGTTGCGGCAATAGGCCGGGTGGCGCGGCATGCCGGGGCGGGGAACGCCGCGCAGGCAATCCATCGCGACATAGGCGGAGCGCAGGCCGGCGACGCGGACGAGGCGTTCGAGGATCGCCTTGATCTCGTCGTCGCTCTCGGTCGGCTTCAGGTGCAGGAACTCCATCGAGGCGCGGAACCGGCGGATATGGTCGTCCAGCCGGAAGAACGCGCCGTCCCAGACGCCGACCACGTCATAGGTCACGTCGGAGCGCCGATAGCCCCAGTCGGTGATCGGGATCGCGGCCTGGGCGATCGGCATGTACCGGCCATCGATGTAGGCGGCGCCATTGGTGAACGGGGAGGCTGCTGTTTCGGTCATCTCGGGGGTCATCCTTCCTGCGGGCGTTGTTCGAGCCGTTTCCGGCGAAATCCTAGCTGGGGCCAGCGGCGGGGGATCCTCAGTTCGCGTCCTCCCGTCAGACCCTTGGGCCTGAACACCAGGATCAGCGCCATCAAGACGCCCAGGCCAAGCTCCTGGCTGCCTTGGGGCAATGCCACGCCCAGGCCACCGCGTTCCAGGAAGCGGAGCACCTCGACGATCGCGGTGACGGCGACGACACCGCAGACGGCTCCGGTCAGGCTGAACATGCCGCCGACCACCAGCATCGCCAGCGTGATGAAGGACAGGTTCAGGTAGAACGGATCTACCGTCAGGATGCCGAGGAACTGGGCGTAGAGTCCGCCGCCCATCCCGACCAGGGCGGCGCTCAGCACGAAGGCCGCCAGCCGCACCTTGAGGACGTCGACGGCGGACGCCCGGGCCGCCACCTCGTCGTCGCGCGACGCCCGCAGCATCAGGCCGAAGCGCGAGATCTGGAACAGATGCGCCACCGCGATGGCCAGCAGCGCGAAGGCGAAGCCGATCCAAGGGCCGACCACGGTCGGGATGCCGATGATCGAGCTGACGCCCGCCGTCACCGAATCCCAGTTGGAATAGACGCTGTTGACGATCACCAGGAAGGCGAAGGTCGCGATCGAGCAGGCCGTTCCCGACAGCCGCATGATGGCGGCCCCCAGGATCAGCGCCACCAGCGCCGGCAGGGCGAACGACCCGGCCACGGCGACCAGGAAGGGATATTCGGCCTCCTGCAGGAAGACCGGCAGTCCCGAAAGCATGATCTGCTTGAAGGTCGGCTGCGCGGTGGCCCAGGCGGCGGCGTAGGCCCCGACGCACATGAAGCCGATATGGCCGAACGAGATGATTCCCGAATTGCCGATGAAGACGTAGAGCCCGACCACGACGATGACCCGGATCATCATCTCGGCCACGGTGACCTGGACGGTGTCCGATCCGGTCAGCGACGCCAGCGCCACGATAGCCAGCAGGCAGAGCGCCAGCAGTGCTGGGGATTGGTGGCGGGCGAGGGCGGGGAGGAGCGTTTTGGCTGACATGTCCCGGTGCCTCCTCAGACCCGTTCGACCGTGTTGCGCGCCGGCACCAGCCCGGCGGGCCGCACCAGCAGGACCAGGATGACGAAGGCGAACGCGAAGGCGTCGCGAAAGGCGCGGAGGTCGGGCGGCAGGTAGGCCTGGAGCATGGTGACGATGAAGCCGACCAGGAACCCGCCGACCACGGCGCCCACCAGGCTGCCCATGCCGCCGATCACCACGGCGACGAAGGCGAACAGCGCCAGCGGCACGCCCATGGTGTGGCTCAGCGAGCCGGACTGCGTGACGTAAAGGAGGGCCACGGCGCTGGCCAGGATGCCGCTGATCGCGAAGGCGAGGCCGATCACGAAGTTGCCGCGCACGCCCAGATACTGCGCCATGCGGAAGTCCTCCGCCGCCGCCCGCATCTGGACGCCGTAGCGCGACTTCTTGAGGAAGACCGACAGCCCCGCCATCAGCGCCAGGGTGACCACCAGCGTGATCACCTGGAGCATGGGGACCCGCAGGTCGCCGATGATCACCTGCGTGTTGGCGTCGCTCCACAGGTTGATCGCCTTGGGCCGCGAGCCGTACATCATCAGCACCGCGTTCTGGATGATGTAGCTGACCGCGAAGGAGCCGATCATCAGCGTCGGCGGCGACGAGCGGCGCAGCGGCCGGAACACCAGCGCGTCGGTCAGCAGCGCCGCGACGATCACGATCAGCGCGATGGCCGGCAGCATCAGCGCGATGTTGAAATCGCCGATCAGCATGCGGGCGGTGACATCGGCGGACGGCACGATCAGGGCATAGGCGCCGATCGTGATGAAATCGCCATGGGCGAAGTTGATCAGCCGCAGGATGCCGAACAGCAAGCCGATGCCAAGCGCGGTCAGGGCATAGATGCTGCCAAGGCTGAGCGCGTCGATCAGGTTTTGCAGCAGTCCGATCATGGCGCCGCCTCCAGCGCCGCCGGGGCGGCGGGGGCTTGGTGGCCGAAGCCGAAATAGGCGTGACGGATCGCGTCGCCGTCGCGCAGGTCCTCGGCGCGGCCCTCCAGCTGGATCACGCCGGCGCGCAGCACATGGATGCGGTCGGCGTGGTTGAGGATGCGGTTGGACGACTGCTCGTTGATCAGCAGCGTCAGCCCGTCGCGGCGGCGCAGGTCGAGCAGGATCTCGTAGATCTGGTCGACGATCTTGGGCGCCAAGCCCAGCGACGGCTCGTCCACCAGCAGCAGGCGCGGGCGGGTCATGACGGCGCGGGCAATCGCCAGCATCTGCTGCTCGCCGCCCGACAGCCGCCCGGCGGGATAGTGCAGCCGCTCGGCCAGTCGCGGCAGCAGGTCGAGCAGCCGGGCGCGGTCGGCCGCGACCCCGGCCTTGTCGTTCCGCATGTAGCCGCCGATCGCCAGGTTCTCGTCCACCGTCAGCGAGCCGAAGATGTGCCGGCCCTCCGGCACCAGAGAGACGCCCAGGGCGGCGATCCGCTCCGGCGCGCGGCCGGTGATGGCGGTGCCGTTCAGCCGGACCTCGCCCCGGAAGGGTTTGACGCCGCCGGCGACCGCCGCCAGCGTGGTCGATTTGCCGGCGCCGTTGGGGCCGATGACGCAGACGACCTCGCTCTCGGCCACCGTGATCGAGACGCCGCGCAGCGCGGTCATGTCGCCGTAGCGGACGTGGATCTGGTCTATTTCCAGAAGCGGCTTCATCACGCCTCCAATCCGAGATACGCCGCCATCACGGCCTCGTGGCGCTGGATCTCGCCGGGGGTGCCCTCCGCCAGGGTGCGGCCGCCGTCGAGCACGTGGATGCGGTCGCTGATGCCCATGACCACGCGCATGTTGTGCTCGATCAGCAGCACGCCGCAGATGAAGGTCGTGGGGATCGAGGCGACCAGCACCATCAGGTCCTCGCACTCGGCGTCCGACATGCCGGCCGCCGGCTCATCCAGCAGGATGAAGGCGGGTGACAGCATCAAGGCCCGCGCGATGCCCAGCCGGCGCTGGTCGGTATAGGCCAGGATCGAGGCGTGCTCGTCCGCCTTGTCGGCGATGCCGATCCAGTCCAGCAGCTCCATGGCTTGGACCCGCGCCGCCCGGCGGCTCAAGCCCAGGCTGACGCCGGTCACCTCGGCGTTCTCTACGACGGTCATATCGGTGAACAGGCGGCCCGCCTGGAAGGTGCGGGCGATGCCGTTCCGCCGGAACTCGGTCGGGCTCCAGCCCGCCGTGTCCGTCCGGCCCGCCAGCACGCGCCCCTCGGTCGGACGCTGGAATCCGGTCAGGCAATTGACCAGCGTCGTCTTGCCAGCGCCGTTCGGCCCAATCAAGCCGAACACCTGATGGCGCTCGACCTGGAGACTGACGTCGGAGATGGCGGCGAGCCCCTGGAACCGCACGGTCAGATGCTCGGCCCGCAGCTCGGCGGCACTAGCGCCGCCGGCGGTGACCGCTCTTTCCGTCGCTACCATGGTCATGGAGAACCTCCTTCTGACCGGACTTTTCATGTCGACCGGGTCATGACGACCGGTAAGTGGGCGCCACCCGCCTCAGAGGTCGGGCGGCGCCGTGACGGTGCGGGGTTCAGTTGCCGGCGAGGCGGTAGAGCACGGGGTCGGGGATGGTCTTGCCGACGCGCCACTCCTCGACGAAGCTTTGCTTGTCCCCGGCGAAGGAGGTGATCAGCAGGGGGATGTCGGTCTGGATGTGCAGCTTGTTGGTGAAGGAGCGCGGCCCCAGCACCGTCGGCGCGTCCTTGGCCTTCTCCAGCTCCGCCACCACCGGCTTGGCGTCGGTCGTGCCGGCCTTCTCGACGGCGGCCTTCCACAGGTCGAGCCAGGCGTAGATCGGATAGGCGTATTGGGTGGTCGGCGGCTTGCCGAACTTGGCGGTATAGGCCTTGGTGATCTCCTCCACCGCCGGGCGGGCGTCACCGGCCGGAAGCGCCTGGACCGGCAGGTAGAAGTCCTTCAGGTTCGGCACGGCGTTCAGCCAATAGGTCCCGTCCATGGCGGTACCGGACAAAACGGGCAGGGTGATGCCGGCGGCCCGGATCTGGCGCAGCGCGCTGGCGGCGCCTGGATTGGTCGAGCACAGCATGATGTGGTCGACGCCCTTGGTCCGGATCGCGTCGGTCATGCGGGTGATCTGCGAGCTGATGACCGGGTCGAGACCCTTGAAGGTATCGGCGCCGATCACCTCGCCCTTGGCGGCGAAGGCCCATTTGTAGCCGGCGCAGATCGACTTGTTGTACTCGATGCTCTCGTCGATCAGCTCGTAGCCCTTGCGGAAGCCCTTCTTCTCGAAGCCCCAGTCGCCCATGGTGGCGCCCTCGAGCTGGGCCGCCGCGATCGTGGTGAAGGCGAAGGGCCCGACGCCGAGCACGCCGGCCTTGGGATCGGCCGCCCCCAGGAACGCGGAGATGATGCCGGCCTTCTGCGCTTGGAGCGCCGCCGGGGCGCCATAGTCGTAGTCGGCCGAGACCAGCAGCAGGTTGGCGCCCTGCTGGATCAGGCTCTGCCCGGCCTTGGCGCCCTCGACGCGGTCGGTCTTGGTGTCGGCGCTGACCGTGGCGATCTGTTTGCCGAGCACGCCGCCATCGGCGTTGGTCTTCTCGATCCACAACTGGGCCATTTTGGTGGCCTCGCCGTCATAGGCCTCCATCCAGCCCGACATGGCGACCGCCATGCCGATGGTGACGGAATCCTCCTTCGCTTGGGCGGAAAACGTCCCCGCGAGGGTGGCCACGCCAGACAACAGCGCGGCCATCAGGAACCTGATCTTCATATCTCGCCTCTCCTGCTGTTCAGCCCGCGCCGGCGCCCATTTTCGGGTCACGCGGTCACGGCGATTTTTATTGGGGGCGGCAACTCTCCCGTCGCGGACTCTTTGGCGGTCCGGCGTTTTTTAAAGTATTCGCTATCTTTTATTTCAGTAAGGTGGCTTTGTTATTCGGCTGCGGCGGCGTGCCGTTTCGTCCGGTCCTCTTCCCAGTCCACGCACCATTGGGAACAGTAGATCTCCTCGCCCTTCATGACGGCTTCCGGCCGCTTGGCCTCATAGATCAGGACGCCGCAGTTGTGGCACTTGATGTAGCTCTCGACGTAAAGCTTGTTGGGAGCGAACTTCATGGGATCTCCTCTTCGCTGGGGTCGATGGGGTGAACGCCGGGGTCGGCGGATCGCTTGCGACGCGTCTTCGAGGCGGCGGCCTCGGCCCGCTCCAACTCCTCGTAGAAGGCGCGGGCGTGGCGCCATGTCTGTTCGATATGCGCGGTCAGAGCCGCTACCACCTTTTCAGGATCGCCGCCCATGATCGCCTCGGCAATCGGCACATGGGCGCTGGCGCCGTCGATCAGGCTCTCCGCGAACAGATCGACGCTGGCCATCAGCATCTGCATCTCGGTGTCGATCGCCTCGTGCGCCCGCAGCGTCTGGCGATTGCGCGATCGCTCGCACAGGCGGCGGTGCAGCAGGACATCCAGATGACGCACCGCGCCGACATCGCCCGCCTTCGCCGCCTCGATCATGTGATCGACGATGGCGGTGAACTCGGCCCGCGCCGCAGGATCCATCATCGGCATCGCCTGACGGATGGCGAAGGTTTCCACACAGATCCGGAAGGAGAAGACGTCGTCGACATCCTTGGCGGTGAAGCTGCGCATGAAGGCGCCGCGCCGCGGCTCCGACACCAGGAATCCCCGCTGCAGCAGGCCCGAGATGGCTTCCCGGATGGGATTGCGGCTGATCCCGAACCGCCGCGCCAACTCCGCCTCGTTAATCCGGTCGCCCGGCTTCAACCGCCCGGAAGTCAACTCCCCAAGCAGAAAATCTCGGACATGATCTGAAATCTTCGAAATATCGATGGAGAACTGCGAAGACGCCGGACGGTCCAGGTTCCCGGATTCCACCGACGCGTCGCTGGAAGCCGGACCTCGCGAAAGTGGTGGGAAGTCGATCTTGGGAAGGGCCGTACTCACGTTCCGAACCGCCTCAATCTGTGGACTGTGGACAGTTTCACCTTTAAGCAAAGGAGCGTCAATCGCCAAAATGACGTTTCCCAGCGCATGACTACATTATGGGCGATCTGATTTCCGATTATGCGAAACCGGTCTGGCACCGTACTTCGGCAGGACCGGCAGCGACAAGCCGACGCCGATCGAAACCAGTGCGCCAGCGAAGACGTGCTGCAAGGGCAGGGAGAGCGAACCGAAGTTCTCCACGATGCTCCGGATCGAGACTTCCAGCAGATTTCAGACCTAGACCGGCCATAGGTGCCACCGGCGCGGAACGTCAATCCACAGCGAATGAAACATTTATTTCGGTTGGTTCGTTGATCCGCTCTCAACCGTAGGTCGGGTGCCGCTTCGCTTTACCCGACCTACGGCAATGAACACGGCAATGACGATGTTGGTACGCGCATCGGAAAACGCCTGAGACGTCACGCTATTATTACTTCGGCTTGAACGGGAAAGCATTCGTGAAATAGACGCCGGTCTGGTGCGGGTCGCTTGGATTGTAGAACACCTTCATCCGGTTGGTCAGGACGCAATCGGTCGAATTGATGATCGACGCGTAGCCGAGTCCATGCTCAACGATGAACGGATCGTCCGGCACACCCACCAGATCATACTGGCCGTTATTGCCCTCATAGGCTTCGCACGCCGCCGACCTGACCAAGCTCTTGATCAGCGGCTTGAGCGCATCGCCGTCATCTAGACAGTATCGGCTATCGAAGATCGACTTCTGAGTTGCCTCGCAAGCATCCATAGGGGCCTGGGTGAAACTGCAATGCCCTTCGACGATGTGGTTCGTGTCGGTCGCCTCATCGATTTGTTCATCCGTGATGCCGATCTCGTCACACTTCAACGCGTGCGATTCCACTGGCAACATCACCGCCGCCATCAATGACGCGCGAATTAACCAGAGAGTTGTCGATTTCATGATTGCTCTATCCATATCCGAGTATTGGTCGTCAATCGAATACAGTTACGATAAACGCTATTATGCATTAAGGCATGCTATTTTTTACTGAATGTTCCATGAATACATGGGAATGCATATAGCTTCCATAAGCCGTGGGCTTTTGCGCAGTGTTGATCTCGTGGCGGTTAACAGGGGGATGGATCGCGGAGAGTGTGAAGCTGACCGCCCCCTCACCCCGGCCGGCGCACCGCCCTCACGAGCCCGCTGCGGCCGCCGCCGCAGAAGAACCGACCCGCGCCATCGGACTCGAGCCCGGAGACGCCTGTTCCCGGCGGCATTTCCAGCCGCTCCAAGACCTCGCCGCTCTCGGGATCGATGAGGTTCAGGCTGCTTTCCTCGTCTTCCCAGGTGCCGTGCCAGAGCGCGCCGTCGACCCAGGTGACGCCGGTCACGAAGCGATCGGAGCCGATCGTGCGGAGGATCGCTCCGGTTCCGGGGTCGACCTGATGGATCTTCCGCTCCCGGTACTGACCGACCCAAAGCGTTCCCTCCGCCCAGGCGAGGCCTGAGTCGCCACCGCTGGCGCCGCCGGGTGCCGGGATGGTGCCCAGCACTTGGCCGGTCTCCGGGTCGATCTTCTGGATGATACCCTCCGCGATCTGGAACAGGTGCCGGCCGTCGAAGGCCGTTCCCGCCGTGGCGGCGGCCTCGATCGAGCGCACCGGCTTTCCGTCGCCAGGATCGAAGGCGGTTAGTTTGTCGCCGGACGCCAGCCAGACGTTCCGGCCATCGAATGTGACCCCGTTGACCTGGTCCACGCCAGGGAAGGGGCCGTGCTCCCGAAGGATTTCAGCGGATGATGTTTTCATGCCAAAACCCTAATCGAGCGACAGGGGCGCGGGGAGTAACAATGTCGTCGTGAATGCCGGGACCGGTGGGGTGATCCAACGGCGCGCCCGCCCGTGGCCGAACGACCCGACCTTGCCCGCCGCCTTGAGCTGGTCGAGCGCCCGCTGCACGGTGCGCTGGCTGGTGCCGAGCGCCAGGGCGAGGGCCGAACTCGACCACGCCTCACCATCGGCGAGGAACGCCAGCACCGCCGCGTGGCGCTCCTCGATTGGCCGCGCCAGCACGACCACATCCCGCGCGCCGCACGGTGCCAGCGCGTAGCCCCGCTTGGTCGCGCTGATGGTCGCGACGGTTCGCAGCACGCCGCGAAGCCGGCCGATCTCGACACGCAATCGGGCGCGGTGCGATTCATCGGCGAACTTGGCGCCGAACGCGCGGACGAGCAGGGTGTCCCTCGGCACGTCACCCGGCCACGCCTCGGCCAGCGCGCGGGCGAGGGCGAAGAGGACAGGGCGGCTCGCCAACGGGACAACCACATGGGGCGCGCGCACGGCATGGCGGCAGGCGTCCACCACCAGCGCGTCCGACGCCTGCAACGCCTCGACCTCGGCCAGCAGGAGAAGACGCTCCCCACCGTCCGCGATCAGGCGCGCCGCGGGCGTGTCCAGCGCGCGGCGAGCGTTTTCAACCTCCGCCGTCAAGGCTGGGATGCCGGCATGACGCGCCGCGTGGCCGGCCAACGTCAGCGCCGCCCGCGCCTCCGCCGTCCGCAATCGCCGCATCGCGATCCCCGCCACGACCAGTTCGTGAGCGGTGCGGGATGCCGGCGGGAATGGGGACGGGTCGACGGCGGACAAAGCGCGCTCGGCCTCGTCCAGACGTCCGATCAGCAGGAGGCGCCTGACCTCGATGTGGCGGGCGAGTGCCGCGTTCAGGCAATCGCCATGTTCCTCCAGTACCGCCCGCGCCGCGTCGAGCGTCTTCGCCGGCCAGCCCAGGTCGCGCGAGACCAGGGCTATCTCCGCCTCGGCGACGACGCAGCGGGCGCGGGCCAGCGCCTCTCCCGGACCGAAGGCCCGCGCCGCGCGCCGCACCAGCGACCGGGCGCGGACGAGATCGCCGAGTTGCGCCATCGCGATGCCCCGGAGCGCCAGGGCCGGCGCGTCGTCCCTCAGGGCGACCCTGTTCAGCGCGCCCAGGGGATCGCCCGCCGCCAGGGCACGCGCCGCCGCCGTGATCAGCGGGTCCATCGCAATCCCGTCACACTTGTAACTCCCGCCGTTCGGTGCCCGGTGCCTACCCTATCACCCGAACACCAACCAGTCCGCCGGATCGGCGTAACGCCGCGCGGCTGATCACACGAGGGGGGAAAGGGACGATGACGGAACACATCACCGGGACACGCGAGGATTGGCAAACGGCGCGCCTCGACCTGCTCGCGGCGGAGAAGGACCTGACGCGGCAGAGCGACGACTTGGCGCGGCGGCGGCGCGAGCTGCCCTGGGTCCCGATCGACAAGGAGTACCGCTTCGACACCGACGAGGGTGGCGCCTCGCTTGCCGACCTGTTCCAGGGGCGTTCGCAACTGCTGGTCTATCACTTCATGTTCGGGCCGGAGTACAAGGCGGGCTGTCCATCGTGTTCGATGATCGCGGACGGCTTCAACGGCTTCGCGGTCCACTTGGCCAACCATGACGTGATGCTCTGGGCAGTGTCGCGGGCGCCGCTGGCGAAGCTGCGGGAATACAAGCGGCGCATGGGCTGGACCTTCCCGTGGGCATCCTCGATCGCCAGCGACTTCAATTCCGACTTCAACGTCTGGTTCAGCGAGGAACAGCAGCGCGGCGACGGCATCGACTACAATTACCGCCGCGAGCCGGCGGTCGCGTGGCGCGAAGGAGGAGAAGGCGGTGGCGCCGCGGCGGAGGGAACCATCGCCGCCCAGTGCGGGACCGACACCGCGACGTTCCAGCGCGACAGGCCGGGCATGAGCGCCTTCGCGCTCAAGGATGGCGTCGTCCATCACACCTATTCTACCTACGCGCGCGGCTTGGACAGCCTGTGGGGCGTCTATCAGTGGCTCGACCGCGCGCCTCGGGGACGAGATGAGACCGGCGTCTGGTGGCGCCGCCACGACGAATACGGTCGATGACGGAAGTCGGCCTGCGGGAGGGCCGTATCCACCGGGGTATCGGCCCTCCCGTCATATGACTTTCATGCGATTTCCGATATACCGATTGAATACGAACATGGGAATAGCTACTTTGAGGTCTGGTTGGCACTCGCCGGCCGAGAGCGCCAACCAGCCTTCTGGCGGGCGTTCCGGCTGGCGGTGGGCCAGACCAGGGTTACACAGGGAGTCTCCATGTCGTTCCGTCCATTGCATGACCGCGTTCTGATCCGCCGTATCGAGCAGGAATCCAAGACCAAGGGCGGGATCATCATTCCCGACACGGCCAAGGAAAAGCCGCAGGAGGGCGAGGTCGTCGCCGTCGGCCCCGGTACGCGCGACGAACAGGGCCGGCTCCATGCCCCGGATGTCAAGGCCGGTGACCGCGTCATGTTCGGCAAGTGGTCCGGCAGCGAGATCAAGATCGACGGCGCCGAGTTCCTGGTGATGAAAGAATCGGACATCATCGGCGTGCTCGAGACCAGCCTCGCCTGATTTCATCTTTCATTTTTTAAAGGATTTCGACCATGGCCGCCAAAGAAGTCAAGTTCTCCACCGACGCGCGTGACAAGCTGCTGCGCGGCGTCGATCTTCTCGCCGACGCCGTCAAGGTGACGCTGGGTCCCAAGGGCCGCAACGTCGTCATCGACAAGTCGTTCGGCGCTCCCCGGATCACCAAGGACGGCGTCACCGTCGCCAAGGAGATCGAGCTGACCGACAGGTTCGAGAACCTGGGCGCCCAGCTGGTCCGCGAGGTCGCCACCAAGACCAACGATCTCGCCGGCGACGGCACCACCACCGCCACGGTCCTGGCCCAGGCCATCGTCCGCGAGGGTGCCAAGGCGGTGGCCGCCGGCCTCAATCCGCTGGATCTCAAGCGCGGCATCGACCGGGCGGTCCTGGCCGTGATCGCCGACGTCAAGGCGCGGTCGAAGGAGATCTCGACCAATGACGAGGTGGCGCAGGTCGGCACCGTGTCCGCCAACGGCGACGCCGAGATCGGCGACATCCTGGCCCGCGCGGTCGCCAAGGTCGGCAAGGACGGAGTCATCACGGTCGAGGAGGCCAAGAGCCTCGAGACCGAACTGGACATCGTCGAGGGCATGCAGTTCGACCGCGGCTATCTCTCGGCCTACTTCGTGACCAACGCCGAGAAGATGCAGGTCGAGCTTGAGAACCCCTATATCCTGCTGCACGAGAAGAAGCTTTCCGGGCTTCAGCCGCTGCTGCCGGTGCTCGAGGCGGTCGTCCAAAGCGGGCGTCCGCTGCTGATCATCGCCGAGGACATCGAGGGCGAGGCGCTGGCGACCTTGGTCGTCAACAAGCTGCGCGGCGGCCTGAAGGTCGCGGCCGTCAAGGCGCCAGGCTTCGGCGAGCGCCGCAAGGCAATCTTCGAGGATCTCGCCATCCTGACCAACGGCCAGGTGCTGTTCGAGGACCTGGGCATGAAGCTCGAGGATGTCACGCTCGACACCTTGGGCAGCGCCCGCAAGGTCGTGATCACCAAGGAGCACACCACTATCATCGACGGCGCCGGTGACAAGGACGCCATCGCCTCCCGCGTGACCCGCCTGAGGGCGCAGATCGAGGAGTCCGACAGCACCTACGAGACCGAGAAGCTGCAGGAGCGGCTGGCCAAGCTGTCCGGCGGCGTCGCGGTGATCCGCGTCGGTGGCGGCAGCGAGATCGAGGTCAAGGAACGCAAGGATCGCGTAGACGACGCGATGCACGCGACCCGCGCCGCGATCCAGGAAGGCATCGTCGCCGGCGGCGGCGTGACGCTGCTCTACGCCACCCGCGCCATCGACGCCGTGGTCCCGGCCAATGCCGACGAGCGTGTCGGCATCGACATCGTCCGCAAGGCGCTGGTGGCCCCGGCCCGGCAGATCGCCGACAACTCCGGCGCCGATGGCGCCGTGATCGTCGGCAAGCTACTGGAGTCGACCGACACCAACTATGGCTACGACGCCCAGAAGGGCGAGTTCACCGACCTGATGAAGGCCGGCATCATCGACCCGACCAAGGTCGTCCGCATCGCCCTGCAGGACGCGGCCTCGATCGCCGGCCTGCTGATCACGACCGAGGCGATCGTCGTCGAGAAGCGCGACAAGAAGGCCCCCGCTCCCCAGGGCGGCGGCGACTACGACTACTGATAACCGGTTCGAATAGAACGGAAAGTCCGGCGGGCCGGGCGGGAGCGAAAGCCCCCGCCCGGCCTGTTCGCGTCAGGACCAGCCCAGCCCGGAATCGGAATAATGCCGCGGTGCGGTAAGTGGGGGATGGTGCGGCGGATTGACGCCAGTTAGACTCGGCCTGTCGCGACGCGAGGCAGCAGGGGGAGAAGTCGATCATGCGGGTTATCAATCAGACCGACGAGGTGCCTGAGAAGGACATTCCGCTCCGTGACGACATCCGCCTGCTGGGGCGTATCCTCGGCGACACGATCCGCGAGCAGGAGGGCGAGGATGTCTATGGGCTGGTCGAGAGCGTCCGCCAGACGTCGATCCGCTTCCACCGCGACCAGGACGAGGCGGCGCGAGACGAGTTGCAAAGCTTGCTGAACGGCATGTCGCCTCGCCAGACGACGCGGATCATCCGGGCGTTCAGCTATTTCTCGCACCTGTCCAACATCGCCGAGGACCAGCATCACATCCGGCGCAACCGTGCCCATGAGTTGGCGGGATCGGCGCCGCGCGCCGGCTCGATGGCCCACGCCCTTCTCCGCGCCGAGGAGGCCGGGATCGACGCCGACCGGCTCGATGCCTTCTTCGCCGAGGCGCTGATCTGCCCGGTGCTGACCGCGCATCCCACCGAGGTCCGCCGCAAGAGCTCGCTCAACCGGGAAATGGACATCGCCCAGCTGCTGGCCGAGCGGGAACGGGTCCAGATGACGCCGGAGGAGGAGGAGGCCTGCGCCGAAGCCCTGCGCCGCGCGGTGCTGACGCTGTGGCAGACCAGCCTGCTGCGCTGGACCAAGCGGACGGTGATCGACGAGGTCCAGAACGGCATCTCGTTTTACGACCACACCTTCCTCCGCGAGCTGCCGCGGCTCTACGCGCTGCTGGAGGACCGGCTGGCGCTGCTCGACCCCGACGAGGCGCGGGGCGAGGTGCCGCCGTTCCTCCGCATGGGCAGCTGGATGGGTGGCGACCGCGACGGCAACCCGTTCGTCACCGCCGACATCGTCAGCGAGACGCTGCGGCTGCAAAGCACGCAGGCGCTGAAGTTCTACTTGGAGGAGTTGCACGCGCTGGGCGGCGAGCTTTCGCTCAACCGGCGGAACGTCAGGCTGTCCGACGCGCTGGGGGAACTGGCGGAACGCTCGCCCGACCGGTCGATCAACCGGCAGGATGAACCCTATCGCCGCGCCATCACCGGCATCTATGCGCGCTTGGCCGCGACCGCGCGGGGGCTGGGGCAGGCCGAGGCGCTGCGCCACGCCGTCGGCGACGCCCCACCCTACGCCAGCGCCGCCGAGTTCAAGGCGGAACTGGACATCATCCATGATTCGCTGACGGCCAACGGCTCCGCCGTGCTGGCGCGCGGCCGGTTGCGGCAGCTGCGCTACGCCGTCGCGGTGTTCGGCTTCCATTTGGCGAGCCTGGATCTGCGCCAGAACTCCGATGTCCACGAACGGATGGTCGGCGAGTTGCTGGAGGCGGCCATTCCGGGAACCGGTTACGGTGGGCTGGACGAGGAAGGCCGGATAGCCCTGCTGCTGGAGGACCTGAAGACCGCCCGGCCGCTGGGCTCCGCCTTCATCGGCTATTCCGACGAGACGACGGGCGAGCTGGCGATCATGCGGACCGCCGCCGAGGCGCACCGGAAATACGGCGCCACCTCCATGCCCAACTGCATCATCTCCAAGGCCGACGGCGTGTCGGACATCCTGGAGGTGGCGGTGCTGCTGAAGGAGGTCGGGCTGCTGCGGCCGCTCGACGGCGGGCTGGACGTCAACATCATACCGCTGTTCGAGACGATCGGCGACCTCAGGAACTCGGTCGGAATCATGGACCGGCTGCTGGCGCTGCCGCTCTACAAGCGTCTGCTGGAAAGCCGGGGCATGGTCCAGGAGGTCATGCTGGGCTATTCGGACAGCAACAAGGACGGCGGTTTCGTCACCTCCGGATGGGAGCTGTACAAGGCGGAGATCGGGCTGGTTGAGGTCTTCCGCAAGCACGGCGTCAAGCTGAGGCTGTTCCATGGCCGGGGCGGTTCGGTCGGCCGGGGTGGCGGCCCCAGCTATCAGGCGATCCTGGCGCAGCCGGGCGGGGCGGTTCAGGGGCAGATCCGCATCACCGAACAGGGCGAGACGATCTCCGGCAAATACTCCAACGCGGAGGTCGGGCGGCGCAATCTGGAGACGCTGGCCGCCGCGACCCTGGAGGCGACGCTGCTCCAGCCGGACATCGCGGCACCCCGGCGCGACTATCTGACCGCGATGGAGGAATTGTCGGGCCACGCCTTCAAGGCCTATCGCGATCTGGTCTACGAGACCAAGGGCTTCGAGGACTATTTCTGGGAGTCGACGGTGATCACCGAGATCGCCAGCCTCAACATCGGCAGCCGGCCGTCGTCGCGCAAGAAGACGCGCAGCATCGAGGACTTGCGGGCGATCCCCTGGGTGTTCAGTTGGGCGCAATGCCGGCTGATGCTGCCGGGCTGGTACGGCTTCGGTTCGGCGGTCCAAGCTTGGCTGGCGGAGCACCCAGACAGTGGAAGTGAGAGCGAGCCGAACGGCGGCATGGCGATGCTGCGGGCCATGCATCGGGAGTGGCCATTCTTCCAGACGCTGCTGTCCAACATGGACATGGTGCTGGCCAAGAGCAACATCGCCATCGCGTCGCGCTACGCCGGTCTGGTCACCGATCCCCACCTGCGGCGTGGCGTGTTCGACCGCATCAAGGGGGAATGGCAGGGCTCGATCGACGCGCTGCTGGCGATCACCGGGCAGGACAGCCTGCTTGAGGGCAATCCGCTGCTGGCCCGGTCGATCCGCAACCGCTTCCCCTATCTCGACCCGCTGAACCACGTGCAGGTCGAGCTGCTGCGGCGCCATCGGGCCGACAGCGACGAGGAATACGTGCTGCGTGGCATCCAGCTGACGATCAACGGGATCGCCGCCGGGTTGCGCAACAGCGGTTGATAGTTCCGCCTTGGTTTTCATCGTAGGTCGGCTATAGCGCAGCGGCAGCCGACAAGCAGGCGCGTCGGGAGTGATGTCGGCTGCCGCTGCGCTATAGCCGACCTACGAGGTACGAACCGAGACGGGGCTTGGTCTTGCTCAGGTGTAGCGGATCAGCAGGACGAGGCGGGCGGAGGAGATCGGCTGCATCGCCCGGTGGAACGCGTTGGGGTCCTCGGCGAAGCCGTCGCCGGGCTCCCCAGTGGCGATCACCACTTGGCCGGGGCCGTAATAGCTCATCAGCTCCGCTTCGCTGATGCTGGTGCTGGGACGGAACAGCATCGACATCTTCTTGCGGCGGTGCGAGCCCAGGATGGTGGCGTGGGAGCCGTCCAGGTCGTCGTTGCCCTTCTTGATGTAGAAGAACAGCGAGACCGAGCTCTTGCCGATCACGTCATAGTGCCAGCGGCTCGCCAAGTCGATGTTGCGGTGTTCCTCCGTCGGCAGGTTTGTCGGGAACGACCAGCGCAGCGAGACCTCGATCGCCTTCGGGTTGAAGCCCAGCACCCGCTTGCCCAGCAGCAGCAGCTTGGGGTCGTGGGTGATCGTCCTGACCGCCGCGCACTGGTCGAGATCGACGGTCTCGGCGACGGCGACCGGCTCGCCAGTCGGCAGCCTGCCGCCGATTAGTGTTTCCAACGGGAAACCCTGCTTGGCGCCCCATGGTTTGACCGGCTTGGACGTGCCGAACGCGGCGAGTTCATCGCGCAGGTTTTCGGGGAGCTTGAGGCCGAGCGCCAGCCCGTCCACCTTGATCCGCTCCGCCGTCTTGTCCACGTCCAGCGACGTGAAGACGGAAGTATCCTGACCCTTGGGATCAAGATGATCCTGATCGGACGCCGCGATCTGGTGGAGCGTGGACATGAATCCTTGAATGCGCCTGATCGATTCGAAACGTCCAAGCGTTCGCTGGAGACGTTTTTCTTTGAGAACGGCATTGAGCCTGGAGGGTTTCACTTTTGCGCCCCGGGTTAATAGTGGTTTCGAACGAAAGTATGTGAAAGGTTCCCCGTCGAGAAGTGGAGCGTAGGCGCTAACTCATATAATTTTAGCCAAAAGCCGTATGGTTGACGCAGCAACCGGCGGCCGTGGCTCCCAGATGCCGCCTCACCTTGCGGTAGGCGTCGACGGTGTCATGGGCGTAGGCATCGGATTCGAGCGAGCGCAGCAGGTCTCCGGCCGTCCTGCCGGCCCTGACCACGCTGTCGGCCGGCATGTCGACCAGCAGGTTCGCCTCGGCGGCGTCGGTCAGCCAGCGCTGTTCGTCCTGCGCCGCCTCGGCGGACAGGGCCGCCGCCTCCTCGGCGCAGGCTTGGGCGATCTTGGCTTGGAGATCGGCGGGCAGGGTGGCGATGGCCGGTGACTTGACCAGCAACTCCGTCGCCATGCCGGGCGAGAACGTGCCGAACCGGACATAGCCGAGCCCGGCTTCGCCTAATCGGCGGACCGGACCGGCCAGCAGGGGAGGGACCTCCGCCGCCACCGCCTCGCCGTTGACCACGGCTCCCAGGCCCGCCGCCGGCGTCCTCGTGATCGTGTCGAAGCCCAATCGTTCCCATAGGGCGGAGGAGCCAGGGCTGCACGCGACGCGTCCCGAGCCGGGCCACCCCTTGCCCCGGATCGCCATGCCGCCGGCCGCGACCTCGCCGGTGAACCAGACATTCAGGCCGGCCCGCGCGGCCAAGCGTTCACGTTGGTCCAATCCAGGGGCGGTCGCGCGCCAGACGCGGATCTCCGGCGCGGTCATCCCGAAGGTCTGCATGCCGAACAGCGACCAGACCGGCGGCGCTCCCGGCCACAGATGCGCCGCCGCGTGCCAAGCGTCGACCGGGATGTCCCCGATGTCGGCCAGGGCCGGCAGGCTGCCGGTGCCGATGTCGACCAAGTCGACAGCGACGGCTCCTCCCGTCAGCCACTGGATCCGCTGCGCCAGGCGGCGGGTGGAAAGACCCAGCAGGTTGCCGTAGAGCGGCCATCCGGCACCGAGGCGGAGACGGACAGGCGTGGCCTCAGCCCCGGCGTCCCCGATCGAGAGCGAGGACGAGGCGATCGGCGCCAGACAGGCCATGGCTCCGATGCCAGCGCCCAGCTTGAACAGGGTACGGCGGTCGACCCTGCTCATCACGGCGCGCTCACGACGGCGACCCCCGCCAGTCGCGCAGGCCCGCGATCTGGCCACGCGCCGTCGCCAGCAGCTTCGGTGTGGCGTGATCGTCGCCGCTGATCAGCAGGCGCGCCCATTGGGCCACGCCCGGATAGTCCCTGGTCCCGACCAGCAGGGCCCAGGCGGCGAAGGCGGCGCGCCGGGCGGGCGAGAAGTGGCCCATGACGCTGATCGCATAGTTATAGGCGGCGTCGGACTTGGCGACCGGGTGGAAATAGGTCTTGCCGCGGCGATCGGCGTCATGCCGGACGCCGGGGAAATGATCGACCGCGATCTTCGGGTCATAGATCATCCGCCAGCCCGCGCGGCGCAGGCGCAGGCAGAAATCGATCTCGTTGTTGACCTGGGCGCCCTTGCCCCGCAAGCGCTGGTTCAGCCGCATGCCCTCGATCGCGGCGCGGCGGAAGCTCCAGTTGACGCCCTTGAGGATATCGACCTCGCGGGCGTCGCCCACGCCGATATGGTGGTTGCCGATCACCCGGCCGGTCCATTCCAGCTTGCCGACCACGGGTTCGGCGCCATCCTCCAGCACATCCCCGGCGAATACCCGGTCGCGGCCGCCGACGGCGCCGGCGCGTGGGTTGGTCCGGAAGGCGTGCTCGATCCGCTCGACCCAGTCGGCGTGGGGGGCCGCGTCGTCGTCCGTCACGGCGACGACATCGCCGTCGGCGTGGTCCAAGCCGGTGTTGATCGCGGCGATTTGGCCGGTGATCGCCACTGTCGCGATCCGAAGCGGAAGGCGGCCGGCGAACCGTTCCGCCACCATCCGCGATTCGGGGTCCTCGTCGCGCACGACCACGACGACGCGGCAGGGCGCCAGCGTCTGGGCGGCCAAGGCGCCGAGGCAGCGATCCAGATCCTGATGGCGCTTGAAGGTTGGGATGATCACCGACACCGCCAGACGTTCGGCATGGGACGTGGCGTCGGACTTGGCGTCGAAGGGGGCGACGAACATCGGGTTCGCGGACATGGCGCTCCTTGCGGTGCGAAGGGATTGCTGGATGGCGGGATGCCCACTCATCGGGGCTGAACTTCGGGCTGCGACCGCGACGCGGCGGCCCAGTGGCGTTCGGCGGCGATCGAGAAGCCGATGAAGCTCCAGAACATCGTGCCGATGAAGCCGGTGAGCATGTTGGTGAAGATCATCTGGACCAGGATCGACAAGGCGACCGATTCCGCGACCGTGACGAAGCCGTCGCCCTTGCTCCACCGACGCTTGAAGGTGCCGCGCACCAGCATCGCCACGCCGGACAGATAGAGGATGCCGCCCAGCCAGCCGAGCACGAAGGGCACTTCCAGCAGGCCGCTGTCGACCACGCCATGCTCGCCCATCTTGCCGTTGTTGGAGATTTTGGTCGCCACACCGGTGGCGCCGATGCCTTGGCCGATCGGGTTGGACAGGGCGTCCTCGATGAAGGTCTGGAAGAAGTGGACGCGGTCCTTGTAGCTCTGGTCGTCCTTCGCCTCGTCGCCGAACATGGACTCGATCCGGGTCGTCACGGTCTTGTTGATCGCCTCGACCGACAGCAGCGGCAGCGCCGTGACCAGGGTCAGCAGGACGGCGGCGATCAGCTTGGCGCGTTTTGACATGTCCATCTTGGCGATCATGATCAGCAGGCCCGCCGCGAAGCCCACCCAGGCGGCGCGGACAAGCGACAGCAGCAGGGCCACGACCGCCGGCATTCCCGCGAGGAACGGCAACCTGCCCTTGGCGCCCAGCACGATCAGCAGGGCCACCGCCAACATGTTGGCGTAGGGACCGGGCGAGTTGAGCGTGCCGAAGATCCGGACCTCCATCGGAGCCGGCCTGCCGATTGAATCCATCTGGACCACCTGCATCCAGAAGGCGTCCCAGGGTGCCAGGAAGAAGAACTGATGGATGCCATAGATGCCCAGTACGGCGGCCCCCATCAGGAAGGTCCGCTCCGTCGCGATCTTGAGCTTGTCGTAGCTGCGCCAGCTGAACGCGATGTGGATGCCCATGATCACCGGCAGAAACCAGTTGAGCGCGTCGAACGTGGCCGGGCTGAAACCGGCGTTCATCATGCCGACCGGATAGGCCATCGCCAACGCCACGATGATCGGCACGAACGGGAACATGTCGCGCTGGCTCAGCCGGGGCAGGAAGCGGATGACGGTGACGATCATCAGCAGGCTGACGACATAGGGCGCCAGCATGATCGGGCTGAACTCGGTCCAGCCGGATTTGAAGTCGACCACCCGGCGCACGAACGGCGTCAGGAACCACAGCCACCAGAGATGGACGAGATAGGCCGCTGGAAAACGGACGAACAGCACCACGCCGACCACGAAGGCCAGCGGCGTGTAGAAGAAACGCGTCCCGCTGGTCAGCCCGGCGGCGCAGGACAGCAGCACGATGGCCCAGAATCCGCCAACGAAGAACAGGCTCACGGGAACCGTGAACCTCATCTTCTGGCTTATCTGGGCTTGGGGAGGAACCATGCCGTACGCAGTCATTCACCGCTTCCCGATTGTTCGCAGGCCGCGCCCATCGTCCAAATGAACGACGGCGCGAGACTCTGTTATCACAGGCGGGCAACGTTGAAGGGGGAGGAAAGAAGGTTAGTCCGAAGAAGAAACGGAAGAGAAAGCCGGTGGCGACTTCGGGATCATACAACAGGGTGGAGTGTGAACTTAACCGTTCCGGTGATATCAAGTTAACCAGCCGAGGGCGACGCCTGGCGGCAAATAATCGGCTATCCTTTGGTATTCCCCTTCGCATCCGGGGCCGCTCCGAAGGGCGGCGCGTGGCTTCGAGGAATGATCCTCCAATGAGGATATCAGGCATTTTATGAAACTGCCATAGCTTCCCTCGGCAACAGTTTCTTCTGTTTCCGAGCGTTCCGAAGCCTCAGTTCCGACTCCGGGTGAAATTCTCCATGACCTTGCCGCATCCCGCCATCGACGCGCCCCCTGGCCGTCCGTCGCTGTCGCTGGTTTCGCCCGCGCGCGTCACCTCCCTTCAGATCGGCATCGGCTGGTTTCCCGAAACGCCGGGCGGGCTCGACTGCGTCTATTACAATCTGGCCAAGCAGCTGCCGGGCCAGGGCGTCGATGTCGTCGGGCTGGTCGCCGGCTCAGATCAGGTCGCCCGCGACAGCGGCGGCCACGTCACCAGCTTCGGCCGCCATGACGACGACTGGAAGTCGCGGATGCGGGCGATCCGGGCCAATGCCGGCGCCGCCCTCAAGTCCGGCGGCGTCGACCTGATCGCCAGCCACTTCGGACTCTACAGCCTGCCGATCTACGACCACCTCCGCAAGACGCCCTTCGTGATGCATTTCCACGGTCCCTGGGCCTTCGAATGCGCCGCCGAGGGCGGTGGGTTCATGGCGTCGCGGAGCCGCTGGCTGATCGAGAAGGCGGTCTACCGCGCCGCCGACCGCTTCATCGTGCTGTCCGACGCCTTCGCGCAGGTGCTGGTCAAGCAGTACGGCGTCCCGCGCGACCGGATCGAGATCGTGCCGGGCGGCGTCGCCGACAGCTTCTTCAACGAGCACGCCGGTCCCGCCGAGGCGCGCCAGCTCCTGAATCTGCCGGCCGACCGGCCGATCCTGCTGACCGTCCGCCGCCTGTGCCGCCGCATGGGGCTGGAGGACCTGATCGACGCGATCGGCGATCTCAAGGAGGCGGTGCCCGACGTGCTGCTGCTGATCGGCGGCAAGGGCCCGATCGAGGCCGACCTGAAGCGCCGGATCGAGGAGCGCGGGCTGGAGCGTCATGTCCGCATGCTGGGCTTCATTCCCGACGCCGACCTGCCGCTGTACTACCGCGCCGCCGACCTGTCGGTCGTGCCGTCGGTGACGCTGGAGGGGTTCGGCCTGGTCGCGGCGGAATCGCTGGCCGCCGGCTGCCCGGCCATGGTGACGCCGGTCGGCGGTCTGCCGTCGGTGGTCAAGGACCTGTCGCCCGGCCTCGTGTTCGACGAGGGCGGACCCGCCGGCCTTGCCGATGGCTTGGCCGCCGTGCTGCTGGGCGTCATCAAGGTGCCCGACCGCGTCCTGTGCCGTCACTTCGCGCTGGATCGCTACAAGTGGTCGCTGGTGGCCGAGCGCACCGCGCGGGTCTACCGCAAGGTGCTGGGAGGCCTGACATGAACGCCGGACACGGCGCCTGGATGCTCGACGGACGGGACGCCATCTACGGCATGGTCGCGGGGGTGTCCAACGCGATCCCGGTCAGCGTGCTGCGCGGCACCGGCGCCGTCTCGGTCGCGGACAAGGGCGCCATCGGCGATGGCGAGAGCCATCCGTTGTCGCAGGTGTTCCCGACGCTCGACATGGCGCGGAAGATGTATCCGTTCGCCGAGAGCCTGAGGATGGAGATCGACGAGGCGGCGATCCGCCTCGCGATTTTCGAGGCCGAGGCGTCCCAGCCGAAGAAGGCGGTCCACCTGCCTGGCGGCCGCCGCTACCGCGTCGCGGGCACCTTGACGCTCGACCAGGTGTCGATGTTCTCCGACGCGATCGGCACGACGATCCAATGCGCGGAATTGGGGCCGGGCAAGCCGTGCATCCAGCTGACCGGCCAGTCCAATCAGATGAACGTGCGGCCCTACCTGCGCGACATCTCGATCGAGGGTCCGAGCCGGCCGGCCAAGGTCGGCCAGAGCCCGGCGGATTGCGACGGGATCAGGATCGGCAGGCAGGGAACCAAGACGGCGCCCCAGTTGGAGCGCGTCTTCATCAAGGGTTTTCGGAACGGCATCGTCATCGACCAGGATGACGGCCACATCATGATGTTCAGCGTCGCCGCGACCGACAACTACTATGGCCTGCATCTGGCGCGGACCAACGGCGACACGAAGATGGTGAACTGCCAGTTCGGCGGCAACCGCTTCGCCGGCATCGGCTGCCGGCCCGACGCCGGCCTGGGCGGCGGCTTCACCTGCTACCAGACCACCTTCGGCTTCCAGCCCTACGGCATCTACCAGGAGCCGGGCAGGGGGGTGAACAACCTGCTGACCGACTGCATCATCCATGGCCGGTTCGAGGCCCTGGGCAACGGCGCCATCGTGTCCGAGGCGACGATCGGCGGCGAGAACCCGATGGTCTCCGGCATCCGGATCGTCAGCGCCGGGTTCAACTGGGACGACTCGTTCCGGATCGGGTCGAAACCTCGCGACTATTGCCTGAAGTTCCCGTTCGTCCAGGGCATCAACACGATCGAGATGGACAACTTCCCCTTCATGCCGGGCGACAAGGGGCTGATCCACACCGGCGACGGCCAGGGCCGGTTCCGGCTGATCTTCAGCGGACGGGCGAAGCCGGACCCCGACTGGCGGATGGTGGTCGGTAACGACTACACCGAGGGCCTGACCCGCGTCAGTGTCCGCGACACCGTCAACACGGTCGAGCTGGACGTGCCGGCGGGCGCCCGCTCGGGCTCGGTCCGGGTCCAGACCAATCACTACGCGGCCTCGACGCGCGGTATCAATCCGCAGGCGACGCCCATGGGCGATCCCGGAAGCTCGTGGTGGATCGCCACCGCCGAGCGCGGCGATCTCACCGAATTGACCGTCAAACTGTCGGCGCCGGCTCCGTCCGGAGGCGTGCGGTTCCGCATCCTGGTCACCGACAAGGACTGATGCCATGACCACGAAACCCACCGACACCTGGCCCCTGAACATCGGCCCCCTGAACATCGGGATGGTCAGCTTCGCCTTCCATCGCGCCAACGGCCAGGGGTTGGTCAACTGCGAGATCGCCGAGGCGGCGCTGGCGCGCGGGCATCGCGTCACCGTGTTCTGCGAGGAGATCGATCCGGTCCTCGCGGCCCGGCCCGGCGTCGAGGTGGTCAAGCTGAGCGCGTCGAAGCTGCCGACCCAATTGCTGCGCGACCAAGCCATGGCGCTCCAGGCGACGCTGGCGGTGGCTAAGCGGCGTCGCGATCTGGACGTGGTCGCGACCAACGGGTTCTGCATGTGGGGCGCCAGCGACGTCAATGCCGTGCATTTCCTTCACCGCACCTGGGCCCGCTCGCCCAACCATCCGTGGCGGCTGCGGCGCGGGCCGGACAGCGCCTATCGTTGGCTCTACAGCATGGCGAACTGCCTGTTCGAGCGGCACGCGTTCAACCGTTCCCGTCATATTGTCGCGGTGTCCGATCCGCTGCGCGACGAGGTGATCGGGATGGGGCTCAAACCCGACGGGGTCACCACCGTCCACAACGGCGTCGATCTCTCCCGCTTTCGTCCCGGCCCGGCGGAGCGGGCGCGCTTCGGGCTCCCGGAAGGAGTCACGACAGGCATCTTCGTCGGCGACATCCAGACCAGCCGCAAGAACCTGGACAGCGTGCTGAAGGCGCTGGTCAAGACGCCGGACGTCCATCTCGCGGTGGTCGGCACGGCGGAAGGCAGTGTCTTTCCAGCCATGGCCGAACGTCTCGGGCTGAAGGACCGCTGCCACTTCCTGGGCTTCATGAAGCCCGACGACGTCGCCGCCGCGTTCCGCTCCGCCGACTTCTTCATCTTCCCATCGCGCTACGAGACCAGCGGGCTGGTCCTGCTGGAGGCGGCGGCAACCGGCTTGCCGGTGGTCACGGCCAGCTCGGTCGGCGCCGCCGGCATCTTCGCGCCCGACGCGGCGTTGATCGCGGCCGATCCGGAGGATGTCGACTACTTCGCCGACGCCATGGCCCGCCTGCGCGACGATGCCGCTTTCGCGGACAGATTGGGCCGCGCCGCGCAAGCCGTTGCGGAGCGCCAGACCTGGGCCAACGCCACCAAGCGGTACCTCGACCTTTTCGAGCAACACGCCCGGCGGCTTTCCGCACGGCGCGTCCAGGCTAAGGATGCCGTCCCCGAAGGCGCCTGATGGATCCGGCGGGGTATCCTCCGGCGCGGCCTCAATCCGAGGTTTAGAAGCTTTGGGGAGTAATACAGATCCTGGACTGCCGCGATCATCAGGATTTTGGTAAAAAAACTTATAACGTATTTGTCACGAGGCGCGCTGAGCCAGATGGAAGCTTCCATACTCTTCGTCGACCATGCCTCCGATGTGGGTGGGGCCGAACTGTCGTTGCTCGACACAGCCCTGCACTGGAAGGCGCCGCTCAACGTCGCCTTGATGCAGCCGGGACCGTTCCGCGATCTCCTACGCGACAGCGGCGTTCCGGCGACCTTGGTCGAGGCTGGCGAGGCCGTGCTCGGCGTCCGGCGCGGCGGCGGCTGGGACCAGGGCCTACGCGCCATGGCCGGCATCCCCCAGCTGGCGTGGCAACTCGCCAAGCTCGCCAAGCCCCACGATGTCGTCTACGCCAACACGCAGAAGGCCCTGATCGTCGGCGGCCCGGCCGCTTGGCTGGCCGGACGGCCGCTGGTCTGGCACCTGCACGACATCCTGTCAGACGAACACTTCTCCAAGATGAACCGGATGCTGCCGGTGGCCGTCGCCAATCGGTTCTGCGCCCGGGTCATCGCCAACTCGACCGCGACCGCCGAGGCCTTCGTCCGCGAGGGCGGCAATCCCGATCTGGTCGGGGTGGTGCCCAACGGCTTCTCCCGCGAGCCGTTCGAGCGGGATGGCGCCGACGAGATCGAGGCGCTGCGCCGCCAACTTGGTTTGGAAGGCAAGAAGCTGGCTGGCATGTTCGGCCGCCTGGCTCCCTGGAAGGGGCAGCACGTCTTCATCCGGGCGGTCGCCGCCGTGCCCGACCTGCACGCCGTGATCGTCGGTGGCGCCCTGTTCGGCGAGCAGGTCTACGAGGAGGAGCTGAAGCTCCTGTGCGCCGAGCTTGGCGTGCGGGACCGGGTCCACTTCCTGGGCTTCCGCCGCGACATTCCGCGCCTGATGCGCATGATGACCCTGATCGTCCACGCCTCGACCGCCGCCGAGCCCTTCGGTAGGGTGCTGGTCGAGGCGATGCTGGCGCGGTCGCCGCTGATCGCGTCCCGCGCCGGCGGCGCCCTAGAGATCGTCGAGGACGGCGTCACTGGCCGCCTCGTCACCCCCGGCGACGCCGGGGAACTGCGCGACGCCATGGCCAAGATCCTGGCGGCTCCCCTATCGGCGGCTTTCATGGCGGACAACGCCTGGAACGCCGCCGTCGAAAGGTTCTCGACCGAGGTGATGATCGACGGCATCCGCCGCGAGATCGCCTTGGCACTGCCCGCCGCGCGCCGGAAGGCCGCGTCGGTCGCACAGCCATTTCCGGCTGACTTCAACACCACCAAACTTTGATTGAGGCGATAATGAGCGTCGAGATGCTCTCCTCCCCCATCAGCGAGCCGGCGCCTCCCAGCGCCCGCCCGGCGAAAGGCGACGAAATCGACCTTGGCGCCATCATGGCCGCGATCAAGCGTCGCCGGGGGACGATCCTTGGCCTGGCCGTGGCATGCACCGCGATCGGGATCGGCGCGAGTTACGCCGTCAAGCCGACCTACTGGTCGGAAGCCGTCGTCTCCCTGAACGTCCGCGGCGCCGCCGTCACCGACAATCCCAGCGTGATCGCCGACCTCAAGGTCGACAACTCGATCATCCGGGGCGAGATCGACATCGTGACCTCGCGCACCGCCGCGGGCCGCGTCGTCGACGCTCTCGGCCTGAAGCCGGAGCCGGTGGCCGAGGACAATGGCCTGATCGCCGGCGGTCTCCGTCGGATGGGCCAGGCCGTCGTCTCCAGTGGCCTGTTCGACCGCGTCGCCGGGCTGATTGGGCCGAACGAGACGATGGACAAGCTGCGCCGCGGCTTGGCCGAGCCGCCGGCGGCCCCGGTCGTGGTGGCGCAGGACCCGCGCGAGCAGATGATCAACACGCTGCTCAACAATGTCAGCGCCGCCAATGATGGGCGCTCCTACAGCATCCGGATCGGCTACAACGCGACCACGTCGGAGCAGGCGGCGACCATCGCCAACGCCTTCGCCAACGAATACCTCAAGATGCAGCGGGACGAGAAGGTCCGCGAGACCGTCAACGCCAACGAATGGCTGAAGCGGCAGGTTCAGGTCCTGCGCGAGGACGTCCTGGCGGCGGAGACGCGCGTCCAGAAGCTCCAGGAGACCGCCGGCCTGACCGATGCGACCCGGGGCGGTTCGGCGGCCAGCCAGCAGATGGCCAGCCTGAACGTCCAGTTGGTCGCCGCCCGCGCCGCCGTCACCCAGGCGGAGGCCAAGCTGCGCTCCGGCCAGGACATGGCCCGGACGCGCGGCGGCATCGACAGCGCCGCGGCGGTGCTGGAAAGCCCGATGCTCCAGTTGCTGGCGCGTGACCAGACCGAGATCAAGCGCAAGATGGCCGACCTGTCGAGCCAGTACGGCGATCGTCACCCGACGATCATCGGCCTGAAGAGCGAGCTGGCTTCGGTCGATCAGCGCATCAAGGTCGAGATGGACCGCACGGTCCAGGCCCTGACCAACGATGTCGCGGTCGCCCGCGCCAGCGAGCAGAGCCTGCAAACCCGACTGCGTCAGCTGGAATCGAACTACGCCGACGGCGCCAAGATCGAGATCCAGGTCCGTCAGTTCCAGCGCGAGGCCGACGCCGCCCGCGAGCTGTACCAAAGCTTCCTCCAGCGCATGAAGGAAACGGGAGCCCAGGCCGAGTTGGCGCGTCCCGACGCCCGGATCATCTCCGACGCCGTGGAATCGCCGTTCCCCGCCTTCCCGAACCGCAAGCTGTTCGCCGTCATCGGCTTGGTCATGGGCCTGTTCCTGGGTCTGTTCATCGCCTTCGTGGCGGAGAACATCCAGCGGGGCTTCAATGACCTGGACGACCTGGAAGGCGAGACCGGCATCCCCGGCTTCGGCAGCATCCCGCTGGTCCGCCGCCGCGGCAAGCGCAGCCCGGTCGACTACCTGCTGGAGAAGCCGATCTCGGCCTATTCGGAATCGCTCCGCACCGTCCAAAGCCTGATCCACAGCGTCAGTCAGAGCCGGACCGCCCGCGTCATCCTGGTGACCTCGGCGGTGGCCAGCGAAGGCAAGTCGACCTTTTGCGTCTCGCTGACCCGCCAGCTGGCATTGGGTCACCAGAAGGTGCTGCTGATCGACGGCGACCTGCGCCGCTCCCGCCTGCTGGAAGTGCTGCCCGGCAAGCCGGTGGCCGACCAGGCCGAGGCTCCGGCCGACCTGATCGAGGTGCTGGAGGGCAAGCGCGAGTTCGGCGACGCGATCCATGTCGACGAGGCGACCGGCCTGCACTATCTCGCCACGTCCCGCCACGAGCAGAACCCCCAGCGCCTGCTGATGGGCCGCTCGATGCAGAACGTCATCACCCAGGCGCTCCGCCACTACGATCTGGTCGTGATCGACGCCCCGCCCGTCATGGCGGTGTCCGACGCTCTGGTGCTGGCCCGCTACGCCGACGCCAGCCTGCTGATGGTCCGCTGGAACAAGACGTCGCGGAAGCTGGTGCTGGACGCCGTCAAGCGCCTGCGGGTCAGCGGAGTCAAGGTTTCCGGCGCCGTGATGACGATGGTCGACCAGAAGAAGAAGGCCAAGAGCGGCTACGAGGACTACAGCTACCGCAACCCCTACTACGCGGACTGACCCTCCCCCTGTCCAAGCGGCCACCGGGCCCTGAAACACGGAACGCCGGTGGCCGCTAGAAAGGGGTATATCCTACCCGACATAAATGAGTACGCGGAAGAGCGATGCCGATCTCTTCGTGACCCGCGATATTCATTAAATAACAATCTAAAATAAATACGAGCCAAATAGACAGAGAGGCAAGTTCGTCATGCCGTTCGACAGTAGCGGTTTCCTGGTGGAAAAAGCGCGCGTCGCCGTGATCCACGACTGGCTCTACACCTATGGTGGCGCCGAGCGGGTCCTGGAACAGATCCTCGCGGTCTTCCCCAACGCCGACGTTTTCAGCCTGTTCGACACCCTGCCGGAAAGCCAGCGCGGTTTCCTCGGCGGGCGCAAGGTCAAGACCTCCTTCATCCAGAAGCTGGTGCGCGGCAACGGCAACCACCGTATGCTGCTGCCCCTGATGCCGCTGGCCGTCGAGCAGTTCGACCTGTCGGATTACGACCTGGTGATCTCCAGCTCCTACGCGGTCGCCAAGGGCGTCATCACCGGCCCCCGGCAGTTCCACGCCAGCTACGTCCACTCGCCGATGCGCTACGCCTGGGATCTGCAGCACGAATACCTGCGGAACTCCAAGCTGACCTCGGGCCCGAAGGCGTGGATCGCCAAGATGCTGCTGCACAAGATGCGGCTGTGGGACATGCGGACGAGCAACAGCGTCGACGCCTATGTCGCCAATTCCAACTTCGTCGCGCAGCGGATCTGGAAGCTTTACCGCCGCCCGGCCAAGGTGATCTCGCCGCCGGTCAACCTCGACCGCTTCAAGCTGGGCGAGCGCAAGGGCGACTTCTATTTCACCGCGTCGCGGCTAGTCCAGTACAAGCGGATCGACATCATCGCGGAAGCCTTCTCCAGAACGCCGGAGCGGCGTCTGGTGATCGCCGGCGAGGGACCCGAGATGCGCAAGATCCAGGCGCTGGCGGGTCCCAATGTCGAGATCCTGGGCCATGTCGACGCCGAGCGGCTGACCTCGCTGATGCAACAGGCCAAGGCCTTCGTCTTCGCGGCCGAGGAGGATTTCGGCATCGTTCCGCTGGAGGCGCAGGCCTGCGGCACTCCGGTGATCGCGTTCGGCCGGGGCGGCGCCCTGGAGACGGTGCGCGGCCTGCTGAACTCGACCCAGCCGACCGGCATGTTCTTCAACCGCCAGAACGCCGACAGCATCGTCGAGGCGGTCGACCTGTTCGAGCAGATGGCGTCCCGGATCACGCCGCAAGCTTGTCGGGCCAACGCGCTGCGCTTCAGCGAGCAGCGTTTCCGCGAGGATCTGCTGGGCTTCGTCGGCCAGGAATTCGAACGGTACTTCCAGCATTACGACGGTATTCGGCCGGAACCGATGATCGAGAACGATTGGGCCGAGAAACGGCTGATCACCCATCCCGGCCACGCGGCCTGAAAGCGTCGGACTTCGGGGTGGAAGACAAACGAGCGCCACAACACTGCTTAGAGGGCATCCATGGTCATGCCCGAGGGGATAATCATGAATTTGGGTGAAGCCATCAACGGGAAGGTCAACGGCGGTTCGATCAATGGATCGGCGCTCAACGGGAACGCCTTGGCCGCGGACAAGACCACCGCTTCCGCCAGCGCGTCGATCCGCGCCGCGACGCCGCCCGTTGCCAAGCAGACCCTCAAGAACCGCCTGATCGAACCGGTCGGTCCCGTACCGTTCAACCGCGTCTTCCTGACCGGCGAGGAGAGGTCCAGCCTCTCCACGATCTGCGAGGGCAACAACGTCGCGACGGACGGCAAGGCGTCGGCCCGCGCCATCGAGGTGTTGAAGTCCCGGCTGGGTCTGCGCCACGTGCTGCTGACCCCCTCCTGCACGCTGGCGCTCGAAGCCATGCCGCGCGTGCTGGGCATAGGCCCCGGCGACGAGGTCATCATGCCCTCGTTCACCTTCTGCTCGACCGCCAACGCCTTCCTGCTGGCCGGCGCCAAGCCGGTCTTCGTGGACGTGCGGATCGACACCCTGACGATGGACGAACAGGCGATCGAGGCCGCGATCACGCCGCGCACCAAAGCGATCTGCGTCGTCCACTACGCCGGCGTCTGTTCCGACCTCGACCAGATCGCGGCCATCGCGGCCCGCCACGGCATCCCCATGGTGGAGGACGCGGCGCAGGGCGTCGGCGCCTTCTACAAGGACAGGGCGCTGGGCGGCATTGGCGACATGGGATCGTACAGCTTCCACCACACCAAGAACCTGATCTCCGGCGAGGGCGGCGCGCTGCTCATCAACAATCCGGAACTGGACGACCTCGCCTGCAATTACCGCGACAAGGGCACCAACCGGCGTCAGTTCTTCCGTGGGCAGGTCGACAAATACACCTGGGTCAGCCCCGGCTCGTCGCTCGCCATGAGCGAGATCGTGGCGGCCTACTTGGCGCCGCAGCTAGAAGCCATGGACCTGATCACGGCGCTACGCGGCGCCGCCTACAATTACTACGCCCAGGGCCTGCGCCGTCTGGCCCGGAAGGGCCTGCTGACGCTGCCGGTGATCCCCAGCTACGCCCGCAGCAACTACCACATCTTCCACATCCTGCTGGAAAGCCAGGACACCCGCGACCGGCTGCTGGATTTCCTGCGCAGCTGCGGCGTCCAGGCGACCACCCACTTCGTGCCGCTCCATTCGGCTCCGATGGGTGTCGCCCATTGCAAGACCTCCGGCCCGCTGCCGGTGACCGAGCACGCCGCCGCCTGCATGCTGCGCCTGCCCCTCTTCGCCGACATCACGCGCAGCGAGCAGGATAAGGTGATCGAGGCGATCCGCGCGTTCTTCCAAGGCTGAGCCAACTAAGGCCGGGCGCCCTCCAACGGGGGCGCCCGCATCCATTCCCCCCTTCGGGTTCATTCGGGACAATTGCTTTGATGAAGGCGTTGCGGTTCATATTCGGCGGCGGCAGCGTCGCCGCCGCCATCCAGACATTCGGTGCCCGGGTGATCATCCTGGGCATGAACCTGCTGACGGGCATCGTCACGGCGAACCTGCTGGGTCCCGAAGGGCGGGGCGCGCAAGGGGCCATGGCCTTGTGGCCGGCGGTGCTGATGCCGATCCTCGCGATCGGCCTGCCCATGTCGCTGACCTATAACTGGCGGAAGTCCGAACGGTTCGGACCGGAGTTCTTCTACGCCGCCATCGCCGTCTCGGTCGTGGTCGGCACCGTGGGCGGTGGCGCCGCGGCGCTGCTGATGCCGTGGCTGCTGGAGGCTTACGACCCCGGCGTGATCGCCGGTGCCCAGGGGCTGGTGCTGATGATGCCGCTGATGCTGTGCAACACCTTGGTGTACAGCGTCTACGAGGCGCTGGGCCGGTTCCGCTGGATCAACATCGTCATGATGGGCCAGACGCTGGCCACGCTGCTGCTGCTGATGGCGCTCGGCTACATGGGTGAGCTGACGGCGGTGCGCAGCGCCTATTGCTACGCCCTGCCGCCGCTGGTCTTCGCCTTGGTCTCCGGTCTGCGCTTGCTGCCCCAGATGCCGATGCGGCTGACACGGCTGAAGGCGACGTTCCGCCGGCTGCATGGTTACGGCTGGCGCTCCTACGGCATCGAGTTCCTGGGCGTGATCTCGGCCTATATCGACCAGCTGCTGCTGGTGGGTCTGCTGGCTCCGGCCGAGCTTGGCGTCTATGTCGTGGCCGCCAGCCTCGCCAAGATGCTCCACATGATCAGCGGTTCGGCGGCGGTCGTGCTTTTCCCCAAGGTGGCGGCGCAACCCTTGGAGGACGTGATCGCCTATGTCTCGCTCAGCTCCCGCGTGGCGACGACGGCGACCGGCCTGGTGGCGCTCGCCATCGCCGTGGCGGCCCCGGTGATGCTGCCGTTCATCTATGGCGAGGAATTCCGGCCGGCGATCCACATCTTCCCGATCCTGCTGGCGGAAGCGGTCCTGACCGGCAGCATCCGGATCATCGGACAGGGCTTCATGGGCGCCGGACGCCCTGGCGTGATCGCCTGGGCCCAAGGCGTCGGTCTCGTCTGCGTCGTGCCGCTGCTGTGGGTGCTGGTTCCCACCTATGGCGTGCTGGGCGCCGCCATGTCGATGCTGCTGGCGACCATGATCCGACTGGGCTTCATTGCCGCCAGCTACGAATACCTCCTGCGCCGCCGCATGCCCGGCCTGCTCATCAGGCGCAGCGACGTGAGCTTCCTCTACCGCCGCTTCGTCGCCTGAGTCCAAGTATTTGACCCCGCGTTCCTCCCGTCATCGCCCGTTGGAGTGGCATCCCATGAACGAATTGATCAGCGTCTGCATTCCCGCCTACGGCAAGCGGTTCCTGGCCGACACCATGGCGGCGCTGCTGAAGCAGGATTACCGGCCGTTCGAGATCGTGATCGGCGACGACAAGCCGAACCCCGACAACGAGGCGCTGCTCGCCTCGCTCCAGCCAGGGGCCGGGATCACGATCCGCTACATTCCCAACAAGGTCCGGCTGGGACAGGCGGGCAACGTCAACATGCTGTTCCGGGAGGCGCGCGGCGCCTGGATCATGATCATGCATGACGACGATTTCCCGCTGCCGGGCGCGCTGTCGGCTCTGCACGCCGGCGCCACGCGCCATCCCGGCGCCGCCGTGGTCTATGGCAAGGTCAGCATCGCCGACGCCGCCGGCGAGATCGACCGCGACGCCACCGACCAGTGCAACCGCGACTTCGGCCGCGGACCGGAGCGTGCGGGCGCCCAATCCTCTGCGCTGGCGACCGCCACCGACGGCCGCATCCCCCACAACGGCTTCCTGGTCCGCGCCGACTTGGCCCGCGCCGTCCGCTACAAGGGCCGCGATGTGGTCGGCGACGTCTGCGACTATGATTTCGGCATCCGCCTGGCCCTGGCCGCGCCCAACGCGCCCTTCGTCTTCGTCGACCACGACGCCTCGGCCTGCCGCCGCTGGGGCGGCCAGATCTCGTCCGAGTCGCGGAGCGGAATCTTCGCGCTCTCGATCCTGACCCGCCTGGATGCCAAGAGCGCCGAGGACAAGGCCGCCGTCAAGCGCGCGATCGAACGCCACGCCGCCATCGCGCTGTGCGAACATGCCCGCGCCGGCAACCGCAAGGCCGCGGCGAAGCTGCTGCTGTCGCGCGCCTACTGGAAACGCGCCGGCCTGGGAAAAACCAGCCTCGCCCAAGCCGTCTTCCACGGCTTGCTGATCGCGTCGCCCGAGGCCGCCGAAAAGGTCATGAAGCGCCTGAGACTGGGCCGCCGCGCGCGGGTGTCTGAAATGGCGATGGGGTAATCGGAAGGCTTTGGGCTTTCCCAAACCGGACGCGGGTGATCCACCGCGACTGAAAACGGCGGACCTTCCGCATGGGAGGTGAGGGTCGAACGACGTTGCGACACGATGGATGCCAATGGCAACGCGGCGTCCGGAGCCCCCGTCCGCGATGAACAGGACCACCGGCCATTATGAAAAGCTCCTGGATCTCAATGCTGGTGAGATGTGTTTCGGGGTTGATGGTCGGTCCCTAATCCGCCGGGGACGGCACACCACACGCTCGATCACGCGCAAATTCCTTTCCGACTTCCCCATCAAGAAAAGAAAACACAACTTCTCCGGAGCTTCATTGTTGTGAAAGTTGCAATTTGTCTATACAGGTTTCCCCTAAACAAACATTATTGGGGATGCACCACCCTCAAACCGGCGTCGCCAGTCGATTGGCCACACACCGCTGAGCCCCCATGACGTGTCGGCGCAACCAGCGTCTTCCCACCAGCACATTGTGGCACCTCGCCCAGCGGTTGACGGTTGGTACACCGGCTTCTTTGGCATGAGCTGACAAGGCTCCCGCCTAGAGGAGAAGCCGACCACCTCACGCGGTCGGGATGGTGCCGCCGTCGATGACGTATTCGGTGCCGGTGATCGAGGCGGCGCGGGGGGAGGCCAGGAAGGCGATCAGGTTGGCGACCTCGGCGGGCTTGGAGGGGCGGCCGAGGGGGATGCCGCCGAGCGAGTCCATGATGATCCGCTTGCCGCCCTCATAGTCGGTGCCCGCTTGGTCGGCGAGGCGTTCCGCCAGGGCGACGGAGGACTCGGTCTCGATCCAGCCGGGGGAGACGCGCACCACGCGCACACCTTTTGGCGAGACCTCCTTCGACAGGCCCTTGCTGTAGGTTGACAGCGCCGCCTTGGCCGCCGCGTAGGCGAGGGTGGCCTCGGGAAGCGGGAGCTGCCGCTGGATCGAGGTGACGTGGATGATGACGCCGGAGCCTTGGGCGATCATGCCCGGCAGCAAGGCGCGGTCCAGCCGTACGGCCGGGAACAGGTTGAGGTCCAACTCCTTGTGCCAGTCGGCCTCGCCCAGTGCCGCGAAACCGCCACCGGGAGCCGACGAGCCGCCGAGACCATGGACGATGACATCGACGCCGCCCAGCCTGTCCCCGACCGCGGCGGCGAGCGTGTCGCAGCCCTCCACCGTCGTCAGGTCGGCGGCGACGAACAGGTCCTCGGGGAAGCCGTCCGGGCGGGAGCGGGCCGTGGTCAGCACGCGGGCGCCTTGGTCGCGGAACAGCGCCACCGTCGCGGCGCCCGCTCCCCGCGTGCCGGATGTGATCAGGACGCGCAGGCCCCGGAGTTGCAGGAAATCGTCCATCAGATCGTCTCCAGGGACAGGATCGCGCCGCCTTCAAGGCCGGCCTCCAGGAGGAAGCGGAAATCGAGCGTGACGGGGCTGCCGGGGAAGTCGCCGGTCACCTCGCAGGTGACTATGGTGGCGCCATCGCGCTCGGCGCTGTGGAGCGGCTTGAGGGTGTGATTATACTTGCGCTTGGTTTCGGCTTTCCAAGTCTTGATGGCGGGCAGGCCGTGATGGACTTGGCCCTCGTCCCGAACGGTCGCGTTTGGGGCGAAGCATGTCGACAACGCGTCGACGTCGCCGGTGTTTTCGGCGGCGATATAGGTTTCGATTGGTTTTGGGAGCCGCATCGACGGTTCTCCTTTCTCCAGGATCATGGCGAATACTTCGAGCGGGAAAGTCTGGCTCGGTCGTTGCTTGAACCGGAGAATGGGGCTAGGCTTTCCAGATGACAAGAACGCACGGAAAAGTTTGGTACTTACCTCTGGGTGAGGTGCCAAGCAGGGTCACGATCGGGATGGTGGGCGATGGCGGGTAAGGTCGAGCACACGGCGATGTCGGCGGCGAGCGGCGTCGAACAGGCGTTCAAGCTGCTGGAGGGGCGGTGGAAGCTGCTGATCCTGTTCCACCTGTTCGGCGGGCGGCTGCTGCGGTTCTCCGATCTGGAGCGCGCCATTCCGGCCATCTCGCAGAAGATGCTGATCCAGCAGCTTCGCCAGATGGAGCGGGACGGCATCGTCGTGCGGATCGTCCATCATCAGGTGCCGCCCAAGGTCGAGTACGGGCTGACCGAGTGGGGGCAGGCGCTGTGTCCGGCGCTGGACGCGCTGCTGACCTGGGCGGGGCAGCGGGTGTGTGTGGATGAGGGGGAACCTGTGGGGGAGTGAGGGTCGGGGAGGTCTTGCCCGACCCTCGGAGCCGCGTTGGGGTTCGGGAGGGATCAGAACGGCAGGATCAGGCGGCCCCAGGCGCGGGTGTCGGTGCCGCCATAGTTCTCCTCCGTGACGGTGCGGGTCAGGTATCCTTGCAGCGTCAACTGGCTGAAGTTGTAGCCGACCAGACCGCCCAGCGCCAATTGGCTCTGCTTCTCATAGGTCGCCGTCGGGCTGGTGACGTCCCATGACGCGAAGCCGACCGGGCCGACCGTCCAGTTGCCCAGCGTCTTGGTGGCGGTCAGGTCCAGGTTGACGAAGTCGGGGTTGATCGTCTTGGAGACATCGCGGGTCGAGATGCCGTAGATGCCGTTGGCGGTCAGGTTCCAGCCGTCGTTGGTGTAGCTGACGGCCAAGCGCTGGTTGATGTTGGTGCTGTCGAAGCCCAGCTTGTTGCCGACCGGAAAGTAGACACCCAGCAGATAGCTGACGCCGAAGCCGTCGCCGAGGTCCCAGGCCAGCTGGCTGGCGAGGAAGGGATTGTACATGCCATTCTCGTGATCGGCGTTCTGGACGCCGACCTCCAGCGCCGGCAATGCCGCCAGGAGCTGGAGCCGGGCTCCGGCGATCTTGGTGGGTGTCGCCCAGGCGAGCACGGGAATGTTGACGCCCAGCGTCACGTCGGCGGCGCCGTTGTCGCCCTTGCGGACACCCCAGTTGAAGGTGTCGACGAAGTAGACGCCTTGGGGCAGCGGGGCTCCGGTCGCCAAGCCAACGGTCTCGCCCGGCTGGGTGACGGAACCGGCGGAGGCCGGCGAGGCCGTCAGGGACAAGGTCGCGGCGCATAGGGCTCCCATGGACAGCGCGGCCACGGACAGGGCCGCCGCGCGGACGGCGGCGAGTTTCTTCAGCATCGTATTCCCCCCTTCAAAGCATTTGATCGGCTCGCTTTTCAAATCCTCGCGTGGCTACGCTCCCGCCCAATCCAGTGGAATGGGCGGGTTCGCGAGTAAATGCCGGCTTGGCACCTTGAAACGACCGCTAGGGGTAATACGAAATATGGCATAGTGAGGATATACTACTTTATGGTCACGGCTGGTCGGCGCCTCCCGACGCGCCGTAGACCTCTCCGGTGATGTGGCTGGACTCGACGGATGCGGACTGGACATGGACCGGCGCCAGCTCCACCGGCTGGCCGGAGCGGCCGATCGGGGTGGCGCGGCCGAAGGCGCGGGAAGCGCTGTGCGGTGGAGTGGGCGGCATCACGACAAACCCTGTCGGCAAGGCGACAAGAGCCTGATGCGGGCGGCTCCCCGGTTGCTCGCCCGCTGCGTTATCTTGTTGTTGTGTAACGGTATTCAGCCCATGGCGTGGGCTTTGCATCCCTCGGCCGCAGCCTCTTGAAACCGGGCGATGGTCCGGCGGACGGGAAGACATGACCTGCCCGAACGCCTCAACAATGGAGTAGCGATATGCCGATAGTCACCCTCAAGCCCTCGGGCAAGACCGTCGAAGCCGCCGAGGGTTCCACGATCCTGGAAGCGATCCTGGCCTCGGGCGAGAAGTTCACCAGCAAGTGCGGCGGCGAGGCCAAGTGCGGCAGCTGCCACGTCTATGTTCCCGAAGGCCGCAAGACCCTGACGAAGATCCAGCGCCTGGAGAACGAGCGGCTCGACACCATCGTCGGCGTCGCCACCCCCTCGCGCCTCGCCTGCCAAGCCCGCATCGGCACCGAGAACATCACGGTCGAGATCCTCAGCTTCATCTGACCCACCGCCACCGTCCCCGGCGCCGTTGAAGCGCTGGGGAGGGGGGTACGGGAACGAGTTCGCCTCGACCACGAGTTTGACCACCACGTCGCGGCCTGATAGCAGTTTCCTTCTGGGAACTCCTGGGAGGCGGCATCACCATGACATCCGGCAAACCCGGCGGCAAACCCGGCGACAAAGCCGGCGTGATCGCGCCGCCACCGTTGCTGTTCGCGGGTGCGGTCGTCCTCGGGCTGGTGCTGGATCGGTGGGTGGTGCCGGCGGGGTTCGGGCTGCCGGACATGGCGCGCCAAGGCGGGGCGGGGGTGCTGGTGGTGGCGGGGCTGGCGCTGGGGGTGGCCGCGTTCAGGCTGTTCAGTCGCGCCGGCACCCATGTGGAGCCGTGGAAGCCCTCGACCGCGCTGGTGACCGATGGCGTCTACCGATGGACGCGGAACCCGATGTATGTCGGGATGAGCCTGCTCCAGGCGGGACTGGCGCTGATCTTCGACAGCGTCGCCGTGCTCGCGATGCTCGTCCCGCTGCTGGTCGTCCTGAGATATGGCGTCATCGCGCGGGAGGAGCGCTACCTCGGCGCCAAGTTCCCCGACCAGTACGCGGCCTACCGCCAGCGGGTGCGCCGGTGGCTGTGAGCGTCGAGCGGCGTCACTCGTCCTCGCGCCGTTCGCTGCGGATCGCCGTGGCGGCGCTCAGCCTGATCCCCATCCTGGCGGGAGCGGCGGGCGTGCTGCTGGGGCCGGCGATGCTCGGGAAAGTGTCGGCGTCGGTCGATCTGGACAGCCATTTCCGCTATCTGTCCGGCGTCTTCCTGGCGCTCGGGCTGGTTTTCCTCTCCACGGTGCCGGCGATCGAACACCACGCCGCGCGCTTCCAGCTGTCCGGATTGATGGTCATCGCCGGCGGACTGGCCCGCGCGCTGTCGTTCTGGATCCACGGGGCACCCACCTTGCCCCATCTGCTGGGGCTCGGCATGGAATTGGGTGTCATGCCTCTTCTCATGGTCTGGCAATGGAGGGTTGCGCGTCGGGACCGTGGGCGGGTCGACTAGGGGCCGCTTTTTCGTCGGCCGATACCACGGAAAAGATCGACTTTCCGGCTGTGGATATGCCATTTCTGGCGCGTAATCCGTATCACAAAGCTGGAAGTGTTCGACCATGACCGTTCCATCGACCGCTGGAACCTCTCCCGCGTCCTCGGCAGCCCGGATCGCCCCTGGCGTCGTCACCGGCGAGAACTACCGGGCGCTCGTCGCCGCCTGCAAAGCCGGCGGCCACGCGCTGCCCGCCGTCAATGTGACCGGCACGAACACGGTCAACGCGGTGCTCGAGGCGGCCGCCGCCGCCCGCTCCGACGTCATCATCCAGCTGTCCAACGGCGGCGCCCGCTTCTTCGCGGGCGAGGGCTTCCCGGACGCCGCCGAGGCGCGCGTGCTGGGCGCCGTCTCGGCCGCCCGCCACGTCCACATGATGGCGGAGCATTACGGCGTCTGCGTCGTGCTGCACACCGACCACGCCAACAAGGCGCTGATCCCCTGGGTCGAGGGCATGATCGCCCATAGCGAGGCGGAGTTCCAGAAGACTGGCCGCCCGCTGTTCAGCTCGCACATGCTGGACCTGTCCGAGGAGCCGCTGGAGGAGAACCTGGAGGAGTGCGCCCGCGTCCTCCGCCGCATGGCCCCGATCGGCATGAGCCTGGAGATCGAGCTGGGCGTGACCGGCGGCGAGGAGGACGGCATCGGGTCCGAGGATCTGGACGCCGCCGACAATTCCCGCCTGTACACCCAGCCCGAGGACGTCGCCCGCGCCTATGAGCTGCTGGCGCCGCTGGGCGACTTCTCGGTCGCGGCCTCGTTCGGCAACGTCCACGGCGTCTACGCGCCCGGCAACGTCAAGCTGCGTCCGGAGATCCTGGAAGCGTCGCAGAGCCTGGTCGCGGAGCGCTTCAAGCTGGGTCACAACCCGCTGAACCTGGTGTTCCACGGCGGTTCCGGCTCGGACAAGTCGGAGATCACCCGCGCGGTCGGCTATGGCGTGTTCAAGATGAACATCGACACCGACACGCAGTTCGCCTTCGCGACCGGTGTCGGCGAGTTCATCCTGAAGAACGGCAAGGCGTTCCAGCACCAGATCGACCCCGAGACCGGCGCTCCGTACAAGAAGCAGTACGATCCGCGCAAGTGGCTGCGCCTGGGCGAGCGCAAGATGGTCGAGCGGCTGCAGGAAGCGTTCGCCGATCTGGCGTCGGCCGGCAAGTCGGTCGCCGCCAAGTAGGACCCGAGGTCGAAGGGGAGCCCCGCGCCCGCCTTTGGCGAGGCGGGCGTGGGGCGGTCTCCTCCCGGAGCCGCGCTACGCTCCGACAGCCATCGCGGTCAACCGACGGCGACCGGTACCGGCTTCGTCATCGGCCCGGCCCAGGCCGGGCTCGCCACCCACATCGCGTGAGGTCACGACAGGAGGCGCCGGACTGGCCTGGATCAGCCGGCTGGCTGGCAGGGTGACGGTCATCGTCGTTCCCTCGCCCACCCGGCTGTCGATCCCGATCGCGCCACCATGCCGCTCGACCAGCGCCTTGGTGATGAACAGCCCCATGCCGCTGCCCTGGTAGCGGCGCGACGTGACGTTCTCGATCTGGCTGAAGGGCTGGCCCAGATCGCCGATCCTCTCCCGCGGGATGCCGATGCCGGTATCGGTGACGGCGATCGAAACCCCGTCATTCCCGACGGTGACGCCAACCCCGATGCGCCCACCGTCGGGCGTGAACTTGACCGCGTTGCCGATCAGGTTGATCAGCACCTGCTTGATCCGCCGCCGGTCGGCGCGGAGGATCGGCGGCGGCTCCGGCACGGCGATGTCGAACAGGTGGCTGACATCGGGCGCGGCTCCGCTGGCCACGTGGACCGCCTCCGCGATCAGCCTGGAGACGTCGATCGGCTCCTCCGACAGGTCGACCATGCCGGCCTCGATCCGCGCCATGTCGAGCAGGTCGTTGACCAGTTCCAGCAGATGCTGGCCGCTGCGGTGGATGTCACCGGCGTATTCGACGTATTGCGGCCGGCCCAGCGGACCGAACATCTCGGAGCGCAGCAGGTCGCTGAAACCGATGATCGCGTTGAGCGGCGTGCGCAGTTCATGGCTCATGCAGGCGAGGAAGCTGGACTTGGCGCGGTCGGCCGTCTCCGCCGCGTCGCGCGCCTCGCGCAGCCTCGCTTGCAGCCGGCGCTGCTCGGTCACGTCCTGACAGATCCCGAACAGGGCCACGACCCGGCCATCGGAATCGACCTCGCAACGCCCCTCCACCCACGCCACCCATTCGGCCCCGTCGGCGTTCCGCGCCCGGAACTCCCATTGGCTGGTCTTGCCCGACTTGAAGCAGTCGGTGAAGGCCCTAAGATAGGCCTGCCTGTCGTCGGGGTGGATGCGCGAAACGAGGTCGGGCAGACTGGGGACGTGTGTTTCCGGCGACGTGCCCATCAGGAAATGGGTGCCGACCGACCATTCCAGCCGGCGCGCCGCCACGTCCAGGCGCCAGTGGCCCATGCGCGCGATCCGCTGGGCTTCCAACAGTTCACGCTCGCGCTGCCGGAGCGCCAATTCCGACCGCTTACGCTCCGTGATGTCGACCAGCATGTTGATGGCGCCGATCATCCTGCCCCCAGCATCCTTCAACGGCGTCGGATAGGGGATGAAGGGCACCCGGGTTCCATCCGGCCGCTCCGCCACCGTCTCGCAACCGCGCACCGGGCGGTTTTCCCGCAACGTCACGGCCATGGAGCATTGGTCATGGGGCAGGGGGGTGCCGTCGGGCCGGTAGAGGCGCCACGCGCCGCACCACCCGTCCTCGCCCAGTTCCGGCGCTCGCCCCCACAGCTCCGCCGCTGCTTGGTTGTAGAAGGTGATCCTGCCCTCGGCGTCGGTCGTGTAGACCGCCATCGGCATGGCTTCGAGCAACGATATGTCGGGTATGTCCTGGCACGTCGACTGAAAAACGAAAGCTCGCGGATCCATGGTCTGGTCGCTCCCGGCAACATCGTTGTTCCACCGTCGAACGCCAGTTGCCGACGCGATGGTTGATAACCTCGACTCCCATTATAAGACAGTTTCCACAATTTGTATTTAACACTTCATTTACATAAATGGTCATAGGCCAAAATCGATCGTGGCAGGGTGGGAAATCGCCCGACACCTCGCGGGACGGCACCCGCGTGGACCTCAGCTATTCGCGCTTGACAGCGATCTCCCGATGCGGCTGAATGTCCGGACAAACTTACCGGCATTTCGAATGATCCATCGGCCCGGTGGGTTCCAAGCGGCCCAGACGAGCCCGCGCCGGCAAACAATCATGGGAGAGAAGCGATGCCCAGGGACGAACCGTCTTCCCGACGCGCGACCATTTCCAGCACCCTGGCGGATTTCGCGGCGGGGTTGAACTGGGACGCCATTCCGGCCGAGATCCGAACCCGCGCCAAGCACCACATCCTGGACGCCGTCGGCATCGCGCTGGCCGCCGGCACCTTCGATTTCGCGCATCGGACGCTGACGGCGCTGAACGGCCTGTCCGGTGGCGCCGCCGGGACGGTCGGCGTGATCGGAAAGTCGATGCGCCTGGCGCCGCGCGACGCGGCGCTGGCCAACGGCATCCTGTGCCATGGCCTCGATTTCGACGACACCCATCTGGGCGGCGTCGTCCACGCCACCGTCAGTTCGATGCCCTGCGCGCTGTCTGCCGGCGTGCTGGCCGGCGCCTCCGGGCGCGATCTGGTCGTGGCCTATATCCTGGGGATCGAGGTGGCGGCCCGGCTCGGTTCGGTCGCCAAGGGCGGCTTCCACCAAGTGGGATTCCACCCGACGGGCTTGGTCGGCGCCTTTTCCTCAGCCCTGGTCGCGGGCAAGCTGTTCGGCCTGTCGGCGGGCCAACTGGCCCACGCGCAGGGTATCGCCTTGAGCATGGGATCGGGCAGCCTGGAGTTCCTGGAGGATGGCGCCTGGACCAAGCGCATGCATCCGGGCTGGGCGGCGTCGAGCGGCATCACGGCGGCCGCCCTGGCGCGCGAGGGCTTCATCGGGGCCACGGCGCCCTATGAGGGCCGGTTCGGCCTGTACAACGCCTTCCTCGGCCCGCGCGCCGCCGAGTGCGACCTGGATCTCGCGACCGCCGGCCTCGGCAGCCGCTGGGAGCTGAGCCACACCGCGATCAAGCCGTTCCCGGCCTGCCACTTTACCCATGGCTGCATCGACGCCGCGATCAAGCTGGCACCCGAGGTCGACACCGGCGCCATCCGCCGCATCCGCGCCCTGGTGCCGGGCGAGGTGGTCAAGACCGTCTGCGAACCGGTCGCCAACAAGAAGCGCCCCGCCAACTCCTACGACGCCCAGTTCAGCATTCCCTATCTGGTAGCGGTCGGGCTGCGGCACGGCAGGATGGCCCTGGCCGATATCGAGCGGCCGATGCTGGACGATCCGGAGATCCTCGCCATCGCCGACAAGGTCGATTACGAGGTCGATCCCAAATCCGGCTTCCCCCGCCACTACTCGGGCGAGGTGATCGTCGAGATGACGGATGGACGCGTCCTGAACCACCGCGAGCAGATCAATCGGGGCGCTCCCGACCGGCCGCTGACCAATGGCGAGATCATCGAAAAGTACCGGACCAACGCGTCGCTGGCGGTGTCGACGGAGCGTTCCCAGGCGATCGAGGCCGCCGTGCTGGCCTGCCACGAGAGCGACGCCGCGGCCCTGTCCGCCAGCCTGACCCGCTAATCACCATCCTTCGGGAGATCAGAAAAGCATGACCGCCGCCCCCATCGTCCGCGACATGGCGGAACAGCTCGACCAGGAACGCATGATCCTGGACAGCATCAACCGCTTCCTCGACCGCGACGTCAAACCCTATGCCCAGCATCTCGAGCACGACGACATCTACCCCGAGGAGATCGTCGAGCGCATGAAGGAGATGGGCCTGTTCGGCGCGACCATCCCCGAGGAATACGGCGGGCTCGGGCTCGCCCCCAGCACCTACGCCGCGATGATCGAGCGGATCGCCCGCGTCTGGATGTCGCTGACCGGCATCATCAATTCCCACCTGATCATGGCCCATGTGGTCAACAAGATGGGCACCGACGAGCAGCGCCAGCGCTTCCTGCCGGTGTTCGCCACCGGTGAGATCCGCGGCGGTTTGGCCCTGACGGAACCGGACTGCGGCACCGACCTCCAGGCGATCCGCACGGTCGCCAGGAAGGACGGCGACGGCTATCTGATCAACGGCACCAAGACCTGGATCTCCAACGGCATCCAAGGTTCCTGCTTCGCCCTGCTGGTCAAGACCGACACCACGACCCAGCCGCGCCACAAGGGCATGTCAATGTTCATCGCGGAGAAGCGCGATGGTTTCCGGGTCAGCCGCAAGCTGGAGAAGCTAGGCTACAAGGGCATCGACAGCGCCGAGCTGGTGTTCGAGGACTACCGCGTCCCGGCCGATTGCCTGATCGGTGGCAAGGAGGGCACCGGCCTGCAATGCGCGATCTCCGGCCTGGAGCTGGGCCGCGTCAACGTGGCGGCGCGGGGCGTCGGCGTCGCCCAGGCGGCGCTGGATGAATCGATCAAGTACAGCCAGCAGCGCAGCACCTTCGGCAAGCAGATCCACGAGCATCAGGCCATCGCGCTGAAGCTGGCCGACATGGCGACCCGGACGGAGGCCGCCCGCCTGCTGGTCCGCAAGGCCGCCGAGGCGCTGGACCGCGGCGACCGCTGCGACCTGGAGGCCGGCATGGCGAAGCTGTTCGCCAGCGAGGCCGCCATCGAGAATTCGCTGGAGGCGCTGCGGATCCACGGCGGCTACGGCTATTCCAAGGAGTTCATCGTCGAGCGGCTGTACCGCGACGCGCCGCTGCTGGCGATCGGCGAGGGCACCAACGAGCTTCAGCGGCTGATCATCGCCAAGCGGCTGATCGAGCAGAACCCGATCTGACGCGACGGCGAGGGACAGGACATGACGATGACCACCGCACCCACCGGGGCATCCACGGGCGCTTCCACCGAACGGGCTCCCCTGCCGCTGGCCGGCGTCACCATCATCGCGGTCGAGCAGTATGGCGCCGGCCCGTTCGGCACCATGCTGCTGGCGGATCTCGGCGCCACCGTGATCAAGATCGAGAACCCCGCCGATGGCGGTGATGTCGGCCGCGTCGTCGGCCCGCATTTCTTCAGCCCCGGCGACAGCCATTTCTACCAGTCGTTCAACCGCAACAAGCGCAGCATCACGCTCAACCTCAAGAAGCCCGAGGCGCGCGAGGTCCTGCACGACTTGGTCCGCAAGGCCGATGGCGTGCTGGACAACCTGCGCGGCGACCAGCCGGAAAAGCTGGGACTGACCTATGACGCCCTGAGGGAGGTCAATCCCCGCATCGTCTGCGCCCATCTCTCGGCCTATGGCCGCAGCGGGTCCCGCAAGGCGTGGCCGGGCTACGACTATCTGATGCAGGCGGAGGCGGGTTATCTCAGTGTGACGGGCGAGCCGGACGGGCCACCCACCCGGTTCGGGCTGTCGGTGGTCGATCTGATGACCGGACAGGTCTGCGCCTTCGGCCTGCTGGCCGGCATCATGGGCGCCAGGGCCACGGGGATCGGGCGCGACGTCGACGTGTCGCTGTTCGACGTGGCGCTCCACAACGTCAACTATCTGGCGACGTGGTACCTCAACGCCGATCACCTCCAGGGCCGCGAACCGCGCGGCGCGCACCCGTCGCTGACGCCCAGCCAGCTGTACCGGACCGGCGACGGCTGGATCCTGATCATGTGCAACAAGGAGAAGTTCTGGCCGATCCTGGCGGACAAGCTGGGCCATCCGGAATGGGGGTCCGACCCCGATTTCTCCAGCTTCAAGGCGCGGCTGGCCAACCGGGACCGCCTGACGGTCCTGATGGACGAGGCGCTGATGACGCGCGGCACGGCGGAGTGGGTCGAGATCTTCGGCGGCCAGATCCCGGCGGCGCCGGTGCTGGATATCGGGCAAGCCTTGAACAATCCGTTCGTCGCGGAACAGGGCAACGTCGCCGAGTTCTCGGGACATCGTGACGGCGCTGGCCGACCGCTGCGGATGCTGAAGGGCCCGTTCCGGCTGTCGGACGCCGAGCTGCCGACCCGGGCGGCGCCGGAGATGGGCGAGGGCAGCGCCTCCATCCTGTCCGAACTCGGATATAGTGCCGATCGACTTCAACATCTGAAAGAGATCGGTGTCCTATGATCGCCCACGCGCCCTCGACGGAAATCCCCCGCTACCAGGAAATCGTCTCGATCCTGCTGAAGGAGATCGACGGGGGCGCGTATCGGGTCGGCGATCGCATGCCGACCGAGTTCGACCTGTGCGCCAGGTTCGACGTCAGCCGCCACACCGTCCGCGAGGCGTTGCGGAAGCTGGAGGACATGGGCCTGATCTCACGCCGGCCGGGGGCGGGGACGGTACTGGCCGCGACCACTCCCGATAGCCGGTATATCAATTCGATCAGTTCGTTGGACGAGTTGATGCAATACGCCAGCGCCACCCGGCTGGAAGTGCTGCGCTCGGAGCCGATCGAGGCCGACGCGGGACTGGCGGCCCTGCTCGACTGCGAGCCGGGAACCCCCTGGGTGCGGGTAGACGCCCAGCGCTGGGCGGCCGATACCCGGATGCCGTTCTGCCTGACGATCCTCTATGTCCGGGGCGACTTCGCCGACATCGTGCCCAAGGTCGGGCGGGAACAGGTGGCGGTCTACCGGATGATCGAGGAGTCCCACGGCGTCACCGTCCGCGAGGTGACACAGGACATCGAGGGCGTCGTGCTGGACGCCGACACCATCGCGGCGCTGGGCGTGCCGTCCGGTTCCGCCGGACTTAGGATCACCCGGCTCTACCTGGGCGCCGATGGCCAAGTCTTCGAGGGGGCCATCAACATCCATCCCGCCGACCGCTTCCGCTACTCGATGCGGCTTCAGCGCCAGAGCGATCCGCCGAGCGGGCGCAAGGGCACCAGAAGCTGAGACACCCGGAAACCGAAACACCGGGCAAAAAGCAATCGATTCTGTTCCCTGGGAGGAACACCGCAACAAGAGGGTGCCATGACCGGAATAGCCAGACCGGATGCCGCGACGGCATCCGCGCGCCACGGGACCGGCGAGGGGGCCGGGGCGGGATATACCCTGCCGAGGCCCTGGATATGGTTCGAGGACAAGATCCTGCTCAACATCGCGACGCTCTTCATGGCGGGCGCCATGGGTGTCATGTTCTACGAGGCGTCGAGCCGGTCGCTGCTGAGCGAGAGCCACTGGTGGGCCGAGGAGCTGGTCCGCTTCCTGGTCGTCTGGAGCGTGCTGCTGGCGCTGGGTTCCGCCAACCGCGACCATCACTTCATCCGCATGGACCTGCTGATCCAGCGCTTGCCGCGCGGAGTCCGGATGGGATTGAACTGGCTGAACTGCGCGCTGGGGATCGCCTTCGCCTCCGTCCTGGTCTACGCCGGGGTAACCGAGGTCATGCATCTCCACCGCATCGGCATGATGACCGAATCGAGCCTGGACTTGCCGCTGTGGCAGGTGCGCCTGATCATGCCCCTGGGTGGCCTGCTCTATATCGGCTACTTCGTGGGTGCGGCGCTCCAGCTTTATCACGGCATCGATCCGTTCGAGACAGAGGAGTTGCGCTGAGATGACCGTCGCCATCGCCGTCATCGCCCTGCTCGCCCTCATCGCCGCGGGCATCCATGTCGCCATCGCGCTCGGCATCATCGCCGCCGGCCTGATGCTGATCAGCTTCAACATCCCGCCGATCCTGATCGCCCAGACAGCCTGGGGCTCGATCGACAGCTACGCGCTGGTCGCCATCCCGTTCTTCATCTTCTCCGGCAACCTGATGTCGCGCGGCAACCTGGCGCTGGTCATCATGAACCTGGTGGCCTCGGTGGTCCGATGCTTCAAGGGCGGCGTCGCCCTGGCACTGGCGATCTCCAGCATGTTCTTCGCCGCCGTCAACGGATCGTCGGTCGCCTGCGCGGTGGCCCTGGGCCCGGCCGCCGTGCGGCTGCTGCCGGCGGAAGGCTACAGCCCCCGCTTCTCGGCCGCGCTGATCGCGGTATGCGGTACGCTGGGGCTGATGATCCCGCCGTCGCTGAGCTTCATCCTGATCGGCAGCATCGTCGGCATGCCGATCCCCGACCTGTTCATCGCCGGCATCATTCCAGGATTGCTGGAACTGACCCTGCTGGCGACCGGCACCGTCGTGCTGAGCCGCCGCTATGGCTTCGGCATCCAGCAGGACAAGCCGGACTGGAAGGCCTTCCGCAAGGCGTTGCCATCCGCCAGCGGCGCGCTGCTGATGCCGGTGCTGATCATCGGAACGATCTACGCCGGCCTGTTCACCCCGACCGAGGTGTCGGCGCTGGCGGCGATCTACGCGGCCGTGCTGGTTCTGCTGGTCTACCGCACCGCCAACCTCTTCGCGATCTGGCAAACGCTCCAGGAATCGGTCAAGCAGACCGTGATGATCTACGGCATCCTGCTCGGTTCCGGACTGCTGACCGCCATGCTGACCCGGCTGGGACTGGCGGCCGAACTGACCCGGTTCGTCGCCGAGGCCAACGTCTCGCCCTTCGTCTTCCTGCTGACGGTCAACATCCTGCTGATCATCGTCGGCATGTTCCTGGACGGCGTGTCGATGATCGTGCTGCTGAGCCCGATCCTGTTCCCGCTGGCGACAGCCGTGGACATCAACCCGGTACATTTCGCGGTGATCCTGACGGCCCTGGTCGAGATCGCCACCCTGACGCCACCGGTCGGGCTGAACCTGTTCGTCATGAGCAAGATCACCAAATTACCGGTCCACGAAATCATCCAGGGCGTCCTGCCGTTCTATGGCATTCGTCTGGTGGGTCTGGTCCTGATCAACGCCGTTCCCCAGTTGAGCTTGGCACTGCTATAGTATAGTTTTGCCAAAATCTGGTAAGTTATTGTATATCCTTGGTGATATCCAGGCTGAGGCATCTCTCTACACGGTTTCTTCACGGTTTTTAAGGTACCGTCAAGCAAGCTGAACCTTGCCTGTAGAGATCATGCTTCAGATACTGGAACCAGACCTGTCCCAAACGGTGATCCTCGAAGCGTGCGATCTGCTGCCTGGTGGTTTCGCCATCATCGAGCGGAATGGCGCCGTCGGCTACGCCAACAGCCCGTTCCGCTCCATCTTCGACATGCCGGACGACCCCGATCTCAAGCTCCTGCTGGAAAACGTCTGCGGCGGTGACGAGACGCTGTCCTCCAAGCTGAGGCGGGGAGAGCGGGACTTCACGGTTTCCTGCCGCGGCGTCAGCGATGGGCGCACCCTCGTCATGGTCGCCGAGACGGCGGTGGTGACGGTACCGGCGGCCGTCGAGCGGCGCGACGGCTTGACCGGCCTGCCCAACAGGGTGGTGCTCAACGATCAACTGACCGAGGCGCTGCGCGGGCCGGCCAACGAGGCGGAATTCGCGCTGCTGCTGCTCGACCTCGATCGGTTCAAGACCGTCAACGACACGCTTGGACATCCGATCGGCGACAAGCTCCTGTGCCACGTGGTTGACCGCATCCGGTCCTGCGTGCGCGACACCGACCTGATCGCCCGGCTGGGGGGTGACGAGTTCGCGATCCTCCAGCGCTCGCCCAAGCAGCCGGAGGCGGCCAGGGCGCTCGCCCGGCGCCTGGTCGATCTGGTCGGACGCACCTACATCGTCGACGACCACCTGCTGAACATCGGCGTCAGCATCGGCATCGCCCTGCCTCCCGCCGACGGCGCCGACCCGGACCGCCTGCTGAAGAGCGCCGATCTGGCGCTCTACCGCGCCAAGGAGGAGGGCAGGGGCCGCCACCGCTTCTTCGAGCAGGAGATGGATGCCCGCGCCCAGGCGCGCCGGGCGCTGGAACTGGACCTGCGCCGGGCCTTCGCGCTCCGCCAGTTCGAGGTCCACTACCAGCCGCAGATGAAGCTGGCCGACCGCCGCGTGGTCGGGTTCGAGGCGCTGGCCCGCTGGCGCCACCCCGAGCGCGGCATGATCTCGCCAGCCGCCTTCATCCCCATCGCGGAGGAGATCGGCCTGATCTCGCAGATCGGCGAATGGGTGCTCCAGACCGCTTGCCGCGAGGCGGCGGGCTGGCCCGACGACATCTCGATCGCGGTCAACCTGTCGCCGGTCCAGTTCTCCAGCCCCGGCCTGGTCACCATGGTGATCGCGGCGCTCCGCCAATCGGGCTTGGCGCCCGAGCGGCTGGAACTGGAGATCACCGAGAGCGTCCTGCTCCAGGAGACGGCGGCGACGCTGACCATCCTGCACCAGTTGCGGGCGCTGGGTGTCCGAATCGCGATGGACGATTTCGGGACTGGCTATTCCAGTCTCGGCTACCTGCGCTCGTTCCCGTTCGACAAGGTCAAGATCGACCAATCCTTCGTGCGCGAGATGCCGTCGGACGGCGACAGCAACGCGATCGTGCGGGCGATCATCGGCCTGGGCGTCAGCCTGGGCATCTCGACCACCGCCGAGGGGGTCGAGACACAGGAACAATTGGACCGGCTGCGGGCGGAAGGATGCACCGACATCCAGGGCTACCTGCTCAGCCGACCGATCCCGGCGTCAGGCGTCGGCGACCTTCTTCTTCAACTCCACTCTTGAGACCGTGTAGCGAAGCCATGACGACAGAGATCCACCGCATCGTTTATTTCAGCCGGAACGCCATTCCGGGCAGCGAGGAAACCATCGCCGCCGAGATCCGCCAGATCCTGGAAAGCTCGCGCCGCAACAACACCAAGGCCGATGTCACCGGCGCGCTGATGTTCAACGCCGGCTGCTTCGCCCAAGTGCTGGAAGGGCCGCAATCGGCGGTCACCCGGACCTTCGAACGCATCCAGCGCGACCCGCGCCACGGCGAGGTGCTGGTGCTGGACTATGGCGCCAAGTCGGAACGCGCCTTCGCCAACTGGTCGATGTCGTTCGTTGGCCGGGACCTGAGGGAGAAGGACTTGTTCGGCGCCATCTCCTCGGAGACCGGGTTCGACGCCAGCAGGCTGAGCGCCGAGGTGATCTTCACGACGCTCCACCGGCTGGTGGTCGAGGAGGAGAAGTCCGCCGTCGGCTGATGTGTGAGTTGCCACCTTAGGTCGCCTAGAGCGCAGCGGCAGCCGACAAGCAGGCGCGTCGGGAGTGGTGTCGGCTGCCGCTGCGCCATAGCCGACCTACGAACGTCAGTGTTTGGTGGTAAGGAAGGTTAGGCCGTATCACCCCCATCGCCACTGGTCTTCAGGTAGGTCGCGATGAGGTCCACCTCGTCGCGTGATCCCATGACGACGCCCACCCGCTCGTGCAGGGCGCTGGGCTGGATGTCGAGGATGCGGCGCTGGCCATCGGTCGCGGCGCCGCCCGCCTGCTCGATCAGGAAGCCCATTGGATTGGCCTCGTACATGAGCCGTAGCTTGCCCGCCCGGTTGGGCTCGCGCGCGTCCCACGGATAGAGGAAGATGCCGCCGCGTTGCAGGATGCGGTGGACGTCGGCGACCATCGAGGCGGTCCAGCGCATGTTGAAGTCCTTGCCGCGCGGCCCCTCGGTCCCGCTGATGCACTCCTCGATGTAGCGCCGCATGGGTGGCGCCCAGTGGCGGCTGTTCGACATGTTGATGGCGAACTCGCTGCTCACGGCGGGAATGCTCATGTTCTGGTGCGTCAGCAGCCATGCCCCCATCTCGCGATCCAGCGTGAAGCCGAAAACGCCGGTTCCGACGGACAGGACGAGCATGGTCTGCGGTCCATAGACCGCGTATCCGGCGGCGACCTGCCGCGACCCCGGCTGCAGGAAATCCGCCTCGCCGATCTCACGGCCTGAGGCATCCTCCGGCGCCACCAGGACGGAGAAGATGGTGCCGACCGTCAGGTTGACGTCGATGTTGCTGGAGCCGTCGATCGGATCGTACAGCAGGAGGTATTCGCCCTTGGGATAGCGGTTCGGAATGACATGGATCGTGTCCATCTCCTCCGAGGCCAGCGCGCCCAGGTGGCCGCCCCATTCGTTCGCCTCGACCAACAGGTCGTTGGCGATCACGTCGAGCTTCTTCTGAACCTCGCCCTGGATGTTCTCGCTGCCATGGCTGCCGAGAACGTCGCCCAGCTCGCCCTTGCCGACCGTGAAGCTGATCGCCTTGCAGGCGCGCGCGACGATCTCGAGCAGCAGTCGGAGCTGCGCCGGCAAGGCTTGCTCCTTTCGCTGCTGCTCGATCAGGAACTGGGTCAGCGTCACACGCTTCATGTCTTCTTCCTTGGTGTAATGCCGCGTTCGTCCGTCTTGGGATAGCGTATCACGCGCATCAAGACCGCATGGATTCTTCCCCGGGAGGCAGGGGGCGGCCGGGAATGGAGCGGGCGCCGTATCGGCCGTTCCAGTCGTTCTGGACCTTCTGGAGAATTCGGATCGCCGGCAACACGGAGGGACCCGACGCCAGCGGCGGACGGTTCTCCCGGACGGCGGCGAGGAAATCCAGGGTGACGCGGGCGCAGTTCTCCTGCTCGGCCTCGATCGCGGTGGTGCCCTCCGACGTCTTCAGGGTGCCGGACAGTATGTCGTAGAAATAGGTGTCCTTGTCGGTCACGATCAGCTTGTCATAGAAGCGATAGGCCGCGTGATAGCTGCCATGGACCACCAGCGTCTGGTCGGCCTCGGTCTCGACCAGCACCGTGCATTCCATCGGGATGCCGGTCGTCTCGTGAAGCGCCCCCAGATGGCTTTGGACCCGCCGGATCGGCGCGCCATCGAATAGGTACATGCCGAGATCGACGAAGTGGCAGAAGTGATGCCACAGGATGTTGTCGGTCCAGCTTCGCTGATAGCCGGTCGCCCCGATGTTGATGAGCCGCTTGATGAAGAAGCGGCCGGCGATGTGCCGGATCCTCTCGCTGCCGGCGCGGACATTGGCGAGCAGGGCCTCGCGCTCACGGCGGAAGCGCATCGGATGCGACAGGCCATAGACCTTGCCGCTCCGCTCGCCCGCCTCGATGACGCGCTCGGCCCCGCCCAGGCTCATGGCGATTGGGATCTCGATCAGCGTGTGCTTGCCGGCTTCCAGGCACTTGATCGCCTGCTCCTCGTGCTGGTCGGTCGGCGTCGCGAGGATCACGATGTCGATCGCCGGATCGGCCAGCGCCTCGTCCAGCGACAGCGTCCACTTGCGATAGCCGTGACTTTCCGCGAACTCCTGGGTTGATTGGGGATTGCGGCCGACCAGGGTGTGGAGCACGGCGTCGGTGCCGCGCAGCGCCTCGGAATGCCACACCCCCATCATGCCGTGGCCGACCATGCAGACGTTCATTTCGGTTCCCCTTTCGTCAGCCCCTTGTCCTCAGCCACGGAATTTCGGCACGGGCACACCGGGAACGTCCACCTCCACCGCGAAGATCCCGCCGGATAGGGGATACGCCGCCAGTTTTTCGTCCAGCACGTTGTGGCGAAGCGAGGTCACGTAGATCGTCCTCATGTCGGGCCCGCCGAAGCATGGCATTGTCGGCGCCGCGCAAGGCATCGGGATCTGGCGGTCCAGCCTGCCATCGGGCGACCAGCGGTTTAGCACGGCGGCGGAGACGCCTGCGCTCCAATAGAAGCCCTCCCTGTCGGTCGCGGCGCCGTCTGGCCGGCCGATCTCCTCGGTCGGCTCGGCGATCACGCGGCGGTTGGACAGCGCGCCGGTGGCGGGATCGTGGTCGAAGGCCATGATCTTCTTGCCGCGTGAATCCGACAGGAACAGGGTGGCGCCGTCGGCGCTCCAGGCCAAGCCGTTGGACACGATCAGCCCCTCGACCATCCGGGCGCAGGAGCCGTCGGGGGCGAGACGATAGAGGGAGCCCAAGGGCCTGCTCATGCCCTCCTCGTCCATGGTGCCGGCCCAGAAGCTTCCGTCGGGCGAGACCTTGCCGTCGTTCAGGCGGTTGCCCGGCTGGTCCGGTTCCGGGTTGGCGAGGAGGGTCAAGGCGCCGCTGTCGAAATCGAACAGGTGGAAGCCGGTCCGCAGCGCCACCACGGCGCCGCCGGCTTCGCGCAGGCCGAACGAGCCGATCGAGGCCGGCATCTCCCAGGTCCGGGTGGCTCCGGTCACGGGGTCCAGCCGGTTGAGGGTGGGGGCGAGGATGTCGACCCAGTAGAGCGCCTGTTCCTCCGCCGACCAGACGGGGCATTCGCCGATCGTGGCCCGCGCGTCGAGCACGCATCCGACATCAGGCTGGTTCGAGTCAGGCATGGGGGATGCTCCCTGTGTCGATGGTGAAGGCGAGCTTTCCCAGCACGGCCTTGAGGTGGTCGTGACCCATGCGGGCATAGGTCAGGGGGTGGGCCTTGGCGGGATCCTGTTCGGCCTCGCAGATCACCCAACCCTCGTAGCCGGCGGAGGCCCCAAGGGCACCCAAGGGCCGGAACGCCGCCTCGAAATCGATCATGCCGTCGCCGGGCACGGTGTAGACGCCGTTGACCACGGCGTCGAGGAAGCTCCAGCGTTCCCCCCGGGCGCGCCTCAGCACATCGAGGCGGACATCCTTGGCGTGGACGTGGTTGATCCGCGTGGCCCATTTCGCCGCGACCTCGGCGGGATCCTCGCCGGCGTAGGTCAGATGACCGGTGTCGTACAGCAGCCCGACGGTGTCCGGGGTGCCGGACAGCAGCCGGTCGATCTCGGCCGCGGTCTCGATCACCGTGCCCATGTGGTGGTGGAAGGCGAGGCGGACGCCCTCCGCCGCCATCAGCTCGGACAATTTGGCGATCCGGTCGAGGAAGACCGGCCATTCCGCCTCGCCCATGACGGGCCGATCGGCCACCGGCACGTCGCGCCGGCCTTGGACGGTGTCCGAGGTCTCGGCGAAGACCATCACCTCGCAGCCGCAGGCGGCCAGCAGGTCCAGGTGGGGGCGCATCACCGCCATCTCCTGCTCCACCGTCCGCTTGCGGAGTTCGGCGCCGTACCAGCCGGAGACGAGTTCAAGTCCGTGGGCGGCCAAGGTGGCTTTCAGCGCGTCGGCCTGTTTCGGGAACTTGTTGCCCATCTCGGTCCCGGTGAAGCCGGCCTCGCGGGTCTCGCGCAGGCAGGTCTCCAGGGGGGTGTCGCCGCCCAACTCGGGCAGGTCGTCGTTGCTCCAGGCGATCGGGTTGGTTCCCAGCCTCACTCTCATCGCGGACTCCCTGTCATTGATTCACCCCTGGGCCTGATCGCGCCGGGCCTCGACATGGGCGGCGTGGGCGTCGCGAACTTTGGCGCGCTCCGACACCTCGGGCACGGCGACGTCCCACCAGGCGCCCCCCGCCTCGGTGGTCGGCATCGGGTCGGTGTCGATCACGATCACGTGGGTCCGGTCCGACTGACGGGCGCGCTGGAGCGCCGATTCCAGGTCGGCGACGCCGGCGACCTTCTCGGCGATGGCGCCGAGGCTGCGGGCGTGGCCGGCGAAGTCGATCCAGCCCTCGTCCACCCGGTGATCGACATCCGCGATCAGGTTGTTGAAGCTCTCGCCGCCGCAGGCCCGCTGCAGGCGGTTGATGCAGCCGAAGCCCCGGTTGTCGAGCACGGTGACGATCAGCTTGCGGCCGAGCATGACCGAGGTTTGCAGCTCGGAGTTCATCATCATGTAACTGCCGTCACCGACCATGACGAAGACCTCGCGGTTGGGGTCGGCCATCTTGACGCCCAGCCCGCCGGCGATCTCGTAGCCCATGCAGGAGAAGCCGTATTCCATGTGGTAACCGTTCGGCCGTTCCGATCGCCACAGCTTGTGCAGCTCGCCCGGCAGCCCGCCGGCGGCGCAGACGATGGTGTCGCCGGCTCCGGCGGCGCGGTTGACCGCGCCGATCACCTGGGCGTCGGTCGGCAGATCAGCGTTGGTGGGCGCGGTGGCCTGATCGACGGCGGCGTTCCAGTCCTCCGCCAGCGCCGCGACACGCTGGCGCCAGCCGGCGGGAACCGTGTGGCCGCCGAGCGCCGCCGTGATCTCCTCCAGCGTCCGCTTGGCGTCGCCGATCAGCGGAACCGCCCGGTGCTTGCCGGCGTCGAAGGCTTGCAGGTTCAGCTGGATCAGGGTGGCGACGCCGGGCACCAGGGCCCGCGACCCGGTGGTGAAATCCTGGAGCCGGGTTCCGACCGCCAGGATCACGTCGGCCTCGCGCGCCAGGGTATTGGCGACGGAACTGCCGGTTACGCCGATCGAGCCGACCGCCTGGGGGTGGTTCCACGGCATGGCGCTCTTGCCGGCCTGGGTCTCGGCCACGGGGATGCCGTGGCGGGCGGCGAAGGCTTGGAGCGTTTCGGCGGCCCGGGAATAGAGGACGCCGCCACCCGCGACGACCAGCGGGCGTTCCCCGCGCCGCAGCAGGTCGATCGCCCGGGCCAGATCGTCGGCATCGGCGCCGGGGCGGCGGGCGCGGTGGACCTGGGGCCGGAAGAAGCTTTCGGGATAGTCGCAAGCCTCGGTCTGGACGTCCTGGGGCAGGCACAAGGTCACCGGGCCGCAGTCCACCGGATCGGTCAGCACCTGGATGGCGCGGGGCAGGGAGGTCAGCAGCTGTTCCGGCCGGGTGATCCTGTCCCACCAGCGCGAGACGGGCCGGAAGCAGTCGTTGACGCCGATGGTGGCGTCGTTGAAGTCCTCGATCTGTTGGAGCACCGGATCGGGGCGGCGGCTGGCGAAGACGTCGCCGGGCAGCAGCAGCACCGGCAGGCGGTTGACATGGGCCACCGCCGCGGCGGTCACCATGTTGGAGGCGCCCGGCCCGATCGAGGTCGTGCAGGCCATCATCCGGCGGCGGTTGCTGGCCTTGGCGAAGGCGACGGCGGCCAGCGCCATGCCCTGTTCGTTATGGGCGCGGAATGTGGGCAGCGCGCCGCGCGCGTGGTACAGGGCCTCGCCCATCCCGGCGACGTTGCCGTGGCCGAAGATCGCCCAGCAGCCGGCGAACAGCGGGACCTCCGCCTCGTCGACAAGGGTCGCTTGGGCGGCCAGATAGCGGACCAGGGCTTGGGCGGCGGTCAGGCGGATGGTCTTTTCCATGGCTTGGTCCTCCCCTTCAAGGTCAGCGGTCCAGCCGGACGGTGGCGCCGGTGCGGAGCGACTCCAACGCCGCGTCGGCGATCCGCAGCGCCTCGTGACCGTCCTGGAAGCTGGCGAGCGGCTTGGCGCCGGTCTCGACGCAGTCGACGAAATGGTCGATCTCCGCCATGTAGGCCTCGGTGTAGCGCTCGATGAAGAAGTTCAGCACGGTATCACGCGCCTGGGTGGCGGTGGCGCCCCACGCCTCGACTGTGGTCGGGCGGCGGTTGTGGACCTGGAGCATGCCCGTCTCGCCGAACGCCTCGACCCGCTGGTCGTAGCCATAGGCGCAGCGCCGGCTGTTGTTGATGTGGACCAGCGCGCCGGAGGCGGCCCGCAGGGTGACCATGGCGCCGTCGATGTCGCCCTGCTCGCCGATGCGGGGATCGATCAGGTTGGAGCCCATCGCCTGGACCTCCACGATGTCGCCGGCCAGATAGCGCGCCATGTCGAAGTCGTGGATCGTCATGTCGCGGAACAGCCCGCCGCTGCCCCTGACATAGGCCGGCGGCGGCGGCGCCGGGTCGCGGCTGGTGATGACGACCTGCTCCAGCCGGCCAAGCTCCCCGGCCTGGACGCGGTCGCGCAGCGCCTTGAACGAGGGGTCGAAGCGGCGGTTGAAGCCGATCATCACCAGCGGATCGAGCGGTCCGATCTCGCGCCAGCAGGTCTCGACGCGGCCGATGTCCAGGTCGATCGGCTTCTCGCACAGCACCGCCTTGCCGGCTTTGGCGCTCCGCGTGATCAGGTCGACATGGGTGTCGGTAGAGGAGGCGATGAAGATGGCGTCGATGCCCGGATCGCCCAGCGCCTCGTCCACCGAGGACAGCACGCGGGCGCCCAGTTGCGCCGCCACCTCGTCCGCCGCCTGCGGCGCCACGTCGTAGACGGCGGCCAGTTCGGCGCGCGGGTGGGTCTGGATGTTGCGGGCGTGCATGCGCCCGATGCGCCCGCAGCCCAGGATCGCGAATTTGACCATGTCTCCCCCCGGTCGGGGTCCCGCTGACCCATCGAGGCGGCGGACCCGGTTCTTCTTTGGTCCCATATGATGCGATCGCGGGCCGCGACACAAGTTCGCAGAACGGATCATCACCCCGCTTTCTTAAGCCTTGCCGCATTCCATGGTGGGCAGTGGTGGAGGGAACCGGGGGCGGCGGGACGATGGGCGAATTCGATCTGGCGGGACGGCGGGTGTGGGTCGCCGGGCATCGTGGCATGGCGGGGTCGGCGATCGTCCGGCGGCTGGCGACCGAGGATTGCGAGGTCCTGACGGTCGGCCGGGAGGAGGTGGACCTGCGCGATCCGGAGCCGCTGGACGCCTGGATGGCGCGGCGGCGGCCCGACGTGGTGTTCATGGCGGCCGGAACCGTCGGCGGCATCCTGGCCAATGATAGCCGCCCGGCCGAGTTCATCCGTGACAACGTGATGATCCAAGGCAACGTCATCCATGCGGCGTGGCGGCATGGTGTCGCCAAGATGCTGCTGCTGGGGTCGAGCTGCATCTATCCCAAGCTGGCGGTGCAGCCGATCAGCGAGGAGGCGTTGCTGACGGGACCACTGGAGCCGACCAACCAGTGGTACGCCGTCGCCAAGATCGCCGGCGTCACGATGGCCCAGGCCTACCGCGCGCAATACGGCTGCGACTTCATCACGGCGATGCCGACCAACCTCTATGGACCGGGCGACAACTTCAACCTGGACGCGGCGCATGTGCTGCCGGCCCTGATCCGGCGGACCCACGAGGCCAAGGTGACCGGCGCCGCGGCGCTGACCGTCTGGGGATCGGGGGCGCCGCAACGGGAGTTCCTGCATGTCGACGATCTGGCCGACGCCGCGGTCCACCTGATCAAGGTCCACGGCACGGCGGAACCCGTCAACATCGGCACCGGCACCGACTTGAGCATCCGCGACTTGGCGGAGCTGATCCGCGGGATCGTCGGCTTCGAGGGAGAACTGCGGTTCGACGAGACCAAGCCGGATGGCACGCCGCGCAAGCTGCTGGATGTCGGCCGCCTCACCCGGCTCGGCTGGACCGCCCGCATCGGCTTGGCCGACGGCGTCGCGCGGACCTATCGCTGGTTCCTGGAGAACCTGGATCGGCTGCGGCGGTGAAGCGCCTAGCGGGCGATCAGCTCGGCGGCGATGAAGCGGCCTTCCTCGTCGGTCCCCACCGTGGCCATCGTCCGCCCGGCGCGCCGGTACCAATAGCCCGCGTTGCTCAGGTCGCCCTCGACGCGGTGGAGCCAGGCGTGGACCCAGTCCGCGTCCTTGTCGCCCTCGTGCTGTTGCACGATGCCGTGGGCCCGCTCCCACTCGCCCCGCAAACCGTGCCGGATCGCCTGGAGCACGGGCGTCAGCCCGGCGGGCTCCGGCTCCTGGCCGATCGAGGCGTTGAAGTCCTGATGGCTGATCGTTGGCATCCCCATACCTCCCTGGTGTTCCTCGCCCTTGGTCACTATCCCGATCCGTCCCGGTGGTCAACCGAACGCCAAGGCGCTTGACCACCGGAGCCGTTAGGTCAATCGAACGCCAAGGACGGTGGGACGGCGCTGGCCGATGGCACGATTCGCGGCACCCTGGTCAACCGTACGCCAACCTCGGTGACGGGAAACCACCCTTTTTGGGGAGCGAGGAGCGGAGGAGTGCCGATTCGCGGAGGCTTCGTTGGCGTTTGGTTGACTTGAGGGCATGCCGCGTTGGCGTTTGGTTCACCTCGGGGCTGATGGGCTTGGCGTTTGGTTCACCTCGGTCGGGGGCGGCGCGGAATCGGATTGGCGTTTGGTTGACCTGTGGAAAAAAGATCTGGCGTTTGGTTGACCTGGGCGATTCACCATCTGGACGGGCGGACCGCCGGTGGCATCATGCCCTCCATGAGGAGGAGCCATGAGTAGTGAAGGACGCCAGTTAGGTCTGTTCGACAGCCCCTTGCGCGGGGATGTCAGCAATGACCGTCGGATGATGGTCTGGGGCTTCTTCGCGCTCGATACCAGCCGCAAGTCGATGGACCCCATCATTTATGATGACGGCATGCGCAGGATCGAGGTCAAGCCGAGTTATTCCGGCATGGCCAACGTGGTGGACAAGGACTTCATCATCTACATCGCCAGCCTGATGCGCGAGAAGATGGAGAAGGGCGAACGCCCGGCGCAGAAGTTCACGTTCACCGCCAACGATTTCTGCCGGGTTTCCGGCAAGGTCGTCGGCGGCTCCGCCTATGAGCAGATCCGGGAGAGCATCGACCGGCTGCAAGGCACCCAGATCAAGACCAACATCGAGACCGGGGGAGAGGGCGAGGACGCCTGGTTCTCCTGGATCTCAAAGGCCAAGATCAACTATCGCACGACCAAGGACGGCAAGAAGTCGATGCGCTCGATCACGGTCGAGCTGTGCGACTGGCTCTACCGCGCCATCCTGCACGACGACATGATGCTGACCTACAACCAGCGTTATTTCGAACTGGCGCCGTTGCCGCGCCGGATCTATGAGATCGCCCGCAGCCATATGGGCGGCAACGAGGGGTTCCGGATCAACCTGGAGTCGCTCAAGACCCATGTCGGCGGCTCGACGCCGCTGAAGGGTTTCAAATACCTGGTCAAGCAATTGCTGGAGGCGGACAGCCTGCCCGACTTCGGCATCGCGCTGGCCAATCAGAAACGCCTGGAGGCCGGTCCGCTGGACGGCTCCGAACGCATTCCGCTGAAGGATGTCGCGGTGATCTTCTGGCGCCGGTCTTCCGGCCGTCCAGGCGATTTCGCGGCGCTGCCCTTCTGGAATCCCGAGCTGTGAGAACACCGGAAACCAAGGATCGCGACATGACGTAGACAAAGGAAAGGCCCGCCTGCCAGGGCGGGCCCACCCCCGAACACAAGCGGCGGACGGAACCGCATACCTGTGGCCTAGACACCTCCAGAGTAGTCGGTTCCGGTGCCTTCTGACAAGCGGAAAGCCTGCCAGGGTTTTCACGCGTGGGGAAGGCGCGCCCGCCGCGGACATCAGAACTCCGCAAGGGACATCATGGGCGCTCACTCTGTGGGTGGTCGGTGGGGAACCGTTGCCGCGTCGGTCATGCGCCGTCCGGGACTCTCCGTCGCCGCCAAAGCTGTCTACGCCGCACTCGCGACCTATGCCGACAGGATCGGCTGGATCTGGGTGCGCCAGGAAACCATAGCCTCCGACCTGGAGCGTTCGCGCGCCTGGGTCCACGCCGCCATCGCCGAACTCGAGGCGCAGGGCCTGCTGCTGCACGACCGGCAATACATCGAAGGCCGCCAGCGGGCGAGCCGCTATCAGTTGCGCGACGGCATGGCGCGTCAGGCCTCGGACTCCCGAAGCGAGGCGCCCCGCGATCAGGTGTCAGGAGACGCTGACGCCGCTGTCGAGCCGGCTGACACGAGTCATCACGACGAAATAAAACAATCTCCCTCGACCCGCGAGGGCGCGGCTTCGGCCCCGGCATCGAACCAGGTTCCCGAGGATTGGGTGCCGACCAGCGCCGACGTGGTCTGGGCCAAGGCGCGGCATCCGGATCTGAACGTGCTGGCCTTCACCGAGAGCTTCGTCCTGTCCTGCCGAGCCAAGGGGTACCGCTACGCCGACCCGAGCGCCGCGTGGCGCCGCTGGCTGCTGGAACCCAAAGCCGCCTTGCCGTCGAACCCGTCCCGTAAACCGAAGACCCAGGAGAATTCCCATGGAAACCGCGGCCATGAAGCCGAGCCGGCGCCAAATTCCACGCCAAGCCCCGGAGCGGTCCGGCAACGTCGTGATGCTGGACAGAAGCCCGTCGGCCGTGGACCAGACCCGGAACTCTCAACTCACAATCGCGAACGGGCGGCTGCCTGCCTGGACCGACTCCTGGGCCGACGAGCCGGCCATCCACCTGCCGGACATGCCGGCTGAGATCGTCGAGGCGCTACCGGGCGCCATCGCGCGGGCCCGGGACGACTTGGCGGCCGGCGATCCGGCGGAGGTGCTGGCGGCGCTGACCACGCTGGCGTCACGGCGGGGCTTCCCGCTTCCCGACGATCTGGCGCTGGAACTGGATGTCGAGGTCATGGCGGGTTGGCCGCGCGATTTGTGGCGGAGAGCCTTCCGGGCCGTGTGGGAGCAGTTCGCGTATCGCCGCCTGCCGGAGGTCGCCGATTTCCGGCGCCACATCGCCGAGGATCTGGAGGAGCGGCGCGCCCGGCTCGACCGGCTGGACTCGCTGCGGCTGAAGCTGGAGACGGTGCGGCTGAAGCGTCAGTGGGACGAGGAGGCGCGCGGCCGTCGCGCTGGTAGGAGCTAATAGGAGTTGACGACCCCCGCTGGGCTTTTCGACATGCGGTCCGCGAGGAGCCACGCGTGATAGTGCATGGCGGCCCGCAAGGCGTAGACGAACAGCAGTGCCGGACGCGGGTTGACGCGGGCGAGGTGGAGGATGCGGCGTCGGTATTCCGATCGCAAGTCGGGCTCGCGGACCCACAGCATCAGGCGGGCGAACATCACGGTGGCGCGGACAAGGAAGCGCGCTTGCTCGCGGCGGCGGAGCCACGGCTTGCCCGTGAGCCGCGCGGTGCGTCCCTGGTCGCCGGAGAGGGGACCGTCGAGATAGAGCGCGTCCAACCGGTCGAAATAGGCCGCGGGTTCGCTCAGGTCGCGGAGGATGCGCAGGTAGCCGTCGCGCAGGACCATGCGGTCGAGCCGTTTGGGGATCACGTTGGTGCCGAAGGCGGGTTCGTCGTCGAGATCGAGGCGGCCTTCCGCCGCCAATCTGTCGTGCAGCGGCGTGGTCGGGATCGCGTTGAGCATGCCAACCATGGAACCGACGATGCGCGCCTCGGAGACGAAGCGGAGCTGGGCGTCGAAGATGGTGTCGTCGTCGTTGTCGAAACCCAGGATCATGCCGCTCCAGACCTCCAGGCCGGCGTTCTGGATGCCGTGGATCTTGCCCACCATCGTGCCGCCACGTCGCAGGTTCTGGAGCTTTTTGGTCTCACGCAGCGAGTCCTCGTTGGGCGTCTCGATGCCGACGAAGACGTTCACGATATTGGCCTCGACCATCAGGCGCATCAGGTCCGGCTCGTCGGCGAGGTCGAGCGACGCCTCGGTGAAGAAGGTCAGCGGGAAATCGCGCTCGCGCTGCCACTCGATCACCGGCCCCAGGATGTCGCGCATGGCGCGCTTGTTGGCGATCAGGTTGTCGTCGACGATGAAGACGATCTCCTGGCCCATGCGGTGGAGCAGGTCCAGTTCAGCCAGGATCTGGCGCACCGTCTTGATCCGGGGCCGCCGTCCGAACAGCACGATGATGTCGCAGAACTCGCAAGTGAAGGGACAGCCTCGGGTGAACTGGACATTGCCGAACGCGTAGCGCTTGAGGTCGAGCAGGTCGAGCCGCGGAGTTGGCAACAGGCTGAGGTCTGTCTTGTCCGCCTGCTGGTATCGTCTGGCCGGCGCGCCCCGGGACCAGTCCTCCAGGAAGCGGGGCCATGTTTCCTCCGCCTCGCCGATGAAGACCGTGTCGGCGAGCGTGCCGAAATAATCCTCGCTGACGCTGACCCAGGGGCCGCCGACCACGGTTGAACAGCCGCACGTCTTCAAGGCCTGGAGGATTTCGGTCATGCGGTGGCGCTGGACGATCATGCCGGTCAATCCGACGATGTCGGCGCGGGCGCACCGGTCGAAGTCGATCGGCGCGATGTTCTCGTCCATGATGGTGAGGGTGTGACCCGCCGGCGTCAGGGCCGCCAGCAGGGGCAGCGCCGCGGGGGGCATGTTGGCGCTGCGCCCCATGAAGGGCAGGGCGTGTTCCAACCCCCAGTAGGACATCTCGAACCGCGGGCTGATCAGGACGATGTCGGCCATGGTGCCTCCGGCGCTCCAGGCGCCCCCTCGATCCGTCAGCATCTTCCCGGAACGGATCGAGGATCAAGCGCTCCTTTGGGCTCAACCGCCGGAGAGCGTTCGCTTCAGCTTGCCCCACAGACCCTTGACGCGGGCGACCAGCCCCTGCTTGGGAGCTGCGCGCATCGCGAAGACCGGCTCCTTCGCCGCCGTGGCGGGAGTGGGTTTCGCGGGTGCCGTGACGCTGGGCTTCGCCGCTTCGGCCACCGGTCCCAGGCCCCAGAAGCGGGCGATGTGGTAGGTCGAGGAGATCCCGGCAGGCAGGATGAACGGGGCGGGAATACCGAGCTGGTCGTCGGCGTCGCCTTCGAGGATCGGGGCGCCATGGGGCATGTCGGCGATGTCGTACAACTCGACCACGGCGCGACCGTCGTTATCGCGCAGCAGCAGGTGGCGGTGGCCAGCCACTCTGTCCTCGTGCGCGGGAGCGGTGGCGCCGTGGAGGTTGGCCCACTGGTTCGCCAGTTCCGCCGCGTTCATCGGGGCCACCGTGCGGTCGCCGGTGCCGTGCCAGATCGACAGGATTGGCCAAGCTCCGGAGTGGCCGGTGGCGCCGCGCACCAGATCGCCCCATTCCTCCGCTGGCTTGGCGCGGCCCCGGAACATCGCGGTCAGCGCCTCCCGCAGGCCGAGGGCCGATTTATAGGGCAGTCCGGCGATGGCGCCGCCGCCGGCGAAGACCTCCGGGTATGTGGTTAGCATCACCACCGTCATGGCGCCGCCGGCGGACAGGCCGCTGACGAAGGTTCGGGCGGGATCGACGCCGTGGTCCTGGCGCATCCGTTCGACCATCTGGCGGATGGAGGCTGCCTCGCCGGTGTCGCGCTCGATGTCGCCGGGTTCGAACCAGTTGAAGCAGGTGCCCTGGTTGTTCTCCTTCCGCTGCTCCGGCAGCAGCAGCGCGAAGCCCCAGCGCTGGGCGAGCCGGGACCAGCCCGTGCCGTGGTCATACCCGGCGGCGGTCTGGCCGCAGCCATGCAGCGCCACGACCAGCGGCGCTCCGGCGCCAAGCCCGTCCGGCACGTATCGGTACATGGAGAGGTTGCCAGGGTTGGAGCCGAACTCCTCGATCTGGACGAGTTCCGGAGGGTTGGACACGTCGAGGCTCATGCGGGGCACCGGGGGTGTGGCATCGGATCAAGGGTCATGGCGACCGGGATATCGGAAAAGGACGGGGTGTCAATGTGTCAAACACGCGGGCCAACGAATACGCCCGCCGCGCTGAAGAAGAATGGGGACATTCTGGTTTGATGTTTCAGGAAGCCGCTTGGATGAGCAACTTCAATCCAGAATGTCCCCATACTTGATGCTCAGCCGCGGAGAGGTTGTCTTACGACGCCGTTTCCCGCGCGTCGATCGCGGCCAAGCCGCCGCGCGCGACCTCGACGTCCTGGGCGCCGGTGCCCGAGCCAACGCCGATGGCACCAACGCAGTGGCTGTCTATGAAGATCGGCAGGCCGCCTTCGGCGTTGGTCAGGCGGCCGCCCGACGCGATCGCCAGCTTGATCTCCATCGACGGGTTCATGCCGCCGGTCGGCACGCGGTGCGAGGCGGCCGAGAGCGCCTTCGACTTCGAGGTTTCGATCGACAGGAACTTGGCGCCGTCCATCCGGACGAAGGCCAGCAAGTTGCCGCCGTCGTCCACGACGGTGATGTTCTGCGGGACGCCGATCTCCTGGGCCTTGGCGATGGCGCCGGACAGGACTTTCAGGGCGCCTTCATGGGTCAGCTTGAGGGCCGGCTTGGTCGTCATGGTCTCATCCACTCCTTGGTGGGCCGGCGGATCGCTTCCGCCAGCCGGGTCATCATGCGGCTCGCGGCGGTGAGTTCATCGACCGCGATCCATTCGTCCGCCTTGTGGGCGCGGGCGATGTCGCCGGGGCCGCATACCACGGATGGGATGCCGGCGGCAGCGTAAAGGCCAGCCTCGGTCCCGAAACTAAGGGTTACCGGATCCCCGTTGTGGCCAGCCAGCCTAGCGGTGGCGCTGAGCGCGGGGGAGGAGCCGGGACAGTCCAGGGCGGGGTAGGCCGACAGCTCCTCGACGATGATGTCGGCCTCGGGTGCCCGCTCGCGCAGCCGGGTCCGTTCCGCCGCGACCAAGGAGTCGGCGCGCGCCAGCAGGGCGGCGACATCCTCGCCCGGCATGTGGCGCAGCTCGAACTCCAGCACGGCGTGGTCGGGCACCAGGTTGAGGGCGCCGCCGCCGTGGAGGGAGCCGACATGCAGGGTGCTCCAGGGCGGGTCGAAACTGGCGCCGGCGGCGCCCGCCTCCAGCCCGCGCGCGAGTTGGCCAAGACCGTGGACGATGGCGGCGGCCGCCTCCACCGCGTTCGCCGCCAGATGGGGCAGGGCGGAGTGTCCGGTCCGGCCGGTCACCGTGACGCGCCGGGCGGTCTTGCCCTTGTGGGCGCGCGCCACCTTGAGCCCCGTCGGCTCGCCGATGATCGCCAGGGCTGGGAGCGCCGGCAGGGCGGCCACGGCGCGGACGAGGTCGGGCGCCCCCTTGCAGCCGACCTCCTCGTCATAGGAGAGGGCGATGTGGATGGGCGTGCCCGCGGAGGAGGCGACGAATTCCGGCACATGGGCCAGCACCACGGCGATGAAGCCCTTCATGTCGGTGGCGCCGCGCCCGACGATGCGGCCATCCTTGACGGTGCCGGTGAAGGGCGGCGAGGTCCAGGGCTGTCCGGCCACCGGCACCACGTCGGTGTGGGCCGAGAGCACGACACCGGGCTTGGAGGCGTCGCCGATGGTCGCGAGGATGGATGCCTTGGTGCCGTCGACGGAATACACCCGCTCCGAAACCACTCCATGCGAAGACAAGTAAATCTCGATATAATTCACTATATCGAGGTTTGAATTTGAGCTTATACTTTCAAACCCTATGAGATCACACAATATTTGTTGTGCATCTTCTTGGTATCTGCTATCCATTATACATCATCCTGACAGTCCGGAGACGAAAGTGACCTACTCCATCGCCGCGCGGTGCCCCGATACCGGAGCCTTTGGCATCGCCATCACCTCGTCGAGCATCGCGGTGCCCAGCCGCTGCGCCTGGGTCGGTCCCTTGGGTCTCATCGTGACTCAAAACGTCACGGACCCCGCTTTGGGTCCAACCGGATTGACCCTGTTGCGTCAAGGTTTGGGAGCGGGCGCCGTGCTGTCGACGCTCAAGCTGGGAACTCCCGATCCGGAATGGCGTCAGGTCGGGGTGATAGACCGCTATGGCCGCGTCGCTTGGCATTCCGGCGCCAAGGCGCTTGGCACCGCCAACGCCGTCGAGGGGAACGAGTGCCTGGCGCTGGGCAATCTGCTGGCGAACCCGGATGTCCCCAAGGTGATGGTCGACCACTTCACCCGGTCGCGCGGACTGAGCCTGCCGGAGCGGCTGATGCGGGCGCTGGAGGCTGGCCTTGAAGCGGGCGGCGAGACCGACGACGAGCACGCCGCCGGCCTGCACGTCGCGCACCAGCTGGACTGGCCGGTGGTCGATCTGCGGGTCGATTGGCATGAGGCGCCGATTGGTGCGCTTCGCGAGTTGTGGACGCGCTACGAGCCGCAGCAGGCCGATTACGTCACCCGCGCCCGCACCCCGGCGGGGGCGCCCTCGTTTTAGAGAAGTCACGCCGGGTCGCCTTCGACCGGGAAGGCGGTCAGGTCGGTCGTTCCGAAGCGGAGGCCGACCTGACCGCCGACCGGCCAGCGGGTGATCGCGTCGACGCCCGGCAGGCGGACGAGGATGCGGTCGCGCGACAGGGCCGGCGCCTCGACATAGACGTCGACATGGCCGCCCTGGAAGATGTGGGTCGAGACGGTGCCCCGCAGGGTGCCGGCCTCGCCGGCGGGGGCGAGCTGGATGTGCTCCGGCCGGACGAACAGGTCGATGGCGGCGCCGGACGCCACGTCGTTCAGGGGACCGGCCGGGACGATGACAGGGATGCCGCCGACGGTGGCCACCGCCTCGCTCGACTGGCGCGATCCCAACCGGGCCTTCAGCACGTTGACATCGCCGACGAAGGACGCGACGAAGCGGTCGGCTGGGCGGCGGTAGATCTCGTCGGGGGTGGCGATCTGGCGGATGCGGCCGGCGGACATCACGGCGATGCGGTCGGACATGCTCAGCGCCTCGCCCTGGTCGTGGGTGACGAAGATCGTGGTGACGCCAAGTTCGCGTTGGATCTCCTTCAACTCGACCTGCATCGAGCCGCGCAGGTTCTTGTCCAGCGCGGAGAACGGCTCGTCGAGCAGCAGCACCTTGGGCCGGATCACCAAGGCGCGCGCCAGCGCCACCCGCTGCTGCTGGCCGCCCGACAGCTGGCGCGGCCTGCGGTCGGCGTAGCCTGTCAGCTTGACCAACGCCAGGGCCTGTTCCACCCGGCGGGCGATCTCCGCCTTGGGCACGCCGCGCATGCGGAGGCCGTAGCCGATGTTCTTGGCCACGTCCATATGCGGGAACAGCGCGTAGTTCTGGAAGACGATGCCGATCTCCCGCTTGTGGGCGGGGGTTTCGGTGACCAGCGTGCCGTCGATGAAGATCTCGCCGCCGTCTGTGTCCAGGAACCCCGCCACCAGGTTCAGCAGCGTCGTTTTTCCGCAGCCGGACGGTCCCAGCAGGGTCATGAACTCGCCGCTGGGGATCTTCAGCCAGGCCTCGTGGAGGGCGACCGAGCCGCCGAATTTCTTGGTGACGCCATCGAGTTGGACGGCGGCTCGACGGGGGGCGTCCTCGATCACCGGGGAGCCCGCCGGCATCGTCTTAGCGGCCCTGCTCGACATTCAACACCTTTCCAAGTCCGAGATAAGCGTTCGCGAGGCTGAGAAGCACGGCGGTGACCACGATGTAGATGACCGACAAGGCGGCCAGGGTCGGGTCGGCGTACTCGCGGACGTAGTTGTACATGGCGACCGGCAAGGTCTGGGTCGCCTGGGTGGTGACGAACAGCGAGGCCGTGAACTCGTTGAACGACAGGATCGCGGCGAACAGCCAGCCGCTGACCAGACCCGGCACCAGCAGCGGCAGCGTCACCGTCAGCAGGATCTTGAGCGGCGAGGCGCCCAGGCTGGCCGCCGCCAGTTCCAGCCGCGTGTCCAGGTTCTGGAGCGAGATGTAGGCGCAGCGCATCACGAAGGGCAGCACCAGCACCACGTGGCAGAACACGATCAGCGGATATCCCCGCGGCAGGCCGGTCTGCGCCGCCAGCATCAGCAGCCCAAGCCCGATGGTGAAGTGCGGTACGATCAGGGGCGACAGCAGCAGGCCTTCCAGCGCCCGCTTGAACTTGAACTGGTAGCGGTTGATCGCGAAGGCGAAGGCCGCCCCCACCACCAGGGCGATGGTCGAGGCCCACAGCGTCACCGTCAGCCCGGCTTGGAAGCCCTTCTTGAAGTCGCCGTAAGAGACGGCCCGCTCGAACCAGCGGAACGAGTAGGCGCTGGGAGGAAAGGTGAGGATCGCCTTGGAATTGAAGGCGGCGATCGTGACCACCACGGCGGGCAGGATGATGAAGCCCAGGATCGCGGCGATCAGGAGCTTGCCCGAGATCCCGAGCAGCCGTTGCGGCAGGGGTTGGCGCATCTCAGTGCTCCCCGAGCTTTTCGAGCGGGCGCATGACCCGTTTCAGCAACGCCAGCACCACCAGCGTCAGCGCCAGTCCGGCGACCGACAGGGTGGCGGCGAACGGAAAGTTGAACGAGGCGAAGCCCAGCTGGTAGACCAGCGTCGAGATCGTGTTGACCCTGCCGCCACCGATCAGCTGGGGTGTCGCGAAGGCGCTGAAGGTCCAGGCGAAGGCGGTCGTGACTCCCGCGATGATGCCAGGCATCGACAGCGGCAGCGTCACCGTCAGGAATGCCCGGATCGGACCGGCGCCCAGGCTTTCGGCCGCCTTCTCGTAGTCGCGGTCGATATGCGACAGCGCCGCCGCCAGCATGATCACCATGACCGGCAAGGTCACGTGGACCAGCGCCACGACGACCCCGAAACTGGTGAACATGAACTGCACGGGCTTCTGGATCAGCCCCAGTCCCATCAGCACGCTGTTGATGAAGCCGTTGTTGCCCAGCACGATCATCCAGGAATATGTCCGGACCACCTCGCCCAGGAACAGCGGCGTCACGGCGATGATCAGGATCACCGACTTCAGCGCCTTGTTGCGGGTCCGGACCAGGGCGTAGGCCAGCGGATAGCCCAGCAGCAGGGTTATCACGGCGGTCTCGAAGCACAGCGCCACGGTCTGCAGGAAGGCGCTGCCGTAGATCGGCTTCAGCAGGTCGGCGAAGTTGCCGAGCGTGAAGCCGCCGACGTCGAGCGATCCCGGGATGTAGGCCCGCAGGCTGTACTGGAAGACCGCCGCTAGGGCGGCGGCGAGCCCAAGCGCCACCAGCCCCGCCGGAGAGACGAACCAGCCGAGGAAGGGTCGTCGTGTCATCAATTCAAACCCGGTGTGGGGATCAGCGTGAGATCATGTTTTCGGCGAACCACTTCCGCCACTCGGCGGTCTTCTCCGCGCGGAGCTTGTGGTCGATCACGATCGCCTGGCTGTTCCACTGCTCGGCCTTGGTGAAGACGCCGGGCAAGGCGGCGGTCTCGGCGTCGACCTTGGCGTTGAGCACGACGGGGCTGCCCTTCTTGATCTCGGCGATCTTGGCCTGGACCTCGGGGTCGAGCGCGGTGTTGATGAATTTATAGGCAAGCTCGGCGTTCTTCGAGCCCTTCATGATTGCCATGGTGTCGACGCCCAGAATGGCGCCCTCCTTCGGCACGACCAGTTTGATGTCGACGCCCTGGTCGATCATGTAATAGGCGTTCATCGATAGCACGACCTGCACCGGCGTCTCGCCGGTGGCGAAAAGCTGCTGGCTGTTGGCATCGTTGGTGTAGAACGCCTTGAAGTTGGGCTTCAGCTCCAGGAGCTTGGGCTGACCCTTCTCCCAGGTGGCGGCGTCGGCACCCGACAGCAGCGCCGCGACGTTGATGATGTGGCTGGGATCGAAGTCGGGGGCGGCCAGCATGCCCTTGAGCTTGGGCGACCACAGGTCCTGCCAGCTGGAGAAGGTCACGCCCTCGGGCACCAGGTCGGGGCGGTAGCCGATCGTGTAGACATAGGCCCAGGAGCCGATGTGGTACGGGCTGATCTTGGCCTGTTCCACCAGGTTGGCGGCGTTCGGAACCTTGGACAGGTCCAGCGTCTCGTAGAGCTCGTCGGAGGCGTAGAGCCAACCGACATGGGAGGTCGTGAAGGTGATGTCGCTTTCCGGCGCGCCCTTGGCGAGCTTGGCCTTGTTCAGCCGGTCCATGGTGCCGCCGGTCACGTATTCGACCTCGACGCCGGTATCGGCGGTGAACTTCTGGCCGATCGCCTCGTCGATCAGGTCGCGGAAGCTGCCGCCCCAGGTGCTGACCACCAGCTTGTCGGCGGCCTGCGCCGGAACGACGGCCAGGATGGCTGCCGCCAACCCCATGGCGATGAAATGCGGCTTCATGTCTGTCTTCCCCTGTTGCCTGTACCCTGAAATTCGTTAGCTAAGAAAATAGCAAGGATTGTGCCAGTTGAATGAATGAGAGTGTGACAGGGATTGGGGTGATGTCAGAAATGATGGATGCACAAATATTGATCTTCATCGCCTTAGGAATGAACAAGATCCAATGTTGTTAATTCTGTGTTTTAGGGTACGGAAAAAACACCCGCGAACCTTTAGGTCTGCGGTTTCATTTACTTCATTATTAGTGTTGCCGTAGGTCGGCTAGAGCGAAGCGGCAGCCGACATCGACGTGCCGGCTTGTCGGGTGCCGCTTCGCTTTACCCGACCTACGGCTCGCATGACATCGCGTCCAGACGCCGGTAGGCCCGGTTGGAGAAGACCAGCGGCTCGGAGGGAGCCGTCGCCAGCGCCAGCACCTCGCCGGCGATGATGCGGTGGGAGCCGAAGTCGAACACCTTGGCGACCCGGCAGTCGAAGCCGCACAGCGCGCCGTCGAGCACCGGGGCGCCGGTCTCCAGCAGTGACCAGGAGCCGGCGGCGAAGCGGTCGTCCCGCAATTCCGGGATGGCGCCCGCGAAGCTGTCGGCGACGCGCGTTTGGTCCTGCCGCAGGACGTTGGCGCAGAACACGCCGTTGGCCAGCAGGGTTTCCAGCGCCTTGCTCCTGTTGTGGACGCAGAGCACGACCGAGGGCGGCTCCATGGACAGCGAGCAGAGCGTCGAGACGGTCAGTCCCGCGCGGCCCTGGGCGCCGTCGGTCGTCACCACCGCGACGCCGGAGGCGGTCAGGCGCATCGCCTCGCGGAACAGCGCCGGATCGACGGGGCGCGCGGCGGACACGGTCTCCGCGATCATTGCGGCCGTCCCGTCACCTTATCCGACAGGTCGGCGGCCTTCCGGACGAAGTCGAGCGGGCCGGAGAAGTCGAAGCTGTTGTAGACGGCGGCCAAGTGGTTGAAGTGCGGCGCCTGGGCGAACTGGACGAAGGTCAGCCTGTGGCCGGCGTAGTCGGAGTTCAGCAGGTCGCGGCCGAAGGCCAGCAGCTTGCGGCGGTCCTCCGCCTCCCATTCCTCGTTCAGCGTATAGAACTTGTTGAGCCAGCCCGACGTGCCGGGCGAATTGAACGCCGCCGCGTTGGGGGTGACGCAGATCTGGCCACCGCACAGCTCGCGGGCGATGTGCATCATGTTCGGCAGGTTGGAGCAGCCGAACACCCGGCCGGCGTAGAGCATCGACTGTTGCGGCATCAGCAATCCGCCGGGGCTGCGTTCGGCCATCGCGATCGAGGCGGTCAGGTGGGCGTTGATGCCCTCGCGGTAGCAAACCAGATCGGCCAGCTTCTCGCGGACCGACTGGAGCTTGTCCAACCCGGTCTGCTTGGCGTTCCACATGGCGGTGCCGATCATCATGTCGGCGACGTAGAGCAGGCGGAGGACGTAGGGGAACGCCGAATAACGGTGCAGGGTGCTCCGGACGAACTGGGCCGCCTTGGTGTGGCGGTAGAAGAAGACGTCCTCCCACGGGATCAGCACGTCGTCGAACACGACCAGCGCCTCGACCTCGTCGAACTTGTTGGCGAGCGGATAATCCGCCGGGTCGCCGCGTCCCGCGAAACCGGCGCGGCAGATGTGCCGCACGCCGGGGGCGCCCATCTTGACGATGCAGCCTACGGCGTAGTCGGACAACTTGTCGTTGGCCCAGGCGCCGACGGTGGGCTTGAGATAGGCTTGGTCGGCGTAGGCCGCCGCCGTCTCGTACTTGGCGCCCCGGATGACGATGCCGGCGTCGGTCTCGCGGGTGACGTGGACCATCAGGTCCGGGTCCTGGTCCTGCGGCGCCCGCGACCGGTCGCCCTTGGGGTCCGTGTTGGCCGAGACGTGGAAGACGTCCTTCTCGATCACCGCCCGGATGTGGTGGTCGATGTTGTCGGAGAACCGGGGGTCGATCTCGGCCAGCACGTCGCGCCCGTCCTGCAGCGACCACATCTCGCCGATCGTCTCGTCGCCGACGCGGGTGACGACGCCGCCGATGTCCTTCATCACGGCGTCGACGGCGGCGATCTTGTCGCTCCAGTCCTTCTGTTCGGTCGGCGGGCGGTAGAAGACCGAGTGGCGCTGGTTGTCCTCGACATAGGAGAGGGTGGCCCGGTGGGCCTCCTCGTGCGCCATGTCGTACATGCGCGCCTTGACGTCGATGATCGGTTTGAGGGCGGGATGCTTGGTGACGTCGGCGACCTTCTCGCCATCGATCCAGACCTCTCGGCCGTCGCGCAAGCCAGCCCGATATTCATCGCCCGTACGGATCATCACGCTCTCCCACAATCATCTAGACCAATGGTGCACCGCACTTTAGCATCGGGAAAATATTTTTAGCTTTTCATCTGGATTGGAAAAGCCAATGCACCTGTCGATCCGGGTCCTGCGCTATGTGGTCGAAACCGCCGACGCCGGCAGCGTGACGGAGGCGGCGAAGCGGCTGAACGTGTCGCAGCCGTCCGTGTCCACCGCCGTGGCGCAGGTGGAGGCGGAACTGGGGGTTCAGATCTTCGTCCGTCATCACGCGCGCGGCGTCTCGCTGTCGGCGGCGGGGCAGAAGTTCGTCAATGACGCCCGCCTGCTGCTCACCCATTTCCGGGACTTCGCCCAGAATGCCCAGACGCTGGGCGACGCGCTGCGCGGCGAGATCATGGTCGGGAGCTTCGTGACGTTGGCGGCGCGGTTCATGCCGGGGCTGCTGTCCGGCTTCGCGCGGCGGGCGCCGGGCATCTCGGTTCGGCTGGAGGAGGGCGACCAGAAGGATATCCTGGAGGGGCTGACCAGCGGCCGGACCGAGATCGCGGTGTCGTACTCGTTCTCGGTGCCGGACGAGATCCTGGGGGAGCGGTTGGCCGACCTGCCGCCCCATGTGATCGTCTCGGCCGATCATCCGCTGGCGCGGCGGAAGCGGGTCAGCCTGACGGAGTTCGCGGACGAGCCGTTCATCCTGCTCGACCTGCCCCATTCGCGGGATTATTTCCAAGGCTTGTTCGCCGCCTGCGGGATGGAGCCGCGGGTCGGGATGCGCTCGCGATCGTACGAGCTGATCCGGGGGCTGGTCGGCCACGGGCACGGCTACGCGATCTTCAACGTCGTGCCCCGGACGATGATCGGCTATGACGGCAGCCGGATCGCCGTGCTGCCGATCATCGAGCCGCTGGCTCCCACCCACATCACCAGCCTGCGCCTGCGCCGCCAGTCGGTGCGGCCGGCGGTCCAGGCCTTCGCCGACTTCCTGCGCGAGGCCTTCGCCCCCGGCGGCGTCTTCGAGCCGGGATCAATAGCCCCGCCGCGGATCGACGCGGTGGAGGACCTCCCGGCCTGAGCGGATGCGGCGGATGTTCTCAGCGATCTGGCGCGCCGCCGATTTAGGGATGGCGACCGAGGCCAGATGCGGCGTGATCAGCACGTTCCCCATGGCCCACAAGGGATTGTCGGGCGACAGGGGTTCGCGCTCGAACACGTCCAGGGTCGCCTCCGCGATGCTGCCGTCGGTCAGCGCCGCGATCATCGCCGCCTCGTCCACCACGGCGCCGCGCGACACGTTGATCAGCTTGGCCCCCGGCGGCAGCAATGCCAGGTGGCGGGCGTCGAGCAGCCCGTCGGTCTCCGGCGTCAGCGGCAGCATCACCACCAGGATGTCGGAGCGGGCGAGAAAGTCCGGCAACTCGTCCGGCCCCGCCATGCAGGCGATGCCGTCGAGGTTCTTGCGCGTTCGCGACCAGCCGGCGACGTCGAAGCCCTGGCGCGCCAGTTCCAGGGCGGCCGCCGCTCCCAGTTCGCCGAGGCCAAGCACGCCGACGCGGGTCGTCTCCGGGCCGCGCGGGTGGATGTAGTGCCAGCGCCGCTCGCGCTGGGCGCGTTCGAAGATGTGGATGTCGCGGGCGTAGCGCAGCACGGCGAACAGCACGTAGCCGGCCATCATCCGTGCCATCTCCGGGTCGGACAGGCGGGTGATCGGCACGTCGGGCAGGTCGGTCCGCCCGACCAGCGCGTCGACCCCGGCTCCCAGGTTGACCACCAGGGACAACGACGGGTAGTCGGCGAAGAAGCCGTGGGGCGGTTTCCAGACCAGCGAGTAGCGGACGCTGGCGGGGTCGTCGATCTCGTCGGCCCGCCGCACCGCCAAGTCCGGCAATTCCGCTTCGAGGAACCCGCGCCAGATCTCCAGCTTGTCGAACTGGCTGTGGAAGACCATGGTTTCCCGGGTCATGCCGGCCGTCCCAGGCCAAAGGACCTCCGTTGGGCGATCAGGCCGGAGATGGCGGTCAGCGCTAGTTCGTAGCCGGCGACGCCCAGGCCAGCGATCACGCCGGTGGCGGCGCGGGAGACATGGGAGTGGTGGCGGAACGGCTCGCGTTTCCAGATATTGCTCATATGGGCCTCCATGATCGGTCCGTCGAACGCCAGAAGGGCGTCGAGGATCGACACCGAGGTATAGGTCAACCCGGCGGCGTTGATCACGATCCCATCGGCGGACGCGCGCGCCTCCTGGATCCAGTCGATGATGACGCCTTCGTGGTTGGACTGGCGGAAATCCAGTTCCAGCCCCAGGGTGGCCGCGTGCTCCTCGCACCGCGTCCGGATCGCGGGGAAACTGTCGCTGCCGTAAAGCCCATTCTTATCAAGGCCGTAGAGATTGGCGTTAGGCCCGTTGATGAAGAGGACGACAGGCGGTTTCGGCATGGGATCTCCTGTGGGAACGGCGGCGGGGCCGGGCATCGAGGGTGATGCCCAGCCTAGCCGTCGTTCCCGATCGGGGGGAAATCGAAAATTCCTATGCCGTGGATCCGCCTGACCAGCGGTCCCGACGCACTGTCGGGACCGCCTTGGGTCAGAGTGGTTTCAGGTTCGCTTCGATCTGGGCGCGCCGCGCCTCCAGGAAGGGCGGCAGGGACAGCTTCTCGCCCAGCGTCTCCATCGGCTCGTCGGTGGCGAAGCCCGGACCGTCGGTCGCGATCTCGAACAGCACGCCGTTTGGCTCCCGGAAATAGAGGCTGCGGAAGTAGTAGCGGTCGACCGGTCCGCTCGACGGCATCCGCACCCGCTCCAGCCGGTCGGCCCAAGCCTCGTAATCCGCGTCGGGAACGCGGAACGCCACGTGATGGACGCTACCCGCTCCCGGCTGCGACGGGTCGAGGTCCGGCCGCACGGCGACGTGGAGTTCCGCCGCGGCCCCGCCGCCGCCCATCTGGAAGACATGGGTGCGGGAGTTGGCCGCCCCTGGCGTTTCATAGTCGCGGACCTGCTCCATGTTCATGACGCGGGTCAGGACCAGCTCGGTCGGCTTGAGGTCGGGCACCGTCATCGTGATGGGACCGAGCCCCCGGATCTGGTGTTCCGCCGGGACGGGGCTGCGATCCCACGGGTGGGCCGGACCGGCGCCGCCGTCATCGACCAGGCTGAGCCGCTGGCCTTCGAAATCCTCGAAGTCCAGGGTCAGGCGGCCATCCCGCTCGATGACCTCGGCGTGGGAGACGCCGGCCTCCGCGAGATGCCGTTTCCACCAAGCCAGCGTCTCCTGTCCGGAAACGCGGAGCGCCGTGCGGGTGATGCTGTGGTTGCCGCGCCGCTCGCGCCCGACCGGCCAGTCGAAGAAGGTGATGTCCGATCCGGGCGAGGCGATGGCGTCGGCGTAGAACAGGTGGTACGCGCTGACATCGTCCTGGTTGACCGTCTTCTTGACCATCCGCATGCCCAGGGTCTTCGTGTAGAAGGCGTGGTTGCGCGGGGCGTCGGCGGAAACGGCGGTCAGGTGGTGGATGCCGGTGAGTTGCATGATCCAGGTTCCTTCGTTAAGCGGTTTTGGCGGTGAGACGGTCGAGCCAGTTCCTGGCGATCGTCACGTCCGCTTGGGACAGACCGTGTCCCGTCGGCAGGATCTTGTGGTCGACCTCGGCGCCGGCGGCGGTCAACTGGGCCGCGAGCCGCGCCGCGTTGTCGGCCGGGATGATCGGGTCCATCGACCCGGAGAGCATCAGCACCGGCTTGCCGGACAGGTCGCCAGAGGGTGTGTCGGCCAGCGGCACCATGGCTCGCAGCAGCACGGCGCCGGCCAGCACCTCGGGACGGAGGACGAGCAGGGCCGCGGCGATGTTGGCGCCGTTGGAGAACCCGACCGCGATCGGGGCCGCCAAGCCATGGGCGTCGCGCGCCTCCTGGATGAAATCGGCCAGTTCGGCGGCGCGGCGGCGCACGTCCGCCTCGTCGAACACGCCTTCGGCCAAGCGCCGGAAGAACCGGGGCATGCCCCCCTCCAGCACCTTGCCGCGAGGGGAGAGCAGGGCCGAGCCGGGGGCGAGCATGCCCCCGAGCGGCAGAAGGTCGTTCTCGTCGCCGCCGGTGCCGTGCAGCAGCAGGATCGGCGGCTTGCCCGGCACGGTCGCCGGTTCGAAGCGGTGGATGAACGATAGGGACGTGGTGGTCATGTCCAGGGTCTCCTTATCTTCCCGCAGTCATCTTCCCACGGGTCTCACGCGACTTGTGGCAGGACGGCCTCGATCTCGTCGCGGCGCGGCTCCAGGAAGTCCGGCAGCTTCAACGACTGGCCCAAGGTGGTCACCGGCTCGTCGACCGCGAAGCCGGGCTCGTCGGTGGCGATCTCGAACAGGACGCCGCCCGGCTCCCGGAAATAGACGGACCGGAAGTAGTTGCGGTCCTTTTGCTCCGTCGTCCGGATGCCGTGGTTCCGCGCCAGCTTCTCCACCATCTCCGCCTGGGCGGCATCGTCGGCGGCCCGGAAGGCGACGTGGTGAACCGAGCCGGCACCCATCCGCGCCGGCAGGAAACCGCCCGCCACCCGGATGTCGACGATGCCGCCGATGGAAGCACCCTCCGCCTTGAAGCGGACGACGGTGCCTTCCTGTCCGATCCGGGTGAAGCCCAGAACGTCGGTCAGGATGGTGCCGGTGGCGCCCTCTTCCTTCAGCAGCAGGCTGACGCCGTGGAAGCCGCGGATCGCGTGCTCCGCCGGGATGTCGCCGTCGGTCCAAGCGGCCTCGTCGCCGATGCCGGGAACGGCGGCCAAAGCCAGCCGCATGCCATCGGGATCACGGAACGGCAGGACGGTCTCGCCGAAACGCTTTTCCGGGGCCTCGTGGCGGACGCCGTGCGCGATCAGCCGGTGCGTCCAATACCCGAGCGACTGGGCGGGGATGCGGAAGACGGTTTCCTGCGTTTCCCCAATGCCGAGCCGGCCGGGTGCCACATGTTCCCACGGGAAGAAGGTCAGGATCGACCCGGGGCTGCCGACCTCGTCACCATAATAGAAGTGGTAGGTGCCGGGATCGTCGAAATTGACCGTCTTCTTGACCAGGCGCAGTCCAAGGATGCCGCCATAGAATTCAAGATTGCGATAGGTTGGTCCAGCGATGGCCGTGACGTGGTGAATACCGTTCCGGGTCATTGTCTTGCCCTCCGTGGCGGACGGGAAATACTGTTCCGGCCTCGCCTTGTTCTCGGTGCGTCGTTTTGTCTGAACCAAAGATGGCGTTTATCGGCTGTTTTGCCTATGGGGTATCGATTGCATCCATGCAATGCTACGAGTGCGTCGTCGCAGTTGGTCTTGCGATCGGGAAATCGGCGGAAGGGAGATGCTCGATGGCGGAGCCGTACAAGAACCTCGCCTGGGACGACTTCCGCCTGATCCGCGCCATCGCGGAGGCCAAGGGGCTGCCGGCCGCTGCGCAGCAGCTTGGTGTCAACCACTCGACCGTGTTCCGGCGGTTGCGCCAGATCGAGGCGGCGCTGGGCACCGCCTTGTTCGAGCGGCACCGGGTCGGCTACGCGCCGACGGCGGCGGGCGAGGAGATGGTGGCCTTGGCGGCACGGCTGGAGGAGGACATCACCGCCTTCACCCGCAAGGTGTCGGGGCGGGAGCCGTCACCAGCCGGTGAGCTGCGGGTCACGACCAACGACAGCTTGCTGGTCCATTTGCTGACGCCACTGTTCGCGCTGTTCCTGGAACAGTGCCCGGAGATGCGGCTGGACATCGTGCTGAGCAACCAGCCGCTGAACCTGTCGAAGCGCGATGCCGACGTGGCGATCCGCGCCACCGACAGCCCGCCGGAAACGCTGGTCGGCCGCCGCGTCGCCAGCATCGGCTGGGCGCTGTACGGCCGGGCCGCCGATTTCCCCGAGCCGGGCGATCTGGGAATGGCGGCGCTGTACCAGCGGCGCTGGGTGTCGCTGAGCGAGGATCTGGCCACCATGAAGGTGGTCCGGCGCGTGCGCGAGAACGTGGCGCCGGAACGGGTGGCTTATCGGACCAACTCGGTCCTGGGGTTGGGCGAGGCGGTCGAGGCCGGTCTGGGGATCGGGCACCTGCCGTGCTTCATCGCCGATGTCCGGCCGTCGCTGGTTCGGCTGGCCGCCCCCGATCCCGATCTGGCCGCCGACCTATGGCTGCTGACCCACCCCGACCTCCGCCACGCGCCGCGCGTCCGCGTGTTCCTGGACTTCATGGCGGCGGAGATCGGACGGCGGCGGCGGCTGATCGAGGGGGTGGTTCATCCGGGCGGCGATTGAAGGTACAACCGTAGGTCGGCTAGAGCGAAGCGGCAGCCGACGGGCAGGAGTGTTGTGAGTGGTGTCGGCTGCCGCTTCGCTCTAGCCGACCTACGAAATGCATAAGTTGGTAGTTATCCTGCGTTCAGGGGCGGTTCATGTCAGCGGTGGTTACTGGGTCGCCAATGGGCAGCCGCCTTGGTCGAGCGGGCGGAACGCCTGATCCGCCGGGATCGTCTTGACCAGCTTGTAGAAGTCGTAGTCACCCTTGGACTCGTCCGGCGACTTGACCTGGAAGACGTGCATCTCGTGGATCACCCGGCCATCGACGCGGACCTTGCCCTTGCCGAACAGGGGATCGTCGGTCGGGATCTCCTTCATGGCGGCGGCGACGGCGGCGCCGTCGGTCGAGTTGGCGGCCTTGACGGCCTTCAGGTAGTGAAGTGCTCCGGAATAGACGCCCGCTTGGTTGGCGGTCGGGCGGCGGCCGTTCATCCGCTCGGCGAAGCGGTCGGAGAACGCCCGCGTCTCGGTCGTCATGTCCCAGTAGAACGGTTCGGTCAGGTACAGGCCCTGGGCCGATTCCAAGCCGACGGCGGACACGTCGCTCAACTGCATCAACAGCGCCGCCAGATGCTGGCCGCCGCTGGTGATGCCGAATTCCGCCGCCTGCTTGACCGAGGTCACCGTGTCGCCGACCGCGTTGGCGAGGCCGATGATGTTGGCGCCGCTGGCCTGGGCTTGCAGCAGGAAGGACGAGAAGTCGGAGTTGTTGGTCGGGTGCCGGACACCGCCGACCACCGTTCCGCCATTCGCCTTGACCACGGCGGAGGCGTCCTGTTCCAGCGAGTGGCCGAAGGCGTAGTCGGCGGTCAGGAAGAACCAGCTCTTGCCGACCGTCTCGGTCACCACCTTGGCGGTGCCGTTGGACAAGGCCCAGGTGTCGTAGGTCCAGTGGATCGTGTTGGGCGAGCATTTCGGACCGGTCAGGGCGGTCGTGCCGGGTCCCGACGCCACCAGCAGCGCCTTGGAGCCGCGCGTCACCTCGCTGACAGCCAGCGCCACCGACGAGAACGGGACGTCGAGCACGGCGTTGACGCTCTCCTGCTCGACCCAGCGGCGCGCGGTGGCCGAGCCGATGTCCGGCTTGTTCTGGTGGTCGGCCGAGATCACCTCGATCTTGGCGCCGGGAAGTTGCGCCGCGAAATCCTCCGCCGCCAGTTGCGCCGCCACGACGGAGCCGGTGCCGGTGCTGTCCGACGCGAAGCCGCTGATATCGGTCAGCACGCCGAGCTTGACCCGGCCGCCGGCGATCTCGGCCGAGGCGGGAAGGGCGGCGGACAGCAGGGCCACGGCGCTGACGGCCATCAGGCCGATCGTCTTCATGCTCTTCAAGGTTTCCTCCACTGATTTTGTTATGGTTTTCGCTGCTGCCATCAGGTCCTGGCGCCGGAGCGCAGGTCCTGGAGAACGGTCTGGGCGACGTCGATCCGGACGGTGCCGCGCTCGACCAGCACGCGGGCGACTTGGTCGATCTCCCCGCCGGCGGCCCCGGCCATCATCGCGATGTTCTGGGCGTGGAGCGCCATGTGGCCCTTCTGGATGCCGGTGGTGGCGAGCGCCTTGAGGGCGGAGAAGTTCTGCGCCAATCCCACCGCCGCGATGACGCGGGCCAGCCGTTCGGCGGTCTTGACGCCGAGGATCTTGAGCGCCGCCTGGGCGGTCGGGTGGACCTTGGTGGCGCCGCCGATCAATCCGACGGGCATCGGCACCTCGATCGAGCCGCTGAGGTGGCCGTCGGCCGTCTTCTCGAACCGGGTCAGGCTGCCGTAATGGCCGCCGCGCGCCGCGAAGGCGTGGGCGCCTGCCTCCACGGCGCGGGTGTCGTTGCCGGTCGCCAGCACGACGGCGCTGATGCCGTTCATGATTCCCTTGTTATGGGTCGCAGCGCGGTAGGGATCGGCGGCGGCGAAGTGATAGGCGCTGATGATGCCGTCCCTGACGGCGGGTCCGCCCAATTCCTCGGTGGGCCAGACGGCGTGGGCGCGGGCCAGCCTGCGGTCGGCGAGGTTGGACAGGATGCGGAGATAGACCTTGCCGCCGGTCCAGCCCTCGACATGGGGCGCCACCTTCTCCGCCATGGTGTTGACGGCGTTGGCGCCCATGGCGTCGCGGGTGTCGACGATCAGGTGGGTGATCAGCATCGGGCCGCTCAGCGTGTCGAGCACCCGGACCTCCAGGTCGCGGAAGCCCCCGCCGAACTTCAGCAGGACGGGATCGCAGTCGTCGCACAGCTGTTTGATCTCGGAGTACCGGTCCAGCACGCGGAGCCGCGCCGCGTGGGGATCGGCGATGCCGACCGCCTGGATCTGGGCGATCATCAGCGTTCCGGACATCGACGTGGTGAAACCGCCCGCGTCGTAGCACTGCCGGGCGGCGTTGCAGACGGCGGCCACGACCGACGACTCCTCGGTCGCCATGGGGATCAGCACGTCCTCGCCATCGACCTTCATGTTGGTCGCGATGCCGAGCGGGATGTTCATGGCGCCGATGACGTTCTCGACCAGCCGGTCCGCCAGCTGGATGTCGAGGTTGCCGGTGCGCGCCAGACCTTCGGCCATGCCGGCGTCGAGCCCGGTGAACTCGGCGACGATCCTCAGCCGCTCCTCGGGGGATTTGCGATGGAAACCGGAAATGCGGGAACCGCGCTCGCTCTCGGCCATGGGCAGCCTCTTCCTCCAGGGTTTTTTGTTGACCGTACACTCCGGCATGGGAGGATCCTCGCCAAGGGACAGTTGGCGCGATTATCCCTGGCACTGTACCAATGGATCGGCTGGGACAGTTGAGGGGAGACTGGTGGAGGAGGGCGGTGGCGTGACGCGGGTCGGCGAGATCATCGGGAAGATCGGCGCCCAGATCGACGGTGGGCTGCTGAAGCCGGGCGAGCGGTTGCTGTCGGTGCGGGCTGGTGCCGTGGAGCATGGCGTCTCCAAAAACACCATGGCGGAAGCGTATGACAGGATGGTGGCGCGCGGGTTGCTGGAGGCCAAGCAGGGATCGGGCTACTTCGTGGCGGCGGCCAGGAGCCCGGCGCTCGACACCAGATCCACCCATGTGGTGGACGCGGTGGATCTGGTGTCGCTGCTGCGCGAGCAGCTGGACCAGCATTACGCCGTGCGGGTCGGCGACGGCCGGCCGCCGCCGTCCTGGATGAAGAAGTTCGAGCTGGGCAGCCACCTGCGCGGCATCAAGACCCCGTTCGCTGGCGAGGCCGGGCATGGCTATGGCAGCCCGTGGGGCTTTGGACCCCTGCGCGAGCGGATCGCGTTGACGCTGGCCGAGCGCGGCGTCACGGTCGGGGCCGACCAGATCCTGCTGACGCAGGGCGCCAACCACGCGTTGGATCTGGTGGTGCGCCACCTGCTGGAGCCGGGTGACACCGTGCTGGTGGACAGCCCGGGCTATTATCCGCTGTTCGGCAAGCTTAAGCTCGCCAAGGTGCCGTTCGTCGGTGTCCGGCGTCTCCATGACGGCCCCGACCTGGACGACCTCGCGGCCAAGGCCGCCGCCCTGAAGCCCAAGGCGTTCTTCACCCAGTCGCTGGCCCACAACCCGACCGGCGGGTCGATCAGCCTGCCGGTGGCGCACCGGCTGCTCCAACTCGCGGACCGCCACGGCTTCCACGTGGTCGAGGACGATCCCTTCGCCGATATCCTGCCGGCATCGAGCCCCCGGCTGGCGGCGCTCGACCAGCTTGACCGGGTGATCCATGTCGGGACCTTCTCCAAGACCTTGTCGGCCAGCCTGAGGGTCGGCTTCATCGCGGCCAAACCGGCGCTGGCGAAGACCCTGTGCGACCTGAAGATGCTGACGGTGGTCAGCACGTCCGACTATGTCGAGCGCGTGGTCCATAGCCTGATCGTCAGTGGCCAGTATCTGCGCCATCTGCGGGGATTGAAGGCCCATGTCGCGGAGGCGACCGCCAGCGTCCTGCCCAGCCTCCAGTCCGTAGGATTCGAGACGCCGGTTGCTCCCGCCGGCGGCTATTATGTCTGGGGCGTCCTGCCGCCCGGCACCGACGAGGTGGCGCTGGTCAAGGCGGCGGCGGCCGAAAGCATCTTCGTGGCGCCCGGCTTCGTCTTCGCCGCCGACCGCAGGACGGAGCGCCCGGCCATGCGGCTCAACATCGCCTGCGCGGGAGACCCGCGCTTCCTGGACTTCATCCGGCGGCACCTGTGATGGCGGCGGCGACGGGCGGGGTGTATGGTCCGGCTCGACCATGACCGCATCCATCGCACCTTCGATCCTGGAGACCGACGCTCCGCTGCGGGAGCTGCTGCCCCTGCTCGCCCAGCATGACGGCGGCGTGGCGCGCGCGGAGGTCGGCGCGGTGGCGATCGTCTCGGCGCCGCTGGCGCAACGGCTTCGCGAGGTGCCGGTGCTGAAACATTGCCTGGTGGCGGTGCTCGACGGCGAGAAGCACATTCAGTGGGAAGGCGAAGGCGGAAAAGGAACGTCGGTGGTGCCGTCCGGCTGGTTCGTGGCGCTGCGGGCCGGCGAGCGGCCCAATATCGCCAACCTGCCCGACCCTGCTGGGCGAGCTTACCGCGCCTTCGCCATGGTGTTCGACCGGGAGACGCTGACGGTCCCGCACCCGGTCGCGGGGCGGAAAGCCGGGGCTGGTCACGTCGTGCTGGAGCCCGGCGCGGACCTGACGCAATCCTTCATCCACGCCGTCGGCGGGCTGCTCTCGCCCCGCCTGTCGGTGGAGGTCGCCCGCCACCGGATGGCCGAGGTGGTGCTGGCGCTGGCCGAGCGGGGCGTCGGGTGGTCGGCGGCGGATGCCGAGGGGCCGATCCAGAAGATCCGCCTGATGATCGCGGCGCGTCCGGAACTGCCGTGGACCGCCGCCGACGCCGCCCGGCTGCTGGAGGTCTCCGAGGCGACTTTGCGGCGCCGGCTGGCGGCGGAGGGTACCTGCTTCCGCGAGATCCTGGCTGAGCGCAGGCTGTCCCATGGGCTGGCGCTGCTCCAGACCTCGCGCGCCGGAATCGTCGAGGTGGCGCACGCCTGCGGCTATGATTCGCCGTCGCGGTTCTCCAGCCGGTTCCGCGAGCGGTTTGGCATGCCGCCATCCGAGGTGAGGGGCGGCTGGAATAGCGGCGCCGTGAGCGAAGCGGGACGGGAATTGAGCGGTAGCGGCGCGCGGAGCGGGCGGGGACCCGGCTAGCGTTCTCCCGGAAATTCTGACTTGGGAGAATCGCAGATGAAAGCCGCATCGTCGCCGCTGGTCTTGGCCGGCGCCCTCACATACGCCTTGCTGGCGGGTCCCGCCCTCGCCGCGGACGAGTTCCGCCTGTCCAGCCCCGATGTCGCGGAGGGCAAGACGCTCGCCGCGGCCCAGGTGCTGAACGGGTTCGGCTGCACCGGGGGCAACGTCTCGCCGGCCTTGTCCTGGACGGGAGCGCCCGCCGACACCAAGAGCTTCGCCGTCACGCTCTATGACCCCGACGCGCCCACGGGTAGCGGCTGGTGGCACTGGATCGTCTTCAACCTTCCGGCGTCGGTCACATCGCTTCCCGCGGGTGCCGGCGACCTCGCCAAGCGCATCCTGCCGGCCGGAGCCGTCCCCGGCCGCACCGATTTCGGCGGCTCGGACTTCGGCGGAGCCTGTCCGCCCGCTGGCGACAAGCCGCATCGCTACATCTTCTCGGTCCACGCCCTGAATGTCGACAGCCTGCCGCTCGACAGTCAGGCGTCAGGCGCCATGGTCGGCTTCTTCGTCAACGCCAACACGATCGCCAAGGCGACGGTGACGGCTGTCTACGGGCGGTGACAGTAAGTCGTACTAATTCGTAGGTCGGGTAGAGCGCAGCGGCACCCGACATCAACTCGCCTGCTTTGTCGGGTGCCGCTGCGCTCTACCCGACCTACGGCCTGATATAATTACCGTATTGGCTTTCTTTTCGTGTCGCGGTCAATCAGGTCAAGAAATTTCCCGATTGCTTCACGCCCCCTCAACCCTCCACCCTGCTGATCAAGCCGTGCTGGCGGGCGAAGGCGAAGATGCCGCCGGCGTCGAGGATGCCTTGGACCTCGCCGAGCGAGCGTAGCGCGTGGCGGGTGCTGCGGGTGGCGTTCTCGACTTCCAGGGCGTCCAGGTCGATGATCAGGCGGTCGCCGGTCCGGGTCACCTTGTTCAGCGAGTCGTCCGTCTCGATCGGGCTGAAGCGGGCGCCGGCCACGACGTTGCGGTAGAAGATGCGGGCGTAGCTGTTGGCGATGACGGCTTGGACGCCGGCGATCTCCAGGCAGGCCGGGGCGTGCTCGCGGCTCGATCCGCTGCCGAAGTTGTCGCCCGCCACGATGATGGCGTAGGGGCTCCGCCAGCCCTCCGGCACGAAGGGGCCGTCGCATTGGTGGTCGGGCACTCCCGACAGGGCGAAGCGGCCGTATTGCTTGCGCTCCTCCTCGTCGGCCAGGGAGTAGACGAGATGTTCGGCGGGAATGATCTGGTCTGTGTCGATGTCGTCACCGAGCACATAGGCCAGCCCTTCGATGCGGGTCTTCATGCCGACTGTTCCGCGCGCAGATAATTGATCAGGCCGCCGGCCTCCAGGATCTTGCCCGGCAGGCCGGTGATCGGCTCGAACTTCCAGGTTCGGCCGTTGTCCAGGTCGTTCAGCACGCCGGCGGCGAGGACGATCGACAGGCGGTGGCCATCGGGGATGTCCTCGGCTTCCGGCAGCACGATCACCGGCAGCGCGTTGTTGATCGCGTTGCGGGCGAAGATGCGGGCGTAGCCGAGCGCCACGATGGCGCCGACACCCAGCGTCTTCAGCACGACCGGCGCCTGCTCGCGGCTGGAGCCGCAGCCGAAGTTGCGGCCGGCCACGACGATGTCGCCCGGCTGGCACTGGGCCGCGAAATCCGTCCGCTGGGTTTCCAGGCAGTGGGTCGCCATCTGGGTCAGCGATCCCAGCACCAGGTACTGGGACGGGATGATCTGGTCGGTGTCGATGTCGTGGCCGAGCTTCCAGCTCCGGCCACTGATCGGGGTGGATTCGGATGGGACTGCGGGGGTCGCGGTCATCAGAGGTATTCCCTGGGGTCGGTGATCTTGCCGGCGATGGCGGAGGCGGCGACGGTGGCGGGGCTCGACAGGTAGATGTTGCTCTCGGCGCTGCCGGCGCGGCCCTTGAAGTTGCGGTTGCCGCTGGAGATCATGGTCTGGCCGGCGGACAGCACGCCCTGGCAGGCGCCCCAGCAAGCCGAGCAGCCGGGATGGTTGACGATGGCGCCGGCGCTCATGAAGGTCTCGAGCAAGCCTTCGCGCATGCCCTGGAGATAGACCGAGCGGGACGCCGGGGTCACCATGAAGCGGACGCCGGGGGCGACCTTGTGGCCAGCGAGGATGCCGGCGGCCTCGCGGAGGTCCTCGATCCGTCCATTGGTGCAGGCGCCGAGGAAAGCTTGGTCGATCGCGACGCCGGCCGTCTCGCCGATGTCGACCACGTTGTCGACCGAGTGGGGTCTGGCGACCTGCGGGCTCAGCGAGGCCAGATCGATGTGGTAGGTCTGTTCGTAGACCGCGTCCGGATCGGAGAACAGGGTGGGATCGGGCTCCGGCGCGCTACCGCGGATCGCGCGGATGTAGGCATAGGTGGCGGCGTCGGGTGCTATCATGCTGGACTTGGCGCCGGTCTCGGTCGTCATGTTGCACAGCGTGAAGCGCTGCGGCACGGCGATGCCGTCCAGCCCCGGCCCGGTGAACTCGACCGCCTTGTAGGTCAGCCCGCTGATCGAGGTTTGCTTGATCAGGTTGAGGATGATGTCCTTGCTGTAGACGCCCGCCGGCAGCGTGCCGGTCAGCTCGACCTTGACCGAGTGGGGCACCTGGAGCCACGTCTCCCCCCGGACCATGACTGCGACCACGTCGGTCGAGCCCATGCCGCACGAGACCGCGCCGATCACGCCATAGGAGTTGGTGTGGCTGTCGGCGCCGACCACCAGCATGCCCGGCTCGACGTGCTTCTCCATCATCACCTGATGGCAGATCCCCTCGGTCTCGTAGAAATGGGTCAGCCCAAGCCGCTCGGCGAACTTGCGCGAAAGCTGGTGGACCTCGGCTGTCTGGGGCGAATCGGCGGGGACTTGGTGGTCCATGATCAGGATCACGCGGTCCTTGTCGAACACCTTGGTCGCCTTGACCTTGTTGTCGAAGATGTCGATGTTCAGGCGCATGGTCGCGTCGTTGGCCATGCAGAGATCGACCTTGGCCGACACGATCTGGCCGGGTTTGACCATGTCCAAGCCGGCGTGCCGCGCGATGATCTTCTCGGTAAGCGTCATGCTCATGGGGGGAAAGCTCCCGACTTTCAGTGTTTCAGGAATTCGCGCGGGTCGGTGACGCGGCCGGTCAGCGCGCTGGCGGCGACGGTCAGTGGGCTGGCCAGGAAGACCTCGGCGCTGCGGGCGCCCATCCGGCCGGGGAAATTGCGGTTGGTGGTGGACAGCACCTTCTGGGTGTCGGTGGCGCGGCCGAAGGTGTCGAGCGGACCGCCCAGGCAGGCGCCGCACGACGGCGGACCGACCCGGCAGCCGGCCTCGGTGAAGATGTCGAGCAGGGCCACGCCATCGACCGCCGTGGTCTTGAGCGCCCGTTCGACATCGGTCGTGGCCGGCACCACGAAGGTGTCGATCGCGACGCGCCGTCCCGCCAGGATGCGGGCGGCGGCGGTGAAGTCCTCGATCTTGCCGCCCGTGCAGGAACCGATGTAGCAGCGGTCCAGGGTGACGTCGCCGAGCGACCGGGCCTCCGCGTAGTTGTCCGGGCTGTGCGGCTTGGCGACGCCGGGAGCGAGGTCGGCGCTGACATAGGTGCGACGGCTGTGATACGCCGCGTCGGCGTCGGGAGTCAGGAATTCCCGCACCGTCTTGCCGCGCTCCCTCATATAGGCTTCGGTCTTGGCGTCGGCGGCGACGATGCCGTTCTTGCCGCCCGCCTCGATCACCATGTTGCAGAGGGTCATCCTCTCCTCCATGGAGAGCGAGACGATGCCGTCTCCACCGAACTCCATCGCGCGGTAGGCGGCACCGTCGCAGCCGATGTCGCCGATGACGCGGAGGATCAGGTCCTTGGCCATCAGATAGGGTGGCAGCGGACCCTCGAAGTCGAATCGCATCGTCTCCGGCACCTTCAGCCACTGCTTGCCGGTGCCCAGGATGAAGGCGCCGTCGGTGTTGCCGATGCCGGTCGCGAACATGCCGAAGGCGCCGGAGGTGCAGGTGTGCGAATCCGTTCCGAACAGGATGCCGCCGGGTTGGTTGAATCCCTCCGACGCCAGCGTGACGTGGCAGACGCCCTTGTAATTGGGGGTGCCCGGCTTGAAGAAGTGGGTGATGCCGTGCTTCTCGACGAAGCCGGAAAGCACGTCGATGTTGCGGCGCGCCAGCGGATCCTCGGTGAAGATGTAGTGGTCGGGGATCACGATGACCTTGTCGCGGTCCCAGGCGGCGGCGTTGGCGCCGAATTCACGCTCGAAGATCCGGAACACCTCGGGTCCGAACACGTCGTGGGTCATGAGTAGGTCGGCCTGGACCCAAATCGTCTCCCCCGGAGTCACGGTCTCGCGGCCAGCGCCGCGCGCCAGGATCTTCTCCGTCAGTGTCTGTCCCATCGATCACCCCATCTGCGGACCAGGTCCCCGGAGCGCCCACGTCGCCCGTCCCGATCCCCGCACCAAACCGCGCCGGCACATCCAGCCAGCGAATTCAAATAGGCAATATCGCATATGACACGAACGATCTGCAATTCATTCCCGTAAAGGACCCTATGATCGATCGCTTTTGGCTACGATGGGAGAGGGAGGCGATGCCTCCACAGCCGTCCGCGCGTGGAATGGCTGACGATGCGGCGTTGGCGATGATGCCGGCCGCAGGCTTTCGCGGCGCTTTGCCGCGGCACCCCGCCGCAGGTCGCCCCGACACCGCCTTCCGCACGCGTGGGACTGCCGAGCTTGTCCCATTTCCGGGATCCGAGACGCTGAAACGCGTTGAATGACCACACGGATGTATTTTCTTGAAACTCTTTCTTGCTTCGGGCTCCTAGAGTTCGCCACCTGCAACTGCAGACCGAAAGGATAAAATTTAGCTATCTTTCTAGTTTGACTCATTCCTAAGATAAGTATAGAAAGTTTTATATAAATCGAACGCATTACGCCTTTCGATGGCGGTGGCGTCCGATAGCAGCCCATCGCCTAGGTCATCCCATACCAATGGCTACCTCCGGTGGCCCGATACCAGTGGAGACAGTAAAATAATGAGTTCCGACACCATCACGAAGAAGAGCGTCAGCTCCGTCCTGGCCGCCCGGATGATCGCCGCGGCCGAGGCCAAGGCGCGCGAACTCGGCATCCCGATGGCGATCAGCATCGCCGACGAGAGCGGCATCCAGAAGGCTTTCGTCCGAATGGACGGCGCGCCGCTGCTGGCGATCCAGGTCGCCGTCAACAAGGCCAAGACCGCCGCCGGGTTCGGCATCCCGACCCATGTTTGGCACGACTTCATCAAGGATGACGCCCCGCTGGCGCTGGGAGCCCCGCACATCCCCGACCTGGTGGTGTTCGGCGGAGGCTATCCGATCAAGGTGGACGACGCGATGATCGGCGCCATCGGCGTCAGCGGCGGCCACTACAGCGACGACATGAAGGTCGCCGAGGCCGCCCTGGCGGTCGTCTCCTGATCCTTCCGGCCTGAACCGCCGTCCCCGGGACCGTGCGCGGTTCCGGGGGAGTTAGTTTCCATTCAGGAAACAAGGCTGACTTTAGCGGGCCCGCCATCGGCGGGCCACGCTCCAACTCGCCCTCGATTCCCACCCCCCCCCCCTCCCGAAC